>CAWDRX010000008.1:0-312426 GCA_963804875.1 uncultured Verrucomicrobiae bacterium
CGAGGTCGAGGGCCAGTGGACCGCTCCGCGGTGATGCCGAGCAGCCCCGACGGCGCGAGGTCGAGCTGGAACCGTGGTCCGAGGACTGTGGCGCCCCTGGGTGACGAGGAGGACCGGGAGGGCGAGGGCACCGAGGGTGACCAGCTTCTCGGCGAGAACGCGCCCGCGGGTCACGGGCTGGCTCACCCAGGTCCCGAGGGACCCCTCCTCGTCCTGACCGGCGACGGTCGCTGCACCGAAGCCGATCGTCATCAGCAGGGCGAAGAGCGGTACGAGGTTCGCGTAGAGGTTGCACTCATCCACCCCTCGGGAGAGGTCAACGAACCGGTTGCCACGAACAGCGCGCTCAGCTTCTGGTTGCCCTGCGTCAGCTCGTCGAGTGCCTGGTCGTGGCGGAAGGCCGGGTACGGCGCCCCGACGAGCACGGCGTATCCGGCGAATCCCACGATGTAGGCGAGCGTGCTGCAGCGCCGTTGCCGCAGGTCGAGCCTCATGGTGTCACCGGGCACGGACACCCTCCACCTTGCTGCTCGCGGGTGTCGCAGAGAGGGTCCGGAACAGCTCGTCAAGGTCAGCGGGCGTCGCGACGACGTCGACGAGATCGAGCGCGACGACTGCCGTCGCCACCGGGCCGACCGCACCTTCCACGCTCACCGGCACCGTGGTTCCCGAGGTGTCCCGAAGGGTGACGCCGGGGACGCGGGTCAGGACGTTGGGATCCACGGGGCGGCGGAAGGTAAGCTCGACGCTGCGCGGGGCACGGTCGCGCAGACCCTGCACGGTGTCGACGGTGACCAGGGATCCGTCGCGGATGATCGCGATCTGATGGGCAAGACAACATCCGGAAGGGGCCTTGCCTGTGTCTTGTCAGCAGGAAGTCTGCTGACATTGCCTCGAGATGCCCCTCCAGCGGGCGTCGTAGCGAAGAACCGCGAAGACTGGAGAACGTCTGCGGAAGGCCGACTGGGCGACCATCATCGGTGCTCTGCGAGAGCGCTGGCTGGGCTGTGTGCACGTTGCCCTGTTCGCGGGCGAACAGCGGAGAGGGCAACGTCGTGGTCAAGAGGTAACGGATGACGACTCGTGGCCCGACAGTCATACATGGCGGTTGGACGCGCGGCGTCTCTCATGCGTGCCTGGCGAACTGAGCGGTGCCTGTGCCGGCGTTGACCGGGTGCGCCTCCGGCGGCCACTCTGGTTTGGGTGCGACGCGAGGCGGTGTGGGAGTACCTCCGGGGGGCGCTGTGGGTGCTGCCGACGATCGCGGTGGTGATGGCGCTCGTCGTTGGTTATCTGCTGTCCCAGGTGGAGGTGTCCTCGACCCGCTGGTTCGTCTTCCAAGGAACTCCGGACGACGCGCGGACGCTGCTGATCGCGATCTCGAGCACTCTGGCAACGGTGATCGCGCTGGTCCTGGGTCTGACAGTTGTCGCGTTGCAGTTGGCCTCGACGCAGTTCTCCCCGCGGCTACTGCGCAACTTTCTGCGAGACCGGGTCAATCAGGTTGTGCTGAGCGCGTTCGTCGCCACGTTCACGTACAGCACGGCGGGTTTGTTCACGGTCGGAGTCGAGGCGGGACAACGAGTGGAGGACTACCCGCGTCTGGCGGTCAGCTTTGCCCTCGTCATGCTGTTCGTCACCCTGCTGATGCTGGTGTTCTTCGTGCACCATCTGGCGCACTCGATCCAGATCGACGAGGTCATGAGGCGTGTTGAGCGCAGCACCCTCCGGGTGATCGGCCATGACCTCGCCTCGGAGGGAGTGACCGCCGAGCCGACAACCCCGCCGCCACCCTGGGCCGTCGCCGTGCCGTCGTACCGGTCTGGTTGGGTCCAGACGATGCATCCGGAGGTGCTGCGACCGCTGGCCCAGGCGCAGGACCTGGTGGCCACGGTGTCCACCATGGTGGGCGAGTACGTCGTGGAAGGAGCACCGCTGCTGTGGCTGTGTCCCCCTTCCCCGGACGCAAGGTCACCAGATTCGTCGACCTTCCGCGGGGCACTGCCCGTGGCGGTCCGGGTGGGCTTCGAGCGCACCGCCGAGCAAGATGTGGCCTTCGGGGTACGGCAGCTCGTGGACATCGCAGTCAAGGCACTGTCTCCCGCGATCAACGACCCGTACACCGCGATCCAGTCCCTCGAGCACGTGGGCGTCCTGCTCGCCGCCTTGGTGCGCCGTCCGCTCGGCAACCAACGCTTGTACGACGACGCGGGCGTGCTCAGGGTCGTTGCGCCCGGCCGCGACCTGGACTACTACCTGGACTTGGCTATCGGTCAGATCCGCCGATATGGGTGCTCTGAGCCGCGGGTGGACCGGGCATTGCTACGCGTGCTGGCCACCACGGGCGGGTTCTGTGACAACCCAGAGGACCGCGCGCTCCTCGCCGCGCACGTGCAGCTCGTGGTTGAGGATGCCGAGCGGACCATTGCACAAGCAGCCGATCTGGCGCCGGTCCGCGCCCACGCCGACCTCGTCCTTCGTCAGCTCGCCACGACGACGTGAGTGCGTGTCCCTGAGGCTCGTGGCACCTGCGGTGAGGCATTGACCCGCACCTGGGAAAGGCTAGGCGTCCAGACCGCCAGCGGCGGGGGGTTCAACCGGGCGGCCGATGGTCGCAGGACGCCCGGGTCCAGTGATCCCACGCTCAGCCCGTGCGGACCGAGCCCGACCCAGCCCTCGCGTTGGGAGTCAGGTGCACGCCTGGAGCCAGCACTCATCGCTGCTCAGCAGCGAACTGGCGGAGGCGGGGCTCATCGGCCGTCCTAGCCTGGGTTGCGCCTGGCGCCACCGAAGCGCCGACCACGGAGGACTTTGCACTCTCCCTTTTGAGCTTGGCGGGCGAGAGCATCTCCACGCTGACCCCGGCCATTACTCGGATACGAGGATGTCGGAAGTCGCGACGGCGTCGACCGCCTCCGCCGGTGGAGGGCTCTCGCCGCGTTCCGCCCGGGCAAGGCCGCGAAGCGTATGGGTTGGTCCTGGCAGATGTGCTGCGTGTCGTGGGCAGATCCGCAGGTGTTGTTCCGCACCACCGACGTCAGTCCGAGGTGAGCTCTGAGGCGACCTGGTCTGCCAGTAGCACCGCGACGCGACGCTGTTCCTTGGAGGGGTAGGCGATGTGGGTGGCGGATGTCACCACGAAGTCGCCCAGGATGTGGGGCCCTCGTCGAACGACGATTGCGACCTCCTCGTCGAAGGGGAGACCGTTTCTCTCGACGTTCACCAGGTGCCCGCCGCGAGTGATTTCGCCGTCATGGTCGAGGAGGGCGAAGCGTGTGTCGTGAGCCGCACCCGACTCGAAGCGGCAGGCTTCGGCTCCGAGCACGTCGGTGATCTGGCGAGCGACGACGTCGATCAAGACCGACGGCGGGGTGTCGCCCTCGGAGACCAGCCTCGCTGCGCTCAGCACACCGTCGAGGTAGCCGGAGCGACCGGCGGCGCTCGATTGCTGGCGGCGCCCCCACAGCGCGATCTCGTTGACGACCACGCCGATCGCGACCAGTAGCACGGTCACCTCGACGTCGTCCGGGTCCGAGATCGTGAAGCGCTGATACGGCTCGGTCAAGAAGAAGTCGAACCAGATGCCACCGGACAGGGCCGCCACCACTCCGGCCACACGGTCCCCACTCGCTGCGGCGGCAACCACCCAGAGCACGAGGATCAGCGCGGACGTCGCGGACGTGACGTCGTCCCGGAAACCAGCCAGGATCGCGCACGTCACCAGGGGCAGAACCGCGGCACCACCGCGGACCAGGCTTCGCCGGTAGGGGGAGTTCGCTAGCTCCTTGACGAGATCAACCATGACCGTCCTCCTTTCGCCTGGGTTCTCACTCCGCTAGGGCTCGAAGCGGTAGCCCATGCCGGGTTCGTTGAGCAGGTGCCGCGGCCGGGCTGGGTCGGGCTCGAGCTTGCGGCGGAGCTGTGCCATGTAGAGACGCAGGTTGCCTTGAGCCGTCTCGTAGCCGGGGCCCCAGACCTCGGAGAGCAGCTCGCGCTGGCTGAGCAGCTTGCCGGGGTGCCGCAGTAGCACCTCCAGCAGGTGCCACTCGGTGGGTGTGAGGCGGACCTCCGACCCGGCGAGGGTCACCTTCCGTGCCGCCAGGTCGACGGACGCTTCGCCGACTTGAACGTCGGCCTGTTTGTCCTTGGTGCCGCTGCGGCGGGTCATGGCCCGGAGCCTGGCGACGAGCTCGGCCATCCCGAAGGGCTTGGTGACATAGTCGTCGGCGCCCGCGTCGAGGGCGTCGACCTTGTCGGCGCTGTCGGTGCGACCGGACAGCACCAGGATCGGGACGTCGGTCCAGCCCCGCAATCCGGCGATGACCTCGGTGCCGTCCATGTCGGGTAGGCCGAGGTCGAGGATGACGAGATCCGGCAGGCAGGCAGACGCCAGGCGGAGAGCCTCGCCGCCCGAGGCTGCGCCGCGCACCTCGTAGTGCAAGGCACGCAGATGGATGCTCAGCGCCCGCAGCAGCTGTGGTTCGTCCTCGACGACGAGCACGCCGGTCACGGGGTGACCTCGTCTCGTTCACGCCGCCCGGGGGTCGGCGTGGCCAGGTCGGAGACCGCCGGCAAGGAGACGACCATGGTGAGCCCTCCGCCCGGGGTCTCCTCCGGCTCGAGCGTCCCGCCCATGGCCTCGGTGAGGCCACGCGCAAGGGCCAGGCCCAGACCCACGCCGGTGGTGTTGTCGGTGTCGCCGAGGCGCTGGAAGGGCTGGAAGACCCGATCCCACTGGTCGGAGGGAATGCCGGGACCGCGGTCGACGACACGGACCTCGACGCGGTCGCCGAGTCGGCTGGCGGACAGGTGCGGCGGCGCGTCGGCGGCGGAGTAGCGCAGCGCGTTGGTGACCAGGTTCGCCAGCACTCGCTCCAGCAGACCCGGGTCTGCCTGGACCAGGGGGAGATCCTCAGCGGGGTCGACCAGGACCAGCCGACCGTCCGGGCCGAGATCGTCGAGGGCTCGAGCCATGACCTCCTCGACGGCGGTGGGCTGGGTGTCGATGGACATCGCGCCGGCCTGGAGCCGGCTCATGTCCAGCAGGTTGTCGACGAGGGCCGCAAGGCGGTCGAGCGAGGTCTCGGTTGCCTGCAGCAGGTCGCGGCGGTCGTCGGCGGAGAGGTCGATGTCGAAGCTGCGGATCGTGGACACGGCCGCTTTGGCCGCCGCGAGCGGAGTGCGGAAGTCATGGCCGACTGCGGCCAGCAACGCAGTCCGGACCTTGTTGGCCTCGGCGAGTGGAGCCGCCTCGGCCGCAGCCTGGCTGAGCCGGATCCGGTCCAGGACGACCGCGACCTGGGCTGCGAAGGCTCCGGCCAGGCGTTGGTCCTCTGCCTCGAGGAGTCGTCCGCGGAGGGCGAGGATGAGCCCGTCTCCGGCGGGCACATCGGTCTCTGCCTCGCCCGGGTGGGTGCACGGTGGTCCTGCGCTGGCGAGGGGTCTCCATTGGTTCTCAGTCTTCTCGAGCAGTGTCGCGGAGGTGAGCCCGAAGGTCTCCAGGACCCGCTCCAGCATCTCCTCAAGGGCGCCTGGGTCGCCGAGGACGCTGCCGGCGAGGTTGGCCAGGGTGCGGGACTCGGCGGCCGCTCGGGCTGCCTGCCGGGTGCGGCGGGCGGCCAGGTCGACCACCGAGCTGACCAGCGTGGCGACCAGGGCGAACACCAGCAGCGCGAGAGTGTTGTTGGTCTCGCCGATCGTGAACGTGTGCAAGGGCGGCGTGAAGTAGTAGTTGAGCAGCACGGAGCCGAAGACGGCGGCGATCAGGGCCGGCGCAAGGCCGCCGACAAGGGACACGACGACGGTGATCAGCAGGAAGAGGAGCATGTCGCTGACGAGGTTGAGCTGGTCACGGAAGGGAACCAGGGCCACGGTCAGCAGCGGCGGGAGCAGGAGGGCAAGGGCATAGCCACGCAGCTTGCGTCGCCGGCTGAGACTGCCGCGACCGTGGGGCAGGCCGATGCCCCTGCCGGTGTGCTGGTGGGTGACGATGTGGACGTCGATGTCGCCGGAGGAGCGGATCGTGTCGGCGGCGGTGCCGGGTGTGAGCAGCCGGGCCCACGCTGGCCGGCGGCTCTCGCCGAGCACGAGCTGGGTGGCGTTCTCGGCGCGGGCGAAGGCGAGCAGGGCTTCGGGGACGTCGTCGCCGAGCAGCTGGTGATAGGTGCCGCCGAGTGACTCCACGAGCAGCCGTTGTGCGGCGAGGGCCTCATGGCTGGCGCCGGCGAGGCCGTCGGACCTGGCCACATGGACAGCGAGGAGGTCGCCGCCGGTGGCCCGGGCCGCGATCCGAGCGGCGCGGCGGATCAGCGTCTCGCCTTCGGAGCCACCGGTCAGCGCAACCACTACCCGCTCGCGGGTCTCCCAGGTACCGGTGATGTCGTGCTGTTCACGGTACTGCTGCAGGGCGTCCTCGACCCGGTCGGCGGTCCACAGCAGTGCGAGCTCCCGCAGCGCGTTGAGGTTGCCGGCCCGGAAGTAGTTCGACAGCGCGGCGTCGACCTTCTCCGGTGCGTAGACGTTGCCGTGGGCCAGGCGCCGGCGCAGCGCCTCGGCGGTCATGTCCTCCAGCTCGATCTGGTCGGCGGCGCGGACCACGGCGTCGGGGACGGTCTCCCGTTGCGGTACGCCGGTGATCTTCTCGACCACGTCGTTGACCGATTCCAGGTGCTGGATGTTGACGGTGGTGATGACGTCGATGCCGGCGGCGAGCAGCTCCTCGATGTCTTGCCAGCGTTTGCCGTTGCGACATCCGGGGACGTTGGTGTGGGCGAGCTCGTCGACCAGCGCGACCGCTGGGTGGCGCGCGAGCACGGCATCGACGTCCATCTCGTCGGACGCGGTGCCGCGGTACTCGAGTGTGCGTCGGGGGATGAGCTCGAGTCTTTCGACCATCTCGGCGGTGTGTGTGCGGCCGTGGGTCTCCACGAAACCGACCACCACGTCGGTGCCGCGTTCGGCGCGTCGGTGCCCCTCGCCGAGCATCGCGTAGGTCTTGCCCACGCCCGGTGCCGCGCCGAGGTAGACCCTGAGCTTGCCGCGGGTGCCCACGTGCTCAGTCTGCTTTTCCGCCGGCCCGGTCGAGGGCCAGGTTGAGGAGCAGCACGTTCACGGCCGGCTCGCCGAAGAAGCCGAGCATGAGGATGCTCGCAATGAGCCCGATCAGGTTCTCCGCGCTCACAGGCGGTCCACCCCCTTCAGGACGAATGAGGCGATGACGAAGAACAGGGCGGTCAGCCCGAGGTAGAGGACGTCACCCATGTCCCGTTCTCCCGTGCGGCGGTGTGGGTGCAGTGCCCGCTGATGGCGATCGCGCCGGTGGCAAGGGCGAACGCCGCGAGCCTCACGAGGTCGTGGTGACCGAGCGTGAGCACGCCGTACCTATTCACGACGAAGCCCGTGCACATCGCCCAGGCCGCTACCCCGACACCCGCGGTGAGCAGCCGTGACAAGCCGCAGCTGGCCAGTCCAGCGAACAGGACTGTGAGGAACTCGGTCTCCACGCCAGTCAGATGGAGCACGCCACCGACGTAGAGCACTGCCACGATCAGACCGTTCGCGATTCCGAAGCGGTCGCCTGGCTCAGCCACCATGAGGGGGCGAGTTTGCATTGGCACACCCTCATCAAAGGGCAGGTTCGGGCCGCTGTTGCCGGTCCTAACGCGTCCCTAACGCGCGGACCCAGATCGCTAACGGGGTCCTGAGGCCCAGGCCGACCGCTCGGTCGTTAGGAAGGTGTTAGGGAGTCGTGTGGGCCTTCTCGCGGATGCTTCCATGTCTGCTGTGACGACCAGCGATGAGCTCGCGCCGACCGTCCTCGAAGGTCGGGTGCACGCGTGGTTGTTCGCCCAGTCCGGTGCGGTGAGCGCCGAGCACGCGGGTCCCTACGCCCAGGAGCGCCACCCCCGGCACCGCCATCCGTGGTGGCAGGTGATGTGCCTGACCGGTGTCGACTACTTCTCCACCCTCGGCTACCAGCCCGGCATCGCAGCTCTGGCCGCGGGTGCGCTGTCCCCGATCGCCACGGGCGTGCTCGTCTTGTTGACGTTGTTCGGCGCCCTTCCGGTGTACCGCCGCGTGGCCGAGGAAAGCCCGCACGGCCAGGGGTCGATCGCGATGCTGGAGCGGCTGCTGTCGTTCTGGAAGGGCAAGCTCTTCGTCCTCGCCCTGCTGGGCTTCGCCGGGACCGACTTCATCATCACCATCACGCTCTCGGCAGCGGACGCGAGCGCGCACATGGTCGAGAACCCACACATCCCGTCGTTTCTGCACGGTCAGGAGATCGCAATCACACTGGGCCTTGTGGGTCTGCTCGGCGTGGTGTTCCTGCGCGGGTTCACCGAGGCCATGGGGTTGGCGGTCGCCCTGGTTGGCGTGTACCTCTCGCTCAACGTCATCGTCATCGGGGTGTCGTTCTGGAAGGTGTTCGAGAGCCCGCAGGTGATCAGCGAGTGGACCTCGGCCCTCACCAAGGAGCACGGCAACCCGGTCATGATGCTCGCGATGGCGGTCCTGGTGTTCCCCAAGCTGGCGCTGGGCATGTCCGGGTTCGAGACCGGCGTCGCGGTGATGGCCCACGTCGACGGCGGGCCTGGGGACACCGAGGAGCACCCCGTCGGCCGGATCCGGCAGACCAAGAAGCTGCTCGCCACCGCGGCCATCATCATGAGCGTCTTCCTGATCACCAGCAGCCTGGTCACCACCTGGCTGATCCCCGAGAAGGAGTTCGAGGCCGGCGGCAAGGCCTCCGGGCGCGCCCTTGCCTACCTGGCGCATCTCTACCTAGGTGACACGTTCGGCACGGTGTACGACATCTCCACGATCGCGATCTTGTGGTTCGCCGGCGCTTCCGCGATGGCAGGTCTGCTCAACCTGATTCCCCGTTATCTGCCCCGCTACGGGATGGCGCCCGAGTGGACGGCGGCGGTGCGGCCGCTGGTCCTGATCCTGACCACGATCGCGTTCGCCGTCACGATCATCTTCAAGGCCAGCGTTGACGCTCAGGGCGGGGCCTACGCCACCGGCGTGCTCGTGCTCTTCACAAGCGCCGGCACCGCCGTTGCCTTGGCTGCGCGCAAGGCCGGGCAGCGCCGGCTGATGTGGGCGTTCGCCGTCATCACGGTGGTCTTCGTGTACACCACCTTGGACAACATCCGCGAGCGTCCTGACGGTGTGAAGATCGCCGGGTTCTTCATCGCCGTCATCGTCTTGTTGTCGATCCTGTCGCGACTTCTGCGCGCCTTCGAGCTGCGCACCACGGAGGTGGTCTTCGACGCGTCCTCGCAACGGTTCCTGCGAGACTGCGCACGTCGCACCATCCGCCTGGTAGCCAACGAACCGGACGCACGGGACCGCATCGAGTACTCCGAGAAGCTCAAGCAGATCGTCGAGGACAACGACCTTCCCGATGCCGGCGACATCATCTTCGTCGAGGTCACCATCACTGACCCCTCCGATTTCGAGGGCGTGGTCGAGGTCTTCGGCGAGGTCCTGCACGACGTCTACCGCGTCATCAACCTCCAGTCTCCGACCGTGCCCAACGCTCTTGCTGCCATGCTGCTGGAGATCCGCGATGCGACGGGGGTTCGGCCGCACATCTACTTCGAGTGGACCGAGGGCAACCCGGCGTCCAATTTCTTGCGCTTCCTGTTCTTCGGGGTCGGCGAGGTTGCCCCCGTCACGCGGGAGGTTCTTCGCCAGGCGGAGCCCCGCCGGAAGAAGCGACCGCACGTCCACGTCGGTTGAGCAGGCCTCAGGGTTCCAACTCGCCTTTGACCGCGAAGGATTCGACCCCGCGGCCACCCACACGCGAGATGCAGGTCGTGCCGTCATCGGGGTGGGGCTACCTGGATGCGGATGCGGGTTGAGGGCGTCGAGGTTTTTCTGGTCGGCATCGCCGCATGCCGTGCAGGTATCTCTGCGTGGTGGTGATCTGGGACATGGCTTTAGTGCACAGGGGAGTTCTTCATCGCTCCGCCTCCCTCGACGAGGCCGCTTGGACACGCATTGGGTCCGCGCCTGATACAGAACAGCCCCTGATTCTGCTCCGCCGCAGGTCAGGGGCCTGTTTTCGTGCTGGTGGGGATACTGGGTTTGAATCAGTCACGGCACTATGTCCTGGCTTTCCACACGAGGTTCCCCGTTCGGGACAGGGCAGGTCAACCACATGATCACTTGACCAGTACGGAGACGACGCTGAGTTTGGGCGACGTATGCCACGTTGTTCGGAGCGGGGAGGAGGCTGGCTCCTTCCGCTTGGGGCGTGCCGGTCGGCGACGAGGCGGGAGGGGACGCGGCTGGTGTCGTGCCGATGATCGCCACCCCGGCTACCGGCCGCCTCCTCGCGATGGACTCACGGGCCTTGGCGTTCACCGACGGAATCGCCCGGCTGATCCGGCTCCGCGACCGGGTCTGCCGCACGCCGCGGTGCGACGCCCCGGTGCGGCACGTCGACCACGTCCAGACCCACAAGGACGGCGGCCCCCCAACGAGACCAACGCGCAAGGCCTGTGCGAGTCCTACCACCACGCCAAACAAGCGGCCGGCTGGCACTCCCGGATCCAGCCAGGACGACGACACGAGCTGGAGACCAGCACCCCCACCGGCCACACCTACCGATCCCGAGCCCCCGCAACCTGGCCAGCAGCACCTCCACTGGCCACGACAGGCTCGACCTCGTGTTCGGCGCACTCCTCCGGTTCGCCGCCTGAGCGACGCAGATGTCGGCGGCCGCGGCTAGCGTCGGACCCATGGCAACCCTGCTGCCCGAGCTGCTCGTGACCGACCCGGCCACGCTGCGGGCGTGGCTCGAAGAGCACCATGCGACGTCGCCCGGCGTGCGGCTGGTGCTGACCAAGAAGGGCGGCTCGGACACCACGATCACGTGGGCGAGCGCGGTCGAGGAGCTGCTCTGCTTCGGCTGGATCGACGGCCAGGCCGGCAAGCGCGACGAGGACAGCTACACCGTGCGCATCACCCCGCGCCGCGCCAAAGGCAGCTGGTCTCAGCGAAACGTCGCGCTCGTGGCGACGCTCGAGGAGCAGGGCCGGATGACCGACGCCGGGCGCGCCGCGGTCGAGGCCGCGCGCGCCGATGGGCGGTGGGACGCGGCGTACGCCGGTCCGGCGACCCGCCAGGCGCCCGACGACCTGGCCGCGGCGATCGCGGCGGAGCCGGACGCGCAGGCGATGTTCGACGTGCTCACGAGCGCCAACCGGTTCGCGCTGATCCATCGCGTCGAGGGCATGAAGCGCGCTGAAAGCCGGGCCCGCAAGATCACAGAGATGGTGAAGATGCTGGCGCGCGGCGAGACGCTCTACCCGCAGAAGGCAGGTCACCCCGGACGGGCAGGCCAGGGCGCCGACGCCCGGCGGGCAGCGTCCGACTCCAATACACGCTCCCCATTTGCGGCCGCACGGGCGACCGGCCCGTAACGGGATCCGCTTGCGGGACGGAATGGACCAGAGCATCGAGCGCAGGGCGACCCGCGCTTGACAGTCATACGCGGCGGAGCGGGGCAGGTCGGCCCGGCACCGACGTGTGCACTAGATGGCGCGTGCTCAGACCGCGATCGTCCAGTCGACTGGCTTCGCACCAGAGTGCTGCAACCAACTGTTGACGTGGGCGAATGGGTTCGAGCCTCGGAAGGCCGGCTCCTCACCGCGGAGCCATCAGGAGCTCGGCTACTCCTGGGCCGGGTAGGCGTCGGCGATGAGACTTCGGGCAGCGGCTGCGTCCTCGGGGGCGACCAGCACGCGCACTCCCTGAGTGAGCTGCCACTGGGGCTCGAGGCCGCCGGCGTCATCCGGGGAGGCAGTGGCCGCGATGCCATGGGCCTCGAGCATCCCCACGATGAGCTGTGCCTCGACCACTGACGGGGGACGCGCGACCAACGTCTGCAGGCGCGTCATCACGGGACCAGGATTCGATGCACAGACTTGACTGCGCTCGCGCCCTCGCCGACGGAAGCCGCCACCCGCTTCACTGCACCGGAGCGCGCATCCCCGGCCGCGAAGACCCCGGGGATGCTCGTCTCGAACGGAACTGGCGACCGCCCGATGAGCTCCCAAGCAACGCCGAGATCGATGCTCTCGAGGTCCCGGTCCGTCCAAATGGAGCCATCCGGATCGAGCGCGACTTCCGTGAGCCAGCCCGTGGCCGGCTCGGCGCTGATGGGACAGAACAAACCATCACAGCCCAAGTCCTGCCAGAGACCCCGGTCGAGGAGGTCACCATGACGCCGCGCAACGCCCGTCGCCACGGAGCGCAGTGCACGTGGTGTCGGTGTGCACGCGTATCGCATGATGCGCTCGGATCCGCTCGACGAGGTAGTGCGACATGTCCTTCCCGAGGTTAGCTCTGCCCACGATCAGGTCAACCGTGGTTCCGATGATGCTGTTCTTCCCCTGGACGCTCGCGGTCGGGATCGCACTCGCCGCACCCTGTCGACGGACCACGAACAAGCACGAAGCTTGAACGAGCCGACTAGCCTGAGCCGAGGCACTGCTCGACCGTGTTGGCCGGGCCCGCATGGACCACGGGCAGCGTGAGGATTCGTTGCCCAGATGGACGAGACATCCTGGGACTCAGGCGGGAGAGACGCGTTTCCCACACCCAACACCGCCAGTTCGTGTGCGTCTGCAGGTCGGGTCAACCGGCGTCCGCGGCTCAAAGGACTGCGCCGCGTGGCGCTATCTCGATGGTGGCCACGCCCCTGCCGTAGAGCACCAGGAGCCGATCACCGTGGGTGGAGCGAAGCACGCCGGAGTCTTCCGCGAGGGTTCCGACGAGTCGCTCGATGACCTCTCCCTCGTCGCCGTCATCCTCAAACGTGACGTCGAGTTGGTCACCGCTCACCAGGCGAACCCGCAGTTGTATTTCTGCCATACGCACGCACCCTGTCTTGTCGCGTCGGCCCAATCCCGTGGCCATCCGCCACTCTGCAGGCGTAGGCCGAGGCCAGCCAACCAGCATCGAGTCGAGTCAGTCCGACGCGGCGGAATGGGCTACTCGCGAAGCCAGCGGTGCTTCGTTTCCCTGACTCGCGGGGCTGCGTGAACTCGGCCCTGTGCCGCGGTCAGCAGCCTCGTCAGGCATCGGATCGATTCGTCGCACGATCTCGACCAGCGCCTCTGGGCATCACTGCTAGCGGGCGAGAGCGTCGCGGAGCCGAACCGCCGCGCGCCGTGCTCGTTGCAGGTCGGCGTCGGCCGCTGAGATCTGGAGTACGCCGAGCCAGTGGTTGTAGGCGGTGGCGGCCGCCTCCGGCAGTGCGTGCTGCACGCGGTCGCGGAGGTAGAACAGGGTGAACACGTCGCCGTTGACGTCCCGTTTGCGGTTCGCGCGTGCGTCCGCAATCAGCAGGTCGCACCAGAGGGCAACTCGGGCGCGGTTCACCTCGGCGGGGTCGCGGTAGCGCAGCTGCAGGTCGAGTACGCGGAGCGCCAGGTCCATTGCGGCCCGTCTCGCTGTGCCGGGGTCGCGCGCTGATCGCACGTTGCGGATCGCGCGTGTGACGACTGGTGCCATCGGCGCGGGACCTCGGTCCGCGGTACCGTTGCCCACAGCCGAGCCAATCGATCTGCGGAGCCGGGCGTCCCCCCGGTGCGCAGGACTCCCTCGGCCACGGCGAACATGTGGCGCAGACCGGCCGGCTCGGCGTGCTGGGAGGCGTCGGTCGGGACGGCCAGCGCGAGGGCCTCGACATAGCGGACCATCGCGGGTGAAGAACTCCCCGTAGCCGGGCGCGAAATGCTTGTCCTCCGTGGTGCCGTCCTCATGGAGCTCTTCGCGCGATCCATCCCGACCACGAACCACCAGCGGGCCCTTGGAGCGGCTCCGCTGGACGGACTTCACGGTGACCTGCTCGAAGGCGACGCCCGGGGATGTTCTCGGTGGCGGAAGACGTCGCCGACGCGGCGGTGGGCCGGGCATGATCATCTGGGCTGGGCCGTCCTTGCCGGCCAGCCAGGTGCCCTCCTTCGAGACGATGTCGCCGTGGGCCAGGTCGACGACGTCCTCGCCGAAGTACCACACGGCCCCGTCGTCGGCCTGCGCGTACAGGTCGTAGGCCACCTCTTGGAGTCGCCCGCCGAGGTACGCGGCGTACTGCGAGACCAACGTCTCGATCCGCTGGCCGCCCCAGTCGATGATCCTGGTGGTGGGGAGCAACGTGACCTCGGTGCGGAACGGCTGCCGGTCGACGTGACCCACGAATACCACCGACGCCTGGCGGGAGACCGGGAAGAGGGGGTTCGTCACCTCCGTCGGGTGGGAGAAGACCGGAACCCGGGTGTCGACCCGTGAGCTGTTCGGCGCAACCTGGACTCCCTGGGGAAGGCGCGGCTGTGCGATCTCGGATCCCGGCCCAGCCGACGACGTCGGGCTCGACGCGCTCGTCGCTCCCGGCTTCGATGTCGTGGCGACCGGGGAGCCGTCTCCCGAGCACGCGCTCAGTGAGAGCAGCAGCCCGGCAAGGAGCACGGCGACCGAGAAGGAACGGGGCGGACGCATCCCTCAAGCGTTGTCGCTTCGGACTGAAGCCATGCTGAATGACACCTCTCAGCCGCCTTGGCGCACCCGGGATCCTCCGTCGGACCAGTCATTGACTGGCTCGCTGAGATGGGTGCGCCCTTCGTAGTGGTGTTCCCGACGCGCGAGGACCCGATGGTCCAGGCACTCCTGGCCCGCACGCCGCCGAACCCCGCACGCCGACTACGACCGCGCGAACTTCGATCCTGCCTGGCCGCAGCTTTCGACGGCGCAGCGAGGGTCTCGCTGCGGCACCCGCGTTCTCTACTTCGCCACGCCCGGGGTACGAGCGTCGGCTTTCAGCCGGGCTTCAGCCGTGACGGCGGAGGATGGAACCGGATGACGCCGGTGTATGCCGGACTGACACCGAGGGAGGCCTGGGGTCGTCATGCAAACGATGGAATGGGCTGTCGAGACCCGCGGCTTGACCGTTCGTTACGGCGAGTTCGTTGCGGCCGACGCGGTGTCGTTGCACGCGCGCCAGGGGGAGATCCTGGGGGTCTGTTGGGGCCGAACGGTGCCGGCAAGACCTCGGTGATCCGTGCGTTGACGACCATCGTCCCGGTGAGTGGAGGGACTGCCAACATCAACGGTCACGACTTCTGCGAGCCGGCGGCGGTGCGGTCGAGCATCGGTGTCCTGCCCGAGTCCAACGGCTACCCGGGTGCACAGAGCGAGCGGTCATACCTCCGCTTCTACGGCGAGCTCTTCGGGCTCCCGCGGAGCGTGGCGACCGCGCGCGCCGAGCGCAGGCTTGGGTGAGCTGGGTCTGGGCGCCAACGACCAGCAGACACTCGTTCTCCCGGGGGATGCGTCAGCGGCTCGGGCTGGCCCGCGCGTTGATCAACGAGCCCGCGGTGCTGTTCCTCGACGAGCCGACGCTCGGTCTTGACCCGGCGGGGCAGGAGGAGCTCCTGGCGCACCTGGCCCGGGTGGCCCTCGACGAGGGGACGTGCGTGGTCCTGTGCAGCCACCAGCTCGACGAGGTCGAGCGGGCTTGCGACCGGGTGGCGATCATGCACCGCTCCCGAATCGTCGCTGCGGGCACCGTTCATGATGTGGTCAGGGCTTCGGGGGTCGCGGAGTACTGCCGGATTCGCCTCGCGCTCGACGACGTTGGCAAGGCTAGCCGCGTGCTCAATGCCTCGCCCGCGGTCCACTCCGCGAGTTTCGACAACTCGCGCCCCGGCGACATCGACCTGCAACTGGTGCGGAACGACGGCGCCCGACGCGAGGTGCTCCTGCTGCTGCTCGATGCTGGCATCGAGCCGCGTGCCGTCGACTTCCAGGGTTCCCGGCTGACCGATGCTTTCCGGGCCCTCACAGCGGACGGGTTGAGAGCCGCATGACAACGAGCATCACCGACCCCGCAGCGCGCCCGACGTCCGCGCGCAGACCCGGTTGGCTCGTCGTCGCCCATCAGGAGCTGACCGAGCTGTGGCTCAGCTCCAAGGGCCTATCGGTGCTGTTCGCGTTCACGTTCGCCCTGGGGGTGCTGGCCTACCTCGCCTCCGCAGATGCCGCCATCAACCTGCTCGACGCCCGCGAGTCTGTCGGGGTCATCGTGAAGACCGCCATCGGTACTCGGCACCCTGACCGCCTTGGTCGTGAGCGCGGACGCCATCTCCGGTGAGCGCGAGCGCGGCACTCTCGAAGCCCTCCTGGTCACACCGGTCGGCCGGCGTCACATCGTCGTCGGGAAGCTCCTGGCCGCCACCACCATGTGGATGGCATCGCTGGTCGTCGTGCTCCCGCTGGTCCTGGTCATGGCGGACGGTCCCGGCGTGGTCCGACGCGTTCGTGGTGCTCGTCGTGGCCGGCTCCCTGGTTGCGGCCGCCCTGACCGCGCTCGGTCTCGCGGTCAGTTCGCTGGTCATGTCCAATCGCGCAAGCCTGGCGGTGTCTGTCACGATCCTGCTGCTGCTCGCCGCCCCCAGCCAGCTCCCGGCAGTCAACGCGAACACGCCGGTCGGCTCGGTGCTGATCAAGGCCAACCCGGTCAGCGCCGGGCTCACCCTCGCCGACAACGTGCTGATCAGCCAACAGCCTTGGTCAGAGCAGCTTCCCTACCTGGCGTCGCCCATCCTCGCCGCCGCCGTCCTCACCCTGCTGGCGATTGCATTGTCCGCTCGCCTCGAGCTCGGGGACTCCCGATGAGGCGCCTCATGCTCGCCGTGGGCGCCTGTCTGCTGACCTTCACATGTGTCGCTGCTCCGGCTGCCCAGGCAGACCGGACGGTAGGCGACGTCACGGTGCGCATCGACCCACCCGCGGCGTCGATCAAACTCGGTGAGAGCCTCGACCTGCAGATCACCGTGACGAATCAGGGCAAGGCCCGCAGCCCACCTCTCGTTCTCCACCTCGACGTCACAGACCCGAGCCGCTCGACGTCGGTCGACCCCGAGGACTGGACGTCGACTCTCTCGAAGCGGGTCGGTGCTAGTCGCACCAGGTGACTCCGCGACGCTCGAGTGGCGTATTCAACCAATCAGCAGCGGCGGGTTCGCGACCTACGCCGTGGCCATCTCGCCGGGCGTCGATGACCTGGCGAGCTCGAACGTCGCGCAGATCGATGTCGCGGAGCAGCGGTCGCTCAACCCCGGCGGCATCCTCGTGGCCGCAGCCGGCACTCCGGCGGTCGTCGGTGCCCTGCTCCTGCTGCAGCTCAGGCTGGCTCGCCGTCGCAAGGGCCAGCCTCGGGAGTCCTGGAAGGGTCTGCCCGATCTCGAACAGCGCTGGCGAGCCCCGGCCGGACGTGTGGAGTCGCCAACTACTTCCACGGCCTGACGTTCGACAGGACGACGTGGCGGCCGGTCGTCGCGCATCTCGACGGAGCCGTGCAGACGATCGCAGTTGACATGCCGGCGCACGGGGATAGCGGCGGCCGGCCGACCGCGGCCGACGAGGTTGCCGAAGGCGTGCACGACCTCTTGGCCGACCTGGGCATCGTGCGGCCAGTGGTCGTCGGGCACTCGTACGGCACTGCGGTTTCCAGCCTGTACGCCGCCGGGCATCCCTGCACCGGCCTTGTCCTGGTCGACTCCGGGCCGGAGATCCAGCCCTGTGCGCTACGACGTCACGGGGGCTCATCTTCCTGGTCGGCGTCGCGGTGATCATGTACCCGCCCCGCGCCGCCTGACCACGGCTTGACGATGAACATCAATCCCTAGATATCATCGCCGCATGACGATGAAAGTGATGGGTGTCGGGACGAACGCCCCTGACGAGACCGCGGCCCTGACGGCAGCGGCCTGCCTGTTCCACGGATTCTCCGACCCGTCGCGACTGGCGATCCTGCGCCACCTCGCGCTCGGCGAGCACCGAGTCGTGGACCTGACCGCTCACCTCGGCCTCGCACAGTCCACGGTCTCGAAGCACCTGGCGTGCCTGAGGGACTGCGGGCTGGTGACCTCTCGACCGGAAGGCCGGGCGTCGATGTGGTCGCTGAACCACACCGACGACCGTGATGCGACCTGCTGTCTGCTGCCGAGCGGCTGCTGGCGCTGACCGGTGACGCCGTCGACGCTGTGCCCGAACTACGGCGCCGCCACCTTGGAGGGCGCCTCATGACCACCCACGTGCACACCCACGCGACCCTCGACGCCGAGCCGGCGCCCGGCTCGGACGCCGTGCGCAGCTGCTGGCCGGCGCATCGGTGACCTACAACGTCGTCGAGGCGGTCATCGCGATCACCGCCGGCGTGGTCGCCGGGTCGGTCGCCCTGGTCGGGTTCGGACTCGACTCGGTCGTCGAGGTCTCCAGCGGCCTGATCATCTTGTGGCAGTTCCGCCACCGGATGCCCGAGTCCCGCGAGCGGCAGGCGCTGCGGCTGATGGCGTTCTCGTTCTTCGCTCTCGCCGCCTACGTGACGTTCGAGTCGGTGCGCGCGCTGGTCATCGGGCACGACCCGGAGTCCTCGCCGGTCGGCATCGGACTGGCGATCGCCTCGCTGGTCGATCATGCCGTTCCTGTCCTGGGCCCAGCGCCGCACCGGCAAGGCACTCGGCTCCGACGCGGTGGTCGCCGACTCCACCCAGACCCTGCTGTGCACCTACCTGTCGGCGGTTCTGCTCGTCGGGCTGGTGCTCAACGCGACGCTCGGCTGGTCGTGGGCCGACCCGATCGCCGGCCTGGTCATCGCCGCCGTCGCGGTCAAGGAAGGCCGCGAGGCCTGGCGCGGCGAGGGCTGCTGCGGACCCATCGGCACCACTCACACCCACGAGGACAGCGACCACGGTGCCGGTGGGTGGAGCTGCTCCGAGGGAGGCTGCTCGGACGGTTGCTGCACCCCGGCGGGTCGCCAGACGCCGCCGAGACGGCCGAACCGCAGATGTTCGCCCTCGGTCCCCGCCCCACCGGCCGTGAGGACCCCTGAAGGCGACCGACCGCGCTGACGCTGTTCGGCGTCTACCTGCTCATTGCCTTCGGCTGCGTACTGGTTGCGGGTCCGCGCCACAGGTGGGACCTGATCTGCATCGGCCCCCTTCGCGTTCGCTGGGCGTTCGCTCTGTCGCTGGTTGTCGCTGGTTGTCGCTGGTTGTCCTTGGCTGTTGCTGCCTGTCTTCAACGTGCCTTCAGTGAGGAGTACGCACTCTTGGATCGACCCCACGGCGGGGACGCCTCGCCGCCGACGCTGCACTCCTGGAATGCTCGAGGCGACCTGTCCCGACGAGCACGACCGCTTCGCTGTGTCGATGGGTCCGATGGAGCTCGGTCTACCGAGTTCGTGGGGCTTGCGGTTGAACGGCACGCGTTTCACACCTAGACATCGAGGTCGTCTTCACCCCGGAGGCCGCCCCGGGTGCGACCGTCGGCGACTGCGCCGACCCTTCGTCCCAGACGGCAGGCGATCTCGCGGGGCGTCGTCGCGGACAGCCGACCGGCCACCCGTGAGCCGCCGGCAGGGATCAGCGTCCGGGGTGGTAGGCGATCAGTTCCTCGCGGTCTGTTCCCCCTGAGACATCGATGGCGAGGACCGCTTGGCCGCTGCCGTGCGCGTAGAACTTCAGTTCGGACACGTCGGGTTCGATCGGCGAGAAGTCCTCGGTCATCAGCACATGGGTGAAGTGACCAGCACCGACCTGGACCTGCTGGTCGAGGGCCAGGACGCGGGACTGGTCCTCGGCGAGGCCCTTGGAGTACTCCTCGCGGTAGCTCAGGCCGACCCTCGGCTTGGCCGGGAGGGCGATGCCCGGCAGGTTCCCGTGTCTGCCGGCCTGCCAGGTGCCGTTGTCGTGCGGCTTGCCGTGGCGGTAGGCGATCGTGTGCTCGCCGAAGTACCAGACGTTTCCGCAGAAGTCCTGGGCGTACCAGTCCCTGGTGACCTCGACCGGTGTGCCGTGATGGGTGACGACGTCCCTGACGACTCGGGCGGTGATCCCGTCGGCCATCCGCTTGGTGCGGTGAGTCGCCTTGATCACGTCATGGTTCACATGGCCGGTTTCCATGTCGGTGACGCGGTAGACCCAGCGGCTGCCGGCGGTCATCGGCCAGCGCGGGTTGTCGATCTTGGCGCTGAAGTCGGCCGGATGGAGGTGCACGGGCTGGTCGAGCTTCGGGAGACGCGGACACGGCCGCGTGGCGACGGCCGACGTCCCGGACGACGGAACAGTCTGGACGAGCGTGACCAACGCCGCCACCACGACGCGCGATCAGCAGGTAGGTCGATCTCTGGGATGCTTCACCGTGAACTCCTTCCGGTCGAGACTGGAGGATTAGTGCCGCGGCAGGTGGGTGAGGCCTACGAGCCACAGGCTCTCGGAGCCGCCCTTCACGGTGAGTTCACGGACCGAGCCGATGTCACGCACGTAGTACTTGTGGTCGACGACTCCGGGCTCGAGCGCGGTCGTTTCCTTGGTGAGCAGAGCGTGGTGGGTGTCCATGAGCGGGACGACCACGTGGGCGTCGCGCCGCAGGACGGTGAAGACATCCAGGGCGTGGCCGGGGTAGTACTCCTGGTAGTACGACGGGCCGACCCGGGGGTGCGCCTTCATGAAGACGCCCGCCTCGGCCCCGTTGACCCCCGACGTGAACGAGCCTTCGCGACTCGTCACGTGCCCGTGACGGTCCAGCGTTGCGGTTCGCTCGCCGAAGTACCACACCGTGCCGGCCTTGGTCTGGGCGTAGAAGTCGCGGGTGCGCTCGCTCAGCACTCCGTTGTTCCACACCCGGTCGAAGACGACGCGGCAGACGACACCGTCGATCACACGTGTGCGGTAGGTGGCGATCATGACGTCACGCGTATGCGCTTTGCCGTCGGTCCCGCGGTAGACGTACCGATCACCGGGATGGAGCGGGAACCACGGGTTGGTCACTCGCCCCTTCGTGAAGTGCGACGGCGCCGGGTGATGTGGGCGCGCCGGCTGCGCGGACTGCAGAGCGGCATCCTCGCCAGCCGACGGTGACGCGGCGTTCATCACCAGACCGGCCGCGACCAGTGCCAAGAGGCTGAGGCCTCGGGCAGCGACGTGTGCTCGACGTCGGTTCATGGTTCCTCCTCGATGGTTCGCAATCGTGCTGGCCCCGGTCAGTTCTCGCCCGAATCGCTGTCGCCCTCGATGACGACCACCTTGTAGTTCTGTCGAGCCGGACATCGACGGTCGCCCCGTCGGTCTTGGTCACCTCGACCTCGTACGTGGCGCCGTTCTCGCTGTCGGTCTCGACGCTATTGGCGGTGCCGCCCCTGGTTGTCTTCAGTGCGGCTCGGGTCGCGGCACCGTCTGCTCCTGGGTGTACTGGTGGCTTGCCGGGCCGTCATCCCCGCCGGTTGCGGCTGCGACTCCGCCGGCCGTCGCTGCGAGGACGACACCGGCTCCGGCGGCGGCGACCAATCCTCGGTTGTGCGTCGCGTTCTTCTTCTTTTTCATCGTTGACTGGCGTTCAGTTCCGGCCCAGCATGCAGGACCGCGACTGAAGCCAGCCTGAACGTTGTTGACGAGACCCTGATGCCGGCGGATGGGCTCAGTTGGACTTCAGCGACCATTCAGCCTGTTACCGGCACTGGTCGAGAGAGATGTGCTGGTGACAGCAGCTTGATGACTCCGGGTCCATGCAAAACCTACCGGGGGGATGCGCGGGGCTGCTTGGGCGCAGCGACCCCGGGGCCAGTTCCACGCGCCCTTTAGGAGCACCCTGAACTGGCCCGCCGTCACGGTGGCGAGCCTGGAGCCAATCGTCGGAGTTGAGCCAGATGGGATGGCTCCGGCGAACGTGTGCCGCCTGTCACCAGCGGAGCAAACGGCGCTGCACTTCGAGCATGCGTCTTTGTGGGCGGTATGCAGCGTGCCTCGGTTCGCCCGCACCGGAGTCATCCCGTAAGACGAACCCCGTTCGAGCCGCAGCGTCGGCTGTAACCGGTCGCCGCCAAGTGTCCCGCTGGGGTGTCGGATGCGGGACACTCAGCACGTGCTCAAGGTCAGCGTCTCTTCGTCGTTTGAGCGACGTTGGCGCGGGCTTCGTTGCGTTGCCCTTCGATGGCGCGGTAGACGGTGGACCGGCCGACGCCGAACGAGTCGGCGACTTCGGCGGTGCTGCATTCGCCGCTGTGCACAAGGGAGACCAGGTGCGCATCCCGTCGTCGGTTGAGCTTGGGCTGCTTTGCCGCGGAGCCGGCCATTGGCCTTGGCGACTAACCGAGCTCGCCGCCCTCGTGGATGCTTCCGTTCGTCCGCGCGTATGTGTCGGCAGACCTCGACCCGCTTGTGGCCCTCGTGACCGATGACGTCTTTGTCTCGATGCCGCCGATGCCTTTCGAGTACGAGGGCAGACGCCGTAGCACGCTTCTGCGGGAGCATCTTCGGCGCCGGCCCCAGGTTCGACCTCGTTCCGACCGGCGGTCGGCGTTCGGGGCGTGCCTGCGCGCCGCTGACGGCGGCCGTCGCCGGGTCGGTCTCCTCGTCCTGACGCCCTCTGGGCGACCGGATCTGTGCCACGACTCGCTTCGAGATCACCGTCCCCCATGGTTCGGGCTACCGCGATCACTGCCCAGTCGGTAACAGTCGCACCCTCAGGCCTGGACGGCTTCGAGCGCCTCCTCGCCCTCGAACGCGTTCGGTCGGCCGGATCCGGTTTGGATCAGGTCGCGCAGGCTCCCGCTGATGTACTCGCCCCAGGCATTGGAGCAGACGGAATAGCACTCGTGGTCGGGACGAAGCCCCTCGTGCGTGAAGGTCACCTCCGTGCCTCCTTTCCGCTCTGCGAGGTCGAAGGTGATGGTTGTGCCGGTCCACTCCTCCTTGTTGGCAGTGAAGCTGAGGTGGCTGTCCAGCACGTGCCAGGCGACGCGTCGCGCAGGGTCGAGCTCGGTGATGCGGAACTTGGTGTAGTGGATCTCCGGCACGGTGTAGGTGAACTCCGACCCGAGCGCGTCGGTCGCTCCCTCCACCTGGCCCGACCACCATGCGCGTACGTCGTTGATGGCGGCGAACGCCTGCTCCGGGGGCTGGTCCACGACGAACGTGTAGCTGAGGTTCGTGTCCATAGGGGTCGCGACCGGAAGGAGCCCGGCGTTCGCCCGCTCGAGCGTCTTGATGGCGCCGCCGTCCCAGTCGGGTTCCAGGGACGCCGACATCGGGTCCGGGAAGATGTCGTCCTGGTCGGCCTCCAGACCGTCAAAGATCGCGCGGGCGACGACTTGCGGGGCGGTCTTGGGAATGTCGAGGCCACGCGTCATGTCCGTGTCGGTCGGGCCGGTCAGCACAGCGTGCACACGCACGCCGTGCCTCGCGAACAGGGCTCGCTGGGCCTGGGTCAGCGACAGCGCTGCTGCCTTCGAGATCGAGTACGCCGGCATCACCGGCAGCGAGGCGAGGGCGGCCAGCGAGAGGATGTTGATGACACGACCGCGAGACCGCGACAGCAGGGGCAGGACGGCCAATGTCACGTCGTACGGGCCGTAGAGGTTCACGGCCAGGTGGTGCTCTAGGGCGGTCCGTTGGTCGAGGTCCTCGTAGGTCCCGTGGCCGGCGTTGTTGATCACTAGGTCGAGCCAGTCGATCTTCTGGACAGCTGCGGTGATCTGTGCCGGGTCCGTCACGTCGAGGGGCAGCGGGACGACGCGGTGGTCGGGGTGGGCGACGGGGCTCCTCATGCCGGCGTAGACCCGCTTGGCGCCGCGGTGCAGCGCCTCCTCGACCAGCGCGAGGCCGATGCCCCTGTTGGCGCCGGTCACCAGGATCGTGTGGTCTGCCGTGGTGTGCTCCCTGATGGTCATGTGTCTTCTCCGGTCTCCGTGAGTTGGATGGGGTTCACTGGGATGGACACGCCACCCGATGGAAAGGGAGCGCTCCGCGACCGCCCCCTTCGACTCACGATTGGTGTCAGTACAGGAAGGGCAACAGGAGCGAGGTGGATGTGACTGCGGAACTCATCGGACGGGCGCGTGCAGGAGACCGTGAGGCGTTCGCCGAACTGGTCGATCCGCACCGACGCGAGCTCCAGGCGCACTGCTACCGGATGCTCGGCTCGCTGCAGGACGCCGAGGACCTGGTGCAGGAAACACTGCTGGCAGCATGGCTGGGTCTCGAAGGTTTCGAGGGCCGCTCGTCCGTGCGCACCTGGCTCTACCGGATCGCGACCAACCGATGCCTCAACCAGCTGAGGTCCACGAAGCGTCGACCCGCGCCGGTCGCGCCCCTCCCGGTGAAGCCGCCGGAGCCGACGAGTCTGGGTGAGGTCTTCTGGCTCCAGCCCTATCCTGACGCGCTCCTCGAGGGAGTCTCTGACCAGACCCCGGGGCCCGAGGCCCGCTACGAGTCGCGGGAGGCAATCTCGCTCGCCTTCATCACGACGGTCCAACTGCTCCCTCCGAACCAGCGCGCTGTGCTCCTGCTTCGCGATGTCCTCGGCTACCGCGCCGCCGAGGTCGCCGTTCTACTGGGTCTGACCCAGGACGCTGTCAAGAGCGCCCTGAAGAGGGCGCGCTCGACGATGGAGGCTCATCGGCCAGCGGGCCCGCCACCTCCGGCAGCGGGTGGACCGGCGGAGCGTGAGTTGCTGACCCGCTTCGTCACGGCCTTCACCGAGCTCGACGTCGATGAGCTCATCGCACTGATGACCGACGACGTCTGGGTGCGGATGCCCCCAGCGCCGTTCGAGTATCACGGGACTGCCGCAGCGCACGGGTTCTTCACGGCTGTCGACGCCCACCGACGTGGCACCGACCGGATGGTCCCGGTCCGGGCCAATGGTCAACCCGCGTGGGGGGAGTACCGCCGTGACCCGGTCACGGGCGTCCTCCACCTCGCCGGGATCGAGGTGATCGGCCTCGCCGGCGGACGGATCCGTGAGATCACCCGGTTCGAGAACACGGTGGCGCCGTACTTCGGCCTCCCGCGCACCCTTGGCTCAGGAGACTAGCCAGAGCTGGCCGAGGCTTTCGGATCGGCACCCAGCGGGGCCACGCCGAGCGTACGCCGGCCCCGCGATACGCCACCACCCAACGGGTGCGCGACGCGGTCCATGCGCTGCCGGTGGGCGCTGTCCAGGGGCGAAGCTGATCCCAAAGTCCGTCGGCTGAAGTAGTGACATGGCAGCCTCTCCGCGGACGATTCCGCGGCTGTAGGCAACCTGCGCTCGGTCAGGAAGGCGTCGCACCGTAGGTCGATCGCCCTCCGGACGCAATCGACATGCCGAGACACAAGCGGCGCCCTCGCTGACGCGGTCCCTCAGCCGACGAACCGAACCGCCCCAGCATCGCGCGCCGGGGCGGTTCTTTCTTGGTCGCCCTCGTCATCCAAGAGGCGGCCCAGCGACCCGAGCTTCTAGGGTCTTTGGTCCCTGCGGGAGGTGACTAAAGCCTCCCCGGTTCTTGAAGCCCACATGCCTAGCCTCGTCGCTGCGTGGCGACCTTCGGGTAGCCGCGTGGGCCGCCCTGTCCAAATGAGTTCCCCCCTCAGGCGGGCGGGGCGGTTCTCTTATCCACGATCGAGCTGTCAGCGACGGCTGAAAACTGACCCCGGAGCGTCGGCCGAAATTTTGACCCCCTTCGACCGGACTGTCGACTCACTCGAGTCGATGGGAGCGAAGGAGTTGTTGTCTGTGGAGGACTGGGCTGAGATCCGCCGGCTGCGTCGTGCGGAGGGGTTGCCGATCAAGACGATCGCCAGGACGTTGGGGGTCTCGCGGAACACGGTGCGTGCCGCGATCGCCTCCGATGCGCCGCCGAAGTATGAGCGTCGGCCGGCCGGGTCGGCGGTCGATGCGTTCGAGGACGCGATCCGCGAGCAGCTGGATCTGGTGCCGACGATGCCGGCCACGGTGATCGCCGAGCGGGTCGGGTGGACGCGGGGATCACGGTGTTCAAGGAGCGGGTCGCCGAGCTGCGCCCGGCGTATCTGCCGGTCGATCCGGCGTCGCGGACGACGTATGTGGCCGGACAGATCGCGCAGTGCGACTTCTGGTTCCCGCCGATCGAGCTGCCGGTCGGGTTCGGCCAGGTCCGTGGACCCAAGCAGCTGCCGGTGCTGACGATGGTCACCGGCTATTCCCGGTGGCTCTCAGCGACGCTGGTCCCGACCCGTCACGCCGAGGACCTCTTCGCCGGCTGGTGGCAGCAGATCAGCGGACTGGGCGCCGTGCCACGCACCCTGGTCTGGGACGGCGAAGGAGCGATCGGCCGCAACCGCGGCGGCCGGGTCGAGCTGACCGGCGAGTGCCAGGCGTTCCGTGGGGTGCTGGGCACCAAGGTGATCGTGCTCAAGCCCGCCGAGCCCGAGCACAAGGGCATCATCGAACGCGCGCACGACTACCTGGAACGCTCGTTCCTCCTGCCCGGCCGGGTCTTCACCGGCCCGGCTGACTTCAACACCCAGCTGCAGGGCTGGCTGGCCCAGGTCAACGCCCGTCGCCGGCGGGCGCTGGGCTGCGCGCCGACCGACCGGATCGGCGCGGACCGCCAAGCGATGCTCACCCTGCCGCCGGTGGCACCGGCGGTCGGGTGGCGGTCCTCGACCCGGCTGGCCCGCGACCACTACGTCCGCCTGGACTCCAACGACTACTCCGTCCACCCCGGCGTGATCGGCCGTCGCATCGAAGTCATAGCCGACCTCGACCGGGTCCGGGATCCGGCCGAGGGGCGCCTGGTCGCCGACCACGAACGGGTGTGGGCCTGGCACCAGACCCTGACCGATCCCGAGCATCTCGAGGCCGCAAGGGTGTTGCAACGCACCCGCGCCCGCGTTCTGCGACCGGTGCGCCAGGCACGCGAGGCAGAGGTCGAGTTGCGCGCGCTGGCCGACTACGACACCGCCCTGGGGATCGATCTGAGCACTGAGGGCGGGTGCGCGTCATGACCCCGACCAAGACGAACACGGTGGCCAAGCGCGACCTCTCCAGCGAGGTCTCCTTCCTGACCCGGGCTCTGAAGGCGCCCACCCTGCGCGAGGCCGTCCCGCGGCTGGCCGAACGGGCCCGGGCGGAGTCCTGGACCCATGAGGAGTTCCTCGTGGCTTGCCTGCAGCGCGAGGTCTCCGCGCGGGAGTCCCACGGCGGTGAGGGCCGGATCCGCGCCGCCCGGTTCCCCGCCCGCAAGAGCTTGGAGGAGTTCGACTTCGACCACGCCCGCGGACTCAAGCGCGACCTGATCGCCCACCTCGGCACCTTGGACTTCGTGGTCGCCAAGGAGAACGTGGTCTTCCTCGGCCCACCCGGCACCGGCAAGACCCACCTGGCCACCGGGATCGCGATCCGCGCCTGCCAGGCCGGCCACCGCGTCCAGTTCGCCACCGCCTCCCAGTGGGTCGCCCGGCTCGCCGAGGCCCACCACGCGGGCCGCCTCCAAGACGAGCTGGTCAGGCTGGGCCGCTACCCACTGCTGGTCATCGACGAGGTCGGCTACATCCCCTTCGAACCCGAGGCCGCCAACCTGTTCTTCCAGCTCGTCTCCAGCCGCTACGAACGCGCCAGCCTGATCGTCACCTCCAACAAACCCTTCGGCAGGTGGGGCGAGGTCTTCGGCGACGACGTCGTCGCCGCCGCCATGATCGACCGGCTCGTCCACCACGCCGAGGTCGTCGCCCTCAAGGGCGACTCCTACCGGCTCAAAGACCGCGACCTGGGCCGAGTCCCAGCGTCATCGACCGAAGAACCATGACCAAAGGGGGTCAATTTTCAACCGGCGGAAAGGGGTCAAATTTCGACCGGCGTTGACACGAGCAGCACCGCCCGGCAGTCATAGTGCCGGGGGGGTGCTGCTGCTCTGAGTCCAGCCAGCGCCCCCGATGGCGTCGGGTGGGCGCACCGGAGGCATGGACTGGACTCGTTCACGGTTTCCCCCGTTCGTGGGCGGCCTAACCCCCATTTCGGCAAACGAGCGCCACCGACGGCTAGTCCGACACCACGAACCTCGACGCCCTGAGCAGGACCCGCGGCAATCACCGTGGCACCGGCCCCGGCGGGTACTCCGCCCCAGCCCGCACATGCAGGCTCACAGCGACGACCACCCATGGGCCGTCCAGCCGCCACGCGAGGTAGCCCATTCCGGCCCAGATAGACGCACGACCAAAGCCGCGCCATAAGTGGCATGGGACGGGCGACGAGCTCCGAAAGTAGTCAGGCGGCTCCGACACAGCGCTTGGTACGCCGTTCGCACCGATCCGTGCACCGCACAGTCCTGGATCGGGCTGCTCAGTTTGCCCGGAGCGCCAGCCTCCGGTAGGGCTTGAACCACACCGGAGCGAGTGTCGAAGACCCGCCGGCGCTCACCGTTGGATCAACAGCCTGGACGTTCAACTGCGCCTTGTGGGTTTCCCTACCGCATCCGTTGTTGGTTCGGCGTGTACCGGGTGCTCAGTCGGCGGTGAGTTCGTCGAGACCGATCCGCACAAGGTGGGGCTCGGGGTACCTGGAGCATACCCAAAGGGACCCGAAGGCCACCGTGGCGTCGCGCGCGGCCATCTGGGCGGGGATCTTCAGCACCCGGTCGGGCGCGAAGCCGTCGGTGCGGGAGAGGTGGACGAGATAGTTGTTGGACGGGAGCCAGAGGTCTTTACCGACCATCACCGGCGGGGACGATTCGCCGAGGGTGTCGTCCGAGAAGGGTCGGTTGATCAGCTGGCGGGCGACGACCTGGCGGCTCTCGGGGTCGACGAGCACGTGTTCGGGGTCGCCCAGCTCGGGGTCACCAACCGCGGCCCAGATGCCGTCCCGGGTCAGGGTGATGCCGTCACCGATGTCCCCGTCTGTGACATGGACACAGTCCAGGGTGCGTCCGGTGTGGTCGTCGACCTCACACAGGTTGCCGTCGCGTTTGGAGTTCACCCACATGTGGTTTCCGACCCACACCATTCCGGCCGGCCGGAGCCCGGGTCCGGTGCCGATCGGCACCTTCCGGGTCACCTCTACGGTGTCGGGATCGAGGCGCAGGAGGTTGCCGTGGTTGTGGTCGGCTGCCCAGACGCCGGCCGGACCGGCGGTGATGTTGAGGGGCGAGGGCGCCGGGCGGCGCGCCAGTTCCCTCGGCCGTCTCTCGATGTCGTACACCGCGACATTGTTGTTGGCCCAGGCTGCGCGGTAGAGACGGTCGCCGTACACGGCGAGGTTGACGCCCGGGATCCGGTCGACCAGATGGCTGCTGTTGTCGGCGGGGTCGATCCAGGCCAGCCCATCCTGGGATCCGACCCAGAGACGGTCGGGGTCGGTTGTGGCGACCAACTGGTCGGGTGGGAAGAGAAGTCCGTCCAGCACCGCGACGTGGAGCAGCTTCTCGACCGAGAGGCCGAGGTAGTTGTCGGGGGCTCCTGGCTGCGACGACGGCGTCATTTGTGGTGGCGACGTTGGTGGTCGCGACGACGGGGGGGTGCTCGACCCGTCTGCGTGGGAGGTCGTCTGGCAGGCGGTGGTGGCCAGGATGAGGGTCGTCGCCAGGCCGACAAGTGCGGTGCGGGTGGTGCGCCCTGTCGCCATCTTCTTCCTCTGAGCCGCCCCGGTGTTTCCGGGGCTTCGTTCGGTGTCTCAGCCGGTCGGCTCAAGACGGTTTCTTGCAGCGTAGTGAACTTCCTGGACCTGGCGTGGGGTCAGCTCGTCGACCGACTCGTGGGGCCGGTCGTTGTTGAA
Organism: uncultured Verrucomicrobiae bacterium; assembly: GCA_963804875.1. Classification (GTDB taxonomy): domain Bacteria; phylum Verrucomicrobiota; class Verrucomicrobiia; order Chthoniobacterales; family UBA10450; genus Udaeobacter. The sequence continues at coordinate 29,581 of CAWDRX010000008.1, forward strand.
CCAGTTGACGTAGTTCAGGGTCTCCAGTTCGACGTGCTCACGGTGGCGCCAGGGGCCGTCGGGCCAGATCAGTCAGACTTGCAGAGCCCGATCTGGGACTGGGCCAGAGCGTTGAGGCCCTATGTCAAGCAGCGTCTGTGAGTGCTGCTTCCCCTCGGAGCGGTGCGGATGATCGCGAACGTCTCCCGGGCGGTGTAGCGCTTCAGGACGCGGAGGGTGTCGTTGCGGCTGTCGCCCGTGGTCTGTCGTCTTGGGCGAAGTCTCGTGTTCGAGCGTCGTGGAGCATGCGGTTGTTCGCGATCGTCCAGGGGGCATTGTTGGCGGCGCGGTCGCCTCTTCTGCTGAGCCGGTGCCGGTTGGTTAGACCACTACTGGCCTGGACGGGGCTGACACCGCAGAGCGCGGCGAAGGCTGCATCACTGTGGAGCTCATTCAGGGTTTCCACCTGCTGTGATGAGCAGTTGGGCAGCACTGTGGATCCCGATCCCGGGGCGCTCGATCAGTTTGGGCGCGGTTCGGCGGACCTGGGCGCGGATCATGGTGTCGAGCAGTCGGCGCCGGCCACGCGGTGGATCCGCCTCCGGAACTCCGCCAGGTCCAGCCCGTACGTCGGACCGCCGGCTGCGGCGTAGCGCTCGAGCCGGCCGTTGCCACGCTCGAGCAGCCGCCCGGCGCCGGTGGCGTTGCCGCGCAGGGCGTGGGTCAGCCCGACGCACAGCTGGGCCAGCCCCTGCCAAAGATCGTGCTCGGCCTCAGGGGCGTCCTTCCAGCGGGCCTCGAAGACCTCGTGGGCCGAGAACGGCCGGCCCTGGTCCAGCAGCTCGATGGCGAACCGCACCGTCTCTAGGGGCGGTAACGGGTCTTCGGAGACTGGCTCGACCCCCTCAGCGCCGTACGGCAGCGGTCGACCGAGCTCGTCGCGCGGCCTTGCCTGGCGTGGCCGGCCCTCCTCGTCGCGGTCCCTGGTCACCATGGGGCCACCCTGTCGCCCCGCACGCGCAGAGACAACCTGGAGCCAATCTTCAGGGGTCGAACCTACTGCGGGGGCTCCGACACAGCCAGGCTGGTCTTGTGTCACGCAACCAGATCCCGACTTGGCGAGGCGCTCCTCGGATCAGGTGCTTGACCTGCTCCAATGAGCGCCTCGATGGTCACTATCGGGCAAAGCGCTCGCCGTGTCCACCAATCGCGCCTGCCGATCGGATCAGGATCCGCTCGCGGTATCCAGCGGTTGGGCGGCAACACCGAACCGTGTGAGTTCGTCAGCTCAGGAAGCAGGCTCGAGGAATCGCGTCGTTGGTGCGCCGGCGAGCGCGGGGCTGTTCGCGGGGACGGCCCACACCTGTTCCTGAAGAAGCCCTAGGAAGGCCTCGGCGGGCGCGCGGGACGCAAACTCGAGGTCAAGGGTGACGAAGTGATCGTCGTCGACAGGACGCCAAATGTGGTGTGCGACAACTCCGGAGCGCTTACGCATCTCGGAGAACCGGTTGAAGGCGGCGTACCAGACCGTGAAGTCGGTGATGGGGTGCTCGATGCGAAGAGTGGTCATGTGGCCCAGCGTGGCGAGCGGCTCCCGGTGAAACCATCCCAGTGTTCTGGGATCTTCGCGACGGCAGCTCGGACCACCCCGCTTCTATGCTCACCGGTATGGCGACCAAACCGTCCGCATGCTCTTCCGCTCGGCTGCTGGCAGCGGTCGGACGCGTCTGCGGTGGCACTGTCGACGGCCGGGAATTACGTGCACGAGTAATCGACCTGATCGCCCGTGAGATGCCGGTCGACGCGTACGCGTACGTGCTCACCGACCCCGAGACGTCCGTGGGCGTCGATCCGCTTGCGAGCATTCCCGACCTGGACGAGCTGCCTCGGGTCATCGCGCTGAAGTACACCACGACCACGCACCGCTGGACGAGCCTCGACGACGTCGTATCGCTCGCCGCGCTGCCGGTGGCTGCGCGTGGTCCGTGGCATGAGTACGTCCTTGCGCACGGGGTCGTGGACGTTGCTTCGATGGCGCTGCGCGACCGGTACGGCTGCTGGGGCTTCATCGACCTGTGGTCGACGCGCAGTCTGTATGTCGAGCGCGATCTCGCGCTGTTGCGCGACCTGGAAGCCGTGCTCACCGCGGCGGTGCGGCGGTGCCAGGCGTCAACGTTCGCTGCCTCGGCAAGCGGCGGGGCAGGGCGCGACGACACTGCTGAGGAGAGTCCGGCGGTCGTACTGCTCGACGCCTCGCCGGAGCGTGGGCTGGTCATCACGGGGAGCACACCGGGCGCGGGGGTGTGGTTGTCGCGGCTGCTCCCGCGGGGCTCCGGACCCGCACCCGTGCCGGCTGCCGTTCTCAACGTCGCGGCGCAACTCCTCGCGTGCGAGGAAGGCATCGACGACTCACCCGCTCTCGGTCGTGTCCACGTTGGTGGCGGGGTGTGGCTGCGGCTGCGCGCTTCGCGGATCACCCCATCTGGCCAGGTTGCTGTCACGATCGAGCGCGCAACGCCAGCGGATCGGGTCGAGTTGTTCGCCCGCGCCCACGGGCTGTCGCCCCGGGAACGTGAGCTTCTCGACGTCTTAGCCGGCGGGGTCGACACGGCAGAGGCCGCGGCGCACCTGTTCATCACGCCCAACACCGTGCAGGACCACCTCAAGTCTGTCTTCATCAAAGCAGGCGTGCATAGCCGCCGCGAGCTCTTGGGTCGCGTGCTCGGCGTCACTTCAACGCTCCGATGAGTCGAGCCGACGTACGACCGCTCACCGGTGTCGCACCACCGACGAAGCGGTGCTGAGGACGAACAGCACCAACTCGGCTCTCGGTCGCATGGGCATGCCCTGGTGCTCCTCGTCAGAGTGGTCGTTCCGCAGGTGCTACCCGCGGTCTCGAAAGCGGAATGGCTTACGGCGCGAGTCATGCTCGCCGACCATGTTCGAGTCGACGACGCCCATCGCCGTAAGCGGATCCGCTTGCGGGACGGAATGGACCAGAGCATCGAGCGCAGGGGGACCCGCGCTTGACAGTCATACGCGGCGGAATGACGTGGTCTGTGGCGCGCCCTCGTCGCACCGGACCTTCCAAGCGGAGACAGGCTGCAGTGGGTTGCACAGTCCGGGGAGTATCTGACCTACGCGGGGGCTTACGGCCCTGTACGCGTTTCCAGCGACACAATCGCGACGACTCATTCGAGGTACCCGATCGTTCGGTATTCCCGGTTGTGGGCAGATCTGAGTCCGGAAGAGCAGGACCGCTATGAGCGTGCTTTCTACAGAATCGGCGGCTTCATCATCTTCCCCGTTCACGGCGATTCACTGAATCAGCTACGTGGTCGGGACTTGAAGATCGCCGATCGGTTCGACCTCACACTCGAGTGCATCCGGCAGCACTACCTCGGCCAGCGGAGGAACCCGCTTTCAGCTGGGCTCGAGGTCGACGCCGAATCCTTTCGGCCCTTCGGCGAAGGGTCGAGCGGGTTCGCTGCCTACGTCGACTTCTTCCATCTCCAGGACCTCGTCGCGGGCGACACCATCAAGTGGTTGGATGACTTTGACGGCAACGAGTGGAACTTCGGGGCGCCGCCGCTACCGCAGTCGCCATTGGCTTACCGCCGCTACCTCGACAATGTCGCTGCCTTCGTCTCCGCCAGGAACCGCCGGATCCAAGACTGGTGGGACGCGAGCGACGACGGTTAGCGTCTCGATCGGATTTGATGCCGATGGTCGGTATCCGCCGATAGCCCGGAACGAGCCATCGGGACCTCCTTGAGCCAAGGAAGTGTGGCGATGACTCGTTGAGAGCACTGGCATGAGCGGGCGTATCGACTGCGCCGACAGGAGGCGGAGCGGGGCAGGTCGGCCCGGCACCGACGTGTGCACTAGATGGCGCGTGCTCAGACCGCGATCGTCCAGTCGACTGGCTTCGCACCAGAGTGCTGCAACCAACTGTTGACGTGGGCGAATGGGTTCGAGCCTCGGAAGGCCGGCTCCTCACCGCGGAGCCATCAGGGAGCTCGGCTACTCCTGGGCCGGGTAGGCGTCGGCGATGAGACTTCGGGCAGCGGCTGCGTCCTCGGGGGCGACCAGCACGCGCACTCCCTGAGTGAGCTGCCACTGGGGCTCGAGGCCGCCGGCGTCATCCGGGGAGGCAGTGGCCGCGATGCCATGGGCCTCGAGCATCCCCACGATGAGCTGTGCCTCGACCACTGACGGGGGACGCGCGACCAACGTCTGCAGGCGCGTCATCACGGGACCAGGATTCGATGCACAGACTTGACTGCGCTCGCGCCCTCGCCGACGGAAGCCGCCACCCGCTTCACTGCACCGGAGCGCGCATCCCCGGCCGCGAAGATCCCGGGGATGCTCGTCTCGAACGGAACTGGCGACCGCCCGATGAGCTCCCAAGCAACGCCGAGATCGATGCTCTCGAGGTCCCGGTCCGTCCAAATGGAGCCATCCGGATCGAGCGCGACTTCCGTGAGCCAGCCCGTGGCCGGCTCGGCGCTGATGGGACAGAACAAACCATCACAGCCCAAGTCCTCAGAGACCCCGGTCGAGGAGGTCACCATGACGCCGCGCAACGCCCCGTCGCCACGGAGCGCAGCACGTGGTGTCGGTGTGCACGCGTATCGCATGATGCGCTCGGATCCGCTCGACGAGGTAGTGCGACATGTCCTTCCCGAGGTTAGCTCTGCCCACGATCAGGTCAACCGTGGTTCCGATGATGCTGTTCTTCCCCTGGACGCTCGCGGTCGGGATCGCACTCGCCGCGCGCCCGTCACTTTAGCTTGTGGAACCATCGAAACGAGTTTCGAAAGATCCTGCTTCTCTCTTTGCGCCCCAGAAAAAAAGATAGTCGACATACTTTGCCGTCTCGTATGCAAATGCGACGCTCGATATAATCATCTCCACTTCGATACGTGAGGCCCTCTTGGCTCATGACGGCTAGAACATGCCCCGCTCTCCGTATGGCACGAAATCGAGCGAGACAGCCCTTCGTCAAGCCCTTCTCGAGCACGATGCTCGGCCGGAACGACGCTGGTGACTTGCGGAACCTTTCCTTCTCAATCAGCCAGACATTGTGGCCACGAGCCGTAAGGTAAGCACCAAGGAGCACGCTCGCTGGCAATTCCCTAGCCAGTACCTCTACGAGGAGGATGAAGTTCTTCGGTTTTTGACGAGTCATGATCTCTCGCGTAGGCTCCAAAACCCGGCGATTTGTCGATAATTTTAACACGCTGGCATCGGCCAACTAACTGTCGGAGTGCCGAGTCTCACTTTGTTAAAATAGTTTCGATCATAGCCAGCGGCGCGAAGTCGGGACCATTGTTCCTCGACAACGCGCTTACGCTCGCTTTCGTCATCTAAGAGCTTGTTGATAATGGTGCGCAATTCAATGGAGGTTGTAACTTCCAATGATCCAAGCCTTTGCATGCGAAGTGGAGCACGTTCCAGTTCCTCGCGATAGGACAGTGGCGAAAGCCAGACAAGCGGAACACCCGCTATCATCGCGTCTATAGCAGCCGTGGATCGGATGGTGATCACCACATCGGAGAGCGCGATGTCCTCGGCAAGTTCGACGCGTTCTGGATCGCTTATGCAAGTTGGGTCTAGCCATCCGAACAGCTCACTCGGTTCGGACCTCTTGTTTTGCCTCTTTCGAGGATGGGGCCTCACGCGAAGGCGCAGATCTGTTGAATGTCCAAACGCCTCGTGAATAAGTTTGGCTGCAGCTGTCTCGAAATTATTTCCGGCAATATAGAGCACGCTCCGTCGTCGTGGTCCCGTTTTGTCGACTTCGCTCTCGTCGATATCGGTTGACGCAAAGCCAACGGGAAAGCCAACAACCTCAACTTGGACGTTGTGCTTAAGCTTGCGCATCTGACTGGCAGAATAGTCGGAGAACGGCAGAACTAGATCGAAATCACCGCGGCATAAGGAGAGGAAGCGTGCCGGCTTCAGGTTGATCTCGGCGTAAGGCAGAAGAACGGTGGCGATGCCCTGCGCTCTCGCCTCGGCCCACAAAGAGAATTCTAGCGGCCGATTAGCGTTGCCAATGACGAGACATTTTGGTCGAACTCTTTTCAATATGGCGCGTGCCGCCGGGCGGTGGATACCATGCACAAAGCCCGCTAGCGCGATGCGATTGCATTCTACCGGTCCGGCGCCGACCCTCGTAAGCGTCGAGCGAACGCGCAGGGTGAAGATAAGGGCTCTTGGCAACGCCAATAAGCGTTCTCAGTGCGTCGACCAGTCTCGCAAGTCGAGTTCGAGACGTTACGTCGCTAGCATCAAACAAAATGCCCTCCCCGGCCTCAAGATCCGCTACGACTTGGCGAAGGAGATTGGCAGAGACGACGTAGGAGCTGGCCGCGAGAATCGCGGCGTGACGGACCTCGCGCGGCACCATGGGTGGATTGGTTAGACGCCTGCCACAACAACTTCAGTAGTGGGCGTGGCAGAGGATATTGATTGATCCCGGGTCGCTGCAATCGCCATTTCAGTGACGAATAGAGGTAGTCGGCCGGACCTAATCCCGCGGCATCGAGCATTTCTGCCAGTCTCGCGAATTGCGCAATGAGCGTACTGGATGGGGGGGCATCCCACCAAGCGCAGGTGATTGGCCTGCGTCCCTCGCTCCGACGGTTGCTAACGACCTGATCCTGAAAAATCAGTATCGGGACTCGCGCCGCGACTGAAGTTCCTTGCTCACCTGACCGCCAAGCCTCGGAGTGGGCACTACCTCCCGAAAGTGCTAGCCCTTTTTGCACTCGAGCCCTCTCTTCTTCACGCTCCGAACGCTATCGGCATCGGGCGAGGGTGACAACGTCGTTTTAAGAGGAATTCGGGCGCCCGTTAGGACATGCGAACTGAGCAGATTGGCCAAGTGTTTCACCACGGCAGTCTCAGTTTGCCGAATGGCCTCCCGCGTCGCGCCCCCTATGTGTGGCGTGATCAGAACATTGTGCCCAGCCCTGGCGCAGGAGAGCAGCGGGTTGCATCGGAGATCGCCCCTCTCCTCCCCATCGAGCACGTCCGTCGCGACACCCAAGAGCCGACCTGTTGCCACCGCATCGGCGAGGGCCGTCTCGTCAACGATTGAGCCGCGCGCCGTGTTCACGAGGACGGCGCCCTCCTTCATCCGTTGAACAGACGCCCCTATTCAAGAGATTGCGGTTCTCTGGAGTTGCCGTGACGTGGACCGAGACCACTAGCCACCTCGAGCACGACGTTCGGGTTCACTCGGCGATAGCGACCATGGTCAGTGATGGTGTTCTGTTTGAAGTGCTCCGTTAACTCCGCAATCTCAACATCCGTCAATCCGCTGTAGGCTTTTCCAATGGGCAAAAGTTCGCCCGTGATTTCGTCGCGCACCGCGAATGTGTAGTCGCTTAACACATTATTCCGTTTTCCGTGGCCAAGCTCCGCCGCGACAACAACTACATCCAGTGTCGCCAGTTCGCGTTTCAGTTTGAACCAAAACATTCCGCGAGTGCCTGGGAGATAAAGGCTTTCAGGGTCTTTGATCATTAAACCTTCATTCAAACGCCGGCGCGCTTCCTGAAAAATTTGCTCAATCTCCGTTGCAGAATGCGCTGGCGTAACGTTCGCCCTCTGAAACTGGGGCGGTAATAGGAGCGTGCTGAGTTGTTCCCGTCGCTGCCGAAGTGGAGCTTTCAACAACGAATGCCCATTCAGCCAAAGGAGATCGAAAATCACAAAGGCGACGGGCACATCCGCTGCCGCTCCGGCAAACAGATCGGCTGTATCGTCCTTGCGTCCGAGCCGTTTTTGCAGATCGAAGAAGCTCAGTCGCCGTTCTTCGTCGAAAGCGATGATCTCACCGTCAGCAATCAGCTCCTCGCCAAACCTTCTGGCTTGTTCGATCAGCTCCGGAAATTGAGCGGTAATTCGCCGTAAATCGCGCGAGAAAATCTCTACTCCATTTCTGCTACGATGAAGCTGTGCTCGAATTCCGTCGAATTTGTCCTCAACGTAAACCGTTCCGGGTATCGAGGATCCAGACTGATCGCGGTCAACGCGGGCCGCTTCAATGAAACGATTCCAAACGGCGTCCGCGCTTGGTTCGGGAGTGGCGAGCATGCATTTAATAGGACGAAACATCGACAGCTCGGCGCTGTGCAGCTCTTTTCGTGACGCCAGCAGCGCTGTGCGGCCGATGTCGCCTAACAACATGTTGGCTTGTTTTACTTCTTCGAGTGAAACGCCAAAAGCCGTGGAGATGGCTTCCTCCACCAGACCCTCGCGCAAACCAATGCGCAGGTCACCAGTTAGGATCTTGACCACGTACTGACCTTCACGCGCGGATAAAATCGAAAATCGCTCCCGCAGCAGCTTTGCCTTGGCGATCGGGCCACGCGCGCGTTGAAGATTTTGGAATAAGTCGCTCGATTCAACAATGCTGAATGGTTGGGGCGCCGTTCGGCCATCGAGAACTTCAAACGCGCTCTTGCCGGCGTCGCCATGTTTACTGCCGATTTCATGTAACTCTGAATCGCCGATTTTGGTCGCTTCCTTCAACGCGCGGAAGATTACCGCCCACCCGGCCTGTAATACGCGCGGATCGCTTTGGGCAAATGCTCTTCCGGTAAAATATGTAGTGACAATCGGAAGCTGCTCTTTTGTTAGGCCGCGCAGGTAATCAGACAGCAAATGAATCTTCTCCAGTTTTGCCGGAGTCGCGCCGATGGCTTCACCGACGTTCGCGAAATCCAAAAATTCAGATGGCTCCGCCTGCTCGCAGGAAGCCCGCGCCATGCCGGAAGTCGGAGAATCCGACAGCGGTGCAATCTGCTTTCGTCCCAAGTGTAGTTCCATCTGATTTTCTTCGCTAAGCGCCCACGCATCGAGGCCCCGCGCGCGAAGATCGGCTGCGAAAGCTGCAGCAAAGCCATGGAGCGTGAGGTACACGACGGGGTTGCACCAATTCTATGTAGCGAAGCAAATCGTCGTAGTCTGCGTGATCCGACAGGGGAAATGCCGCGTCCACTTGGTACCGATATACCGCCTGGGGATCGATGGCCCATCCACTGATCAAGGCTACACGTTTGCGCGGGATTTTCTGCAGCATCAGCGAGCGGTTCGCGCTAGGGGGACAGATTAACACTTTGCCGGCCACGTCGTTCCGATTGTATTGCGCGTATTTGCAAAACGATTGCCCGAGTTGTTCGTAAATGCGCGTCATTTGATAAACAGAACCATGTAGCATGGGCGTTAAGCCGGCGTCCCCGAGCGCACACAGGATTTCCTGTGCCTTGCCTAACGAGTAGCCCAGCAGCACCGGCACCTCACCGGCGTCAATCGTTTCGCCGCAGAACGCGACTATTCCGTTGATGACTTCTTTCGTCGGAGGGAAGCGGTAACGCGGAACACCGAAGGTTGTTTCCATCACAAGCGTGTCAGCAGGACGCCACTCTGCCTGCTCAGCGGACTTACCAGGACGCAGCTTGAAATCGCCGGTGTAGAGCAGCGCCTCCTCACCTGCGAAAACAAGGCACTGTGCTGACCCAAAAATATGTCCGGCAGGTAATAACATTACATCGACGTTGCGAATGGATCGTCTTTCCCCAAATAGCAGTGGATGCTCGATCCGCGAACCCGGCAGACGGGCCCGCATCAAGTGTGATGTGCGCTCGGAAACGATCACCTCCTGGTGCGGCGCGATGTGGTCACTGTGCGCATGGGAAACGAACGCAAAGCGTTTCGCGTCCCAGGGATCCAGCCAGAAATCCTGATGTGGCAAGTAAACACCACGCTCATAGCGAACTTCGATCACACAGAAAATTACTTCGCAATCTGCGTGAGTTCCATAGGACCCGCGATATCGATAAACCCTGTGGGTTCCACGTTGACACCTGGTTCAAGGACCCGCTTTATTACGGAAGTGAGATTTGCCGCCGCGCTTCTAATTTTGGCTTTGTTGACTGTTTCCACTCCCGGGAAGGGCGTACAGAGGAACCCAAAGTCGTCGAGAAAGTCACGCCGCTGCCGATGGCGTTGGACCCAAACTTCGAGTTTCGAAAAACCAAGCTCTTCTTTATGAGTGAGAAAGGGCTAAAGTCGAGTGAAAGGGCGCACGATTCGTCCAGCAAGGTCGGAGGGAAATCAAACTCGCCAGGCCAGAAAACTTCTACGCTTCAGGACGCGCCCATTGTTTTTGAGAGGCAATACCGCCTTTACGGCGCTGTCACTGGACTCGATCAACGGCAGCGTTTCGGGGATTACTTCGATTTCTTTTGGCGGGTCAAACGCCCCTCGGACGTCACTGTGCGTCTGGAATATCGCCAGGAGAAATTGCACGAACACACCCAGGCACAGGAAATCACGTATAGAAATGTGCGCGGCACGCACAAGACCGAATTCAAGGTGATCGGTGACGATTACTTTGATGATGGCCGCGTGATTTCGTGGCGGTGCCTGCTGATCGCCAACGGCCGAATCGTGGCGGAGAACCGCTCGTTCCTCTGGGAGTAAACCGCGCAGCGGGACATTCCTGGCTGTTTTTGCTTCCGCATCCACCATGCCTCGTCGGTTTGAAGCGATGCGGCTTATTAAGCGCTGCATTCCGAATCAGTTGGTGGGAGACTTGCCGCGCGCTGGCAGGTTTGACAGCATGGGTTTTGGACTGGTATCGTTTGGAAGAGTAACTGTGGACTCATCTATTCAAGTTGGGGTAAGAGGGGCGACCGTGTGGGTAAAAGTGGAGGGCAGAGGTAGTTTCCTCAATAGCGGCAACCTCAAGGAGTTTTCGCGCGAAATGTTGGACCGCGGATATCGCGAATTTGTAGTGGACTTAGCTGATTGCGCCATGATGGATTCCACGTTCATGGGAACAATGGCCAGCGTGGCGTTACGACTGAAGGAACTTGGCCAGGGCCACCTGCACGTTGTTCACTGCGGCAATCGCAGTCAGCAACTTCTTTCCGGGCTCGGATTGGATCAGATATTCGATATCCACATTGATGGCAACCGCGCGCCTGAATGCGAAGCGCTTGAACAAGCCTCCAGAAGCCAGACGCTGGATTCCCGAAAAAAGGAGCAGACAGAAACGATGCTTGAGGCTCACGAAGCGCTTTGCGAGGCGGCGCCTGAAAATATCTTTCGCTTCAAGGACGTTCTCGATTTTCTAAGACAAGACCTTCATCACGAGACGTCTTCGAAGTAAGCTGGCCCCGAGCAAATGTGGCCGACTCTTCTCCTTGGACTCCTTATCGCGTCTCTGGCCGGCTGGGGTGTCACTGGTTATTTGCAAACTCGGCGAATTCGAAGACTGGAACGCTCGCATGAGGAGATCCAGGTCGAAGAGACGCTGGTCTTCGATTTCCTGCACGGGTTGGGTGAAGCCTTCCGGGGAACAATTCGACCTCAGGAATTACATCGACTCATTGTCGAGGGAGCTGTGCGGATTCTTGATGCGCACGGTGGCGCGCTCTACGTCACGGATCGGACAGGTGGCAAGCTCATGCCCGCATTCATCTCGAAAGATTGTCCGCCGCTGGTAGATGTTCCGCAACATATCCTGCAACAGGCGGCCGCTAATCCTATCGCTCTTGAGAGCTTCCTCCGACTCCACGCGGTTAGTGCGAACGAAGGTCTGATTGGACGCGTCTGGCAAACGGGTCAAGCTGTCTGTCTCAACGAATTCTCGGAAGCGCCAGAGTTAGTTAAATTGCGGGGGAGCGCTTTTGGCAGTGCGTCTGTCTTGGCCACGGCGCTCAAATATGGCGAGCAGGACCTCGGTGTTGTGGCATTGGCCAATGGTCCAATGAGTACGCCTTTTTCGCAGGCTGATTTTGTCGTTTTTAAATCGATCGCGGAGCAATCGGCTTTTGCGCTCTACAACGCGATCATCTATTCGATGGCGAACGAAAAGAAGCGGCTGGATCATGACCTCGAAATCGCACGAGACATTCAGCGGATCCTGCTCCCTTCTGAGGCGCCAGCCATCAATGGGTTCCAAATTAGCGGAATTAATGTGCCAGCTCGCCAGGTAAGCGGCGATTATTTTGATTACATTCATGTCGATAAAGACCGACTTGGCGTTGCAATAGCAGACGTTTCCGGCAAAGGCGTTCCCGCATCACTGATCATGGCGATTTGCCGCAGCGTGTTGCGCGCGGAGGCTGCCCGGAACCCGTCTCCGGCGGATGTTTTGCGGAAAGTAAACAGGCAGCTTTATCCGGACATTAAAGAAGACATGTTCATAAGCATGGCGTACCTGGTCCTAGATCATCAGAACGATGGCGTCACGCTTGCCCGGGCCGGACACGATGCGCCGTTATGGTATCAGCGGCAGTCGGAAACCGTGACGCCGGTAAAGTCGCCGGGAATGGTCGTGGGAATTGACAGCGGAAGCGTGTTTGATAGGATTACCGTCGACTTCGCGGTGCCGCTCGAGCGCAATGATTGCCTCGTTCTTTACACCGACGGCGTGACTGAAACGCTTAACTCCGACGGAGACGAGTATGGCGTTGATCGCATGATGCAGTCAGTTCGCGCCAGCGCCAACGATGGCGCGCAAGCGATTGTAAAGAGGATTATCGAGGACGTGCGCGAGTTTACCGGTTCGGTGCCGCAAAACGATGACATCACCGTGATAGTTATTCGCAAAACATGAAAAAGATTCCATCCCCTGAACGCGAAGAAATGAATTCTTCAGCGCACGCAAAGCAGCCCTCTGCTGCGGCTTCAACCGAACCTGAGGATGCATTGGCCGGCTTGCAAGCGGATCTCGACCGGTTCCGTGATCTCGCGTTACGCAGCCAGGCTGATTTCGAGAACTACAAAAAACGCGCCGCCCGAGAAAAAGAAGACGCGGTGAAATATGCCAACAGTTCGTTGCTCCAGCGTTTGGTCTCAATTCTCGACAACTTTGAACTGGGTTTGGCAGCCGCAAAAACAGAGAGCTCCCAGTCTCCGATCTATTCCGGGATGGTTCTGGTTCAAAAACAACTGAATGATCTGCTTGAGGAAAACGGACTGCATGCGATCGAAGCCGAAGGCAAAAAGTTCGATCCGAACCTGCACGAAGCGATTGCGCATGAGGCAAGCGATTCCCCCGAAGAAACCGTTATCCGCCAAGCCCGGCGAGGTTATCGGTTTAAGGATCGTCTCCTGCGACCGGCTCGGGTCATCGTTTCCAGCGGTCGCGCGAAGTAGTGAGCGTTCTCGCTTGTTTTACGGATTAGTCAGATTGCTGACATAGGACTTCCGCTTTGATGGCTACCCAAAAACGCGATTACTACGAAGTGCTGGGCGTGGCGCGAGCCGCGAGCGAAGAGGAAATCAAACGTGCCTATCGCAAGCTCGCGGTGAAATTCCATCCTGACAAGAATCCGGACGATCCACACGCCGAGGAGAAGTTTAAAGAGTTAGGCGAAGCGTACGATGTCCTGATGGAACCCGACAAACGCGCGGCCTACGATCGCTTCGGTCATGCCGCGTTTGCGCAGGGTGGTGCCGGTTTCGGTGGCGGCGGGTTTCATGATCCTTTCGAAATATTCCGTGAGGTGTTCGGCGGCGGCGGATTTGGCGGCGGAATCTTCGACACGTTTTTTGGCGGCGGGACCGGGGCACGCTCAGATGATCGGCGTCGTGGGTCGGATCTGCGCTATGACATGGAAATCAAGTTAGAGGAGGCTGCTTTCGGCGCAGAAAAGACGATTGAGATTGAAAAGCTTGATGCATGCGATAAATGCAACGGCAGCGGTGCCGAGCGTGACTCGCGCAAAACAACCTGTCCGACGTGCAATGGGCGCGGGCAGGTGATCAGTTCCCGTGGTTTTTTTCATGTCTCGCAAACGTGTCCGCGCTGCCACGGCGCCGGTGAGATCATCGAAAAACCATGCCAAAAATGCCGCGGAGAAGGGCGTGTCGAAAAGCTAAGCCGAATCAAACTGAAGATTCCTGCGGGAATCCAGGAAGGCACTCGATTGCGTTCGCCGGAAAACGGCGAGGCCGGGATCGGCGGTGGCGTAGCAGGTGACCTTTATGTGGTGATTCACATCAAGGAGCACAAGATCTTTCACCGCGAAGCCGACGATTTGTATTGCGACGTGCCAATCCCTTTTTCTGTTGCAGCACTGGGCGGCGAGGTCGACGTGCCGACGCTTGAAGGCAAGGCGGTTGTTAAAGTGCCGGCAGGCACGCAAAGCGGGCAAAATTTCAGGCTCCGTGGTAAAGGCATAACAAATGTGAACGGCCGCAGCCACGGCGATCTTTTCGCGCGGCTGATCGTGGAGGTGCCGTCGCGCCTGAATTCTGAGCAACGACAAAAGCTCGAGGAGTTTGCCGCGCTTTGCGGCGAGGAAAATACTCCGTTGCGCAAAAGTTTTTTCGACCGCGCGAAGGAATTCTTTAGATAAGCGCCGCAATTCCGTGGTTCGCAACGCCGTCACACTGATCGAATGCCCGCGCGACGCGTGGCAGGGCCTTAACCGGCAAATTCCGACAGAACTGAAAACCCGTTACCTTCGCGCCTTGATTGGCGCGGGATTCAAACACATCGACGCGGTAAGCTTTGTTTCACCAAAGGCTGTTCCGCAAATGGCCGATAGTGAACAAGTGTTGGAACAAATCGAAGTCTCGGACGACGTCGAAATCATCGGGATCGTGGTGAACGAAAAAGGCGCTGACCGCGCCATCGCGACAGAATCAGTTTCGACTCTGGGCTTCCCTTGCTCCATCTCTGAGACGTTTCTGCGCAAAAACCAGAATCAAACACCGGACGAGTGCTACAAAGTCTTGGAATCGATCAAAAGAAGAGCAGACGAATCGGGGCTGGGCACTGTGGCTTACATTTCGATGGCATTTGGAAACCCCTATGGCGATCCGTGGAACGAGAAGGAGGTTCGCGAGGCACTCAATAAACTTGTCGGTCTCGGTGTACAATCGGTTTCACTTGCGGACACTGTCGGCCTGGCGGCTCCTGACTTGATTAGCACTGTGTTTAAATCAGTGAGAAGTCAGCATCCTAATTGCGATATCGGTGTGCACCTGCACAGCGCACCCGGGCAGGCAGAATCAAAAATACTGGCCGCGTATGACGCCGGATGCCGCCGTTTTGATTCGGCCATCGGCGGCCTCGGCGGCTGCCCATTCGCGCAGGACGCACTGGTTGGGAACATTCCTACAGAGCGCCTGTTCGCTGCTTTGAAACAGCGCGGTGTAGAACTGCCGATCAGCAATGCGCTTCCGGACGTTTTGTCGCTGAGCGCGCGTATCGCGGCTGACTACTCGTAATTGGATCGAATTCCATCCGTTCATGCATCGCTTTTATATTGCGCCTGAGAATTGGGATCCTCGGGCGCTGGTTTTGCGCGGCTCCGAGGCACACCACGCGCGCAACGTTCTGCGCATGCAAACAGGGGACAAACTCGTCCTCTTCAACGGAAAAGGACGCGAACTCACTGCTGAAATTACAAATGTGGCCGACTACGAGATCGCGTTACGAAAATTGCACGAAGCAGAATCGGCGCCGCTGCGTTGCAAGATTGTTTTGGCCCAGGCAATCCCAAAAGGCAAAAACATGGATCTCATTGTTCAGAAGGCCGTCGAGATTGGTGCGGCCGAAATTGCGCCGCTCTTTTCTGACCGCACCGTCGTGCATGTCGACTCGGAAGTTGCGGCGCAAAAACAATCTAAATGGCAGCAGATCGCTATCGAAGCGGCCAAACAATGTGGTCAGAACTGGCTGCCGCGCGTGCATGCGCCGAAAAAATTGGCGGACTTTTTTTCCGCTTCGGAGCAGGCATTCGATCTACGCCTGATCGGATCGCTACAGCCCGATGCACAGCACTTAAAAAAAGTTCTGGAAATCTATTCGAGCGAGCAGGGGAGCCGCCCTCGAAGCGTGTTGATGCTCGTTGGACCTGAAGGCGATTTTACACCCGCCGAGCTTGCGCTCGCGCGGCGTCACGGCTGCCAGCCGATCACACTCGGACCAATCATTCTGCGAGTGGAAACAGCGGCGATCTACTGCCTAAGCGTTCTCTCTTACGAATTGCTCGTCTAGTAGCGCGCTCACAGCAGTCTTGAGCCAGCGGAGCGTGATCGCTTTACTTGGCCATCGCCGCTTCAACGGCAGATTCCTTGGCAAGATCGGCTGCGGGCTCAGTCCGATCCGGTGGCGCGGGTCGAATTGAAACGATGGAAAATTGAGCGACGCCATCTTCTCTGTTCAGTGGTACGGTTTCGCCGGGTTCGTGACCGAGCAGCGCCTGGCCGATGGCAGTTTGGTACGAGATGATGTGACGATCGGGGTCTCCGTCCCACGCGCCGAGGATCGTGTAAGTCTCTTCGTTGTTTGTTTCGGCATTGCGCAATGTGACGATCGTCCCGATGGAAACTCGCGATGTATCGGGATGTTCAAATGATGTGCCCCTCGCATCGTGCAGCATTTGCTCCAAATCGGCTTTGCGTCGCATCAACACGCTTTGCATTTGCTTCGCCGCTTTGAATTCAAAATTCTCGCTCAAATCGCCGTAGGACCGGGCAATTGCGATCTCCTTCGTGTTCTCGGGAATTTTTACTTTTACGATCTCCTCGTGTTCTGCTCTGCGCTTTTCCAAACTGCTCCAGGACACAATGAGCGGTGCGGCTTTTTCCTGCGTTTCTGCACCGGCGATCATGGTTTCCAGTTCCGGATAAACTTTGACCATTCGTGCCAGGAGCGATCGTTTTGTCAGCTCATCGAACAATGGCGTGACCTGCAGACGCCGCATCGCATCGCGCGCCAGGCCGACATCGACTTTCTTAAAGATATCTCCAAGCAATTCCCGGTCATCAACCAATGCCTTCAGCAACCTGCTGGCGCGACCGGTAGAACTATGCTGTTCGCGCTCGAGCGCGGCGAGGATCGCCCACAGCAAATCCGGAGTGATCAGGTCGCCCCAATTCTTTTTTTCGCCGCACAACCAAATGAGCATCTCGCTCGTGGCTGAATGTTCGCGAATACTTCGCTCCAGCATCGTACGAAGCTCTGCGTGTTGCCCGGTTTCATTTAAGATGCGCGGAATTTGCGCGACCATTCGACTGTGGCTCGTCTCCATAAGACGCAAGGCCCGTTCTGTCCAGCCAGCTCCCAGCGCGGCCGGCAGCGCCTGCAAGACGCGTTTCTCTTTTGCCGCGGGCAAGTTTGGCAGGATCAATGTCAGACGCTTCTCCTCGTCCACAATCAATTTGGAAAGGGTCAGACCGATGTGTGTGATGTGCAGCGATGGAACAAGCGCGAGCAAATCATCCCGCGCGATAATGAGTTCGAAGGCCAGCTCAGGATGCAGTTTCTGGTTGCGCGCTGCTGCATTCTCGATCGCTACCACGATTGGCTGAAGTTGTTTTTCGGGTTCCTTGAATTGCTCGGGCGATTTTAGGATCTGCTCGAGTGCCGCGATTTGCTGCCTCGGCTGTCTGGCCTTGTTGAACGCCGTGTTCAGCTCGTCAGCATGCGACACTCCTTCGCTGCGGATTTGAATGGTGTCCGTCTTCTTGGCAGGGATCGAGAACCGGCCGCTTGATTTAAGCGCTTTCCTGGTTGATTCCCACCAGCGTTTCCACTCCGCTTCGGTAAAGATATCGCCAATGAGCCATTCTCCGATCTGCTGCGCAGTGGCCTTGCCGTCCAAACTTTCCAGAATGTTTTGCACCAGCGCGACCGGATTTTCCTTCGTCAGTTTCTTAATTGATGCGCTGTCCGTTGCCTTTCGTACTAAAAAATGTTCCAGCGCCAGCGGCGTCAGATTCTCTGCCGCGTATTGGGCCTGCATCGGATGGGCCTTCTTGGTTGCAAAATCGATAACGATTTGATTTAGCAACAGGTTCCATTCGCGGACGCGACCGAAACCCCAACTTTTGTGCAGGCAAAATGTACCCGGTTTTAAGTTTTCCAGTTGACCTGCGGATTTCGTAGTGAGCTTTCCAGCTTCGACCAGTTTTTCTAATTCAGCTTCCATTGGTGGAGACAAATATGTTCCCGTGACGTATAGGTCGCTTCCGCGCGTCGCGCAATTTGCGATTGCGGCCCAGCTTTGCGCATGAAACCCTGCCCCGAGTGACGACGAGCATCTGGTTCTGGGTCGCATTTCACATTGGCGTGTTCGTCGCCATTGGGATCGATCTTTTCACTTTCCGCCTCCGGGGCCGTGAATTGAGCATGGCCGCAGCGGGCCGCCGCAGCCTCCTGTGGGTGGTCATCTCGTTGGCTTTTAATGGTGTCGTCTGGCGTTTCAAAGGGCCACACCACGGGCTCGATTTTCTTACCGGCTATCTGATCGAATACTCGTTGAGCATGGACAACATTTTTGTGTTCGTACCTCATCTTTACGCACTTTCGGGTGCCCCCCCGTGCACAACACCGCGTCCTGGTTTGGGGAATTATCGGCGCTCTCGTCATGCGCGGCACCATGATCCTGTTTGGCATCGCTCTGGTGCGCCGGTTTCATTTCGTTTTGTACATCTTTGGTCTTTTCCTGCTAATCACCGCCGTGCGCATGCTTTTCGCGGGACATCCAGGGCACGATTTCAGAGAAACACGGATAATGAAGGTCCTTCGGCGAATTCTGCCGATCACCCAAGACTTTCACAACCAGGACTTTAGGGTGCGTGTTGATGGGCGGTGGATGTTAACGCCACTTGCTTTGACCATGATCGTGATTGAAATCACGGATCTCGCCTTCGCTGTGGATTCGATTCCGGCGATCTTCGCGATTACTCAAGACCCATTCATCGTTTATACGTCGAACATCTGCGCGATCCTTGGCTTGCGATCGCTTTACTTCCTGCTGGCAGGTTTGATGAACCGCTTCATCTATCTCAGAACCGGGTTGGCATTGGTGCTGGGATTCGTGGGTTTGAAAATGATCACCGCAGGATTCCTGCCTTTTCCCCGAGTCGTCTCGCTGGGAATCATCATTTCTATTTTGGGAGTTACCATATGGCTTTCCATGTTGAAGACGAGGAACGGCGCCACCCCCGAACACCCAAAATAAAGTATTGCCTTTGCTGTTCGAAATCCTTTAACTGGTAACGCCCCTATGAAAACTATTCTCGCCTTCGCTGCGGTCGTGGCCTTTGCCATTGGAGCATTTGCCGATATTCAAGACCCTCCGGGTAACGATTATGGTCCAACGCGCAAACTCGGTCGCGGTATCTCGAACTTCGTCATCGCTCCGACTGAGTTCTTCACGACCGTTAACCAAATCAACCAAACGGAAGGTAATTCCGCGGGGGCTGGGTATGGCGTTTGGAAGGGAGCGGGACGCACAGCGGCTCGCCATTTGGCCGGGCTGGTTGAGATCCTGACCTTTCCGTTTCCAATTTGGCACAACAGCTATCAGCCGTTGCTGCCGTCCGAGATTCCTTACATCCATGGCGGTTACGCAGAGTTCCCGCCTGAAGTTGGCAACGAGTCGAAATACCCGTACGTGCGGGATACGCACCACGATTTCAATTAGCGTTCGCTCTGCAGAACAAGCGCGTAGTCTTTCGATTGTTTAAGAATCGCAGCACAGCGGTCGCCGTGTAAGGCGATATTGACCTGTCGGGGCGTCAGCGTCAAAGTAACGGAGTCTAAAGCGGTTGGGACTATGCAATCGCGACGTCTTTCCGGGCTGCCGCTCATCGGCGCGTTCGCAATCATTTACATCATTGCCGGGAAGATCGGTTTAAACCTGGCTTCATTGCACGTGAGTGCATCACCGGTGTGGCCGCCGGCGGGGATCGCGCTGGCTGCAATGCTTTTGCTCGGTTATCGAGCGTGGCCGGCGATCTTTGTCGGTGCTTTCATCGTAAACCTCACGACCGCGGGAGATATCGCGACATCAGTTGCTATTGCGAGCGGTAACACATTTGAGGCCTTAGCGGGCGCATGGTTGGTGAACCGGTTCACCAACGGTAAAAACGTTTTCGATCGACCACAGGGCGTTTTCAAATTCGCGCTCATCGCAGCGATAAGCGCTGTCGTTAGCCCGCTGTTCGGCGTGACCAGCCTTGCATTGGACGGTTTCGCCGACTGGAAGAACTACGGCGCGATTTGGGTTACCTGGTGGCTGGGCGATGTAACAGGCGATCTCATTTTCACTCCGTTGGTTCTTCTTTGGGGTCTGAGGTGGAAGCTAGCCTGGAAAAAAGAGGAGGCTGTAGAAGTTGGCGTGCTCCTTCTGTTGTTAGCGCTATTGAGTGCGGTTGTGTTTGGCGGGTGGCTGGAGATCTCGGCCAAAAACTATCCCATCGCTTTTATTTGCGGCCCGATTGTGATTTGGACCGCATTCCGCTTTACTCAACGCGAAACTGCTACCGGTATTTTCATTCTGTCCGTAATAGCAGTGTGGGGAACAGTGCGCGGTTTTGGGCCATTCGCTGCTCAAAATGAAAATCAGTCGCTTCTCACTGTGCAATCGTGGACAGCAGTGCTCGCCATTACGGCAATGGCGCTCTCGGCTGGCATGGCCGAGCGACGGCGTGTAGAGGAAGAACTCCAGCAACAGAAAAGCATTGTCGAAGCGGCGAATCGCACCAAAGACCATTTCCTGGCGATGCTTTCACACGAACTGCGCACGCCGCTTACGCCCGTCATTTCCGCGTTGGAATCGCTCGAAACAGAGCCCACACAAACTGAAGATAACAAAGCATCGCTGGCGATGATCCGTCGCAATATCGAGTTGGAAACCCAGTTAATTGATGACCTGCTCGATTTCACACGAATCGCCAGGGACAAAATGCCATTGCGGTTTCACTCCGATCGATGCGCACAAGGCCGTATCGAACGTCGTCGAAATTTGCCGCGCCGAGGCGAGAGCCAAAAGACTTCATGTGCATCTCAACTTGCGCAAGCGAAGATCTGCCATGTGACCGCCGACGCTGCGAAATTTCAGCAGATCATTTGGAATCTGCTTAAGAACGCGATCAAATTCACTCCTGAAGGAGGAGACATCACATCTCCTCTGACAATCCGTCGGAAACCGTTTTAATCGTTACCGTTTGCGACACCGGGATCGGTATGGAAACGGAAGTTATGCAGCGTATTTTCGATCCATTCGAACAGGGCAATCGTTCGTTTGAGCATCGCGTTTCGGCGGACTCGGCCTCGGTCTGGCGATCTCAAAATCTCTCGCGCAGGCCCATGGTGGCACGCTTACTGCACAAAGTGACGGAGCTCAATCGTGGTTCAACTTTTACGTTGTCGATGCAAGCTCTGGCGCAAAGCTGGAGCAGCTAACGTTGCTCCAAAAGCAATTACTGAGTCGTAACGACAACCATTGAAGATTTTGCTGGTCGACGATCATCACGACACCTGCGCTGCACTGGAGAAATTGCTGGCGCGCCGCGGGCATCTCGTTGCGGTGTCGCACGATGTCCGCTCGGCCATGGAAGCTGCCGTTCGCAACAAATTTGATCTGCTCATCAGCGATATTGCTCTTCCGGATGGAACCGGAATGGATCTGATGAGGCAATTGCGCACAATTGCTGAGGTTCCGGGAATTGCCATCAGCGGCTTTGGCAACAATGGGGACATCGAACGAAGTTTGCAGGCCGGCTTTGCCGAGCATCTCATCAAACCCATCAAGCTCGACAAGCTTGAGACCGCCATCGAACGGGCGCTCGCTCCAACCTGACGTTGCGCATTGGCAATCAATGGTTGCCCCTTCCCGGGCCTTCTATCAACACCGCGCTTCAGCGTGGTGTTAAAGTTCATTGCGGCCTAACTGCTAAACCAATTACAGCCTACGTTCGACGCGGAGACCCAGCTGAAGCAGGGTAAGAAATGCGGCTTGTTGATTTGAAAATTGAGGACGTGGCGTTCGGCGGAAAGGGCGTCGCACGAGACGGGGGCAAGGCCGTTTTTGTACCTTACACTATCGAAGGCGAGATCGTTTCCGCCGAAATCGTGCGGGCAAAGAAGCAATTCGTCGAAGCAGAGCTGGTCGAGGTTAAGCAGAGTTCGCCGGATCGTGTCGCACCAGAGTGCCAGTATTTCGGCCGGTGCGGCGGTTGCGCGTATCAGCACATCGGTTACGAGCATCAGCTGTCAATTAAATGGCGACAGGTGCGCGACGCCCTCCAAAGAATTGGCAAACTGAAGGACGTACCCATGCGCCCGATTATCCCGTCGCCGAGGCCGTACGCATATCGCAACCGAATCACCGTGCACGCGCTGGACGGCGTAATCGGTTTTTTTCGCCGCGATTCGCATCGTTTGATTGATATCGAGCGTTGTTCGATTTCTAGCGACGAGGTCAATCGCGCCTTGGCAGAGTTGCGCCAAGAAAAACATGTGCGGGACGGACATTACACGCTGCGCGCTGGATCTGAGCCGCGCGTATTTTCACAGGTAAATGACGAAGTTGCGGAGGCGCTGCGAGAGTTGGTTATAGATCTCGTTCCGCCACAGCAAAAATTGTTAATCGACGCCTACTGCGGTTCCGGATTTTTCGCAAAAGCGTTACTCGACAAATTCGAGCGCGTGATTGGGATTGATTGGGACAGGTTCGCTATCACCGCCGCGAAAGAGAACGCGACTGAAAAAGAAACCTACATCGCCGGCGATGTAGAAGATGTAGAGATGGCTACATCAGCCGCCGTTGCGAGTGGCGACGTCCAATCCAAAGCGCTTGGCGCAAGCGCCGCTACAACAATGATCCTCGATCCGCCCGCAACGGGACTCACCGAAGGCGTTCGCAAGGCCATAGCCAGTCTGGCGCCGGAAACATTAATCTACGTTTCCTGCAATCCGCCGACTCTTGCGCGGGACCTGAAAGAGTTGCAGCACCGATTTGCGATTAATTCGATCACACCGCTCGACATGTTCCCGCAAACTGCGGAGATCGAAGTGTTGGTCCATTTGCGAGGACGATGATTGGCAACGAAGTCAGTCACGCTCGTTTCGTGCAAATCAGATACCAAATCATTAATGCTCCAATCGGCACACCGATGAGCGTTTTCGGATCGTGCCGAAGCAAAGCGTTCAGCGAATCGCCAATCACGTTGATGGATAGAACTGCGAGCGCAAGCCTTCGTCCCCATTCAGCATTTCGGGCGAGTCCAATCGCGCTCAATCCGCACGCGCCGCCGACGATTGTCATTAACGCAATCGATAAGCCGCGGCCGATCTGTAGAAACTGAAACCGCGCTTCCGGCTTCAGCCGCCAGATCGACTGCAGAAAAGTTTCCGGAAACGTCAGGGCCAAAATTGTGAGAAAGCAGATGAGCGCGCCGGTCGCGAAAAAAATCGTCAACAAAGTTCTTCCGACTGATCGCTTTCTCGAGTTCACGTTTAGCGCTCGCATTTTGTTTTCAGAATGTTTCGAACTAGGAGCTGCAGTTTCCGAGTTTCATTGACGGATTATGCGACGACACGTCCAATGCCAAAATGATTTTGCATCTGGGCATCGCCGCGGCGTCCCCGAGCCGGCTTATCATGCTGCCGTTTGCAGTCTTGCTCCTCGCAATCGCCCTCGGCCCGTTAATCTCGCAACATCACTGGGAGCGGCACTACCACAAGCTTTGCATCGTCTTGGCAAGCATTGTCTGTCTTTATCATCTCTTCCTAATCCATCAGGCGGGGCGCGTCATCCGCGCAGGACTTGATTACGGTACCTTCATGATTGTGGTTGGTTCGTTCTTCGTTGTCTCAGGCGGGATTCACCTGCGCGCAAAAGGACCAAGCAGCCCGGTTCGAAACACGCTGTTTCTTTTGTTCGGTGCAGTGTTTGCAAATCTGATTGGAACGATTGGCGCGTCGATGTTGCTCATTCGTCCATGGATCGCGATGAACCGCGGGCGGATCGCGCCGATGCACATCGCATTTTTTATTTTCTTGGTGAGCAACATTGGCGGCGCGCTTTTGCCAGTGGGTCCACCGTTGATCCTCGGATTCCTTAAAGGCGTACCCTTTGGCTGGACACTCCAACATTGCTGGCGGCAGTGGTTAATTACGGTCGGATTTGTGCTCCTCGTATTCCTCGTTCTTGATTTAATCAATCTCCGCGGAAGCAGAAAAAGTATTCATGAGGCCGAGTTGACGTCATGGCGATGCGACGGCGCACACAATTTCATTTTTCTACTCGCCATTCTGGCTGCGCTCATTGCCGTGCCGGCGGGCTGGCGGGAACCGCTTGTGATTCTGATCACGCTCGGATCTTATCTGGGAACCGCCGAACGAATTCGCGACGCAAACAACTTCACTTTTGCGCCGCTCAGAGAAGTGGGGTGGCTTTTTCTCGGCATTTTTGGAACCATGATTCCGGTTCTGGAATTCATGGAAGGAACGGCCGGAGGACTCGGATTAAACTCCGATATTTCATTCTTTTGGGCGACTGGACTACTCTCGGCATTGCTTGACAACGCGCCGACGTATCTGGCGTTTTTCGCTGCTGCTCTGGGGCGTTACGGGTTAAACACTAACGATGCGTCACAGGTCGCTAGATTTCTCTCGGAAAATGGCCGCGAATTGATCGCAATTTCAGTGGGCGCGGCTTTCTTTGGGGCCCTTACCTACATCGGCAACGCGCCGAACTTGCTGGTGAAAACGATTGCCGAACACGCGCGCGTTCGCACCCCGGGCTTCATTGGTTACATATGGAAGTTTGCGCTTCCAATCCTGCTTCCAGTTTTTGCGCTCCTGTCGATCTTATTCTTCTCCCATTAGCACTGAGCTTCATCTTGGCTGGTGTTAATGTTTTTTTAATACCTTTGCGCAGCAGTTTAATTAACGCTTTTGCCAAAGTTCGCTCATCGTTAGGTCAGTCTTATGAGCGAATTCATCATCATCGGTATTGTTCTGATCCTGGGTGTGAACGGGCTGTACTCTCGGTTCTGTGATAAGGCGAAAGAGTGATCCCGTGAGCGACTTAATTTTTATCGGAGCAGTCGTCGCGTTTTTTATCGTGGGCGCGCTGTACACGCTGCTTTGCGGAAAGCGGTAGGAGTATAAATGGAAACCGTCATTGTCGGCGTTATCGCGCTCTTTCTGTTTGTTTATCTGCTCATGGCCATGATCCGGCCTGAAAAATTCTAACATCCCAATGGAAACCTCTGGTTGGATTCAATTCGCGATTTATCTGGTCGCGCTCGCGCTAGTGACGAAGCCGATGGGCCTTTATCTGATGCGTGTTCTCGACCCAAATGGCAGGACATGGCTCGATCCGGTGCTGGCACCAGTCGAGCGGTTGACCTATCGCGCCATGGGGGTTGACTCTCGCAAAGAGCACGATTGGAAGCGGTCCACGCTCGCCATGCTGCTTTTCAGTCTGGTGGGGTGTTTGTTTACCTATGCGATCCTGCGTTTGCAATATTTTCTGCCCCTGAATCCGCAAAAATTCGCGGGGGTCAGTGCCGATCTTTCGTTTAACACCGCAACCAGTTTCACCACTAACACCAACTGGCAAAACTACGTTGGCGAATCGACGATGTCGTACCTCTCACAGATGGTCGGGCTGGCGTTTCACAATTTCGTCTCCGCTGCCACCGGGATTGCTATCGCTGCTGCGCTTGTTAGGGCAATTGCGCGCCACTCGGCAACAACACTCGGCAATTTCTGGGTCGACTTGGTTCGGGTCACTTACTACCTGCTGCTGCCGATTTGTCTGGTGTTCGCAGTCTTCCTCGTGTCGCAAGGAATGATTCAAAATTTCAAGCCCTACACCAAGGCTACGCTGGTCGAGCCGATGAAAATTCAGGTGGAGAAAAAGAACGACCAAGGTAAGACGATCAAAGGACCAGATGGGAAGGCGATAACAGAAGAGCAAACCGTAACCGATCAGAACATCCTGCAGGGTCCGATGGCCTCGCAGGTGGCGATCAAGATGCTTGGTACCAACGGCGGCGGATACGTGAACGCAAATGCGGCGCATCCGTTCGAGAATCCGACGCCGCTTTCGAATTTCATTCAGATGTTGTCGATCTTTTCTATCGGCAGCGGGCTGACTTACTACCTCGGCCGAATGGTGAAGAACCAGAAGCATGGCTGGACCATTTGGGTTGCGATGTTGATCCTTTTTGTAGGTGGAGTGCTGTTGTGCTGGTGGGCGGAGGCGAATGGCAATCCAATACACCAAAGTCTTGGCGTTGTCGGCGGCAACATGGAAGGGAAGGAAGTCCGGTTCGGGATCTTCAATTCGGCGCTGTTCGCCACGATCACGACAGATGCCTCCTGCGGCGCGGTAAACGCGATGCACGATTCGTTCACCGCGCTCGGTGGCTTCGTGCCGTTGTTCAACATTCAACTCGGCGAAGTGATTTTCGGCGGCGTTGGCGCCGGGCTTTACGGCATGCTGGTTTTCGTTGTGCTGGCGGTCTTTATCGCGGGTCTGATGGTCGGTCGCACGCCGGAATACCTCGGAAAGAAAATCGAAGCTTACGACGTTAAGATGGCGATGCTTTCCTTGCTTATCCTTGCCATTTCGATTCTTGGTTTTGCTGCCTGGGCTGTAGTTGCCAAATGGGGCCTGGCTGGCCTGAATAACAGCGGCCCACACGGGTTGAGCGAGATTCTTTACGCGTTTAGCTCCGGTGCGGGTAATAACGGTAGCGCATTCGCCGGTCTCTCAGGCAATACCCCGCCTTACAACACAACGCTCGGGTTCGACATGTTATTCGGCCGATTCCTCATGATCGTGCCGATCATGGCGCTTGCGGGCTCACTGGTGCAAAAACGAGTGGCACCCCCAAGCGCCGGCACGTTCCCAGTCTCCGGCGGCACGTTTCTGATTCTGCTTCTGGGCACGGTCCTCCTGATAGGCGCGCTCAATTTTCTCCCTGCGCTGACTCTCGGGCCTATCGTCGAACACTTCCTCATGCAGGGCGGAAAACTTTTCTAGGCGTGAGGTGAAGACATGAACCTATTCTTCATCATCCCATTAACACCCGACTTCAGTCGGGTGCTTCGCGGCACAGGTACGACGAAACCGTTTAAACGGTTTTCCAGCGCGTGGCTGGAAGCTGTTGAAACAGCTTGGACCTCGTTAGGCACGCTAACCACCTGGCTAAAGCCAGGTGTTAACGACAGTGGAACATCTCTACCAACTCAAGCGTCATGACCCAAAAACCTGCATCGCTTTTCGACTGGAACATTGTCGGCCCGGGTATCGTCGACGCGTTCAAAAAATTGAACCCGCGTTTGATGGTGAAGAACCCGGTCATGTTTGTGACGATGGTGGGTGCCGCGCTAACTACGGTCGGAATCTTCACCGCTGAGTCGGCGCTGCGCGGTTTTGTGGCGCAATTGGCGATCTGGCTCTGGTTTACAGTGCTTTTCGCCAATTTTGCTGAGGCGGTCGCAGAAGGCCGCGGCAAAGCGCAAGCCGCCAGCCTGAGGAAGGCGCGAAAGGATACAATCGCGCGGCGCCTGCGGAATGGACGCGAAGAGAAAGTCCCCGCGCCCGCATTACAGAAAGGCGATCTCGTCGTGTGCGAAGCGGGTGATATCATTCCGGCGGATGGCGATGTCGTCGAGGGAATCGCCAGCGTTGATGAGGCGGCGATTACGGGAGAATCCGCTCCCGTGATTCGCGAGAGCGGCGGCGATCGAAGTGCCGTTACCGGTGGCACGCGCGTGCTGAGCGATCGCATCGTGATCCGCGTGACGGCTGACAAGGGAGCCGGTTTTCTGGACAAAATGATTGCGTTGGTCGAGGGCGCGCGCCGCCAGAAGACGCCTAACGAGATTGCGCTGACCATCCTGCTTGCCGCCTTGACGTTCATCTTTCTTTTGGTCTGCGTAACGCTGAAGCCGTTCGGCATTTATTCGTCGACGAACTTTTCGATTCCGGTCCTGGTCTCGCTGCTCGTGTGTCTCATTCCCACGACGATCGGCGGATTGCTCAGCGCCATTGGTATCGCTGGAATGGATCGCGTGCTTCAACGCAATGTGCTGGCAATGAGTGGGCGTGCAGTGGAAGCCGCAGGCGACGTTGACGTCTTGTTACTGGACAAAACTGGCACGATCACGCTCGGCAATCGCATGGCGGTCGCTTTTCATGCCGCGCCAGGCGTTTCGCCCAATGATCTCGCGGCTTCTGCGCAATTGAGCTCGCTGGCCGATGAAACGCCGGAAGGACGCTCGATCGTCGTCCTGGCGAAAGAGAAATTCGGATTACGCGCGCGTGAGATGCACGAACTGGAGGCCACCTTTGTGCCTTTCACAGCGCAAACGCGGATGAGCGGGATAGATCTGCACGCCAACGGCTCGGAACCGAAAATGCGCATTCGCAAAGGGGCGACTGATGCGGTCCGCGGGTTTATCGAATCGGCGGGCGGAATATTCCCACAGCCGGTCACGAAAACAGTGGACGAAATTTCGCACCGGGGCGGCACGCCGCTCGTCGTAGCGTCAGACATACTGACCCTTGGCACCATCGAACTCAAGGACGTGGTAAAAGGCGGAATCAAGGAACGCTTCGCGCAGTTGCGCAAAATGGGGATCAAAACGGTGATGATTACCGGAGATAATCCCCTGACGGCGGCGGCGATTGCAGCCGAAGCGGGCGTCGACGATTTCATGGCGCAAGCGACGCCGGAACAAAAACTAAAACGTATCCGCCAGGAACAGTTCGAGGGTCACCTGGTTGCGATGACCGGTGACGGCACGAACGACGCACCGGCACTGGCGCAGGCCGACGTGGGTGTGGCCATGAACACCGGGACACAAGCGGCGCGCGAAGCCGGCAACATGGTCGATCTCGATTCCAATCCAACCAAGCTGCTCGACATCGTCGAGATCGGGAAACAAATGCTAATCACGCGCGGTTCACTCACCACCTTCAGCATCGCGAACGACGTAGCGAAATATTTCGCAATCGTACCGGCGATGCTGATGACCACATTTCCCGAAATCGCGCCGCTCAATATCATGAAGTTGAGTACTTCCACCAGCGCGATTCTCAGCGCCGTCATTTTCAACGCCCTCATCATCATCGCGTTGATTCCGCTGGCGCTGCGTGGCGTCGCTTACAAACCGATGGGCGCGCTCGCGATCCTGCAACGGAACCTGCTTATCTACGGTTTTGGCGGTCTCATCGTTCCGTTTATCGGTATCAAGGTGATCGATTTGATTATCACTGCGCTACACCTGGCCTAACAAATGAAACAATTCTTCTCCCATATTCGCGGCGCAATCGTATCGACATTGTTGCTGGCAGTAGTCTGCTGCGGTCTCTATCCGCTCATCGTGTTCGGAATTTCGCAGCTGTTGTTTCGCGAACAGGCGAACGGCAGTTTGATTGTCAGTGCAGACGGGACCGTTCGCGGCTCGAAATTGTTAGGCCAGGCGTTCTCCGATCCAAAATATTTTCATCCGCGTCCTTCCGCCGCCGGGAACGGCTACGATGCGTCCAGCTCTGGCGGCAGCAATTTGGGGCCGACTTCTCAAAAACTGGACAATGCCATCAAAGAACGCATAGCGGCGTATCGTGCTGAAAATGCTTTGAGCGAAACCGAGCCTGTTCCAGCGGATGCAGTTACAGCGTCCGGCAGCGGACTCGATCCAGAGATCAGCTTGCATAACGCGGAGCTTCAGATTGCGCGCGTCGCTAAGGCTCGAGGACTGAGCGAAGACAGAGTTCGCCAGCTCGTGCAGCAAAACACCGATCGACGCGATCTCGGCGTCTTCGGCGATCCCGGAGTCAATGTCCTGCAATTGAATCTCGCGCTCGACCGGCAGCACTAATGAAAGCAACTCCAAGTTACGTTTTCATGTTCATTCCCAGTCCATCGGAGTGGGTAGAGAACCCACTCACCGCGCCCCATTTCAGCTTTGGGCGGACCGGAAGTTCCGCGAAAAATGGCAAACGTAATGACAGCTCACGATCGGGAGAACGTCCGCTCCGGGGATCCGAACCGCAGGCGCTACCCAGTCATTTGTTTTGGACTCGGTTCGTTGATGATCCGCGCGGTGCCAATCCGTCATGATACGAGTAATCACAGCGTTCGTGGCTTTCGCGCTAGCGGCCGAGCACGGGCTATCTGCCGACCCGAGTCCGACGCCCACGCCGGACAAATCGCAATACACGCTTTTTAATCCAACGCCGGTTGATCTGCGGCGTCCATACAATACAGATCGACCTAGCAAAACCGACAGTCCATTCACAATCGATGCCGGCGTTTTTCAGGTCGAAAGCGACGTGTGGAACTGGACACTCGATTACGAAAAAGGGGTTCGCACTCGCACGTGGATCCTCAGCAACACCAATTTCAAACTCGGTCTAACGAATTGGATGGATTTCCAAGTGTTCCCGCAATTTTACGTCAACAGCCGCACGAGTGGCCCCAGCTTTGGAAAACCGGTTACGGACGATGGCTTCGGCGACACGACTCTGCGCTTAAAGATTAATTTGCTTGGCGATGATGGCGGAAAGTTGGTCATCGGGTTTCTCTCGTCGTTAAAAATACCGACGAACACAGGCAATACCGGAAACCATGTTTGGGAGCCCGGCTTTGAATTACCTGTCAGTTACTCGTTGCCGTGGGGTTTCACGCTGTTCGCCCAGACAAGGATCGACATTCTCGACAAACCTCGCAGCAGCAACATGCGTGTGCAGTGGCAGAATCCAATCGGACTCTCCCGCACGATTGTCGGAAATTTGAGTAGTTATGTTGAATTTTACGATGCGGTCGGGACCGGCCCATGGATCGGCACACTGGACACTGGTTTGATCTATCAAGTCACTCCAAATTTTTCCATTGATGTGAATGCGTTCTTCGGGCTGACAGATAGCGCTCCCGATTACAATGTATTTAGCGGATTCGGCTATCGCTTCTAATTCTTGATTGCGCTTCCCAAATTTCGAGTAGTAGGGCAGAATTTTTCCATAATTCCGCTTTTGTTGGGGTCTCCCCAGTCAAGCAAGCGGAGTAGACGGAATAACGCCGTAAAATTTTACGGAAAAATTGCATCTGTTTCTCGTTAGATGCTACTTGCCTCAATACTCTTGCTGCTTCTCGGCTGCGTAATGGCCGCCCTTGGGGCGGTTTACTGCTTCAACCCTGATATGATCGTTCGTCAGGCCCATGATGTCGCACATCGCACGCCAAGACTGCTGCACTTCGCATTGCCCATTCGGCCGCGTAATGGCCGTATCACAGCCCGACAAGTCCGTAGCACTGGGCTCGGTCTGTTATTGCTCAGCGCTTGGTTCTTACTCGCTGCGTTCCTAGGCATCCTTGGTCATCACTGATTTTGTTCGTTAGGCGTTCGAGTCTCATATGACCGTCGAATTATGGATGCTGGCGACAAGCATTGCTCTGGGCATGATTCATCTCATCGGCAGCTCACATCTCATCAGCTGGCAACGCGGCTATCGTTGGACTGCTAGCAGCCGGGAAAAGGTGGTTCCGCAACTTCAGGGCTTGACGAACCGAGTAGATCAGGCGACGGCGAATTTCCTTGAGACATTTCCATTCTTCGCCGTTCTAGTGCTTATTGCGCACGTTATCAGTCATCACAGCGCACTAACCATTTGGGGCGTGCATCTATATTTCTGGGGGCGCCTCGCATACTTGATTGCCGCGGCACTCGGCTTAGGTCTCCTACGTTCGCTTGTATGTTGGAACACAGCTTTCATTGGTATTGCACTGCTCTTTGTGTCGCTTTTCTGAGGAAGACCATTGCTAAGTCCTGCCCTTCTCAGTCTGATCATTTGCACCGCGGCAGCAGTTTTGGAGGGCGCACTCGCCGGCAAAGGTGCTCGTCAACGGCTGGCGCAGCTTCGCATGCCGCCTTATTCGCCACCATTCGCACTTTGGCTTGCGATCGGTTTCCTGTTCTATGCGATGTGCTTCGTCATTTTGCGCCATTTGCTTAGCACTGGGCTTGTATTGTCCTCACAGGTTTTTGCTCTCGTGCTGACGGTTGTCCTCTTACTCGCGAACGCGTCTTGGAGCGTGCTGTTTTTCCGCTGGCGCGATCTGCGTTCAAGTTTTATCGCATTCATTCCCTATACGGTGCTCATTGCAGCGTTGGTAGCATTACTTATGAGTCATTACCCGTTCGGTGCCGTACTATTCATCTGCTACGGTCTTTACTTAGTGTATGCAACGTGGTGGGGGTATCGTCTGTGGCTACTCAACAACTCAAAGGATCCCAATTAGATGCCTTCATACAATGCCATGACTGTGTTTAGGAGATGAAGGCAAAAATCAGTGCATCTAACCTCGCAATGGGAAGGAGGCGCCTTCGATAATGCCGGCGCACTCGTTTCCACGCAGGGAGGATCTGTCCTCTCAATGAATTTACCGATCGTGGTCAGATTGTCCTTTGCGTAGCTGCTTGGGAATGTGGAGATAACTCGGCAAAGGAGTAGAATTGTCGCATGACTGAAACGGAGCGCCCTGATCCGGACGCGTTGCTTGCGCAGATGAAGCGCAAAGAAGCGCGGTCGGCTCGTGGCAGGCTAAAGATTTTCTTCGGGATGTCGCCGGGTGTGGGGAAGACTTACGCGATGCTGCTCGCCGCGCGTGAAAAGCAGGCTGAGGGATGTGAAGTCGTCGTTGGAATTGTCGAAACGCACGGCCGCAAAGAAACGGAGGCGTTGTTGGAAAGGATGCCAATCATGCCGCGCCTTCAGGTCGAATACCGCGGCACGACGCTGACCGAAATGGATCTGGACGCCATTCTCACCTGGCACCCCGGACTTGCCGTTGTCGATGAGCTCGCCCACACCAACGCGCCTGGCTCGCGTCATCCGAAGCGTTATCAGGACGTGCTCGAACTGCTCGATGCTGGAATCGATGTGTATACGACGCTCAATGTTCAGCACGTTGGGAGTCGCAGCGATACGGTTCGCCAAATCACGGGTGCGCCGGTCAGTGAGACCGTTCCCGATTCTGTTCTCGATCTGGCCGACGAAATTGTTCTTGTCGATCTCACTCCCGATCAGCTGCGCACTCGACTAGCTGAAGGAAAGGTTTATCTCGGTGAACGCGCAGAATGGGCGGCAAAGAACTTTTTCCGCGAGAGCAACCTGACAGCGTTGCGCGAAATGGCCTTGCGCGTGGTTGCCGAGCATGTCGACCGCGACTTGCGCGAGATCATGTCGGAGCAAAAAATACAGGGTCCGTGGAAAAGCGGTGACCGCCTGCTCGTTGCCGTTAGCGCGAGCCCATATTCGGAAAGACTGATTCGTTACACACGCCGACTGGCCTCGTCGATGGAGGCATCCTGGATTGTGGCAAACATTGAAGGTCCGCGTGCACTTTCGCAGGAGGAACAGACGCGGCTTACTCACTATATCGCGCTGGCGCGCCAACTGGGAGCGGAGGTGATTACGACGCCGGGCAGGGATGTTGCTGAAGCGCTTCTCCGTGTCGCCCGACAAAATAATGTTACGCAAATCATAATGGGGAAACCGCTGGGGACGCCGTGGTTCAGTTTTCTCAAGCCTGATCTCTTGCGCTGGCTCATGCGCAATAGCGGAAACATCGACATTCACATGATTCCATCCGAAGAAGGCGCGCAGCCGAAACGTGAATCGATCGAAGAACGTCTGGCGCGCACGCCCTGGCAGGACTTTGGAATCGCGCTTGGCATCGCCGCTGGCGTTACTGTTTTCTCATTGCTCATCGTCGACTTCATTGACTACCGCGCAATCGCTCTCTTCTATTTGTTCGCGGTCGTACTCGCTGGAATGCGTCTGCGGCGATGGCCGACTTTTTTTCTCGCTGCACTTAGCGCGATGCTCTGGAACTTCCTTTTCATTCCGCCCCGCTTCACTTTTTACATCAGCAAGTTCGAAGACTTCATGATGTTCGGTGCGTATTTCGTTATCGCTGTGGTCATCGGACATTTGGCGACACAATTACACGAACGCGAACAAGCCGAGCGCCGCCGGGAAGAACGTGCCACGGCTTTGTATCGTTTGACGCGTGACCTGGCTGCCAGCCGCGATCTGAATCAAGCGCTTCCGAAAGTGTTTCAATTAATCAAAGATTTTTTTCAGGCGGATGCGGCAGTCTGGTTGCGTGATGAAAATGGTCTGATGCAACATCCCGCCAGCAGTTTTGTGCCATCGAAAAAGGACGAGAGCGTCGCAATGTGGGCTTTTCAAAAGAAACAAGCCGCAGGGAAATCCACGGACACCCTTCCTGATTCAGAATGCCTGCATATTCCGCTGGTTGCCGGCGATCGTGTTGAAGGCGTGCTAAGCGTGCGGCTAAAGACGTTGCCGACACTGGAGCAGCGGGAATTGCTGGACGCGTTCGCTGCCCAACTTGCTGTTTTTTTGAACAAGGAACGGGCGCTGGAAGAAAGTCGCGCTGCTCAGGTTTCGCAGCAATCACAGAAGTTGCAAAAGGTGCTTTTCGATTCTGTATCGCATGAGTTAAAGACTCCACTCGCCGCGATGACCGCCGCATTGCAGCAACCACGCCCCAATTCCGCTGAATTACAACAAGCAGCGCGGCGCCTTACCCACACAGTCGATAATTTGCTTGATGCCACGCGCCTGGAATCCGGTCTTCTCCAACCGGTCCGCGAGTGGTGCGATCCAGGCGAGCTCGTGCGCGAAGCAATCGTCGCTTCTGGATTGAAAGAAGGTGACGTGCAAATCAATATCGCGAAGAACCTTCCAGCAGTTTCCGTGGACTCGGGTCTAATTCAGCAGGCGCTGAATGCGTTGCTCTCCAACGCGATGAGTTATGGCAAAAGCGATCAACCGATTCAAGTAAGCGCCAGCCGCGATGATTCTACGCTGGTCATTTCCGTCGCGGATCGCGGCGCCGGCCTTGAACCGGGGGAGGAAACAAAAGTATTCCAAAAATTCTACCGCGGTCCGCGCACTCGTCCCGGTGGTATCGGCCTCGGTCTGTCGATTGCGCGACAATTGGTCGAGGCGAATGGCGGCCAGCTCGTTGCGCAGAACCGCTCGGGTGGCGGTGCCGTGTTTTCCATTCGTTTGCCTGTCACTGAAGCGATGCGACTTCCTGCCGCGGATCCTGTGGCTACAGCGGCCACAGGCCTGTCGCCGAGAGAAACTAGCGAGGCGGATGCATCCGTCGTTAAGATTTCAGCGCCGCGTGTGTCATCCGCTAAATGAATCTCGTCGCGCTAATCATTGACGACGAGGTTCAGATCCGCCGGTTGCTGCGGCTTGTTCTCGAAGCTGAGAACTACAAGGTGCATGAAGCCGAGACCGGGCAACAGGGGTTGATGGAAATCGCTACGCGCAAACCGGGCGTGGTCCTGCTCGATCTCGGGCTCCCGGATCTTGATGGACTGCAAGTGCTAAAACGCTTGCGGGAATGGAGCGAAGTACCCGTCATCGTGCTGACCGTGCGCGATGACGTGCAGGAAAAGGTCGCAGCGCTGGATGCCGGTGCGGACGACTACATCACCAAGCCGTTTAGTACACCCGAATTGCTTGCACGCCTTCGGGCTGCCCAACGCAAGACGAGGCCCACCGAGGAAGTCTCCGTATTTAAGAATGGCGACCTGATCGTCGATCTTACCGCGCATGTGGTCACGCGCGCAGGCCGTGAAATCAAATTGTCCGCCACTGAATACGCTTTGCTTCGCTTATTCGTGAAACATCCAGGACGCGTTCTCACGCATCGCCACATCCTGCGCGAAATCTGGGGCCCGAAGTCCGAGGAGCATCGCCAATACTTGCGCGTTTACGTCACGCATCTCCGCCAAAAGATCGAGTCGGATCCAGCAAAACCATCGTTGATTCAGACGCAGCCCGGAATCGGCTACCGGTTTACAGGCTAGCTGCCGCCGGAATTTGCTCCAGAAAGCGCTTGCCAGCACGCGAGCGCACAATGGAGAGTCACTGCCACACCGATGGCGCAACTAGTAGACGACGTTGTTCTTGACGCGAGTGCGGGCGTTCATCGACCGCGCAATCTGGATTGGAAACGCGCTGCCGCACTACTTTACGGCGACTGGGGGACCAGCAAGGCGTATGTGATTGGCCTGGCATTCCTCGCCGCTGGGTTTTCATCTCTCCCGATCATTCTTGCGGTCTGCGCCGTCACCGCGCTCGTCGGCATTAATTACATCGTCATCTGTCGTCACTTCCCCGATGGCGGCGGCGTTTACTCATCCGCGCGTTCACAGGGACGTTTGCTAGCCGTGGTGGGGGCCCTGTTGCTGGTGGCCGATCTGACAGTAACGGCCGCCCTCAGCGGCTGGTCGGCACTGAGCTACGTCACTTCAGGCGCTGAGGATATCGTTTGGATCAAGTTTCTACGCGACCATATCGCGCTCACAACGATCGGCCTGCTGTTGGTCATGGGCTCAATCAACTATCTCGGCCCGAAACACTCCGGGAGTTTCGCGGTAGCGCTGGCGCTGCCAACAGCATTTGTAGTAATCCTTCTGATCGCGCTCAGTGCGCCGCATTTGACGACGCGATTTCTCGAGCCACGACATGAGAGTTTCACCACGGTTTGGGTGCAGTTTGTCGGCGTGATCCTCGCCTTATCGGGTGCGGAGTCGATCGCGAACCTCACCGGCGTGATGAAGCTCGATCCGGGATCGACGATGGAACACCCAAGGGTCGCGCGTGAGTCGTTGAAGGCAATTTTGCCCGTGGCAATCGAAGTTGTTGTTGGCACCGCGCTTCTTGGATGGGCGATGCTTTCGCTGCCGTCTGTACCTCGAGAAAACCCTGCATTTAACTGATAAGGGCACGATCGCCGCAGTTCTCGGGCAGAGGAGTGAAGACATGTTGCGGTTCGTCGCGGAACAATTTGCAGCCGCGACGTTTTCGCCCGCGATCGGACAGATTGTTGGCTGGATCGTCGGAATTGTTTTCTGCCTGCTCCTTTTGAGCGCGGCCAACACCGCGATCGTAGCGATGATCGGTTTGCTTTACATGATGTCGCGTGATCGCGAAATGCCTCGGCAATTTCGTCGGCTCAACCGGCACGGCGTTCCCATGTGGCCGCTGGTGATTGCCGTCAGCCTGCCGATCGTGGTGCTGCTTTTTGCAGCAAACTTCGCTGCCCTGGCCGGTCTTTACGCGATTGGCGTGGTCGGAGCGATCACGGTGAACCTTGGCTCCTGCACGTTCAATCGGAATATAGATTTCCACTGGTACGATCGCGTCCTCTTTGGCATCACGTTCGTGATTCTGGCTTTTGTCGAGCTGACGCTGGCTCATACGAAAGTCGATGCGCTTCAATTTGTGATCGCGATTTTGATCGGCGGGCTCGCATTGCGCGCTTACACATTGAAACGGCAGGGCCTCACCACATTAACAGTGACGCGCGAAGTGGCCCGGATGGTCACGCCTGACCTGATGACCAGCATGCGGCCGCATTTGGAGGAAGGCCAAAAAATCATGGTCGCTGCACGCGGAATCACACCCGTGCTTAGCTTTGCGTTGGACGAAGCCCAGTTGCGCAAAGCCACGCTCTTTGTGCTTTACGTTAAAGAAGTCGCTGTTTATTACACGGCAGCCGGCACACGGCTTGGCCGCTCCAATTGGGAGGACGACCCGGAGGCAAATGCTATCATGTGCTCAATGCGCAGGCTCGGGAGCGAGCGCGGCATCAATGTGGTTCCGCTTTACGCCGTAAGCCACGACGCCGCCACAACAATTGTCGATCTTGCCGCAACCATGGGCATGGATTTCCTCGTCATCGGTGCCTCGCAACGTCCGGCATTGGTGAAGCTCCTCCGCGGTAGCGTTGCCACAAACGTGGCCCAGCATCTTCCCGAATCGATTCACCTAATGATTTACGGTTGAGCTGTAGCGACCGGCCTGTGTGGCCGGTCTTCTGCTCGGGGTCAACAATAAGAAGTGAACGGCGGCCATAGGGCCGTGGCTACAGGTGCAGACGAGTTATTTCCTTATCCCGAAAAATGCTTCGAGCGCACGCGTTCCCAACGCTTTCCAGATCTTAATCACTTCATAGGTGATGACCGTGGTGAAGGTCACCGCGAACCAAACGAAAACTGCTTCGATCGGCAGACCGGACCACGCTCCAATGTGCAGTCCCATCATGGTACCCGGCCGGTATTCCCACCACCCATAAGGCAACGCAAGGGTCGCCTCCCAAAGCAAACTGATCAGGAGCAGCAGGAAGAACGTAAAACTGAATGCGCGCCAGTTAATGAAAGGCCGCGCGGTGTGGAAAAAGCCAGCGGACGGAACCAGCGATGCGCTCACGAGATAAACGAAATACCAGGGAAAACCTTCTGGCACGCCGGACAAAAACTTTCGATACACAATCGCAGCGGCGATCAGCACTACCCCAAGTGCGACAGACGCAAAATGAAAACGGACGATCCTCGGTATGTTTTCGGCTGTCGCTGCGTAATCGCGCACGTTGTAAGCCCCCATCCAGTATTCATCACACCAAATGTAACTCAGGAGCACCAGCATGAACCCAGCTAGGTAGAAAACGAATTCTTCAATCGGAATCGGTCCGCCCAGCGCGGGCACTTCCCAACCGAGAGTGGCCAATTTATTTGGGAATACGAAGAATGCGTTCCCAAACAATATGTCGAGCAGGAAACCCAGCGGCGTTAGCACCACGATTGTTCGCCAGAACGCCTTTCTTGGAAACTGCAAATCCGGTCTGCAGCTAAACCACCAGCCCAGCGCGCCGATCGGGATGATAAACAATAGGAGGCTCCACGTGTATCCGAACGGCGTCGGATTGTCCGATGTGGCTTGCAGGATGACGGGATGAACAACCGTGCGCAACGTGAGCCCGGCCGGAATGACAATCGCGGCAGCAATGGCGAAAATTACAAGGAACGCTCTCCGTTCTTGCATAATCCAAAAGTTTAAGCACAACCGGTTTTAACTTTAAGATTTAAGTTTTAAGTTTGGCCACATTTGTCTTTGCTCCGAACCTGAACCGCAAACCCGCCGTGACTCCGCCGAAGGTCCTCATCGCTGATTCCATTTCGCAACGCGGCGTGGACGAACTTACTCGAGAGAACGCGCTGCAGGTCACGATTAAAACCGGTTTGAACGAACGCGAACTCGTCGAGTTGATTCCAGGATTTAGCGCGCTGGTGGTTCGCAGCCAGACTAAGGTCACGGCCGAAATTTTGAATGCCGGTGACAAACTGCGTGTCGTCGGCCGCGCCGGCGTCGGAGTGGATAACGTCGATGTCGAGGCAGCGACGCGCCGCGGCGTCGTGGTGTTGAACGCACCAGGCGGAAACACCATCTCGACCGCTGAACACGCGTTTTCCTTGCTGCTCAGCGTTGCGCGCAAGATTCCGCAGGCGGACGCAAACGTTCGCAGCAAGGCCTGGGACAAGAAGAATTTCGAAGGCGTCGAGCTCTATAACAAAACGCTGGGCGTAATCGGCATGGGACGGATCGGAAGCGAACTGAGCCGGCGCGCAATCAGTTTTGGCATGCGCGTTGTTGCTTACGATCCTTTTCTCTCTGCTACTCGCGCCCGCAGTCTGCAAGTAGAACTGGTGGATGCATTCGACGATTTGCTTGCCGGTGCCGATTTCATCTCGTTGCACACGCCGCTCACAGCTGAGACACGGCACATTCTTGATGCAGCGCGGTTAAGAAAGACAAAGCGCGGTGTCCGTATCATCAATTGCGCTCGCGGCGGTTTGGTTGATGAAGCGGCGCTGGCGGAGGCACTGCGAGATGGACAGGTTGCGGGCGCGGCGCTGGATGTTTTCGAAATTGAACCGCTGCCGGCCGATTCGCCTTTGCGCGTTGCGCCCAATGTTGTTCTTACACCGCATCTCGGCGCGTCGACCGCGGAAGCGCAGGAGAGCGTGGGCATTGAAATCGCCCAATCGATTCGCGCCGTGCTGCTCGAAGGCACGATCCGGAACGCGGTGAACATGCCAAACCTCGACGCGAAAACGCTGGCGATCATAGGACCGCATCTGCGTTTTGGTGAAAAGCTGGGTAAATTTTTGTCGCAGATCGCACCGAAACGCGCGGAGTCGCTCAACATCAACTACAGCGGCAAGGTGAACGAGGTTGATACGACTGCGATCACGCGCGCTGCGCTAAAAGGCTTTCTGCAAATCGCCGGTGGTAGTGAAATCAATGAAGTGAATGCACCTGCGTTTGCCGAAACGCTCGGTTTGAAAGTAAGCGAATCACGGTTGAGTGCGCCCGGCGATTACACCGACATGCTCGAACTTTCTGCCGCCGGCGAAGGGAGAACCGTTTCAGTGGGTGGCGCATTCTTCGGGGCCACGCCCCGAATTGTGAGCATCAACAGCCGGCCAGTCGAAGCCCGGCCACAGGGCGTGGTGCTCGTCTTGGAAAACACGGATCGTCCCGGAATGGTCGGACGGATAGGCACGCTGCTGGGCGAGCACGGCGTGAACATCGCCACGATGTCACTCAGCCGAAATCAGGCGGGCGGTACCGCACTCACAGTATTGAATCTCGATACCGCGCCGGGTGAAGCGTTACTGAACGAAATTCGCGCGAGCGAGGACATTCGTTCCGCGCAGGTAATCCAACTGTAGCCACGACCCTATGGGCTGCGGCTCTCCGGTGGTGTAGTGGCAGCACGCGTCACACGCGCGTGGCTACAGAATCGATTGTTTTCACTCGAAACCAATTTCCTTGCCGGGCGCGATTCAATTCGATACAACTTGGTTTCACTATGGACTTCAGCGCTCATTCAATCATTTGGACCATCCTTGTTGGTCTCGTTATCGGAGCAATCGCAAAGCTGCTGATGCCCGGGAAAGATCCTGGTGGCTGCATCATCACGATTCTGCTCGGCATCGCCGGCGCATTGGTTGGCACCTGGATCGGCCGCGTCTTCGCGGGGTCGAATTACGTTGCCGGCTGGATCATGTCGGTCATCGGCGCCATGATTCTGTTACTGCTCTATCGATTCCTTTTCAAACGCGGCGCGTAACGTCGCCTAACAAGTGTAGCGGTGCTCGCCGTGACGAGCACTGACTCCTTCATCATGGATAAGGCGTTCGCCGCGGCGAACGCCTCTACAATCAATTCGCGCGGGGTTGCTCTGCGTAACGAATGCGACATTGTCATTCCCCATGGCCGCGTCGAAGAAAACGCTTGTTATCATCGCGTTTGCCGCGCTGTACGTAATTTGGGGCTCCACCTATCTCGGGATCCGTTTTTCGATTGAAACGATTCCGCCGTTTCTGATGGCAGGGGCGCGATTCATATTGGCCGGCATGATCATGTACGCGATTGCCTGGTCGCAGGGGATAGGCAGGTCGAGTTGGAAGAACTGGCGCACGTCGTTCATCATCGGAGCGTGCCTGCTTCTCGGCGGGAATGGCGGCGTGACGATCTCAGAACAATATATCGACTCGGGATTGGCGGCACTGATCGTGGCGATCGTTCCGATTTACATCACTCTTTTGGGGTGGGGTACGGGAATGGCGCCCCGCCCGACGCCAATTATGTGGACGGGGCTTGCCGGTGGTTTTATCGGGGTGGGAATCCTGTTTGGACCGGGTCTGCGTCTTCACTCCCCCGGCGGCCGAAATCCGGTGATCGGAATATCGATCCTGCTTGTCACAAGTTTCATTTGGTCGGCGGGCTCGCTTTACTCGCGCGCTGCAAAACACGCGGCCTCACCATTTCTCACTGCCGCTCAACAAATGATCTGCGGAGGTTTTTTGCTCTTGATTGCAGGCGTTATCACGGGCGAACTGCCGCGGTTTCATCCCCGTTCGGTTTCCATGTTATCGCTCGGCGCATTTGTTTATCTCGTAATCATCGGCGCCGTGGTCGGGTACACGGCTTACATTTGGCTGCTGCGTCACTGTGATCCGGCGAAAGTCGCCACTTACGCCTATGTGAACCCAATCGTTGCCGTCCTGCTCGGCACTTTTTTCGCGGATGAAACGGTCACCGCACGAATGTTGGTTGCCGGTGTTCTCATCATCGGTTCGGTGGCACTCATAATCACTGCACAGCAGCTACGAGCCCGCGTCGAGCCGACGTTGAGCGCTGCGATCGAGCCTGCTGATTGAAGGCTGCAATCCAATTTTGGGAAGCACAAGCGTTCCCCGGTATTTTGCGGCGGATTGGAAACCGCCCCTCCTTGCGCTTTAATGCGGCATGGCTGCCGAGCAGCAGGATCATCAGAAAACAATCGATGCTGCAAGGCGCAACTGGCAGGCGGAAGTCGAGACCGCGCAAACCTATCGCGATCTCGCGGAACGGGAGCGCGACGAAAAACGCAAAGGCATTCTTTTGCGCATGGCGGAAGCGGAAGAGCGCCATGCACAGCGTTGGGAGGCAAAACTAAAGGAGCTCGGCGCCGAGGCGCCTGTCTACAGAGACACGATTGCACGCCGTCTAGATCGGTGGTGGAACAAGATTGCCGGAGCGGAAATTGCCATCCGCCGTATGGAAGCGACGGAAGAACGGCAGGAAGCAGAATTTCACGATCAGGCTGAGCGCGCGTTCGCAGGCCAGCAGGACATTCAGGAATTTCTGCGAAAAAGCGCGGTCGAAGAGAAAGCTCATGCCCGGGTGCTCAGCACGATGGCACCTCCGGTGAACCCGCGCACTGCGCTGGATAAGATTCTAAAGCGCGAACGCT
The DNA here is from genome assembly GCA_963804875.1 of uncultured Verrucomicrobiae bacterium. GTDB lineage: Bacteria > Verrucomicrobiota > Verrucomicrobiia > Chthoniobacterales > UBA10450 > Udaeobacter. The sequence continues at coordinate 72,058 of CAWDRX010000008.1, forward strand.
GGCACGGACGGGGTGGCAGTTGGGTGGCCGATGCAATCTACGGCGCGAACGATGGCCTTGGCGCAGTGTTTGGAATTGTTTCGGGCGTCGCTGGCGCCACGAACAATCAGCAGCATTACATTTTGATCTCCGGTCTGGCGGGAATGCTTGCTTCCACGCTGTCGATGGGCGCGGGCGCGTATCTCGCCGCGAAAAGTGAAGCGGAAGTGTACGAAGCAGAAATCTCGCGCGAGCGCACCGAAGTGGAAGAAAATCCTGAAGAAGAAATCGAGGAGATGTCGCTCTTTTATCAGTTGCAGGGATTCACTGCCGAAGAATCGCAAAAAATGGCGGAGCGTCTGGCGGAACAACCCGAGCAATTCGTGCAGGCGATGGCGCAAAGCGAGCTCGGCTTATCCGAGCATCGGTTTCCAAATCAATGGACCGCTGCCTTATCAGCCGGCATTTCCACGGCAATCGGCGCGTTTGTCCCGATCATTCCGTTCTTCTTTCTCCGGCGGCTTCGATGCCGTTATCGCTTCCTTCGGAATCAGTCTCGGTCGCGCACTTTGCTGTCGGCGCCCTCAAATCGCTTATCACCATGCGTTCGTGGTGGGCGTCAGGCCTGGAGATGACTTGGATTGGCGTCATCGTCGCGGTCGTCACGTATGGGCTGGGACTTGCGTTTGGCGCTTTGGGCTAAGGCCCCACGCCTCCCTCGAAACCGTCCGCCGGACTTGGGGCTCTCCTGGCCATGCTGGTAACCGGCAATGAGCTGGATCTCGTCTCGGTCATCGGAATTATCCTGCTCATCGGCATCGTGAAAAAGAACGCGATCATGATGGTCGATTTCGCGCTCGAGGCTGAGCGACACGAAGGACTCAGTCCCGAAGAATCGATTTACCAGGCGTGCCTCGTTAGGTTCCGGCCGATCATGATGACAACGATGGCCGCAATGTTCGGCGCGTTGCCGCTCGCCATCGGAATGGGTATCGGGAGTGAACTGCGCAAGCCGCTCGGTGTTGCTATTGTGGGAGGCCTGATCGTTTCGCAGATCCTGACGCTTTACACCACTCCGGTCATCTATCTGGCGCTCGATCAATTACGGCAGCGAAAAAAGAAGCGGCGACGCATGCTGCCAGTCTTCCAATTGGCTGGCCGCCGATGTCCGAATCTCCAGCCGGATAAACTCGTTAGGCAGATCACTCGACGCTGAAAGCGCATTTTGGGTGATTGCGAGTTGTCCCAAAAACGGAACGCCGGGTTTCCGATTCCGGAACATCCTCAGCCCACGCGGTTACACCTGAATAATTTTCATTTCTTTGGAATTCGGGGGCTTACAACTGACATTTCTTTTGTGGCATTGCGCATGCATAGCCTGTCTGCATAACCAAAAACCGATATGAATACAGAATCTGAATCAACCTACAGGATGCTAGTGCGCTCGCAGGAAAAAGGCCGGACCCTTCTTGAAATCCTGGTCTTCGTCCTCTGCGTTTCCAGCATCGTCGTCGTAATCTGGCAGTTTGCGCAAACTTCGTTGGAAACTTTCGAGCCAGGTATCGCGCCGTGCATTGCCTGCGACACGTCAGCGCCAAAGCTACCGACCAGAGGCTGATCGAGGCAAATCAGCGTCGGTGTTAGGTCGCGCGTCGGTGTCGATCCACCCAGGGCGGCGGTCGTGTTTGACCGTCGCGCTGGTTGTATTCCGTTTCGATTCCAATGGTTGGCTTGCGTACCCAGCGATTGCAAATTTCCGTGCGATAGAATTGACACTCGCTCAAATAAGACGTTGAGGATAGACGCAGTGGCAGGAATTCTAATTGCGGACAATCTGCGCGATGGGCACATCCTTTTTCAGTCAACGATTGGAAATCGACATCTTCATTTCGGATTTTAAACGAGCATGTCTTTAAGGGACTTTCGCTATAGCCTGCGCGCTCTTCAAAAGAATCCTGCCTTTGCGATTCTAGCGATAGTCACGATCGCGCTCGCCGTGGGTGCGAACACATCGATCTTCACTGCTGTAGAGGGCGTCCTTCTCAAGTCGTTCTCGTTTCCGGAAGCTCAGCGACTAGTCGTGGTGACTGGTGTGTCGAAATCACAACCGGACGTGGCCGTGTCATATCCGGATTATCTCGACTGGCGCGCCGAGCAGCGGGTGTTTATCGATCTTGCCGCGCGCACACCAGCTGGTGGCATCATCAGCGGGATCGGCGAACCCGAACGAGTTTTCGGCCGGTACGTAACTGCCAGCTTCTTTTCGACATTGCGTGTTCAGCCGCAGATCGGGCGATTCTTCGACGAAGATGAAGAGAAACCGGGTGCCGCACGCGTCTTGGTGATCGGCGATGGCTTATGGCGGCGGCGTTTCAATGCCGATCCGGCGGTGATCGGCCGCGCAATCAATTACAACGGCGCAAGCTGGACGGTAATCGGCGTTCTCCCGGCGAACTTCGATTTTTACGGCCGCAGCAACGGAAACAACGATGTGTTTCTGCCGATCGGTCAATTGCCAGACCAAACCTTGTTGCGCGACCGCGGTTCGCATGCGTTTGACGTGATAGCGCGGCTGCTGCCAAGCGTCAGCGAACGGGAGGCTGCGACGGCAATGAATACGATCGCAGCACGGCTAGCGGCGCAATATCCGGTGACGAATGCAGGCGTAACTGTCCAGGTTCGGTCGTTACTGCGCGATTTCGTTGGTGAAGACAGCAAGGCTTTGCTCGTTACCTCAGCCGCCGCGATTCTCCTTCTGCTGATCGCGTGTGCGAATGTGGCGAACCTGACGCTTGCTCGCGCGTCAACGCGCGAGCGCGAAATCGCGGTGCGTCTGGCGGTCGGGAGTTCGCGGTGGCGGATCATTCGTCTGCTCATGACCGAGTCGCTGCTCATCTCATTGATCGGCGGCGCTCTTGGAGTGCTGCTCGCCATCTGGGTAGTTGGAATTTTCAAAGCGATTGGTGCCAGAGTGATTTCGCGCATCGATGAAATCGCGGTCGATGTGCCCGTGCTGATGTTTTCGTTGGGCACGGTGTTTATCGCGACCGTTCTCTGTGGGCTATTGCCGGCAATGAAAGCCGCGCGGCTGAATGTCGAACCGGCATTGAAATCGGGGGCGCGCAGCAGCGGCGGCGGTTTGGCGCACGTACGCAAAACTCTGATCATAAGCGAGCTCACACTTGCGCTTATGCTTCTAATCAGCGCTTCGCTGCTGGTGAAAAGCTTTTGGCGACTAACCGACGTCAACCCCGGCTTCGATCCGCAGCATGTACTAACGTTTCGTCTGCGATTGCCCGATTCGAAATACGATAAGCCGGAGATGTCGATCCGAGCGGTCAAGGAATTGCGGCGCCGAATCAGCGAGTTACCAGGAGTCAGTGGCCTGGGAATCACCAGCGGCATTCCGTTAGGCCGGCAAAACGAAGAAGGTTATTGGATCGAAGGCCAGCCCGAGCCCGCGAACCAATTGCAATGGCCGGTAGCGCTCTCGTACTTCGTTGACGAAGATCTCTGCCGTACGCTTGCCATTCCGCTTCTCGCCGGACGAATGTTGAGCGAAACAGACAGGGCCGATTCGCCGGCAGTGGTCTTGGTGGACGATGAGTTTGTCCGCGTTCATTTCGGGGGCAATCTGCATGCGGCGCTTGGGCGACGGCTGCGCTTCAAGGGAGACAACGAGCCGTGGCGTGAGATTGTAGGCGTGGTACGGCACGTCACGCATTACGGTTTGGAGGAACACGCTCGCGCCGAAGTTTATCAGCCATGGTTGCAAATGACTTCGGGGCCGTCAGCAAGTTTTCATTACTTTCGAGCGATGGATTTCGCGGTGAAAACAGTTGGCGAACCGAATTCCTACCTCCCGGCGATCAAGGCTGAGCTGCGCAAGGTCGACAACGACGTGCCCCTTGGAAACATCGCAACGCTTGAACAAAAGTTGCGCGATTCCACCGCAACACGCCGGTTCAATCTCGGATTGATCAGCACGTTTGCTTTGCTTGCGCTCGTGTTGAGCGCGATCGGTTTGTACGGCGTAATTAGCTATGGTGTAAACCAGCGAACCACCGAGATCGGCATCCGGATGGCAGTAGGTGCAGAACCAAAGGACGTGCTCAAGCTGATCTTGCGCGAAGGTTTAGTCCTGGCCGTGGTCGGCATATTGTTAGGTGCCGGCGGCGCATTAGTGCTGACCCGATTTCTTTCGAGTATTTTATTCGGCGTCTCCGCGACTGATCCAGCAATTTACCTGAGCGCAGCCGCGCTGCTTTTAATCGTCGCGATCGCGGCCTGTCTTTGGCCGGCGCGGAAAGCCTCCGCCATTCAACCCCTCGAAGCGTTGCGTTACGAATAAACCATGGCTCGAATTCTTTTAGCTGACGATCAACGCGATGTGCTCGAAGCGCTGCGCATTCTGCTGAAGAGCGAGGGTTACCAGACAGAAGGAGTTACCTCGCTCACCGGCATCTTCAACGCTCTGGAAAAGAAAGAGTACGCGCTGTTGCTGATGGACCTGAATTACACGCGCGACACCACATCGGGCCAGGAAGGTTTGTCAGCAATCATAAAAATTCAGGAAATCGACTCGACCCTGCCGATCGTGGTGATGACGGCCTGGGCTACCATCGAACTTGCCGTGGAAGCGATGAAACGCGGGGCGCGCGATTTCGTGACCAAGCCTTGGGACAACCAGCGACTGCTGACGATCGTCAGGACGCAGATCGAACTGGCTGCCGCGCTTCGCCGGGAGCGCAAGCTCGAAGCGGAAAATGAAATCCTGCGCGGTACGATCCCGGATTTGATCGCACAATCCCCTACAATGCGACCGGTCGTTGAAATGATTTCTCGCGTCGCGCCGTCTGATGCCAATGTGCTAATTACCGGGGAAAACGGCACGGGGAAAAGTTTGATTGCCCACGCGATTCACGCTCTGTCGCCGCGCGCTACCCGAACGATGATCACCGTTAACATGGGCGGCCTGTCCGAGACACTATTCGAGAGCGAACTGTTCGGGCACGTCAAAGGCGCGTTCACGGACGCAAAAACGGATCGGGCAGGACGCTTTGAGCTCGCAGATGAGAGCACGCTGTTCATGGATGAGATCGCAAACATCCCGCTTGCTCAGCAGGCAAAACTTTTGCGCGTGATCGAGACCGGTGACTTCGAGCGGGTCGGTTCGTCAAAAACACTTCACGCAAACGTCCGAATTATTTCCGCTACAAACGCAAATCTGGAGAATGAGATCGCGGCCGGTCGTTTTCGGCAGGACCTCCTGTTTCGGCTCAACACAATTCAGATCGAACTACCGCCGTTGCGCGATCGGCGCGAAGACATCATGCCGCTGGCGAACAGTTTTCTTCGCCAACATGCGGAGCGTTATCGCAAACAGGTTGCTGGTTTCGATGAAAGCGCGCGCGAGCGCCTGCTGCAGCATCGGTTTCCTGGAAACATCCGGGAACTCGATCACGTCGTGGAGCGCGCCGTGTTGATGACGAAAGACCGTCAAATTCACTCAACCGACTTAGGCCTAACGACTGGCGTTTCCGAGTCGCGCAACCTTGAGGATATGAGCCTCGAAGAGGTCGAGGCATTTCTGATCAAGAAAGCGCTGGCCCGTAATGATGGTAACGCGCGGAAGGCCGCGGAGGCACTCGGCTTGAGCAGAAGCGCTTTTTACCGGCGCTTGCAACAATATGGTCTTTGAGAATTGCCGATTGCCCATTGCCGACACCGAATCTGTTCGCGTGCTCGCGACAAAACGTCGGAGTTGCCGATTGAATTGTCTTGCGCGCGCAGCGCGCTTTGGAGTGCGGCGGTTTGACGCCGCTTTTGCAGCTCCGTCCAATGCTGCTTTCGCATTACGGTTCGCTGGTTGTCGATTGCAATTCTGATGGTGCGGAAAATAAAAAAAACGGCGCGGCTTTCCTACGAAGGAAAGATCACCTGGCTCACTTTTGTCGCGGTCGCGCCCGCGCTGATCATTGCTCTGGCGCTCCTTTGGTTTGGCGATCACACACCAAAAGTGCAGTGGACACTTACGATTCTGATCGTTGGCTGCATGGCTTCATTCATTTGGAGCACGCGCGAACACGCTGTTCGTCCATTGCAAACTCTTTCTAACCTGCTGGCGGCATTGAGAGAGGGCGACTACTCGATTCGTGCGAGGGGCGCTCGCGAAGACAGCGCTTTGGGAGAAGTCTTGCTCGAGGTGAATTCGCTCGGCGAAACATTGCGTCAGCAACGCTTGGGGGCCTTTGAAGCGACCGCGCTGTTGCGCACGATCATGAGCGAAATCGATGTGGCAATTTTTACCTTTGATCCCGACCGGCGTCTCCGTCTCATCAATCGCGCCGGCGAAACTTTACTAGGCCGACCGATGGACAAGTTGTTAGGCAAAAGAGCGCAGGAACTTGGGCTTGATGCTTGTTTCCGTGCGGACGACGACGAACCGCTGACCTTGAGTTTTCCGGGCGGTTCAGGCCGGTGGGGCATTGGCCGGAGCACATTTCGCGAACAGGGTCTGCCGCACGAATTGCTCGTACTAACGGATCTCAGTCGCACCCTGCGCGAAGAGGAACGTCGCGCATGGCAGCGACTCGTGCGAGTGCTCGGCCATGAGATGAACAACTCGTTGGCGCCGATCAAATCACTGGCCGCAAGTCTGGAGTCGCTGCTGCGGCGCAAGCCTCTTCCAACGGATTGGAAAGAGGATGCAAGCTCCGGCTTGAACTCCATCGCCTCGCGCGCCGATTCGTTAAGCCGTTTCCTGCAGGCTTACACACGTCTGACAAAACTTCCTCCGCCTCAAAAACAACAAATCGATCTTACCAGCCTGATACAACGTGTCGTCGATTTGGAACCCAGGCTGAAAGTTCAAGTTCGGAGCGGTCCGAAAGCAATCATTCGCGCGGATGCGGCGCAGATTGAACAAGTGTTAATCAATCTGTTGCACAACGCTGTTGATGCCGCGCTTGAGACGCAGGGAAACGTTACGCTCGGGTGGCGTGAGAGAGGAAATTGCGTTGAGATCATTGTTGAAGACGAAGGACCGGGCATCATGAATCCCGCCAATCTTTTCGTTCCTTTCTTTACCACGAAGCCGGAAGGTTCCGGGATTGGTTTGCCCTTGAGCCGTCAAATTGCCGAAGCGCACGACGGCACTTTGATGCTCATGAATCGAGAGAATCACCAAGGCGCGCAAGCTTTGCTGCGCCTACCGAAGTAACCCGCTGCGGAGCGCACGCGTATCCTGTGCGTTCCCTTGGAAAAGCGTCCCGAACTTGGGACGACGCAGTCCCGGAAGCGGTTCGTCTACGGAAGCTTCCATAGAGGAGGAAAAAGTTTTAGTCGCTGAATATCAACGCTTTATCACTTTAGTTTCCGGGTTGGCACAGTCACTGCATTAAGGGGAGTCCAGAAAGTTTTTGAATCCAGCAACCACACCAACTGCTTCTAAATGTAGGAGGTAACAGAAAAACATGAAACCATCCGAAACCAAACGACCGGGCGAAAAGAAATTTCCGCTCGTCGAGTATTGTTACCAGGCGCCGAGGCTAAATCCTTCGAGCGCGCCGTGCGTAAAGAGATCCAACTCGTTGCGCGATATCAGCAGGGATTATTTCGACGCGGAATCGAACCGCGAGTTTGTGACTGAAGCCGCGGTGGCGGGCACGCTCATCGTCATGGCGGTAATGCCGATCATGGCCGGTGTGTTCGCGGTGGCTCACCTGCTTCGCGTTCTCCCGCTGTTCTGACCAAAGCGAAACCGTGATTCCAGAACGAAAACCAACAGATCAAAGGATTGTGCGTCCGTCGGGATTTGCACCGAATCTTTCCTCGATGGACGTACCGCGCACCGGCATTGCAGCGAAAAAACGCAAGCGCCGCATCATGATCATCGGTGGCTCCGTGCTCGGATTGATCCTGGCCACAATTGCAATTTCGCGTTTGAAACCAGCCGTGCCGAGTGTCGATCGGTCGACCGTTTGGGTCGATACGGTCAAGCGCGGTCCAATGGTGCGACAGGTGCGGGGGCTCGGCACTCTAATCCCGGAAGATATTCGCTGGATTCCGACAAACACTGAAGGCCGCGTAGAAAAAATAAATATCTGGCCTGGAACACATGTGGATCCGGACTCAGTGATTTTGGAAATGACCAGTCCTGAATTGGAACAAAGCGCTAGTGAGGCCCAGTCAAAGGCCAGTGCTGCTGAAGCCGATTTAGTCACGTCGCGTGCGACTTTGCAGCGCGAGTTGCTGGATCAGGAAGCAATTACAGCCAAAGCGAAATCGGATTACGAGCAGGCGAAGATGGAACGCGAAACGAACGATCAGTTGGCGAAGAACGGTTTGGTTGCCGAACTGCAATACAAGACGTCAAAAATCAAAGAGGCCGAACTGGCGAACCGCAAGGAGATCGAAGAAAAGCGGCTGAACTTTGCGCACGAGTCCATCGATCCTCAGCTGGAATCGAAGCAGGCGGTGGTAGATCAGGCCAAAGAACTTGCCAAGCTGAAAGCTGATCAACGTGAAGCATTGCATGTCCGCGCAGGCATGTCCGGTGTTCTGCAACAATTGCCGGTGCAAATTGGACAGCGGATGAAAGTCGGCGACAACCTCGCGCGCGTCGCTGATCCGACAAAGCTAAAGGCGCAGGTAAAAATTGCCGAGACGCAGGCCAAAGACATTCAGATCGGCCAGAAAGCGGTCGTCGACACTCGAAATGGTGTGGCGAACGGTCACGTCACGCGCGTTGACCCTGCCGTAGAGCAGGGGACGGTAAATGTTGAAGTCGCGTTTGACGAGGCGTTGCCGAAAGGCGCGCGTCCAGATCTCAGCGTGGATGGAACTATCGAGCTCGAGCATCTGGATGACGTAATTTACGTCGGTCGTCCGGCGTTCGGTCAGGAAAACAACACCGTCGGAATGTTCAAAATCGTGAACGGCACTTCAGAAGCCGCGCGCACTCCGGTGAAGTTGGGCAAAAGCTCAGTTAACACGATTCAGATTTTGGATGGTCTTCAACCGGGGGATCAGGTCATCCTTTCTGATACGAGTGCGTGGGATTCGCACGATCGAATTCGACTGAACTAACCATTGATTTTTGAATCTGATTTTTGATTTGAAACAATCAAAGCAACATGAACAACATGAAATCGACTGAAGTAATTGCAGAGGAATCGACCAACGAGTTCGATGGAAACGGGTTCACTCCGTTGATCCGGCTCGCCGCAGTGACCAAAGTGTTTCTCACTGACGAAGTAGAGACGCACGCGCTTTCGGGAATTCATCTCGACATCCGCGAAGGCGAATATATTTCCATCGCGGGACCGTCGGGCTGCGGAAAGACGACGCTGCTTTCGATTCTCGGTCTGCTGGATACTCCTTCCGATGGTAGTTACGCTCTGAAAGGTCACGAGGTTGCGAATCTTTCATTTGCGCAACGCGCGCGCGTTCGTAATCGCGAAATCGGTTTCATCTTTCAAAGTTTCAATTTGATCGGCGACCTCACGGTCTTTGAGAACGTCGAATTACCACTCACATATCGCGGTACCAGTGCCAGCGACCGCAAGGCACTCGTGACAGAAGCACTGGAGCGCGTAGGCATGGCGCATCGGGCAAAACACCTCCCGAGTCAGCTCTCTGGCGGTCAACAACAACGCGTCGCAGTTGCGCGCGCGCTTGCAGGCAGGCCAGCGATTCTGCTTGCCGACGAGCCGACTGGTAACCTCGATTCGCACAACGGCGAAGCGGTCATGCATCTGCTTCGCGAACTGCACCAGGGCGGCGCTACGATTTGCATGGTTACGCACGACGAACGTTTCGCGCAGCATGCAGATCGCACGGTGCATTTATTCGACGGTCGCGTCGTGGAAGATCGGATTGCGGCATAGGAAGACCGAAAATGGTCAGGGACCTTAGATTTGCTGTTCGACAGTTATTTAAGGCCCCAGGTTTCACGATTGCGGCGGTCACGGTGCTCGCACTCGGCATTGGCGTGAACACGGCCGTGTTCAGCCTGGTGAATACGCTTTTCTTTGCGCCACCTGCTTACGCCAAGCCGCACGAAATGGTGCAGCTTTTTTCCCAGGACAATAAAGATCCGAAAAAATTTCGTGGTTTTTCTTATCCGACTTATCTCGACGTCCGCGAGCAGAACCGAGTCTTCAGCGATGCAATGAGTTTCAACCTTGCGCTGGTCGGCTTGGGAGAGAAGGGCGATATCCACCGTTCGTTCGCCGCCATCGTCAGCTCGAACTATTTCTCAGTGCTCGGTGTTCCGTTGGCGCGAGGCCGCTCATTTCTACCGGAAGAGGAAACGCCCGGTCGCAACGCGCCGGTCGCGATCGTGAGTTACAGTTACTGGCAGAAACATAATCTCGATCCAGCCGTGCTCGGCTCGCAGGTTTTGATCAACGGCCGGCCGTTTACGATCGTTGGAATCACGCCGAAAGGTTTCGCCGGCACGCTGCAGATTTTGTCACCGCAAGTTTGGTTGCCGATCAGCGTTTACGATCGGGTCGCGAACGATTTTGGATCGAAGACAAGGACCCCCATGGCCGATCGCAATGGCACCCAGTTGCGCATCATCGCACGGCTAAAACCGGGGATGTCGGCCGCTGCGGCCAAGCCTGCGCTTGAAGGGCTGGCGGCCAATTTGGAAAAAGCATACCCGGTCGAGCAGAAGAACCAGACGTTCATCACTGCACCGGTGTCGCGCATTGCGGTAAGCACAAATCCAGCGGCTGCCAGCGGCGTGAAACCGATCGCGCCGTTATTGCTCGGGATGGCGGTGGTGGTGCTCCTCGTGGCCTGCCTGAATCTCGCAAACATGTTGCTCGCGCGCGGCACAGCGCGCCGGAAAGAAATCGCGATTCGCCTCGCGCTTGGCGGTAGCCGTTGGCGGATCGTGCGCCAGCTTCTCAGCGAAGGTTTTGTGCTGGCGCTGCTCGGCGGAGTAGGTGGGCTCATTGTTGGATTGTGGTCGTCTGATCTGCTGATTGGCTCAATGCGCAAGTTCATGCCTTTCGAGATCGTGTGGTCTACCGGAGCAAACCCCGCAATTTTGGCTGCAACGTTTGGATTTTGCCTCCTCGGCACACTGATGTTTGCGCTCGGGCCGGCCTTAAAGATCTCGCGCAACGCGGTCATCACCGATCTGAAAGAACATTCCGGGGAAGATGTGATGCGACGTCGCTGGAAATTTTTGCCGCGCAACCCGCTTGTCGTGGTCCAAATCGCGTTCTCGCTCGCGCTACTGACCGCGGCCGCTTTATTTGTGCGCGGCGCGGGCAAAGCCGCGGCCATCGATAGCGGGCTAAAACCGGGCGCGAGCTACCTTCTCGAGGTTGACGCGAGTCTCGCTGGGTACGAACCGAGCCGCGCGCAGGAACTTTATCAAAACTTGAACGCGCGCCTGGCAGCGCTGCCGGGCGTAGAAAACGTGAGCATTTCGGCAACTGTTCCGTTCGGGATAACTTCTTCCGAGAAGAATGTTCAACGCGCGGGTGTAAATCCTGGTGCGGACGCCATGCCGCGAACCGCCGCTGAAGGTCTTGCTTTCAAGGCAGCCTGGAACGGCGTCGGCGCGAATTATTTTTCGACCGTGGGATTGCCGGTGCTGCGTGGTCGCGCCTTCACTGAGGCGGAAGCGACGCAACCAGGTCCAAGGGTGGCAATCATTGATGAGCCTCTAGCCAAAAAACTTTGGCCGGACGGTGACGCACTTGGGCAACGCGTTCAGTATGCGGCCGAGAATACGCCGTCAACAAAGCGTGACGGAGCCTCCACCCCTGCACCGAGCGCCGAGTTCGGTAAAGAAGGGACGCAAGACGAGACGATCGAAATAATCGGGATCGTGCCTGTAACCCGACACCAACTTTTTGCGAGCGAAGAGCCGGATGGTGCGATCTATCTGCCGTTTGCGCGTGGTTTCCAAAGTGACGTTTCCTTTTTTGTTCGGTTCCGTTCGCTCGCCCCGGGATCCGAAGCCATCACGGCCGACTCTCTGCGTCGTGCAGCGCGCGATGTCGATCCCTCACTCCCAATCATTTCGTTGCAAACATTTTCCCAGTATCTCGATTCGAACCTGGATCTTTGGCTTGTTCGCGCCGGCGCGGCGTTGTTCTCCATCTTTGGGGGACTTGCGCTTGGTCTCGCCGTAGTTGGTCTCTACGGAGTCAAAGCTTATTCGGTCGCACGGCGCACGCGTGAGATTGGCATCCGAATGGCGCTCGGTGCCCAGCGTGGAACGGTATTGCGCATGATCATGCGGGAAGGTTCCATCATGCTTCTTTATGGCATCTTGCTTGGCCTTCTTCTCGCTGCCGCGGCTGGAAAAATACTCAGCGGAATCTTGTACGGAGTTGGCCCACTCGATCCATTCGCATTTACCGCCGCGCCAGTTTTGCTTGCCGTCGCCGCCCTGATCGCGACCTGGCTACCAGCCCGCCGCGCGGCCACGTTAAATCCGGTCCAAGCGCTTCGGTACCAATGACCACCAATGCAAACGCTTTCCCAAGATCCTTCCCAACCGTCGCACACGCAGTGCGATCGGGTTCAAGCTTTGCGTGAAGAATGATGAGTTAAACGCGACGTTTTTATGCTCAAAGACATCCGATTTTCTTTACGCCAATTGATCAAGCAACCGGCCTTCACGGCGATAGCCGTTCTCACTATTGCGCTCGCTATCGGCGCGACGACCGCTGTACTAAGCCTGGTTAACGGCCTGCTTGTTCGTCCGTTGCCTTACCGCGACCCGCAGCAACTCGTGCTGCTCCTTCAGCATTTCAGGTCTCAAAATCTTGAGCGGATTCCGGTCTCTCCACCGGAGTTCAAAGATTACGAAACTCGTGCGCACAGTTTTGAAAAGCTCGGTGCGTTCGGCTACACGAATTTCAATCTCGCTGGTGAGGATCGACCCGAGCGGATCACAGGGGCGACTGTCACTGCAAACCTGTTGCCGTTGCTTGGTGTTTCACCAATCAAAGGCCGATTTTTCCAGCCGGAAGAAATGTACTCTGGGCCGCGACGATGTCGTGATTATCAGCGCGCGGCTGTGGCAGCGTCGTTTCAATGGCGATCCGCAGATCATCGGGACGAAGGTTCTTCTCAATGGCAAAAATTTCACCGTTGTAGGCGTGATGCCCGCAAATTTCGAATTTCCGCTCCAGCTTTTCAATCTCGGCAGCGGCGGCCAATTTGGCGGGCGTGCAGAAATTTGGAAGCCACTCGCGTTCACCGATGACGAGATGAAAGCGCGTTACTCCCGGAGTTTCTGGATTGTCGGACGCTTGGCGCTCGGGAACCTCAGCCGCGCAGGCGCAGGCGGAAATTGAAACGATCAACGCGCAGATGCGCCGCGAACACACGAACAATTACAGCCAGGACAACAGTTTTGGCGGCGACATATTCCCGCTGCAGGACTTGGCAGTCGCTGGTATGCGTCCCGCTCTGCTGATCCTGCTTGGCGCCGTCTTTCTCGTGGTGCTGATTGCATGCGCAAATCTCACCACGATGTTGCTTGCGCGCGCGGCGGCGCGCGAGCGCGAGATTGCAATTCGCGTGGCGCTCGGTGCAGGTCGGATGCGGTTACTGAAACAAGTGTTCACCGAGAGCGTGTTACTCGCACTGATCGGCGGCGCGGCTGGTGTTCTTCTGGCGCTATGGGGGGTCGAGCTATTGAAAACAATCGGCGCGCAAACTGTGCCGCGTCTGAGTGAAGTGAATGTCGATCTCGTGGTGTTGGGCGTGACGCTGGCAATTTGCGTCGGCACGGGAATCATCTTCGGTCTCGCTCCCGGTCTGGCCAGTTCGCGGCCGGAGCTTACCGAGGCACTCAAGGAAGGTGGCCGAAATTCGACGGTAGGCACGCGACGCAATCGTTTGCGCAACGGACTGGTTATTGCCGAAGTTGCGCTCGCGCTAGTCCTGCTCAGCGGCGCGGGGCTTCTCATCAAAAGTTTTGCGCGCCTGCAAAACGTGAATCCGGGTTTCAATCCGCGTAATGCGCTCACGTTCGAGATTTCGCTGCCCAAGACGCAATATCCGGACGATCCGTCGATCATCCGCTTCAACAACGAAGCGCAACGCCGAATCGCTGCGTTACCGGGGGTGCAGGCTGCGGGGTTCAGCACGATTCTGCCGCTTGCCGGGACGAACAGCGATTCGTCTTTTGCAATTGAAGGGCGCCCCTCAGACAAAAACACTCCGAGCCCGGATGAAGAACTGCGCGAGGTCTCGCCAGACTACTTTCGTGCGCTTGGGACTCCATTGATCAAAGGCCGGTTTTTTGCCGATGCCGACAAGGCGGATGCGCCTCTCGTCATTATCGTTAATCAGGCATTCGCGAAGAAATTCTGGCCTAACGAGGATGCCGTGGGCAAACGGATCGTAATGGGAGGGATGTCTGACGATCCGAAGTGGATCACCATCGTGGGAATTGTCGGCGATATGCGTCATTTCGGATTGGATATCGATCCGAAGCCGGAGATGTACGTTTCTTTCGCCCAGCGCGCGTATTTTACGACGATTTACGTGGTCAGGAGTAACCAAGACCCGCAAACTTTGATTGCAGCGGTCCGGCGCGAAATCCAGGCAATCGATCCTGCCGTGCCTCTCGCGAACGTTCGCAGTTTCGAAAATCTGATTGCTGATTCGGTTGCGCCACGACGGCTCTCCGTCGTTTTGCTTAGCGTCTTTGCGGGCGTTGCGGTGCTGCTGGCGGGCGTCGGGATTTATGGCGTCATGTCGTTTCTTGTCGTTCAACGCACACACGAACTCGGCGTCCGAATGGCGCTCGGCGCTCAACGCAGTGACGTACTGAAACTCGTTCTCATCCGTTCGCTCAAGCTGATTTCAGCCGGAACAATCGTTGGCCTTTTTGTTGCGTTAATAAGCACGCATACGTTGCAAGCATTGCTCTACAGCGTGAGCGCCTTCGACACCGCGACATTCGCGCTGGTGACCGTTCTACTCGGCGCGATCGCACTGGCCGCGAGTTATCTGCCCGCAATGCGCGCTACCAGGGCCGACCCAATGGTCGTGCTCGGCCACAATACATGACAACTTATGATCAAACTCCGCCATCTCGAACGCAGATACCTGTTAGGTAAAGAAAAATTTTTCTACGTCCTGCGCGATATCGATCTGGACATCGCCGAAGGCGAATTTGTTTCGATCATGGGGCCGTCTGGCGCGGGCAAATCGACGTTGCTGCACATCCTCGGGATGCACGATCACGGCTGGGAGGGCGAATATTTTCTGAACGAAACCGCAGTGCATCATTTGAAGCCGAAAGAGCGCGCCACGCTGCGGAACGAGCAGATCGGTTTTGTGTTTCAGCAATATCATTTGCTCGACGATCTGACGGTTTACGAGAACCTGGAAATCCCGCTGTCCTACCGCCGCTACAGCAAAAGCGAGCGCGCTGCGCTGGTAGCGGACACGCTCGACCGCTTTCAGATCGTTGGGAAAAAGGATTTGTATCCGCGTCAGTTATCTGGCGGACAACAGCAACTCGTAGGTGTAGCCAGGGCAATCATCGCCGAGCCCAAGCTTTTGCTCGCCGATGAGCCCACCGGAAACCTGCACTCGGGTCAGGGCGAAGAAATCATGGAGCTGTTTCGAAAGCTCAATGATGAAGGCGTGACCATCGTGCAGGTCACACACTCGGATAAAAACGCTTCGTATGGGAAACGCGTCATTCAACTGCGCGACGGATGGATCGTTAACAAATAGCGGGAGGAACTTGCCATGGCTCTAGATACGTTTGGACAAGATGTTCGAATCGGCCTTCGCGTTTTGCGGAAGGACAAAGCGTTTTTTCTTCTGGCGGTATTCGTACTCGCCCTCGGCATCGGCGGCGCTACAACGCAATTCACGGTAGTTAACGCAGTCGCACTGCGCGGACTTTCATTTCCGCATCCGGAGCAGTTGGTGACGGTCGGGCTGATTGATCCGAAAGCGACCGACCAAAACAACAATTTCGGGTTCGGCGTGATTCCGACAGCACAGGATTACGAAGATTTGAAGGCCGCACAGAAGTCCTGCTCTTTAATGGCCGGCTATCTCAGTGGATCGACAATAAACGTTACCTACAAGAGCAATCCGCAACGCTATAACGGCGGCTACGTCACCGAAGACTTTTTTAAGATTACCGGGGTATCGCCGATTCTTGGGCGCGATTTCACCGCGGATGACAACAAACCGGGCGCGGAACGGGTCATCATTCTCGGCAACGAAATTTGGAAACGGGATTTCAACGGCGATCCCGACATCGTCGGACAAAGTGTCCGGGTTAATAGCAAACCGGCAACGATCATCGGCGTCATGCCGCCGAATTATAAGTTCCCAAATCTCGAGCAGCTCTGGATGCCGCTTTACAATCAATTTCCGCCGATACCGCGCGGCCAGCTCGTTATCGGTCCGAACAATGCCGCACCGGCGGTCATGGGCCGACTCAAACCAGGAGTCACTCTCGATCAGGCGAATGCGGAATTCATAACCATTGCCCGCCAGTTGGCGCGGGAATATCCGAAGACGAACCAGAATTTCACATCGGCGACGGTGAAGTCGCTGGCGCTTTCGCTGGTCGGTCTTCAGTTTCGGCAGACCGTCTGGGCGATGCTGGCTGCAGTTATTCTCGTTTTGTTGATCGCGTGCGTGAACGTCATGAACATGCAGTTCGGCCGCGTCGCATTACGAGCAAAAGAACTTGCGATTCGAGGCGCGCTGGGAGCAACACGCTGGCGGCTGGTCAGGCAGATGTTGACGGAAAGTCTTGTGGTCGCGGTATTCGGAGCGATCGCTGGAATTCTTCTAGCCTATTGGAGCATCGACATGCTGACGCGCGCCATGGATGCGCAGCCGGCCGGGTTCGGATTGCCGTACTGGATTCAATTTACAATCGACGCCCGAGTACTCGCGTTCACTGTCGCTATCACCCTGGTCGCGACGCTCGTTTCCGGCCTCGTTCCGGCGTTGATCAGTGCTCACAGCAATGCAGCTGAGATGATGAAGGAAGGCGGGCGAGGGAATACCAGTCGGTTGGTCAACGTCATCACGCGGCTGCTTGTGATCGGACAGATCGCACTTACCGCGGCGCTGTTGATTGGAGCAACGCTCGAGATCAGATCGATCAGAAATCAGCTTCAGCTGAACTATGGCTACGATGAGAACGCTATTTACAGCGCGCGGATGGCACTGATGGAAGGCGCGTATACCGAAGATGGACGCCGCGAGTTCTTCAAGCGTGCCGTTCGGGAATTGCGCGCCAACCCGGAGTTCGAATCGGCAGCGCTAAGTGATCGCTTCCGAATGACGTTTGCCGGTGGCGGCCAGTACGAAGTTGACGGCCAGAATTATCTCACCGACCGCGATCGACCCCGCGGAAACTTTGAATCTGTTTCGGACAACTATTTTTCGACGCTCGGTCTGAAGATCTTGGAAGGTCGCGATTTCACGATCGACGATGCCGATACAAAACAACCGGTCGCGATCGTAAACGCGAGTTTTGCGCGGAAGCATTGGGGAAACCAAAGCGCGCTGGGACACCAGGTCCGCATTTTCAACCCTGGTGAGCCGGCGCCGTGGCGAACCATTGTGGGCGTTGTTCCCGACACTTTGATGCAGGGACCGTTCGATCAGCAAACGGATTCCGCAGGCTTTTTTATGCCGTTGCTGGGCGCGTCGCCGGCGACTCAATTCTGCACGGTTCTGGTTCGGCCACGAGCGGGCCAGCATGCGGAAGCGCTCGGAACTGCGCTGACACGAGCAGTCACTCAGCTTGATTCGGACGTACCGATTTATTTTCCCGGCACACCCGCCCGGTTGCATGACGAAACCCTGTCCGGCAATCGCATCGTCGTTAGTCTGTTCGCGATTTTTGGTGGCGTTGCGTTCCTTCTCTCCGCCGTTGGTCTCTATGGCGTGATGAGTTTTTCTGTAAGCCAGCGGACACAGGAATTTGGAATTCGAATGGCGCTCGGAGCGGATGCGCGCCGGATTTTCCGGATGGTGATGACGCAGGGAGCCTGGCAATTGGTGATCGGACTTGTGCTAGGTGCCGGCGCTGCCGCCTTGTTGCTCGGAGTCCTGGTTGCGGCGGCTTTGCGCAACATCCTCTTCAAAGTGAACGCGCTTGATCCTTCGATTTATTTGGCCGTCGCAGGTCTGCTGACAATCGTTGCCGCGCTTTCCTGTTTCGTTCCTGCGCGTCGTGCCACGCGCGTCGATCCTGTGGCGGCGCTCCGTTATGAATGATCCGCGGAGACCAATCAGATGCTAGACGATCTTCGGTACGCGGTTCGACAGCTCGTAAAGAACCCGAGCTTCACCGTAATTGCCGTATTCGCACTCGCGCTCGGCATTGGCGCGAACACCGCGATCTTCAGCGTTGTTAACGCAGTGCTGTTGCGGCCGCTGCCGTATCCTGATGCCAACAAACTGATCGTCCTCCGCGAATCGTCACGCATTTTTGACAATGGCGCAGTTGGCTACATGAACTGGCTCGACTGGCACGCCGGTCAGCAAAGCTTTACCGACATTGCGCTAGTCCGACGGGAATCGTTCAATTTTTCGCTCGGCGCTGGGCTCGGTTCGCCGGAGCGTGTCCGCGGTGTCCGCGCAAGCTCCGGATTTCTTTCCGTGCTGGGGTTAAAGCCAAAGATCGGCCGCGATTTAAGCGCAATAGACGACATAGCGGGTGCGCCGAACGTGGCGCTGATCAGCGAAAACCTTTGGCGGCATGATTTCGCTGCTTCACCCTCGGTCCTTGGCCGGCACGTGCTCATCGACGGATTACAGCGCGAGATCATCGGAGTGTTTCCCGCTGAATTGCAATTCGGCCGTAATCCTGACGTGCTGCTGGCGCTCAGCGAAATTGCAAAGGAACCATGGATGCTAGCGCGAGATTACCATCAAGGCTGGTCAGGACTTGGCCGGCTCAAACCGGGTGTGACGCTCTCGCAGGCGGCGAGCGATCTCAACGCGATCGCCGCCGATCTGGAGAAAAAATATCCGCAAAGCAATGCGGGCCGGCGAGTGAGACTGCGGCCACTGTTTGAAACAACAGTCGGCGATTATCGCGCCAGCTTGAATCTACTCGTTGCCGCTGTGGTATGCGTGCTGTTGATCGCGTGCGCAAATGTTGCAAACCTGCAATTCGCTCGCGCGTTGGCTCGCGCGCGAGAAATCGCGGTCCGCGCTGCGCTAGGCGCCAGCCGCTGGAGCATCGCGCGGCAGTTACTCGTCGAGAGCATATTGATCGCGGTAATCGGAGCGGTCGCCGGAGTGTTGCTGACGGTTTGGTGCATGGATGCGATTCTGGCACTGACACCGCCAAACGTGCCGCGGTTTCATCAGGCGAAAATCGATTTGCCTGTGCTTGCCTTCACCACATTCGCCGGTGTGCTGGCGGGCGTCCTTGTTGGTGTCTGGCCGGCCTGGCGAATCTCCCATTCTGAATCCATTTCATTCGCGCTACACGAAGCAGGCAGTCGCAGTTCGAGCGATGGCTTAAACAGGCAACGCATGCGGTCCGGTTTGGTGGTCATGCAGGCCGCGCTTGCGATTGTTCTGCTCGCGGGCGCAGGACTGACATTGAAGAGCTTTTGGCACGCGCAGAACGCGGCGCTCGGTTTTGAACCACGGGGCGTTGTTAATTTCGAAATCTCGTTGCCAATGGCGAAGTACAAAACAGGTGAGCAGAAGAACGCGTTTTGGACGCAATTGTTGCAACGTGTCCAAAGTATTCCGGGCGTCGAGGCTGCGGCGATCAGTTCGAACAGCCCGTTCGATGACACGGAAAACGACAATTACTTCCATGTAACGGGCACTCCGCCGGTTCCGTCCGACCAAAGGCCAACTGCGGAGACCAGCGTGGTTTCGCCCGATTATTTTCGCGTTATGCGCATGCCAATTCTTCGGGGTCGCCAATTTGGTCCGGAGGATTTGCCCGGTGAAAAAGGACACTCGCGCTCGATCATCATCGACGAGTCATTCGCGCAAAAATATTTCGCCGGCAAAGATCCCATAGGACAGCACATCGATGACAACGACACGCTGGACGAACACGCGCCGCCGATGACCATCGTGGGTGTTGTCCCTCGAACCCGCAATGAAGCTCCCGGCGAATTGAATGTGGAGTCGCTGCATCTCGTGGAGGAATATGTTTTGGCATCGCAGGACCCGCAGCCGGAAAACCAGCTGCATGTTCGTACAAGCCTGCGCGACATCGCTCCAATCGTGACCGCGGTGAAGCGTGAAGTGGAATCGCTGGATCCCGACCAGCCGATCGGCCGCATCACCACCATGGAGGAAGCCATCGCTTCAAGTTTGGCGACGCGCCGCTTGACGATGGTATTGTTAGGCGCTTTTGCCGTGCTCGCGCTCGTCCTCGCGAGCGTCGGTCTTTACGGTGTGATGGCGCTAACCGTCACACAGCGCACCCGCGAACTTGGCATTCGGATGGCGCTCGGCGCGGAGCGCAGAAACATTTTCAAGCTCGTGCTCGGGCAGGGCATGACACTGATTGCAATAGGCATTGGAATTGGACTGATCGGAGCAGTCGCTGCGGGTCGCGTGTTGATGTCTCTGCTTTACAACGTCGGCGCAATTGATGTCGGAGCTGTAGTTACAGCCGTGTTTTCGCTGGTGCTTGTCGCTTTGATCGCCTGCTGCCTGCCAGCGCGTCGCGCCACACGTGTCGATCCCATCATCGCGCTTCGAACCGAATGATCGAAGGAATGCAAGCTCATCAGCCATGAACGAGATCCGATTCGCATTCCGGAAACTCCGCAATTCACCGGCGTTCACATTGATCGCCGTCGTCACGCTGGCGCTCGGGATCGGCGCGAACACGGCCATCTTCAGCGTCGTCAACGCGGTTCTGCTTCGTCCGCTGCCGTACGCGGATGCCGACCGAATCATGATACTGAACGAATCTTCCGGACCGGGACAGGATTATTCGGTTGCATTACCTGACTATTTCGACTGGCGAAATGACAACACGGTTTTTGAACACCTTGCTGCCACACACAAGGAATCGCGAAATCTCAGCGGCATCCCTGGTCGCGATCCAGAGCACATTGCGTGCGCTTTTGTCACGCGAAATTTCTTCAACATTGTCGGAATTAACGCAGAGGTTGGCCGGATATTCAGCGAAGATGAAGACAAGGTTGGCGCCCCGCCTGTTGTCGTGATTGGCGATCGGCTTTGGCAGCGCGCATTCAATCGGGATCCAGGCGTGATCGGCCGATCGATTACGCTGCACGACCAAAATTACACGGTCATTGGAGTCATGCCGCGGCAAATGACGTCGCCCCAGGACTCCGACGCGTGGTTGTCGTTGATGCGAAGGAGCAATAACGCGGTATGGATGCAGCGGTTCGTCCATCCGATGATCTACGTCTGGGGAAAGCTCAAACCCGGCGTGAGTGTCGATCAAGCGCGGGTCGAGATGAAGACCATCGCGGCGCGTTTGGAAAAAACCTATCCCGATACGAACGCACAGGAGACCGCTGTCGTTACACCGTTGTTGGAAAATCTGGTTGGCAAATATCGGACCAATCTTGGATTGCTTCTCGGCGCGGTGGGCTTGGTGTTACTGATCGCATGCGCTAATCTCGCCAACCTCTTTGCCGCGCGAGGCGCAGCGCGCGCGAGAGAATTCGCCATTCACGCTGCAATGGGTGCGACCCGCGGCCAAATCATCAAGAAGTTGTTGATCGAGAGTTTTTTGATCGCGCTCGTTGGCGGGGTTTTCGGATTTTTCATCGCGCTTTGGGTTCGCGATAGTTTGATTGCGTTAAGCCCGGGAGGCGTTTCTCGATTTCAACAAATCTCATTCGATCTGCCGGTTCTCGGCTTCACGTTTTTGATCGCGTCTCTTACGACCGTGCTCTTCGGTTTGTGGCCGGCATGGCGCGCATCGCATGCTGATGTTCAGCTCGCGTTAAAAACAGGCTCCGCAGGAAGCGGCGATCCGCCTTCGGCTAAGCGCGCGCGGGACTGGCTGGTCATCAGTGAGATTGCGCTCACTCTCACTCTACTGATCGCGGCGGCTCTGGTTCTAGAAAGTTTCTCGAAGATGCAGGCGCTTCAACTCGGTTATGAGCCGCGAAACCTTTTCACCGCCCGCCTGGAGTTGCCTTGGAAAACTTATTCGAGTCGGGAAAAGATCGGCACTTTCACGAAGGCGCTGCTCGATAAAATTACTGCGCTGCCTGGCGTTCAAAGCGCGGGAATTGGTTCGAATTCGCCGCTTATGGGTGGCTGGCAAACCGGTTTCTGGCGAGAAGAGAAGGGACGACCGCAGCCTTCGGATATGTTGAACGCCGATCTCGAAGTCGTCACCGGCGATTATTTTCAAACCTTCAAGGTCCCGTTGCTACGCGGCCGCCTTTTTAACGAGCAGGACACAAAGGATTCGCAGCGTGTGATCATCATCGATCAAGCGATGGCGGAGCAATATTTTCCTGGAGAAGACCCTATCGGCAAACGCCTTGGCGTTTCTGCAGGCAACGATGACGAAGGCTGGGTGATGAGCGAGATTGTTGGCGTCACAGCGCGTATGCGGTTTCACGCGATCGACGAAATGGCGCCCTTGCCTGTGATTTATTGCTCGATAGCGCAGGCGCAACGGACGACCCTTGGTCTTTTCGTGCGTTCGAGCATGGGCACCGCGTCGCTGAGTAAATCGATTCGCGATGTCGCTGCCTCGATTGATCCGAATCAACCGGTGTACGACGCTCGGCCAATGTTGGATCGGGTTCAGGAGACTTGGGGAACGCATCGGCTGTTAAGTTTTCTATTTTCTATTTTTGCCGTGCTCGCGCTGGTGCTGGCGACTATCGGGCTTTACGGACTGCTCGCCTATACCACGCTCAAACGCGTCCGTGAAATCGGCATTCGACTGGCACTTGGCGCGCGCCCGGCTCAGATTCGCGCGCTCGTTCTTTGGCAGGGTCTGAAATTGCTGTTGATCGGTTCGGTGTTTGGTTTGGTTGCAGCCGTTTCTCTTTCGCGCGCATTACAAAGCGTCCTTTTCGAAGTGAGAGGAATCGATCCGCGAATTTATCTGGGGATCGGCGCGCTTCTGTTCGCCGCGACGTTCTTCGCTTCATGGATCCCGGCCCGCCGCGCGTCACGCGTCGATCCGATTGTCGCTCTGAGAACCGAATGATATGCACGACGTAACGTTTGCTCTCCGTCAACTCCGCAAATCACCCGGTTTCACCTTGGTTGCGGTGTTCACGCTCGCGCTCGGTATCGGCATGAACACCGCGATCTTTAGTTTGATACACGATCTTTTCCTGCGTCGCCTTCCGTTCAATCAGCCGGAACGGGTGGTTCGTATCTATGGTGAAGCGAAAGAACGCGACTTGAAGGAACTGCCCTTTTCAGTACCGAAATTTTGGTATTATCGGGACGGGCAAACGGCCTTTTCCAGCATCGCCGCGGATCGGGGTAACGGATTTATCCTGACCGAGATCGGGGAACCCGTGCAGTTGTTTGGCCGCAATGTGACGGCCAACTATTTCGATCTGTTAGGCATTCGACCAATACTCGGACGTACTTTCCTGCCAGATGAAGAATCGAAGACCGATGTCGTAATGGTGACGGAAAACTTCTGGCGCAAACGCCTGAACTCCGATCCGTCCGTACTCGGGCGCAGCATCACACTGAACGGAGTGCCCAATACGATAATTGGTGTACTGCCCAATTTGCCGATCTCCTGGTTTGGACGTGACACCGAAATTTTCGCCAACAAATTATTCGAACCTGCGGACATCACGAAAGATCGGGTGATGCGCGGAGTCAGTTTCATGCGTGCTGTCGCGCGATTGAAACCCGGCGTGACGATTCAACAAGCGAAGGCCACGATGCCGGCGCTTGAGCAGGGATACCGAAAGGAGCGACCGGAAAATCCGGACAACAGTTGGGCATCGGTATTAGTGCCGGCTGCCGAAGATGTGACTGGCGATTTGCGTCCCGCTTTCATGACACTCGTGGCCGCAGTAGGCGCTGTGTTACTCATCGCGTGCAGCAATGTTGCAAATTTGTTGCTAGTGCGTTTCACCGGACGCCGGCGCGAGATCGCCTTACGCATGGCCATAGGTGCACAGCGCGGCAGCATTGTGCGGCTTTTCGTACTGGAGAGTACGTTGGTCAGTGTTATTGCGGGTCTCGCCGGATTCTGTCTTGCGCTTTGGACGGTATCCGCGGTTCCGCGCATGGCCGGTCGGAACCTTCCGCTGGAAAGCAGCGTGTCTTTGCATCTCCCGGTGTTTGTTTTCACACTGGCCTTATCGGTCATCACGGGTTTACTCATGGGACTCTACCCGGCTTGGCAAAGCTCGCGTGCCGATCTGGTCGACGGGCTCAAGGATGGTGGCGGCGGAACAACCGGCGGCTATCGACAACATCGTCTCCGGCGCGGTTTGGTCGCGGCGCAGGTTGGACTTTCGGTAGCATTAGTGGCGAGCGCCGCGATGCTGATCTCCAGTTTTATTCGCCTGAGCGGAGAGGAATCCGGGTTCCGTTCGGAGCGTATTTGGGCGGGTGGAATTGCCCTCCCGCCTGCTCGATATCCTGATGCGGCGACTCAAGCTCGTTTTGTCCAGCGCCTGATCGAGGAATTACAAAACCAGCCCGGTGTCGAAGCCGTATCGGTAACGGGTGCGGTGCCGTTGTCTGGCGACATCTCCAGGTCACCGTATGCGCGGGCTGATGGAAATCCCGTTCCCTTGACCCAGCGACCGCTTGGGCTGACCCGCAGTATTTCGCCTGACTATTTTCGCACGCTTAGCATCCCGCTTATTTCTGGACGGGATTTTAGCGAGCACGACGGCGTCAACGATCCGTCATGCGTGATTTTGAGCAACGCGACTGCGAAGAAGATGTTCGCGAACGAAAATCCATTGGGCCATCGCATTCTTTTTGGAACCGACAACGGCACCGGCGCGTCTGCCGAAGTCGTTGGCATCGTTGGCGACGTGCGGTCGCAAGACTTAGCCAAAACAAACGACGTAGAATTTTACCGGCCTTGGCCGCAACGCAGTAGTCCGTTTCTAAATGTGCTCGTGCGTAGCACCACCAAGCCCGAAGCAACTACGGGGATTGTGCGGGTCGCCTTGAAGAAAGTCGACAATGACCTCCCTATCATTCAGCCGAACACACTGGAAGCTATCGTCAGCGACTCGCTTGGTGATCGCCGTTTGACAATGGCGTTGCTTGGTACTTTTGCCGCCATCGCCTTGCTTCTGGCGGTCATTGGAATTTATGGGGCCGTTGCTTACACGGTTGAACAGCGCACCAGCGAGATTGGAGTGCGCATGGCGCTCGGGGCACAGGCATCCGATGTGCTTCGTCTCGTCATTCGGCAGGGAATGAACCCGGTAATTCTTGGCTTGATTATTGGATTGGCAGCAACATTTGCTATCGGCCGCCTGCTCGCCACTCAGCTCTATCGCATTTCGCCGCACGACCCGTTTTTGCTTGGTGCCGCTGCGATTGTTCTGGCGCTCGCCGCGCTATTGGCGTGCCTTCTTCCAGCCCGGCGCGCCACGCGCGTCGATCCAATCCAGGCTCTACGCACTCAGTGACATGAATGATTTAAAACTCGCGTTTCGTCAGCTTCGGAAATCGCCCGGGTTTACTCTGGTTGCGGTTCTGACACTTGCCCTCGGTATTGGACTGAACACGACGATCTTTAGTTTGGTCAACGATCTGTTTCTGCGCGGTTTGCCATTCGAGGAGCCATCGCGCGTTGTTCATCTCGACAATAGCGATAAGGCACGCGATTTGGAGGATGTCGGAATATCGGCGCCGCGTTACCAACTTTATCGTGACGGTCAGACGATTTTTGAGGGTCTCGCCGCCGAGAATTCAGCCACCCAGAATTCTTCTCCGTTTACGCTGACCGGACTTGGCGACGCTGTCCAAATTTTTGGCGGCCGAGTGACCTCCAACTATTTCGATTTGCTGGGCGTTCGCCCAATTCTTGGCCGCAATTTTCTGCCGGAAGAAGAGGAAAGCGCCGACGTCGCATTGGTCACGAAAAATTTCTGGCAAAAACGAATGGGCCGCGATCCAAACGTGATCGGTCGAAGCATCACCCTCGATGGGACGCTGCACACCATCGTTGGCGTTTTGCCAAACATGCCCGCAGCCTGGTTTGGTGCCAACCCGGTTGCGGAAGTTTGGACGACGAAACCGTTTCAGCTTCCCGGCTTCAGTCATGAGCAGTTGATGCGCGGTTCCTTCTTTCTGCGAGTTGTCGGACGATTGAAACCAGGGGTAACCGTTCAACAAGCGCGCGCCGCATTGCCATCGTTGGAAGAAAGTTATCGTGTCCAATATCCGAACAACATCGACAGCGCATTTGTCACGACGTTGCGGGCTTTGCCTGAAGACGTGACCCGGAATTTTCGCGCAGGCTTCGCTACACTTTTCGCCGCCGTGAGTTTCGTCTTGCTGATCGCGTGCAGTAACGTCGCCAACCTATTGCTTGTTCGTTTCAGTGGACGCCGGCGCGAGATCGCGTTGCGAATCGCAATTGGCGCTTCGCGCACGAGCGTCATCCGTTTGTTCGTGGCCGAAAGTTTGCTGGTGAGTGTAATTGCGGGAGCGGGCGGCGCGTTCGTGGCATGGCATTTGATGCCGTTGGTCCCGAGGATGGCGTCCAATTTTCTTCCGTTGGAAACGGGAACCGCGACCAGTTTGTCGATTCCAGTTCTACTATTTGCGATTGGGTTGTCGATCTTGACCGGTCTCTTGACGGGGATTTATCCGTCGCTTCAGGCTTTGCACGCCGATTTGGTTGATGCGTTGAAAGAAGGCGGCCGCGGCACGAGGGGCAGTGTGCGCCAGCAGCGCTTGCGAAAAATCCTCGTCGGCGGCCAAGTCGCCCTCTCGGTCACTTTGTTGGCGGGCGCGGCGCTGCTCATCACGAGTTTCATCCGGTTGAGCCAGCAGAACCTTGGCTTCCGTCCCCAGAATCTTTGGACGGGTGCGATTACACTGCCGACCTCCCAGTACCCCGACCGCCCGTCGCGTCAACGTTTTGTCGAACAAACATTGCATGAGTTTCGTAGTGTTCCCGGGCTCGAGAGTGCGACTATTAGCGGTGATATTCCGTTGGTTGGCTTCAGTCGTTATCTTTATGCGCGGGGCGATCGTGATGTTCCGCCAGTCGAGAAGCGTGAGATCGTGCCCGGTCACGAGATTGGTCCCGGATACTTCAAGACCTGGGGAGTGCCACTCCTGGCTGGCCGTGACTTCAATGAACACGACACCGCCGACAGACAGAAAGTTTGTCTGATCAGTCAGGCCGGTGCAAAACAAGTTTTCCCGGGTGAGAATCCAATCGGAAAGACCTTATTCTTAGCCTTAGAGCAGTGGGAAATTGTCGGAATCGTCGGCGATGTGCGCTCAGTGCGAGTGGCCGAGGCGCCAGGTATGGAATTTTATCGACCGTGGGCGCAATATAATTTTCCACTGGTTAACATCACCGTCCGCAGCAATCTAAAAGGGGATGCGGTCACCAAGCTGGTGCAGTCCGCGCTTGCAAAAGTGAATCCCGGATTGGCCATCGCCGGACCGCAAACGATGGACGCGGTCGTCGCGCAAGCGCTCGGCCAGGCGCGTTTGATGATGTGGTTGCTCGGAATTTTTGCCGGAGTCGCCTTGCTCCTCGCCAGCATCGGGATTTACGGCGCAGTCGCTTACACGGTCGAGCAACGCACGGAAGAAATTGGAGTTCGCATGGCGCTGGGTGCGCAGACGCGCGACGTGTTGCGTCTGGTTGTGAACCAGGGAATGAAACCGGTCCTCATCGGGCTAGGCATCGGAATTGGATTGGCCTTCGCGATCGGTCGTTTAATTGCTTCGCAGCTTTATCAGGTTTCGGCGTACGACCCAGTGCTGCTGGGCGGCGCAACAGTTCTGCTCGCCGCGACCGCAGTAATAGCGTGTCTGCTCCCGGCGCGCCGAGCGACACTTGTCGACCCGATTCAGGCGCTGCGCAGCGAATGATATGAATGATTTAAAACTCGCTTTTCGTCAGCTCCGGAAGTCGCCTGGATTTACTCTGGTGGCGGTGCTCACGCTGGCGCTCGGTATTGGTGCAAACACCGCCATCTTTAGCGTGGTTAACGCGGTGTTATTAAAGCCACTGCCGTTTCCGTCTCCGGATCGGCTTGTTGCTGTTGGCAGCACAAATCTGAAGGATCCGGACAGATCTCACCAGTTCAACTCGCTTTCTTACCCGGACTTTTTCGATTTCCGAAATCAAAACCACACATTCCAAAGCATCGCGAGCTATCGCGGCGGCAGTTACGCGCTGGTAAACGAACAAGGTGCGCAAAATCTTAAGGGACTAAAGGTCAGCGCGGAATTCTTCGACGTCCTTGGTGTGAAGCCGGCGATCGGCCGCGCGTTTGTTCGGGAGGATGAACAAGCCGGAGGCGGGCCGGGAGGATTCAAAGTTGTTCTCACTCACGATTTATGGATGCGGCTCTTTAATGGCGACAAGGCCGCGATCGGTCGGACACTGCGCATTCAGGGGCATTCCTACACGGTTATCGGTGTCATGCCGCGAGGATTTCAATTCCCTTTCGAAACGCCGGCAATGGAAATGTACGTCACGCTTGCGGACGATGCAGCGAACGCGGACGGAACGAAACCAAGCACAGAACAGCGCGGCAATCACATGCTTCTGGCATTCGGCCGCCTTAAGCCAGGTGTGAACGTGACGCAGGCGGAAGCCGATCTGCGAACGATCGCGGCAGCGTTGGAAAAACAATATCCGGACACGAACACACAATTTGGTGCCGTCGTCGCGCCGTTGCGCGATGACCTTGTGGGTGACGTGCGCACCGCGCTCTACGTGCTCTTTGGTGCGGTCGTTTGCGTGTTGCTCATCGCCAATGCCAACGTCGCGAATCTGATGCTCGCGCGAGCGTCCGTCCGCGGAAAGGAGATCGCATTGCGAGCGGCGCTGGGCGCGAGTCGCAGGCGAATCGTTCGTCAATTACTCACGGAAAGTTTGTTGCTCGCCGGGATCGGCGGCTTACTGGGTCTGTTCATCGCGAAGTGGGGAACTGATGCGCTGATCGTGACCGTGCCGCAAAATATTCCGCGCATCGGCGCGATCCAACTTGATGGCGCCGTTCTCGCCTTCACTTTGCTCGTTTCCATCGGAACAGGCGTTATTTTTGGATTGGTGCCGGCGTGGCAGGCGTCGCATGTCGATCTTCACAACGCACTCAAGACAGGTGCGCGAATCGGCACCGGCGGCGAACGCAAGCATCGTCTCCGTAATGGACTCGTTATGGGAGAGATCGCGATCGCATTGATTCTGCTGGTTTGTGCCGGTTTATTGATTCAAACATTCGCCCGGCTTGGGCGCGTCCAGACCGGTCTGCACACCGAAAAGCTTTTTACAGCGCGCATCAATTTGTCGGACGCATCGTATCCGCGACCAGCGAACATAAACGCTTTTTTTGATCAGTTACTTCCGAAAGTCCGGAACATTCCAGGAGTCAATTCCGCCAGCGTCATCGTGCCTCTGCCGCTGACCGGAAGTAATATAACGACCGATTTCGACGTCGAAGAGCATCCGCTGCCGGAAGGACAACGGAACGATGCTCCGATGCGCATCACGGGGGTGGATTATTTCGAGACAATGGGCATCCCCCTTTTGCAGGGCAGAGTTTTCAAGGAAACAGACAAGTTTGACTCGCTTCCCGTCGTCATAGTGAATGAGCGTTTCGCCCAGAAATTCTTTCCCGGACAAAACGTGGTCGGCAAACGCATCCAGCCCGGCTGGAGCGTCGGTGATGAGAAGCCCAAGATGCGTCAGATCGTCGGCGTTGTTGGGAATGTGAGACACCTTTCGCTCCAGGAAGATTTCACGCCGGAGATGTACGTCCCGGCCACGCAAATTCCGATTAACTTCATCTGGATCGTTGCGCGCACGAGCCTTTCTAATCCCGCCGGCCTAACCAACGCGGTGCGGAGTGAGCTCGCCTCGCTTGATCGAGACATTCCGCTCACTCAGGTTCGCGTTTTTGACGAATACATGTCGCGAACGCTGGCCAAGCCGCGCTTCAACGCGTTGCTGTTGTCGATCTTCGCCGGAACTGCCCTGCTTCTAACTGCGATTGGAATTTACGGCGTGCTGGCTTATTCCGTCTCGCAACGTACAAACGAAATTGGAATTCGCATCGCACTCGGCGCCGGGCAATCGAACATTTTCCGGTTGATCGTTGGCCAGGCGATGCTGCTGGTCGCAATCAGTATGGCGATCGGCCTGCTCGGCGCATTCATGGCAACGCATTTCCTGAACAGCCTGCTTTACGGCGTCGCCGCGTGGGACCCGATTACTTTCGCTTCGATTGCGATGCTCATTGCCGCAGTTGCGTTTCTCGCCTGCTGGCTGCCGGCCCGCCGCGCCACGCGTGTTAATCCTGTTATTGCCCTTCGCGCTGAATGATCCCTGTAATCAGATGAACGATCTTAAATTCGCTTTTCGCCAGTTTCGCAAATCACCAGGGTTCACTCTGGTCGCTGTCCTGACACTCGCGCTCGGGATCGGTGCGAATACTGCAATCTTCTCCGTCGTCGAGGGCGTGCTCCTGCGCCCGCTGCCGTTTCCCCACGCGGAACGACTCGTTAGAATCTACGAAGCCATGGATGAAAATGGTGCGCGTTCGGCAACGTTGAATCTGAGCGATCGCACGACTGCCCGCTTTCGCGAGTTTGGGCGCGATATTTTCGAGGATGTTGCCGGTGGAACCGGCGGTGCCTCAGTCGTTAGTGTCAAGGCTGATTCGCCCGCGCAGACGATTCCCGCCGCCAGTATCACCTATAACTTCCTTGATGTTCTCGGATTGCCGCCGTCCCAGGGCCGCAACTTCACAAGCGACGAGGGGACCGACAGATCGGCGAACGTCGCCATCATCAGCGACGACTTCTGGCGTAACACGCTGAATACGCGTCGGGACGTCCTCGGCAGCACGATCGTGGTCGATGGAACACCACGGACGATCGTGGGTGTGATGCCGAAAGCATTCCGGCATCCATATCGGGCGAGTTTGTGGCTGCCACTTGTGCTTGACCCCGATAACCCGGCAACACTCAACAACCATTATCTTTACGGCGTGGCGCGATTACGTCCCGGCGTCACGCCGGCGAAAGCGGAAGAAGCCGTGAAACGCATGTGCGCCAGTATCAATCGGGACGATCCCAATCCAGCGAACGCGCATGCCGCGTATATCCCGCCCTTGCGCGAAAGTTTTGTGATGGATTTGCGGCCGAAAATTCTGGTCATCGTTGGGGCCGCAGTCTGTGCATTGTTGATCGCGGCGGCGAACTTCGCGGGTCTGCTACTCGCGCGCGTGATCGAGCGGGAAGGGGAATTTGCCTTGCGCGCTGCGCTCGGTGCAAGCAGGCGTCGGCTTGTCCGGCAGCAACTTGTTCAGGCACTTTTGCTCGCTCTAGCCGGTACCGCACTTGGTCTGATCGTTGCATTCTGGATCACGCCAATGCTTTTCGCGTTGAGCCCGGAAGGCGCGGACGCGACCGGCAGCGCGATGCGCGAATTCGACTATGCGGCCCGGCTCGATCTGCCTGTGTTCGCTTTCGCCGCCGGTGCAATGACGGTGGTCGGTTTGGGTTTTGGTTTGCTACCCGCAGTGCGCGCGGCACGCACAGATTTGCGCGGTGCAATGAGCGTTATGTCGCGCGGCGCTACACTCGACCGCAGTGCGCGCAGATTGCTGGGTTCATTCGTAGTGATCGAGCTCGCGATTGCCGCTGCGCTACTGACTGCCAGCGTAACCGCGACGCAATATTTTCGAACGCTGATGGAGGAACCATGGGGTTTTGAGACCAAAGATCGCCTCGCTTTTAACGTCACCGTTCCCGATCGATTCTTTCCCACATCCGCGTCGAAGCAGAACGCGCTCGAAGCTTCCCTTGCACAACTGCAGGCATTGCCCGGAGTGAAATCTTCCACCGTTGTGGCGCCATCGCCAATGGACGCGCCGTGGACATTGATGCTGTTCAACGCCGAAGGAAATCCTGCACCGGAGCCGCGGGGGGTGTACACCGCGTACTCGCGCGTTCCTGTGCCCGGGTATTTTCAGAGCGTCGGACAGCCGATCCTGAAAGGTCGCGATTTCAACGCGAGCGACACTGCCGACGCGCCGTTGGTCTGCATTGTCAGCCAAAGCATCGCGAAGCGCTTTTGGCCTAACGATTCTCCGATCGGGAAACGCATTCGCTGGGGCCGGCTCGATGGAACTCGCCCTTGGTTCACGATTGTTGGAGTGGTCGGCGATATGAAAGCAATCGCTGATCCGCGCGACGGCGAAGTTCTCGGCATGATTGCGCGGCCATTGGCCCAAATGCTCGTGCACGCGACGACATCGCTTGACGACATCACTTTTGTCCTGCACACCGATGGTCGCTCGGTTAACGAGGCGACGATTCGTGCCGCGCTGGCCCGCGCGAACGCGAATCTCGCCGCATACAACTTTCTCTCGCTCCAGGATGCCGCAGCGCGCTCGCGCACGACGGAGCGATTCATTTTCGTTCTCGTCTCAGCGTTCGGACTTGTCGGACTCGTCCTCGCTGCGGTGGGCCTGTATGGACTACTCGCGCTCCAGGTTGCGCGACGCGAACGCGAGTTCGGTATTCGCAGCGCCCTTGGCGCCACGGCACGCCAGATCATCCAACTCGTCGCGCGACAAGGCGCAGCGTTTCTCTTGTTAGGCTTCACTGCCGGTGCGCTCGCGACTTACGGTGTCGTGCAACTGGTCAAAAATCAGTGGTCGGAAATGCCGGCGCCAAATCTGATTGCATGCATTTGCGCGGCCATCGGTACTCGGCATCGCGGTGATGATCGCGTGTTGGCTGCCGGCACGCCGTGCATCGCGTGTTGATCCTGTGATTGCACTTCGCGCGGAATAATCAGTCATCTGCACCAACATCCCGATAAATCCTTATGATCTCCGACTTCAAGTATGCGCTCCGGACGCTGGCCAGAACGCCAGGATTCACCATCATCGCCGTGGCTACACTCGCACTCGCCATCGGTGCGAACACCGCAATCTTCAGTTTGATAAACGATTTATTTTTGCGCGGACTGCCGTTCAAAGAGCCGTCACGTGTCCTCCACGTGTTCGCTGGCGATAAGTCCCGCAATCTGGTCGATATCGCGCTCTCCGCGCCGCGTTTTCAACATTACCGTAAAGGACAGACTGTCTTTGACGGCTTTGCCGCCGAGGCTGGATTCGCGTTCACGCTTACAGGCGTCGGCGACCCCGTCCAGGTTTTCGGCGGACGAGTGACATCCAACTATTTCGATGTCCTTGGCGTCAATCCGATCCTCGGCCGGAGGTTTCGATCTGAAGAAGAAGAAGGCGCCGATGTAGCCCTCGTCACGAGAATTTTCTGGCAGAAACGGCTCGGTGGCGACCCGAATGTAATCGGACGGAGCATTACCCTCGACGGGACGCCGCACACCATCATCGGCGTGTTGCCGAATATGCCGGCGTTATGGTTCGGGCCGAACCCGTTCGTGGGCGAAGTTTGGACGACGAAACCGTTTCAGCTTCCCGGATTCTCATACGAGCGGCTGATGCGCGGCACAGGATTTCTGCGGGTGATCGGCCGGATCAAACCAGGACTGACAATCGAACAGGTGCGTGCGGCGCTTCCAAGTCTTGAAAAAGATTACCACGCTAACTATTCGACCAACATTGACAGCACAGCCGAGACGTCGGTCAAAACGCTTCCACAGGATGTGACCGAAAATATTCGTGCTGGTTTCGCCACCCTTCTTGCAGCGGTTTGCTTTGTGTTGCTAATCGCCTGCAGCAATGTCGCGAATCTCTTGCTGGTCCGTTTCAGTGGTCGCCGTCGCGAAATCGCGCTCCGTATGGCGATTGGCGCATCGCGCGCCAGTGTTGTTAGGCTGTTCGTTTGGGAAAGTTTACTGATCAGCGTCTTTGCGGGAGCGCTGGGCGCCTTTGTAGCGTGGCGGCTTGTGCCGCTGGTTCCCAAAATGGCGTCAAATTTTCTGCCGCTCGATGGAAATACGGCTAGCAGTCTTTCGCTGGAGGTCCTGGCGTTCACCGTCGGATTATCGATCGTGACCGGGCTGCTGATGGGAATTTATCCGGCGTTTCAAGCGTCCGCCGCCAGTTTGGTGGGCAGTTTGAAAGAAGGCGGACGCGGGACAAGTGGCAGCGTCCGCCAACAGCGCTTTCGTAAGATTTTAATCGGTGCGCAGGTGGCGCTTTCCGTGACGTTGCTTGCCGGCGCGGCATTGTTGATCGCGAGCTTTATTCGATTGACCCAGCAGAATCTGGGCTTTCAGCCTCACAATCTTTGGGTCGGCGCGATCAATCTACCAATCGCGCAATACCCGGACCAAGCGTCGCGTCAGCGCTTTGTCGATCGAACTCTTGCCGCATTACGCGATACGCCGAGCGTCGAAAGCGTTACAGTGAGCGGCGATATCCCGCTCAACGGCGGGAATCGCACCCTTTACGCACGCGCGGATCGTGAAGTGCCGCCGACCGAAAGACGTGCTACCGCTCCGAGTCACGATATCGCGCCGGGATATCTGCAGACGTGGGGAATTCCGCTCGTCGCAGGGCGCGCATTTGACGAACACGACATTGCCGGCGGGCGAAGCGTGTGCCTGATCAGCCAAACGGGAGCAAAAAAGGTTTTCCCTAACGAAAATCCCATCGGAAAGACGCTGCTCGTGACCAGTAACAGTACCTGCTGTGGAGATTGTCGGAATCGTCGGCGACGTACGGTCGCAACGCATCGCTGAGCTGCCTGAAATGGAGTTCTATCTGCCATTGGCGCAGGAAAATTTTCCATTCCTTACCATCGCCGTTCGCAGCAATCTCAAATTCGATGCGATCACTAGGCTAGTGCAGTCGGCGGTGACGAACGTAGATCCGGGTATCGCGATTGCGATCCCGGAGATGATGGACACCGTTGTGGCCCAGGCGCGTGGACAAGCGCGGCTGATGATGTGGCTGCTTGGAATTTTTGCGGGTGTCGCGGTCCTGCTTGCGAGCATTGGGATTTACGGGGCGGTTGCCTACAGCGTGGAGCAACGCACTGGCGAAATCGGGGTGCGCATGGCACTCGGCGCGCAAACCCGCGACGTATTGGGCTTGATTGTGAATCAGGGAATGAGACCGGTAGTTGTTGGGCTGGCGATCGGAATTGTGTCGGCATTTGCCGTCGGCCGCCTGCTGACGTCGCAGCTTTACGAAGTTTCATCGCACAATCCGGCGCTGCTTGTCGCTTCAACGGTTTTTCTCGCGGCGATTGCGTTAATCGCATGTCTGGTCCCGGCGCGGCGAGCCGCACACATCGATCCGATTCAGGCACTGCGAACCGAGTAATTGCTCTATGAGAATGAACGGTTGTTCGTCGTCGCCAGTTGTCATTTTTACGTCGGTAGGTGCTTGCCTTTCGACTTCATTTGAATATCCGTGGCACTTCGCTGTCTCACATCTATCTCCGAACTTCTTATGCATGTGCGTTTCATAATTTTTCTCATCGTGGCCGTGCTTAGCGCACCGGCAATTTTCGCCCAAGGAACGAATCAGCCGACCGTCGACGAACTTGTCGCTAAAAATGTGGAGGCTAAAGGTGGCGCGAACTCACTGAAGAGCCTCCAAACGTTGCGCTCAACCGGTAAGTTCCTGGTGCAAAAGGGCCAGATCGAGCTCGGTTACTTGCAAACAAAAAAGCAGCCGGACCAGGTGCGCACCGAAGCTTCGCTCCAGGGGATGACGCAGATCGAGGCATACGATGGCAAGGACGGATGGAGGATTTCGCCATTCTTCGGGCGCAAGGATCCGGAGCGCATGTCGGCTGACG
The DNA here is from genome assembly GCA_963804875.1 of uncultured Verrucomicrobiae bacterium. Lineage (GTDB taxonomy): Bacteria > Verrucomicrobiota > Verrucomicrobiia > Chthoniobacterales > UBA10450 > Udaeobacter. The sequence continues at coordinate 107,953 of CAWDRX010000008.1, forward strand.
ATGTGAAAGCGCTGGTGGAAGATACTGAAATCGACGGACCATTGGCCGATTGGAAAGCAAAAGGGAGCACTGTTGAATATCTCGGAACTGAGGATGTCGATGGGACGCAAGCCCACAAATTGAAAGTCGTGCGAAAGAACGGCGACGTTAGTTTTGTTTATTTGGATCCTGATCACTTTCTTGAGATCCGCATCGTGACCCAACGAGTGCGACAAGGCGCACACGAAGAAATAGAGACGGACCTTGGCGATTATGAAAAAGCCGGTGGCGTTTATGTTCCAACCTCAATTGAAGTCGGACGCAAGGGCTCGACGGACAAACAACTGGTCGTTGTCGATAAAGTGGAAGCCAATGTGCCGGTGGATGACACGATATTTCATTTCCCCGGCCAAATAACTGTACCACAGCCACAGCGCTGAGCTTGCGCAAAATCAGAATGAGCACTTCTATGAATTTCTCACGTTATGCTTTTCAAACGCGATGCGTTCTCGCGTCGCTTTTTCTTTCCACTGTTTCTATTTATGCGGCAGACGCTCCATATAATTCGTCAAGCATTTCCGGGCTTGGCGCGCGCAACATCGGCTCAGCGGCAATGAGCGGACGCATCTCCTGCATTGCGGCAGTGCACGAGCCATCGGGCAAGATCACGCTTTTTGTGGGTTCGGCCAGTGGCGGGGTGTGGAAGTCTGACGACAGCGGAACGCGATATCGGCCGATATTTGACGAGCAAGCAGTGCAATCGATCGGGGCCATCGCCCTCGACCCGAAGAATTCGAAAAACGTTTGGGTCGGCACCGGTGAATCGTGGACGCGCAATAGCGTATCCATTGGTGATGGAATCTACAAATCAACCGATGGCGGCGAATCGTGGTCGCATGTTGGCTTGGAGAGATCGGAACGCATCGCGCGCATTGCAGTTGATCCAAGGAACAGCGACACAGTGTTCGCTGCAGTTCCCGGGGCGTTGTGGAGCGATTCGCCGGACCGTGGTCTGTACAAGACGACCGACGGCGGCAAGACATGGCAACTGGTCCTCAAGGGAGCGAATCTTTCGACAGGTTGCACCGATGTGGACATCGACCCGAGCAATCCCGATATCATGTTTGCCACGATGTGGGATTTCCGGCGCAAAGGCTGGGAATATCGCTCGGGCGGCGCGCTTCCGACGTCACCTTCAGCCAGTGGATTGTTCCGTTCCACCGATGGTGGGAACACGTGGACGGAAATTACGGAGCAGGCTAACAAAGGTTTCCCCAAAAAACCGTATGGCCGCCTGGCGGTGGCCATCGCGCCATCGAAATCACAACGCGTTTACGCGTTTGTGGAATCACCGGAGAGCGCGTTGTTCGTGTCAGACGACGGCGGCGCAACGTGGGAGAAACGCGACAAAAGTCAGTGGATGGTCTGGCGTCCATTCTACTTTGCGAATCTGATTGTTGATCCCAAGAACCCGGACCGCCTGTTTAAACCCGATGGTTCATTGATCGTCAGCGAGGATGGCGGAAAAAGCTTTTCGGTAGTAGGCGGTTTTCAAGGTGCGCATGGGGATGCGCACGATGTCTGGATCGATCCAACGAACTCACAAGTCGTATTCGCGGCAGACGATGGCGGGATGTGGTACTCGTACAACGGCGGCAGCAAATGGTGGAAAGGCGAAAACCTGCCAGTGTCGCAGTTCTATCATGTGAGTCTGGACGAAAAAGATCCGTATCAGGTCTATGGCGGACTGCAGGACAACAGCTCGTGGGTGGGCGATTCGCAGTACCCGGGCGGCATCACCAATCACCGTTGGGAAAATATATTCAATGGCGACGGATTCTGGATGTTCCAGGACCCGGCTGACCCTGACTACATCTACGCGGAGTACCAGGGTGGCGAGATCGGCCGAGTTAATCGCAACACACATGAGGGCCGCAACATCAAGCCGCGACCAAATATCAATGAGAAATTGCGGTTCAACTGGAATACGCCGATCGCGCTTTCGCCTAACGAAAAGGGAACGATTTATATCGGCGCACAATTCTTATTCCGATCGCGCGATCACGGCCAGACATGGGAGCGCATTTCACCGGACCTGACCACCAACGATCCGGAAAAACAAAAGCAGGAGCAATCCGGTGGTGTGACGGTCGATAATTCGTCCGCGGAAATGCACACCACAATTTTTTCCATCAGCGAATCGCCCAAGCAGAAGGGATTGATCTGGGTTGGCACTGATGATGGCAATGTTCAGCTCACGCGCGACGGCGGCAAAACCTGGACTAATGTGGCCGCGAATATTCCCGGGTTGCCGAAGAACTCATGGGTGAACTGGGTGCAGGCCAGCAACTTCAATCCCGGCACGGCTTACGCCGCTTTTGATCGGCATACTTTTGGCGACATGGCGCCGTACGTTTACAAAACCACTGATTTCGGTAAAACTTGGACGCCGCTAATCACTGCTCAGGATCCGAAGGGAGTTCGTGGATACGCGCACGTGGTTAAGGAAGATTTAGTAAAGCCAGATCTTCTTTTCATTGGCACGGAGTTTGGACTCTGGGTTTCGATTGATGGCGGAAAAGGCTGGGCGCAATTTAAAGGCAACCATTTTCCCGCAGTTGCCGTGCGCGATTTGGCGATTCACCCGAGGGACAACGATCTGGTTCTCGCCACGCATGGCCGTGGAATCTGGATAGTGGACGATATCACGCCGCTGCGCGCGTTAACGCCGGATTTGTTGAAGCAGGACGTTGCATTCGTTTCGGCCCGGCCGGTTCAACAGCGCATTGAAGGCCAGGGCGGATGGGCCAATGGGGATGCGGTTTTTGTTGGTGAGAATCCGCCTGACGCTGCGGTGATCAATTATTATCAGCGGGAGCGGCACTTGTTTGGAAAAATGAAGCTGGAAATTTTGGATTCATCCGGACGCGTAATTGACGAGTTGCCGGCGAGCAAACGACCGGGCTTGAATCGGGTAATGTGGACGATGCGGGCAAAACCACCGCGTGTGCCGCCTGCTGCACAAATCGCCGCCGCAGGAATAAGGGGACCCCGACTGGTCCCTGGTGATTACACGGTTCGCCTAACAAAGGCAGGCAAGGCTTACGACACGAAACTTAAGATCGGGCTTGATCGGCGGGCGAAATTCAGCGCTGCGGACCGCAAAGCGCAGTTCGATGGGGCGATGCGAGTTCACGGTTTGTTTGGGGACGAGAGCGCGTTGATGGATCGGATTATCGGCCTGCGACAGGCGCTTGCCCAAACGGGTGCCGCATTGCCAGAAGGCGATCCGCTTCGAAAGCAGATCTCCGATTTCGACGGAAAAGTAGACGGCGTGCGAAAGAAAATCGTGGCCACGACGGAAGGCGGTGCGATCACCGGCGAGGAACGCTTGCGTGAGCACACCGACCAGCTTTACGGAGCGATCCTGAGCTACGAAGGCAAACCCGCCGCGTACCAGATCGCTTATATCGATGCTCTCCGACACGAACTTGATGACGCGACAAAGCAATTCGATCAACTCCTCGCGCAAGACCTGCCCGCATTGAACGAGTCCCTCAAATCCAAGGGCCAGCAACCGATTTCGCCGCCGGCGAAAGTCGGCGCCGATGATTCGAAAGGCAACGGGATTGGCACGACAGCCGCCTCTGGCTCGCTTCCAGCGGATTTCCGCATTTCGTTCTAGCCCTAGCAGATTGCGACAGGGTCCACATCCGGAAACATTCGAGTGGTTCTGCGGAAGATTGGAAGTTAGTCTTTCGTGCGGCAATGGAGCGCACGCCTGCTGTCGCGGTTGTTTTTCATCATGTTGGTCCTTATCACCACGCACGGCTGAATGCCGCGGCTGACAAATTGTCGGTGACCGGGATTGAATGGTCAGCCCGTGCCTATGACGCGTGGGGCGCGGCAACGACACCTGCGCGGTATCGCAAAGTTTCGATGTTCCCCGAAGCAACAGAGCATCATCCGCCAAAGGCTGAGCTTCAAAGAGCGCTATGGTCGGCTTTGGAGCAAACGAATCCTGATGTGGTGGCAGTGAACGGCTGGAATAACTTCGGATCGCTCATTGCCGCGCGTTGCTGTGTGCGCCGCGGGATACCGATGATCGTTATGTCTGAGAGTTCTCGCCAGGATGAACCTCGCACCTGGTGGAAGGAGGCGATCAAGCGGCGAATCGTTGGTCTATACTCTGCCGCATTCGTTGGCGGCCAACGTCACGTCGAGTATTTGATTGAACTTGGAATGCCAGTAGATCGGGTTTTTACTGGCTATGATGTAGTGGATAACAATTACTTCTGTGAACGCGCTCGCCAAATCCGAAATCCGAAATCCGAAATTCGAAATCAGCGTGGCTTGCCGGAAAACTACTTTCTGGCCTCAGCGCGGTTCGTCGAAAAGAAGAATTTACAGCGTCTGATCGCGGCCTACGCGGAGTACCGGAAGAAGTCGCAAACCGTTGGGAACGTGCCATGGGACCTAGTACTGTTAGGCGATGGGCCGCTGCGGGGAACTCTTAATTCTCAGCTCTCAACTCTCAACCTGAACGAGCACGTGCATCTGCCTGGCTTCAAACCGTACGAGGAATTGCCGGTTTATTACGGTTTGGCGAACGCATTTGTGCATGCCAGCACAGCTGAGCAATGGGGCTTGGTTGTAAACGAAGCAATCGCAGCGGGCCTGCCCGTGATTGTATCTAATCGCTGTGGATGTGCCCCGGAACTGGTGAATGGCAACGGGTTTACTTTTGATCCCACTAACGAGAGCGAGTTGGTCGCTCGGCTATCAGAGATGGCCTCATTGTCGGATCTGCAGCGAAAGCACTTTAGCGAGAACAGCTACGGCATCTCAGCGAACTTTGGGCCGGAACGTTTTGGTGAAGGTTTAAAGGGCGCAGCAGCCGTGGCGAAGGAAGTTCCGAAAAAGGGATTTGGACCAATGGATCGCGCGTTGTTACTCGTCACAGCAGGGTTCGCGCGATGAAAGGAAACGATCCGGTAGCGACGTATTTCGACAAGCTCCCGGAGACACACAAGCGCCAGTTCGAGGAATGCGCGTCGGGTGCGAACTTCAATTTTCAACAACGTCTCGCGCTCGCGTGTGAATTGGCTGGCGCGTCATCAGGACGACTGCTCGACTGCGCCGTGGGTACCAGTGAGATAACCTGCGAATTGCTAAACTCAGGCAGATTTAATCACGCGACGGTAGTGGATATTTCGGCGGAGATGTTGCAGAGCGCCAGGCAACTTCTCACATCGCAAATCAAAAATGCAGAGGTTGAATTCGTTCAATCGGACGTGTTCAACTTCAAGCCATCCGGTTCGGGTTTCGACCTTATTCTTTGCGTGGGATTGATTGCGCACACTGGACGACCCGGGACCTTGCTGCAGCATTTGAAATCGATGCTCACACCTGGTGGGCGAATCATTTTGCAGACAACGCTTATCAATCACTTTGGAATGCGGATTGTCCGCGCGCTTAGTTCGCGACGTGAACTTGTTCAACGCGGATACCGAATTTCGTGGTTTTCAGAACAGGATATCACGAATGCGTGTCGTGCTGCCGGATTGCAGATCCTGGAGAAGCGGCGTCATATTCTCGGTATTCCATTCGCAGATCGGATCTGGCCATGGGTGAATTTCCAATTCGAAAAGGGCTTCCAAGGATGGTCAAGTCGCTACGGAGCCGACGCGATTTATCTGCTCGCGGCTAAATGAAAGTCGGCTTTTTGGTCAGCAGCGTTTCGCGCGAAGCCGGAGGACTGTTTCAAAGCGTGCGCGGACTTGCCAAAGCCGTAGCGTCCACAAACGCTGATGTGCGGGTATTTGGGATTCGTGATGAACAGAGTGCTGTCGATTTACAGGAATGGCGGCCGCTTTCTGTTCAGACGTTTCGTCCGCGACTGCACTGGTGGGGCTACTCAAACCAGCTCGTCCCCGCGGTGCTCGAATCCGATGTCGATGTTCTTTCCGTCCACGGTTTGTGGAAATACTGTTCAGTTGGTTCGCAACGTTGGCATCGGCAGACTGGCCGCCCGTACATAGTTCATCCGCACGGAATGTTGGAATCATGGGCCGTGAGAAACGCGCATTGGAAGAAACGAATCGCAGCGGCGCTTTATGAAAATCAACACTTGGGCGGCGCCACTTGTGTATGCGCACTGTCGGAAGCCGAAGCACGATCGATCCGCGGTTATGGATTACGCAATGCGATTTGCGTGATTCCAAATGGAATTGATTTGCCGGAACTGAGTGACAGCAATGCGAAAATTCGGTCGGAGGATCGAAAAACTCTTCTCTATCTCGGTCGACTTCACCCGAAGAAGAACATTTCGAATCTAATCCGAGCCTGGAACGAAACCTTTAACTCGCAGCGAGGCAGTGGCGATCAGTGGCTTCTCGCCATTGCCGGATGGGATCAGGGCGGATACGAAAACGAACTCAAGCGTATCGCAGTGGGCGATTCAGTCACTTTCCTCGGTCCGCAATTCGGCGCTGAGAAAAGCGAATGCTATCGCAAATGCGACGCATTCATTCTCCCCTCATTGAGTGAGGGCCTGCCGATGACCGTGCTTGAAGCGTGGTCGTATGGGAAACCGGTGCTGATAACGCCTGAGTGCAATTTGCCAGAAGGTTTCGACGCCGACGCAGCGCTGCGAATTGGAAGTACCTCGGAAGAAATTGCAGCTGGTTTGAAGCACCTAGTTGAAATGAGCGACGACGATCGCGCAGCAATGGGAGCACGTGGGCGCAGCCTGGTCGCAACGAGATTTTCCTGGCCGCGAATCGGTGAGCAAATGCGCGCGGTCTATGAATGGGTGCTGGGCGGCGGAGGACTGCCGGATACGATCAGGCTTGACTGAGGCTCGGTGTTTAACCTCTCGTAATCGCATGCTTGACGTTGCGCAAAACCGCCGAGCAAAGAAGTACACGTCAGACGAGATGACGCGCCGCGTGCTGTGGACGCTGGCGCAGCCGCTTTTCCGATTCAGTCCCAGACCTTTTTTTGGTTGGAGGCGATTTCTGCTTCGCTGTTTCGGAGCGAAGATTGGTCAGAGCGTGCATGTCTATCCGTCGGCTACGATTTATTTTCCGTGGAACCTGGAGGCCGGAGATGAAAGCGCGATCGGCGAGCAGGTGTTTATTTATAATCTTGGGCAGGTGACGCTGGGGTCACGCGTCACGATCTCGCATCGCGCACATCTTTGCGCGGGAACACACGATCACACCAAGCCGGATTTTCCGCTGTTACGTTTGCCGATTGTGATTGGCTCGGAGGCCTGGATCTGCGCGGATGCCTTCGTGGGTCCAGGTGTGACAGTTGGCGAAGGAGCAATTGTTGGCGCGCGGGCGGTTGCGATGGAGGACGTACAACCTCGAAGCATCGTCGTGGGGAACCCGGCGCACGAAACCAGGACGCGCGACGTCATGCGATGAGCGAGCGGTCCGACTCGCGGGCGCCATTGTCCGTACTTGTCCCGGTCAAGAACGAAGCGGCGAACCTGCGCGATTGTCTGGCCAGCGTTTCGTTCGCGCGAGAGATCGTAGTCATTGATTCCGGCAGCACGGATGGTACTCAGGCGATCGCCGAAGCAGCTGGGGCCCGAGTCATACAATTTACTTGGGACGGAAAACTGCCGCGCAAGAAAAATTGGGCGTTGGAAAATATTCCATTGCAACACGAATGGGTGCTCATCATCGATGCGGATGAACGCATCACGTCGGATCTGGAACGCGAAATTCGCAAGGCCGTTTGCCGCACCGACGTAGACGGATTTTATCTTAACCGCCGGTTCTGGTTTCTGGACGGTTGGATAAATCATTGCGGCTATTTTCCGAGCTGGAATCTGCGCCTGTTCCGGCACCGGCTCGGCCGATACGAACAAATTGAAACCGGCAACGATTTTCCCTCTGGAGATAATGAAATCCACGAGCACGTCTTGCTGGACGGCCGCGTCGAATATCTATCTACACCAATGGAACATTATGCCTTCCCCGATATGGCTACCTTTATTGAGAAGCATGAGCGGTATTCTTCGTGGGAAGCTGCCGCTCGGAGGAAACTGCAGTCACGGGATGATAAATCGTTGCGGTCTACGCCGTTTGGGACAGGGCTGGAACGAAAGCGCTGGCTAAGAAATGTCGCGACGCAAGCACCATTTCGCCCCGGCCTGCGGTTCCTTTACCATTACGTCTGGAGGCAAGGTTTTCGTGACGGCTACCGCGGCTTGGTGTTGTGTCGTCTGCTAGCTGGATATGAGCGGATGATTGTTTCGAAGGAGCGCGAACTGAAGAAGCGAACTGGTAACTCAACTGCCGCGTTGTAGAACGTGTGCTGTTCTCGGCGATGCAGACGGCCCACAGGGCCGTGGCTACAGCATCTTTTCGCTACATCCCTTCCACCAGAAGCATATTTGTTCTGGCGGTGCGATGGCGCATCTTGCGCGGCTCGCGATATTCTTCGCAGTTCAGCCATTCTTTGGCGCGCTGCATGGACTCGAACTCGAGGACAACAATACGTTTGGGTTGCCAATCGCCTTCGAGCACTTCGGTTTTGCCGCCGCGCACAATGTATTTTCCGCCGTACTTCTCCACACTGGCGCCGGCGAGCTTTTTATATTCTTCGTAGCCGGCAGGATCGAGGACCTCGATCTCGACGATGATGTATGCGGGCATAACTCGATTGCAGGATTGAGCGAGGTGGAAACTCAGGTCCTGTTGTGGTTGCGGTCCTTTGCAGCAAGCTCTGGAATTTTCCTTCGCCGCTTCAATCGCAGCCAATTGTTCCATGTTTTGCGCAAGCTGTCGCGCGGCGTCTGGTATTTCTGGTTCAGTTCGTTGCTCTTTACGATCTGCGCGAGAATTCCTCTCACGGAAAAGTCATCCGTGTTGACGATGGTGTAAGCCGTGCCAACGGCGGCGGCGTGATGCGCGTCGCTGGCCGCGGTCATGGGCAAGCCGCGGATCTGCGCATATTTGAAAGCATACCTGTTATAACGACGGAGTGTGGTTGCTGCGTTGAAAACTTCGATCGCGTCGATCGGCAGCGTCTCGAGAGTGGCCAACCGGATTCCAGCGCGGAACAAGTCATAGGGGTGCGGCGGAATAGCGAGACCTCCACGCTCGTGAATGATGTCGCAAACTTCGCGTGCCGGTTTTCCTTTCAAATACGGCAACTCGGCGCCGATACAGAGCAGATGTCCGTCTGAGGTGGTCACCTCGACTCCAGGCAGAACGAGAAAATCGTTGACCGGCATCCCGTCCAGTCGCATGAGGCCTTTCTCGAGCAGGTAATTGACTGCGTCACAGGTATTATGATCGGTGATGGCGATCCCGCTCAAACCTTTGGCGCGCGCCGCAGCGATCAAATCTTCCGGGCTGGAGATGCCGTCACCGGAAAAGAACGAATGCGTGTGCAGATCGATGTTAAGCGGCATGGCGACAGGTTTCGAAATTCGCTACACGAGCTCTTCTACAAGAATCCCGGTTTCGGCTTCGCTTTCCTTCGGAACACGATTGAACTGATGATCGTACAAGCGGCGATAATATCCGGATTTGTCCAGCAATTCTGCGTGTGTGCCGATCTCTTTTATTCGGCCGGAATCCATCACAATGATTTGATCTGCAGACAAAACGGTCGAGAGCCGGTGAGCAATGGCGATCACAGTGCGTCCGGTGGCAAGTTTCGCCAGGGCTTCTTGAATTTGTTGTTCCGATTCTGAATCGAGCGACGACGTTGCTTCGTCGAGTAAGAGAATCGGCGCGTTCTTTAGAATGGCGCGTGCGATAGCTAGCCGCTGTTGCTGGCCGCCGGAAAGAAGGCAGCCTTTATCGCCAATCACAGTGTCGTAGCCATTGGGCTGAACGATGATGAACTCATGTGCGTAAGCAGCGCGCGCGGCTTCGTAAATTTGCTCCTGCGTCGCATGAAGTTGGCCGAACAGAATGTTATTAAAGATCGTGTCGTGAAACAAAAAGGTCTCTTGCGTGACAAGTCCGATCTGGTCGCGCAAGGATTTCTGCGTAATCGAGCGCAGATCTCGGCCGTCGATCTTTACCGCTCCGGAAGTCGGATCGTATAACCGCAGGATAAGCGAGAGAATGGTGCTTTTACCCGCTCCGCTCGCCCCAACAAGGGCGAACGTTTTCCCTGGTTCGATGTGCAGGCTTACGTCCTTAAGGGCGTCCCTGTGAGTGTTTGCGTAGCGAAATGTGACGTTTTCAAAGTCAATTCGACCGTCGGACGATTTCAGCGCAATGGCATCTGGTGCGTCTTCCACAGCAGGTTTTGAATCGAGGATCGCAAAGATGGCCCCGGTCGCCGCGATGGATCGCTGCATCACGATGTGAATTCGACTCAATGTTTTGATCGGATCGTAAAGAATGAAAATTCCTGAGATCAAACCAAAGAAACGGCCCACACTCAGGTTCGCTGCGTAAACGTACAGCAACGCCATGCCAACGCCGATGGCCGCGATGATCTCGACGAGCGGACCTACGATTTCCATCGAGCGAATCATGCGCATCATCTGCGAAAACTGCATTTGATTGCTGCGTTTAAACTCTTTTTCCTGGTACCCCTCGCGTCCAAACGACTTGATTACGCGAATGCCGGCAAACGTTTCCTGCATCGTCACCACCATTTGCGCCATGCCTTCCTGTTCGTTTTGCACGGCTTTCTTCGCCCGCCGTCCGTAAAAGCGCAGCGGTAATAAACAGGTTGGAAAGAGAATTAGTGTGACGACGGTAAATTTCCAATCCATCACAAGCAGTACGCTGATTGCGCCGATGATAGTGATCGGTTGTTTAAAAAGGTCGCTGCCCACACTGGTCAAAGCCATCTGCATGACGCGAGTGTCGTTGGTGATGCGGGACATCAGAAAGCCCGATCGCATCTTGTTAAAGAAATCCATCGAGTGGCGTACCATTTTACTGAACAACTGGACTCGGATATCTGAGACCACCTTGTTACTCACCCACTGCATGCAATAGGTACTGCCGTAGGAGCAAAGACTGCGCACGGCCATTATGGCTGGAATGGCCAGACAAATCAGAACAATCGAATTGATTTTTGGCCCCGAATCAAGGGCGTGAAGATTGGAGCCGATGCCTATAGACTTGGGCGCTGAGCCTTGGAAAATTGAGCTGGTCACCCGGGAAATCGCCAGAGGGAAAAGTGAGTTCACCCCGCCGTAAGCAAGCCCCAATGCTAATCCCACGATAAACCGCCCCTTGTACGGCTTGACGTAACCGTAAAGCCTTCCGTACGAACCGGAAGCCGCGCGTAACGTTTGCCAGAGAGATTGCTTTTTCTTAGCCGGTTTGGGGCCGCTCATGAACTGTGGGCCGCCGCACGACGCGGCAGCACCGAATCCATAGCACCGATCACCGCTTCCGTCGAGATTTCGCTCATCGGGAAACGTGGACGAACCGGAGCAAATTCGGTCAGAGGAACGCCCGATTTTCCGTGTAGAATCAGTGCAGGACTATGCGTGGGCCGCCAATGAAACGGATTCGTGGGTCCGAACAGGATTACCTGTGGCGTATGTGAGGCGGCCGCGAAGTGCACGGGAGCGGAATCGACGGTGACGAGCAAATGCGCGCGTCCAATCAAAGCCGCCAGCGTAAGCAGATCCGTCTTTCCAGAGAGGTTGATGAATCTCTGCCGCGTGCGCTTTGCAATTTCCGTGATGTGCGCCTGTTCATCGAGCGATGGGCCACTCGTCAAAACAAGATCGGATTCGGTATTTTCGCCGAAATGATCAATGACCTCTGCCCATCTCGCAGCCTTCCAAAGCTTTTCCCGTCGAGCCGAGCCGGGATGCAAAATCACGTAAGGTCGCTTGATTTTCCAATCACGCCGAAGTTTGTCAGCTTTTTCGCGGGTGGTTTGCGGAAGATCGAGCTGAGGAGCGGAAGAAGCAGGAGGAACATTGAGCGGCTCAAGCAAAGCGAGGTTGTAGTCGATCGTGTGCATATCACGCACGCGGACTCCAACAAGATCAGTGTAAACGCGCGCGCGAGTCTTGGACTGCTCGCGGACCCGGTACGAGGCGACCCGTCTCCGTGCTGCGGACAGGAGAGTCAAAAAAGCCGAACGATCGTTTCGGGTAAAGTCGACGCAATAATCAAATCTGTTGCCAGCTACAGAAGAAACCATCGCAACATCCCGGAGATTGCGTCGCGCGATCAGAACTCGATCAACGTTCGCGATGGCCGGAAGCAATTCAGCGCATTCGTTCGAAACCGCGAGGGTGATGTGCGCATCTGGATAGTGATTGCGCAAGGCGGCAATGGCTGGCGTCGTCAAAATCAGATCGCCGATTCGCTTGAGTTGCAGGAGAAGAATTTTCATCCGCCTTCTATTGTAGCGGCGCTCTCAGAGCGCCGATATCCCGGCGGCCGGAGATCGCCGCCACAGAGAAAAATCATCGCGCCCTGCGCATCGCCGTTTCGTATGCGTCCAGCAATCGCGTTCGAAAATGGTCCCATGTAAAATTCTCGACGACGCGACGTCTTGCTGCGGTACCCATTTCCTCGACAACTTCCGGATGTCGATACAAATGCTCAAGCGCGGACGCAATCGCGTTCACGTCTCCCGGTTTTACAATGATTCCCTCAATTCCATTACGGACGACATCGCCCGCCTCGCACGTGGTAATCTGTGGCAGTCCGCACGCTGCCGCTTCATACGTGACTTTCGCGCTGCCTTCCCATTGCGAGGGAAAAACATGGATTGTTCCCTGGTTGAGATAATTCTCCGGATCGCGCGCAAATCCGACGACGCGAATATTATCGCGCCAGAAGTCCTTCAGAAATGGCTTCGCTTCGTCATGCACAAACCCGACAAGCCACAGCTCGGCATCTGGCAGATTGAGGCGGTGCCACGCTTCGAGCACATGTTGAATTCCCTTTCGTTTGATCAATGCGCCGGCAAAAACGGCACGAAATTTCGCGGGGCGCTTGCCTGGCTTGAAACGCTCCACATCTACTCCGCGGGGGAGATAGAATAGCTTTTCCTTGGGAAAACCGCGCACGCTAAACGTGTGTGCTGCCTTGTTTGATAGGACCAGCAGGAGGTCGGCGAGATCGTATTCCTTCACAAATCGCTTTCGCTGGAGCAACAGCCGATTTTTCCACCTCTCTAACGTTGAAACATCGTCTGTCGATGCTGGCTTGTCCGGTGGATGAATTTTCTGCTTCCCGCCGTCGCGATGCCAAGTCGGGATCTCAACAATGGATGGGATGCCGAGTTGTTTCGCTACTTGCAGCGAGCGCAAGCAATCCCCCGACCAGCTATGAAAGAGATCGTAACGCCTGGTCGCTAGTTGCCGTGAAGCGATCCAATCGAGATATTTCTTCTTCGCCCCATAGTAATAAGGCCGGTCAAGAAAGGAGATCAGGCGCACCGGATGCCACCGCAGCGAGTGGATGAATGAAGCAGGAATTTCCTTCTGCCGGTTATCATATGCGACCGCTTTACCCAGAAATCCGCCGCGATATGATGCGCGCAGCGTTTCAAAGGCGTCCGTATCGAGACCAGAACCGCCAATCCGGGCGAAAATCGAATACAACAAACGTTTTGGTAAGGTACGAGCTACAGGTGGCGGACAGACCGGTGCCGCAGGAGGATTTAGGGTTTCACCCAGCATTGGCATACAAGTATTCTGGCGAACGTGGAGCGTGTAAAGTTGTCATTCCTAGCGAAGGGAAGCAATGTCGAGGAATCCTGTGATGCGACCGGCAACTGAGCGCCACGGGATCCCTCGGCTTCGCTCGGGATGACAAAGAAAATTCGGATCGCTTTCGTTCGCCGCGGTTATTCGCCGAGCGGTGGCGCAGAAGCGTACTTGAAGCGGCTTGCAGATGGAATCGTAAAAGCCGGCCATGAAACCCAGCTTGTGGGAACGAATGAATGGCCTCAGGAACAATGGCCATTTGGATCAATAAAGCGCCTGGGGGCGAGGACCGTAATCGGTTTTGCCGATGAACTGGAGCAAATCCGACCGCAGCTTGAGTGCGATGTTTTGTTTAGCCTTGAGCGCCTCTGGACGTGCGATATCTATCGGGCCGGCGATGGGGTCCACCGCGCATGGCTTGCACGCAGAAGAAAATTCGAGATCCCATTGAAGCAATTTGTCCGCAGCGGAAGTGGGAAACATCGCGATTTGTTACAACTCGAGGAGTCACTTTTCGAGAAGGGCAAGGCTGGACGGGTGATCGCCGCTTCGCAAATGGTCGTGAGGGAAATCATCGATCTTTACCGTTATCCGGCGGACAGGATCGATGTCGTGCGCAACGGGGTTCCGCTCGATGGGTTTCGGTTCGATGCCGCGCTTCGCGAAAAATCCCGCGCGGAGTTGGGACTTAAGCCCGATCAAATTGCGCTGTTGTTTGTAGGTTCCGGCTGGGAGCGCAAAGGCTTGTTGTTTGCAGTCGAGGCGATGGCGCTCTGCAAGAATCAAAAATTGCGCTTACTGGTGGCCGGTCGAGGAGACGCAAGGCCATATAAAACGACGCGCCTGCGTTTTTGGCGAGAGGATCCCGTGCAATTTCTCGGTGAAGTTGCGGACCTCGTGCCGGTCTATGCGGCAGCGGACATCTTCATTTTACCCACAATTTACGATCCTTTCTCCAATGCCTGCCTTGAAGCCCTGGCCAGTGGATTGCCGGTTATCACAACGCGTTCTAACGGATTTAGCGAAATCATCGAGGACGGGGTCCACGGATCAATTGTCGATAATCCGGCAAATTTGATCGGTTTGCGTGACGCTATTTACTTCTGGTCGGGCCCCACGCGGCGCCACGCAGCCCGGTCGGCTAACATCGAACGCGCAACGCAGTTCGATATTTCGAAGAATGTCGAGCAAACGCTTGATATTTTGAAACAGGTTGCGAGCTAGCGCCCGTTGTCCGCAGTGACTTTGCCGATCAGATTAACCAGCCAGCGCTGTATCTGCGTCCGGGAAAATCTGAAAGACCTGATCAAGACGCGAGATTTCGAAGATTGAGCGCACGGTTTCCTGTAAGCCCGACAGCATGAACTTGCCTCCGTCGCCTTCCACCTTCTGCATCGCTTGAATCAATGCAGCGAGTCCTGCGCTATCGATGTAGCTCACTTCGGAAAGATCGACTACCAACCGCTCGGGTTTCTTGTCGATTACCTCATTGAGTGTCGCCGTGACCATCGGGGACACGTGCAAGTCGATTTCGCCCTTGAGCGGCACAACATTAGAGCGGATCTGACGCGGCGTGGGGTTTGCTGAGGCTGGATCTTTTTTCATTTCACCGTGCAATTCGTGGATGGCTCACCATCCGAGTGTGTCCATAATTGTTTCTACGTTTGAGAGATCATCAATCAGAAAATCCGGGTGATGTTTGGCAAGCTCATCCCGGCCCCATCTGCCCGTGGCGACTGCGATCGTCCGTGCGCCGAGCACTTTGCCGCACGCGATGTCGCGCGGCGTGTCGCCAATGACGTCGATCTCCGACGCGGAGAACTCCCGGCCGTGCTTCTCCTTCGCGCGGGCGCGAGCGAATCGGCCGAGCTCGTTTCGGTCGCGGTGATCATCGGCAAATGCGCCGAATTCAAAAAAGTGCCAGACGCCATAGTGCTCGAGTTTTAGTCGCGCGCCGCGGGATACATTCCCCGTGAGAAGCGCCAGCACCACATGCGGCCGCGATTTGAGCCGTTCGAGCAATTCCAGCACGCCCGGGAGCAGGTTGCCTTTTCGGCGCGGCAGCTCCAGCGAAAGAAAATGGACGTAGCTGTCCAGAAAAGCGCTCACGTTCTCGTTAGTTGCGGGAATTTTATGCTTGTTAAGGATGCTGAGGACAATTCCCGAGTCGGTCATGCCGGCAATCTCAATATCGTGCAAGTCATCATCGATTCCGAACCGTTCTTTAAATGCAACCATCAGCGCGTGGATACCCGCGCCGCCTGAATGGATCAAGGTGCCGTCTATGTCGAAGAGCAGAAGGCGTTTTTGCGTTTTGGTCATGCGAAGGATGACGAAATCCGAATGACAAATGACGGAGGAATGACGAAGGACAAAATGCGAAGTTTTTGTTAGCAAATACGCGGCATTTCAGGCTTCGTCATTAGCTTTTTAACTCACCGACTCCGGCACGTTGTTTTCTGCAAACATCTCAAAGGCTTGGCGCATGCATCATTAACACCGCAATGATACTTCCGAGAAAGATGAGCAGCACAATTCCCAGGCCGATAAGAATTCCAGTGCGCAACGGGTCGTTCTCCTGTTGCTGGCGCCGAAAGGGAGATGCGCTTGCCAGATGCGGCAACTCTGCGCCGGCTTCCGCGAAGTGAGCCTTAATCTCCTCAGGCTTCGGCAACGGCTTTGAACCGCCAACTTCCGACGAATCGTATCTCGCTTCGGCTGCACCAAAGCGGATTCGATCATCAAACCGTAGCACGGTTTCCGTTACCGGCTTGCCGTTCACACGGGTGCCATTGGTCGACTCGAGATCCTTCAAACGGTACGTGTCACCTTCCAGAAGCAGTTGCGCGTGGTGAGTGGAAATGGACGGATCGTTGACGACGATCGTGTTATCCGGTCCGCGCCCGATCGTGATCGCCTCGTCCACCAGGTCGTGCGTAATGCCTGAAATGATCAGCTTTGGCATGATACGAATCTCACACGTATCGATCTAAGCGCTAGTGTCGAGGCATTCAGAAGAAAAAGCTACAAAGCGATCAACGCGATGTTGCTTAATGAGTTCCTCAAAGAGCATCGCAAGGTCGAAAATCAAGAGTCCAGAATTCAACAACTGCAAGCCACAATCGCCCCGCCAACAAAAGCAACTTGATGCGCTGACCGCAGGCCTGCGGAAAGTGACGGCACAGGTTGAAGCGAGTGAACCCGCACCGCAAACGGTTTTGGATAATCACTAAAACATCGCTTCCCGCCGCGTGTGCTCCCAATTGACCACGGATGGGCGCGCTCGGATAGTGGCGCTTCCATGGCCATTGAGTTAACGCGCAATTTTTGCATCATCGCGCACATCGATCACGGCAAGACTACCTTGTCGGACCGGTTGCTGGAGCGCACTGGCACGATCCAGGAGCGCGAGAGGCAGGATCAGCTTCTTGATTCGATGGACCTGGAGCGAGAGCGGGGGATCACAATCAAGGCGCATCCGGTGGCGATGCGCTATACCAGCAAGTCAGGCGAGACTTACCGGCTGAATCTTCTCGATACGCCGGGACACGTCGATTTCTCGTACGAAGTTTCGCGCAGCCTCTCGGCGTGCGAAGGCGCGTTGTTGATCGTGGACGCGGCGCAGGGCGTGGAAGCGCAAACGGTGGCGAACGTTCACCTCGCCCATAAACAGGGTCTCACCATTGTTCCGATCATCAATAAAATCGACCTGCCAAATGCTGACGTTGCCGCGGTGAAGCGCCAACTGGAAGAAATCTTGGCCATCCCTGCGGAGGAAGCGATCGAAGCGAGCGCGAAAATGGGAATTGGTATCGAGGAAATTCTCGAGGCCATCGTCACACGGGTTCCGGCACCGGAACCGCCTGCGGACAAGACTTTGCGCGCGCTGGTGTTTGATTCGGTTTTTGACGTTTACCGCGGCGTCGTTGGGTATGTGCGTGTTGTTTCGGGAACGATGGAAGCGAATCACGCAATCATGTTGATGAACAATAACTCGCGGTACGAGATCAAGGAGGTGGGCGTGTTTATTCCGAAAATGCTTCCGCAGAAAAAGTTAAATCCCGGTGACGTCGGGTATTTCATCGCAAACATCAAGACGACCGCAGACATCAAGATCGGCGACACCATCACCGACCAGCGGCACCCCGCGCGGGAGGCGCTTCCCGGTTTCCAGGAAATTCATCCGATGGTTTTCAGCGGGATTTATCCGATTAACACCGCCGATTTCGAACATTTGAAGACGGCGATTGGCAAGCTGCGCCTGAACGACTCCGCGTTTATTTATCAACCGGAAAGCTCGGTTGCGCTGGGTTTCGGATTTCGCTGCGGGTTCCTCGGATTGCTTCACATGGAGATCATTCAGGAACGGCTGAGGCGCGAGTACAACATGGACATTATCGCGACCAGTCCGAGCGTCGTGTACGAGGTGTTAACAACACGCGGCGAGAAACTCCTGATCGACAATCCCGCGCATCTTCCCGATCCCAGCCTGATCGCCGAAATACGGGAGCCGATTGTCAGGGCCTATGTGCTTTGCCCGAATGAAAACATCGGTGACCTTCTGCAATTGATTCTGGAAAAGCGCGGCCTGATGGAGCGTACCGAATCGCTGGACACGCGCCGGGTCATGTTGCATTGCGAATTGCCGCTCAACGAAATTCTGGTCGATTTCAACGACAAGATTAAGAGCATCACGCGCGGCTACGGCTCGATGGATTACGAGCACGCCGGTTACAGGGCGGCGAAGCTGGTCAAGCTGGATCTGCTCGTTAACGGCGAGCCAGTCGACGCGTTCTCGACCATTGTACATAAGGATCGCGCAGAAGCTCGTGGACGCCAGCTGGCGTCCAAACTCAAGGAAGTAATTCCGCGTCAGCTTTACGCAGTGGCAATTCAGGCTGCGATCGGCGGGAAAATTATTGCGCGCGAGAGTGTTTCCGCTTTACGAAAAAATGTCACCGCGAAATGCTACGGCGGCGATATCACCCGCAAACGAAAATTACTTGAGAAACAAAAAGAAGGAAAAAAACGGATGAAAAGTATTGGGAAAATCAATATTCCCCAGGAAGCGTTCATCCAAGTGTTGAAAGCGCAATGAAGCGTTTTGAATGACGAAATCCGAATAACGAATGACGAACGAAGTCCGAATGACCAATTCCGAAAGGCCAGGATTCTGGCGATGTAGTTTCCGGTTATTCGAGCTTCGTGCTTCATTCGACCTTCGCCATTCGACCTGCCTCATTCTCTAGCCATGTTTACACCGCGTCACATCAAACACAGCCGGCTGCTTTTGCGGCACGCCCGGAAGTATCTTCGTTACAAGCACGATAAACTCAATAGCGCAGACCGTGAGCAAATTGTCTCCGAAATGCAGACTCTTCGCGAAGGCGTGCGTTCAAGGGACCGGGAGAAAATTCAAGGCGCAGCGGAGACACTTGATAAAACGCTCCACAAACTCACACCGGTGACGTGGGAATCGCATTGGCGAGAAAACTGCGAAGTGATCCTGGTTGCGATCGTGATCGCGGTCGGAATTCGCTCCTATTTTCTGCAACCGTTCAAAATTCCAACCGGCTCCATGCAACCGACATTAAACGGAATCATCGGTCATCCGAGCACCGAGCCACAGCCAAATATTTTGCGACAGATCGTCGAATTCGTTCTCCTCGGGCGCAATTACATCGACGTAGTTTCGCGCGAAGACGACCAGATTTTCGAGATCGTGCCAAAGAAGGTGGCCTTCTTTTTTACCTTTTCACGATTGGTGTGTGAGCGACAAAACTTTCTCGTATACGCCTCGCCCGACACGCTCCGCCAGGACTTTAACGTATTTCCCGGCCGGCTTTTTCATCGCGGCGAGGTCATCGCCCGAGGCGCGATCGACACAGGCGACCAGGTATTTGTCGATAAATGCAGCTACAATTTTGTTAAGCCGCACAACGGTGATGTTTTCGTTTTTAGAACAAATAATATTCCGGGGATTCGCCCGGATCCGATCGCTGGGCCGCCTTTTTACATCAAGCGATTGGCAGGCCTGCCTGGCGACACGTTGCGGATTGATCCGCCATTTCTTTACATCAATGGCAAGAAGGCCGTGGGCTACGGCTTCGAACGGGTGATGTCGGCGCGACCGCCGTACCGTGGTTATGCCTTCGGACACGAATATTTGTCAAAACCTGACCAGACGTACGCGGTGCCTCGCGAGGGCTATTTCGCCATGGGTGATAATAGTTATAACAGTTACGACAGCCGCTATTGGGGACCGGTTCCCCTGGAAAATTTGGTCGGTCGCGGGTTGTTTGTTTATTGGCCATTTTTCCCGCATTGGGGACTCATTCGATGAATGATGGAGTGTTGGAGTAATGGAGTGTTGGAGTGATGTTTTGAGCGGCACTACTCCATCACTCCAATACTCCATTACTCCCGCCCAAATTATTGCTGGCCTGGCCCAGGTCATTCCCGGCGTATACGGATGGCTGGGACTTTGCGGGGGTTACGCGCTAGTAATGCTCTTTGCGCCAGTGCGGCGAGCGCTGGTTGACGGTCTCCACTGCCTTGGGCGTTATCACCGGATTTGGATTACCTTCGCAGTCCTTGGGTTTGGCTATTTCGTTTTTCAGTTTGTCACTTTCACGCCGATTCGGAATTGGTCGGACCTGGAGTTGAGCCAGATCACTTCGGTGCCCCAGTGGGCCTGGCCAACGTTGAGTGAAATATGGATGGAGACCCTGCTGCCTGCGCTGGAGGGTGTGGCGGGAATTTTCGACAACGCCACCACCACATACCCCCTTTCTGTCATTGCAGCGGTCTTGATGATTGTGAACTGGCGTGGATTGCACAGCGCGTTGGTGCGAGCGCTCCGGAAACGGTTCGGTTTCTGGGGTTATCTCGTTTATTTGATTCTGTTGCTGAGCGCGCTGGCGTCCCTGCTGAAGCCGATCGTCTTCTGGCAATTACCGGAGTGGAGTAACCTTCTGCCAGCAGCGGCACTGCTGCGTGTTGCAGCTACAGTGGATGCCGCCGCATTTATTTTTGAATATCTGCTTGGGGTTTATATCCAGGTCTATCTCATCACTGTGTGTCTCGCCTGGATACGAGGCTTGAGCTTTGAAGAGGGAGGACTATTCCGATTCGCCATGAGGCGGTTCAGTTACGTGTTGGAATGGGCGGGCATTGTGGTTGCAGTCAGCACGTTGATCCTCCGGTTACCGCTGGTGCTTGCTTATTTCATCAGTATTCCGCGAGTCCTCGATTACCTGCCGATTGCACGGGTTCTTATGAGCGCGTTGATTATCGTGTTTTGTTCGGTCCAAATCTCTCTGGTACTGCATAACGAAACGCTTATCGAAGCGATGCGCGCACACTTTCATTTCATCCAAAGGAATGCGGGTCGCCTCGCATGGTTTCTGGTGATCTGCGGAATCCACTTTTACGCGATCATGGCGTGCGACGCCATTGTGCGCGGTGGGATCGCCGATCGATTGGGCGCACTGTTACTGTGGAAATTTGGTTTTGCGTGTTTGCGTGCGGGGGTCACCGGCTGGCTGTTAGCTTCATGGGTCTGCCTGTTCCGGCAGTGCGAGACGGGTAGACTTCATCAGGAGAAATGGATCCAATATTGATTACACGAGTTGCGAGAAGGCGAAAGTGAACGCGGCCACCATCACTCGCCAGAGCAAATCGAATCTGGCTCTGGCTTTTGTTTCGTTAGGCCGTGAGCGCAAACGCGACATCACGATTTTCTACGCGTTCTGCCGCGTCGTCGACGACATCGCCGATTCCACGGAACTGAGCGTGATCGAGAAACGAGTGCGTCTGGCGAATTGGCGGCAAATGCTTCGCAGGCGCGCCCCGGACGAGCCGCCGCTTGCCCAGGATGTGCGGCAATTGATGGACAAATATTCGCTGCCACCAGAAATGCTGGAGGAAATTATTGCCGGAGTAGAAATGGATTTGAGCGTCCTGCGATATCCCACCTTCAAAGAGCTTCGTGTCTATTGTTATCGCGTTGCCAGCGCAGTTGGCCTGGTGAGCATCGAAATTTTCGGTTATCGAAATCCGCGCTGCCGGGAATATGCCATCAATCTGGGACTAGCGTTGCAAGTGACGAACATTATTCGCGACGTCTGGAAGGATTTTCAGGCCGGGCGCGTTTACCTGCCACAGGAAGATCTGGCACGGTTTCACTATTCGGAAGCGGACCTGACAAAGCGACAATACAACGAGCATTTCCTTCAGTTGATGCAATTCGAAACGTCTCGCGCGCTTGAATTCTTCAGCCGCGCTGCAGCTGAACTTCCGCCTGAGGATCGCCGCGCGATGGCGCCGGCAGAAATAATGGCCTCCATTTACCGCGCTTTGCTTCGACGAATTGAACTGGACAAGTTTCGAGTTTTCGAAAAAGAGTATCGATTGAGCAAGCCGGAGAAGGCAGGGAGGATCACAGCGCAGTTGTTCAAATCTTTTTTGAATTGGCCGCGGTGAGCATCCGTCTGAGTTCGTGGCTGCGAAATATTATCAAAAACAACCTATGAAAATGAAACCTCTGAAAATTCTGTCGACGATCACGATTGCGTTGGGTGTGCTCAGCACATCCCTGTACGCACAAGGCACGGACTCGCGCATAGGCAGCATAGCGCGCGAACGGGGGGAAAAGGCGGCCGCTGAAGCCACACCGATCACCAAGGCAGACGCTGAAAAAAAATATCCTTCCCGGGGCGGAAGTTACCCTGTCGGTCAGCGGGATCCTCATGATCCGTCCGGCGTTATCACCAGCCCATATCCGCCACATGAAAGATATGAATGCTCAAAAGTCGCACATGGCGGATTGGTCGTTGATACAAAAGCGAACAAAGTCTTCGTAAGACCGTAACTCGCTCACAAAACGCACTGCTTCGCTGCCACGGCAATTGTACAAAGTTGCCGCGCAACCACTTTGTCTGCGCGCGGTTAATGTCGTGAAACCTGATTCTATGAAAACAAACGCTCGCCTGCTTATTTCAGGAATTTTGCTGAGCCCTTTCCTGCTGAGTTCCTGTGACACTCCAGTTGGCCAGGGCGCAGCGTGGGGCGCCGCGACAGGCGCGATCATTGGTGGCGCCGCGACCGGTAATGTGCGCGCTGCCTCGATCGGCGCAGCTGCCGGAGCGGCAGCCGGCGCTTTAACCGGCAAAATTATCCAGGAGAACCAGGCTGCGCAGTATGGGCCGCCGCCGTCGGGGGGTTATCCCTATGCGCGGTGGGCGGGACGACCAGGATTTTTCTACAGCCCTTATACAGGTCGCGTCTACGATCTACGCGGTGTGCCACCCGGTGGACTTACGCGTGACGTTGATACCGGTCGTCTCTTCCGAAAACCTTCGTAGTGGCACCACACTCGGCCGCAGTAAATGCTTTAAGGCGCTTGCGCCTGAAGCTTGTCGACCAGTGCTCGCGCTTCGTCCGTCATGTTGAGTAATTCCGGCCACGGTCGGTGATAGTTTTCGCCGGGTAATTTGCGGGTCGCGTCAAAGCCCATGTGAGAACCAATGTTCTGTTCGCTCGGGGCGTGATCGAGCGAGTCGCTTGGATTTTTGATGACTGTTGTGTCCCGGTCGGGATCGGTGTTTGCGCACAATCGAAAGAGCACTTCGCTCGTGTTATGCACGTCGCAATCTTCGTCCACTGCGATGATGTACTTGCTGAACATCATTTGTCCCATGCCCCAGAGCCCGTGCATCACTTTGAAAGCCTGATATGGGTATTGCTTCCGAATGCTCACAAAAACCAAATTGTGAAATACTCCTTCGGGCGGCAGTGTGATGTCCACAATCTCCGGGAAATTCATCTTGATCACCGGCAGAAGAATTCGAACTGAGGCGTCGCCGATATAAAAGTCTTCCATTGGCGGTTTGCCGACAATGGTTGTCGGGTAAATCGCATCCCGCCGGTGCGTGATCGCGGTGATATGGAAAACAGGGTAATTTTCCACTGCTGTGTAAAATCCGGTGTGATCGCCAAAGGGCCCTTCCGGCTGCATGTCGCCTGGCTGTACGTATCCTTCTAAAACAAAATCAACATCAGCTGGCACCTCCAGGTCGATGGTCTTGCACCGAACGAGCTCAATTGATTTTCTTCGCAAGAACCCCGCAAACAACAGTTCGTCCAAACCGTCCGGCAACGGTGCGGTTGCCGCGAACGTGTAAACCGGATCGCCACCCAGCGTGACAGCCACGGGCATCCGTTCTCCGCGTTCGTAATAACGTTTGCCGTGCCGCGCGCCGACCTTGTGAAGTTGCCAGTGCATTCCGGTCGTGCGCTCATCGTACACTTGCATTCGGTATATGCCCACGTTGCGCGCTCCGGTTTCCGGATCGCGCGTATGCACATTTGGCAGGGTGATGAAACGGCCGCCGTCTTTGGGCCAGCATTTGAGAATCGGGAGATCGCGCAACGAAAAAACATCGCCAGGCTCCATTACGTGCACCACTTCCTGACAAGGCGCGTCACGCACTGATTTCGGCTTCGCATGAAGCAGATGAATTCCCTGTTTAAGTAAATTCCAGCCTTCGCGTAGATCTGTGGGCGGTTTCGCCTTGAGGATGAGTTGAATTTCTCGCGCGACATCTTCAACGTCGGAAACCTGTAGCGCCATGGCCATCCGGCGGCGCGATCCCAAGGTGTTAATGGCGACCGGGAACTCCGATTTTTTTCCTTCCACAACCGGTTGCTCGAACAACAGAGCCTTTCCGCCGCCGGGCGATTTCATTTCGCGATCCGCCCATTCGGCAATGAGCAGTTCGGTGTCGACAGGGATTGCGACGCGTTTCAGTTCGCCCGCTTTTTCAAGAGCATCCAGGAACTGTCGAAATGAGCGGTAAGCCATGGATTAGACCCGCTGAAATACTCATCCCTCGCACGCCGCAATGCGACAGAATTTTTGATCCGCTTCAGGGCTGCGATTCCACGTATTGGTAAGACACCACCCTGCCACGGGCGAAAGTGACCACCTTGGCAGGATAAGAAATACTTGGGATGTACGAATAATAGAATGGATCGTAAAAAGGATCCCCGAAGTAACCCCACGGCCCGTAGGGCGGATAATACGTCGCGTAGTAAATATAAAGCCAGGTCTCCGTCGTGCCGCCGCCCATGTTGCCCACAATTTTTCGGTCAGGCGAACCCCACGCCAGCCACACGGCGGTTCGCGACATTCCCATCCGGATCTGTCCCTGATTTACCAGTGCCTGGTCTTTTGGTGAAAGACTCTGGTAAAGGGTTGGATTCTCAGAAATTCGTGTTTGCGGCGTCGAACAACTGCTGAGAAGCAATGTGCCCGTAGCTATTGCGAGCGTCGATGCACGAAGGAAGAATCGACGTTTCATGCGGGGAGGAAATCATACTTACCATCACTTTGGCAAGATAAACCAGGTTCTCACGGCGGAGGCAGGTATCCGAAGTACGCGACTCTGCCATCGGAGAAAGTGACCGCCCTTATCGGGTAGATGAACTTTGGCGGTATATACGACCAATCGAATGGCCCATAGTAGTACGGCCCCCCGTAGCTCGGAGGTGTTTCGTAACGCAAATAAACCCACGTTTCAGCGGGATGACCACGGATGTTCGCTGGAATTTTTTGATCCGCTGTTCCCCACGCCAACCATACCGCATCCATCGACATGCCTGGGCGAATCTGTCCCTGACTGACCAATGCCTGATCTCGTGGCGAAAGAGTCTGATACATTTCCGGATGTTGTGAAATCCGGCCTCCTATCGTTGCGCAACCGCTGAAGACCATTGCGCCAGCGGTCATCATGAATATCACCGCAATGCGCGCCACTTGACCCATACGGGACGATGATGCGTCTGTGCTATTGCGTCAATCAATGGGGTCGGTTGATTCATGGTCTGCTTCCCAGTAGCGTCACTGCAATGCAGGACCATTACGGCCATCAGATTTCTTATCTGCGCGTCTCGATCACGGACCGTTGTAACGAGCGCTGCGGCTATTGTATGCCGCATGAACTGCAGGAATGGTTGCCGCGTCACGAAATCTTGACGTACGAAGAAACACTGCGGCTGATTCGGCTCGCAGCTGAGCTTGGCGTTTCGAAAGTGCGAATCACTGGTGGTGAACCGCTGACGCGCCGTGGGGTTGTCGACTTCGTTAGGCAAATTCCTGAGATACCACGAATCACGAGCATCGGTCTTTCGACGAACGGCACCTTGCTCGCACGCGAAATCACGCCCGAAAAGACGATGGCGGAAGCGTTGCGCGCTTCCGGAGTGCAATCGGTGAATATTTCACTCGATACCCTCGACCCGGCAGTTTACTCGCAAATCACCGGCCGGGATTTCCATGCACAGGTGCTAACCGGAATTGACGCTGCGATGGCCGCAGGGTTCGAACAGATCAAACTCAACGCAGTTCTCATGCGGAATCGCAATGAAGATCAACTGCTTCCGCTAATCGAATTCGCCGCAGCGCGAAAACTTCTGCTTCGGTTTATTGAATTGATGCCCGTGAGCAACACGGACGTGCTTAACGAGAGTAATTTCATGTCGGTCATGGAAGCCAAACGGCTAGTGGAAACGGCTTACGGCAGCCTGATTCCGGAGACCGAGTTTCGAACCAATGGTCCGGCCACGGACCATCAAATACCAGGACGCGCACAGCGCCTGGGTTTCATCGGTGCGATGACGAACATGCATTTCTGCGAAAACTGCAACAAGCTGCGGCTCACGTGCGATGGAAAGTTACGCCCATGTCTTGGCAGCTATTTGGAGTTCGACATCATGGGACCGCTGCGGGAGGGCGCGAGCGATAAGCAGCTCAAGCAATTTTTTCTCAACGTGGTCGATCGAAAGCCCCGGGAACACGATTTTCGAAACAATTACCAGCCCAACCGCAAAATGATTGCGATTGGGGGGTGAGCAGTCTGGGTTATGTCGAGTGAAGTCAAGACACGCCATTTTGTTGGCCTCGGTGACGCCGCGAGATTTCGCTGCTTCGCTGCGCTTGGGATGATTGGCTAACGAAATGAAGAATCTCACTCACATCTCTCGCGACGGTCGCGCCAAAATGGTCGATGTTTCGGGGAAGCCGCTCAGTAAACGAAGAGCAGTCGCTCGCGGCAACATTCGGTTGCAGAGGGAAACGCTCGAACTGATCGCAAAAGATCAAATCGCCAAAGGGAATGTCTTCTCAACCGCGCGCATTGCCGGAATTCAGGCAGCCAAGCAAACTGCCCAGCTCATTCCGCTTTGCCATACTTTGCCGCTCGGCCAGGTAAGCATCGACATCGTTACCTCAAAGGATGGTGCGGAGGTAACATGCTCTGCAGACACAGTTGCACAAACAGGAGTCGAGATGGAAGCACTGGTCGGGGTTAGTGTCGCGTTGCTCACGATTTACGACATGTGCAAAGCGGTGGACACGGAGATGGCAATCACGGAAGTGCGCCTGCTTGAAAAGACGAAACGGCCGGTGCGCGCACTGGGTGGGGAGTAGCGGAGTGATGAAGGAGGCTATGAAAGATAACCAGTCCGCCAACCTTCCAACCGTCCAACACTCCAACAACACAGTGGTTGGTATCATTACCATTTCAGATCGGGCTAGCGCGGGACATTACGACGACCTGGGCGGACCGGCTCTGAAACAAGTCGCGCAAAAGATTGGCTGGCATGTCCTGGCGGAAGCGGTTGTGCCAGACGAGATGACCAGGATTCAGGAAACAATTCGATCGTTTGCAAAACAGGGCTGCGGCCTGATTTTGACGACGGGAGGCACGGGTATCGCCTCGCGTGATGTTACGCCGGAAGCGATTCGTGCCATCATGAGAGTAGAATTGCCGGGATTCGGAGAGTTGATGCGCGCCGAATCGATGAAGATTACGCCAAACGCAATTCTCTCACGCAATCTCGCTGCGGTCGTCGATCGGGCGTTAGTCATTGCGCTGCCAGGAAAGCCGAGCGGTGCTGTGGAATGTCTTGGCTTCGTGCAAGGCGCAATACCGCACGGCGTAGCAGTTGCGCAAGGCACGCCGACTTCGTGCTGAAACCTTGGCGTTTTAATTCGGCCAAATCAAGAGACGCATCAGCTGTGCGCCGTAACCCGACAGGTGGGCGTTTGCTCCGCGGCCAGAAACTATATCGCGCGTGAG
Source organism: uncultured Verrucomicrobiae bacterium (assembly GCA_963804875.1). Classification (GTDB taxonomy): domain Bacteria; phylum Verrucomicrobiota; class Verrucomicrobiia; order Chthoniobacterales; family UBA10450; genus Udaeobacter. The sequence goes on from CAWDRX010000008.1 coordinate 135,748, forward strand.
ATAGGAAGACTCCACCGAGCTGCTTTTTACATAGCTGACCTCGGGCTGCGTTACGCGTTTGTCGGTTGATTCAATTTTCAAGGGGACACCGGAACGCGCGAACGAGACCTCCCACGACGATCCACTTCGTTTTCCTGTTGCAGACATCCAGGGATACAGTTCCGGCAAATCGAAGTGTCGCGCCTTCGGTAACGTGACCTTGTAGAATGTCTCTTCACCGGCGAGAAATTCAGGAATTGTCAGTGCCGGATTCTTGCGGAGGGCCAAATAGAGGCGCGCTACGTCGAGGCCGGCGAGGTTCATTCCGTTATAAAGCCCATGATGATTAGGATCGTTCCTAAAAAACGTGTTATACCAAGCTTCGAATTGGCGACTGAACATCAGGCACAATTCCAAATGCAAATGTGCGCGTTCGCGGTTTATGCCAGTTCCAGTGTATCCCATCACCGCAATGCGTTGACCACGCGTGACTTTCTCACCTGGCTGCACCGCGACCGAGCTGAGATGTCCGTACAAACTGTAGTAATTTGATCCGTTCCACCGATGCTCGATTACGACGTATTTGCCGTAGTTTGAGGAGCCGGGCACGAGACTCACGTGAACAACCTGTCCATCGGCAATGGCGCGCACTTCGTCGAGCGGTTCGCCATTTGCATCGCGGTGCACCGACCGGATATCAATTCCTTCATGAAACCGCGTATAAACAACGCCTTCCCCAGTGCTTTTCGGATCACGGACAAAGCCGTATTGACCGCCTTCCCATGGCGTCGATTTGGCGCCGTTGTAGTCTCGATCGACATATTGGTAGAAAGCGGGGCCATCTCCCGAAAACAGGGCGTCATTGTCCGTGGGCAGGACAAGATCGAGAACCTGATTTTGTGCCGCGTGAATTGCCATCGTAGCGGAGAAAAGCAGAGCGAAAACGACCCCTGGGAACAATAGGCGCATGAACGATGAACCGCTTAGTGCTTTCGCTCCCCGGGCGAGCGCCATTGTTTTTTCATTAGCTCAACATCCGCGGCAGTTAGTCCGGACGGAATGTAAATCTTACCGTCGGACACTCGCTTATCGATCCGCAGTTCCGTGATCATTCGGCCGTTGATAAATACAAAGAGAAGACGTCCTCGATGTTCGACACTGAGCGTATCGAGAACGGTTTTCCCGTGCTCGTCCAGCTGAAACAATGCGCCAAGCGTTCCATCCGGGGCTGGATACGGAGAAAACGCCACGATATCGTGCTCGGAAATCCATGCGAGCTTTTCAATGGCAATTTCCTTGCCGGAGGATGTCGCGCGCGCGGGCAGTGAGAACACACTTGTATCCTGAAGGTTCGCTTGCGCATGTACGCGAAACGTGCAGTGTCGTTCCTTCGCTGCTGCCTCAATCAGCGCAAAAGCGAGACAAGCTACGAATACACAGAAAATTCTCATGTCGGTCGACTGCGAAAATACTCGCGAGTTCATAAATGGTTTGACAGCAATTTTGCAACCCAGAAAAGTTTTGGGGCTGTCTATGGCCCCATGAAGCGCCGCCTTTTTTTGCTGGTTCCGATAGTTTTCGTGGCCGTGGCCATGTTCGGCCAGGACGTCACGCCGACGCCCACCCCGGCGCGAAAGCGAGGTTGGTTGGGCCGCATTCTTCACCCGTTTTCCCCAAACGTCGTTCCGCAATACAAAGATTCGCGGTTGCGTGGGCTTGCCTTGGACCTGCAAATCAGCCCCCAAACCGTGAAGTTGTCAGAAGTCCGCCAACTTAGCGTCAAGGTTACACTCGCAAATCTGTCTAAACGTCCTGTTACACTCGATTTTCCTACGAGTCAGCGCATCGAAATCCATCTCACGGACTCCGGAGGCGAAGTCCTGACAAAGTGGTCTGACAACCACGCGATCGCTGATAAACCTGGAGCAATTTTAATTAACCCGTCCGAACGAATTGAGTACAACGAGACAATCTCGACGCGCGAACTTACGCCTAATAAAGTTTTTATCGCTGAGGTTTTCTTTCCTCAATTTCTTGAGCTGCGCGTTCGGCAAAAGTTCCTGGCAGTGCCTTGAGCAGGGTTGATGGAGCGATGGAGTAATGTCCTCTGAAGCACGTCCATTAGTTCTCTTTTCTGATTACCATACTCACCCTCAGGGACATCGTGTGCAGCGATACACGCAGGAATTGCTCCAGCCCTGGGCGGATTCGGCGCGGAGAGTGGGGCTAAAGGATATCGCATTCACCGATCACGATCGTTACCACGCCGGAATCGAGTTTGATGCAATCAATCGGTTGCGGGAACGAAATCCCGATTTGCAAATCCGCGCGGGCATCGAGCTGGATAACGATCCCGTCCATTCACCGGCAGGCCGCAAATGGATCGAAAAAAATTGGGACAAACTGGATTACGTTCTCGGCTCCGTGCATTTCCTGGAGCGCGCCGATCAGATGTTCGACAGTGTGCCGGATGGCGCGGTGCAATTCGAAGGTCGGAACATCGACGAGATGTACGCCGATTACTTTCGCCGTTTGCGCGAACTGATTGCGACCGGGTTGGTCGACTCTGTTGCCCACATGGACTTGATCAAGATCCATGGACATCGTCCGGCATCAGACATCGGCGCTTTGCTCAATGAGACGCTTGAATTGATTCATGTGCGCAAACTGGCGATTGAGCTTTCCACCGCCGGTTGGCGTAAACCAGTGAACGAGCTTTATCCGAGCGAATCAATCATCCAATTGGCGATGAAGAAGCGAATTCCATTCACGACTGCCTCTGATGCGCATTCATTCGTTCAACTGGGCGAGAATTTTGCGAATCTGGCTCACAAGATGGGTGAAGCCGGCATTCGCAAGGTTTGCATTTTTGAAAGACACAAACCTGTCGAGGTACCGCTACAACTGTAGATCGAGCTGCGATTGTCTTTCTGTTGAAAACCCCTGTTCTGTTTCCGGGGGTAGCGGCAGATTGAAGCCCAGCCTTTCGGCGAGACGTTGACACGTCTCTGGTGCGAACCCTTCGAAGTGGTTGCCGGAAAATGCCCAGACACTACGCACATCGGCAAGATGCCGCTGAATTTTGAGCGACCAGCTTTCCAACGCGGCTTCTCGTTTCCAGAGTAATTTTTCGTAACGATGGATATGGCCGCCATCGACGTCGTATTTGGTCGCGTAATCGCCAAGCAAACGCAGGTAGAGAAAATCGGTGGTGCAAGGGAGAAATTCGAAAGGCGCAAGGTTTCGTTCGTTAAGCGGCGTGGTATCTGCCCAGACCCAGCAAATACGATACTTTTCTATAAGCCGGATAAACTGCGGCCGGTGCCAACCTGTATGGCGAAATTCGATGGCAAAACGGAAATCCCGCGGCAATTGCACGAGGAACTTGCGCAGCGCTTGTTTGCCGTCTGCTGGCGTCAGCGACGGCGGGAGCTGAATGAGGATCACGTGCAGCTTTGGCCCGAGTAGTTCGACTGCGCGCAGAAACGAAATTAGCTCGGCGGTACAATCGCGGAGCCGACAGATGTGGGTGATTTGCCGGGGAAGCTTGCAGCTAAACCGAAAGCTGGAGGGAGTCATTTCCGCCCAGCGACGAACCGTTGCTTCGGTCGGTGCAGCATGAAAGGTAGAATCCACCTCTACGGCTGGGAAGTGACCGGCATAAAATTCGAGCCAGTGCGACTCTGGCAGATCCTGGGGATAAAAAACTCCGCGCCAGTCATCAAAGCTCCACGCGCACGAGCCAATACGTATTTTCTGCTGGTCGAACAGATTCAAATGGAATCGAGAAAGTATTCGTTTTTGCCTGCGGAAAAAGCTGTGATAATGGGAAAAAGGCTGCGCTGAAAATTTGACGGGCTGGATAAGTTAACTACCCTGCCAGACTTAGATGCAACTGGTTATTCGCGCCGTTTTATTGCTTGCTGTCGCACTGTTTCTGCTGCCCGAGCGGAGTGCCGCTTCCATCATCTTTAAAGCCGGTAAGACGAACTATGTGGCCCCGGGTGAAGAAGAGATGAGCGGGGATGCCTCAGAGCTGTATCAGATCGGACAGAGCGCGGAAAAAAGTGGCGACAAAAAACGCGCCATAAAGGCTTACAAGAGCCTGGTTAAGCGTCACCCAAAAGATGCGCTGGCTCCTACTGCTCTTTTTCGTGCTGCTGAATTGCAGGAGCAGATACGCCAATACACTCCAGCGGCCGATTCATACCTTCAATTGGTCGAAAGGTATGCGAGCAGCGCGCATTTCGATGAGGCGATCGAGGGACAATTCCGCATCGGTGAGACTTATTTGAATGGAAAAAAATTGAAGTTGTTGGGAATTCCGGTCGCGTCTGCGTTGGATCGAGCGGTGACTATTTTCGCGAATGTTGTCCGCACGGCGCCGTATGGAAAGTACACGGCGCGAGCGCAATTTGATATCGGTATGGCGCGTGAGAAGCAGGGGGCGAACGATGCAGCGATCCAGGCTTATCAGGCTGTGGTAGACAAGTTTCCAAACGAGCCAATCGCCGTCGATGCTCAATATCAAATTGGTTACATTTGGTTTACAGCTGCGCAGCTAGGCACAAATGACGCTGCCGCTGCAGGCAACGCGAAAACGGCCTTTCAGGATTTTCTCTTCCACTATCCAAAGAGCGAGAAAGCAGCACAGGCGCACAAGGATCTCGACATTCTTGAGCACAAGCAGACAAACAATTCATTCAAGGTCGCGAAGTTTTACGACAAGCAAAAGTATTATCGCGCTGCGGTCATATACTATAACGAGGTGATTCGGCAGCAGCCCGGGTCAGAGGAAAGTAATCAGGCGAAGAAACGCATCGATCAATTACGTGCCAAATACGGCGAGGCCGCGCTGCAGCCGGCCATACCGGTTTCGCCGAACGCAAAGAAAAAACCCGAAGGGCACGGAGATCGAAGCGCCGGCAGTGGACCGGCCAGACCGGGGGCACCGAATAACGAAGCGCCCTTGCCTGCATCGGAGGGCGACAATTCGCTTCCGCCGCCGGCGTCGCTCGCGCCGGATACCACTACTGCGCCTGGACCTCTGGCGCCTGCGCCTGGCACGAGTACGAGTGCCGATCCGTCGACCGCTCCTAGCGAATCGCCCGCCCCCGAAGAGTCCGCCTTACCGGCGCCTTGAAAGCCTCACTCGCGACAATCCTTTGCTTCGCGCTCTCCGGTTGCCTTGGGTATCACGTCGGGCCGGTAAAGCCGGTACTATCTGCGAGACGTTCACAGCATTTCGGTGCCGACGTTTAAGAATCGCACGCTCGTGCCGCGCATCGAAGTTTTAGTAACCGACACTTTGATCAAACAGTTCCAACAAGATGGCACTTTTGAGATTACGAGCGACGACAAGGCGGATGCCACCTTGACTGGAGAGATATCGCGTATTAACCGGAACCCGGCCCGCTCGGTGCGCGAGAATGTGCTCGCCACAACGGAATTTAGCCTCGCGCTAAGCGTAAAATTCACGCTCACTGCACGAGATGGTAAACCGCTGGCCGGTCCCAGCGAAGTAACCGGTACGACCAGTTTTTTTGTCAGCAGCGACGTAACAACAGACGAACGACAGGCTTTGCCGCTCGCCACCGAGGACCTCGCCACCCGATTAGTTACCCAACTAAGCGAGGGATGGTGATGAGATGAAGGGCGAAGAGCAGTTATGGGCTATCCTCAACGAGAAGCTCGACAATCTGCGCGCCACCAATCGTTTGCCTCAGGCTATTCGCGTCGCCGAAACAGCGCTTGAAGTTGCCAGACGTGCATTTAAAGGGAACCAGACGGCACTTGCCACCAGCTTTGAGAAACTAGGCCAACTTCTCGAGCAAAAAGGGGATCACGCTGGGGCCGAGGCATATTTGCTGAAGTCGCATGCGATCTTGGAAAAGGGAAACCCGCCGGACCACCGTGCCATCTACCGCTCGGCACGACGACTCGCGTTGCTCTTTGATAGTCTTGGTCAATCGGAAGAAGCGATCGATTTTTATCAGAAAGCAATAGCTGCCGGAACTGAAGACGTCCCGTATTCAGATATCGGAACCTTGCTAAACAACGTTGCTTTGATACTGCGTAAGTCGGGCCGGCAAAAGGCAGCCGAACCATGTTACCTGCGCGCCTTGGAAATGTATGAGAAGCAACTCGGACCCGACCACGCTGACGTGGCATCAGTGCTGAACAATCTGGCGGTTTTTTACACTAACGAGCGCCGTTACACCGAAGCTGAAAAACTCCATCTTCGGGCGTTGGCGATCAGGGAGAACTTACAACCACGGCCGACCGCCGATATCGCTCAGTCGAAATGCAATCTGGCGGTCGTCTATCATTCTCGTGGCGATTATGCCAAGGCAGCGGAACTCTATCAGTCCTCAATTAAGAGTTGGGAGCAAGTCGAGGATAAACCCTCGAAAGATTATGAAATTGTCGTGTCCAATTATGCGGATCTCTTGCGTTCCTTGGGTCAAGTGCGGAAGGCGCATCAATTAGAGGTGCGCGCGCGCAAGAAACTGGCAGGCTGAGTTATCTGAAATCGTTTCGATTTCAGCTTGCAGGCGAGCTGCCACCCTCGCATTGTAAGGCCCCGTTTTTGCTCGCGTGGCGGAACTGGCAGACGCGTACAGGCTCAGGACCGTATGGGGCGACCCGTGGAGGTTCGAGTCCTCTCGCGAGCAGTTACTCTTGTCGGACAAATTGACCCTTAGACGTACCAGCAGCTCGCAGATGTTGTTAGCGACCGAAGGTGCTTATCTTGAACCTTTCCTTCTGGCAGCCCAACGTGCTTTCATGAGCTCAGAAAGCCTCTTTCGGCCAGCGGGCGTAAGCGCGCCTCTTTTTCGCTTGGAAGCTTTTTGTGTTCCTCCGGCCTTTCTTCTTGCTGCCCAGCGAGCCTTCATTAGCTGGGAAAGCTTTCTTCGGCCGGCAGCTGTAAGCACACCTTTTGTCTTAGCAGGAGCCTTAGCAGGCGCTGCTGCTCCAGTACCCCGCGTTCTCGCCCAACGAGCCCGGGCGGCTGCCGCAAGCTTTGCTCTTGTCGTAGGCGAGAAGTAACGTCCTGCGGCACTAGGAGCGGCGGTTGGCCTTTGAGGTGTAGTTGGCCTTTGACGTGTACCTCGCAAAAGAGAGGAAAGGCGTCGTTGCAGATTATCGATTTGTTGGCGAATTGAGATCGCTTCCTGTAGATCTTTAACGGATATGTCCATCCCGCTAGATAGCCGTAGTTGCCGCGTATGGCAATCAGTAATTTTATGACGAGTTTCGCCTTGTTCCTCAACGTTAGCTCGTTAGCTAAGCCATGAGTCACAAGACAGAGCTACTTAACAAATGCGCGCTTACGCCTCAATGGGATTCCTGACATGAGCACCAAGACTGGTCACGTTCGCAAAATGTTCGGGTCGATTGCGACACGCTATGATCTTGCCAACCACGTGTTGAGTTGCGGCATCGATTTCTACTGGCGCGCACGCGCAGCTGAGATCGTCGCTTCCTGGCACCCGAACGCAATCGCTGACCTTGCTACCGGGACGGGCGATTTGGCGCTGGCCATCCAAAAGAAATTGCCGCATGCAGAACTGACCGGAGTCGATTTTCTGCCGGAAATGCTGGAGCTTGCGCAACGTAAAGGTGTCCGGCGAGTCGTACTGGCGGATGTGATGAAACTCCCGTTTGACGATGCGTCGTTCGACTGTGTCACCATCGCCTTTGGCCTGCGCAACTTGAAAGACTGTTCTGCTGCACTTGTTGAAATGAGGCGCGTGCTTAACGCCAATGGTCATCTGCTCGTGCTAGAGTTCTCATTACCGACAACGCCGGCCGTTCGTGCCGTGTATCGCTTTTATCTGCATCGCTGCCTCCCGTTGCTTGGCTCGTTTCTAACACAAGAAAAAAGCGCCTACGACTATCTTGGTGATTCAATCGAGAAGTTTCCCAGTGGTAACGCAATGTGCGAGTTGATGCAGCAAACTGGTTATGCTTCTCCAAGCTTTGAACCTTTGACCGGAGGAATCGTCACAATCTATACCGGCATAAAATTCTAGGCACAGCATGACAGGTCGAACAAGGAAGTCTCTTGCCACAGCGTGCAAAGAGAGGTACAAAACTCGGCGTGATTGATTACATCCAAAAAGGCGGCTTGTTGATGTGGCCGATTTTGGCCTGCAGCATCATCTCAATTGCTGTTTTTGCCGAGCGGCTCTTTTATTTTCATCGCGCGACTATCCATGTAGGCGAGTTCTTGAAAGGACTGTCAAACCTGGTCCGCCGTCGCAATTTCGCTGAAGCGTTGCACGAGTCCGCCGGCACGCCTGGGCCGGTGGCGCGGGTGATTCATGCGGCAATCATCCGGCACGAGGCGCCTCGAACGGAATTACGCGACATCGTGCAAGAGGCGGCGCAACTGGAAGTGCCAAAACTGGAGCGGTTTCTTCCTGTGCTTGCCACGATTGCTTTCCTGACGCCTTTGCTCGGGCTGCTGGGTACCGTCTCGGGGATGATCGACGCTTTTGGTACCATCGCCTCAAGCGGTGGTTATGCTACGGTGACAGAGCTTTCCGGTGGCGTTTACAAGAGTCTGCTGACGACTGCGGCTGGACTCGTCGTAGCAACGCCGACATTTGTCGCTTACAGTTATCTTTCCTCCCGCATAAACACCATCATGCATGACATGGAGCGGGCAGGCATTGAAATTGTCCACATGTTAACCGAGAGCCGTCCAATTAGTGGCATCATCAGTTTCCAACAACCTGATGAGACGGTGCGTGAGATTGAAGCGCGGCAGGATCTTTAGCGGCCCACCGGCTTCATCTGGTTCGGTCTTTGAAGCCTGAAAACATTAAGGCAATTAGCTGTGAAACTCAGCCGAACAACAAACTATAACTTCGGATGGCTCTTGCTGATCGGATTAGTCGACCTCGCTTTTCTGCTCGCTTTCTTTCTGTTGCTGAGTTCGAATTTCATCCTGCAACAAGGCATTTCCGTCACGATGCCGTTCTCGCGTTTCGCGCTTGGTCCGCAGAGCAACCAGCAAATCATTAGTATTACGGGCGGCGGAGTTCCTGCGATTTATTTTCAGGACCAACGGGTCACCATGGAACAGCTCGGACCATTACTGGATGCAGCCAAGCGCAGGGACCAGTCTATTATCATTAAGGCCGACCGTTCTGCTTCGTATGAAACAGTTGCTGAAGTTACAAATGCTGCGCTCGAACACGGCATCACGTCGGTTGCACTCGCTGCAACTCCGCCACGATGAATAGCGTCGCCTCTGAGATTACAGCCGAACCGCTTCTTTTCAGTTGGGATTCCCCCCAGCGGCGTAGGACGACGCTGGCTGCTTTCCTGGTGCTGTCGCTGATGGCCCACGCACTGTGCTTTTATGTCTTCCAAATTGTTTACCCGACTCCGGTAGCGCTTCTGCCGCCGCCGGCCCGCGTCACATTCATAGCGCCAGATTCCGAAGAAGGCCGCACGCTGCTTCGGTGGATCGACGCAGAAGATCCTGCGGTTGCTTTCACAACTCATCCGGCACCAGGAGCAAGGCTCGGCGCGTTGCCAAAGACTGATCACCTGCCATCCTATTCTTCGGTAGAACCAGTTCTTAAGGACCTTCCACCGTTAAGGCAGGATCTCCGAATTCCAAGTTCCCGGCCGCCAAGCGCTGTACGTTCTGTCGTCCGGAAAACTGCCTCCAGTCGAGGCCTGGGCAGGACGTACATTTCCTTTTCCAAAGAACTGGATCAATTTGGGCCTCCGATCCTGCCACAGTCCGGTTTTGCGACGTCAACTGAAGAGGCACCTGACACACTTCGGTTTCGTGTGGCGGTAAACGACATGGGCGAAATTCGCTACTGTTTTCCGATCAACTCGTCGGGTGATCCAGCGCTGGACGAACAAGTGCGCTTACAGGTCGTCCGTAGCCGTTTTTCGCAAAACAGACAAACCGACATCAAATCCGGTTCCTCTCTTGTTTGGGGCATGGCCACAATTCAATGGGGCAGCGAGATCGCGCGCCCGCAGCAAGTACCGGGAGTCACTGTCACGCCGTGATCCGAGTCAGTCTTGCTACTCTGGTCACGATTTATCTGCTGCTTTTTCTTGCGGCGGTGTTTCTATTCTGGATAGTGGGAGAATGGAACCGCCGGCGGCGAGAGCGACGGTCTCTTCAGCACCGGTTGCGTTGCGTGATTTGCGCATTCGAATTTGAGGATCGCTCGGATGCGCTGCTTCCCCGGTGCCCACACTGTGGAAGTTTAAACGAACGATTTAGGATGGAGAACATTTAACATGGGAATGTGGATAGGCCGGAACCGCAAGGCCCGCGTGACTTATGGTTTCGACGAGATCGCGCTAGTGCCCGGACGCGTGACGATCAACCCAAACGAAGTGGACATCACGTTTCGTTTGTCCCGTAAAGCGGCGGAGCCGCTTGAGATGAAGATTCCGATCCTCGCCAGCGCGATGGATGGCGTTGTGGATGTCGGCTTCGCCATCGCCATGAACAAACTGGGCGGGCTTGCCGTTTTGAACCTCGAAGGAGTGCAAACACGCTATAAAAACCCACAGGAGGTCCTGCAAAAAATCGTCGATGCCAGTAAATCGGAGATTACGGCGTTGCTGCAACGAATCTATCAGGAACCGATCCAGCAGGATCTGATCGCGGCGCGTGTGCGCCAGATCAAAGACGCTGGAGTCGTAGCCGCAGTGAGTTCCATTCCTCAGCGCGCCGCCGAATTTGGCAAAATTGCGCAAGAAGCCGGCGCCGACGTTTTCGTTGTGCAGAGCACAGTCTCCACCGTCCGCCACATTTCGTCGGAGTACAAGTCGCTGGATCTTGAAAAATTCTGTCGGGAGATGCGCATCCCTGTGATCGTAGGAAACACAGTCGGTTACGATGTAACCCTCGAGATAATGGAGTGCGGGCCGGCGGCGGTGTTAGTTGGTGTTGGCCCGGGAGCCGCTTGCACTTCGCGTGGTGTGCTCGGACTTGGGGTTCCGCAAGTGACGGCTACAGTCGATTGCGCGGCAGCGCGCGATGCTTATTTCAAAAAGACATCGCGGTATGTGCCGATCATTACCGACGGCGGCATGAGCAAAGGCGGCGACGTTTGTAAGGCGCTGGCTTGCGGCGCGGACGCAGTCATGGTGGGCAGCGCGTTTGCCAAGGCGCAGGAAGCTCCAGGACGTGGCTATCATTGGGGCATGGCTACTCCACACGCCAATCTTCCGCGCGGCACGCGAATCAAAGTAGGCGCGACCGGTTCATTGAAACAAATTCTCTTCGGCCCGGCGGAAGTGGACGACGGCAGCCAAAATCTCGTTGGCGCAATCACCACTTGCATGGGCAACGTAGGCGCACGCAATCTTCCTGAGTTTCAGCAAACCGAAATTATCATCGCGCCTTCGATCAGGACGGAAGGAAAGCTTTTTCAGACGGTGCAAAACGTCGGAATGGGAACCAGCTGACTTCCAGGGCTCAACCTCAACGCTATATCGTAATGCCCGAGCGCAGAGTAGTCATCACTGGTATGGGTGTTACCACGCCGCTTGGCAACGACCTTGAGACGTTTTGGTCGAATCTGAAGAATGGCATCAGCGGCATCGGTACGATCGACGCGTTCGATACCACTGGGTACGATTGCAAAATCGGGGGGCAAGTCCGCGATTTCGATCCTAAGCAGTTCTTCAAAAATCCAAAGGACGTGCGACGTACTGACCGCTTCACCCATTTGGCAATGGCCGCAGCAAAAATGGCGGTGGCGGACAGCGGAATCGATATAGACAATCTGAAAGAACGCGACCGTTTCGGCGTAATCGTTAGCACGGGAATTGGCGGCCTGAAAACGTTACAGGATCAGTTGCAGATCCTGGTGACGAAGGGGCCCGGGCGAAACTCGCCCTTCACGATCCCAATGTTGGCCAGCAACATGGCTGGGGGCGTCATCTCGATGGAGTTCGACCTGCGTGGTCCGAATCTCTGTATCGTTACCGCATGCGCTACATCGAACAACGCCATCGGTGAGTCCTGGCGAATTATCAAATTCGGCGATGCAGATATCTTCCTCGCCGGGGGCGTCGAGGCGTCCATTGTTAAAATCGGCGTTGCAGGATTTTCTGCCATGAAGGCGCTCAGCAGACGTAACGATGAGCCCGAGCGCGCCTCGCGGCCATTCGATCGGGATCGCGATGGTTTTGTGATGAGCGAAGGCTCGGGAGTCGTCGTGGTTGAGGAGCTGGAACATGCCAGAGCTCGCGGCGCAAGAATTTATTGTGAAATTACAGGCTACGGCCTTTCCGCCGACGCCTACCACATGACTGCGCCGCCTCCGGATGGTGAAGGCGCTGCCCGAGCTATGAAACTCGCGCTGAATCACGCGCGCATCTCGCCTGAGCAGGTTGATTACATCAACGCGCATGCAACTTCCACAGACATTGGCGATCTTTGCGAAACTCGCGCCATCAAGCACACCTTTGGCGACCACGCGCACAAGGTTGCGATCAGTGCAACGAAATCGATGACGGGCCACTTGTTAGGCGGCGCTGGCGGAATAGAGATGGCCGCTTGCGCGCTGGCCATTCGCGACTCTGTAATTCCGCCCACAATTAACCTGGAAAATCCGGGCGAAGAATGCGACCTCGATTATACGCCCAACGTTGCCCGCGAAAAGAAAGTGCGCGTGGCACTCAATAATTCCTTCGGGTTTGGCGGCCACAACGCCACTCTGGTCGCGAGCGCGTTTGAAGGTTAGCCTTGGTGGGGCGCTTGCGACTGCACCAATGCAATCGCTTTTGACTAGTCATTCCTCAATTGGCACTGTTGCTTATTCAATTTGTCTGATGCGGGCATAGCTTAATGGTAAAGTTCCAGCCTTCCAAGCTGGCCATGCGGGTTCGATTCCCGTTGCCCGCTCACTGCCATTTCACAGGTAAAATGCGCTTTTATTGGTCAGACCGCGCAAAGATAAACGCGGCGTCTTTTTTGCTCAGCGATGTTCTGCCATTCGGTCGGCTGTGGTATGACACGCCGGATAATGCAATCGGCTACGCGATGCACTTCAGCCGTTCACATGATACTGTGATTCGCGTTTACGACGAGGCGGGCAACGTGATCGAGACAAGCTCGGGTTCCAATTCTCCCGCCTCGCGCTGCGTGAGAAGTCTGCGGCGCGACTTTTCTTTTTCGAGACCAATTATGCGGAACGCTTTAAACACTTGGTTGCGCGTAGCGCCAGGGAAAGATCGCTTTACGCGTCTAAATCCGCACCAAAGTTTAAGCAGCCAGCCGGTCGGATCAACGAATCTGCAATGCTCGCCTTTTCCACGACAAACCACAAATAGCGCGAGCCAGGAGTTAGGATCCCTCGCAGTTTTCGATATTTGCCCTTGGGTTAATCCAGTGTAATCGGCAATATCGCCCGTCGTGAAGTAGCGCCTCGGAGCGGTTTTTCTCGACATTTCGCGCCAAACTTGTTCACATTTGTTGGCGAAATGAGAAGCCTCAGAGTCGCTAACCAGTGGTTGGCAGCGCACCAAACGATCGCTTGTGTTCAATCGCCTACGCGTCACAGGGGAACTTTCCTTTAACATTCCACAATGTTGCATGATTCTCATAGCCATTACCTCAAGTTGTGCGAACGAGCCTTTCGCTCGCGGTTAACCCTGCGGAAAGAGGGCTAGGTGGAGCTCTTGGGGGGAGACGCCTAAACGACTTAGCGCGGCGTGAATGGTGAGGCGCCCGCTGACGGTGTCAAGACAGTTTTTCGTCGGCCCTAACGATAAACCTCCTTCCGTCGTCGCAGTGTGCGTACACAATCCAGATCGTTCGCGCCTGAGAATCAATGGCTGAGACCCAGCCCAAACTCCAGCCAGCTTTGCTAAGTCTGTCGGCGATTATTTCCCAGTATTTCACGATCCGACACCTTTAGTCGGTGTTCTGAGCCGTTTGCGGCGCAGCTTTGCTCACTCATGCTACGCCGGCGTTTACTCCGGCACCTCGCCCAAGCCCGTGATAGCCGATGAGGCCAGAGACGACTTGCTCAACGCCCGCTCCAGCACCCCGAGCGCGGCGGCACGCGGCTGCTCTCGTCAAGGTGGGCAAGGCGTGGTGTTGGGGCGCAAGTCGGGCGGCAGAGTCTGGCCAGTGGGTACGGGTATGACGAGGGCCGATGGGTGACCGGTCCCGAAGAGGATCGTGATCGATCCGGCTACTGCAGGATGCTGCGGATCGATGTATTCGTAGACGGTCTGGGGGTTGATGTCGTAGAGGGGAGGGTTCGCTGTATTTAACGACGGACCAGCCGCGGCACTGACGATCACCCGCAACTTGTGTCCCTGGGGCAGCACAAGGGCCGTCGACCCTAGATCGACGCGAATTTTCTGCGCCAAGTTCGGGACGAGCAGTTCGGGGCACGTCCCGTTGCGATAGCGCGCGCGCTGGATTCCCTGCGCCATTAGCATTGAGCGATTGTCGAGGGGACCGGGATAGACATCGGTCATCCGCACGAACACGTCGACATCGGGAAGAGTGGTTTGGATCCACACGTCCGCATAGATGCGCCCAACGATCCATGTCCCGCCTTGGCTCGCAGCCGACGTGAACACGCGCACGTCGCTGCGAGCTTCGATCTGGCGCTGGTCGTAGGGCCCAGAGGTTCCGCCCGGGCGCAGGTCAGGGCTAAGGCTTATGAGATTGTTGGTTCCGCCGCGCGTCGGGCATGGCCTGCTGGGGTTTGACGTGAAGGTCACCTGTCCAGGGCTCGGGGTCGGCGAAATAAGCCTGTATGGGTCGTTGGGATTAACCCCCGACGCGAAGTGTAGGGAATACTCTTGGGCCGGCGGCGGCCAGGTGGAGTAGCTCCTCCATTCGTTGGGCGCGGGCGCGCCCATGTGATAGACCCACACAGCATCGAGTTGCTCCCAGGGGGTCCAGTTGTCGTGGAACACGGCGTCCCACCACTTGTCGTTGTATTCCTGCGCCTTGGGGTTCGTCGCCCTCGGAATACAGAGTTCGCCGAGCCTGAACAACCCATTACAGCCGTTGTCGGGCTGTGGTCTGCCGCTGTCGCCGTGGAGCCAGGGGCCAATCACCACCTTCTGGCGTCTTCGCCAGCCAATGTCGCCCTCCTTTTGCAGCCGCGAGAACGCATCGAGTGTGCCTTGACTAAACGCGTCGAACCAACCACTGCGGAGAAAGCCGGCAGCCTTCACCGAGCGCGCGTCGCCCGTAGTGATGAGATACTTGTCCCAGATCGGCATGCCGACGTAGCCTGCCCACGGCGGGTTGCTGGGGTAATACGAAGACGGGGGTAAAAATGCCAGGTCGGCAGTCTCGTGATGGAGCACGCCGCCGTTGAAGAACCCGTAGTTGAGGAGATCCCCCGTCGCGAAATTCGCCTGGATGCCGTGCAGCTGCGCGACGGCGTCGGGTGCCGCGAGGTAGACGGGAATCCCGGAGGTGGTCCACCCCTGCATCACGATGCGCCCGTCGCACCACGGGAACGATTCTCGGTCAGCAATTTTCCTAAGGAGGGCCTGGCCGTCGTCTTGGTCAGCGCTGTCAAGGAAATTTCCACAGGCCGCGGGCCGGATGTCTTGGACTACCATGTGGTAATTCGCATTGGCTGGCGGCCCGGAGTCACACCTGATTCTATCTCCGCGCAAGACGAGTACCGGTCTTTGGTTGCCGTCCTTCAGGTAGACGTCTGTCTTAAGCGAATAGCCGTCGGGAGCGCACATGTTGACGGTGAATGTGGGATGCGGCCTCGTGCCATAATCGCAGGTCGAGGGGATAATACCCCCGCAAGGCGACGGGTCGCAAGGCGGCGGGTCACCCGCCGCGTCGGGGGGAGCCAGCGCGAGTACCACGGAAGCTGCGATCGCGCAGGCGAGGCTGCTGGTGCCTTGCAGAATACAGTCTTTTCGCACGACGGCGGCCAACAGCGATAGAACCAGAAGTGTTCGTTTCATGCAGGAATCCCAGCGATATACTGGCCGGATCATTTGCCATTCGGCAATCAAAAACGATTCTGGCGCGACCGTGAAGCGGGCATCGTGTGTCCATTTCGGACAAAATCGGACACTCGAACTGCGTGATTCTGCGCGATTCGTGCAATGTCGCTATTTTCATAGAGTGCAGTTAACACGCTGATGACCGTAAATTTGCGATGTAATCGCGCAGATTAGCGAAATCTCATAAGTGGGTTCGATTCCCGTTGCCCGCTAATTTCATAGGTAAATCGGGCGATTCTCAATCGGTCATAAGGAGGGAAGCTTGCTTTGTCCGTCGATCTGTCGCGCACGCCAGCACCTTTCACTGGCCGGCAAAACCCTGACTGTCTTACAGGTGGACAATAATAGATTGGCCTACATGTTGTCAGAATAATTCACCAACGTCCAAGCAGAATCCAAAATGAGAAACAACTATCTTCACACAGGAAATACGACGAAGAAATCATCGGCGCGAGCGAGGCCCGTCTTTCGCGCCTTCGGCGTAGTCGCGGCAGTCACCCTGGCCGCTGTCGCTTTGCGTGTCGCTTTGGCGGCAGGCCCCGAGCACCAGAGTGTCCGAAGCAGCAAATCGCAGATTCAGAATCCTAACGCTTCAAAGAATCCAATAGCCGAGAAGTACAACACGCTGGTAATGCGCGTCTACTTCCGTGACCGCGCCGAGCGCGACCGGCTGGCCCAGGAACTCAACGCCGAAGAAGTGCCCACAACAGGAGGCTATCTCACCATAATCCGCGATCGCGATCTCTACTATGGCCTGACGGCGCGCGGCCTCCATGTGGAAATAGACGAGAACAGCAGTCGCAACCTCAGCGACCCTCAAATCATGCGCGACACTTTCTACGGCGGCTACAAGTCGGTGGAAGAAATATACGCCTTCCTCGACCAGAAGGCGGCCCAGTTCCCCAATCTGGTCGAGAAGATCGACATCGGCGACTCCTGGTGCAAAACCAATCCAGGCTCGTGCGTCCTACCCAGTCCCTGGAACGGCTACGACCTGTTTGTGCTGCACATCACCAACCGCAACATACCAGGCCCTAAACCGGTCTTCTGGGCGGACGGCGATATACATGCCCGCGAGATCGCGACGCCAGAAGTCGTCATGCGCATGATTGACTACCTGCTCAATAACTACGATACCAATGCCGACGTTCGCTGGCTCGTGGACTATCACGACATCTGGCTTATGCCCGAAGTCAACCCCGACGGCCATCACATCGTCGAGGCGGGTGGCGGCGGCAATAGCCCGTATTACTACCGCAAGAACAGCAACAACGTCGGAGGGGAGGGATGTTCCTGGCCTCCCACCGCATTTGACCACTTCGGCGTAGACAACAACCGCAACTTTCCCTTCCAGTGGGGCTGCTGCGGCGGCTCGAGCGGTTTTGTGTGTGACCAGACCTATCGAGGGACGTCGGCGGGATCGGAGCCGGAGGACATGGCTATCGTCAACATGATTCGTACCCTCGTGCCCGACCAGCGCGGCCCCGGCAACACCGACCCAGCGCCTATCACTGCCACAGGCGTTTACCAGAACATCCACACAGTTGTGCCAGTCAACCTCTATACGTGGGGCTGGAGTGCCACTCAGATGCCTAACTACGCTGAGACGCGCAACATCGCCGCGCACATGGCCGCGCCGAACGCGGGCGGTAACGGTTACCCGTATGGTTCGATCATCGAAGAGTTGTATCCGGTAGATGGGGGCTCGATTGACTGGGCATACGGTGAGCTGGGCATGGCGGCCTTCTCCACCGAGTTGAGCGGCGGGGACTTCCTTCCTTCCTACTCGTGTATAGATAATCCAGGTTGCGGCTCGGCGCAGGGTATCTGGCCTGAGAATCGGGGGATGCTTCTTTACCTGGCGAAGATAGCGCGCACGCCTTATCTGACTTCGCACGGACCAGATGCCAACACCGTTGTCACCACTCCGGCATCAGTGCCGCAAGGCGTGCCATCACAGCTAACCGCCAGCATTAACTTCGCCTGGTCAAACAACGCATTCAGCCAGAATGTGGGCGCAGCAGAATATTACGTTGACACGCCTCCCTGGGCTGGCGGGGCAGCCATCGCAATGAACGGCGCGTTCAATTCGTCTACCGTGGCCGTCGACGCAACTATAAACACTGCCAGCCTGTCGGCAGGCCGCCATGTTATCTTCGTGCGCGGACGCGGCGTGAGCGACTTCCAGGGCTTCCAGACCTGGGGGCCAATCAGTGCGGCGTTCCTGGATGTGACTGGAGGTGCAACACCAACACCTACTGCCACGGCCACGGCAACGACAACACCCACCGCCACACCGAGACCCACGCCATCGCCACGAGCCATTCCGTCCCCAAGGGCTCGTCCGACTCCTCTGCCGCGGCCCTAGCCGACTCCGCCCGAAGATTCGCGCTGGATCTCAGATTACAACAGTTGTGGACAGGACGACGCGAATGAGCCGGCGAATCTCGATCATGGTCTCCACCGAAATTCACGAGGGATCAGCGTAGAACACGAGTTCATCGACTGCGGGTCCAGGACAAAATTGGTAGCGGCACTAAATGTCCCAATTGAATTCACTCTTAATTTCTTTGCCGCTAATAGAGAGAACAGCCCTGGTTTTATTGGCAGAAAGGGAAAACGAGGCCGGCAAATTTGGGTCGTTTTTATTCGAGAAGTGCATGATCAAAATGCGCTTTTCCATGTTGAATTCTTCAACACGAAGAAGGTTTTTGGGAATGGTAACCGAGTCGCTGGCTTCGGGAGCTGTGAAACGGACTTGGGCAACCACTGGGTCGTCCAGGTAACCAATTAGGACCTCTATTGTGTAGCCACCACCATTAAAGAACAGAGCTTCGGTGGCATGCACGTTCGAGCATGCAACAAGGATCAAAGGTGCTGAAAAAAGGATTGGTCTCATTAGTCGCGTCCTACGAAAATTGAGTCGATTATTGCGTCCCTGAAGGCGTGTTCAAGCCCAAAAGCCTTCCCGCCGTCGCTGTCCTTCGCGGCAATGAAGATCTTTTTGCAATCCCGCTCCTTACTGAGTGGAAATCCTCCGCCTTTTGGCGATGACAAGGTGGCCGTGCAGATGCGAATTCTCTTAAATGTTTTGGGCCGGATTTTTTTCGGCCAATTCTGCCGACCTTAGCAGTTCTTCAATCGCTTCGGCCTCTTTTTTAACGTTACGTTGAAGCACTCCAATCATTTCGACGCCTCGGGGCGACAACGTCTCTTCGCGCAGCAAGACTTCGAGCCCAAGCAACAAAGGGCCCAACGGCTCGCGCAAGAGATGCGTAACGCGCTGAACAAATTCCGCGTTGCGCATGACCTTCATTTCCAATCCGCTGTTCGATTGACGCAGAGCTTCCTGGTATTCGTCAACGAACTGAACGGTCGCTTCGATGATGACGTTATCGAAAAAGCACTCCACAACTCTCCGCGCGGCACTCTGCGCTTCCAAGCCGAAATTTTTATCGACAGCGGCAAAGGCTTTAAGCCAGGTGTCAATGAAGTTTCGACGAATCAAACAAATCTCACGAATTAATTCGTCCAGCATGTAACCTTGGCGCCAGCGCTTCCAACCGTGCGCTCTTGCATCGTGCCTCGCCTCTCGCTTGATCTCTGGAGCATTGGGTTTTTTCAGTAGCGCCGCCAGCTCTGTGCATAGTTCCGGGAGATGATCCAGCAGCTGTGTATAAGTGAGATTGTCCGAGCTCGAAATGTCTGGATTCTTTTCGACCGCAGCGATCCAGGATTGGAGGATTTGCTCTCGTTGGGCGAGCACGAAATCAGCAAAGCCAGCGATTGCTGGCACCGCGGAACTTGCCTGATCGTAACGAGCGATAGACGGAATCCTCCCAATCTTATTTCGGAGGGAAGCCCTTTCGTGGCCTTAGGGTAAAATATTATCGAGCAAATTCCGCAAAACGAAACGGGATGATGGCGATGGCCACGCTGCGTGCGGTGACAGGGACTACGGCGTAAGGAAAATTTTGTCTGTGTAAGGGTCTTCCACAGGAGTTCCCGGCGGGAAACCGAGGACTTGCACATACCCAGCATCCGGCGCGAATGGGCTTGTAACTAGCCCGGGTTTACCGGGGACGGGCGTTCCATATGGGAGGTCAGCTTTTTGATCGCTCGCGATCGAGCCGGCCTTCGCCCACCGAACGTCGGACTGGCCCGCCGCAGCCGTTTGCTTGTCGGAAGTCTCGCTATTTTGAGCATCGCTGGGCGGGCTCTTTTTACGCTTATGTGCGCTGCGGTGCGGCCGCGGCGTCTCTTTCGGCTGAACGATTGCGCTACGCAGCGTCTTAAAGAAATCCCGGAAGGGCCCCGCGTCCGCTGTATCAGTCACAGCAAATCATGCGTAAATCGACAACCAGACTATGAGTGTATGGCGTCGTTGTTTCACCAAGACTGGTTCGTGCCCCGCGCTTGTTGTGCGCGTGTCGTAATTCGTTTAGCGATCGGAAATTATACAACATTTCTTCATTTGTTGCTCTCGCCCACTAAGTTGTCCGCTGGTATCGCATCAGCAGCTGCTCGGAGGCCTTAGAAGCAAGGAAAAGCCGCAGGATCCACCCAGTCCTGCGGCTTTTTGCCGGTCGTATCTCAGACGCGCGTCAATCGACAACGACGTGGTCAACCGTACGCAAATCACCGGCGTTTGCGTAATAGATTTGCACCCGGGTACCGGGTTTGATCGCGGTTTGGACGATTTCGCCTTTCCTGTTAACGACATGGCCGCGCCCGTTAAGGATGTAGGTGCCGGGTGCATTGGAACGATCCTCGCGAACAACGAGTGTCCTGACCGGCTGGTAATTCGCTGCCGACCCTTCCTCGCTTGTCATTTTGATGATAGTTCCTGTCACCGTTATTTCTTCAGCAGTAGTTGCGCCCTGCTTTTTACTTTTCGACTCTGGTTGCGCGAATGCCAGCGGCGCCAGCAGTGCGCAGCAGAGGAGAACGGTAATTGGTTTCTTCATATCTATACCTCCTGTTGATGTTGATGGTTGTACGTGACGGTTGGTTTCCCTTTACAAAGGGATTCCGGAGCGCGTGCTGCACGAAATTTAGATTTATCTCGGTCTCCGGCCTATCTTCTGGGATCTTGAAAGGAGCCGGTAACCTGAATACAGGCACGGTAGACGGGCAGGGTCACAACGATTTGTTTCCTTCCACCCATTGGAGCGTGGTGCTCGCAGCTGGAAGAAGCCAGGTTGAACCGGAGATCGCAAGTGTCGCGCTGGCGGAGCTTTGCCGAGTCTATTGGGCGCCGCTTTACGGGTTCGTCCGCAGTCGCGGGCTCTCACTGCACGATGCGCAGGATCTCACGCAGAGTTTTTTTGCCTATGTGCTGGAACGTAAAGTTTACGCTCGTGTTGATCGACGGAAAGGGAGATTCCGCTCATTTTTGCTCGCCTCTCTGAAAAATTTTCTCTCGGACGCTGCCGATAGAGAACGGACTATTAAGCGCGGTGGCGCAAAGATTTTTCTGCCGCTCCATGAAGAACAAGTTCAAGAGGCGGAGTCGCTCTTCCAAACTCACAGCGGCATGGCCAACGAAGATCGGCTCTTCGATCGCAGCTGGGCCGAGGCGCTGGTTGCCGCTGCATTAGAACGGATCGCGACAGATTATAAACGGGAGGACAAGGAGCGGCTCTTCCATGAATTGAGAATGTTTATAGCGGGTGGTGCGGAGCCGCCGCCCACTTATGCTGAGCTGACAGATCGGTTGGGAGTAACCGAGTCCACCCTTCGCAGTCATGTCACTCGTCTTAGGGCGCGCTATCGGGAAGCGTTGCGAGCTGAGGTGCGCCGAACGGTAGATAGCGAAAAGCAGGTAGATCAAGAGTTGCGCGAGTTGCTTCACGTGTTAACGGAAATGTAAGGAACGCGCGCCATGGGAAAACCGCTGGCATCAGCCGTCGGAATTTGCTCGATCTGCGGCAAGCCATTGAACGCAAAAGGCGACTGTCTGGCTTGTCTGCTGCGGACGGGCTTAGACGAAGCAGCAGTCGGAATCAAACCAGATGTCCTGGCGTTCGGCGATTTCGAAGTCGAGCAACGTGAAGATGGATCGGGCTGGGAGCTCGGCCATGGTGCAATTGGGGTGACTTACCTTGCGGCGGACAAAGTGTTACGTCGACGCGTCGCACTTAAAGTCATCGAGGTGCCAGTGGCAGCACGCGGCTCACAAGCTGTTCGCGACCGTTTTTTACGTGAAGCCCGCGCTGCAGCTGCCTTACGTCATCCAAATGTAGCTGCCGTCTTCCAATTTGGTACTTCGCCGGATGCCAGTCACTGCTATTACGCCATGGAACTGATCGAAGGCGAAACGTTAGCGGCGCGCGTACGGAGGGACGGTCCCCTTAATGCAAAGGAGGCGCTAAAAATTGCTATTCAAATTGCGCGCGCCTTAATCGCGGCTGCCGACCACGATTTAATCCATCGCGATCTGAAGCCGAGCAATATCATGCTGACGAATGACTCGGAAGTGAAAGTCATCGATTTCGGCCTGGCCAAAGCGATCACCCATGCCGGGGGAGAGATGGATTTGACGCACGGAGAATTTGTCGGCACGCCGACTTTCGCCAGCCCTGAACAATTCGGGGGCGCCCCGGTAGATGCGCGCTCCGACATCTACGCACTGGGTGGTACCCTCTGGTTTGCGCTGACCGGTTTAGCGCCACACCCAGGCAAAACGTTGGATGAGATTCGCGATCGTAAAACGCGCGATGGACTGCCCGTCGCGCAATTGATTGCCAGAAAGGTTCCTGAACCGCTGGTCAAACTTCTGCGTTCGGCGCTTGCTATTGATCCGGGAAAAAGACCCGCATCGGCTCGCGAATTAATGGAAGCCTTGGAATCATGTCGCCGGAATCTTGCTCGCCGCACTGGCATCCGTTCGGATGAAGCGGCTCTGCGTAGCGAAGCGTTTTCCAGAGCGTTAAAGGACGCCAAAGCGTGCGTTGGCGATCCCGAAGGGTTACAGGCGCTTTTCGAGAGTGCAGCGAAGAAAGCAGCGGCTATCTCGAAGAAGCCGTTTAAACAGAACTGGGCTTATCTTCAAACGATGTTGCGTTTGATTCGCGCCTACCAGCGAGGGGAATATCGCCAAATTTCAAATGACGCGCTCGTTTGGATCATTGCAGCTTTGAACTATCTCGTGGATCCGTTCGATTTGATTCCGGACAACACTCCGTTTCTCGGTTTGGTCGATGATGCACATGTTGTCGAACTGGTGACGGACAAGACTCGAAGAACGCTCGATGCGTTCATGACGTGGGAAACAGCGACCCGTTAGAGTAGTCCGCGCCCCCTGGCACCGATCGAAATTCCAACGGTTGCGCGATTTCGTCGTGCAACAGCGTTTACGTCAATAATTTTAGAACGACGCCAGCTTTGGCAGGAATGGCCAAATCCTGACCGACAACAAACTCGCGCAGTGCAACCGTTAGCCATTCGCGCGATGAGGTCACCTCTTCGATGGTGATGTAAGTCGTCTCGCTTCTCTCTTTCAAACTGTACCGCAAGATATCAACGTCGATCGGTTCATTTTCCCCGAGCAATTCCAGGCGTACGCGAACGCGTTTCTTTTTTGTGTCGATAAAAAGCTCAGTCATTTCCCCGAATGAGCGCAACCTTGTGTTGATTGCGACCCGCACCGAGAAAGCCACGGCCGCGTCTTTGGAACGATAAAAAACATTTCGCAGGCCCTTCGTAACAGGAACTCCAGTCGGTTTATGATTTTCGTCGCCTGCTATTGATCCGGTGCCAGCAGCTCACGATTTCGCCACGCATAACCAAGCCCCGAATAGATGGTCAGAACAACAGTAATCCAGATCAGAACGGGACCGGCTTCGCCCCACGCCCGCAACCACCAGTTAGGCGTCTCATTCGCGTGATAGAGTTCCGCAATCGATAGCAGCGTGAGAAAGAAGATGATGGTAACGATTTGCCATGACGTCTTTTGTTTGCCCAGGCTTTCTGCCGGCAGAATTCGTCCCTTGGCGCTCGCCATTAACCGCAGACCTGTGATCAGGAAATCGCGCGCCACGACTGTTGTCGCTGCCCACGCTGGCACTGCTTTCAAAGGAACCAGTGAAATGAACGCCGCCGCCACCATGATTTTATCTACCAACGGATCCATTAATTTGCCGAAGTTCGTAACGACTCCGTAACGTCGCGCGATCTCGCCGTCGATGAAATCGGTGAGACCGGCAATCAGAAAAATCACGAGTGCAGCGGTGCGCGCGTAATGCCAGGACGAACTGAGCAGCAGTACAAAAAAGACCGTCAACGCCAACCGGCTAAGAGTGAGTCGGTTCGCCCAATTCATACTGTTGCCGTCTGCGTGCGTAAGGTATCGCGATAATTATCGAGTCGAAACCGTGGCCGTTTCCAAATCGGCGCTTTTTTCTTCAACTCATCCACGATCCATTGGCTTGCCTGGAAGCCTTCGCTTCGATGCGGACTGGCCACCCTCAGAAAAAGAGAAGCTTCTCCGACTGCGATAAAACCAATCCGATGGTGAATAATAACCAAGTTAAGTCCAAATCGGTCGGCGGCCTGGTCGGCAATACGTTTCAGCTGGTGCTCAGCCATTTCTCGATGCGCCTCGTAATCGATTCCTTCGATGTCGCGGCCATTCTCATTTGGCCGCACCACCCCCAGGAAATCAACAACCGCGCCAGCGCCGGCGATGTCGTTTGCCCCCGCTCCAAGCGGCGCCGGTGTTACTGAAATTTCACAATCGACATTTGCCATGCGTTTAAAGTGCTCGTTACAGTGAGTGATTCTGAGTTGAGCACTACAATAGGAGATACAAAAATGAGCACGAATCAATGTGATATTGGCCTGATTGGCCTCGGCGTGATGGGCGAAAATCTCGTCCTGAATATGGAATCCAAGGGTTTTTCGGTCGCGGTATTCAATCGTACCACTGAGATCACCGAAAAATTCGCTGCTGAACGCGCCAAGGGGAAAAACATTCAACCCACCCGCACTTTAGATGAATTCGTTGGGGCGCTTAAAAAGCCGCGGATAGCCATGATCATGGTAAAAGCGGGACCGCCGGTCGATTCCGTGATCGGACAACTGGCGCCGCTGCTCGAGAAAGGCGACGTGATCATCGACGGTGGAAATTCCTTGTTCACCGACACGCAGCGGCGTGAACAGGAATTGCAAAGCAAAGGAATTCATTTTGTCGGCATGGGCGTATCTGGCGGTGAGGAAGGCGCGCTTAAAGGGCCATCACTCATGCCGGGCGGGTCGCGCGAGTCGTGGGAAATCATCTCGCCGATTTTCCGCAAGATCGCTGCACAAGTGGATGACGAACCATGCTGTCGATACATGGGACCTGATGGCGCCGGTCACTACGTTAAGATGGTGCACAACGGCATTGAGTATGGCGACATCCAACTGATCTGCGAAGCGTACGCGATTCTGAAGGACATCCTGGGAATGGATGCGGCGCAACTTGCACACACTTTCGCAGAATGGAACAAGGGCGAGCTGGAAAGTTATCTGATTGAAATCACATCGCAGATTTTTCAAAAAATCGATCCCGAAACCGGCAAGCCGCTGGTTGACGTGATCCTCGACAAAGCGGGCCAAAAAGGAACCGGCATCTGGACCCTTCAGGCTGCCATCCAGCAATACATCGTCATTTCTACAATCAACGCTGCAGTCGAAGCGCGCGTGATTTCCTCCCGAAAAGAAGAAAGAGTTGCGGCATCGGAAATTCTGCCGCACCCGAGAGCTAGAACGTTCAAAGGTAATCGCGATCGTTTCGTCGACGCGGTGCGCGACGCCCTTTATGCGTCCAAGATCATTTCGTACGCGCAGGGGATGGAGCTTCTTCGATCGGGAAGCACGGCGTACGAATGGAGTCTGAACCTGAGCGACATTGCCACGATCTGGCGAGGCGGCTGCATCATTCGCGCCAAGTTTTTGAATCGGATCGTTGAGGCGTATAGGCGCAACCCTGCGCTGCAAAATCTTCTGCTCGACAAGTATTTCACGAGAGCCATCAAACGAACGCAGCCGAAATGGCGGCTCGTCGTTTCGACCGCTATCAAGTTCGGCGTCCCGGCTCCCGCGTTTTGCGCCTCGTTGGCGTATTACGACAGTTATCGTTCAGCTCGCCTTCCAGCGAATCTCCTGCAAGCGCAGCGTGATTTCTTTGGTGCGCACACTTACGAGCGCATTGATAAGCCCGGGGTCTTTCACACCGATTGGCTTGAGTCCGAGCAAAAGCCAGCCGAAAAACCGGCCGAACCAAAAACGCCGGAGCCGCATCATGCCGGGGAGTAGCATTCTTTGATCGGCGGCGATCGGCCTGAGCGCAATGCGCCGATGAGAGGTGCGTCAGATGCGTCTTGTGGGGATCGCTGGAGAGGTGCCGGCGATTACAGGCTAGCAGCTTTTGTTTTCAGGAATTAAAACCGCCCAGCAAAATATGAGACCATTTGGCACCGGACCAATTGGCCGATTTCTTCGATTAATTCGTTTTTCGCACACAATTTTCGCGCTCCCATTTGCTCTTGCTGCGCTCATCGTGGCTGCGGACGGCTGGCCGTCGATGAGAATTTTTTTGCTAGTGATCGTCTGCATGGTGTTCGCGCGCACGGCAGCCATGCTATTCAACCGTCTCGTTGACTGGTCGCTTGATCAACGCAACCCGCGCACAGCTTCACGTCACTTGCTCGTATCAAGATTGCCGGCCGCAATTTTACTGATTCTCAATTCCGTGGCGTTTCTACTGGCCGCGTCAGCAATCAATCGGCTGACCTTAATCCTTGCGCCTGTTGCGCTCGCATTGATTTTTTTCTATTCCGTTACGAAACGGTTCACGAGCGCTACGCATTTCTTCCTCGGATTGGCGCTGGCAATCGCTCCAATCGGCGCATGGATCGCGCAGACGGGAAGGATTGATCTTGCGCCGATTGTGCTGGCGGTGGGCGTAATTTGCTGGGTGGCAGGATTCGATCTGATCTATGCCACCCAGGACTATGATTTTGATCGGCGCGAAAAGATTAGATCGCTGGTCGTGAAATTGGGCATCACGCGCAGCTTGCGTCTAGCGCAGCTATTACATCTACTGACGTTTGTGGCGCTCGTCGGGTTTGGATTCGTCGCGAAACTAGGCGCGATCTACTACTGGTCTCTGCCTCTGATCGCGGCAGCCCTTGTTTACGAACATCGGACCGAAAAACGAGACCTGGCTGGAATCAATCGCGCGTTCTTTCAGAGCAACGCATTTGTGAGCGCGGTCTTCTTACTCGCGGTGTGCTTCGATCGACTGACCTAACGACTTTCAGCGACCCGTCACATCGCGTTCAACATCGCCACGCGTTTTTCGTGCCGGCCGCCATCGAAACCGGTCTCAAGCCAGATCCGCACGATTTTTAACGCCAAATCTTCGGGAATCAGGCGTTCACCCATCGACAGCACGTTCGCATCATTGTGTTGCCGCGAGAGCCGGGCTGAATCTTCGTTCCAGCAAAGTGCGCAACGCACGCCGTGCACCTTGTTCGCCACCATCGCTTCGCCATTGCCCGAACCACCGAAGACAATGCCGCGGTCGCATTCGCCGCGCGCTACTGCTTCTGCCGCCGGACGAATGAACAGCGGATAGTCTACCGGTTCTTCGCTGAACGTGCCGCAGTCCTTCACTTCATGGCCGAGTGAGCCGAGCAATTCTTTTACCTTTTCCTTGTAACGGAAACCGGCGTGATCTGAGCCCAGGGAAATTTTCATAGGTCTGTCATTCCGAGCGAGTCGAGGAATCTTTAATTGTTTACCGTCCACGTGTCGCGGAAAAGACAATAATCAGAGATGTCTCGACTTCGCTCGGAATGAAAGACGTTACGCCCCGTGCAATTTCGCCAGTTCGCTCCAGAGTTCGCGTTCGCGTTCAGTTAGCTTCTTCGGGATGTTGATCTGAGCAACGACGTAGAGATCGCCGCGTTTCCCTGAGACTCCGGGCAGCCCGCGTTCACGCAGCCGAAACCGCTGCCCGCCTTGTGTGCCGGGCGGAATTTTCAGGCGTACCTTTCCCTCGAGAGTCGGCACAAGCAAATCGCCGCCCAGCGCCGCCTGCAGACGGTTGGATCCGCACCTCATGAATCAAATCGCTGCCTTCGACTGAAAAATCCGGATGCTTGGCCAATCGCACCCGAAGGAAAAGGTCGCCGCTTTTTCCTCCAGCGGCGCCGGCTTCACCCTGGCCACGCAGACGGATCCGCTGGCCTTCGCGGACGCCGCGGGGAATCTTGACTTGATACTGTTCCACCTTGTCTGAACCGGCCCGGCGTAGGGACACGGGCCTCGTAGACCCGTTTATCGCTTCCTCGAGTGTGACCATAATGTCCGCTTCGACATCAGCGCCGCGCTCGGCAGTCGCGGCGCGTCCGCCGAACCCGCCAAATGCCGAGCGACCGCGTCCACCGCCAAAAAAGGCTTCGAAGAAATCGCTGAACCCGGTCCCGCCAAACTCAAACTCAACTCCGCCGCCGCCATCGCCGCCCCATTGATGAAATCCGCCACCTGGTTGCTGGCCTTGCCACTGTGGCGGTGGCTGGAAACCTCCCGGCCGGTTCCAATCAGCGCCGAGCTGATCATATTTCTTCCGCTTTTCAGGGTCGCTCAGAACTTCGTACGCTTCGTTGATCTCCTTAAATTTTTCTTCCGCGGACTTTTTGTCCTTGGCTACGTCCGGGTGATACTTGCGGGCCAGCTTGCGAAAAGCACTGCGAATCTCGTCTTCGCTCGCCGTTTTCGGCACCCCCAGCGTCTCATAATAATCTCGAAACTGTACCGGCATTTGCTCTCAAGCTTGTGCCTCCGGTTGATTCGCGCAACTTTTCGAAACGTGCGCGAGCTTGGAAAGTTCATCGTAATCATTGGCGTGATCGCCACGCTCGCGGGTCTGGTGATGTGGAGCGGCTTCGCGCCAAAATGGCTGGGTCGACTTCCCGGTGACATTCGGATCGAGCGCGAACATTCGTCCTTCTATTTTCCCATCGTTACCTGCATCGTTCTGAGCATTCTGCTCAGCCTGCTTTTCTCGCTATTCTCAATCTTCAGGCGTTGATTTCTTCACCGTGCGATTTCGAACCTTGTAGCCACGGCCGTGTGGGCCGTTCGATCTTGCGAGTTGCGTGGTCGTGTGCGAACGGCCCACACGGCCGTGGCTACAGCAACAACCCAAAACCGACTCGACAAACATGTAAGGGCGCTACTGCGCTGCCGGCGTTGTCCGCGCATGCAATCCAGGCCCGTTTCAGGCGGTCCCATTGTGAGCGACGTCATGATCATCGGGCAGGCACCCGGCCCGCGCGAACCGACGTTGAAACGACCGTTTGCCCACACGGCTGGCAAAACGCTCTTCCGTTGGTTCGAACAATTTTGCGGGATGGATGAAGCCACCGTTCGATCGAGGATCTATTTCGCCGCTGTCTGCCGCTGCTTCCCCGGCAAAAATTCCGGTGGCACCGACCGGGTCCCCGCGCCGGATGAGATTCGCAACTGCGCTTTGTGGATGGATGAAGAGATTCGGATTTTGCAGCCGCGTCTGATTATTTCCGTCGGCCGCCTGGCGATCATGCAATTTATGGACTGTGCAAAATTAGAGGGCGTTATTGGCCGCAAATTTTGCGTCGCGCGTGCTGGTCATCGGTTCGACCTAATTCCGTTGCCGCATCCCTCCGGCGCATCGCCATGGCACAAAATTCCACCGGGCAAAGCACTAACCGAGCTTGCCCTCAAATTGATCGCACGACATCCCGCGATCGATCTGCTGGATTAACCTGGAAACCAGGAATCTACGAATACCAACGGAGAGTTATTCACTCTTTTCTTGGTTTCCTGGTTTCCTGATTCATCTTTTTCGGAATGTCTTCTGCAATTCCAATTCGTACTGACATTCCCGACACCGACAAATGGGATCTGACGCATCTGTTCGCTGACGTAAGCAAATGGCAGGAGGATTTTGCCTGGCTACAACGTGAGTATCCAAAGCTTGAACAGTGGAAAGGCAGAGTAGGGGAATCGGCGCAGACACTGGCTGGGCTTCTCGAGTTTGAGAAGGCGCTCGAACAGAAGATGGAACGCGTCTATCACTACGCGTCCTTGCAAGCGGCCGAGGACAGCACGAATAACGAGTACCTCACTCGCATTGGCCAGGTCCAGAATTTACTTACGAGGATCAGCGAGGCGGCGGCATTTGTTGTTCCCGAAATTTTGGCGATCGACCGTGAACGATTCGGAAAATTCCTTGCAGATCCGGCGCTCAAAGATTGGCGGATCAAACTGCACAAAATCCGACGAATGGAACCGCACGTCCTTTCGGTGCCCGAGGAACGCCTGCTCGCGCTGAGCAATGTAGCGCTAAGCGGTTACGACGACACATTTTCGCAGCTCACCGATGTCGACATGAAGTTCGGCGTGTTGGCCGACGAGACCGGGCGTGAACGACCGCTTACCCAAAGCTCGTTCAGTTCATTTCTGGTGAAACGTGATCCTGAACTTCGCAAACGCGCTTTCCATCAATTCTACGGTGAGTTTCGCGACCATCAGTACACGCTCGCCGCTTCTCTGGGCTATTCGGTGAAGGCGGACGTGTTTCAAGCCAGAGCACGGCATTACCCATCTGCGCTCGAAGCTGCACTGTTTCCGGATGACATGCCGGTCGCCGTGTATGACGGCTTGATCCAATCTGTCCGCGCGAATTTAAAATCCCTGTTTCGATATTTCGATTTTCGCCGGCACGTCCTTGGGTTAAGCGAACTGCATCACTACGACACGTACGTGCCGCTTGTTCCGGAGATCCAGACTAGATTCAGTTTCGACGAAGCGATCGAAATGGTGTTGGATGCGCTGGCACCCTTGGGAAAGGAGTACGTGCAGGTGTTGGCTGAAGGTCTGCGCTCGAGACGCTGGTGCGATCGTTACGAAAACAAAGGCAAACGCAGTGGGGCATTTTCTTCCGGCAGTTACAGCGCGCCGCCTTACATCCTGATGAACTACAAGCAGGACGTGTTCGCAGATGTGTACACGCTTGCGCACGAGGCAGGGCATTCTATGCACAGTTGGTTCTCACAAAGTTCGCAGCTCTTTCAAGACTACGAGTACCCGATCTTTCTCGCGGAGGTCGCTTCGACGTTTAACGAGGAGTTGCTAACCCATCATCTGCTGCGGACTACGAATGATCCGAAGATGCGAGCTTACATCATCAACCGTGAAATCGACGATCTGCGCGGCACCCTGTTTCGACAGACTATGTTTGCCGAATTCGAACGAATCATTCATGCCATCGAGGAAAGCGGCGACGCGCTGACGCTCGATGTTTTCAAATCGGAATATCACAAGCTGCTAGAAGCTTATTTTGCCGAAAATTTCGTGCTCGATCCCGAGCTTGATCTGGAATGCCTCCGGATCCCCCATTTCTATCATGCGTTCTACGTTTACAAATACGCGACCGGAATCTCTGCTGCCGTGGCGCTATCGCAGCGCGTCCTTTCCGGTCAGCCGGGAAGCGTCGAGGCTTATCTGAAGTTCCTGCGTTCAGGCGGCTCTAGATTTCCGCTCGAGACATTGAAAGCAGCGGGCGTGGATATGACAACAGCCGCTCCCATCGAGAGCACGTTGCAGTTGTTCGATCGCCGGCTCGCAGAATTGGAAGCGCTATTGCTGTAGAGCGTGTGTGTCAGACGCCTTTTTCTAGGACCGCCCAACGAGGTTCAGGATGCAGCTCGATCAGGAAAAACTTTACCAGCGATTGGAACCGCTGTTTCAGGAAAATTTCGAAAAGTTCGGCGAACTGGGCGCGGCGGTTTCGGTTTGGCAAAACGGAAAACCACTTATCGATCTTTGCGGTGGATTTTGCGACGCCAATCGCGAGAAATCGTGGGCTGCCGACACGGTGGTGCTGGTCTGGTCTGCAACGAAAGGAATTGGCAGTGCGTGTGTATTGCACGCGTTGCAACAACATAAGATTGAGCTTAGCCGGCCTGTCACGGAGTTCTGGCCCGAGTTTGCTCAGGCACACAAAGATACGATCACTTTCGCCCAGTTGCTTTCACATCAAGCTGGGCTTTGTGCTTTGGATCAGCGGGTTGATGTGCTCGATTACGACGGAGTGATTCGGGCGCTGGAAGCGCAAGCGCCTTTGTGGCCGCCGGGAACTGCACATGGTTATCACGCGCGCACGTTTGGATTTCTTCTCGATGAATTGATCCGGCGAATAACTGGAAAGACACTGTCCGAATATTGGCAGGAAAATTTTGCCCGTCCGCTCGAGCTCGATTTCTGGATCGGCTTACCGGAACAGCAGAATTCGCGAGTGGCCACGATTTACGCTGCGAAAAGCGGCAAACCGCCGGAGCCAGCGCAATTTTATCGCGATCTTGTTACGCCCGGCACATTGGCGAGAAAAACGTTTACGTCGCCTTATGGGTTGAATGTCATCAGCAAGATGAATGATCCGCAGATCCGGGCGCAGCCGAATGTTTCCTTTGGAGGGATTGGGAGCGCTTCGGCTCTTGCGAAATTCTATTCGATGCTCGCTAACGGCGGAGAATTGAATGGGCAGACTTTCTTTTCCCGAGAAACAATCGAACGGATGACAACGACCCTGTCGGACGGCGTGGATCGCGTTTTCCAAATACCAACCGCATTCTCGGCCGGTTTCATGAAAGACTCACGGGAGGCAGTGCGCAGGATATTCGGACCATCCGCAATTTCCTTCGGACATCCCGGCGCAGGTGGCAGTCACGCCTTTGCCGATCCGGAAAACAAAATCGCATTCGCGTACGTAATGAACCAAATGGAACAGTCGGTTCTGCCGAACGATAAATCGCTCCGATTGGTCGACGCGATCTATGATTTTCTGTAGCGGCGCTCTCTGAGCGGCGAATCAAGAAACGGCGGTCATAGACCGCCGTTGCAGTTATTCGCCAATCGTGGTGATGAAAACTTTTCGCCGATGTGGTACCCGGCGATGTTCGAATAGGAAGATGCCTTGCCACGTTCCGAGCTGCATTCTTCTCTCCACAATCGGAATCGTCTCGCTACTTCGTGTCAGCACCATGCGAATGTGTGATGGCATGTCGTCGCTGCCTTCCGAATCGTGCGTGAAGTAGTCGGCATCTTCGGGCACCAGGCGCTCAAAAAATTCTTCCAAATCGCGGCGCGCGGTGGGATCGGCGTTTTCCATGATGACGATGCTGCAACTGGTGTGCTGAACAAAAATCGTAACGGTTCCGTTTTGAATGCCGCACTTGTCGATCTTCGACTGCACGCCATCAGTGATCTCATAAAGACCTTTGCCATGGGTGCCTACTTCGAGTTGGTCGTGGTAAACGTGCATTTCTGAACCCCTTGGTTTCTGTCATGTGGAGCGGAGTCGAAACATCTCTGTTCAAAATGGGGGCGAGGCGCAATTAAACAACGAGAGATTTCGTCACTTCGGCCGGGGTGACAACCATGGCAGATGAACGTCGGATGCGCCGCTCGTTGATCTCTGCGTCTGCTGATGGCCTATTTAGACCGGTGCAAGGCGATATCGAGCGTGTGCTGTTTGACGGGCCGGCAATTCATAAACGGGTCGAAGAAATGGCTGCACAAATCACGGCCGATTATTCCAAACGCGAACTGACGGTGATCGCAATTCTGACCGGCAGTTTGATGTTTATGTCAGATCTGCTGCGCCGAATTCCACTTCCGTTGAAATTGGATTGCCTGAGCGCGGTCAGTTACCACGGCAAAGCGCAAACGTGCGGTGAAGTCATTTTCAAGCAGTTGGCCGTTCCCGATGTCGCCGATCGAGACGTTTTGATTCTGGATGATATTCGAGATACTGGCTGCACGTTGGCGGCTGTTCGCGAAAAATTGGAGATGTCCAAACCACGCAGTATTCGGATCTGCGTGTTACTGAGCAAAAGGAAACAGCGCCTGCGGCACGTTGATGCGGATTACATCGGCTTCGAAATCGACGATGAATTTGTCGTCGGTTACGGGCTCGACTTTATGGAACGCTATCGCAATCTGCCGTACATCGGCGTGCTCAGAAAAGAATTGATGGAGCAACCAAACCAATGAACGTGCGTGTGCAATTTTATGCGCAGTTGCGTGAACTCATTGGAAGTCACGAGCTAGAGCTTGTGCTTCCGCAAGGCTCCACTGTTCGCGAATTGCTCGAAAAGATTTACGGGCAAAAACCTGCGCTGCGTGCCCACGACAAAAGCATTTTGGTTGGCGCTGGCTTGGAATTTGTCGATCGCAATTACAAACTGAATCCGGGGGAGGAAATCGCGATCATGCCGCCGGTGCAAGGCGGTTGAGTTGGTGGTCGCCGGGCGTTCTGCCTGCCTCATTAGACCGACACGTTGTCGCCCGTGCCGCGTTTGAATGGGCAAATGCCGCGCTTCTTTGCCCCGGCGACGAAATCCAGGAATTCGCGCGCTGGTGAGCCAAAGGCCATTGCCTCCGCTTTCTTGAGTGCCTGCGATGTGTTTAGTCCGCTCAGATAGATAAGTTTGAATGCCGCTTTGATTTCCTCTCGGTCTTTGGCGCTGATGCCAGCGCGGCGGAGTCCAATAATATTCAGTCCGAAAACGGAATTGCGCTCCGCTGCGACGACGAACGGTGGGAGATCTTTCCCGAACGCCGAGCTGCCCTGCACCATCACCAGGCGGCCAATGTGCATGAACTGATGAAAAGTTGATCCACCGCCAAGAAATGCGCCGTCATCTACGCGAACATGGCCGGCGAGCAAACAATTGTTCGCAATGACGACGTTGTTTCCGACGAGGCAATTATGACCGACATGCGCTCCGGCCATCAGGAAATTTTTATCGCCAATTTTCGTCACACTTCCGTCGGTGCTGCCGCGATGGATTGTGCAGTATTCGCGAATGATATTGTCGTCCCCGATTTCGACCTTCGTCTTTCGTTCCGGCGAAAACGAAACATCCTGTGGCGGCACACCTATGATTGCGCCGTGCCCGACGAAATTTCCGCGACCGATCGCAACTTCGGCTTCGATTACAACGTGCGACTGCACCGTCGTTTGCTCGCCGATTGTTACGTCAGGCCCAATAATCGAAAAGGGTCCGATCTCGGAATTGGCGCCAATTTTCGCATTCGCATCGACGATTGCGGTCGGATGAACTTTGACGTCCGTCATGTTTCAAATTTGGGATTCGACCTTCGAATTTCTGTAACTACAACACGCCGGCCTCTTTGAAACTGAAATAACCGGGACTGGTTTCCGATGGCGCACCGATGACGATGTGATCGAGCAATTTGATTTGCAAAAGCTCAGCAGCTTCGGCCAGGCGGCGCGTGAGGCTATGATCAGTCTGACTCGGCGAAGGATCGCCCGACGGATGATTGTGCACAACGACGACTGCGTAGGCTGAGTAAGTGAGCGCGGGTCGAAAAATCTCCCGCGGATGTGCGATGCTCTCGTTCATGCTTCCCACCGATACCGATTCAACTCGCATCAAACGGTAACGCGTGTCGAGGAGGACAACACGTAGTGATTCGATCCGCAGCATCCGCATTTCGTCGCCGAGCAGTTTATAAATCAGTTCCGGGGAATCGAGTTTTTGCTGGGACAATGGTTCCTGCGTGAAACGTTTTCCCAAATTGAACGCCGCCACCAGCTCCAATGCCTTTGCCGGACCGATCCCTTTGATTTCGCTTAGTTCTTTGACGGAGCAACGGCTCAGCTCCGCGAACGATTTGTATCTGTCGAGCAACTCCCGAGCGACATCCACCACGTTCATACCGCGCCGGCCGGTACGCAGTAATATCGCGATCAATTCCGCGTTGCTGAGAGCGTCCGCTCCTCGTGCAAGCAACTTTTCCCGTGGCCGCTCATCCTGCGGCATTTCGCGGATTTTAAGCTGCGGCATATCTCGGGTCCGGAGGGCGGAGCTCTGCGACGCCAAATCACGGTCTCGCGGGAGCTCGACCCTTCATCACAGGATCCTCAGGCGCGAAGTTGATCGAACATGTCGCACAACGCATCACCGAGTGAGAACAAAGCCTCGGTGTAAGGATTGGGCGCGATACCATCGAATGCACATTGCGCTTTGCGAATCAGATCGCTGCCCGCTTCGATCGACTCGTTTAGCGCGCCGTTGTTCGCGCCATTCTTAAGGAGTTCAATCATCTCTTCGACCTTTTCGTCCAGCACAAGCTGGCAGCAACGTTCGCGTTCGAACTCCGAAGCTGAACGGAGGAAAATCAAAACCGGCAACGTGAACTTGCCTTTGCGCAGGTCCGTCCCGAGCGTTTTGCCGGTCACACTCTCGGTGCCGGCTAGATCGACACAATCGTCATAAATTTGGTAGGCCGTCCCGATTTGGAATCCAAAGTCCTTGAACGTTCCGATCACCTTTGGATCAGCCTCGCTGATAACGGCGGCCAGTTCCGCTGCCGTCGAAAAAAGTGATCCGGTTTTCATCTGCACGATCCGCAAGTAATCTTCAACGGTCAGGTTAAGATCGAACCTGCGCTGCGTTTGAATCATTTCCCCCGAGCAAACCGTCGTCGCAGTGCGCGCGATTGCGCGACCAATATCGGAATTTTCGAAATTTGTCGACAACGTCAGAGCGTGCGCGAAAAGACAGTCCCCTAATAGAACGCTCAGCGAATTTCCCCAGCGCGCGTTTGCGGTCGGCTGTGCTCGACGCTGTTCTGCCTCGTCCATGACATCGTCATGCACGAGCGTCGCGATGTGGATAAGCTCCACGATCACGGCGAGATCGACGTGGCCGGAGTCGATCTTCCCGGTGGCGCCGCCCGCGAGCAAAGCCAGGAGAGGGCGAAGGCGTTTGCCACGGCTGCCAACCGCATACGACTACGTAGCCTTCGATTGCAGGATCGAAGGCCGCGGTTTGTTGCGCGATGCGCGTCTCGACCTGTTCAAGGTGCGGCTGAACCAATTTTGCAACTTCAGCCAAACGAAGCGTGGGAGAGCCGCTCGCCTTCGCAACAGCGCGGCGACTCGTGCTCCGGTCCGTGCGGGCGAAGAGTTCCACGAGGCGAGAATAGTGGCGCGGGTTGCAGGTTGTCAAAGCAACATAACATCGACCCTGCATGAATATTGTAGGGTCAACGCTTGCGCAGCCAGGAATCGGTCCCGTATTTTTGCTGAGCTAATTCGCGTGCGCGTTCGAAAATTCGTTCATTGATCTCGAATTCACTGCAATCAGCGGACAGAGCCTGCGCAAATTTTTGTGCGAGGTCAGACGTCATGGGGATGCCTTGAATACTGCCTTGCTGCAACAAACCGCGACGAGTACGGCGTTGCGCCGCGCCGGCGATCTTGCGGCCATCCATCATCACATCGGCGCGAACTGGATTCTCGAAGCAGGTGTTGGTCGGGACGCCGCGCCGCGGCGTCCAGTCCGCGTAGCGCGCCGACCCAACCACTTGCGCGCGTTGGCCGAGTCCGTTTAAGGCGTGTGCCAAGCCGAGATGAATTTCTTCGTAGATAGCGATTGATGATTTCTCGAAGACCGGATCGTTTCTGGGAATCACAATCGAGTAGGTGAGGTCCTCCCCGTGAAAAACGATTCCACCGCCAGTCCAACGCCGAACCAAATCGCGCTCTGCGGCGTAAATCGCGACGTCGGAAAACTTCCCAAAATATCCAAACGACAAGGCAGGGGAGACGCCAGCGATAGAAGCGAATAGTTGGAATGATTGTGAATTCCAGTAGCGCTTCATCGATCGCCATGTTCATCGCTGCCGAGTACGGGCAGATGTCATGATAAACCTGCAGTGTGCCAAGTAAGGGTTCTGTCATTCCGAGCGGGAGCGAACGCAAATGATTCCTCGGGATGTCTCGACTTCGCTCGACATGACAATTACGCGTGGAGCTCGTCCAGAATTCTTGCCAAAGCTTCGCGTGGCTGCGCATGACGCGGTGATGGGGCGCCCGATCCCGATGTAGTCTGCGCCCGCTTGAAGTGCCTCCCGTGGAGTCATGAACCTTTTCTGATCGCCCGGGTCTGCCCAGGTCGGCCGAATTCCCTGAACGGCGATTTTGATCCTGTTGCCGAACTCGTGTCGCAGTGTTTTGATTTCATGCGGACTGGCCACGACTCCGTCGATTCCTGCTTCTGCGCCTAACCTGGCCAGACGTATTACCTGGTTTCCAACAGCGTCCGTGATTCCAATTTCGCGCAGCGTTTGTTCAGTGGAACTGGTTAACACAGTCACGCCCAGAAGGAGCAGATCGTTAGAGCGAGCCGCAATCGCGGCGCGAATCATTTCGCTGCCGCCGCTCAAATGAATCGTGAGCATCTTCGCCCCTAGCGTGCTCGCCGACTCAACGGCTCGCGCGACGGTGTTGGGAATGTCGTAGAGCTTCAGGTCGAGCCAGACCTTCGCGCCGGTGTCGGAAACGGAGCGCACAATTTCGGGGCCTTCGGCGGTGTAAAGTTGGAGCCCGATTTTGAAAAACGAAATCTCGTCGCAGAGCTGCTCAACGAGTTCGAGCGCTTTCTTTTTTGTGGCGACGTCCAGCGCCACGATGATTTTGTCAGCAGGCTTTGTCATTGTCGGCGAAATCGAGACATCTCTGTCTTTCGTTCAAGAGCAAGAGATTGAACTCGTTCGTCTCCCGACTCTCTCGCCGCTACCCTCGCGGCGCAACCGTCCATGTCGCTCGTCCCACTCGCTCCATGCCTCGACTTGCTCGGAATGACAGGGCAAATTGCAGGTTATGCAAGTCATTGCTCCCGCGAAGATCAACCTTTCGCTGAGAGTTCTCGGTCGCCGCAGCGATGGCTTTCATGAAATCGAGACATTCATCGCGCCGATTTCGCTCTTCGACGAGCTCAAGATCGAGCAGCGCTCCGGCAAACAGAAGGTCGCGTTTCGCTGCGATGATCCATCTGTACCGCAAGGCGAAGCCAATATTGTGGTGCGTGCAACGAACCTGTTCTTCGAGAAAACGAGGACCACCAGCGGTGTTTCGATCGAGCTCAAAAAAAGAATTCCACACGGAGCCGGGCTGGGTGGAGGAAGTAGCGACGCTGCTTCCACTCTGCTGGCACTCAACGAACTGTTCGAAACGAATTTGCCCCGTGAAGCCCTGGCGAAAATGGCCGAGACGATCGGCTCGGATGTTCCATTCTTCATTTTTCAATCCGCAGCGGTTTGCAAAGGCCGCGGCGAGCTGGTGAGCCCGACCAGATTAGGCAAACAATTATCGCTGTTGTTACTCAAGCCTGAGTTCGGCGTACCGACGCAATGGGCCTACTCTCGCTGGCGAGACTCGCGCGAAATTCCAGCCATCTGGTACACTTCTCAAGCATTCGAGGGCCAAACATTCCTGAATGATTTGGAGCGTCCTGTCTTCGAGAAATTTGTTTTTCTGGCCGCAATCAAAACATGGTTGCTCAAGCAACCGGAGGTCTGCGCTGCGCTGATGTCCGGTTCGGGTTCCACTGTATTTGCCGTACTGCGCGAGCGTGCAGCTGCCGATCATCTGGCTAGGCGGGCAAAGGCCGAACTCGATCCGAATTTATGGACGTGCGGGTGCGAGGCGCACTGACCCGAATTACGATCGGGCGGGACGTTATTCGCCCAGTCGTTTACTGAATTGGGCGCGCGCGTATTCGCGGTTGAGCTTCGCAATGAAACTCGCGCTGATTTTTGCGGGACACACTGCTTCGCACTCGTAGGTGTTTGTGCAATTACCAAATCCCTGATCGTCCATCGCCCGAACCATTTTCAATACGCGTCGTTCACGTTCCGGGCTGCCCTGTGGCAAAAACGAAAGATGCGAAACTTTGGCGGCCGCGAAGAGCATTGCCGATCCGTTCGGACAGGCTGCCGCGCACGCGCCGCAACCGATGCACGCCGCCGCTTCCATTGCCAGGTCTGCGTCGTGCTTGGGAACGAGAATTGAATTTGCCTCCGGCGCTGATCCTGCGCGCGCCGAGATGAATCCGCCGGCTTGCACAATGCGGTCGAGCGCGCTGCGGTCGACCACTAAATCTTTCACGATGGGAAACGAGCCGACGCGAAACGGTTCGACGGTGATGGTTTCGCCGTCGCGAAATTTTCGCATGTAAAGCTCGCATACAGCGCCCGGGTGATCTGGACCGTGAGCTTCACCGTTGACCGTAAGCGAGCAGGTGCCGCAAATCCCTTCCCGGCAATCTGAGTCGAACGCGACGGGTTCGCCGCCTGTCCGGGTCAAATTTTCATTGAGAATGTCGAGCATTTCTAGAAATGACGTGTCAGGCGAAATGTCCTGGGCGTCGTAATTGACGAGTTTGCCGCGGGATTTCGCGTCGCGCTGTCGCCAGATTTTGAGTTTGAAATTCATGATTGATTGCGAGAGGGAAGGATTTTCTCAGGCCGCTCAGCATACGGCTCAATTGCTCAGCATCGGGTAGATCGTCTGAAACTGATCTTCACGGAAAAGGCTTTGGCGACGAGCGATAAATGCTTGGGATACTGCTTCGAATACTGAGCCAGCGGCGATTTCGGTGAAACGCGCAAAATCGGTCTTAGAGGAACGAGACGAACCCTCAGCAATATTTGAAGAAATGGACACCGCTGCTCTGCGGAGCTGATTCGTGAGCCCAAAACGCTCTTCCAACGGGAACGATCGCGTTTCTTTGTAAACGAGATCGGCGAAATCAATCGCTTTTTGCCAAACTTCTAACTTCTCAAAATTAAACATGTTTTTTGTCTCTCAACTCTCAACAATTCACTCTCACTCATTTGTAGCTGCGCTGAGCTAAATGTACGGTTTCGAAATGCAATTGTTCGCGATGTAATTTCGGAGGCTGACCGTCGCCTTGAAATTCCCACGCGAACACGGCTGCATGGTTCTCGTCGTCGCGGAGTGCTTCACCGTCGGGCGTTTGATGTTCCTCGCGAAAATGCGCACCGGCAGATTCGTCGCGTTCCAGCGCGTCAATGCACAATAGCTCAGCGAATTCGAGGAAATCCGCGACGCGACCGGCGCGTTCCAGTGATTGGTTGTAATCGTCTTCGTCTCCCGGCACTCGCACGTCGCGCCAAAATTCTGCGCGCAATTCCGGGATTTTTCGGAGCGCTTCGCGCAATCCTTGTTCGTTACGCGACATTCCACATTTGTCCCAGAGAAGGAGGCCCAGCTCGCGGTGGAAGGAATCAGCCGAGCGCGTGCCGTTCACCTTCAGTAACTTTTCGATCCTCGCGCGAACACTCTGCTCTGCTTCTTCAAACTCAGAAGATTCGGGCGACGGCCGTTTGCCCATTTGGCCGGAGAGATAATTCGGCAACGTGTTGGGCATAACAAAATAGCCGTCCGCAAGACCTTGCATCAGGGCGCTGGCGCCGAGCCTGTTTGCGCCGTGATCGGAGAAATTCGCTTCGCCGATCACGAAGAGGCCGGGGACATTGCTCATTAAGTTGTAATCCACCCAGAGACCGCCCATTGTGTAATGCACGGCGGGATAAATTCGCATCGGCACTTTGTAGGCGTTCTCGCCGGTAATCTTTTGGTACACGTGGAACAAATTTCCATAGCGTTCGCGAATCGTGTCTACGCCGAGCCGTTTGATCGCGTCGGCAAAATCGAGATACACACCCCGTCCGCCCGGACCCACACCACGGCCTTCGTCACAAACTTCTTTTGCGGCTCGCGATGAAATATCGCGCGGCGAAAGGTTGCCGAAGCTCGGATATTTCCGCTCGAGATAATAATCGCGGTCGGCTCTCAGGAATTTCACCCGGCGGCTTGAAGCGGTCTTCCTTGCGTTTGGGAACCCAGACGCGCCCGTCGTTGCGCAGCGATTCCGACATCAGCGTGAGCTTCGACTGATAATCACCGCTCACCGGAATGCAGGTGGGATGAATCTGTGTGAAGGATGGATTGGCAAAGAGCGCGCCTCTTTTGTAAGCGCGATATGTGGCGGTGACGTTGCTGCCGCGCGCATTGGTCGATAGATAGAACACATTTCCGTATCCCCCGCTGGCGAGCACGACGGCATCCGCTGCGTGCCTCTCCATTTTTCCCGTGCGCAAGCTGCGAGTGATGATTCCCTTGGCCTGACCGTTAACGAGCACGAGGTCGAGCATCTCTGTGTATGGAAACATTTGCACAATCCCAGACGCGACTTGGCGA
Source organism: uncultured Verrucomicrobiae bacterium (assembly GCA_963804875.1). Classification (GTDB taxonomy): domain Bacteria; phylum Verrucomicrobiota; class Verrucomicrobiia; order Chthoniobacterales; family UBA10450; genus Udaeobacter. The sequence goes on from CAWDRX010000008.1 coordinate 177,863, forward strand.
CACAGCGCCTGATAACAGCCTAACAAGAGTTGCTGGCCCGTCTGCCCGCGCGCGTAAAACGTCCGTGACACCTGCGCACCACCGAATGAACGATTCGCGAGGTAACCGCTGTATTCGCGCGCGAACGGAACGCCCTGCGCCACGCATTGATCGATGATGTGATTGGCGATTTCCGCGAGGCGATAAACGTTCGCTTCGCGAGAACGAAAATCACCGCCTTTAATCGTGTCATAGAACAAGCGATAAACGCTGTCGCCATCGTTCTGATAATTCTTTGCCGCATTAATGCCGCCCTGCGCCGCAATCGAATGCGCACGTCTCGGCGAGTCTTGAAAACAAAAACATTTAACCCGGTATCCGAGTTCACCGAGGGTCGCCGCTGCCGATCCGCCTGCGAGACCGCTGCCGACAACTATGATCTCAAGCTTGCGTCGGTTGTTGGGGCTGACCAATCGCGAATGGTCTTGATGATTTCGCCATTTTTGATCCAGCGGCCCCGGCGGAACTCTGGGATCCAGTGTTCCGATCATTGTTCGCCGCCCCACTTGTCATTCTTGAATGACACGCGGCCGGATCCTTCTTCGAAAGCTTCGAAACGCTGTGGGTTTTCCCGGTAATATTTCTGGTGATAATCTTCGGCGGCCCAAAATTTCATCGCAGGCAATATTTCGGTCACGATCGGTTTCCGGAATTTTCCAGAACGCGTGAGTTTCTCTTTTGAAGCCTCGGCAATTTTCTTCTCCTCGGCGCTGCCATAAAAGATGGCAGCGCGATAACTCGGTCCGATATCGGTGAACTGGCCATCGGCCTGGGTGGGATCGATCTGTCGCCAATAGATGTCGAGAAGCTGGTCGTAGGAAATCTTCGCCGGGTCGTAAGTGATTTCGATTGATTCGCGATAATTCGTTTTTTCCGACGTCACGAGCTTGTAAGTCGGATCCGGTTCGGTTCCACCGCAATAGCCCACCACCGTTTTGATCACGCCCGGTGCTTTGTCGAATGCCGGCTGGATGCACCAAAAGCACCCACCGGCGAAAACGGCGGTCCTCGTCGTGGCTGGAGCAGGACTTTGTCCATAACTGTAACTCGCAGCCGCAAGCGCCACGTAGCCAAAAACGAGAAGAAAAATCCGATTCATTGCCTCTTTCATGTCGCTCTGGACGCGACGCTGTTCAAGATGTTTCCCTTCAGCGCGCTCATCTTGCCGGGGGTTGAAGTATCGGCCAGATGCCGACATTTTCCGCCGTGATCGAGCCGGTGCCAGAATTGCAGGTCGCGCGTCTGGATGTTGCAGAACTTTTCGGGCGCAGCGCGCCCCTTCATGTCGATCTTGGGTGCGGCGATGGATCTTTTCTCTGCGCAATGGCGCAACAGTTCCCAAAAAAAAATTTCCTCGGCATCGAGCGGTTGACCAAGCGTGTAGAAAAAGTTCGCCATAAGGCGGACAGAATCGAGAACGTGCGGGTCCTACGGGCGGACACCCTATTCGCGGTGCGTTATCTGCTGCCTGAATCTTCCGTAGAGACCTTTTATCTTTTGTTTCCCGACCCGTGGCCGAAGCGGCGGCATCAGTTCCGGCGGATTTTCACGCTCGACTTTTTGGATGCAATCGCCGCTGCTCTGGAGAGACATGGTGTCCTGCGCGTTATGACTGATCAGCCCGATTATTTTCATCAAATCGAACGGTTAAGCCGCGCTCACCGGCAGTTTCAAACTATGCCGCAGTCGCCTGACGACTTCGTTTTTCCGGTAACGAAGTTCGAAAGAAAATTTCGCGACCGGGGTGTGCCAATTTATCGACTGACGCTTCGAAAGGTTTCGCCGGTCAGATAAGCTCGCGCGCTCCATTCGTGCCGTGAGAAGTTCAATTCCACAGCGCCGGTTTCGTCCTGGCGAAACAGTTTGATGCCGCGGGCGCGAAGTTGCTCTGTCCACTCTTCATTGATGCGTTCGTGCTCTGGGAACTCGCTTGAAGTCGCGATGATCAAGCGCGGTAGAACGGCATCGAGAAACGGAGCAGAGCCGGAAATTCCCGAGTGATGTTGACCCTTCACGAGAATCTCACTGTGCATGTCAGGACCAGTACTTAACAAGGCGCGCTCGGTTTCTGCGCCGGCGTCCGACATGAACAGCACGAACGTTTCCGGTTGGATTAGTAACCGGACAACCAATGCTTGATCGTCGGCCGTCGCACCTGCAAAGCCGCGGAACGGAAACAAGACATGTGCAATAGCGTCGCGAGACAAATGAAAATTCTCTCCGGCAACCAACTCAGCAGGTTTGCGTCCGTGTCCTTCCGAGCCCGAAGTTAATCTGGCCAGCCGTCGATGAACGGCAGAACGATCCGGCGCAGGATTATCGATTAGACGGACACGTGGGAAATCGCTCAACAATTGTGTGATACCGCCAATGTGCTGCGAATCGCCATGAGTAAGCACAACACCGTCCAACCGATTGACGCCTGCCCAGTGCAAATACTCGCGCACAGTGCGCTCGTAAGTGCGTTCGCTGCCGCAATCCACCAACCAATCATGTCCGTTCACCCGTAGGTGAACGGCTGCGCCCGTGCCCAGGTCCAGCACAGTCATCGTTGCAGAGTTGCGGCCGCCCCAGTGTGGTTCGCCAACATAAAAGTGTCCGCCGGGAATTTGCGCAAACAGATCGACGATGCCGATGACCAGTGTGGCCAGTGTCCAGTTGGCGTTATTGAAAATAAGAGCGACCGACGGCAACAGCGGGGTGGTCGTGAGCGACAGAAGCGCAACGGCGAGAACAAAGAATGCGGTTGGGACAACGACGAGATTTGCCAGTAAAGAAATCGGCGTGACCAGGTGGAAGTACCAAAGAATGAATGGTAACGAACCAATCCACGCCGCAAGCGAGACAGATGCGCCACCGCAAAGCCATTCGTAATTGGAGTGCATCCATCGGCGTGGGCCGCGTACCAGGCTTTGCGGCAGAAAAGGATCCGGAGCGGTACACCGCTGGAAAAATCTGAAGAACGGGTCCGCGAGCAGCACGATTGCGCCAACCACACCGAACGAAAGCTGGAACCCGGTGGAAAATAGTTCGTTCGTGTTCCAGCAGAGAATGAAAAACGCCGCTGCCGCAAGACTGTTTAACAAAAAGACTCGTCGTTCGAAGAAGTAACTGCCGACGAGGATTGAAGCCATCACCGCTGCGCGTAGGGCCGGGATGTGCAGTCCCGTTACCGCTGCATAGAAAAAGAGCGACGGAATGATCAATGCCGCTGCGCGTTTCCGTGGCAGGCGCGCGATTCCCGCCAATACCCACAAAAGCGCGGCAACAATTCCAACGTGCAGACCAGCGACGGCGAAAAGGTGGATTGTACCAGTTTGCTGGAATGGCTCCTCAATGTCCTCGGGAGTTTCGTGCCGGATCCCAAGCACGATCCCACTAATGAAACTCTTTACCTCGGGCGCATCGTCCAGACCGCGGCATAAGGCGTTTTGCATCCATGTGCGCGATGCTTGTGCCGCCCGCAATACAGGATTGCCGCCGCCATGGCGGATCAGCGTGCCGTCCTCAGGATAACGGGCGAAGAGCATCCGACGGACATCACGCCGCGCCAGGTAAGCGCGCATATCGAATTCGCCAGGGTTTCGTGGGGGCCCGATGGGCTCAGCGGTGCCAAAAAGTTTCAGCTCATCTCCAAACTCCGGCGCGCCTTTCCAACGGACCTGCCAAACCGCGCGCGTCGATTCATTTTTGCCTTCGAATTCAATTGATTTCAGCTTGAACAGAAAGTTGGCAAATCCACTAGGCCCAATCTTCGGTTCGGTGATCACGTATCCGACTGCCGTGACGATGCGTGAACGCTCGCCTAGTTCATGCGCGAGTTGCTGGCCTGCGCTGTTCGTTATTGCGAATTTGTGCAGCAGGAAAAAGCCACCCGCGACGATGAGATATGTCGCAGCCAAATTCGGCCAGCAGAGAGCAATCAGAATGCAGATTGCGAGAACTATGGCTGCGAAAACCAATGCAGCGGATTGTAGCGTAATGGCTTCGCCCAAGATGATTCCCGTTGCTGCCATCAACGCCAGCCCAACAAATGGCTGACGCGGCGCACTGAGCAGCTTCATCTACTCGCAGTTTTCGCTTATCGCGCCTTCGCAGTGCAAGCTGCAATCGCGACAATGCGATGCGCCCGGAGTTGGAGCGACGCGCCTGTGGCGGGTCGACGGCGACCGCCCGCGGGACCGTGGCTGCTAGAAGATGCGCGATTCTCTCGGGGAGCGTATTCTCCTCTGTGCAGGACCTATTCGAGGAAGCGCAAGGGCTTGAACCTGCGAACACCGCTGCGCCGCTTGCTACACGAATGCGGCCGCGCTCGCTCGAGGAATTTGTCGGCCAGGGACATATTCTTGCGCCGGGCAAACTTTTACGTCGCGCGATTGAAGCGGATCGCCTGCCATCAGTGATTTTGTACGGGCCGCCCGGCAGCGGCAAAACAACGCTGGCGCGCATCATGGCGGAGATGACACATGCGAAATTCGTTCGGATCAGCGGCGTGGAAAGTAACGTTGCTGAGATGCGCCGGGTGCTTGCCGCGGCCACGAATCGCATCGGCACATCGGGACAAAAAACGATCCTGTTCGTTGATGAGATTCATCACTTCAACAAGGCGCAACAGGACATCCTCTTACCTGACGTCGAAGCAGGAAATCTCCGTCTCATCGGTGCGACCACTTACAACCCGTTCTTTTACGTCAACAGCGCGCTGGTGTCGCGTTCACAGGTTTTCCGGCTCGAACCGCTTAGCGTTGAACAATTGGAGCACTTGATCGATTGCGCGCTGGCCGACAAAGAGCGTGGCCTTGGAAACTACAATGTGAAAATGGACAGCGACGCGCGCCAGCACCTGGCGAAGATCAGCGACGGCGACGCGCGCAAATGTCTAAATGCACTCGAGATTGGAGTGCTAACCACGCCACCTGACTCGCGCAACAGTATTCACTTCACGCTGGCAGCTGCCGAGGAAAGTATTCAGCAGAAAGCTGTCGTTTACGATCGAGTGGGCGACGCTCACTACGACACGATCAGCGCGTTCATCAAGAGCATGCGCGCTTCGGATGAAAAAGGCGCAATGTACTGGCTGGCAAAAATGCTGCACGCCGGGGAGGATTTCCGTTTCATCGCCCGACGGATTATGATTTTCGCAAGCGAAGACGTTGGCTTGGCTGACCCCGAAGCGTTGCCGCTGGCGGTCGCGACACAACAAGCGGTCGAATTTGTCGGGATGCCCGAAGCACGCATCCCTCTCGCTCACGCGACCGCTTACATGTGTCGCGCAGCCAAAAGCCGAGAAGCGTACGAATCACTTAACGCCGCGACCGAACAGATCGAGGCGGAACAAACCAAAGCTGTTCCTGAGCGCCTTAAGAACAAGCATTTTCCGGTAAATCCGAAAAGGTAGCAGGCAACAGCTGGGCGCGCCGGCGATGGTTGGTTTTGCCATTTAATGTTGACAAATAGGCGAGATTTTCTGCAGACTCGGCGTCGCCAACGGATCTGAATTAGGCGGAGGCTATTCGCCCCGCCGAGTTCTTCGCCTCTTCCGGACCCGCATTCCAGAAATGTAATCGCGCGGGGAAAAGGAAGGAAAAAGCATGAACCGACTGATTCAGCTCAAAAGAACTACTCCCGTAAGCATAGCGCTGCTACTAGCCTGCTTCGGGCCGATGCCGCTAGTGCAAGCAGTTGTTCCGGCACCGGACGGCGGCTATCCTGGAGGCAATACGGCAGAAGGACAGAATGCTCTGCTTAGCCTCACAGCCGGCGGTTTCAATACCGCAGTGGGTTTCTTGGCGCTCCGCAGTGATACAACTAACAGCTTCAACACCGCTGTTGGTGCTGGAGCACTTCTCGCCAACATAGCAGATCAAAATACTGCTACCGGCGCCGGGGCGCTCCTGAGCAACACCAGTGGCGACCAAAGCACCGCCAACGGAGCATTCGCCCTTTTCAGCAACACCACGGGTAGTTTTAACACAGCGATCGGCAGCAGCGCACTCAAGTTTAACACTGCGGGGGGCCTCAACACGGCCATCGGTTTCGGTGCACTGTTTCAAAACACAACCGGCGTCAATAACACAGGCATCGGCTTTTCCGCGCTCCAGGCTAACACTACAGGCCAGGGAAACATTGCCCTGGGTCATGGAGCTGGCGGCAGCGTTACCACTGCAGATAATGTGATCGCTATTGGCGCTGACGGTGCGAATGTAGATAACGGCTGCTACATCGGGAACATTTTCAACCAAGCGTCTGTCAACGGAATCGCAGTTATTGTTAACTCGGCCAACAAACTCGGCACGACTGTCTCTTCAAGGCGTTTCAAGGAAGAGATCAAGCCCATGAATAATACAAGCGAAGTGGTCTTCGCCCTTAAACCGGTCACATTTCACTACACGAAGGAGCTTGATCCGCACGGCACTCCGCAATTCGGTCTCGTAGCTGAAGACGTGGAAAAGGTGAACAGAAACTTGGTGGTGCACGATAAAGAAGGAAGACCGTGCAGCGTACGCTACGACCAGGTGAACGCGATGTTGCTCAATGAATTCCTCAAAGAGCACAAGAAAGGTGAACAACAGGATCGCAAGATGGAGGAACTCGAAGCCACCGTTGGGAGATTGGAGTCAATGCTCAAAGAACACGCAGCGCAAATCCAAAAAGTAAGTGCGCAGATCGAAATCAGTCCGCCTGCGCCGCGAATGGTGGTTAGTGGTCGGTAAGAACGGATAGGCCAACATTTATTGTAGCCGTCGCCCGTGTGGGCGACGCCAGACGTTTCGCATAGCGAAGGGGCTACAGGACAGTCGTCGAGGCTTTCTCGGGCGGATGTTGTACAACTGGCGGAGCGCCGATTCGTCCAGAGAAAATTAGCAAACCGAAGCAAACGGCGTTGAACGTGATGAAAATCGCGAGCGCATGCCAGAGCGGGCCTTCGCGCCAGTGTTTTTTCCAACTGGAAAAAATGTGAAACGCAGAGAGCAGCGTCGCCATGTAGAGACCGTAGACGATGTAGTGTGGCTCGATGCCGTGCCAGAGGCCCATCAATCCGAAGGCCAGAAAGTATCCCAGGATTGCAGCCGTATGCATGCTTTTGAACCATTTGCCGCGCGCAGCGGCGAGCAGGAAACGCATGTAAACGTGGTCGCGAAACCAGAACGAAAGCGTGATATGCCAGCGATTCCAGAAATCGCGAATGTTTCGGGCGAGGAAGGGCCGGTTGAAGTTTTCCGGAGTGTGAACGCCAAACAGATAACTGATGCTGATGGCAAAAGCGCTATATCCGGCGAAATCGAAGAACAAATAAAAGCTGTAGGCGTACATGTAACTGACCAGCGCGCTTAAACTGCCACTATGTCCTGCTGGCCCGAGCCAGTGTTGTTCGATCAGTGCCGCGATGATGAACTTGTAGAGTAATCCGCGAAAGAAATGCTGTACGGCACCGTCGAGATCAGCCAGGAATTCAGCGCGGCTTCGTGTTTTTCTCCAGTCGGGGGCGAATCGGCGATAACGATCGATAGGGCCGGCGGAAATCGTGGGGAAAAAAAACAGAAACATGAATAGATCGATTCCACCAGGCCTCGCGATAACGCCATCGCGCAGGCAAAACACGATATCGAGCGCGCGAAATGTGACGTAAGAAATACCAAGAAATCCGAACTGGGTTTTTGGCGAGATGAGCGGAATGCCCTTTGCCAGTGCCAGCGGAAGTATGCTAAGCCCGATTGCGGTGTAGAACAGCCAGCCTGCACGCGCGCGTGCAGCGGCGAACCCGCGCACGAGCAGCCATTGCCACACAGCGAACGCCAGTACGAGCCAGATTTCGCTGACTAGGAAATGTTTTCGCAAATGCAGCGCATCGTGGTACTGCACGACGAGCATCACCGTGGTGACGAGGAGAGCCCAGCGCCAGCGGGCGCGGCCGAACAGACCGAGAATCACTGTCGGCACTGCCATGTAAAGCAGCAGTACGAAGTAGGTGAAATCCGCGTAGGGAATCACAGCGACGTGGCAAGTGCGGTTCGGTCCACCTTGCCGTTGGCCGTCATGGGAAACGCATCAAGAAAGACAAATTTACGTGGCAACATGTACGTTGGGAGGCGTTCCCCGAGTTGGATGCGCAGATTGTGCGCCAGCTTGAAGTCTGATGTTTCATTTCGCGCCAACAGCGTTACGAAAGCCGTTAGCGACTGAGCGGCGCCGTTCTTGATCACCGGAATCACAACTGCATTGCGAATGGTCGGCAGTGCGCACAGATTCGCCTCTACGTCGCCGAGCTCGATCCGGTAACCGCTCAGCTTGATTTGTTCATCGATGCGTCCTTCAAAAAACAACAGCCTGTCACGGAAACGGCCGAGGTCGCCCGTTTTGTATGCGCGCTGGTCGCGATACTGAAAAAAAGCGCGGGCTGTGAGATCGGGGCGCCCAATGTAACCGGGACTTACGTTCGGCCCCGCGATGATAATTTCGCCGCGCTTGTTATCGGATAGCTCACCGCCGTTCTCATCAAGAATGGAGATCTTTGTGCCGGGCATTACTCGACCCACCGGCAACGGCGAATATTTTTCCAGAATCGCAGAGTCAATTTGAATGGAACTTGTGGCGACAGTTGCCTCCGTGGGACCGTACATGTTCCAAACTTGCGCTTGTGGAAAGCGCGCGAGCAATTGACTCGCGGTTTGCGGCGCGAGCGTTTCACCGCAAAAAAGAAACCGCCTAAGGCGCTGCAGCATCGGCTCTGCAAATTTGTCTTCGGCGAGACACATTTGAGCAAACGATGGGGTCGAAACCCATGTGGTCACACCGGAACTGGCCAGTGCGCTGTAAAGTTTTTTTGGATTTGCGATCAAATCGCGGCTGATACTGAAGAGCCTGCCGCCCGTGGCGAGGCTGCAATACAGATCCATTACCGATAGATCGAACGAGAACGGCGCCTGATTTAAAAACACTTCCACGCCTTTGCTGAACTGCAGCTCGGCCAGCATCCAGTTAATGAAATGTTCGAGGCAGTCGAGCGTGATGATCACGCCTTTGGGTTCGCCGGTGCTGCCGCTGGTGAACAGAATGTAAAAGGTCTCGTTCTTTGCGACGGGCATCGTGGAGTCGCGCGGTTCATTTGTGGAGACCCGCCGGATTTCATCAGGGGTTAGCGTTAACGCGGCGCTCGAACTCATCAGGATTTGATCGATTCGCGTCTGCGGTAACCCTGTGTCTATTGGCACGTAAGGGCGGCCGGATTTCACCGCGCCAAGAAATGCGATCAGCATCTCGGGCTCTCGATGACCCAGCACGGCAATCGGTCTCCGATCGTCGCCTAAGCGCTTTGTCAGGTGAAATGCAAGCCCGTCAGAGAATCGGCCCAGTTGGCCATAGGTCAGAGTTCTGTCGCCGCTAAGATGTGCGATGGCTTCCGGCGTCGCGGCAGCCCAGTGATCGATTCGTTGGATTAGATTCACTAGAAGCCCTGATACACAAAGGGCGGCGTGCGGAAGTCGCCGCGGCCGTAAATCGCGATCAAAGCCAGGATGACTGCAAGGTAATAAAGAATAAGCACCACTCGATGAAGAGTGGGGTGTCGCTCGAGCCAGTTCACATTTGAATCCGCTGCTGGAGATCGGCGATCACGGCTCGCGGTGTGCGCCAGCGTTCGCGCTCAAATTCCGCCGGCGAAATCTTTAATCCGAATTCCTCTTCGATCGCCAGGATGAGTTGAACGGTTCTCATCGAGTCCAGCACCTGATAATCGTAGAGAGGAAGATCGAGATTAGTGAGTACCTCATTGGTCTCGCCTACTGAGGCTAGAAGTTGCAAAACCTTGTCCGAGAATTCCGCAGCTATCATAGAGGATACCCGTGTCGCGATCCTTCGACCGATGGAAAGGTGATCACTTGTTAGCGTTGTGGCAAACGCCCGTGAAAAAAATCGTCGAGGGCGCGATCGTAATATGCCCAGCCTTTTGCCGTGAGATGACTCTGGTGACGGATAAGGAAAGCCGGGTCCTCGTCGTGTTCCTGAAATTCAATCACCGGAAAGTGGTAGCGCTCTACGAATGCCGGGAGCTTCTTGTAAAATTCGCCACGAGCCAAACGCGAAATGCCTGCGTGATCGTAAAAATCGCCGGCTAAAGGCATGCTGAGAATAAGTGGTCGCGCGTGAACAGTTGCCAGACAACGCAGGAGCAGATCAAGATCGATCCATGCCGTTGATTCCTTGACGCCATTTAGGAAGACGACATCACGCGAGCCGGGACCGATTTTCCTATCGATGCGAAAAGGTTGTTGCAAGTTCGCCACATCCGCCGGCCTGGCCCTGCTTGCGTTGGCAACGAATTGCGGCCAATCGACCGCTTCTTCCCGTAGCAGCGGGGGCGGCTTTTTTTGACGTTGGATGTGATGCACTGCGGCCCAGTGATCTTCCAACTCGTACAATGCCGTCTGAATTTTTCCTGCCGGCCAGAGCGCGCAGAAGACCAGGCGATCCAGCAATTGGCCAGACGCGAGACGTCTTAACGCAAATTCAAGAAATGGTCGTTGTTCGAGCGTTTCCGGGTACTGGAGCATGCGTGCAGCGATGTCGCGCTTTAGCCCAAAATCCAGCGTGGTGCTAAATACCATCTCAGTTGCCGCCATCGGCGAGAAATTCCCTTTGTATCCCTTTGTGCTGGGCTTTGCAGTGCAAAACCAGCCCGGCGAGAGCGAAATGGCGAGCTTTTTGCCGCGCAACGCTGAGCCGAGCGCGCCAATCTTTTGTACCATCGTCAGCGGGATTGCGCCTCCCCCGCCGACAGGGGCGAGCTGAAAACCGGTTCGCGCCGTGCGAAAAAAAATGTTCCCGCGGTCCTGTGTCGCGGGCAGTGATAATTCTGAGCTACCATAAATCAGCAATACGTTGGGCGAGTGCGCCGCGGCACGTTGAAACGCCAGTCCCTGGTTTTTGAGAGCAAAATGATCGGGGGCCGTGGAAGCAATGGTGGCATGTTCGAGGTGAATCAGGACCCGCTGAGCGGCGAAAAAAACGATTGTCGCAAGGCCTAGCGCGATAATTCCCGCAAACAAATGCGGTACTGGTCTGCTGGCAGGGGCGCTCATGGTGGAAACCGAAGTTATTGTCGCGACTTGACGTCGCAATCGAATTTCACTTCGCTATTCTGATTACATGGCCACTTCGTCACTTTGGCAGCGATTTCAACGATATTTCCTGGAGCATCGTGAGCTCGGTTTCTCTCTCGACATCAGTCGGATGAAATTTCCGGACGATCTGTTCGAAAAGATGCGACCGCAAATCGAGCATGCGTTTGCTGCGATGCGGGAATTGGAGGGGGGAGCAATCGCCAATCCCACGGAGGATCGAATGGTCGGTCATTACTGGCTGCGAGATCCCGCACTGGCACCGACACCGGAAATCCGGTCGGAAATCGAAGACACTATCCGGCGCATCAAAGCATTCGCACAAGACGTTCACACCGGAAAAATCACGGCGGAAAACGGGAGGCGGTTCAAGCACTTGCTGCACATTGGGATAGGCGGCTCGGCGTTAGGGCCACAATTCGTGTCGGCGGCGCTGGGCTCGCCTGACGATCCAATGGACATCTTCTTCTTCGACAACACCGATCCCGAGGGGTTTGATCGCGTGTTTGACAGGATAGGCGAGGGACTCCCACAAACGCTCGTCATCGTTGTCTCGAAATCCGGCGGGACGAAAGAGACACGGAATGGAATGCTCGAGGCGGAAGCGAAGTTTTCCGCCAACGGACTTCAGTTCGCCAGGCACGCCGTCGCTGTGACCGGTGTTGGAAGCGAGTTGGACAAACATGCCGAAGCGAAAGGGTGGGTCGCCCGTTTTCCAATGCCTGATTGGATCGGCGGACGCACCTCAGTGATGAGCGCGGTCGGGCTGCTGCCGATGGCTCTGGAAGGGTTCGATATCGACGCCTTCCTCGCTGGGGCCGCGGCCATGGACCAGCGCACGCGCGTCCCCGACGTTCCTCAAAATGCCGCCATGATTCTCGCACTGATGTGGTATTACGCTGGCAACGGCAAAGGCGAGAAGGACATGGTCGTGCTCCCCTACAAAGATCGGCTGGCATTGTTCACCAAATACCTCCAGCAACTCGTGATGGAATCGTTAGGCAAAGAAAAGAACCTGGCGGGCGAGATTGTGCACCAGGGCATTGCCGTGTACGGAAATAAAGGTTCAACCGACCAGCATTCATACGTGCAACAACTGCGCGACGGGGTTCTGAATTTTTTTGTGACGTTCGTAGAAGTGAGCAACGACCGTGACGGCGCGCGGTTTGAAGTCGAGGATGGATTTACGAGTGGCGATTATCTCGAAGGATTTCTGCGCGGGAGTCGCAGCGCGTTGTACGAGAAGGGACGAGAATCAATTACTATTAGCATTCCCGAGGTGAACGCCTTTTATGTGGGGGCGCTGATCGCGCTGTACGAACGAGCGGTCGGCTTTTATGGCTCGCTGGTTAACATCAATGCGTACGATCAACCCGGCGTGGAAGCTGGCAAAAAAGCAGCGACCAGGCTGTTGGAACTCCAAAAGCAAGTGAATGCGGCGCTTTCCGGGGAAGCTAGAACTGCCGAGGAGATCGCGCGCTCAGTGGACGCAGATCCGGAAGACGTGTTTCATTTGTTGCGACATCTGGCGAGCAACGATTCACGGATCAAGGTCGCGGCAGGCGATGACGCTGCAGATGATCGGTTTTCGCTCGAAGGTTCCAAATAATTGCATGGCTATGGCAGGCAAATCTTCGGAAGGTTCACCGGACTCCTTAACTGTGTCGTGGAGCGACACGGTTCGCCTTGTGCGACAGCTCAGTCACGACTTGCGCAATGATTTGAACGCGATCGAGCTGCAGTCGGCTTACATCAGCGAACTGTCCCAGGATCAGGAACTGACAAGTGAGATTAAACGGCTGCGTGAAGTCGTGTCCGGCTTGAACTCGACATTGCAAATGCTTTCAAGAGCAGTCGGAGAGATTGCGCCGAATCTGGTGGTCTATCCGGCCGCTGAATTTTTGACCGACATGCGCACGCAGATTGAGCGCAATTTTTCAAAAGAAAGCCACGAGATCACATGGGACGTGCAGCTTCATGATGGGATGCTGAATATTGATCCGCAGCTGTTCCAGGAGGTATTTATGGAACTTTTTGCCAATGCTTTCCAGCATGACCGTGGGGAGGGCGCAGTGGTTGCTAAAGCCAGAATCAGCGATGGCCAGCTCCTCTTCAGCCTTTATGAACCAAAGGTCGGTTTCTCTTCGAATACCCAAAATTGGGGGCGGGAACCGCTCCGCAACATCAGACAAAGACATTATGGCCTTGGTCTGAACCGAGTCCGCGGTATCATAGAAGCTCACGGCGGAGAGTTGAAGGCTCAATACGATCCTAAAGTCACGACGCTTATTTCGACAATGGCACTTCCATTGTCGGGCCAGCAGCCAGAAAGTGGTTGAACCTCATGACATTCTTGCAGTTTAAGCGACTGCGATCCAGTGCACGTGCGTAGTACGAACCACGCAAAGTAATGAAAACGGAGAACCATCGCGTCCTGATCATCGACGACGAGCGGCCGGTTTTGATGACGGTGGAAGCGTTACTTAGGCGGCATGGTTACCAAGTGGATGCTGCGGCCACGGCGGCGCAGGGCCTGAAGTTACTGAAATCGAATTCGCCATCGCTCGTGTTGCTGGATTTACAACTGCCGGACGGCCACGGGTTAGAAATGCTCGATCGGATCAAGACAGACGTGCCCAAAGCGCAGGTGATCATACTGACAGCGCACGACTCGCTGCATAACGCTATCGAGTCGATCAAACGCGGCGCGTACCACTTTATCAGCAAGCCGTATGCCCCGGAAGAGCTTTTAAGCCTCGTGGAAAAAGCATTGGAGAAAGAGTTCCTGCTCCGGGAAGCTGAAAAACTACGGGAGAAGACGGAGCAGCTCGAAAAACGGCTGGAGATCGCGGAAGCGCGACCTGCCCCGATTTTCAAGAGCAAACCGATGCAGGAAATTGGGGAATTGATCGAGGCGATGGCGCCCTCGGATGCGAACGTTCTTATCGCAGGCGAAAGCGGCGTGGGCAAAGAAGTGATCGCCAACACTATTCACGCCCGCAGTCGGCGCGCAGGACAACCGATGGTGAAGCTCAATTGCGCTGCGTTTCCAGAAACGATGATCGAGGGAGAACTTTTCGGTTACGTGAAAGGCGCGTTCACCGGAGCGATGCACGATTTCTCGGGAATGATCGCCGCGGCAGACGGCGGCACGCTGTTCCTCGACGAAATATCCGACATGCCGGCTGATTTGCAGACGCGTTTCTTGCGCGTCCTTCAAGAGCGCGAGTATCGGCCGCTTGGGAGCACGCAGACGTTGAAAGCGAATTTTCGCGCAATCGCTGCCACTAACAGGCCCATCCCCGAGGCGCTTGCCGAGAACCGGCTGCGCTCCGACTTGTACTACCGTTTAAACACGTTCCAGATTGAGGTGCCGCCGCTGCGGAAACGAAGAGAGGACATCCCACCTTTGATTGCCCAATTCGTTAGGCAGTTTTCTCAACAACTTGGCAAGCCGGAGCCGGACGTTTCGCCGGATGCATTCCAGAAGTTGCTCGACTATTCGTGGCCGGGAAATGTTCGCGAACTGCAAAACGCCATTGAATATGCCGTGGTACTGGCGCGCGAAGGGGTAATCAGCGTTAAAGAGCTGCCGGCAGAAATACAGTTGCCTCCGGCGTTACAACAAACTGAACTCGTCGGATTGCCCCGCAAGGGCGTGCAAAGTCTCGACGACTTGGAGCGGAACGCAATTCTGCAGGCGCTTTCCGAATGCCGCGGGAACAAGAAAAAAGCAGCTGAACTCCTCGGGATTCAGCGCCCGACCCTTTACAACAAACTGAAACGCTACGCGATTGAGTTGTAGGTTGGGCGGGGCGCAGATGGTTTTAGCTGTTGCGCCTTATTGGCCGCGATAGATGCAACGCGCGGTGGCTGTTTCGTGGACCACGATCTCACAGAGGCCGGGACATAGAGGTTCCAATTTCTTCCAGAACCATTCTGTCATGTTTTCGATGGTCGGATTCTCTAATCCTTCGATGTCGTTGATATGCGCGTGGTCCAGGATTTTTAGAAGCGGTCTCATCGCCGCGCTAATGTTCGCGTGATCATAAATCCAACCAACGGCCGGATCGACCTCGCCTTCTACAGAGACTTCGACTTTAAAACTGTGTCCGTGCATACGCCGGCATTTGTGGCCCTCCGGTGCTTTGGGCAAAGTCTGCGCTGCTTCAAACGTGAAATCTTTTGTCAGGCGCGCGCGCATAATTAGACGCCGCGCTGCGTCTGTCTCCAGATGAATTTGTGCATTTGAAGTTGAAAACGAACGTTCAGTTGGTCTGCGAGAATCCATTCCACGATTTCGCGCGGATCGATCCTGCCGAAAATTGGAGAGAAGAGAACGGCACGACAGCGCGATGGGAGATCGTAGCGCTGCACTGTATCGCGCGACCACTCGTAATCTTCCCGCGAGCCCATAACGAATTTCACTTCATCCCCTGAGGTGAGATGGTCGATGTTCGACCAAAGATTCTTCGTCACTTCGCCGCTCCCCGGCGTCTTTAGATCCATGATACGGTGTACACGCGAATCGACCTTCGATATGTCGTGCGCACCGCTAGTCTCGAGTAACACGCTGTAACCCGATTCACACAGCATTGACATGAGCGGCAGCACCTCCTTCTGCAGCAATGGTTCCCCGCCTGTGACCTCGACCAGAGGGCACCGATACGTCGCAACGGTGTCCAGAATTTCGCCCAAGCTGCGTTTGTTCCCTTCGTAAAACGCGTAGTCCGTATCG
The DNA here is from genome assembly GCA_963804875.1 of uncultured Verrucomicrobiae bacterium. Taxonomy (GTDB): domain Bacteria; phylum Verrucomicrobiota; class Verrucomicrobiia; order Chthoniobacterales; family UBA10450; genus Udaeobacter. The sequence continues at coordinate 193,757 of CAWDRX010000008.1, forward strand.
CAATAGTTGCACCGCAGGTTGCAGAATGTAAGGCGCACGAAGACACACGGCGCACCGGCCCATGTGCTCTCGCCCTGGATGGAGTGATAAATTTCGTTGATCGTAAGCGTCTTTTCGCGCTCTGACATGTCGGTGAAGATTCCTGCTGAACCGATGTAGAACGTCTTATGCGACCAACTGCAATGCAAATCTCTCCTGCCAAACGTCGCTGTGTTCACATGCGCCGACGGCGTCGTCCGGGAGGGCAGAAGCCGCCCAAATTTCATGATTTTTACTACCCTTTTTGATTGACGGCTTTTTGGCGACATCCTAGTCTCGCCGCCATGCGCCCCGGTTATGCCCTGTACAATCACCGGTTCGCACCTTTTTCAGCCCGCTCGGCTGCAACCACCGGTGCCGAAATCGTCCACCTAATTGCCGGCAGAACGTCGGCACTCGTAGGGGCAATCTTCTTCGCACTCGTTCTTGCTGCGCAAGCACAGGAGTCCGTTGAAGAGGCGGCTCTGCCGGCCTGGTCGGAGCCAACGCTTCCCTCGAGTGAGCCAGCACCGTCGACGGAAGCAGCGTCACTGCCTTCCGCACCGGAAGAGCTGCCTTCTACACCAGCCGAGCCGTTACCCTCTTCGTCTCCACCGTTGCCTTCTTCCGAGGAGGCGTTTCCAACTTCGTCCGACCCATGGTCTTCTTCGGGAAACTACACCACAGCACAGACCAGTGTGATTGGGTCACCAAACGCGGGAGGGCCTTACGGTGGGTTCAGCACAAAGAACATCGCGGTAAGTGAGCCCTCATCCCAGCCGCGCCGGTTTTATTACGGATTAATGTTCACGGTGCGCGGTGTTTGGGATGACAACATCTTTCTCAGTCACAACGATCGGAAATCGGATTACTATTTCGCGATCGAGCCGCAGATGACCCTTGGCTTCGGCGACATTGAGGGCCGCACGAGAAGCTATCTGCGCCTGGATTACATGCCGAGCGCTCTCCTGTTCGTGAATCACTCGGACGAGGACGCATTTAATCAATTGATTCACCTGGAAGGCGGATACGACTTTGGCCGGTTGAGACTAAGCCTGGCTCAAGACGTTGCGCTGCTCCAATCGGCAAATATCAACAGCTTCGTTGACACAACTGGGCTGTGGGCGAACACTGATGCGAGTGCGCCCACACGCATGAACATCTTCAACACTCGGTTGAGGGCGCAGTATGATCTGACTGGCAAACTGTTTCTGCAGGGCGAATTTGATTCGTACACCTACTTCTACGCGAACAACATTAGTGACTACACGGTCTCGGGGGGTCTCTACCTTTATTACAATTGGTTGCCAAAACTGTCCGTCGGCGTTGGCGGCACGTTTGGGTATAACTGGGTGGATGATCCCACTCCGAACCAAACGTTCGAGCAGGTTAATCTCCGCCTCAATTACCAGGCGACAACCAAATTGGGCTTGTACGCGTCAGGAGGTGTTGAGTTTCGTCAATTCGATGGTGACCGGGGCACGTATACCACACCTGTGTTTGAAGTGGGGCTCTCGTACTATCCATTTGATGGCTCGACTTTCACACTTGCCGCTGGGCGGCGGATTTACAATTCCGGGTTTGAAGCCGGTCAAGATTTCACGAACACGTACGTCGTCGGCCGGTTCCAGCAGCGTTTATTCCATCGCCTTTACCTCGGCTTGGCCGCCGGCTATGAAAACTCAAATTACTTCGCCGCTGACGATAATATCGACGCTTCGCGGAATGATGATTACTGGTTTATCGAGCCGTCGCTTGACGTGCTGATTACCAGGTGGCTGAGCGCCGGGGTATACTACCTGCACCGCGAGGACAATAGCAATGTCGATTTCTCCAGCTTCGATGACAATCAGGTGGGCGTTCGAGCGACGGTCAGGTTCTAAAGAAGGTTTGAGTCATTTGCGAATCGGGATGCGGGGACTGTGGTTGCCAATTGCTCTCGCATTGGGGTTCGTGCCAAGCCTTCTGCCGGGACAAATCGTTCCCGGAACGGCCGGATCACAACCAACCGGACCGATGACTACGTCGCAGGCCGCCAGGTCGGCGTTTCCACCCGGAGGTGGAGCGAGTGCACCAGCTGGGTACGTTTTAGGGCCAAACGATTATGTGGGCGTCGAGGTTTTTGGAGAAGACGATCTGCGTACGAGCGGCCGATTGAATCCCGAAGGCAACTTGAGCGTGCCATTACTGGGCTCAGTTCATTTGGCGGGACTCACCCTGACTCAGGCGGCTTCGAAATTGACCGAGTTGTACGGCCGCGATTACTTGGTCAACCCAAGAATCAATGTCATCCTTCAAAGTTATGCAAAGCGGCGTTTCTCCATCTTGGGACAGGTGGGCCGGCCCGGCAATTACGAGATGCCCGACGGCAGTCCCAATGGTATCGATCTGCTCGAAGCGATCGCGTTAGCTGGCGGATATACACGTATCGCTGCCCCCGAACGGATAACAGTACCGGCGACAGGGTGCAAACGGGGATCAAATTTTCAAGGTGAACGCCAAGAAGTTCAACAAAAATGGCGGCGGTGGTTTTCGCGTCGAACCGGGCGATACCATTACCGTCGGGGAAAGCATTTTTTAATCACAAAACTTTTCGGGCTGTGCGCCTTTTCTGGCGCGCTTGTTGGTGTATGATTGCAGCCGACATTCTGCCGTGATTGATCCTTCGCAATCTTCTGTCGGCACCACCGTTTCGACAAATTCGGAAAGACCGGTTGTGGCCGATTTAACCGGCCACTACGCCGAGGGACTGCAGAAATTCGACATCCGTCGGTTTTGGCATTCCTTTGTCGAACGCATTTGGATCGTGGCCATTTGCGTCCTGGCGGGTTTTTTCCTGGCGCTTGGTTATCTCGCGCGCACACCGAAGCTTTACCAAGGCCACAGTGTACTCGAGGTGGAATTTCAGGAGCCGAGTTTCCTTCCGAACGACGATTCCACGACCCGCATGCGGTCCATGTTTCTGGCTAGTCAGGAGGCCCTACGGACCATTGAACAGAATCTAACAAACCAGGCTTTGCTTTCCAGGGTGGTGCGATCCGAAGCCCTTGCGGCGGACGGTGGCAAAGCACTTCTCGGCCAAACTGCGGTGGTGGATAAGAAGGCCAGTCCTCCCCCAAACACTGAAAGGCCGCAATCCGGAGCGAAGGCTGAGGGCGCAAGTGGCGGCACAACTTTTACACCACTTGAAGAAGGATTGGGCCGCGCAATGACCGGCATGGTAAGGCCGGCGATCCGCCGCGGAACGCGCCTGATCGACTTGTACGTGACTCATCCTGATCCGGTAATGGCCCAGCGCCTCGCCGAAGCAGTCGGACGCGAGGTACATCCGCAATTCAATCGAGCGGCGTGCGTCGCTGAGTGAGGAAGCGTTGCGGTATTTGCTTGAGGAAGAAGAGCGACTGAAGCGGAACCTCCAAAAGAGTGAAGCGGCTGTCGCAGATTACAAAGCGAAAAATCCCGACGCTTTGCAGCTTGGCGGCGGTACGGCCGCTACCGGCTCACAACAGGGATCTGGTGCAGGAGGCGGCGGACCACGCGGCGGTTTGGTGGAAGACAAGCTGCAGGACCTGAACAACAAACTTACCGGGTCGAAGGCCGATCGGATTCGGCTTGAAGGTGAGCTCGAGCAAATCCAACAAAGCCGAGATAACATCGACGCTTTGCTTCAAATTTCGAGTATCTCTTCCGCTCCGATGGTGACCGAGGCGCGCCGCACCGTTAGCCAGATCGAGGCAGCAATTACGACTTACGCCCTCCGATATAAGGATAAACATCCCAAGATGATTTCCGCCAAGGCCTCGCTTGCCGACGCCAGACAGAAACTTCGCGACGCCGTGCTGGCGCAACCGGCGATTTTGCGTAACGCGATCGAACAGACCAAAACGACAGAGTCTAGCCTGGGCAACGCTCTGCACGACCAACAAGGGGTCGCTGTAGCGTTGAATCGCACAGCTATTGGCTATCAGGAATTGGCGCGGCAGGCTGAAACCGACCGCGCTCTTTATGAAAGCGTCCTTCGTCAAATTAAAGAGACGAGCTTAAGCAAAGACGTAAAGGCGAATGCTGTCAGTGTGATCGAGCATTCGCCACTTCCGCAATCATCTGTTAGTCCGCGTCCTACCAGAACAATCTTTCTGGGATTGCTGGGTGGTCTGGCGGTGGGCTTGGTGTTCGTTTTCGGCGCGGACGCGTTGGATCGTTCAATCAAAACGGTGGACCAGGCGGAAAACACAGTCGGATTACCGGTTTTCGCAGCTGTCCCGGAGACCACCGATGAAGGACCGGTGAGCCGCTTGAAACGAAAAAGCAGAAAGGCGTTTGGGAGTTCAAACTATCGCGTGGTGGTGGAGACTCCCGAAAGTCCGGCTGCCGAAGCGTTCCGCAATTTACGAGCAGCACTCGCGCTTTTAGGCCCGGAGGCAGAGCGAAAAGTTTCGCTGTTCACGAGCGCGGTGCCTAACGAGGGAAAGAGTTTCACCAGCGCGAATTATTCGCTTGCGCTGGCTCAGCAAGGCTATCGGGTTCTTCTTATTGACGGCGATCTGCGCCGGCCAACGATGCACAAGATTTTTCGTTTCCCGAGCGTTCGAAATAACTCTGACGAGGACGTCGAGCCTGGAGTCATAGATTGCCTGCTGGGTGCAGCCGACGTAACCTCAGCGGCGCGCCAGATCCCCGCCGGTGAAATCCAGATTGTCGACGAGAACGTTGCTGTGACAGGAAATATTCACACGGCGACAGGAGGTCAGCTTTCCGTTCTGGCGGGTGGACGACGTTCACCCAACCCGGCAGAAATTCTCGCCGGCCCGTTCTTCGGGCGTTTAATCGTAGAGGCTTGCACGCACTTTGATCGTGTTGTGATCGACAGCGCTCCGATTCTGGCGGTAAGCGATACGCTGCTTATGACGCCGCATGTTCAGACGTTGTGCATTGTGGTTCGAGCAGCAAAGACACCGCGCCAGGCGGTCCGCCGGGCAATTTCTTTGCTTGCAAAATCAGGTATCCGCCCGGCTGGTCTTGTTCTGAATCGTTTGCGGCTGAGCCACGGTGTTGGTTACTACTACTACTACGCAACGCACGGTTATGGTAAGGAAGAAGGAGCCTACTCTCGCAGCTACGGTCGTGATTACGGTTCCGATCACGAAGGAAACGGAGCCTAGATTCAGCAGTGCTCAGTCCTGACCACCGTCTCTGAAGTGTGACGCCTGATCTCTGACTTGTCGTTCCACAAGCTGCTTCCCCAGCAGACTCCGAGATATGTCGCGATATAAAGCTGGGTCGACTCGATTTGAAATGGAAAATCAACCAGCGCATGCATGGCTACGCCCGCAAGTGCAACGATAGCCAAAGGCTGCATAAAGCGTCTTCTCGGCATCCAGTCTCGCGTGGCATATCTTTTGTAACTGAGAATTCCGACTGCTATTCCGCCGAAGAAGAGCAACGCCCAAAGGCTGCTTCCCAGCCATCCCCATTCCATCACCGTTTGCAGGTAATCCTGGTGTAAAAATCTCCAGCTTCCCGGGACTGCATGGCCGGATCCGATATTGTAGCCCGGGAACACAACGCGAAAGGTTGCTGGTCCAAAACCAAAAAATCCGGCAAAAGGTAGCGCGCCTAGCGCCACACGTGAAGCTTGCCAACGGGCATCGGCAGGAAGGTGTTCACTTACCGATTGCCAGCGGTTAAGCGATTGTTCCAAATGACTAGCTTGAGCCAATGCAATCAGTGCCAAAGCAATGGCAAGCGCGCCGGCGACAGCCACGCTCTTCTGCGCACCCGGGAGTCTTCGTAACACTTCCGGGCCAAAATGAACACCGATGGCTACCAGCATTACAAGCGCGACGACTTGCGCCATGCGCGATGTATTCGCCAGCACTCCCGCAATGGTTACGATAAAAACGATGGTCCACAGCGCACGCATACCCGAGTGGCCTCTGGCGCTGAACGCCCGGATAACGAGGCCGGCGCTCAATGGCCACACCAGATTAAGGAAAGCGCCGGCGTTGCCGTGATAAAAATAAGTGGCGAAGAATGTCGTAACCCCGAATTCTGGTGGTGGCGGCGGTTGCCAAAAGATCATTTGCGCGCCCGTAGCTTTCTGGAGCAAACCTAGAAATGCTATTGAGCCGCCGATTAGGCTAATGACATACCAGAGCCGTAACAACCATCGGCTGCTTTGGGACAGGTCGGAGACGAACAATATCGTTCCGAGCAGCAATGCACCCCGCAACATCCACGCGACACTATTCGCATAGTCGACAGAGCCGGGTAAAAACGGCGCAGGATTTCTCAGCGGGACGAAAAGAGAAAATTCTGGGTCGTAAATGGACCTGGCGTTCAGAGCCATCCACCCTCCTACGCAAATCAGGGCGCCGGTCAGGATGAGAAGATAAGGGGGCAGGCGGAGCCGCCGTCGACTGGTGAGCAGTTCGGCCACCCAAAACCCGAGCGCAACGAGTAACACGCAGTTAGTTACGTTAATACTGTCTGACGTTGTTGCGCCGTAGGCCCATGGGGCATAGGCGAGTGCAGCAAAGAAAATCCAGCGAGATGCTTTACGGAAGATGATTGATATCACCTGGGGAATTTCGAAAGCAGAGATTTAATCAGCCGATCATGAATCGTGCTCCACTCAGCGACCCTTGCCAAAGAGCATTGTGTATAGCGTCTTTAGCACGATCATTGCATCCAGCTTTAGCGAGTAATGCCGGATGTAGTAAAGATCGTATTTTAGCTTTTCGACAGCGTCCTCGTCGCTCTCGCCGTAGGGATAATTGACCTGCGCCCATCCGGTGATTCCTGGCTTTACAAGGTGGCGAAAGTGATAGAACGGGATGCTTTGCTCATAGCGTTCGGCGCACTTGCTCCACTCCGCCCGCGGACCGATCAGGCTAATGTCGCCTCTTAGCGCGTTGCAAAGCTGCGGCAACTCATCGAGCCGAAGTTTCCGCAGCCAGCGGCCCACACGCGTCACGCGAGGATCGCCTTCGCGCGTGTAGATGTCTTCATCCGGATGATCCGCACGACACCGCATGGTCCGGAATTTGAAAAGAACGAAACGTTTCCCGTCGCGTCCGACTCTTTCCTGCCTGAATAAGATCGGACCGCCATCCTCCATCCAGATGAATACAGGGATAAGAATGAAAAGCGGCGAACAAATGGCTAGTGCCGTTGCCGAGGCAAGCACATCGAAAAGGCGTTTGAGATAGTGATAAGGAGAGGTGCGCGCTAATTGAAACCCGGTCTGCAATGGCCAGAAAGGATCGACAATTCCGAGCGGCAGATATCGCCATTGAGTTTCATAGAAGGACTCCAAAGTATAAACACGCGTTTCCTGGAACTGCGCGTGTACGAGGCGTTCCAGCAATTGCGCACCGAGCGAGCTCGCGCCTTCAGCAAGGATGATGCCGCTGTACCGATTGCTGAGGTTATCCAATTTCGACGCGAGATCGCCCTGCACGATCGGAGATCCCTCACCGGCGATGGGTTGGCCCACGTGATCTTCATTTACCGCGACGAATTCCAGTTGCTGGCCATTGGAAGACTTTTTGTAAGCCTCGTAAAAACGCGTCGCTGTAGCGCCGCCGCCGATAACTAAAAAAGAGCGGCTGGCGCTGCTCGCCACCACGTATTGGCGAATCCATCGGCGATAAGCCAGCGACACGGGGAGAAAAATGGCAAAGCTCAAAAGCAACACACCGCGGCTGGGCTTCATCGTCTGATCGAACGTCGCCGCAGAATAAACCAGCAGGGCACTGACCAGTGCTGCTGAAATGACCGCAAGGATGTGCTCGGCAGCATAACCGAGGGTCAGTTTCTCGACCGTCCTGTCGTAGCCGCCAACAAAGTATAGGGCTGCTACAATCACAAGGAGCTGAATGAAATTGATGACGAAGAACTGAAATGGCGTCGCATAAAATGCGTCATACCGAAACCATCCGACGACCCGATAGATGGCGAGCCAGCTCACCACGTCTAAAAACAGATAGAGCGCAGCGGAGGACCATTCGTGGCTCAGAAAATGCGACCAGAAACCAGCACGGCGCGTGGTCGTGATGCCGCCGTCGCTGGCGAACGCCGAATTCTTCTCCTTAAATGGAAGGAAAACCGTCTGCGGCTCTTCGCTGTTCGGCATCAGGCCGGGAATTATATGCCTAACCCGGTAATAGCGAAACAGTAGTTTGTCCGGCGAACTCCTTTGGGAACCCGCAGCTGGAGGATCACCGCCGCCCGCTGTAAAGCGCGTTACAATTTGTCAGGGATTGTTAGTCGCCACTTCCGGTCCAGGTTCGGCAAGTTCGTGCTGCGCATTCATTCTTTGGATCTGTGCAGCCTGTTCTTGAAGTTGTTTCGTCAGCCCCTCGATTTGTTTCTGTTGCTGTGCGTCGCGTACTGCCAAATCCTGCATCCTTTGATGCGCTTTTAAGAACTCATTTAGCAACATCGCATTCACTTGTTCGTAACGAACCGAGTACGCTTTTCCTCGCTTATCGCGCACGACCAGATCGGGATTCACCTTTTCCACATCTTCTGCCACGAGCCCGAACTGAGATATACCGTCGGGATCAATGTCTTTCTTGTAGCGGAAGGTCACAGGTTTCAGCGACAGGATCGCTTCGCTCGCGTTCTCCATGGGCTTAATCGCTTCCTTAAACCGTGCCGAAGAGCCAGCGATGCCGAGCTGCCCATCAGCGCTTACCATCACCTGGCTGCCAGTCACCGGGATGCCAGTAATGCCAGCGATAAAGGTGGCATCCTGCGTGCCAAGGTTGCCGATGCGAATTTTATTGGACTCGCCCGCAAGACCGACGACGTTGTCGCCGATATCGATGTTGTTATCACCCGTTGTGAGATTTTGACCAGCGTTATTGCCCAATGCGGTATTGCGGCTGCCGGTTGTGTTATTTTCGAGCGCATCATCACCGTAGGCCGCGTTTTTGAAGCCGGTTGTGTTGTTAGTGAGCGCATCAGTACCGGTGGCGTTGTTGTCGATGCCGGTTGTGTTGCTCAAGAGCGCATTAAATCCGGTGGCATTGTTGTCGTTTCCGGTTGTGTTGCTGAAAAGCGCTGAACGACCATTGGCCGTGTTTCGGTCGCCGGTTGTGTTGAGGCGGAGCGCAAAAACACCATTGGCCGTGTTGAAGCTTCCGGTAGTGTTGCTCTGGAGCGCATCATCACCATTGGCCGTGTTTTCGTTGCCGGTTGTGTTGAGGCCGAGTGCATTAACACCATTGGCCGTGTTGAAGCTTCCGATGGTGTTGCTGACGAGCGCATTGGAACCGACAGCCGTGTTGTTGAGACCGGTAGTGTTGCTAGAGAGTGCATTAAAACCATTGGCCGTGTTGAAGTTTCCGGTGGTGTTGCTGAAGAGGGCGTTGAAACCGACAGCTGTGTTGTTGAGACCGGTAGTGTTGGAATACAGCGCGAACGATCCGTCAGCCGTGTTTCGGGAGCCGGTGCTGTTGTTCAAAAGCGCTGCCGCGCCAGTGGCCGTATTGTGATCTGATGTATTGGCGAACAGCGCCGCAGCCCCGACGGCAGTATTGTAGCTGGTGTTGGTGTTGCTCTTGAGCGAGAAGAAACCAACGGCGGTATTGAAAGTGCCAGACGTGAGACTAAGGAGCGCCTTTTCCCCTTCCGCGGTGTTGCCCCCGGGATAGCCGCCGTCCGGCGGTGGCAAAACCCCAAATGCTATCGGGGCGGGCGAAAGCGCAGCGACAGCGAAGATGAAGACATATAGTGAAGTTGTTTTCTTAGCTTGAATGATTGGGTTCATAAATAATTTCCTTTTCTCTCGGCTCGTTGACCCTTTGCGACTGCAAAGTCTGAAAGAGGAGAAGAAAACTCCGGGAGAAACAGTTTCCTTGCCTACTCCAGAATCAGATTCTTGGATTGATAGCGAGGTTTTTGAAAGAATCCTGGCAATGTGTCAAGAATGAAACAAGAAGAGGATCAGCCACTTAGGCAAGATTAAGCCCCCACCACTTAGCGTTGCCATGCTTGACGCTCGGCCCGGCGCTCATAATCTGAAACACGTGTCGCTCGACCGGCGTAGATTCGAATGGTGAATGTTATAGCTGCTTTTTATCGCTCGTCCGTCGGAAGGAAAATGATTGTCGCGATCACCGGCGTCATTTTGATTCTCTTCGTTGTCGGACACCTGCTCGGGAATCTTCAGATTTTTCTGGGTCCTGAATGGATCAATGATTACGCGCAGCACCTGCGCGACCTCGGCCCTTTGCTCTGGGCGATTCGTTTGTTCCTGTTCGTGGCGGTCGTCGTTCACATTTACGCGACGATTCAACTGGCGATCGAAAACCGCCGCGCGCGACCCGAGCGTTACGTCGACCGCGAGTACGTCAAAGCAACATTCGCTTCGCGTCACATGGTGATGAGCGGATTGATCGTGCTTGCGTTTATCGTTTACCACATTGCGCATTTCACGGTGCGCGTCACCGATCCCCGTTTTCTTCTGCTCAAGGCGGATCCTCTGGGACATTACGATGTCTACTCAATGATGGTGTATGGGTTCCAAAATTATTACGTGTCCGCTTTTTATGTGATTGGTCTCTTTCTGCTCGCGCTTCATTTGAGCCATGGATCGTCGAGCTTTTTCCAATCGCTCGGATTTAACGATAAGAAACTGACACCGCGTCTCGCGTTAGGCGGTCGGATCTTCGCCTGGCTGCTTTTTCTCGGGTACACGTCGATTCCTGTTGCGATCCTGCTGGGGCTTGTCCAGCCGGCTCAAGAGTTGTGAAGAAAAACGACTGAGCTTTTTACACATCCACGACCTGCACTCCTTCGGTCGCGGTTCTCTTCAGGTAAAGATCGCTCAGGCGCTTTGTCATCGGCCCGACGTTTCCGTCGCCGATTTGGCGATTGTCGATTCGGCACTACGCCGGCTAGTTCGCCCATGGTTCCAGTGCAAAACATTTCGTCGGCGCCGTAGACATCGATCAGCGACAAGTCAGTCTCGACGCATCGAATTTTTTCGGCAGCACAAATCTCGATTACGGTCGCGCGAGTTATTCCTTCGGGGCACGACACAACCCGGCCCGTTGCCAGCTCGCCTCCTGTCCGGGATTCGTCGGAGTTACGCACAATGAACACGTGTGTCGCGTTCGTTTCAGCGACGAACCCGCGTGTATCGAGCATAAGCGCGTCGTCCGCGCCGGCATTGTTCGCTTCGATCTTTGCCAGGATTGAGTTCAGCAGGTTTGCATGATGAATGCGGGCATCCAGTACATCTGGCGGTGGGCGGCGGATTTTGGTTGTGATTAAATTCAGTCCCGTTTTCGCGTAGACCGGCGGCTTGTGTTCGGCGAGCACAATCAACGTTGGCCCGCTCTGGTTGAGTCGCGGATCCATGCCCGAGGTAATCTTCAATCCGCGTGTCAACGTCAGCCGAATATGTGCGCCGTCCCGCATCTTGTTTGCAGCGAGCGTGCGTTTGATTTCGTCGACGATTTGTTCGCGAGGCGGGATTTCGGCGAAAGCCAATGAGCGAGCCGAACGTTCGAGCCGATCGAGGTGTTCGTATAGTTTGAAGATCCGGCCGTTGTACAATCGCAGCCCTTCCCACACGGCATCCCCTCCCTGTACCGCCGAATCGAACGGGCTAATCCCAGCCTTATCGCGATGCACCAACTCTCCGTTGATGTTCACAATTAAGTCTCGGTTTCGTTCGTCGAATTTCTGAAGCATGAAAGACCGGAAGATTAATCAGGAACCCAGGAAAACAGGAAAGGATTTTTCAATCTTCTACTGATTTACGACAATCTGTATTGATACAGCTGCTCATAACATTCACGGCAGCGTTTATGAATCTCGCTAAAGCGTTCCGGCACGTCGGAATCTGTTGGATGATATGGTTGAAACGAGGTCGTCTTTGCTACCTCACCGTACCAATGCTTAGCCCAGACGCCGTCGCTCTCTCGCAGGCCTGGGGGCCAGGAAAGCATCGACCTGCTAAACTCGACGCCGATCGCCTCGCACAGGAGTCGAAGCACGCGCTCAGGATTTTGCAGCACGTCCCGGGCATCAACAACCGGCGGAACGGCGTTCGTATGTGAGCGGACGAATTCAAAAATCTCTGCCTGCTGCACGAAACCGAGGTCCTCGAGCGCAGGATCTTCTCGCTTTTTTATGTAGGAATGAATCACTTCACGCGGATCGCGAATTAGAAAACAATTCGTCACAGCTGCGAGCCATCCACGATCGATTTCGGGCAACAGGTGGTGTGTCATCTGTTTCTGAAAGAAAATCCGCTTTCCGCTCGCAATCGGTCCCGACAGGTCGGCGACGATTTTATGCCAATCGGTTTCGCCGATTGAGAGCACTTCGTCCGCTCCGGGATGTTCTATCCCGGTTACTTTGAGGTAATAGGCGTAAAACGGCTCATCGATAACGATGGTGTCGTCCCGATTGCCCCATGCGCGCATCATGGCCGTGGAGATATTTCGCGGACCAGACCACATGGCGACGCGGATGACCTGACTCATCCGCGAAGATTCCCGCGCTGCGAGCAAGTTGGCCAGCGAAAAGCGATTCCCGCTCCTGCTCTCGCTAAGGACGGCCGCAATCTAGCTCTTGGCAAAAACGCCGAGCAAAGGTCGACGTGACGGGATCTTTGATCGAAAGTCGCTAACGAATCCCGTTTCAGTGCGAATTTCGACGTGGCCCGCAGCGCGTTTGGCCCCATAGACTAGAACAGAGCCGACCGGCGCCTGATAAGGATCCGTCACCGGCAGCTTTTTGAATCCGTAATTGCTCACGAGTTCCTGGCCAGCCTGTTTCGCTAGCGACGTCTGTGGCCGGGACTTCACCACGCCGGCGGCAACCAGCGCTTCCTTCACAAATGCCCAGCACTTCTTAAGCGAGTGCGCACGTGCGCGCTCCTCGGCGATAGTGGCGGCCCGGCGCATTTTGGGATCGATGCTGCCGTCTACCTTGGCAATCGGCTGGGTGATTTTCTTCGGATAATATTTGTCTACAACTTCGACCGATTGCTTTTTGCCGGAAGAATCGGTGTAATTGAATTTCGGAGTGGGCGCCGAGAATCGCAGTGCCATGGCGGGTCGGGGGCAAAATATGGCGGTTCCTAGGAGAATGACGAAGGCGGGGGTGAGAAGTTTTCGCATAAAGCCGCGTTCTATCCGGTACATCGGCCAAGCGCGCAACCAATTTTTTCAACAAATGTAAAGATTTTTTATTTGATTTCTGTTGGATGTACGAGGGGCGTTGCGGACCTACAATGACGTGACCAATTCCGCCATCCGGCGGCGCAGTTTTGCATCGGGTAATCGGCCAACGCCGCTCTGCATATTATCTTCGAGATGACGCGGTTTGTTTGTTGCCGGGATCGCGCACGTGATCGTTGGATTTGCCACAATCCATTTCAAAAAAAATTGTGCCCAGGAGCGACAATCAAATTCCGTTGCCCAATCCGGCAGTGGCTTTGAACGCACTTTGTCGAACAGGTCGCCGGACCCAAACGGCCGATTCGCGATCACAGCGATGCCGCGCTCCTGCGCCACCGGTAGAACGCGTTCCTCGGCTTCCGGTTCCATCAGCGAATAATTGATCTGCAGGAAATCGAACTTCTGGTTTCTCATCAGTTTTTCGATTTCGCCCAAAGCTCCGGACTCGTAGTGCGTGATTCCGCTGTACCGAATGCGCCCCTGCTGTTTCCATTCCTGCAGGGTTGCGAGTTGGGTGTTCACATCGACAAGGTTATGCACTTGCATCAGATCGATTCGCTTCGTGTGTAAAAGCGCCATGGAACGTTCTATCGACTGAATTCCGCTCTGCTTCCCCTCTGTCCAAACCTTTGTCGCAAAAAACAACTTCTCGCGGATTCCCAGCGAAGACGTGAGATCGCCAATCACTGCCTCGGCGTGATCGTACATTGGTGAGGAATCGATCACACGGCCGCCGAGCGTCACAAACTGTGTCAGAACGTCTTCCAGCTGTTCCCGAATATCCGCACTGAGATCGACATCGAATGCCTTCCATGTTCCGAGGCCGATCACCGGTAGTTTTTCGCCGGAGGAAGGAATCGTGCGTGCCAGCATTGCAGGTGATTCGCGTTTCATCTGGCTGCGCGATGCACGAACCCCCAAACACAATCCCGCCGCGCTTGCACTAATTAAGCGGCTTGCTTGGCGGCGTGTCATACGCGTCATTCCGAGCGGAGTCGAGCAATCCCGCGAACTTACCTGAACGTTTCGCACCGGGGTGTCTCGACTGTCGCTCGACATGACATCAGAAGATGAACACAACTCGCCGCCATTTCATTAAACTTTCCACTGCAGGCGTGTTTTCGCTCGCCGCAAGACCGACACCCTTGTTTGCAGATAAGACGCCAACCCCGATGCGCATACTCATACTCGGCGGCACCGGATTCACTGGGCCTTACCAGGTTAAATATGCGCTGAGCCGCGGACATAAGGTGACCACGTTCAATCGCGGAAAGTCGCATCCCGGGGAATTGCCTGCTGAAGTGGAACAACTTGTTGGCGATCGTAATGGTAATCTCGAGGCGTTGAAGAACCGTCAATGGGATGTGGTGATCGACAATCCGACGACGCTGCCCGCCTGGGTCCGTGATGTAGCGCAAGTGCTCAAAGGCAACGTGGATCGCTACGTGTTCATCTCGACGATTTCCGTTTACGGCGACTCAAAACAGGGCCCTGATGAAAACGCGCCGACAGAAAAGTACGAAGGTGCAGATCCGTACAAGGAGACAATTGAAGCAGTGCGCGCGTCTGGATTCAAAACCTACGGGCCATTAAAGGCGCTTTCAGAACGCGAAGCGGAGAAATGGTTTCCCGGAAAAACTTTGATCATCCGTCCAGGACTAATCGTCGGTCCTCGCGACGAGAGCGACCGCTTTACGTATTGGCCCGTGCGCATCGATCGTGCCGGAGACGTGCTGGCGCCTGGAAAGCCAAACGATCCCGTCCAGTTCATCGATGCACGTGATCTTGCTGAATGGACCATTCGCATGGCCGAGAACCGCGAGACAGGCATCTACAACGCGACCGGACCCGCCAAGCCATTTGACGTTGGCGGAATGCTCGATGGAATTAAGGGGGCCCTGAAGTCGGACGCGAAGTTTACCTGGGTAAACGAAGAATTTTTGACTGAGCAAAAAGTACAGCCCTGGTCTGACATGCCGGTATGGACGGGGAAAGATGATGCGGTTGCGCGAACGAACATTAGTCGCGCGTTGAGCAAGGGCCTGACGTTTCGACCACTCGACGTCACCGCACGTGATACGCTCGCCTGGTTCAAGTCGCTCCCTCAAGAGCGCCAATCGCATCCGAAAGCTGGTCTCTCAGCCGAACGCGAAGCGGAAGTGCTTGCCGCGTGGAAGAAGAAAAATTTGTAGGCGCGTCGCTGTGCGACGCGTGCTCGCGGCCCGCAGGGTCGCGGCTACAGCATGAAAAAGCTTTTCAGTAAGATCGTTGATGTAAAGCCGAACGAGATCCACGCGCTGCTGCTGGCATTCGTTTTCAACTTTGTCGTTCTCGGCGGCTATTACGTGATCCGTCCGATCCGTGATGAGATTGGCGCAGACCGCGGCGTTGAAAATCTGCCCTGGATGTACACGGGCACCCTGATCGGTATGCTGATCGCGAACGCGCTTTATGCCGCTATCGTTACGCGCATGTCGCGGCGGCGGTTTATCCCGATCGCCTACCGTTTCGCCATCGCGAACCTTTTTGTGTTCTTCCTTCTCATGCGCTGGATGCCAGCCGCACAGGAACGCACGATCCTTGCGCCCATATTTTTCATCTGGGTCAGCGTCTTTAATCTTTTCGCCACAACAATGTTTTGGTCGTTCATGGCTGACGTTTTCGCACCAGAGCAAGCAAAACGGCTCTTCGGATTTATTGCTGTCGGCGGATCAATTGGCGGAATTGTCGGTGGTTTGGTCACGAGTTCGCTGGCCGGAAAGCTGAGCACCGGACTCTTCCTTCTTATCACAGCGGTCATGTTGGAGGTTGCCGCGCAATGTGTGCGCAGGTTTCCCGGCAATTCTCAGGCGCATGACGAGCACAGTGAACAACCGATCGGCGGCAAATTCTGGGAAGGCGCGACGCACATTGTTCGATCTCCCTATTTACTCGGTCTAGCGGGGTTTCTCATGATCTACACGCTCACGAACACGTGGGCATATTTTCAACAATCTGACCTTACAGGACATCAACTGCAGGACCGCGCCGCGCGCACGTCGTTCCTGGCAAACATCGATATCGCGGTGAACACGATTACGGTTCTGATTCAGGTTTTTCTGACCGGCCGTCTAATGAAATGGTTCGGCGTTGGGATTACGCTGGTGCTCATGCCGCTTTTGAGTGCGGTTGGATTTGCCGCGATCGGTTTCGCGCCGATTCTCACCGTCCTTGCGACGTTCCAAATTTTGCGGCGAGCCGCAGGCTTCGCTCTACTTCGACCAGCGCGCGAAGTTCTTTTCACCGTCTTGCGCCGGGAAGATAAATACAAAGCCAAGAGCCTGATTGACACATTCGGCTATCGTCTTGGCGATCAAATCGGTGCCTGGTCTTATCCATTAATGCGTTGGTTTGGCTTGGGACTGGCCGGCATTTCCTGGGTGGCGGTTCCGATTGGAGCAATGTGGTGTGTCCTTAGCATCTGGCTCGGGCGCAAACAGCGCCAGCTCGCTGAAGCAAAACGCGATCACCCCGCGCCCGTGACTGGCACCGCCGCGCCTGAAGCGGCATAGTTGTAGAGGCGCCTGTGTCAGGCGCCTTTTTCATTTTGGCTCGGCGCTTGATACAAGCGCCGCTACACCGTTGCTAATCGAAAAGCACATTGCGCTCACCGGCATCTCGCGCGAATCGTGATCTATTAACAACTAAAGGAGAAAAAAATGGCAACACGAACTGGATCGGCTGTTTGGGAAGGCACTCTCAAAGAGGGCAGGGGAACAATGAAACTCGGCAGCGGCGCATTCGAAGGCCCTTACTCGTTTTCATCGCGCTTTGAAGAAGCGAAAGGAACAAACCCGGAAGAACTCATCGGCGCTGCCGAGGCGGGGTGTTTCTCAATGGCGCTCTCGGCAAATCTGGAAAAGGCAGGTCATCCGGCAAAGCGAATCAATACGACGGCGACAGTGAAACTGGAAATGGTCGGCGGCGGTCCAAAGATCACGACGATCGATCTTAAGACTGAAGCGGAGGTGCCCGGGATTGACGAGGCCAAATTTCGCGAGCAGGCCGAGCACACAAAGAAAACGTGCCCGGTATCGGTCGTCTTGGCAGGCGCGCAGATTAATCTCGATGCGAAACTCGTTTAAGGTGTAGCCACCGGCCTGTGGCCGGTTCATTGGGAGCTGGCTCTGACATCTAGAGACGGCCCACAGGGCCGTGGCTACAGCAGTCTTCGGATTACTTCGCCAACTGATACAGATATTCGACGAAAGACATCGTCGCGCCATCGAAGCCTTGGACTTTCGGGTTCGTGGATTCGATGATGTAATATTCGTCCGGCGCATGCGCGCCGCTGCCGTGTCCGAGTCCGAAATGTCCTGCCGCCAGCTTTAGCGGTTCATCGGTAAAGACGTAACCGGGATACGAACCGGCGTTGCGCGGCCAGAGCGACGCGTCGATTCCAAAATTTTTGTAGGTTGCCAACTGCGCCTGAATCAGCGCCGAATCCTTCGACGTTGCTGTCGGATCGTACCCGCCGGTCATGTTTACTTCGATATCGCCAAAGCCGCGCTTCGCCAGATGCGCCTTCAACGCTGCGAGCGCGTCCGCCGCTTTCATATCGGGAACGAGTCGCATGTCGATTTTCGCGACGGCTCGATGTGGCAGAATCGTTTTGCCGCCCGGGCCAGTGTACCCACCGACCAGTCCTTCGATGTTTACAGTCGGTTGCGATTCAAGCCGTTCGTTCGCCTGCTCCCACGGCAGATCGTTGATCCAATGCTGAACGGTGAATTGTTTCTTGGCCTGCGCTTCGCTGCGCACTTGCGATACTTTTTCGATCATTGTTTTTTGCTCGGCGCTCAGCGGAAGCGGCTTCGGATAATTGTCGATCGTAATCACGTTGCCATCGTCAGATACGAGCGTGTTCAGCGCTTTAATCAGATGCCACGCAGGGCTGTCCACCATAGCCTTGAGCGAAGAGTGGATGTCTTTTGCTGGACCGCGCCCCCATTTTTCACCGCTCGAAACCAGCTCGAGCTCGATGACCCCTTTCGAGCCGAGGTTCACGGTGACGATTCCGTCGAGGTCCTGCGTCGCATGTGGCATGAATACGCCGACGCACTTTTTCAGCGCGTCGAGCACCTCCGGTCGCCTAACGAGTTGCGGAATGTGAGGCGAACCGATCTCCTCTTCGCCTTCTGCGACGAGCACCAGATTGACCGGCATTTTCTTGCTGGCTCCGCGAATTGCATGCAGCGCAGCGAGAAACGCCGCCTCGGGACCTTTTTGATTCACTGCGCCGCGACCGACCATCACTTTGCCCAGCGGCGGTTTATCCACGATCCGCGCTTCAGTGGGTGGCGACGACCATTCGGCCGGATCGAACTGTTTCACGTCGTACATGAAATAGAGCCCGATCGTTTTTGGCGCACCTGCATCGAGCGTCGCAAACACGCCTGGCTTCCCGTCTGTGTTGATTACCGTCGCCTGCTGGAATCCCGCATCGCGCGCGAGCTTCGCCATGTACTCCGCGCCCTCCGGATATCCCCGGTTTTCGGCCGCGATCGAAACTTGTGCAATCCAATCCTGCAACCGCTTCACCGCCTCATCATGGCGTTTGGTGATTTCTGCTTTGATGTCGGCGTGTTCAGTGTCTGCTGAGTAACAAACTGGGTTCGCTGTCCAAAGCAGTGCGATAGCAATACCGCCGAGGATGAAAAATCGCATTCGTTTCATTCGTTTGAATGCGACACGACTGCATTGGTTTCAAGCGAAAATCTGCGGGCGCAGGCGATTGCGCTCATGTTGTTTCTTTTATCTCAAGTGATCAAAGCAGTCCCATGCGGGACGACTTCGGTCGTTAGGCGACTTTCGGCAGGCGCACTCGCATTTCTGTCCAGTTCCCCTCGGAACGGACCAGTTCGACGTCCCCACCATGCGCTCGAGCCAACTCGCGCGCGATGCTCAGACCCAACCCGTGCCCCGGCACGCGTCCGCCACCGCGCACCCGGTAAAAACGTTCGAATAGTTGTCCGCTGCGATGTTTGGGAATGCCTTCGCCGGTGTTGCCGATGGTCATTTGCACTTCGCCATCCACGGCCTGCGCATCCACGCGGATGCGACCTCCAGTAGTGTTATATTTGACTGCGTTTTCGACCAGATTCTGCGCGATCATTGCGACGAATGTAGAATCGGCCTTTAACCGGAGATTTTCCGGAATATTCGCTTCAACCGTCAGATCGAGGGGTTCAGCCAAAGTGTGCGCGTCATCGAGAACGCCCTCGAGCACTTCTCTCAAATCGAACTCGACCTTCGATAACTCCAGTCGACCAGCATCGGCGCGTGAAAGCAGAAGCAGATTATCAACAACTGAATTCAGATGATGAATGCGATGTAGCAGTCCTTCAGCTCGCGCTTGTGTGCTTTCGCTGCACTTAACATCCGCTAGAATTTCTTCCACGTCGGCACGCAGAATGGCGATCGGGGTTTTCAAATGATGCGAGGCGTCGGCGGAAAAACGTGCGGATTGTTCGAAGCTGCGCTGCAACCGTTCGAAGGTCGCATTCAGCATTTCGATTAATCCTGCGATCTCGTCTTTCGTCGGCGGGACAGGCAGACGCTGGTCGAGCCGTTGTGCGGTGATCCTGTTGGCTGCCTGGCGGATCTCCTCGACGGGCGCGATCGCTTTACTCGCGACCCAGGCCGAACCAATCAGGGTTACTAACAGCACGGTCGGAATCGCCCCCAGCATCGCCAGGAAAATTTCGCGGCTAATTTGATTAATCTCCTTGAGGTCGTCACCGGCGCGCAAGGTGAGGCCACTTTCAGTAAACTCTGCCAGGCGAATGTTTTGGCCGTCGATCTTTTGGTTGTGAAATTCTTTGATGCCATCGCGAGGGAACGCATGACGCAATCGCGGAGAAAGATAAACCACGCTGCCGCTGGCGTCGGTTACTTCAACGAGGCGCTTACGCAGCGATAGCGGCACCAGGATCTCCTTGAATACCAACTCGTTGTTCTTTCTGCCACCTTCGAAATGTTCGACATCCCGAAAGAATTCCTCGGCGTCAGTCGTTAGGCGCCGATCGAAAGCCGCGATTTCGGCATGGCGCATGATGAACCAGGTAGTCGTGGCGCCCGCTAGCGTAGCGGCCACCGCAAACGAACCTGAATAAAGGGCGACCTTCCATCGTAATGGCCAGTTTCTCATTTCGATTCCCGAATCGTGTAGCCCAGATGCCTTACGGTATGGATGAGGGGCGGCGAGTTAATTTTCTTGCGAAGACGGCTGATGAACGCTTCGACCAGTTTCAAGCCGTACTCATGTTGCCGCTCCCAGACCCGCTCACACAATTCGGTGCGGCTAAAGATGCGGCCGGGTTCGCGCATCAACACGCGTAACAACATGAGTTCTCTCGCCGACAAATCGATCCGGCGCGGACCGCGATACAATTTTCTGTCGATCAGGTTCAAGACCAGATCGCCGATTTGAAGCTTGATTGGCGCTTCCTCAGGAAAACGTCGCCCGAGCGCGCCCACTCGCGCGACCATTTCCTGCATTGCGAAGGGTTTCGCGAGGTAATCATCCGCTCCCAGTCCAAGGCCGGTCACTCGATCGCTCACCTCGCCGCGCGCGGTCAGGATAAGTACACGAGTGTCGATTTTCGTCGCACGCAAATGTCGCAGCACTTCGAAGCCATCCATCTCTGGCAGCATCACGTCGAGCACAATGAGATCGTACCGCTTCAGCTCTGTTTTCGCCAAAGCGGTCTCACCGTCGTGAACCACGACTGGCTCATGGCCCGCTTCAGTGAGGGCACGAGAGATATGTTGGGCGAGGCGAACTTCGTCTTCGACGACTAGAATCTCCATAAGTTTAATTGTCGACGCGCCACCGTCTTGAGGTGCGCCTGCCGTTACTGTCGCGAGTCGCGCGAGCCATAAAGTAAGAATCGCGAAGTCGCAGATGATTGAGCTGGCGCGAAGGGGATTATCTCGCAGTTACCGTGCGTGTGGCTTGACCACCGAAATTGCTCCGGACGGTGATGTTCTGTGGATTGACGGGCCAACTGAACTCACCGCGATATCTCCCGCCGCCATTGTTCGAAAGTGTGCCGATCAGTTGATTACTGGACGTGACAAACGCCTGCAAGGTCGCGTTTGTCCGCGTGCTCGTCGCCTCAACGCGTAGTCTGCGGTTACCGATTGCGTATTCGGCGAGCGTGATCGAAACAGTGTCGGCGCCGCCCGCTGCGGGATTGATTGTCAAAGTAGCCGAGCGCGACGCGCCATTGAGCGAAGCGGTGATCGCGGCACTTGTTGTTGCCTGCACTTGTGTGGTGCTGATGCTGAAACTCCTCGACTGAGAGCCAGCCGGAATTGTGACGCTGGCCGGCACGGTGGCCGCGGCGTTGTTGCTGGTGATGGCGACAGTTGTCGCTGCGGCGGCGACGGCTGTTAGGGTTACCGTTCCAGTTGACGAATTGCCGCCCGTCACGGTTGCCGGGTTTAAGGACAGACTCGCAACGCTCAGAACTGGTGTTGCTGTTGGTGTTGGAGGTGGAGGTGTTGGAGTTGGTGGAGGCACTCCGCCGGTCGTGTTGGTCAAGACGTCAATCGTTGGCGCACCAGCGCCCCCCTCCACAAAGGCGATGTCCGGTTTAGCATCGGCATTCCAATCGCCAGCGAGGATCATGATACCGCCCCTGCTGGAAACAGGTGGCGGGACCAGGTAACGAGTTGGTGCCTGAAAAGTGCCATCGCCATTACCCCTCAAGATTTGCAGCAAGCCATTCGTGCCGTCACCCATGGTGCGAGCAATGTCGAGCAAGCCGTCGCGATTGTAATCGGCGACGGCCACATGCAGCGGGGCGGAGGTTTCATCGATCTGAATGCGCGACCTGACCTGAAAAGTGCCGTTCCCGTTGCCAATGAGAATGGCGTTCCCGTTGCCGTTACCCAACGGCACCACCAAATCCTGGATGCCATCGCGGTTCAGATCACCGACACCAATATCATTACAGGCGGAAAAAAGATCACCACCCGGCACCAGTGTAACAACTGGTTGGCGCGTAAACGTTCCGTTGCCCACGCCGAGCAAAACAGATAGCTCGGTATTCCCGCCGCCGATCGCCACATCCTTGATTCCATCGCGGTTCAAATCCACTACCGCCATCGCCATTGGACCGGTTCCGACATCAATCTCGCTCGGCGTTTGAAATGTACCGTCCCCGTTGCCGAGCAGAACAGTGATGCTGCGCGAGGCCCGGCATGGCGCGGTGAAACAAGCAATGGTATGCATCACCACCAGATCGAGTTTGCCGTCGCCATTAAGATCCGTCGCCGTAATAGCGGGTGAATCGAATCCAGACGTGTTCGGGAAAAAAATTGGTGCGTTAAAGGTACCCGTGCCGGTGCCGGTAAGCAGTGCGAGACTAAATTGCGGCGTGTCCAGCGTAACCATCAAATCCATGCGTCCATCGCTATTGAAATCACCCGCGGCGACCGCCTGAGTTTGCATTCCGAGAGGAACATCGGTTTTGGGGCGGAACGTTCCATCGCCATTCCCCAACATGATCGACACCGCATTCCCGCCAGCACCGGCGAGGTCAGGTTTGCCGTCCGCGTTCAGATCAGCTGCGATGTGGGTGTTACCGAGCAATGGGTACTTCTGAGTCGTGAACGTCGCGACCTGCGCCGAAACTTCGTTAAATGTCATTGCGCACGCCACGCCAAAAACCAACAAAGCAATAGCTGGATGCGCACCTCTCCACTTTTCCAGTGTGTCGCCGATCATATGCGAAGAGCATGAAAAGCGATGCAACGGTCGGCAAAGTCCCAAAGGTTAACGATTCGTTACCTTCTCGAGGAAGCCGACGCTCCCTTGTGTGCGCAGATATTCATCTGCTTAAGCTGGGTATCCTTGGAGCATTAGCAGGGCCCGCAGTCCGATCGTCTCACATTCCGATGGCTCGATACTGAACAACTCTTCATCGCAAACATCCGAGTTGGGACAGTCCAGCCGTAACAGCGGTTTACTCGGCAAAAGTAACAACTTGCTAACCTTTCGCTCGTTTGTTTTCCCGCCCGATGTCGGCGAGGGAAACGAAGAACTCAAAAACAATATCTCAAGACCATGAAAGCTTTCTTTGTTGTTATTTTCTCTATCGCCCTCGGTATTGGCAGCGTTCAGAGCCAGACGCTGCTCACAGAAACGACATGGGGCGGTGTTGGGAGCGATGTGGCGGAGGCGGTCGCGAGCGCAGCCGATGGAAGCTCGTACGTTGTGGGTATCACTGACAGTTTCACCGTTGATCCATTCGGCACTCCAAGTCCCAAGATTTTCGTCGTGAAATTCGCGCCGGATGGATCGTTGACCTGGCAGAGGATCTGGAATGGGACTACCATCCGCGGGCTCGGTCGTCCTGACGTCGCGGTTAGCGCAGATGGGTCGGTTTACGTAACCGGAATCACCGCTGATAACGGGAATGACGCGGTGCTGCTGAAATTCGACGCAAACGGGGCGTTGCTATGGGAGCGGGCCTGGGGCGGCGCAGAGTCCGATGAAAGCCTGGCGGTGGCCACAGCCCTTGATGGATCTGTGTATATCACGGGCACCGCGACGAGCTTCGGACCCAACTCGGCCGGCCTGTTCGTCGTTAAGTTTGATTCTGCTGGTAATCTCGTCTGGCAGAGAATCTCTGACGGAGCTGCGGGGAATGCTGTAGCCGTAGGGCCCGATGGCAGCGTCTACGCTGCAGGCACCACTCCGCGACCAGATCAAATAGGCAACTTCGACATAGTGGTGCTGAAAATCACAGCCGCCGGAAGCCTCGTGTGGCAACGAACTTATTCAGCGGGCGACGTCGTGGATCCGCGCGGCCGAATGACGGCGGGACCTGACGGCTCGATTGTTATGGTTGGCGCTATCCAAACCGTCCGCCGTACCGCGGATATTTCTGCGCTCATTGTTAAGCTCACTTCGGACGGCGCCTTGGTCTTCGACAAGCAATTTGACGGCAGAGTTTCGGAGACTGCGGAAGGAGTCGCAATTGCCCCGGATAATACGATTTATGTCGGCGGAACGACTACCACCTTCGGTGCGGGCAACCAGGATGCCTTCGTGCTCCACCTGCAACCGACCGGAAAGAAGATATTGGATGCGTTAACCTGCGGAGGAACAGGCTTCGAGACCGGCGCCGGTGTCGCTGTGAGCGGAGCGACACTCATGCTCGCGGCGACGACAACGACGGCGCCGCCGCACTCATTGCTCGCTGCTTCCGCACGATTATCGGCGCCGAGAGGCACTCTTGCTGTGGTCCAGGGTGCGCTTGTCGATGTTCCAGGCGTTTCGACGGTTCTTGCTGCGGGTGCCGCAACGCCAAGTGGGAGCACCACTTTCAGCGGAAGCTTCGAAGCGGCGCTCGTAAGAATCGCGCGATAATGATTTCGTACGTTCGCCCGCTCATTTAAAACTAGAGCGCCAGCGTTTCCTGCTTCGGAGTTGATGCCGCTGCGCTGAGGCTACTGAATTTCTTCACCAGATCATCGAGCTTGGCCAGATAATGGTCGACGTTTTCGTCGCGGTTCTGTGGATCGAATTCACTGGCGAGTCTGGCCGCTTCGTATGCGGGTACCTTCTTTGGAGTCGTTTTGATGTAGTAGCTAATCTGGTCGCCCGGCCTGTAATTTCGGCCACTGGCCAGCGCGAGCTCGTACGCCGCAGCCCTATTACGTGCTGAGCCGGCGATCTTAGCCCGATATTTCTCAAGCGAATCCTGAAGTGTGTCTGTTTTCATGAGCATGTCGATCTTCCACACTCGATTACGAATGTTTCGCTCGAAGTCATTGCGGAGATCAGCGATCGCTTCCGGTTTGCCCTGCATGATCTTCTTGATCATTTCTTCCAGGAATACGCGCTGAAATTTTTCGAGTCCACGCGACTTCAGCGCACCACCTTTGATGACAACGTCGCCATCTTTCGTTAGAAGCGCGTAATTCTTCGCCTTATAACTCAGCATGGCGTCGAACTGCTCGTCGATTTCGACATCAATCCCCGCGGGCAGTTCTTTCGCCAAATCCTTCTGCAAGTTTTCAATGTCGATTTTCTCGGGCGGCACAAAATAAATTCCATCGGTATCGACCTCAATCACCTGCGCTCCGCGTGCGTTGAGCCAATCGATCATTTTCTTCAGGAGATCGCGCCCGATCTGCGTGACACGCGCTGCCGCGTCGAAATCCGCGAAATGTCCCTGCGCGAATCCGAGGTAGCCATAGAAACTGTTGAGCAGAATCTTGAAAGTATTTTGCAGTGCCTGGAGATGATGCTGTTTCGCGGGATCGCGTTCCGCGCGCATCGTTGCTTTGGCTTCGAGCCGGAAGTTGCGGAGATCTGTCAGTAAATGCCGAAAGATTTGCAGCTCATCCGCCACCGGGAAGCAGTCAAATTGGAGCATGATGGAGGGATAAAGCGATGCCACATCGCAATGCCAGACGTTGCGGGCCACACCAGTGAAGAAGATATCGGTGTAACCGCCTTCGAATGCGCGCGGCATCGGCAGTTCGGAAATGGAATGGCGTTGCCTAAAATATTCGCGCAAGAACAGCGCATTGATACGCGTGGCGTTGCCACGCACGATCACGTCTTGATAATTATAAGGAAAAATTTGCGCTTGAATAAAGTAGCTCGCGCTCAACAGGTCCGACAAAGCGCGCGTTTCACGAACACCGCATAGCGCGCGTCGCTCGAAAATCTCCGAATCGCCCAGGTACGTGCGTTCCAATTCCTTCCCGGCAAGCCCGGAAATCTGTTCGCTATTGCAAAGTTCGAAATGTCGGGCCACATCCGCGCGTTCGAATCCCGCGAGGGAACGCATGCCAACGTCATAGAATTGCGCCAGCAAGAACGTATCAACGAAATGGCGGCCATCGCTTGCAAACTTCGGGTAATCGATGGTCTTCTCCGCGATTTGCAGCCTCGACGGACGTGAGCGAAGAAAGCCGCCACTGCGTCCCCAATCGAGTTTGGTTTTCAACTTTTTTGCGCGAGCGACAAGCAGAGGGAGATGCACGCGGAATAAATCGTGACCCTCGATCACGTCCGGATCGCGTTCTTTGACCAGCGCAGTGAGTCGCCTCAGCGCGTTTCTCTCGGATTCTTCCACATTGTTCGCATCGACGATGATCAATTCCTCCCATCCAGTGTTGTCCGAAAGAGCGATGCTCATGACGTGGTCTGAGTCACCGCTTCCATCTGTCGAAAGCACCTCAATCTGCATTCGTTTGAGTTCTTCGAACGCGAGATCCTTGAACAATGTGCGTCCAGTCGCGGTGAGATAGTGCTGGATCGGATCGGTCAACGCGAAGAAATCGCGCCCGGCATTCTTAAGTCCGTTGCGAAGCGCAATCAATTCCTTCCAGCTGTCGACTGTGATGAGCCAGCCGTACTTTAGGTCGCCCCGGAGCTTTTCCGTCTCGATACCAAGATCGACAACGTCGGAATCGGCCCACACAAACGGGTGAAACGGTTCGACGTCGGTAACCGTTGAACCATCTTTTTCTCGCCGATGCACGCGCACAGTGCCAGTTTCGCCCAATTCGATAGCCACAATCCGTGGGGTCGGGTCCGCACCGAAAAGCAGCGTGTTTTTCTCAAACTCCATTCTC
Organism: uncultured Verrucomicrobiae bacterium; assembly: GCA_963804875.1. Classification (GTDB taxonomy): domain Bacteria; phylum Verrucomicrobiota; class Verrucomicrobiia; order Chthoniobacterales; family UBA10450; genus Udaeobacter. The sequence goes on from CAWDRX010000008.1 coordinate 220,624, forward strand.
AAATAAACTTTCTGTCATTCCGAGGGAAGTCGAGGAATCTCTTGAAACACATCCAAGCGATGTCTCGACTTCGCTCGACATGACAAAACAATGCAATCTGCGAAATCTGTGGATATAAATTCGGAATGAAAATTCGTTCGTTGTTGATTTTGTTGCCACCGATATGGTCTGCGTCTGTCGTCCTGGCGCAGCAGACGCCGCAATCGCTCGCTGGTGCCGAGCTTCCTTCTGTGGTTGGGATCTATAAAGGGCTTCACAGTCACCCGGAATTGTCTGGGTACGAAGAGCAAACCGCCGCGCTAGTCGCGAAGGAATTGCGCGCGGCAGGCTGCCAGGTCACCGAGCATCTCGGAAAATACGAAGACTCCAAGCACAAGGCTTACGGGGTGGTTGGAGTGATGAAGAATGGCGACGGGCCAACGGTGCTTGTGCGCGCGGACATGGATGCGTTGCCTGTAGAAGAAGAAACTGGTTTGCCGTACGCGAGCAAGGTCGTCGCCAAGAACGATGAGGGTAAGGACGTCCATGTAATGCACGCCTGCGGGCATGACACGCACATGGCGGCGTTTATCGGCACAGCACGCGTTCTCGGAAAGCTAAAAAATCAATGGCACGGCACGATCGTGTTCGTGGCGCAACCAGCAGAAGAAATTGGGACCGGCGCACGCGCTTTACTGAGAGACGGGCTTTATGACCGATTCGGAAAACCGAATTTTGCGCTGGGTTTTCATGACAAAGCTGATATTCAAGCCGGCCACATTGGCGTAACTGAACGTCACACGATGGCAAATGTCGATTCCGTCGATGTTACGGTCCGGGGCATCGGCGGACACGGCGGCTATCCACACAAGACGAAAGATCCAATTGTCTTGGCAGCGGAAATCATTAACGCGTGGCAGACGATTGTAAGCCGTGAAACTAGTCCGCTCGATCCGGTTGTCATCACGGTGGGATCGATTCACGGAGGAACTAAACACAACATTATTCCGAACGAAGTGAAGATGCAGCTCACGGTGCGCACATATAAACCCGAGGTGCGCGAGCGCGTCCTTGCAGCCATCGATCGAATCGCAAAAGGCTGCGCGGCAGCCGCTGGAATACCGTCGGACTTAGCTCCGGTTGTCAGTGTATCCAAAGACTTAGTTACAGTTTCGACTTACAACAATCCCGAACTCACGAAACGGCTTGTCGATGTTTGGAAAAAGTCGTTAGGCGACGAAAATGTGGAGATTGTCGATCCAACGATGGGCGGCGACGATTTTTCTGAATACAGTTTGCCTGATCATTCGATTCCAGCGGTTTATTTTCACTTCGGAGCGGTCGAACCGGCGAAGATCGCCGAGTACAAGAAGACGGGCAAGGAATTGCCGACCTTGCATTCGAGTAAATTCGCACCAGCTTCCCGAACCGACAATCCGCGCAGCCATTATCGGAATGACCACGGCGGTATTGGATCTCATGAAGAAGTCATGACTTCAGTCATTCCGAGCGAAGTCGAGGCTGCAACGCAGCCGCCACAGGCGGCGAGGCCAGGCTTTCAATCCCGCGGCGAAATCTTCCCGTAAATCTGCGGAATCCCTCGACTGCGCTTCGCTCTGCTCGGGATGACATCGCCTGGGGGGCGATGTCACTTCACTTTGATGTTTTTTCGCAGATACGTCGGCACATCGAGGTCTTCGCCTTCGATGATTGTCGGTTCGCTTTTTTCGAATCGACCACGTGTTACAGGCTCAAATTGCAGGATCTCCTGCTTTGCCGGCGTCGCTGATTTTTCGGCGGACGCCTTTTCTTCCTTCCACGGAACCAATTTCTCATGAGGCATGGGTTTTGCGGGCTCGGGTTCGCCGGTGCGAGCTGCAACCACAGGCGGTTCAGTGGAGATGGGCGTTGCGACCAATTCGGTCTCAGCCATGACAGGTTCTTCGAATGGACTAGTTGCGTCGAGAGGTTGAGCTTCGACGATCGGTTCTTCAATTTGAATCTGAGGTTCCGGTGCCGGTGCTTGGTATTGTTCTCGAGCCGTCGCCGCTACGGACGCACTGATCGATGCGGGAGGCGTTTGCGGCACAAGTTCCTCTTCTGCCGAGAGGGAGCTGATAATCGTGACGCTTAATCGGTCTCCGAGCCGTGCATCCACGACTGCGCCAAACAGAATTTGTGTCTGTTCGCTAACATGACGTCCAAGTTCCTGCATGAGGATTTCGACTTCGGAGAGCGTCATACCGGGCCCGCCAGCTACCTGTACGAGCACGTGTGTTGCGTCTGCCAGCATCCGCCCGCGATCCATTAACGGATTTTTGAGCGCCTGCGTGAGGGCGTCATGTGCGCGATTGTCCGAATCGGATTCCCCATACGCAAACAAACAACGGCTATTGCGTGTGCGTAAAGCCGAGAGCAAATCATCAAAACCGATACGAATAAGTCCCGGCCGCTGAATGAGGTTCACAATCGATCGCACGCTCTGACTGATGGTCATATCCGCCATTGCGAATGCCTGGTGAATTCCCGCCTGCGGGGTCGTGAGATCGCCCATTTGGTCGTTCTCGAAACAGACTACTGCGTGCGCAAACTCGCTGAGCCGCACCAGGGCCTCCCGCGCCTGGACGTTGCGCCGTTTGCCCTCGAATGCAAATGGAAGAGTGACAAAAGCGATGACCAGCGCGCCGGCTTCGCGGGCCGCTTGTGCAATGTACGGAGCCGCGCCTGACCCAGTACCTCCACCGAGCCCTGCACAAATGAAAATCACACGTGCATCACTCAATGCCTCGCGAATTTCCTCGGCGGATTCCAGAGCTGCCTGATAGCCGACATCGGGGTCGCCGCCCGCACCCAAACCACGCGACACACTACGGCCAAGCTGCACCTTGCGCGTCGCGACCGAGCTTGTTAGCGAGTGCACATCGGTGTTGATTGCGACAACATCGGCTCTCTCCAATCCGTCAAGCACGATGCGGTCGAGCGCGTTTAAACCGGCTCCGCCCACGCTGACGATTTTGATTGGAATAAACTCTGCCAGACGTTCCGGGAGAGTGTAGTTTTTGTTTAACTGGATCATGTCATTGCCCTATCTGAGTTTGCTTTGTCCTCATCGTTTTCCGCTGAAAAGTCCTCTAAAGATCCGGCCAAACCCTCGAGACGGCCGGTCGGTGTGCATCACTTGCGCGAATTTCACCAAGCCAATCGCCGTGGAGAATTGAGGATTTTCCACCGCGGATGTCACACCCCAGGCTGCCTGCGCGTGCGTTAGATTGGCCGGTATTTCGAAAATGTCCGCGGCGAGATGATCGATGCCGTTGAGAAGACTGCACCCACCGGTAATGAAAATGCCGGCGCCCAGATACCCGAGATACGGTTCTTCTTCGAGTCTGCGCTTTAGCAACTCAAAGGCTTCGCGCAGCCGAAGATGAATGATGGTGTTCAGCGTTTCGCGCTCGACCTCTTTCCCCGCAAAACCGGAATCGTCCTTGAGCAAGATCATTTCGCCGGGCAGGCAATTTCCGAGAACACAGCTGCCTTCTTCGGTTTTTAATTTCTCCGCTCGCGCCATCGGGATGCGCAGACCCATCGAGATGTCATTCGTGACGTGGTCGCCGCCCACGGCAAGACAACCACTTTGTCGGACAGCACCTTCAGAGTACAAGACGTAATCAGTTGTTCCTCCGCCCATGTCGACCACCAGTGCGCCGAGATCCTTTTCATTTTGGGTGAGCACCACCTGCGCCGAAGCCAGGCCGCTAAAAACCACATCCTCCACGTCCAACGGCAGTTCTTTCACACATCGAATGGTATTTTGAATCCGTGTGCGCACCCCGTGGACGATGTGGAAATCGGCTTCCAGTTTTTCCCCAAGCATACCGACCGGGTTCAGTATCCCTTGCTGTCCGTCGACTTGATAATGTTGAATGACCGAATGCAGGAACGCGTTTTGCGCAGGAATGCTTACCTCGCGCGCATTAATTTTGACGTCTTCGACATCCTGCTCATCAATTTCGTCGCGGTCCTCCGGCAGCATTACGCACCCGCGATTGTTGAAGCTCTGCAAGTGTGATCCGGCGACAGCGACGTAAACACTCTTGATCATCACGTCACTTTTCTGTTCGGCATCCACAACGGCTTCGTGCACGCATTTCATCGCCGTTTCAAAATCGACGATCTCGCCTTTACGCACGCCGCGCGACGGCGCCTGACCTACCCCGAGGATTTTGAGCGTGCCATCGGGTCGGCTCTCTCCGACGACCACGCAGATCTTTGAGGTGCCAATCTCGAGACCGACCATTAAATTATTGTTCGCCATTTTTACTCGGCTTTCTTTTGTTGGTTACGAATTGTCTTGGGCTGTGGGGGGGAAGCAGCGCGAGCTTTTGGCGCTGACGATCCAGTTTGTTGTGCGCCGGAATTCTGGTGACCCCGGATTTCCGTCGAATGCAACGGGATTGCTTTCATGATCCGCGGCTCGACGGCGGGCTCCAGTGTGGTGTTGATTACATCCGTTGCCGGACTGGTAAACGTCACGGGAATGTTGCGTTGCGCGACCAGGTTTAAAGTTTCCAGCTCTTGTTTGGTGTTATCACAGTAATCAAGAAACACTTGCAGCCGCCGCAGTTGCTCTTCGAGATCATTCAAACCGAACATGACGCGACTGCGATTCTTGTCGGTGACCAGAAGACAATAGTTTTTCGAAATATCGATTTCGCGAATCTGAAACCGCGTTTGCAGGGAGCTGCTTTCGGTTAGACGCAGCAACTCGAGTGCTGTCTTTGCTTCGGCCGATTCGAGAGTTTTCCCCGTTTCAAGAGATTCGCCCGAGCAACCTACGATCAACGGCAATCCAAGATATTCGGGCAACAATTTTTTTTGTTTCATTAAAACACCCCGCGAGCCCACTAAAAAAGCAGCATCCGACGCAAACGGATCAGTGATTTCCTTTTCGCTGGTGATCCAGGCGACTGGTTTTCGTTCCACAATGCGAATATCGATTTCGCTGGGTAATTTTCGGACTATTTCAACTTCGTCCGCCTGGGGAAGTTGCTGTATGTGATCGCGCACCTTCGCCAGGTTCACGCTGAAGATGTTTGCGCCTTCGTGCAGGTCGGCGGCCTTTAGCACTTGTTCACGCTGGAGCGTGCCGTCGGTCTGCAATTCGATTGTTTGAACGTGGTACTCTGGATTTTCGAAGAAAAGGCGTTTTGCACCTTCTCGCGCTCCAAGGTAACCGGCTGCAGACAAAATTACGAACAGGGCCATCTTCCACATCGTGCCCATCGCGCTCCGGATGCGGTGCTGCGTCGCCCGGCGGGAACGAACTTTCACATCGAGCAGATGTTGCTGCCGGCGTTGCCGCACATTGGACAACCGCCGATTGCGCGTTCGGGAAGTTTGCCGAAAACTCATCGTTGGTCTTCCGTTCTAGCTCGCGCCCGCGCACCGCGTTGGCGAACTTGGGAAAGCGCAATGATCCGCGTGCAAAGGTCTGTATAACTGATACCGGCCACCGCGGCTGCCTCTGGTAACAGGCTGGCTTCGGTCATGCCCGGGATGGTATTGATCTCCAAAACGGTCCCCGGTCCATTGTCGGGCAGAATTACGTCCACGCGCCCATAAACCTGCAAACCAGCCGCCCGAAACGCGCGAAGCGCGAGTTTCTGGATCTCATTTGTTTTTTCCGCGGCAATGTTTGCCGGACAGACGTGCTCCGCTCCGCCACCCGCCTGCGGATTGAGAAACGGGTACTTATTGTTGAAATCGTAAAAGCCGCCCTTGGGAATTATTTCAATAATGGGCAAAGCCTGATCACCGAGGATACCTATCGTTAATTCGCGGCCGGATACAAATTTTTCGATCAACAATTCGCGATCGTATTTTGCTGCTTCGGCGATGGCGGACTCGAGCTCGTTTTCGCTCTTCACGATGACGACGCCTACCGTTGAACCCTGTCGCGGCGTCTTTACCACGATTGGCAACGGAATCGTCGGTCGCTGTCCCGCATGAATCACTTCCCATGTCGGTGTCGCTACGCCGTGCTCCCGGAATTTTTCTTTAGTCCGAATTTTGTCGAACGCGATCTCGGACGAGCTGACACCCTCGCCGGTGTATGCGATCCCGCGACCCTCCAGAATTTTCTGAATTTCGCCATCTTCGCCAAAGGTTCCGTGAATTGTGATGAAGGCGAGATCGACATCGCTTGGCAGTTGGAAGTTTTCGTCGCGCACGTCCACCTCCACCACTTCGGCGCCTAACGATCGAAGCGCTTTCGCCACCCCTCGTCCTGTCGCAAGCGAAACCTCTCGTTCTGATCCCGGTCCTCCCATGAGTACAGCAATTGTCCCTGGTAACTCCTCGCCTGTTGTCATTCCGTTTCTCCCACGATTTCCACTTCGGTTTCCAATTCGATGCCGCGTTTTTCTCGCGCGACTTTCTTGACGTTATCAATCAACTCCAGGACCTCCGCTGCTGTGGCATCCCCATCGTTCACGATAAAATTTCCGTGCACGCGCGACACCCGCGCATTTCCGACGCGTGAGTTCTTTAGCCCCAATTCGTCCACCAATTTTCCGGCTGGAATGGTAATGGGATTTTTGAAAATGCAGCCTGCGCTTTTGGCGACCGGCTGTGTGGTACGGCGTTTCTCCTGCGATTCGCGCAAACGTGCATCGATTTCTGCGCGCTCGGCTGGTTGCCCGCAGAAGGTGGCAGAGATTGCGAAGTTCTTTTCGAGCAATGGGAACCGTCGATAAAAAACTTCCAACTCTTCGCGGTTTTTGACGTGTGAATTTCCGTCGGCATCAAGATAACGAATGCGCATTACGTTCTCGAAAGTTTGCGCGCCCATGGCGCCAGCATTCATGCGCAATCCGCCGCCGACCGTGCCCGGAATTCCTTCCATCCATTCGAATCCGCCGAGATTTGCCGCGCGTGCAGCATAGGCTACCTGCCTCAATTTTACTCCTGCCCCCGCGGTGATTTCAGACCCGTTGACTTCGATTTTCTCGAAATCGCCGCCGTGCGGATGAACGACCACTCCACGAATGCCGCCGTCGCGGACAAGAAGATTCGATCCGCGTCCGATAACGAACAGCGGGAGATGGTCATCGCGGCAAAGGCGAATGAGCTCGGCGAAAGCCTGTTCGGTGCGCGGCTCGACCCAGAACTGCGCGGGACCGCCAACACGCAGCGTCGTGTGATTCGATAGCGGCTCGTAGAGGCGGATCTCACCCTCTGCGCCCACAATTGCCTTTAGTTTCTCGGCGATCACGAGATCGGCGGCGAGGATCTCCAGTTGTTCGTGGATGTTGCCGGCGCCGAGGCTCAAAACCAGATCGCCGGCTTCCAACATGTTTCCTACGTGGCGATGCACCGATTCCAGACGCGCCTGATAAGTGACGCCACGGTGTCCGTGTCGCAGGATTTCATCGACAATAGTTTGACCTGTGATTCCGGGAATCGGGGGCTCGCTGGCAGGATACACATCCGTGATCACAATCCGGTGGGCATCATCGAAGGCGCTGCCAAATTCACGAGAGAGGGCTTTTGTTCGTGAGAAACGGTGCGGCTGAAACATCGTGACGAGCCGCCGTCGTCCGATTGACTTCGCTGCGCGAAGCGTGGCACGAATCTCCGTCGGATGATGGCCATAATCATCGACGAGTAAAAATCTGTCGCTCGCATATTTGATCTCGAAGCGGCGGCGCGCGTGCTCGAATTTCTGAAGCGACGCGGTGATTTTCTCGAACGGGACCGAAAGCTCGGAAGCCAGCGCGATTACTCCAAGCGCATTATGTACATTGTGTTCTCCGGGAACATTCAGAATCGCTTGTCCGAGTTTTTCGCCGTGACGATAAACCAGAAAGGAGGAACCAAAATTCCGCAACTCGACGTCGACTCCACGGTAGTCCGCCTGCTCGGAAAATCCGTATGAGACTGCGCGTTCGCGTTTTCGGCACAATCGAGCGGCATTCGGATCATCAATGTTGTAGAGAACGCTTCCGCTGGTTTGATCGATCAGTTGCTGAAACACTTTTTCGATGGCGACGAGATCGGGATAAAAATCCAGGTGTTCTTCCTCGATGTTTAGGATGAGCGCGTGCTCGGGATGAAAGAAGCGCAACGTGCCGTCGCTTTCGTCGCCTTCGGCAACGAAATATTCGCCGCGCGGATTCCAATATGCGTTCGTTCCGAGGATTGGAATTTCAGCGCCTACGTAGTGGGACGGATGCAGTCCGCCTTCGCGAAGTGCATGTGCGGTCATTGCGGAAGTGGTTGTTTTGCCATGCATGCCGGCGACCACAATGCCGCGCTTGGCTTGCATGATTGCAGCCACAGCTTCCGCGCGCCGACACAGCGGTTTTCCGCAACTCCGTGCAGTCAGCAGGATTGGATTGTCGTCCTTGATCGCCGACGAAAAAACAATGAAGTCTGCCGCTTTCGCATGCTTGCCGAGATGCTGCCCGTGGAAACTCAGACCGAGTCGTTGCAGTCGCTCCGTCTCTGTCGTTGTAGCCTTGTCCGAGCCGCTCACTGAGTGTCCCAGCTCGATGAGAAGCCCGGCAAGACCGCTCATCCCGCTTCCCGCCACACCGACGAGGTGAATTCGGTGCCGTTCGGTGGTTAGAAATCGCGACAAGTCTGCCAACGGATCGCGACGCCGGGATTTTTTGCGCGGAGATTCGGCGCGCGCGGCAGTCGGTTCAGACGTGAGCTTCATGATTAGTGTATTTTTCTATCGTGCTCGCGACGCGACCAGCTGCGTCTTTCGGTGCGAGACGTGCGCTATTCTCCGCCATTTGCTGCAGGCGCTGCGGGTTTTCCATGAGCTCGCGGATGTTGCGCGCGAGCAAATCACTTGAGAGATCCGACTGCTTGAGAAGAATTGCGGCATCCGCTTTAGCGTAGATCTCTGCATTGCGCGTTTGGTGATCATCCGCGGCGTACGGAAATGGAATGAGAATCCCGGGCAACGAAAAGCCGGCGAATTCTGCCAGGCTGGCTGCGCCCGCTCGGGCCACGACAAGATCGGCGGCACTGTATACTTCCTCCATCTGATGATGAAACGCACCGATGTAAGCAGGGACATTTTCCCGGCGATAGTTGTCTGCAACCAGCCGTTCATCCCGCGTGCCGGAAAGGTGGATCACCTGGAGCGGCACCCCTTGTAAAAACTCCAGCGCTTTGATGAGTGCCTGATTAATTCCACTAGCGCCCTGGCTGCCACCCATAACCAGCAATGTGGGCAGGTCTTCTCGCAATCCGAGTTTCCGCCGCGCATCTGCGCGATCCAGACGCACCAGTTCGGTACGAACCGGTGTGCCCGTGACTTCAGTATGTGTCTTCGGAAAAAACGGCGCGCATTCCTTGAAACCCAGCATCACGGCATTCACGACCCGCGCGGTCCAACGGTTTGCTTTCCCGGGGATGGCGTTCGATTCGTGAATAAAGGTTGCCACGCCGCGGAATCGGCCAGCCAATACCGGCGCCGTAGAAGTGAACCCACCCATGCCCAAAACGGCCTGCGGGTTGAACTTGCGATAGATAGACCTGCAAAGTGATAGGCTTTCAACAAACCGGCGGGTAAATCCAAAAAACGCCGGCGAAAATGGCGAAGGCAGCCCAACGGTCGGTAATTTTTCGACTTGGAAATTCGTCCGGCCGGAAAGCGCAAGCGCGTCGATGTCCTTTTCGGAAACCAATAGCATCACCTGGTGGCCGCGGTTTTGCAGCACTTCGGCTACAGCGATGCCCGGGAAAAGGTGTCCACCGGTTCCTCCGCATGCGATTACAGCGTTCATGTTGGGTTGATCTGAGCTACTGGGTTAATCAAATTCGTCGCGTTACTTTGGCGTTCATCGTGGCGCGTTTCACCGGCGCCGGCTCAAGAATTCCCTGGCGATAAATGTTCACCAAGACGCCAATGCCGAACATGCATGCAGCCAGGTTCGAACCTCCATAGCTGATAAACGGCAACGGAAGTCCTTTGTTAGGCAGCAGCGACGTCGTGACGCCGATATTGACTGCAGCCTGCAGAGCGAGCAGCGAGACAATTCCGCAGCCCAGCAGCAATCCAAAACGATCACGGGCGTGGAGCGCAATCATGATGCCGCAAACAATTATCACAATGAACAAAAAAACCACCAGAAGACTAAACCGCAGGCCAAGTTCTTCGCCGATGATTGGAAAAATAAAATCGGTGTGCGCATACGGCAGATACAACATCTTCTGCCGGCCGTTGCCCAACCCGAGCCCCTCCATCCCACCGCTGCCCCACGCGATCAGGGCCTGCATCTGCTGCAATCCGGCATCGTCCTTGTAGTTTTGTGGGTGAAGAAACGCGGAGAGCCGCCCCATTCGCTCCGAGATTTGCGTTGCAACCAGGATTAGCCCACTCAACGCCGCGAATGCAAGGCCGCCAAGCCATAGGGGATTGGTGCCGGCGATAAACATCACGACAAATGTCGTTGTTGCGATCAAAGCCGTGGTCCCAAGATCGACTTCCCCCAGTATTAGCGCAGCGGGCAGGCTGATAATCGCAAGCGGAATAACGAATTCCGACCACATGTTGCCGTCCGATTTTTCGCGTCGTGCGAACCAGGCAGCGAGAAAGAAGATCGTTGCGATTTTTGCCAGCTCCGACGCCTGAAATGTAATCGGACCGTAGCCAATCCACCGGCGCGACCCGTTGATGCGCATTCCGATGTGGGGAATGTAGCAAAGCGCAAGCGCGACCAGCGCCGCTCCGAACCAAAGCCACCACGTTTTTTGCCAGAAATGGTAGTTCATGAGCGCGGCAAAAATGCACCCGACGAGCCCAATCCCAATCCAGATCGATTGGCGTCTAATAAAAAAGTAAACATCTCCATGGCTGTCGCGCGCGTATGCGCTCGTGCTGAAGAGCATCACGATGCCAATGACGAGCAGTCCCAGAACCGCTAAAAAAAGTATGTAGGCGCTTTTACGACGCATAGGATGTTAATGCATTAAAGCGACGCGAGGACGCGTGCGCACTCCAAAAGCTTGTGCGAAACGAAGCGCGGCTGTCCGTAGATTTTACGGGAATCGCTTTGGGAATTCGATGCGTCTTCGCATCGCTTTTCTTACTACCGACTTCATCGCTTTTTTTCTTTTTATCGGCTGTTTTAGCGCTCGTGGTCTGGGGCTTTGCTGCCTCTGGAACTAGAAGCTTTTGCCCGATCTGCAATTTCCGTGCATCGTCAATGTAATTGAGCGCCATCAAATCGTTGTAGGAAACCGCCAATTTCTTCGCGATTCCGACTGGATTATCGCCCTTCTTCACGATGTAGGTCTTTCCTGAAGACGAAACGGTCTTTGCCGGTTCGTCCTTGGCGGCTGAATGAGAAGGTTTCGGGTCGTGTTGGCGCTCGTTTTCCTTTTGCGGCGCTGCAACTCGAGGCTTTTCAGTACTCGCCTGATTAGCCGCTTGCCCGATGGCAGCGGTTTTATTTTCCGTTTCAGTCGATGTCGGCGGCACAAATGCACGCTCGCGCGTCTTGATGGCGTTGAATGCAATGATTCCGGACACAGCAACGACGTGCAGAAGCAAAACGATGAGCAATGCCCGCGACAATTTCATGTTTGGCTCCGGGATTCCCTCAAAGTCCATTCCTGCGGACGTCGCTGACGCCCGGCGCGCCGTCGCTGCCGATAGTTTCTTAGAGTTAAAAAGGCGCGGGATTTTAATCCGTTTCATTGTGGGAGCGTCTGCACCAGTTTGCGAAATTGGTCGCCCCGATCGGCGTAACTTTTGAACATGTCGAAGGATGATGTGCCCGGAGAGAAGAGGACAACGTCGCCCGCTCCGGCGACACTGCGCGCGCGCTCGACCGCGTCGGCGAGGGAAGCTGCGGTTTCGGATTTGACCGCGCCGTCCCATGAGCCCCTGATGCTTTCAGCCATTTCACCGATCAAGACTGCCGATTTAACTTTGTCTTTCACCAGAGCACGCAAGGGATCGAACGTGAATCCTTTGTCTTTCCCGCCGGCAATGAGCACCACTGGTTTGGTCTGTGCCGCCAGTGCTTTCTCGACGGCGTCCAGGTTTGTTGCTTTGGAATCGTTTATGTACTCGACGCCATCGAGTTCGCGCACAAATTCGCATCGGTGCGGGCGTGGTTCGTAACCGCTGATCGCCGGCAGCATCTGCGCGAACGATAATCCGCGGGCAACGCCGACAGCGAGCGTCGCCATCAGGTTCTCGATGTTATGCAGCCCACGCAGTTTTGTGTCAGCCAGGCGGAGAACCGGCTGATTTTCGTAAACAATTGCGCCCTCAGCCAGGCGGAAATCTGCACGGTTAGAGTAAGCACTGAATGTAATGCGTCGGGGTCGAATTGCCGGAAGCGCTTCCACAGCGTTCACCACTGCCACATCCTGCTCGGTTTGATTTTCAAAGATGCGCAGCTTGGCCGCGCGATACTCAGCGACAGACCGGTAACGATCCAAGTGGTCGGGAGCGAAGTTAAGCCACACCGTTATCGATGGACGAAAGGTCTGGGCCGCTTCCAGTTGGAACGAGCTCACTTCAACTGTGAGCACGTCCAACGGCTGCTTTTCCCGCGCGACCTCTGAAAGAGGTTTGCCGATATTGCCACAAGCGATCGTTCGTTGACCACACGCATTCAGCATTTGCGCCAGCAACTCCGTCGTCGTGGTTTTGCCGTTCGTACCCGTCACTGCAATGACTGGCATTTCACAGGTGCGCCAACCCAGCTCGAGCTCACTGATCGTATTAATGCCGCGCGACGAAAAATTGCGGGCCAACGGAGAAACCGGATCGATGCCTGGACTTAAGACCATCCAATCAAATGGAGCTGAATCCTGGCTGGCCGCAGATCCACAGACAACACGCACCCCGTTTGCCCGCAGATTGTCCAGTGTGGATTTCAGCAAATCATTTTCACTGGCGCTGTCGAGCACTGTGACCTGCGCTCCCTCCGAAGCGAGAAGCAGTGCCGCAGCGCTCCCGCTTAAGCCTGCTCCGAGCACGGCCACGTTTTGGTTGTTGTAGCGTCCGTTATTCATCGCAGTTTCAACGTCGCCAGCCCCAGCAAGGCGAAGATGATTGAAAGAATCCAGAAGCGAACAATGACGGTCGTTTCCTTCCAGCCGGTTAACTCAAAATGATGATGAAGCGGAGACATGACGAAAAACCGCTTGCCCGTCAGTTTGAAACTCAGGACTTGCAAAATCACCGAGACGGCTTCGATCACGAAAACGCCACCCACGACGACCAGCAGCAGTTCCTGTTTACAACAGATCGCGACAACGCCGAGCATGCCGCCGATAGCCAGAGATCCGGTGTCGCCCATGAAAACCTTGGCCGGATAACAATTGAACCACAGAAAGCCCAAACCCGCGCCGATAAGCGCCGCGCAGACAACTGTGAGTTCGCCCGCGAACGAATAAAACGGGACCTGCAAATATTCCGCCACGCGAAAATTACCGGCCGCGTAACAGAGCAACGCATACGCAAATGCAACGGTGATGGTGCAACCCGTTGCCAAACCATCCAGGCCATCCGTGAGATTCACTGCGTTCGATGTGCCGACGATCACCAGCACAAAAAAGAAGAACGTGAACCAACTCATGTTCGTAACCACGGGTGTCTTGAAGAAAGGCACGTAGAGCGTGCGAGCCTGCACTTCCACCAATGGATCGGTGAGAAAAACGCCAGTAACAATTGCCGCCAGAATGATTTGAAAGAGGAGTTTAATCCGGCCGTGAATCCCTTCGGATTTCTTCTTCGTGACTTTCAGGAAATCATCCGCAAACCCGAGTCCGCCAAGGTAAACCATGGTAAATAGCGCGAGCCATACGAACTTATTGTCGAGACGCGCCCACAAGAGGCTCGAAATGACAACGGCCCCAATTACCAGCACCCCGCCCATGGTCGGTGTGCCCTGCTTTACCCCTTGCAGCTCGGCGAGCCGGTGGACTTCCGCCTCTCCTCGAATTGGTTGTTCGGCTTTGAGTGCCCGCAACTTCGCGATAACTAAATTTCCAAAAATCAGCGTGGTCAAAAACGCGGTGACTGCCGCAGCGATGGCCCGGAAAGTTACGTACAGAAAAACGTTGAACCCGATGAACTGCCCACTCAGGTGATGAAGGAAGTACATCATGGCGAAGTCACGGATGCGGAATTTTGACTACCGAAATGCTCAATTACTTCTTCGGTGCGTGCGGAGCGACTGCCTTTGATCAGGACGAGATCCCCCGGCTCGGCAATTTCGCCTAACAACTTGGCAGCTTCGGCGGTTGATCGGGCGGACGAAACTTTGTTCAAACCGCCGGCGCGCGCGCCTTCCGCAATCAGTTTCGCAGCATCGCCAATCGTGATCAGTTGCTCTACCCCGAGTGTCGCTGCGGTTTCACCAATCTCCCTGTGGCCGCGCTCAGACTCGGCGCCCAATTCCCGCATCTCACCGAGCACCGCGATGCGCTTTCCCTCAGTGTCGAGTTCGACCAATGTTCGCAATGCCGCTTTCATCGAGTCGGGGTTGGCGTTGTAGCTGTCGTCGAGAAAGTGCACGCCTCCGATTTCCTTGATTTGCAGGCGCGCTTTGGTGAGCGGCGCCGCAGCGAGACCCGCAGCGCAATCCTCGATGGATAATCCGAATGCCCGCCCGGAGGCAACGGCCAGCAATGCATTTTGCACCATGTGCGATCCCGCCACGGGAAGTTGCGCACGGCAACGATGTGCGCCCTCGACAATGGTGAATTCCGAGCCCTCGGTACTCTGGCGAATCTCAATCGCTTGCACGGCTCCGCCTGTTGTTCCTGCGAATACAACTTTCGCACGGGTGCGTGCAGCGATTCCTTCACTAAACGGATCGTCGGCGTTCAAAACGACTGTTCCTTGCGGTCCGACCGCTTCGGCTAGTGCTCCCTTTTCCGTGGCGATTGTTTCGCGGGAACCCATGAACTCGATATGTGCCACGCCGATGTTCGTGATGATCGCCGCATCCGGTGCGGCAATCTTAGAGAGCGCTGCGATTTCACCGGGATGATTCATTCCGATCTCCCAGACGGCAACTTCATCATCCGAAGTCGCTTCCAGAATTGTGCGCGGCAGACCTACGTGATTGTTGAAATTGCCTTCGGTTTTGGTTACTCGAAATCTTCTTGCGAGCACCGAAGCCGCGAAATCCTTCGTGCTCGTCTTGCCATTGCTTCCAGTGATCGCTAGGACTTTCAAGGCCAGCGATCGCCGGTAACTGGCTGCCAGTGTCTGGTAGGCTTGGAGCGTATCAGTCGCACGAAGAAGTGCGAAATTGTTCGGAACATTTCCCGTCCAGTTGAGCTCAACCAGCGCACCTGTAGCTCCAGCTTTTGCGCTGGCTTCGACAAAATCGTGGCCTTCGAAGTTTTCGCCGCGCAATGCGACAAACAATTCACCCGGTTTAATCATGCGGGAATCGCTGCTGACCTTGTTGATTACGGCAGTACCGTCACCGGATGAAAGCGTCGCTCCAGCGAGCTGAGCGATTTGAAAAAGTGTCAGCGGATTCATAACTAAAGCTCAACCGGATGATCTTCGATCGCGCGGCGCGCTACCTGAATGTCATCGAATGGGATCGTGTAATCTGCGAACTCTTGATAATTTTCGTGCCCTTTGCCTGCGACCAACACAATGTCGCGTGGGCCGGCGAGCGCAACGGCGCGATTAATCGCCTCCGTGCGATCGACAATTTTTTCGTAATGATTAGAGCGAAAGCCTTTCTCAGTTTCGGCGATAATCGCGCCAGGGTCTTCCTTGCGTGGATTATCGGACGTGATGATCGAGTAATCGGCGAGGCGGTCCGCCATCTCCGCCATTAGGGGTCGTTTTTGCCGGTCGCGATCTCCTCCACACCCAAAAACCGCAATCAATCGATGCGGTTGGAGCTCGCGCAGAGTTTTCAGAACGTTGGCAAGCGCGTCGGGAGTATGTGCATAGTCGACGAATACTTGAAATTGTCGCTTTGCGGGAACCAATTCCAAACGTCCCGGGACTTGCGGCGCTTTCCCGAGGCTCAGGACCGCGTTTCGCAGATTAATTCCCAACGCCTCCGCGGCGGCAAGCGCTGCGATGGAATTTGTGACGTTGAAGCGCCCAATTAAAGGAAGGCGAACGAGGTAACTCTTACCGCGCGCGTCAAGCTGATACGATGTTCCGGTGAATTCGGCGCGATAATTTGAAGCGCGGAAGTCTGCGCGCATTCCCACCCCATAGGTAATGGTGGCCACGCTTTTATCGAGCTTGTTGAGCAGCCGTTGGCCGTAACGGTCGTCGACATTCACAATCGCTACCGGCTTGGTCTTCTGCTTCTGTCCAGCCAGTTCAGTGAAGAGTTTCGCCTTGGCTTCGAAGTAGTTTTCCATCGTGCCGTGAAAATCGAGATGGTCCTGAGTCAGATTTGTGAATACGGCGACGTTCCACTCGATCCCGCGTGTGCGTTCCTGCGCCAGCGCATGCGAGGAGACTTCCATCGCTGCCGCTTTGCAACCTGCATTGGCGATCTGCGCCAGTAGCTCTTGTAGATCGAGCGATTCAGGCGTGGTGCGGATTGCGGGCAAAATCCTCTCGCCGATCTCGTATCGGACGGTGCCGATCAATCCGCAGCGTAATCCGGCGTTTTCGCAGATGTGTTTAATGAGAAATGTCGTCGTGGTCTTACCATTTGTGCCCGTGACCGCGGCGAGCTTTAACTTGCGGGCCGGGTTCCCGTAAAAAGCTGATGAAAAATCCGCGAGCGCAGCGCGGGTGTTTTCGACCTGCAGACAAGTAACGCGTGGATCTTTTTGCTCGCGCTCGGCGACGATCACCGACGCCCCTTTGTCGATGGCGTGACCGATAAATTGGTGCCCATCACTCTTTTCACCCCGCAATGCCACGAACATTGTGTGCCTTTGCACTCGCCGCGAGTCATACGCGATGTTTTCCACCGGGCGATCAACTGGCCCGAAGACTTGGCGAACTGGAGTCGCAGAGAGAAGGGTCTTGAGCTGCATGAGGCTTTAACATCTCCGACAGGAGATGCATTCGCTACGGCGAACCGGGTCGAGGCACTCAACGTTGCGAACCATCGGTTAAGGCGATTCGTTCCGCCGGCGCAGCCTTGCGAAGTCGCTCTGCCGGCTTTGGTTTTTCGGCTCGCTGAATGGGAATCGCTTTGCGAATCTCCTCATGCGGCTCAAGGTCAAGATAGCGGGCGGCCTTCTCGGCAACGCGGGAAAAGATCGGTCCAGCAACCAAACCGCCGTAGTTCAATTCAGGTTTGCTCGTGTGTGCGTCGTCCAGCACAACGAGTCCGACAAACTCAGGATGATCGGCCGGCAGGTACCCAAGGAATGAAACAACGTACTTTCCATGGTCGTATCCGCCGTGTGGGTTAACTTTTTGCGCCGTCCCGGTTTTCCCGGCAATCGTAAACCCGGGCACAGCGGCAGCGGCAGCGGTTCCTTGATCGCTCACAACGCCACGCAACGCATCACCAATTTGCTTGGCGGTTTCAGCAGAAATGACCTGACGCAATACTACTGGAGACACTGAGCTGATTATTTTGCCATCCGATGCGATAACCGATTTTATGATCCGGGGTGTTACCAGTTTGCCTCCGTTGGCGATCGTTGCCATTGCAGTTGTCATCTGCAATGGGGTGACGCCGACTTCATGTCCCATAGGGATGCGCGTGATGGAAATTTTGCTCCAGGTTTGCGGAGCTCGGATCACTCCATTGATCTCGCCCGGCAGTTCAATTCCGGTGCGCTCCCCAAAGCCAAAGCGCCGGATGTATTCGTAAAATTTTTGGTCGCCGACACTGAGGGCGAGCTTCGCTGCCCCGATGTTGCTCGATTTGATCAGAATGTCGCGGACGCTCAAATAGCCAAACGCGCGATGATCGTGGAGAGGGGAGCCACCGTAATTCCAGAGGCCGTTCTCACAAAAAACCTCCGAATCAGGGCGCAGCTTGCGTTCGTTTAGTGCGGAGGCAGCAGCAACAATCTTGAAGGTGGAACCTGGTTCCATCATGTCGATGATGGCCCGGTTTTTCATTTGTTCGGGCTTGGCCTCGGCGCGGAGGTTTAAATCAAAGTTCGGGCGGTTGGCGATCGCCAGGATTTCACCTGTCTGCGGCCGCATCAGAATAATCGTGGCCTTTTGTGGAGAATATTCCTTCATCGCTGCATCGATTTCGTCTTCCACAATGCTTTGAAGACCAAGGTCGACGGTTAGATGCACCTGATAACCGTCCCGCGGAGCGCGCTCTTGGCCCCGGTACGGGACGATCTCCTTGCCAGCGCGGTTGTGCTCGATGAACCGGTAGCCGTCCTGTCCGTGAAGGTACTCTTCCATCGAGGCTTCAACGCCTTGGATGCCGTGGTGATCGAAATCCGTAAATCCAATGACGTGGCAAAGCATCGAACCGTTGGGGTAAATGCGCTTGGCGTCGTGGTCGAAATAGATTCCGCGCAAATTGCCAGCGCGGAGTTTTTCACGTAGCGCATTTGCTTGGGCTGCGGTCACCTCGCGCTTGATGATGATGTAGCGGCGACCGCTGTTTAATTTTTCGGCCAGTTCTTGAGAGGGGATCTCCAGCTCGCCATTCAGGAGATCAACAGTTTTTTGGATATCGTTAAGAAGCGTCGCGTCGGCCACGACGGTCTCTACAGGAATGTTGTTTGCGAGAACTTCTTTGTTCGCGTCCAGAATCATGCCGCGGTCGGCATAAATCATCTGCTGCTGAACATTTTTTTTCGCAGCGAGCCCGGCGTATTCGTCGTGCTTGATTGCCTGGAGATAAATTAAACGAGACGAAAAAATGCTGAAGAGACCGATGAAGGCAGCACAGACCAAAACGCAACGAGTTCGGCTACTTGGATTCATGTTGCGGCAAAGGATTCGCGACGGGTTGAACCGCCTCTTCGTCGGTCAATCGCGCTGGAATTGTGAGCCGCACGATCTTCGAGTCCGGGATGGGGACCATTTTCAGGTACCCTTCTTTCAGGCGGTGTTGCAAAGCTGTGCGCGAGGTAAACAATGCGATCTGGCTGGCTGCGGTATCGTTTTTCTTGTGCAAGTCCGCGAGCTCGGTCTCCACTGCCTTTCTGCGTTCGCCAAGATGATAGAGTTGGAGTGTCAGATATACATAAGCCAACCCGGCAAGCGCGATAAATGCGGTCATCACAATCCAACGCGCCAGTGATGCAGCGTTTACGCTATTACAATTTCGTCGACGTGATCGGTTCATTTGATCTTCTCCGCTACGCGCAATTTCGCGCTTCGAGATCGCGGGTTCGCGCGCTCTTCTTCCTCACTCGGCTCCATAGGTTTTGGTGTGACAAGTGCGAGGTCGTAGTCGGGGTTTCTCCGCGGCTCTGGCCATTCGGGTCTGTCCAGCCACTCCTTGCTATGTTCGCGAAAGAAGTTTTTCACGATCCGGTCCTCCAACGAGTGGAACGAGATCACCGCGATGCGTCCGCCCCGCTCCAGTCGCGTACTTAACACCCGCAGGCCTTGTTCGAGTGCGCCAAGCTCGTCGTTCACTTCCATGCGCAGGGCTTGGAAGACTTGAGTGGCCGGATGCTGACGCCCGTGGCGGCCTACCAGTTTTTCAATTGTGCGCGCCAGAAAGAGCGTTTCATGAAAAGGCGAAGTTTTGCGCATCTTCACGATCATGGTCGCGATGCGTCGTGCAGCCGGTTCTTCGCCCAGTTCACGAAAGAGGCGAGTCAAATCCTCTTCGCTGTAATCGTTGACGATGGTGGCGGCAGTGAGGCTCGTTCGTGGGTCCATTCGCATATCGAGTGGACCATTTCGGATCAAACTGAATCCGCGCTCCGCGTTTTCGAGTTGCCGGGAAGAAACGCCGAGATCAAGAAGCGCTCCTCCGATGGTGCGAATCCCAAGTTCGTCGAGAACGCAATCTGCGTATCGGAAATTTGCCTGCCGAACGATGATACGCCGGCCAAGGTGCGCCAGACGCTCGGTCACATGCTGGACCGCATCAGGATCCTGATCCAAAGCCAAAACATCGACGCCGCTTTCCAAGAGCGCTTCGGTGTGTCCGCCTCCCCCACAAGTTCCGTCAAGAATCAATAAGCCTGCTTTCGGCTTGAGTAGTTCAAGGACTTCTCTCTGCAAGACAGGGCGATGATAAATAAAATCCTCGGCCGGCTGCGCCGACTCTCCCGATGCTTTGGGGTCGAGCGCGAACCATGCGGGCGGCGCAGTCCAAATAGGATTGATGACGTGTTGACGCAACATGCGCTTACAAGCCGATCTCCTTCGCTACATGCTGGTAGGTAGCCAGTTCCTCTTCGTGTGCCCGTTTCCAGCGTTGCAAATTCCAAATTTCAAAGCGCCCGCGATTGCCTACGAGGGCGACTTCACTTTTTAATCCAACTTTTTGGCAAAGTTCGTCCGGCAAAACGAGGCGGCCCTGCCGGTCCGCTGCTGCATGTTGAGCCCGAGAATGCAGCTGACGCAAAAACACGCGGCGATCGCGCGCGGAAACCTTCTCATTCGTTTCCGCAGCCGAACCCATTTTTGCGAACTCTTTTGGCGACATGACCAGCAAAAATTGGTGTGTCGCCTCAGGCAACAGAATGAAATCCTCAGCACCGTCGCGTCGCCAGCGCGACGGGATCGTGATGCGATTCTTCTCATCAATGGAATGCCGGAATTCTCCGGCATAGAATCGCTCTGGTTGGGAATCGGCGTCCATTGTCATGTGGAGCAATGGCCCACTTTACTCCACTTGACCCCACCTTTAACCACCTGCGTCGCAAGCGGTCAATAAAAATCTTCAGCGGAATTTGCCATAAGTTGCCTTTCTCTTCTGCGGCCGAAATGAGGGGATGAAGGGTAACCTTGTTTGGTTCAAGGACATTCAAGAACGTTCTGTTGCGTCGCCGCAGTGGAATTCGTAAGCTCGTCCGAATCATGAAACGTTTCCGGTTTGCGCCCGGCCTCGCGTGCGCTCTTCTCATGTGCGGCGGCGCGGCCGCATTTGGTCAAGCTCCGACCGACGCCGTACGAGTCACAATGTCGATGCATCCAGATGGTTCACGCACCGTTTACAACTTCGACAACGCACAGCACACCGCAGTGGCCACGACCACGGATTCGGATGGCAAAGTTCGCCAGACGATTCGTTATCAACTCGACAATGCCGGTCGTTTCTCGATCGGAGAAGTTTCGGGACCGGATGGTCGCGTTCGGCTCAAGAGTCGCTACAAGTACGACGACTCCGGCCACATTCTGGAGGAAGCGCAAAGCGCCGCCGACGGAACGCTTCTGCACAGGATCGTTTACAGTTACGATCCAGCGGGCAAGCAAAGCGGTTATTCCGTCTTTGACGCATCCGGCAAATTACTCAGCCGCACAGGCGGCGCTCCTGTTCGGCAATCGCCAACGCCAAAACCACGCGAGAAAACGAAACGGTGATTCGTTAGGGCGTTGTGCTCGGACTCGGAACCATCGCTGGAGAATGGGACGACGTGCCTTGCATCTCGAGCGGCAAATTCAAAATATTGAAGTCAGATCCGCGCATCGTAAATGTGCCGTCACGTCCGTCTACGCGTGCGCAAAATGTGTGGTCGTTGTTTTGGGCGCCGATCATTAATTTGTACGATGTCTTATTGTCGGCTGAAGTCGTGAAGCTGAGCACGAGTTGTGGTTTATCGAATCCCTGTTGAGGTGTTGTTGGTCCGAGCCAGCGCACCGCATACAAGTTCGACAGGGTTTTAAGGATCGATTGCAAGTTGGCCTGATTGATTGAGCCGCTTCCTTTCAACCAATGCCACTGATTGTTTTGGTCCCGTCCTAACGACAGCTCTTTATCGGAGGTGACATTTATCGTCTGAATTTGTTCCGGCTTAAACTTAAAGATCGATAAATCCTGCCAGCGCAGCGGATCGGATGAAATCTGCTCGAGTAGAGCGCGACGTACCGCCACGACAAATGGCTCATCCGTTAGTCGCGCGTAAACGTTGTCGCCTTCCTCTTTCCCAAAGGCAATTGTGGCGAAAGGCTCCTCTCCTGCTTTGGTTTCGGCGGTATTTTCCGAGGCAAACGAACTGAACGTCAATTGCAGCTGCGGCTTATCCAATCCGTACTTCGGCAGATTAGACGCGACATCTTCCACGAATTTTGTTACCCGCTCGTTCTGCAACGCATCGATCATGCGTTGAACCGAGCCTGAGTCCGCCGGCGCGTTATTGCGATTGGCAATAGTCCAATTCCGATCTTTGCGCGGTAGAATCGTTTTGGTTTTTCCCGGTGCGTCGACGGTGATCCGGTCAAGAAAGTTAGTGTCAATCCGAACCAGGTGGTTGTCTCGCAAATCGGCCGGCTTCGTATTAAGGATTTCTTCGAGTTTTTTCGGCAGCGTGTAAACAGAGCCGCGAGGAGCGAATCGTACGTAGATTTGGTCAGTCTCCTTTTCGGGTATCCCCCCAAATTGCAGCGTCTGGCCTTTGTCCTCACGGCCGGCGACCTTGATGGATTCGCCTATCTCGACTTTGCGATCTTTTTTCTGCCCCTGATCGAACAGCGTGATTGATCCGCGCGGCTCCGCTAATCCGTAAGGACGCAGATCCCCACGATCGTCAGCTACAAATTGTCCGATGCGCGACGAAGTGACCTGCGAGATCAAGTCATTAACCTTTTCGTCGTCGGCTCGGGCGCGGAGCGGCTTGAGAATTTCCCAATTTGTATCTTTTTTCTCCAGTTCGATTTCGCCTGCAGGCGTTTTCAATACCACGCGACGCACCTGCGCGTTACTTAAGTCTGTCAGTTTTTTGTCTCGAAATTCCTCTGGCTTCTTATCGATGTCTTTCTTAACCGATTGGCTGGCGAGAAACGTTTCCTTTGAGTTTTGGAACCGCACATACATCCTGCCTTCCATTGCAGCGTCTTTGCCGAACAGGATTTCCGGCGGCCGATCATGCCCGAGCAATTTGAGTTTCAGTTTTGGATTGTTCAGGCCGTACTCGGCCAGCTTGCTCTTATCGGCATCGATCTCTTTAGCCGGAATGGTTCCCGCTTTTTGCCAGTTCTCCAAGTCCGACAACAAAGTTTCGACCAACGCCCCATCGGCCTGGTCCTTAATCGGCGTTTCCAAACGCCATTTGTTGTCGCGCCGTCGCAACTCGATCTTTTGATCGCCGTTTTGAATCACGATCCCATCGATATTGGTTCGATCGACATTCACCATGTTCTGCGATTGACGCATGGCTTCTTCCTGTACTCGGCCGCTTCATCTCGAAGAACCTGAAATAAGCGATGCCTGCGAGCGCAACCATCGCCAGGATCAGCGTGTTTCTCCAATTCATTTCAGACGCGACGTTGCCACCAGACGACTGTTCCAATGGCTGCGGGAATCAGCGGCATCAGGACCAGAAGAAGCCAGCGCAGCCGGCGCAATCCCTCCGGATCCAGACTGAACGTGAGAGGCTTCGGAATTTTTGGCGCGATGCCGATCATTTGTTCGCGGCTCAACAGCCAGTTTACTGCGCCGGAAACAAAATCGAGCGCCGCCTGATCCTGCATGATGGCAGTATCTTGAACGAAGGTGGCATTACTAACCGCGACGAGCCGTGAGGAGTTCACCTGAACGCGAGCATCGGCGCTGCCACCTTTTTCCGCTGAAGCGCCGATTGTCAGCGGCGTATCGCCCGCTTTTTGCGCGTCCGCCTGCAGCTTAGCCTGATTATCTGTGTTGTAATCGGTCTCGGCAAAGTAACCTTTTTCCGCCTGGATGAGCGGTTGCAGCTGGATGTTGATGGCTCGGCCCCGGTTCGGATCGAGTGTGAGTGAAGCTGTGCCGCCAACAAAAATGGACCGCACGTCGGCGAGCCGTTTCGTAATCGGGCTGTCGGCGAGGAAATGCGCCTGAACGTCTCTTGTCAGTGCGAGCTCTTGAATTCCCGTGCGCACGAAGACCATTAGCCGGTCGTCATTCACCTTGACGCCGATTTCATCAAAAAAGGCACGTAGTCGGGGTGTGTTCGCTGCCGGATCAACAAAAACCAGGACGCGTCCCTGTTTGTCCCAGAAATCACGGAGCACTTGCATTTCGCGTTCGGAAAAATCGTACTGCGGCCCGACGATCATCACTGCATTCAAATCAGCCGGAATTGCAGGCTGATCGAGAAGGTTCAGCTCTTGAAACTTAATATTTTCATTCTCGATAAACTGCTTCAGCAGCGAGATCGGGCTCGTGGGGGCCGAAATTGTCGGTTCCTTATGACCGGTGACGTATCCGAGAGTCTTCTTTTTTCCTTCTACAAGGTCGATCATCGCGCTGGTGATCGCCTGTTCGCCTTTGAATGAGGCCACCCTGGGACCTTCGCCAACCGCCATTCCGCTTTGATCAACATCGGCCATCTCCGATGCCTTCACTGTCTTGTTTCGCCGGTCGTAATCGAGCACCAACAAACTCTCGTCGGTCACGACCTTGTATTTATCGAAAAACTCCTTGGTACGGGAAGGGCTGCGCTCCGGATCGATTCGCTCGACGTCGATTTTTCCCTTCCCCGCGTACTGATATTCGGTCACCAGGTCCTGGACGTCTGTGGTGATCGGCGTATTCGGAGAGAAGAAAACCGTGATCCGCATCTTACCCTTAAGCGTGTCAAGGAAACGCTTGGTCTTGTCTGACAACGTGTACTTCTCGTCGCGCGAAAAATCCCAACGCTTGTAGTGCTTGAAAGCGAGCGAATTTACCATCGCGGCCAAAAATAGAATCAGCACGATCTGGACAACGACATTGAGACCAATACGGACCCGGCCAATCTTCATTCTCCGGCGGGTGCGTGGCTGTTGAATTTTTTCGGCCATGTCTCAGAGCCGCCATTTGCGGGATTGAAAGGCCTGATAGGTGAGCATCAGCATGACGATGGTCATGCTTACGTAGAGAACAATCGGTCGCGTGTCGATGATACCCCGGGAGAAGGTTCCCATGTGTTCGATCGCAGAAAAATAACCCAGCAAATCGCGCGTCTCCGACGTTACATCGAGCAGAATGAACTGTACCAAGCCGAGGAAAAACAGCAGCGTAATTGCGCAGAACGAAATGATCGCCGCAATAATCTGGTTCCTGGTTAGAACCGATGTGAGGCAACCAATAGAGAGATAAAACATTCCAAGCAGCAAAAGCATCAGGTAAGAGCCGAAGTAGGCTCCGGGAGAATGCGCGGCTGGCTGGTTCGTTACCTTCTCAAAAATCCAAAAATAAACGAGCGTCGGGATCCAGAGGATCAGGTAAAAGACAAGCGCGCCAAAAAATTTCGAGAGTATTACCTGCCAGTCCCGAACAGGCGCAGTCGTGAGGGGTTCGATGGTGCCAAGCTTAAATTCCTCGGCAAACAAGCGCATCGTGATCAACGGAAAAATCAAAACGAACGCGAACCAGAAAAAGACCGAATTGAAGAACGCCTCCTGGATTGTGAATTGCATTTGGCGCTGGTTCATGAACGAGACCTGGAAATAAAAATCGATCCCACTGATGATCAGGAAAAAGATCATCACGATGTACGCGATTGGAGAATAGAAATAACTGCGCACTTCGCGGGTGAGCAGGGTCCAGAATTTACGCATTGCTTCGCACTACTCGATTTACTCGATCAGATTTGATCCGGATGGGTCAGCTCGACAAAAACGTCCTCGAGCGTTCCGCGGCGCTGAGTGAGTTCGCGGACCGCCCAATGGCGTTCAACTGCGAGGCGGAAAACCTCTTCGCGCACGTCCGCACCCGATTCGACTCGCAGTGAGAATTTCTTCCACTCTTCCTCGCCGTCTGTGACTACGTCCCGCACGCCCGGAATCTTCTTCAATTGCTCTTCGCCGTTGTCGTTCCCGACCTTCGCTTCCAGCTCTACGCCAACGGCTTGCCTGATTTTCCCCAGTAAATTTTCCGGTGTGTCGCACGCTTCGATTCGTCCCTTGTGCACGATGATTACACGACTACAGGTCATCTCCACCTCGGGCAGAATGTGCGTTGAAAGCAAAATCGTGTGCTGTTTACCCAAATTCTTAATTAACTCCCGCACCTGCCGAATTTGATTTGGGTCGAGACCAATCGTGGGCTCGTCGAGAACGAGAAGGTCGGGCTCCGCGAGTAAAGCGTCCGCCAGTCCGACACGTTGACGGTAGCCTTTCGATAAAGTGCCGATGAGTTTTCGTTCAACGTCCTTGAGACCGCAAAGTTCCTTCACATCGCCAACCCGCTCTGAAATGCGCCGGTGCGGCACACCCTTTAGCGCCGAGCGGTAATTCAGATATTCCGTCACGCGCATGTCGCTGTAGAGCGGAACATTTTCCGGCATGTAGCCAAGGTGCGCCCGCGCCTGAAGCGATTGCTTGAAGACATCAAAGCCGGCAATGCTAGCCCGGCCGGAAGTCGGCGGCATAAAACCCGCCAGGATGCGCATTGTAGTGGTTTTGCCGGCCCCGTTCGGTCCGAGAAAACCCATGATCTCGCCAGGGTTGACCTCGAAATTCAAATCCTGAATAGCGGTGTGACCAGCGTACCGTTTGGTTAAATTCTCAACCTTGATCATTTTGCGACACTTCGATGAGACAACCGAACTGCTATTGCGTTGCCAATTTTCTTACCGCGCTTTGAGAGTCAGGGTGGCAAGCTCATGGTTCTCCCCACGCGCGCGGATCATGCCAATCGTAAATTCCACGTTAGCGCCTGTTTCGGCCGACTGTAGCGCCTCATCGACCTGTTTCACGGAAGAGACGGTCGATTTATTAACGCGATACAGGACCATGAGGCGTTTGATTCCGGCCTCGTCCGCCGGGCTATCCGGTTCCACTGCCGTAATTAACACGCCACGGCCGCGCAAATAACCAAACGCATCGCTTAATTCTGAACTCAAGTCTTGCAGCTGCAGCCCGAATAATTTTTCGACTTGGCCTGTGCTAGGTTCGGCAGGTGTAGACGAGGCTTTTGGTTTGCCCGGTTTCATCGCCACCTGCTTGAAGCGATTGACGCTGTCACGAACAACATCGGCTGGAATGGCAAAGCCCATTCCCTGGGTAGGAAGGCCTTGTGGTGTGAATGCCATTTTCGCGGACGCGATACCGACCAACCGGCCAGAGAGATCGATCACCGGCCCGCCGCTGTTGCCGGGATTAATTGCAGCATCCGTCTGCACCAAATCCTTATACTCAGTGTCATCAACGGTGATGTTCCGTTTGACCGCGCTCAAGACCCCTCGGCTGATGGAGCTTCCGTATCCGACCGCATTGCCCACTACGATCACGGTCTGACCGAGCAAGTTTGCCGAAATATCGGCAAGATTGATGAAGGGGAAATCGGTTTGGGCGTCAATTTTGATGAATGCCAGATCGGTCTTGTCATCGCCGGCAATGTAATGCGCGCGATAGGTTTTCCCGTCGTGAGCGGTTACATGGATCTTCAGGTCCGCGGCACGCTCGACCACATGCTGGTTCGTCACGATGTAACCCGACGGGTCTATGATGAAACCGGACCCCAGACTTTGCAGTGTCTGACGGACTTCACGCGGTCGAAACCTATTGTAGCCGAAGAATTGCGCATAAAAATCGTCAGTCGGATCGCGAACGGTGCGCTTAACGATTCGCTCTGTGTTGATATTCACAACTGCCGGCAAAACCTTCGCCACAGCCAAAACAGCTGGTTCTGAAGCCGGATCGGCCTGCGCAAAACAGGGCGCCGAAGTCGCGATGATCAGGGATGCTGCGACCGCGCAGACAGCACGATTTTTCAGAGGCATACGCCAGCAAGTAACGAGGCAGCCTTCAGACTGTCAACTTGCCGCGATGCGTAATCATCCGAGATTGATCCATTATGCGCACTTCAATTGACTCACGCGCAAATCTTCATCTGATCGAAGAAAAGTATCGCCTTTGGCAGGAGAACCCTGATTCGGTCGATTCGGGATGGTCTGCTTTTTTTGAGGGATTCGAACTGGGGAATCTTCCGGAACGCAACGGTGCGACTGAAGCCGGCGTCGAGGCTCGCGAAGCAGCATTGCAGACGCGCGTCGATGGGTTGATTTACGCTTATTGCTCGCTGGGTCACACGATCGCGCGTGTGGATCCCTTGGAAGAGAAGCGGCCGACCAATCCTTTGCTGCGCCTGAGCGAGTTTGGGTTCACCGATTCCGACCTCGATCTTCGCGTTTCGTCGAAGTTCTTCCTGGATAATCGGCAGATGACTTTGCGCGACATGGTCGCGGGGCTCGAAAGAATTTATGCCGATTCGATCGGGTCGGAGTTCATGCATATCCAGGATCCGCGAGTCCGTGAATGGATCCGGCGCCGAGTGGAAACACGTCCGCACAAACATTCTACGCCTCGGGCAGTACAGGTAGCGTTGTTGCGCGCTCTACTTGAAGCCGAATCCTTCGAGGTTTTTCTGCACACCCGCTACGTCGGACAAAAACGCTTTTCGTTGCAGGGAGCGGAAACGCTGCTGGTCGCTCTGGATACAATCCTCCACAAATGCCCCGACGGCGGCGTTGAGGAGATTTGCATGGGCATGGCGCATCGCGGACGGCTGAATGTGCTTGCGAATTTTCTGCGCAAATCGCTCAAAATCATCTTCACCGAGTTTAGCGAGAATTACATTCCCGATTTGGTCGCTGGCGATGGCGATGTGAAATACCACCTCGGTTACCAGGCGGTGCGGAGGCTCACCTCAGGCGACGAGATCGAAATCCGACTCTCGTCGAACCCGAGCCATTTGGAAGCTGTCGACCCGGTCGTCGAAGGAAAAGCCCGCGCTCGACAGCGAATTCGCGGCGATACCGAGCACCGGAAAAAGGTCTTGCCGCTACTCGTGCACGGCGATGCAGCGTTCATCGCACAGGGAATCGTCGCCGAGACGCTTAATTTGTCGCAGTTACACGGTTACAGCACTGGCGGCACCATTCATGTAGTTGTGAACAATCAAATCGGTTTCACCACACTTCCCAAAGATGCGCGCTCATCACAGTACGCCACGGACATAGCAAAGATGATTGAAGCGCCGATTTTTCACGTGAACGGCGATGACCCGCTCGCGGTGAAGTTTGTCAGCGATTTGGCGTTCGACTTCCGCCAAAAATTCGCGCGCGACGTTGTGATCGACTTGTATTGCTATCGCCGATACGGCCACAACGAAGGCGACGAGCCATCGTTCACACAGCCCGATCTTTACGCAAAGATCGAGAAACGTCCGTCCGTTACGCAGCTTTATAAGCGCGAGTTGCTCGATGCAGGAACGCTGAGCGAAGACGACGCGGCTTCGCTTGAGATCGAGTTCGGCCTGCGACTGGAAATGACGCGCGATGAGGTGAACGCGATCGAAAAACGCAGAGCGAACCAGAAAGCCAGATTCAGGGAATCAACAGCCATCTTCCAACCTGAATACACGAACGAATCCGAGCCGACGGCTATCAGTGAGAAAACGCTGAAAACGGTCGTCGATGGTCTGACGCGTGTCCCGGAGGGTTTTGAGGTTCAATCGAAAATCCAACGCATCGTGCTCGATCATCAGCGCGAAGTCTTCGAAGACGGCGGCCCGTATGAATGGCATTTTGCCGAAGCAATCGCATTTGGGTCGCTGCTCCTGGAGGGAATCCCTATTCGGTTATCGGGTCAGGACAGTTCGCGCGGCACGTTCAGCACGCGGCATTCGGTACTTTACGACGCGAAGACAGGTAAATCGTACGTGCCATTGATGCATCTGGCGGAAAAGCAAGCGCGCATCTGCATTTACAACAGTCCGCTCTCTGAGGCCGCCGTGCTCGGCTTCGATTACGGTTACTCACTTGAGTATCCAAAGATGCTTTGTTTGTGGGAGGCGCAATTCGGCGATTTCGTCAACGCTGCGCAAACAATCATTGATCAGTTCATCGTCTCAGCAGAATCGAAATGGCAACAACCCAGCGGGATCGTGCTGTTGCTCCCGCATGGCTACGAAGGCCAGGGGCCGGAACATTCCAGTGCGCGCATCGAACGTTTCCTTCAAGAGTGTGCCGAGGACAACATCCAAGTCTGCAATCTTACGACTGCTGCACAGTATTTTCATGTGTTGCGCCGCCAGATGAAACGCGACTTCATCAAACCGCTCATCATCGCCACACCGAAAAGTCTATTGCGCGCGAAGCATGCATCGTCGCCCGCCGAAGAGTTCATCCATGGCCGGTTCGAAGAAATTCTCGGCGCGCCTGAAGCTGGTCCCGCGGACGATGTGAAGCGGATTATTTTCTGTTCCGGCAAAGTCTATTACGATTTGTTGAAGTATCGCAGTGAACGCAAAATCGACGACGCAGCGCTCATTCGCGTCGAGCAACTTTATCCACTCGCTGAGAAGAGGCTGCGTGAAATGCTCAAGCCGTTTTCAAAAGCCGCTAAGCTTGTGTGGTGCCAGGAAGAACCGCAAAACATGGGTGCATGGACATTTATGGAACCGCGATTGCGAACGCTTTTCTGTACCGAGATCGCCTATGCCGGCCGTGAAGCCAGTGCCAGCCCGGCTGTCGGCTCGCTCGCCCGACACAAGCGCGAGCAGGCGCGACTCGTGGCTGACGCATTCTCCATTTGAGCTGATTGCATTTCTTGCGACGTCGAGATCATACCTGTCGCCGCATTGCTTCGTCGGTTGACGGATGTTAGCGTCGCCCGCTCGCCATGGGCCAGAATTACAAAGACACGTTGAACCTGCCGCGCACGGATTTTCCGATGAAGGCGAATCTTTCCGCGCGCGAACCGGAAATGCTCAGGGCATGGGACGAAGCGAAGCTTTACCAGGAGATTCAAAAATCGCGAGAGGGCCGGGAACTGTTCGTTTTGCACGACGGTCCGCCTTTTGCGAACGGCGATGTCCACATGGGCACTGCGCTTAACAAAATCCTCAAGGATTTCGTTGTGAAATCGCAGACGATGCTCGGCAAACGCGCGCCCTACGTGCCCGGCTGGGATTGTCATGGTCTTCCCATCGAATACAAAGTGGTCAAAGAATCGCGCGAGCTTTCTCCGCTGGAGGTCCGGAAAAAGTGCGAAGCGTTCGCGCGAAAATTCATCGACATCCAACGCGAACAGTTTAAGCGGCTGGGTGTGTTTGGCGACTGGGAACATCCGTATCTGACGATGGATCCCAAATACGAAGCGGAAATTCTGCGCGCGTTCGCAGTTTTCGTCGAGAAAGGCCTGGTGTACGAAGCACAGAAGCCTGTCTTTTGGAGCACGGGCGCGCAGACCGCCCTCGCCGAAGCCGAAGTGGAATATCAAGAACGCGATGACACCGCCGTCTACGTCAAATTTCCAATCGTTGGTGGCGGGCCTTCTCGGAACGCGCTCGTCAAAGCAAGCATTGCCATCTGGACGACAACTCCCTGGACGTTGCCGGCCAATCTCGCCGTCGCTGTGGATGCAAAAGAGAACTATGTCGTCCAGGAATTTTCGCGAGATGGAACTTCTGAAACGTTAGTTCTTGCCGAAAAACTGATCCCACGGTTTTCTGCAGCCACGGGATTACAACCAGTCGGAAAGCCGCTCGCCTCATTTCCCGGAGCGAATCTCGAAGGAATCAAGGCGCACCATCCATTTCTGGATCGCGAAGTTTCGGTGTTCACGGCCGGTTTTGTCACGATGGATTCTGGCACCGGTTTGGTGCACATCGCACCCGGTCATGGCGCCGACGATTACGTCTTAGGAAGGGAACACAAACTTCCGATCTTATCGCCGGTCGATGATCACGGCCGTTACACCGATGAAGCTGGTTTGCCGAAACTGACCGGCAAGTATGTGTTCGACGCCAACCCCGACATTGTCGAATTGCTTCGCGAGCGGGGGATGCTGCTGGGCGAAGAAAAGTTCCATCATTCGTATCCATATTGCTGGCGCTCGAAAACACCGATCATCTTTCGCAATGTCGATCAGTTTTTCATCCGCATCGATGCGTTGCGCGGGAGAGCGCTCGAAGCGATTCACAATGAAGTAAAATGGATTCCCGCGTGGGGCGAAAATCGCATCGCAGGAACGGTGGAGTCGCGACCTGATTGGGTGATCTCGCGTCAGCGCAGCTGGGGTGTGCCGTTGCCGGTTTTTTACAGCAAAGATGACAAAGCCATTCTCGATCCAAAGATCATCCGCAAGTTGGCCGATCTGGTCGAGCAGCGCGGCTCAAATATCTGGTTCGAATTGGATGATGCCACTCTGGCGAAGGAAGTTGGATTGTCGCCGGATACCATCAAGGGCACCGACACGATCGACGTCTGGATCGATAGCGGCGTCTCGCATAAGGCGGTGTGCGCTGTGCATCCCGAGTTGCGGGATCCTGCCGACATGTATCTCGAGGCGACGGACCAGCATCGCGGCTGGTTTCAATCATCGCTGATGACCGGCATCGGACTGGATAATCGTGCGCCGTACAAAATGTGTGTGACGCACGGATTCGTGGTCGATATGGACGGGAAGAAGATTTCCAAATCCGGCACGTACGAGAAACCAACCGCTGCCGATCACTTCGTCGGAAAGCACGGTGCCGACCTGCTGCGACTTTGGGCCAGCAGCATTGATTACACGACCGACGTGCCGTTTTCGGAAGAGATCTTTACGCGGCTCGGTGATACCTATCGGCGCATTCGCAATACGATCAGGATTTTGCTCGGTAATCTGAATGACTTCGAATCAGGAACCGGGGATGCCGGGAAAGATTTGAGCTTGGTAGACCGCTGGATTCTCGAGCGGTTGGACGAAGTGATCGGGATTTGCCGGTCCGCGTATGAAAAATTCGAATTCCACAAGGTCTACCACGCGCTAAATCAGTTTTGCGCTGTCGATCTCAGCAGCCTCTACATCGACATCACCAAAGACCGGATGTATTGCGACGCACCGGATTCGTCACGTCGTCGTGCAACACAAGCGGCGATGCGCGAAATTTTCGATGCGCTCTGCAGCTTGCTCGCGCCGGTTCTTGTTTTCACTGCTGAGGAAGCATGGCGCTATTCGGCTAGTTCCTCGGTCCATCTACAGGAATTTCCTCAGGCGCAGGGCCGTGGTCGCAAGGCAATCGACCAGGTTGAAGAGCTCTTGAGATTGCGCGGCATCATTGGGCAGGCGATCGAGCGCGCGCGTCAGGAAAAAGTGATCGGCAACACGTTGGAGGCCCGCGTGGTTTTGAATTCGGATTCCGATGTCACAGAAAAAATCCCCAGAGATGAACTCGAGGAATTTTTTATTTTGAGTGATTTGACGATTCAACAGGCGAAAGAAGCGAGCGCTTCGGTGACGAAAACGCCGTACAAAAAATGCGCCCGCTGCTGGCGACATCGGCCGTCAGTTGGTACAAGTAAAGCGCACCCCGATTTGTGCGATCGGTGCGAGAGCGTGGTGGTCGCGCATTAATTCGTCATGTCGAGCGAAGTTGAGAATGATCCACTGACCTTACGGGCCGCGTACTGCTACGGGACTATTCGACTGCGGCTTTGCTGCGTCTCGAAATGACAGGATCTCATCGTGAAATTCATCCTCTTCCTCTCACTTCCGCTTTACGCTTTGGACCAACTGACGAAGCATTGGGTACTGCGATCCGTCAGCCTTTACGATGCTCGGATTGTAGTGCCCGACTTCTTTAATCTGGTTAACGTCACCAATACCGGCGCCGCGTTTGGATCCTTCAAGGGCAACAACACTTTCTTCGTTGCAATTTCCTTGATCGCATTGGTCGTCGTGACGGTTCTGTTGGTGCGACCCCGAACATTTGACCTGTGGCGAGATGTGTCACTGGCGCTTCTTCTTGCGGGGATTTTGGGAAATCTGACCGATCGTCTGCTCTACGGACACGTGATCGATTTTCTCCTTTTTAATTTACACGTCCGGTACGCCGATCCCTGGCCTGCTTTTAACGTTGCCGATTCGTGCATCTCGATTGCAGTAGTGCTGTTTATCATTCACTCGTTTCGAAGGCAGAAAAGCGCCGGGTAGGGAAGCTGCGCTGCGGCGTCCGAATATCGCCGCGCGATGACCCTACCTTTCGTTGCGCTTCGCGCATCGAACCGGCTACAATGGTCGTATGAAATCTTCGCCCATGGAAACGACCGCGCGCAGAGTCGCGGCGCGCTTGCGGGAGCAGGGGCATATCTCGTATTTCGCAGGCGGTTGCGTTCGCGACATGGTACGAGGATTGACACCTAAGGATTACGACATCGCCACTGACGCGCGCCCAGAAAACGTACAGGCGCTTTTCCCACGCACATACGCGGTTGGCGCACATTTCGGTGTGATTATCGTGCTGGAGGACGGCTTTCAGTTTGAGGTGGCTACCTTTCGCTCCGATGACGCTTATATCGATGGTAGGCACCCAAGCGCGGTGCATTTTTCCTCGCCCGAAGCAGACGCAAAGCGACGCGATTTCACCATCAATGGAATGTTCTACGATCCAGTCGCGGGGAATGTGATTGATCTTGTCGGCGGGCAAACCGACATCGCTGCAAAGTTAGTGCGTGCAATAGGCGACCCGGCGAAAAGATTTGCGGAAGATCGTTTGCGCATGCTTCGAGCGGTGCGCTTCGCGGCTGTGCTCGATTACGAGATCGATAAAGAAACCTGGGACGCGCTTGTGGCCAATGCGGCTTCGATCAATCAGATCAGCGCAGAGCGAATTCGCGAGGAATTGGTGCGGATTTTTTTGTCGCCGAATCGCCTACGTGGATGGGACCTGCTGGATGCAAGCGGTCTGATGGGCGCAATTTTGCCAGAACTTGATGCAATGAAAGGCGTTTTGCAGCCCGAACAATTCCACCCCGAAGGCGACGTGTTTGTGCATACCCGGCTGATGTTGTCGATGCTTCCTGAAACAGTTTCCGTTCCGCTGGTTTTTGCAGTGCTATTTCATGACGTGGCAAAGCCGGTGACCGCGACCGTAGATAATACGGGCCGCATCCGTTTCAACGAACATGACCGCATTGGCGCGCTAATGACGGAGGCCATCATGCGGCGCTTGCGATTCTCGGGGGCCGAAATTGAAGCCGCGGTTGAAATGGTGAGGCAGCACATGGTTTTCAAAGACACGCCGAAAATGCGCGTGGCTAAATTGAAACGTTTCATGGCACGGCCAACGTTCAACGAGGAGATGGAGCTGCACCGGGTCGATTGCGAAAGCAGTCATCGCATGCTGGACAATTACGAATTTCTGCGGCGCAAACGCGAAGAATTCGCGAACGAACCGATTATTCCGCCACCGTTGGTGCGCGGTGACGATTTGATCGCACTCGGTTTTAAGCCCGGTCCGGAATTTGGCGAGATCCTTGAAGCGGTCGAGACACGACAACTAGAGGGAAGCCTGCGCACCGCCAATGAAGCGCTTGAGTGGGTCAAAAAACGATATTTATCGGGTGCAAATCATTAACAACACCTTAGACCGATGAGGATTCTGATGAGCAGCGCAGAGGGACCCCCGATGCAACGGGCAGGCGCTCTGGTAGATGTCATGGACGCGTTGCCGGGCGGCGCTGCGTGACCGCGGGCATGAGGTCAGCGTGGCGCTGCCTTTGCTACCGTGAGATTCGCGAGAATCGCGCGTTTAAAAAGAAGGACACAGGTATAACTGTCGATATTCAAGTCGGCGACACGACCCACTCCGCGCGATATCTGGAAGGTCGCAGTGCAAGTGGCGTGCAGCTGTTTTTCATTCGGTGCGATGAATTCTTTGATCGCGCCGGAATTTACGGCGAGCGCGGCAAGCCCTACGACGATAATGCTGCGCGCTTCATTTTTTTCTGCAAAGCGATCGTCGAGTTGGCCCGCCGATTGACACCGCAAGTGGAGATTTTACACATGCACGACTGGGCACCGGCGCTGGTGCCGGTTTTCGTGCACGCACACGGACTGCCTTTCAGCACCGTCCTGACGATCCATCACGTCGCTGACCAGGGCAGTTTCTGGGGAATCGATTTCCATCTCACGAATTTGCCGGACCGATTCTTTACGCTTCAAGGCGTAGAGTTTTTCGGCCGGCTAAATTTTCTCAAAGGCGGCATTCTTTATGCCGATCGAATCACCACTACCAGCGAGCATTACCGGCGCGAAATTCTGACGCCATCAGGTGGATGCGGTTTGGATGGCGTGTTGCGCGAAAATGCGCATCGGCTCAGCGCAATTTTGGACGGTGTGGATTACACGCGTTGGAATCCGGCTTCGGATCGTTTGCTTCCCGTGCGCTACGATGCGAGGCGCCTTCATGGAAAAGAAGCCTGTCGTGAAGCGCTCCTGAAACAAATGAACCTCGCGCCGAAACCGGCCGGTCCGGTTTTTGGGATGGTGACCCGCGTGGTTCAGGAAAAAGGCTTCGAAATCCTGGTGCCACTCCTCGATCGCTTACTTTGGGACGATGTCCGTTTGATCATCCTCGGCGAAGGGGATCCTGCGTTTGAAACCGCACTTGCAGTCACAGCCAGAAAATTTCCAACCAAGTTTGCTTACCGAAAAGATTACGACGAGAAAGTGGCGCATCTGATTCAGGCAGGCATGGACATCAGCCTGATTCCGTCACGCTTCGAACCGGCGGGCTTAGGCGCGATGTACAACTTGAAGTATGGCGCACTGCCAGTCGCGCGCGTGACCGGTGGAATTCAGGAGATCATCGAAGATTACGATCCGACAACGGACACCGGTTATGGCTTTCTGTGTTACGAATACTCTAGCGACGCGTTCTGGGACGCGATGAAACGGGCGCGTCAAATCTTCCGCGACCAGCCCCTTTGGACGAAACTGATGAAACGCGCGATGGCTCGCAATTTTTCGTGGGACGTGTCTGCCCAACGCTATGAAGCGCTGTACCGGCAACTCCTGGGCAACACGAGCGAGGCTGCAGCGTAGCTGAAGTTTTTTTTCGTTCGTTGATAAGCGGCTCTCGTCCGCTGTCCTCAGGGGAACGTTCGTTTCATATTGGCGAGAAATCGTATTTGCTGAAGACAGCGCATACTACAGCGATTGGGCATGCGCCGGGTTTCCGTTTGCCAAGAGCCCCTAAATGTGGAATTATGGCCGGCTTTTTCTCCCCAGAGAAACTATGGCTTACGCAATCATCAGAACCGGTGGCAGGCAGTTTCGCGTCGCGGAAGGCGACACGCTCGATATCGATCTTCTCGACGTCGAACCGGGCAAAACTGCCACGTTTGGTGATGTACTGTTGTTTGCCGATGGAAAAGACGTGACTCAAGGCAACCCGCTTGTCTCCGGAGCAAAAGTGACTGCTGAGGTTCTCGAACAACGCAAGGACAAGAAGGTCATCGCGTTTAAGTACAAGCGCCGCAAAGGTTACCACCGCACGGTCGGGCACCGTCGGAAATTGACGCGTATTAAGATCAAAAGCATTAGTTTTGGAGGAAAAAAGGCCGCGGCGAAAAAAGCCGAGGATTAACAACCACCCACTCTTTCAATGGCTCACAAAAAAGGACAAGGCAGTGTTAAGAACGGTCGCGATAGCGTTAGCAAACGGCTGGGTGTGAAAAGATTCGGCAGCGAGTTGGTCGTAGCCGGCAACATTATTGTGCGCCAGCGCGGCACAAAATTTTTGCCTGGAAAAAATGTCGGGCTCGGCCGCGATTACACCATCTTCGCTCTGGTTGACGGAAATGTTCGCTTCGATCGGCGCGGCCGACGAGTGAATGTCGATCCCGTCGTAACTTCTTCTTCATCTTGAGCGGAGATCGCAGTGGCGACCGCAGGCGCAAGTCCCCGTAGAAGAACCTCAAAGTTAATCCAAGGGTTCGTTCAACTTCGCTCGGGATGACAATGCTTGTCTGGCGCTGGGGCGCTGCGGTATAAATGTGTTTGTGATGATGAGATATAACACTTTTCTCCTTTTTGGTGCGCCGGGTAGCGGCAAAGGCACTCAAGGCAAAACTCTTGGTACGATTCCGCGTTACTATCATTGCGCTTGTGGCGACGTCTTTCGCTCCATCGACACGCGCACAAATGTCGGCAAAGCCTTCCTGGAATATTCGAGCAAAGGCCAACTCGTTCCTGACGAAATCACAGTGGAGCTTTGGCGGGCGGCGATCGACTCGGCGGTAGATGGGCACAAGTTCAAGCCGGACATCGACACGCTCGTATTGGACGGAATTCCCCGGAACGTCGGTCAGGCCAAGATCATGAATGAGATGATCGACGTGAAGAAAGTGTTCCATCTCGCATGCCCCGATCGCGAGACGCTGTTTTACCGGCTCAAGAAGCGCGCTCTGAAAGAGAACCGGCTCGAC
Source organism: uncultured Verrucomicrobiae bacterium (assembly GCA_963804875.1). Classification (GTDB taxonomy): domain Bacteria; phylum Verrucomicrobiota; class Verrucomicrobiia; order Chthoniobacterales; family UBA10450; genus Udaeobacter. The sequence continues at coordinate 258,856 of CAWDRX010000008.1, forward strand.
GACGCAAACGAAGAAGTCATCAAGCGACGCCTCGATATCTACGAGAAAGAATCGAGACCAGTGTTGTCGTACTATTCGAAAGAGCTCATCACCGTGGTTGACGCGATTCAGCCGCCTGTGAAAGTTCTGCTCGATATCTTAGAGAGCGTGAACGACGGCGCGTATGAACCAGCAGCAGTTTGAAAGCTTTACTGCCTCGAGTCTTTATTGCGAAAAATGCAAAGCCGCGATGCCGGTGCGCGAGCGGCTTTTGTTAGTCCTGCCTGATCGCGAAATCTTCGATTATCTCTGTACGGGTTGCGGGTCGTCAGTAGGCCGGCGCGAAGTCACGGCTGGCGAAAAAGTGATGGCGCAAGCGATGGGCGCTCGGCGTCCCCGTCGCTCCGCGAGGTTGCACTGAGCGGCGACTGAAGAATGCGAATCGTCTTTATCGGCACGGGCGAAATTGGTGCGCCGACGCTACGAGCATTGTTGAACGCTGAGCACGAAGTCGCCGCCGTCGTTACTCAACCGGATAAGCCAGTCGGGCGTGAGCAGCGCATTGAATCTCCGCCAATAAAAAAGGAGATCGCGAAAACCGGAATAGCGATTCTCCAACCTCCGAGAATCAAAGATCCACAGGCCATCGAGGAGGTCCGCCGCCTTACACCCGATGTGATTGTTGTCGCTGCCTATGGCCAGATCTTGCCGCGTGAGGTGCTCGAGATTCCACATCTGGCCTGTTTAAATCTGCATGCGTCGCTCCTTCCGCGCTGGCGAGGAGCCGCGCCGATTCAAGCCGCAATCGCGGCAGGGGATTCCGAGACGGGCATCACGGTGATGTACATGGCAGAAGGACTCGACACTGGCGATATCCTCTTGCAGCGCAGTGTCGAAATCCTGCCGAACGATACCGGCGGATCGTTGCATGATCGCCTGGCGCAGGTCGCTCCGGAGGCGTTGCTTGAATCTTTGCAACTTGTTGCTGCCGCGAACGCCCCTCGCATTCCGCAGGACAATGCATTCGCGACTTATGCTCCGAAGCTGAAACGTGAGCACGGTCAAATCGATTGGTCTGAATCAGCCGAAGCGATTGAGAGAAAAATTCGCGCGTACAATCCGTGGCCTGGCGCGTTTATGAAAGTCGATGGTCAGAATCTGAAAGTCTTTTCAGCTTCAGTTGTCAATCTTAATGGCGAGCCCGGAGAAATTTTGCGCAGCGACAAAGACTTGATCGTTGCCACTGGCAAAGGCGCGCTCTCTCTCACCGAAGTGCAGCTTGAAGGAAAAAGGCGGATGATTGCCGCGAAATTTCTACGCGGCCACGGTGCGCTCCTACGGCGAGAAGGCTAATTCCGGGAAGTGCGGGCGCCTCGCTGAACAGCTTTAAAGCGTGTCCCGCGAAGCGCCCGCACACCCGATCAGCAATTTGCTTTCCAAAACCGCCGGCTTCTGTTGATCTTGTCAGTCACCGATGCAGACAGAAGCACCAGTTTATGAACGCATCATCCTCAAGCTGAGCGGTGAAGCAATGCAGCAGCACGGCGGCCGCGACAACATCTCGCCTCCCACCGTGCGCGAGATCGCAGAGCGCGTGAAGGAGGTGCGGGATCTGGGCGTCGAAGTGGCTGTAGTGATCGGCGGCGGCAATATTTGGCGCGGACTTTCCGCAGCGGATCGCGGCATGGATCGTACGACTGCGGATTATATGGGAATGCTAGCCACAGTCATCAACGCTCTAGCGTTGCGAAGTACGCTGGAGCAAATCGGAGTCGAGGCACGTGTCCAAACTGCGATTCAAATGAACAATGTGGCCGAGCCGTTCATCCTCGGCCGCGCCGTTCGGCACCTGGAGCTGGGTCGGGTTGTAATCTTCGCTGCCGGCACCGGTAACCCCTATTTTTCCACGGACACAACAGCAGCATTGCGCGCCAGTGAGATTCGCGCCGACGTAATCCTCAAAGCCACAAAAGTCGATGGCATTTATGATCGCGACCCAAACAAGTTTCCGGATGCGATCCGTTACGATCGCCTCACATTCACCGAAGCGCTCACGAAGCGTCTCCAAGTCATGGATTCGACTGCGTTCAGTCTTTGCATGGACAACAAAATCCCGATCGTTGTGTTCAACATGTACACGCCGGGAATCCTGCGCGACGCTGTGCTGGGGCGAAACGTTGGAACTCTCGTTTGCGATGAAGCTCCACCAAAGTAAACATTCACCGATATGAGCACGGATGACATTCTTCTAGAGGCGGAGATGTCGATGGAAAAGAGCGTCGATTACATGGTGCACGAATTTGCCGCGGTGCGCACAGGAAAGGCCTCGCCTGCCCTGGTGGAAAACGTCGACGTGCATGCCTACGGATCCGCCATGAAATTAAAACAGCTTGCCTTGATCACGACGCCTGAGCCGCGTTTGCTTGTTGTCCAGCCTTTCGACGCCGGCACCGTGCAAGACATCGAGAGAGCACTCAAGGAATCGAAGATCGGGATTACACCCGCAGTTGATGGAAAGATTATTCGGCTGCCGATCCCGGAGTTGTCCGAAGAGCGACGCAAGGAACTGGTCCGTTCTCTCGGCAAGATGGCTGAGGAAGCGCGAGTGCGTGTCCGCTCTAATCGGCGGACTGCGATCGACGAAGCGAAGAAACTTAAGGCCTCCGGCACGTTGACCGAGGATCAACTGCGCGATGCGGAAGCTGAAGTGCAAAAACTCACTGACCGCTTCGTCAAATCCATCGACGATCACCTCCAGCACAAAGAAGCTGAGGTCTTGAAGGTGTAGTACGGCAGGACCTGTCCGAGGGTCTAAACAGCGAAGCTTTCGCCGCACGAGCAGTGAGCGACGGCATTTGGGTTCGTCACTTTGAACCCGCCTTTTTGCAAATCTTCGCTGTAATCAAGCACAGAGCCACTAACGAATAACGCGCTCTTTGGATCGACAACGAGGCGCACGTCTTGAGTGGGGACCATGATGTCACGCGCCATTGGTCCTTCCACTAAATCCATTACGTACTGCAACCCGGAGCAGCCACCACCGACTACCTTGAGGCGCAGCGCACCGTCTGGCTGACCTTTTTCTTTAAGCAGCGACGCTAATTTGCGCGCTGCGCTTTCGGTCACGCCAATCAGGCGCTCATTGCCAATTTTGTAATTGATTGCCGGTGTTTCTGTGGTCATTGGCATGTTGCCCTAAATATTATCCATTTTGCGCAGCTCCGCGAAGTAATGCTGCCACCTCATTCTGCACATTTTCCAATTCATCCAGCCGCAATTGAGGGTCGGGGACGATGAACACGTCACCTGTGGAACCCTGTTCATAGATGAGCACGCGTCCGGTTGGGGCTTCTTCGGTCTTCAATTGCTTTAAAGCTCGGTTCCGTTCGAGCATGGCTGCCAGGACGTAACAAGCATTTGCGGGGGGTGAATCCGATGCCATTAGACGGCGAAAAAGTTGCTCGGCACTTTCCTTGGGCACGGGTTCGGCCGGTTTTGGCGGACGCGGTTCGTAACGTGATTTCCAAAATGAAAACGGCCGAATGTTTTCATTCCGGCTTTGCCACGCCTCTTCGCTCAAATCCTCGCGCCGGTAGCCATCGGCGCCGTGATAAAGAAGGGTGTAAAAATATTCGCCAGGCACAAACGGCCGTTGCGTCACGGCGCAGGAGTCCGCGCGATGCTTGATCGCCCATTCGTTCGGAAGCGGATTCATCGCGTAACTATACGACGCGCAGCGAACGGATTAAAGCTGGGCGCTTCGCGATTTGAGGCGCGAAGATAGAGCAAATACAAACCAATTGCCGCGAAAAGAATGTTCGGTGTCCACGCGGCGATCCAAGCGGGAACACGGTCGCCTTCGCCGAGCGCGAGAAAAAGATGTACCAGGAAGTTGTTCGAGAATACGAGAATCACCGCGGCGGCAACACTCGATAAAACACCGCGACGCGAGTAACCGATTCCAAGCGGTGCAGCAATACACACAACGACCAGGCACGTCCATGGCAACGCAATCCTGTACTGAAAATGAGTGCGAAATGGCGCCAATAGCGTCGGTGGAAAATCTGCGTTGAAATGGAGGTATTCGCGCAATTCCGGCACGCTAAGGGATTCTGCCAGAACGTTCGCGCTGCTCAGTCGAAACGGTGTTTCGCTCCAGTGCTCGATTGTCAGCGTGGGACGAAATTCTTCCTTGGTGATGTTTCCAGCCGCATCGTAGTAGGCGAGCCGTACATTCTCCAAATCCCATGTCTTTGTTTCGGACCGATAATATGCCCGGGCAGCTGAATAGCCGATGACAATATTGTCCTTTGCGTCCTGTTGCAGCACCTGCACGTTGTTAAACGCGTTGTCGCCAAGGCGAAAATTCTGGATAAACCAGGTGCGCAAGTCGGTTCGATTGCGAAAGACTTGTCCTTGAATATTGCGTCCAGGACGGGACTGCGCTTCTGCAAGAAACGTTTTGCGTGCCAGTTCGGCATGGGGGGCGAGCGAATAATTGAGCGCCATGCTGGCTGCTACCGTCAACAGACCCATGGCCATCAGCGGTAGCAAAACACGAGGAAGACTCACGCCTGCCGTCAGCATAGAAACAATTTCATTCGACCGCGACATTCGCCCGAGCGCGAAAAGAAGGGACAAGAGCAGTGCAACCGGCAGCAGAATAATGAACACCTGCGGGATCTGTGTCGCGTAATAGCGAGCGACCAGGGCGAGGCTGATATGGTTGTCTATGAAACTCGAGATATTGTCGCTGACGTCGAAGATCAGCCAGATCGAGGTGAATCCGGCGATGCAGTAAAGATAGACCTGCAAAAAGTTTCGAATGACGTATCGGTCGAGAAGTCTCATTGCGATTTAAAAACGGTCTAGTAATTAGCCGACTTAACTCGGCCATGCGTGCCAATTCCTAGAGAAACAATGACGAAATCCGAATGACGAAGCTCGAAGGAATGACGAATGAAACAAGTTGTCATCCTGCGCGTAGCGCAGCGGAGTCGAAGGATCCCGCAGCGTTACCGATAGGTATGGCAACGGGATTGAAAGCCTGGCCTCGCGGACTTCGTCCGCTGCGTTGCAGCCTCGACTGCGCTCGGAATGACGGCCTGGTTTTTCCGTCATTCGGGCTTCGTGCTTTTTTCGTCATTCGTCATTCGTTCTTCGTCATTTCCTTGTCATGATTGCGTTAAAAGACAATCTGGGCAGCGAGTTCGTGGAACGCGTTCGGGCATTCTTTTCCGAGAAAGGCCCGCTCTCGAAAGCAAAAAATTTTGAGTTTCGTCCGGAGCAACAGGAAATGGCCGCGCGGGTCGCCCAAGCACTGGAGGAAGAGGAGCATCTGGTAGTCGAAGCGGGCACTGGCGTGGGTAAGTCGCTCGGGTACTTGGTGCCGTCGGTCTTCTTCGCACTGGAGCACCACAAGAAAGCAATTGTTTCAACGCACACCATCAATCTTCAGGAACAACTGCTGCACAAAGACATTCCGATTCTGAAGAAAGTGCTGTCGGTCGAGTTTGAGGCGACGTTGATGAAAGGCCGGCAAAATTATCTGTGCCCGCGCCGCCTCGAGCGAGCATTGCAAAGCGAACAGGAACTTTTCACCGGCCCGGAGCGCAGCGAATTGCAGCGGTTGGCCGAATGGGCGAGGACAACGCGTGATGGATCGCTCAGCGATCTTTCGGTCGAGCCCGATTCAAAAGTTTGGGTGCAAGTGTGCAGCGAAGCGCATGTTTGCACTCAAAAGACCTGTGGCCAGGATCCGCGATGTTTCTACCAGCAGGCGCGCAAACGGCTGTTGGCGGCAGACGTGATCGTGCTCAATCACACGCTGCTGTTCATTTTGCTCGGGTCCCCAGACATGCAGGAAGAACGCGAGAGCGGATTCGTGCTCCCGAATGATTTTATCATTTTCGACGAAGCGCACACCGTCGAGCAGATCGCGTCGAGGCAAATCGGTATTGGCGTGTCACAATACGGACTGCGATCGACGATCCAGCGGCTCTACAATGCGCGTACGCGCAAGGGTCTTTTCACGGTGATGCGCGATGCGGTTGGCGTGCGACTCGCGGCGGAACTGGTCGATGACGTCGACAAATTCTTTTCCGCCGTGGATTCGAAATCGAATTTTCGCAAAGGCCGCGAATTTCGGGTGCGCGATGTTGAACTTGTTCCGGACACGATTACCGCGCGGTTGACCGCTCTTCAGGCCCGCGTAGCCGACGCTGTTAAACGCGCGGACGATGAAATACTCAAAGCGGAACTGCAGGAGTTCGGCCGGCGCATTCGCGAAGCGCGAGAGGGCATTTCGATTTTCCTGGAGCAAAGCGCACCGGAGCATGTGTATTGGGTGGAGCGCACGGGTAAAACAGAACGCTTCCTAGCACTGCACGCTGCGCCCATCGATCTCGCGCCGGTGTTGCGGCGGATGCTCTTTCGCGAGAACTGCTGTTGCGTGATGACCAGCGCCACTCTGGCGGTTGGGCGACCGGACCTCGCTTATTTCCGCGCGCGCACAGGTGCGACGGAAGCCGAGCCGCTGCAAGTCGGTAGCCCCTTCAATTTTCAGAAGCAGATGAAGATGTTCGTGGTGCAAAAGATGCCCGATCCCCGCGATGGTGCTTATCACAAAGCCCTCGAACATTGGATCGCGCATTTCGTACAGCAGAGTGAAGGTCGCGCGTTTGTCCTGTTCACGAGCTATCGCGACATGCAGCAGGTCTCAGGCGCGATGGAAAAATTTTTTGCGACCGAAGATATGAATGTTCTCGTCCAGGGTGGGGGGGCGCCACGTAGCAAATTGCTTGAACAATTCAAATCAACGCCGCGCAGTGTGCTCTTCGGCACAGACAGTTTTTGGGGCGGCGTCGATGTTCCAGGGGAATCGCTTTCGAACGTCATCATCACGCGACTGCCGTTTGCCGTCCCCGATCATCCGCTAATAGAGGCGAAACTGGAACTGATCGAGGAGCGCGGCGGCGATCCGTTTACTGAATATTCGTTGCCGGAAGCGATTCTGAAATTGCGACAAGGAGTGGGCCGTTTGATCCGGACCAAGAGCGATCGCGGTATCATCGTCATCCTCGACAATCGCATCGTGACAAAACCGTACGGCCGCGCGTTCATGCAGGCGTTGCCGAAATGCCCGGTGGAAATTATCTGAATTCCATTCTGTCGGAAGCTGTCATTCCGAGCGGATCCGTAGGCGAAGTCGAGGAATCGCTCGATGTATGGATCAAATGAAGAAAGAATCGGAGATGTCTCGACTCCGCTCGACATGACAAATGTTCCAAAATGTTCACTTGAACATATATCCCGCTCTGCTTTAGATTATCTGCATGGAAGGGCAGATGGATGTGCAGGAAATCTTCGCGATCCTGCACAAGTGGGGAATCCATACTCTTGGCCAACTGGCGGCTCTGGATAAGGAACAACTTGGCGGGCGACTTGGCCCCGAAGCGATCCGCATGTGGGAGCGCGCCAACGGACGATCCAGTCGAGTGCTCAAGCTGATTCAGCCGCCGGAGTCGTTCGAGGAAAGTTTTGAGTTCGAGCGCGAAATCGAAACAGCCGAGCCGCTTCTTTTCGTGCTCCGCCGTTTTTTGGAGCAACTCGCCGTGCGTTTGGCAGCAATTTATCTCGTCGCGAAGGAACTGACCCTGCGAATCACCTTCGCCAATTCGCGGCAGCTCCGCCACGGGACGGATTCGTCCGACTGGCGAAACGAATCCGCCATGGCGGGCAAACAAATATACGAACGTGTTTTCAAAATTCCGCAGCCGACAAATGATGTCGATCTTCTGTTCCGGATGCTTCAGACGCATCTGGAGAATTTTCGATCCGAGCATCCGATCGTTGCAGTGGCACTGAGCGCAGAGCCGATCAAACCTTCCCGCGAACAATTTGGATTGTTTGAGACAACATTGCGCAATCCTCATCAACTCTCAGAAACACTCGCTCGTTTGACCGCTCTTCTCGGCAGCGATCGGATCGGCACACCGGTTCTGGAAGAGACCCATCGCCCCGACGCATTTCGCATGCAGCCGTTTTCGTGGACTGTAGTGTCAGCTGTCTCCAGCAGAGAAAGTCCTACGCTGAGCACAGCGAAGGCTACAGCAGCCCTGCGCCGCTTTCGGCCGGGAATATCTGCGTCCGTCTTGCAGGATGAAGATTTACCGGCGCACGTTCGCAGGTACAGAAATGTCCGGAAAGATAATTGATGAATTCGGCCCGTATTTGATTTCCGGAAATTGGTGGGACGAAAAATCGTGGGCTCGCGCCGAGTGGGATCTGCAATTGCAAAATGGTGAATTAGTTCGCGCGCACGAACGTGCCGGCGTTTGGAAAATCGACGGCGTTTATGACTGAGGCAGACAGCAATGAGTTACTGCGAATTGCATTGCTGCAGCGCGTTCAGCTTTTTGCGCGGCGGATCTTTCCCCGAGCAACTAGCAGAGGTCGCAGCGGAACTGAAAATGCCGGCAATCGCGTTGCTCGATCGCAATGGCGTTTACGGCGCGCAACGATTTTCCGTCGCTGCACGTGAGCACGGCGTCCGGTCAATCATTGGCGCCGAATTGTCAATGGAAGACGGCAGCATTCTGCCGGTCCTGGTGGAAAATCGCACCGGCTACAAACATTTGTGCGAACTGTTGACCCAAGCCCATCTGCGCAGCGAAAAAGGCAAATGTGCAGTGCAATGGGATGAGTTGCCGGAGTTTGCCGAAGGGTTGGTCGTGCTTTTTGGATCGGGGAGCCCGCGCGTCTCGCGTGCTCCCCGGAATTCAACAGATCGCGCTCAATTTTTAATCGATGTATTCGGATGCGAAAACGTTTTCGTTGAACTTCAGCGCCATTTCAGTCGCGGCGAGGAACGGATTAATCGAGAACTAATCGATCTGGCGCGTGCGCATCGATTGTTGCTCCTTGCTACAAATGGTGCGCAATATGCCAGGCCGTACGGACGCGAAGTGCTGGATGTTTTTACCTGTATTCGCGAACACACACATCTCGATGCCGCTGGAAAATTGCTTACGCAAAATGCCGAACGCCATCTGAAGAGCGATCGAGCAATGCGCGCAATTTTCGCGGATTTGCCGGAAGCAATTACAAACACATCGCGCCTCGCCGAGCGGCTCACATTTTCTCTCGAAAATATCGGCTACGAATTCCCCGAATATCCGGTGCCGATTGGACACAGCATGGATTCATTTTTGCGCACCATCGTCTGGTTCGGTGCGCAACAGCGTTATGCAGCGATCAGTCCGAAGGTGAAACGCCAGATCGAGGAAGAGCTTGCACTGATAAGCAAGCTCGGTTTCCCCGGCTATTTCTTGATCGTTTGGGACATCGTCAATTTCTGCCGTGAAAACAATATCATGGTCCAGGGTCGCGGCAGCGCTGCGAACAGCGCCGTTTGTTATTGTCTCGGGATCACGCCGGTCGACCCGGTAGAAAATCATCTCGTATTCGAGCGATTCCTCAACGAGAGCCGCAAAGGCTGGCCGGATATTGATCTTGATCTTCCCAGCGGCGATCGCCGGGAAGCAGTGATTCAGGAAGTTTATCGGCGTTATGGCAAACACGGCGCAGCCATGACTGCGAACGTGATCACGTATCGTGGGCGCAGCGCAGCGCGTGAGATTGGCAAAGCGCTGAATTTTTCACCGAGCGTTATCGACCGCTTCTCGCATCTGTTCGCCAGCGGCGATTTCCCGCACACGATGGAATTGGAAGCGCAGATCGAAGCGGCCGGTCTGCCGAAAAATCATCCACGGATGCCGGCATTCATCCGCTTGTATCGCGCGATTTACGGTTTGCCGCGACATCTCGGCCAGCATTCCGGCGGCATGATTATCTGCCAGAACAAACTCAGCTCGTTCGTGCCGCTGGAAAATGCCTCAATGCCGGGCCGCGTCGTTGCGCAATGGGACAAGGACGATTGTGAAGATCTCGGCATCGTCAAGGTCGACTTGTTAGGCCTGGGGATGATGTCGGTGATGCAGGATTCGTTTGAATTGTGTCGCGAACGCGGGCGACCACTCGATCTGGCTCATATTCCAAAAGATGACGAGAAGACGTTTGAGATCATGCAGCACGCCGACACCATCGGCGTGTTTCAAATCGAGAGCCGCGCGCAAATGGCCACGTTGCCGCGGATGAAACCGAAATGCTTTTACGACGTGGTAATCGAAGTCGCAATCATCCGGCCCGGACCGATCCAGGGCGACATGGTCCATCCGTATCTGGCGCGCCGCGCTGGTAAGGAGCAGGTGACTTATTTCGATGAGCGCCTGAAGCCGGTACTGCAACGCACACTCGGCGTACCGCTGTTCCAGGAGCAAATGCTCAAGATCGCGATGATCATGGCCGATTTTTCCGGCAACGAGGCCGAGGAATTACGGCGCGCGTTGAGCTTCCATCGGTCCGAAGAACGGATGCGCAAAGTGAGCGTGAAGCTCCGCGCCGCCATGGAACGCAAAGGCATTGCTTCCGACCAGATCGACCAGATCATTCACTCCATTTCGTCGTTTGCGCTTTACGGTTTTCCCGAATCGCATGCAATCAGCTTCGCGATTCTGGCTTATGGCAGTGCGTATTTAAAAGTGCATCGCGCACCGGAATTTTACGCAAGCCTCATTAACAATCAGCCCATGGGTTTTTACACGCCCGCAACGATTGTGAAGGATGCACAGCGGCACAGTGTAAACATCAAACCGGTTTGCGTGTCGCAATCCGATTGGCATTGCACAGTCGTCGACGACAACACGGTGCGTCTCGGATTTTGTGTCATAAACGGATTACGCCAGGAACACACTGAGGAGCTCGTTAGGCAACGGCAAGACACCCCCTTTAAATCGCTGGACGATTTGAAGCGCCGTGTGCCGTTCACAAAGAATGAATTCCGGGCCCTGGCTGAACTGGGCGCGCTCAATTGTTTCGCCGAACATCGCCGCGCTGCCATGTGGCGCGTGGAAGAAACGCTGCATGACGATCTTCTAACGCGCCCATCGGTTGTAGCGGCGTTTGTGCCAAACGCCGAACCACATGCGGCGAGCGGCTCTACAAAAATCCCTCTATTCCCGATGACGTTGCCCGAACGCGTGAAAGCGGATTACGACACCATGAATCTGACCACTGGACCGCATCCTATGAAATTGTTGCGAGAAAAATTGCCAAACATTTGGCGTGCGAACGATCTTATTGAGGCGCAACACGGTTCGACGATTCAGATCGCCGGCAACGTCATCTGTCGCCAGCGTCCGGGTACGGCGAAAGGATTTGTTTTTATCAGTCTGGAAGACGAGACCGGCGTTTCCAATGCGATTGTTGATCCTGATTTATTCGAACGGTTCCGGTTGGTGATTACTGAAGAAGCCTTTCTTCTCATCGAAGGGCAGGTGCAGAATTCAGAGGGCGTGGTCTTGATCAAAGCGCAAAATATCAAACCACTCCTTCACGAAGGACTCGTCGGGAGCGAGTCGCACGATTTCCACTAGGCTTGGGTGGCGTCCGACACGAACGCCCTACGGTGTACGATTATTTCGGAGGTTTTTCGGGTTGGCGCGATTTCGCCGGCACCTCTTCCTCAAAGGTAATTTCGTATTCCGGCTTTGGCACCGCCATCAGCCAGTGGTCAAACCAGCCGACAATGTGCTGCAACCGCTCCACGCGATGCCACGGCTGGCCAGATCGCGAAAGTTCGTGGGACTCGTTAGGGAAGCGGACCATCACAGTCGGAATTTTGCGGAATTTCAACGCACGAAACATTTGTTCACCGCCCGCGCCGGGCGGCGTGCGATAGTCTATTTCTCCGAGGATAAACATCATCGGCGTCTTCACATTGGTGACGTAACTAATCGGTGATCGCGCCCGATACTCATCCGGATCTTCGAACGGTGGAGCTTTAAACCAATTCGGTTGGAAGAGGGTGAAGTCTCCCGTGTACCACCAGTTTTCCCAGCTGGCGATATCGCGCTGCGAAACGGCTGCAGCGAAGCGTCCGGTTTGTCCAACCACCCAATTCGTTAACAATCCTCCGCCGCTTCCGCCGGTCACACCAAGTTTTTTGTCATCGATGTAACCGCGCTTTATCAAGTCATCGACGCCGGCCATTAGATCTTTGTAATCGTCGCCTGGATAATGGTATTGAATCACGTTGCCAAACTCCTGGCCGTAACTCGTGCTGCCGCGCGGATTCGGGTAGAGCACCACGTAACCCTTTGCTGCCATCCATTGAAATTCATGAACGAAGATGTGGCCATAGGCGACGTGCGGGCCGCCATGGATGTTTAGAATCAGTGGGTATTTCTTATGCGGGTCGAAGCCGGGCGGCTTTTGGACCCATGCCTGTATGCGTTTGCCATCGAAGCTGTCGTACCAAATCTCTTCCGGTTCGGTCAGATTCAATTTCGAGAACAGCTCCTCGTTCACCTTCGTTATTTGCTTTGGCGTTGCACCGGGAGCTGCGCGATCGAGAACAAAAAGATCGTTAACGTTAGTTGGCGTCGATAAGACGTAGACGAGCTTCGAAGCATCAGGCGTTGTGCGAAAACTCATCACGCCGTGATTTCCCGATGTTAAATCAGTGACGCTGCCGCTTGCGGAATCAAACAGCCCGATATTCCGTTTTCCTTCCTTGGAATAGACGGCGATGACTCCTTTTCCGTCTGGCGTCCAGATCGGCTTGTTTGGTCCGCCAGCCCGCGGCGAAGAGCTGTCTCCAATAACGAAACCATCGATGTCGAAATCAAAGTTCGCGGTGAGATTTTTTGGTTTTGCGTTTGGTGAGAGATCAAGGATCCAGAGATCGGGTTCTGTGTATGAGTTAATCGGCTGGTTCGTCGCGGCGAGGAATGCGACTTGTTTTCCGTCAGGACTAAGAGACAACGCGCCGCCGCCTGGCCCGAACTGCGTGTTTAGATCGATGGTTGTGATCTTCACCGGGTTGCCGCCGGCAGCTGGGACGGAGTAAAGATCTGTTCTCGGCAGTTCGTAATACGGTTCGTCTATCCGGCTCGAGGTGAAATAGATTTGCGAACCGTCCTTCGACCAAATTGCATTGTCTTCATCGAAATGGCCGGTAGTGATCTGGCGCGGTTTCACTTTCTCTTCGGCGCTCCGTGGGGCGCTCACTGTCCAGATATGAGCCGGATGCTTTGGATCGATGTAACCTTCGTTGTCTTGCCGATACACCGCGCGGGTAATCACGCGCACGTCGCTCTCACGCTCGTCTGTACTCGGTGTAGCCGCGGACGACTTGTCCTGCGTACCCTTAGCGGATGTGGATGACCGCGATCCGGGAGTGGCGCTAGCTGTTTGAGATTTCTTAGCCTGCTCTTGGCCTTGTTTCTTCTCCTGTTTCGCAAGGTCCTCCGCGTTAGTCTCGCTTATGAACGCGATGTTTTTTCCGTCTGGCGCCCAAACCGGACTGCCGGCGCCTCTAGGCAAATCGGTAAAAACAAAGGAATCGCCGCCGGCCATCGGCAACATTGCGAGTTGTGGCGGTTCAGGTTTGCCATTCTTTTCCGTCGTACGCAGGAACAGGAGGAACTTTCCGTCGGGTGACCAGCGAGGCGTGCTGTCGTGATCGCCCTTCGTCAATTGACGTGGCGCTTCGCCGCCCGCCAGCGGCACCGACCAAATGGAGGTGTTGTAGCCTTCCTTCTTCTCGTTGACGGTGACGCGCACGAACGCAATGCGCGAGCCATCTGGCGACACCTGCGGATCACCGATCCAAACAAAATCCCAAAGATCCTTTTCAGTGATGTTGCGCTTTTCGGCGAGTGCACTGCCAATCCCGAGAGCCAAACAAATGACGAAGCACGAATGACGAATGACGAATGAATTACGAAGCACGAAGCCCGACAGCAGATGGTGAGAGCGTTTGGTCATTTGATTATTTGGAATTGTTTGGGCATTCGACATTCGGATTTCGTCATTTCGCGGCCGCGAAGCGGTCCGCGATCACATGTGCTCGATGACATTGTCGCCAAACTGCGAGCACTTGATCTCCGTCGCGCCATCCATCAAGCGCGCGAAGTCATACGTGACGCGTTTGCTTTCGATCGCGCCGCTCAATCCTTTCAGAATCAAATCGGCAGCTTCTGTCCAGCCCATGTAGCGGAACATCATTTCACCGGAAAGAATCACTGAGCCGGGATTCACCTTGTCCTGGTTGGCGTATTTCGGTGCGGTGCCATGCGTCGCTTCGAAAACGGCGTGGCCGGTGATGTAATTGATATTTCCTCCCGGTGCGATGCCGATTCCTCCCACTTGCGCAGCCAGCGCATCGCTCAGGTAATCGCCATTCAAATTTAACGTGGCGATGACGTCAAAATCTTCCGGTCGCGTCAGCACCTGCTGAAGTGTGATGTCGGCAATCGCGTCCTTGATTACAATTCCCGCCCCCGGCTTTCCCATCGGGATTCTGCACCATGGCCCGCCTTCGAATTCCTCAGCACCAAAATACTTTTTCGCGATATCGAAGCCCCAATCGCGGAATGCGCCCTCGGTAAATTTCATGATGTTGCCCTTGTGCACGAGTGTCACACTCTTGCGACGGTTTTGAATCGCGTACGTAATCGCGCTGTGAATCAGGCGCACACTGCCTGAATAACTGACAGGTTTGATGCCGATTCCAACACAGACCTCATCGCTCTCTTTTGCGCCAACCATCTTCCAAAACGCGTTCGCTTTTTCTTTTGTTCCGAAACGGATTTTGTCGAACTCCTTCGGAAAATCCTTTTGCAGAAAATCGAGAATTTTTTGCGCTTCAGGCGTGCCGGCCGCGTATTCGATCCCGGCATAGATGTCTTCCGTGTTTTCGCGGAAGATCACCATGTTCACTTTTTCCGGATGCTTGACGGGCGAGGGGACGCCTTTGAAGTACTGAATCGGTCGGAGGCAGACGAAAAGATCCAGTAACTGTCGCAGCGCGACATTGAGCGAGCGGATGCCGCCTCCGACCGGTGTGGTCAGTGGTCCTTTGATTCCCACCAGGTATTCGCGAAACGCTTCCACAGTGTCATCCGGCAGCCATTCATCGAATTTGTCCTTTGCTGCTTGCCCCGCGAAAACTTCAAACCACGCGATCTTCTTCTTGCCACCGTATGCCTTTTCGACTGCCGCATCGAACACGCGCTCGCTCGCCGCCCAGATATCCGGTCCTGTTCCGTCTCCGCGAATGAAAGGGATGATCGGCTGGTCGGGCACATTTAATCTGTCGGTTCTGGTAATTTTTTCGCCCGCGGGCGGAGCAAGATCTTTGTAAGGCATAGGCGGCAACTGTAGCGGCAGGCGTGTCGCCTGCAATCACGTAGCGATTGCCAGTAATGGCATCAGGGTTCGCGACCGAAGCTCAGTCTCGCACGAATCCGTTTAACGAAATGACGACCTCTGGAAATTCGTGCAGGATCTGGCGTCGACAGTCAACAACCGAACTCCATTCACATGCGCTAACGAGACTCAAGCCGCACCGGCGGCTGAGGAAAACGGCGACGCCATGTAGACGGTAACAGATGATTTTCGTGTCAACGTAAATCACATTTGCGCCCGGGTGTCACGATCGACCTTCGCGTTTCGACCGATCGATCTCTCGTGCAGTGATCGGGCGGCAAAACAGAGACCGAGCCCAACCAACGGATTCTTCCAGCTTTGTCGGTCAAGCCGGATGGTTCCGCTGGTCGCGCTCTTTGAAGTCGCGATTATTTCCTTGTTCAGGCTGCGATGATGTTCCTCTGCGCGTCTCTTTAATTCCCGGTGCAAGTCTGCCGGAATGTTCTTCAAAGTGATGGTCGCCATTGCGGAACCAACGGTTCCATTTGGTTGTCAACGAGAGCACAGCAGTCCGCTTGCGTGAAAACGAAACTGCTCTTGCTGGTTTGCCGCCTTTTAATGGCGATTGCTTGTCGTGGGCGGCTGTTCCGGCGAAACGGGCGGAGGAATAAAGTTGGCCGGATCGATCGGAGCGATTGCGTTGGTTTCAATGAACCCGTTTTGACCCGGACACGGCGTTACGGCCGAAATGCAGTCGCGGAGCATCGGCGCCGCTGCCAACGCCGCGTTCGTGATTTCTCTCTCAGCCGAGGGATCGGCGGCGATTGCCGATTGAAGGATGCACTGGACCCACTCGCACGAAATCTCTTTGCCGGCGGGTTGTCTAAAGTCTTTGGAATATCCACGGACTGGTCGGCCGGATGTGATCGCCGCGGAGACGATCCGGTCTGCCAAATCGGGTCTTGCTCTGACTGCTCTTCCTACGAGCACGCACGTTGCATGAGGATCCGAACGCACAATGATGGAATTGAACGCGGCGAGAAATCGCTCAGCCGACGCTGTCTCGATTGTGGCACCTGATGCCGCGACCGCACGAGCCAGATCGTCGTTGGCCCGGCCGCGTTGTAATGCAACCTCCTGATCGATCAGCCCAGCGCTCGGCAGGCGGCTAAAATCCCTCACAAGCGGAGAACTCAATTGCTGCTGGATATCGACGTCCACCGGGTTTCCAAACCGCCCGGTCATCGGATCGTAAGTGACTTTCTGGCCTGCCTGTACGTACATCGACTGACCGGATTTATCCAGGTGCATGCACGCGTTTCCTTCAAGCACGGTGAACTCGACGAGTCCGCTGGGGTCTACATTCCCCAGCACGGTTGTGCCGGTGATCCCCGCAGTTACTGAGCCCATCTTAACCTTTGCGCCGCCGGCCTTTTTGGGGACATAAAGCAAAAACTGTCCGCTACCGAGTTCGACCGTCCGCGCGCCCTGGCCGACCGTGAAAATGGTATTCTCACCGAGACGCGTGATCGTCTGGTCCTGGAACGTCAACTCACTTCGGGATTGTGTACCGGTCTGCACGGCCGCACCCTGATGAACAGTCTCGTTGACTGTCGCCGGACGTGCCGCTGCGCCAGTAGGCACCACTTTAACGTCCTGCACAACTTGCGTGACGCGCGCTTGCGAGAAATCGAGGGCGATCACATCCTTTGGCAGCAGCCAACCCACGAAGGCGAGTACAACCGGCGCGACGAGTAAAATACTGCGGGGTCGGATGTTCATGGTCGCACTTATAGTGTGCGCGCCGCTATTTGTGAAGTGTTTTCTTTCGGCTTTCTTGCCCTATCGGCCACACGGATCACGCGGATTTCACAGATGACTCGCAGTGGCTGAGGCTTTGCCAACCCGTTGGCTTTTCTCGGACCCCATCTCCTGCCCGCCGTTGCTTAGCGCCTGGCTCGCTCGATATTCGGACTTGTTTCACCGGCGCTTTGCCGTCAACGCCAATCGTCTGTTGGTCCCTCCTTGCCTGTCGTTTTCCTTTGGTGCCAGCAGATTCGTTGCGGCGCAGTGGCGGCTGCTCGTGCATCTGATTGGGGTCGCGTTTTCTGGCAACCCGAAAACGCGCTGCATACAGAGCGCCTGCGAACGGGATGAGTGCTTCCGCCCGCTCCGCCAGCGCCTCCGAACGCATGCCGGTACCGCGAATGTAATTCTGATTCCACCTACGCGCGTTTCTTAAGGAACTTGGTTTGACATTTTCCGTAGTAAGTGGTAACCCGAACCCTACTTCTGCCGAACAGTATTCGCTACTCGGCTTGGACCGGGGTTGTGTAGCGGGCCCCAGAACGATGACCCAACCAACGTCGACCGCGCGATGCTTCCAAAAATCCAGTATCGGTCCGTCGCGGGCTGACGAGCGACCGACGCACACTTTGGGAGGCGTGCGGCAACTGCCGCAGGACGGACCTGTTGCCCGTGATCTCTCGATTCGCGGTCGCTTTTCGCGACCGCTGATTGGCGTCGGCGCCTTTACGTTGCTCGAATTATTAATCGTCGTCGGCATCATCGGCCTCTTGATGGTGCTGATCGCGCCGGCGTTCACGACAATCAAAGGCGGGACCGACGTCACCAGCGCCGCGTACACGATCAAAGGCGTGCTCGACACTGCCCGCACGTACGCGAAGGCAAACAACACGTACACGTGGGTTGGTTTCTACGAGGAGGACGTCGCAAACCCAGTCTCACCCAATCCAGACACGCCGGCAGTTGGCAGGATTATTATATCGATCGTCGCATCGAAGGATGGCACGATGCTCTATTCCGGAAACCTATCCAGTTCTGTGATCTTAGACGGACCGCCGAACCAAACAGCGCTACTTCAGGTCGGCAAACTGACTAAAATTGATAATGTGCATCTAAAAACGTTTTTAGCGGCAACGGCCACACCCCCTCCAGACAGCTTCGACACGCGACCTGCCGCAACGTCAACTGCTGCGCAGATCGGTGACACGACTCCTCCGAGCCCTGCGCTGACGTTTCACTATCCCGTCGGCACGTCGCCGGCCAATATGCTTTCACGAAGGCAATTCAGTTCAGCCCGCGCGGCGAGTGTGTTATCACCAATACTAATTACACTCCAGCGCGGATCGCTGAGGTCGGACTTATGCCGACCCACGGAGCCGCCGTGCCTAGTCCGACTCCTCCGAATCTCGTCGCAGTTCAAATAAACGGATTTGCCGGCGACGTAAAAATCTATCGACGATGAACTGCCTCGTGATTAGGATTGACGCCACCCTCGCCACGTATGACAATCGTTGACAACGTGCCTCCCCCTATAAAGAAGGCTTCTGGGTTTTCGCTTGTGGAAGTCACCCTTGCCCTGGGTGTGGCTGCAGTTTGCCTCCTGGTGTTGCTGGGGTTGCTGCCGACGGGCACGAAGACTCAGCAGAACAGCATTCAACAGACAACCGCTAATCAGATTCTTTCACAAATCTGTTCGTTTCTGCGCGCCGACGTCCGCCTCCCCCCTGGACTGTATCAACAGGTTTGCCCTGATCCGCCCGATCCGGATGATCCGTGTAATTGGGATCAGTTGCACGGGCACTGGCTTAACGTGGCCCAGCCGCCCGACACGCTCTATTTCACAAATGCGGGGAAGCAAACTGGAAATGTAAACGCGTCCTCTCCGCCTTCAGATGCGGTTTTTAGGGTAAAGATTACGTACAATCCAATACCCCCTACGGGGAGTACCTCGGTCGCGAATGTTGTCGTTAGTTGGCCCGCGCCAGTCGATCCTGCTAACGGCGGTGTCCCCGCAGGATCGGTCAAAGCGTTGCTGGCAGTTAATCGATGAGTACGAAACCGATTAACGTTACAATATCGCGACGTGAGAGCGGAGCCTTTACCCTCATGGAGTTGCTCGTGTCGATCGTGGTCGTTGTCATCCTTGTTTTGATGGGCACGCAGTTGATGACGAGTACCACGGCCATTACGCGGACTGCCCACAAGCACATTGATACAGATACGCAGGCCAGAGTTGTATTTGATCGGATGGCACTGGATTTCGCGCAGATGCTCAAACGGACCGACATCGATTACTATGTAAAACAGCGTTCAGGGTATAATGGGCATGGCAACGGACACGGTTGGGGCCAGGGGAAAAATGGAGACAAAGGCAGTGACCAGATTGCGTTCTTCAGCGCGGTGCCCGGCTACTATCCCTCCGATCCTGCCGGCGCGCACAGTCCGATTTCGCTCGTCGCTTATCGGGTCACTGAAAGTACACAGAGTTGGGCTGCCAATAGTTATGGCAGACTTGTACGAATGGCGAAGGGGCTGCATTGGGCTGGGGTGGATGACAACAACGCCACAAATAAACCTTACCCGATTATTTTTTCTCCAGGCCAAGTAGTTACCGGTGCCGGCCCGTGGGGAAACCAGTGGCAGGCTGCAATCAATAACGACAACCCCCAGAACGGCAACTTCGACGCAGATTACGAGGTAATTGGCCCTGGCGTTTTCCGATTTGAATATTTTTACCTCCTGAAGGACGGGTTCCTATCGACTTGGCCGTGGGACTGGCGAACTGATCCTATAAATCGGCAAAAGATTAGCGATCCACCAAGTATTGGGCTAAGCCAGGTAGAGGCAATTGGCGTGGCGATCGCTGTGATCAACCCCGAAGCGCGCGCACTGATTCAAGCAGCCTCTTCGAATGCGGGTTATGGGGACATTACTGACGTCGCCGCGGCCTTGGCGGACTTCAAGAACGCCAATGGGCTTGGTAATGCGGGGAAAAAGATCGGGGATATGGAAGACAAGTGGAAAGGCGTCGTGGAATCCATTGCGCAGACCGGCCACCCACCTGGAAGCGGCATCCTGTTCCCACGCGAAGCAGCGAAGGGGATTCGGATTTACACTCGCTACTTCGATCTGAAAACCTTGTAAGATGGCCTGGCTGCCGACACCGGTTTCTTCCCGGGAACGCGCCGCGGCGCTTCTCATTGTCCTCGCGTTCGTCGTGCTGTTAACCGGCTTAAGCGTGGCTTATCTGTCCCGCACGACAGGCGACCGTCAGGTTGCCCACAGCAGCTTCAACCAATCTAACGTAGATCAGCTGGCTCAAAGCGCGATGGATAACATCATCGGCGATCTCCGACAGAGATCACGGACGTGGCCGGGTCGACCACCAGTACTGTAAATGTAAATGGCCTCAATGTTACCATCTATACCCCAACATCTGCTGCCTACATGGTCCCTCAGCGCAACGTAAATCTTGCCGGCGTGTATAATCTGATTCGGCGGAGCGATTCGCTCAGACCCACTCGTAGCGCCGGCGCGGCCGAGTCGTGCTTCGGCGGTGAATTCGATGACCGATGTATCCGCTAACGGCCGTTATGTTACCAGCACACGATGGAATGGCCATTACTTGATCCCGAAGGGAGATGTGAACACCAGCGATCCTTCGCCCACGCCTACGTTTAACGCGGTCACGCCGGATTGGGTTTTTGTCACTGCTGCAGGCGCCACTCCTGCACCCGCGCCGGCCGATGTCATCGGCCGATATGCCTTTGCAATCTACGATGAAGGCGGCTTGCTGGATGCTAATTTCGTAGGTCTTCCTTCGCCTACTCCGGGCGGACGCGTGACAATTGCGTCGCCTTCGCCGAGCCGCACGGTTTACCCTAGCCGAAAGGGCACTGTCGCGTTTGCCGACCTCACGGCACTGCGTCTGACTCCGTGGGCAGTACACCCAATCCATTAACTATCAGCAGAATGGTGGGATGGCGAAATTATGCGACCACGAATGTTCCGACAAACAAGAGCTTTCCCTGACCTTTCTCCCGCGCCGTCACTGTTTGTGACTTACTTCCTGAATAACAGTCGTGATTTCCTAACCGTTGATCCCACACTTAACTGCTAAGGGCCGCACCGACCAGACGTTTACCACGCGATCGCAACTTATTCAACTACGTGCTGTCTTCTCTCGGGCGCGAGTCCCGAACTTACTGCAATATCTTGGTACTTTTTCGCGCGAGCTAAATAGCCCGACATGGCACTCTGCGACCAATCCGATCCCGCAACGGTTTCTGCTGGATAAAATTAGCTTCTTGGGAATAGCCCTACGCCTTCGACCTTCTCACCGGTCAACGCACTCGGACTATCCAAGCGAAGTTTGGATTACAATGGTCCACTACCACTCGGCCGCTGGCAATATGTGGGTACAGCGGGTACGTCGCTATTATCGGCGATCCCAACTCCCGCGCCAAGCGGCTCTCCGCAACCGGACTTTTTTCAAATTCTCAACTACGCGTATCCGGGGCACACCATTGGTCAGATTCTTTCTCTTGGCGCTGCATAATTGACCAATACGACGCCGATCAAGTTACTACGGGAATCGACTATGCCCCTGCACCCGCCGTCGCTTGGGGAGCGGAGGACAGGAGCCCCGCTATCCCGATGGGTTCGCCGGGCCCATCGCCCTCGCCGACTGCCAACTCGGTTACACCAGTGCTTCAACGCCCATTTCAAAACGTCGGAGAGCTTGGCTACGCGTATAACCCAGTAACTGGTAACACGCTGGATTTCCGTACATCGGGCAGCAGCGAGGCTGCTTTGCTGGATTTCTTTACGTACAACACAACTGATAATACTGCTACTTACGGCTTTCCATACCCGTTGCGTGCCGGCCCGGTAAATATCAACACTCGAAACAGTGCAGTCATCGCTGCACTTTTGACGGGCGCGTTACAAACTTGGCCACCACCAGGAACCGGTGTTCCCTCCAGCTCTGCGACCCCCGCTGCTACGTTGATTGCAGCTGCGACTAACACACAGCCAGCTATGAGTCGGCAGGATATCGCCCGCCTTGCAGCCGCCGTTGGAACTCACCATTCACAGACAACGAAGAAACAAGAGAAACCGTCGCACGCGCCCTGAGCGACACGACGCAAACGAGAACGTGGGGACTGCTGATCGACGTGATCGCTCAAAGCGGAAAATACGCGCCGGGAGAAACAGATCTCAGAAAATTCAACGTGACAGGGGAACAGCATTACTGGGTGCACGTTGCGATCGATCGCTTTACCGGCTGGGTGATCGACAAGCAGATCGAGGTCGTTAACGAATAGGTTCGACGAGTTGGTCCGCCTTCGCCACGACTTCGGCGTAACAAGTAATTGGTTAGCGGCAACACACTCACAAAATCAGATCTGGTTTGTGACGCAGAAATAACTCGTGAGCCAAAGGCGCTTCGTCCGTTTCGGCGCGAACTGCAAATCCCATTTTTTTCGCAATTAGCGAGAGCAGGTTGGGTCGAACGAAATCTGCCCGATAACAAAGCGCACTTTCGTTTTGTCGGGCCTTTCCCTGATAGTTCGTCGGGCGGTTCTGTCAGGGATTTTCTTGGCAATCGTTCTCAACATGTCTGTCCCGTGTGGCGCTGTCGGGTTCAGCACGCGTGCAGCGAGCCGGCGGTGTTTGCATCGTTGCATACCCTGGTACTTAAGGGTTTGCCCTAAAGTTGTAGCCGTGTGTCGGCGCGAAATCCTAACAGGGCCAAGGCAAAAATTCAGGGATTCACCCTACAGATCGAGGTCATGACCTTCATTAGTTCCTTAGGTCAAATCATGTGTTCAATCAGTAACACATCCCTGGGAAGACACGTTCACTCGCAACGACTTCGATTGGGGCAGTGACGGCTGGTTCCTCTGCAGACACGCACAGATCCTCTGCTCATCCTTCTCCATCACCATCAGTGATGGAAGCGTGACCGGTTTTGCAACCTACTCATTCCGCTGAGTGGAATTACCTAGTCTACGGCGACAGTTCGCATCAGTTCCAGGGCGCAAGGCTTCGCTCCCTGGGCCAGTATCGCGGCGATACAATCGCTTCGGTCGCTCGTTGAAATTCGATCAAATTCCTCGCGGCGATTGTAAAGCCATACCGGTTACACAACACCAGCAGGGTACCGAGAGGATTTTCGGAAACTTTGGCCGTAGGGTTCCGTAGTAGCTTGTAAGTTAAAGCTGACGTCGCGCTACGGGCTACCAGAGAGGGTTATCTCGCGGCGCAACGAAACTAACGACAATGAAACGTCTAGTTTTCTCCAGTTCATCTCTGCTGAAGCGGTCTTTCCGACAAACCGCTGCGTTTTCGCTCGTGAAGGTGACGTTGACCGTCGCTGCGTTCTGTCTGATTGCGTTGTTAGACTTGGTCCTTGCAAGGTCGAACAGTCAGCCGGCCAGCATTCAGGAGATCACGGCAAACGAGATTTTGGCGGAAATTGACGTTCATCTACGCGCAGATGTTCCGTTGCCGCCGGGACAGGCCTCGAAAGAGCAGATCTCCGGTTTTGGGTTGCATGGTCATTGCGCGCGGCCGGGCGCGGCCGATACGCTCTTTTTTTCGAGCGATGCAGAGTTGATCGGCGGGCACTATTCGGGCACGACGGATCCGCCCGCCCCCCCGCGCGCTACTTTCCGGGCTAAAATTACATATCTACCGCCACCGTATACCTCAACCACGGCAGCTAACGTTCTGGTCAGCTGGCCTGCACAGGTCGTTCCCAAGACGGGTACACCGGATGGCACCGTCGAAACATTTATTGCGGTCGCTAGATAAGCAGCATTAATCGGTGCACCTGCCTTCGCCATAGGCTACGGCGAGGCACGCCTGCCTTCGCACCAGATTTTCGGCGTGGGAAACATGGCAATTGGAGCGCTGCACAGTTCAGCCATGCTTCGGGGCCAAGCTCGTCGGGATGCGAATTGTCGATGCGCCGTGCTGCTGGCCCTGCATACCGGATTGAGCGTCTCATCTTGCTTAGGGAAATTTTCCTAATTTTGTACTTGCCAGCCTTTTCTTTGCCATTATTCTGCCGTCCCCCAGATGTTTGCCCTCCAGAGGACCGGTTGGTTGGGTGTCAACGTGCAGCGGGCCTGCGCGGTGACGTGTGATTTGCCGTCCGGAGCCTTTGCTCAACGTTCTTGCTTCTCTCCGACTTCCACGGTTCGACCTGCGGCCGTTACGGACCGTGGTCGCGGGTTCACGCTTCTGGAATTACTGATTGTCGTCGTCATCGTCGGACTGTTGCTGGTGCTGATCACGCCGGCCTTCACATACATCAAAGGCGGCACTGACGTCACCAGCGCCGCGTACACGATCAAAGGCGTACTCGAAACTGCCCGCACGTACGCGAAGTCAAACAACACTTACACCTGGGTGGGCTTTTACGAGGAGAACACGGGGAACCCCGCTTCTCCCAACTCAGATACGCCAGCCGTCGGTCGCGTTATCATGTCAATCGTTGCGTCGAAGGATGGAACTAATGTCGCTACCACCAATCCGATCGACGCGACAAAGCTCCTCCAAGTCGGCAAATTAACAAAAATTGACAACCTGCATCTCGCAACCTTTGCAGACGGTTCTGGCACCGGATCAACTTTTGACACCCGCCCATCCGTGACATTTGCCGGGACGCAATATTCCCTGGCGGGTATGCCGAATTCGACTACGCCGTTTCAGTACCCTGTGGGAAGCCCTGTGCCGCCTGTCCAGTACACGTTCCTCAAAGCCGTGCAATTCAGCCCCAGTGGCGAAGCCCGAATGCACAACAGTATTAATTCTCCGCAAACTGCGGCAGAGATCGCGTTTGAACCGACGCACGGAGCAGCTGTTCCTGCTCCAGTTCCTGCAAACGTTGTCGCTGTTCAGTTCGCGGGGCTAGGAACTGCCGTGAAGATTTACCAACGGTGAAAAAGCGATTCACATCTGGGTTCTCGCTCATCGAGGTAACGCTTGCCATCGGGATCGCCGCCTTTTGTTTGATTGCCGTGTTTGGTTTGATCCCCGTCGCCGCAGTAACGAACCGTAACGCGATCTCTCAAACGACCGCTACGAATCTCATGGGTGCAGTGCTCTCCGACCTGCGCGCCACACCCCGCACGAACAATAGTTCCTTGCAGTTTGCGATTCCGTTTGGCACTAGCACAACTCGTTATTTTAATAGCCAAGGACAATGCGCGTGCGATAGCGCGGGTTTGCAAAGACCCAATCCGCTGACCAGAAGCTGCTCGTTGACGTGGAGTCCTGCCTTGCAGCCTCGTTATCGATTGGACATAACATGGAGCTCTGCTCCTACCGGATCACGTTACGCGGGTGTCAAGGTTTGGTGGCCGGCAGCTGCCACGGCCGCAAGTGCGAGCGGCTCGACCGAAATCTTTGCCGCCTTCGACAGGAATTAGCGCCATGTCCCAGAAGTCAGTGGTCCCAAGTCAGAGGTCTCAAGTCAGAGGTCACGCTTCAACACTCCCTGATCAACGTCAGCGCCTCAGCGGTTTTACGTTGGCTGAACTGTTGGTTGCGGTTGGAGTGTTGGTTCTGCTTGTCCTTCTTACTTCGCAGCTTTTGAACAGCGCAGCCACTGTTACTACACTCGGCCACAAACAGATGGATGCCGACGCGCAAGCACGACAACTGTTTGATCGAATGGCCCTAGACTTCGCACAGTTGGTGAAACGAAATGATCTTGACCTTTTTGCAAAGGGAACAGTCGCACCAAACTCTGTGGGAGGTGCGATGAATGGAAACGATCAGATAGCGTTTTACGGTGCGGTGCCGGGTTATTATCCGTCCACTGGCTCCCAAAGTCCGATCTCGCTCGTTGCTTATCGAGTAAATTCAGGCGCGACGTCTGATAGGTTTAATAACATGGAACGGCTGGGAAAGGGATTAGTCTGGAATGCTGTTTCTTCTACGGACAAGTCGGTGGTTTTCATGCCGCTCACAATCGCAGCAACTTGGCCGGCGGCTGTTAGTAATAACTTGCCGGACCCCGACGGAAACTACGAATCGGTCGCACCGCAGGTCTTCAGGTTTGAATACTGCTATCTGCTCACTAGCGGCAGTTTTTCGATCACACCGCCCTTGGACGGTAACTCACACGCTGATCTTTCTCGAATCGCCGCGATCGTAGTGGACATTGCAGTCATCGATCCCAGGAGCAAACTTCTCCTTACTAGCGCGCAGATAGCCTCACTTGCGGGCACAATGATCGACTATGGCGCGTCCGCCGCTGGTGGTTGTCCCGCGCCAAATTGGCAGTCTCCCGGTGAATTGCGACGACAGTGGCAATGCGTGCTCGACAGTACAAATGGGGTGCCGCGCCAAGCGATTTCCGCGATCCGATTGTATGAGCGGAGTTTTTATCTTTCACCGCCTACTCTATGACTAGTTCGCCTTTTCACTCCTCCGAAGAGCGCTTAAAGATAACACCGTTGGGTCGTGACCCGCAGCCTAGCGCGGCCATGGCACCCGGTCGCTTGGTCGGGCGATGGGGGAGTACCATAGGGCAATTCGACCTTGTTCAATCCTGCCGTTTAGATTGTATCAACGTACGAACGTTATTTTATCTCCCCAACAATCCTTGTAGTCCACCAAAGGTTCTACGTCATGAAAAAGTTGCTTCATTCTTGTCATAGCAGATCTAAACGTGTTGCACTGATCGTTATTCTCCCGCTTGCCTTGGTTGTTACTTTCTATAACACCGACCGCACATTGGCGGCGCCCGACTCATGCGTCTTGATAGTCAGCGCACAGATCGTGAGTCCTGGCAGTTTCTACAGGGCCGGCGACATGCTGGATCCTGGTTCCGGAACGCTATGCTCGCCGGCTGACAACTACAGTTTTAGATTGCGCGTCGATTCAGTTGACGGCAATGGCGGCGTCACAGCCGTGACCGTAATCGCCGGCATCGGCTATTTGGCTCCGCCTTCTAATCCCATCCGCTTCGGAGGCTCTCCAACCGGAACCGGCTTCACCGCCAACTGCATTTTCAACTGACTCCTCATTTCCATCGCTCCCAGCAAACCGTTTTACTTAATGAAAGATCTTACCCCATGAGAAGGCTCTTCCATTCTCGCTATGGCGCATCCAAAGGCGCTGCGTTGATCATTGTTCTCGGCCTTGTCGTAATTTCTACTGCCCTGAGCCTTGCGTATCTCACGCGCACTACCGCCGACCGACAGCTTGCCCACTCGAGTTACCACGATACCGCTGCGGATCTGCTCGCGCGTACCGCTCTTGATATTGTGCTTGCTAGTTTCAAACAAGAAATCAGTAATGCGAATAATGCGGGTCCCGTCAGTCAATTGACTATCCAACCACAACAGTGGGGCGGGGCCGCCTCGATTCCGAACCTAATCCGCCGAAGCGCGCGCGACGACAATAACATACCTCTTCCTGGAGTTCCAAGTTTGGCCTCTAGCGTAAGCTCGACCAGTGCTGCCGCGAACGGGCGTATCATCAGTCCTGCGCGCTGGAACAGCCATTACTTAGTTCCTTTGCTTGACCCGACCGGCACCGATAGTACCCCGGTGGCTAGCTTCGTGGGGCCTGACTGGGTAATGGTAACTAATCAGGGGCCGAATAACGCACCGGCGCCAAGCGCCGTGATCGGAAGGTATGCGTTCGCTGTTTATGACGAGGGCGGGTTGATTAATATGAACCTCGGAGGATACCCTAACTATGCAGGCCTGAGTCGTCCCACCCGGCCCGGTCGAACGCTGCCTGCCAAGTATCCTTCGGAAGAGAGCGAAATCATGCTGGCGGCGTTCACGCCTAACGATAACTGTCAGGCCCCAACCTTTACGCCGGATCATACAAACGTAACTTTAGCCACGGGGGTTCAGTGCTCTCTTCTGTTTAATACGAACCACAATCCAACGAGCTTCGGTGTGAACTTCCTGCCCAACGGTTTAACTTTAGACAGCACCAATGGCAACATCTATGGGACACCTGCCAGCCCCGGCCAGTGGACAGTCACGCAAAGCGCATCGAACGCGTGTGGCACCGGTTTCGCAACCTTGCACCTGACGGTCCAGGGATTCGCATCCCCTGACAGGACTCCCTGGCCGGTAAACGTCGCGAGGAAGGGAACGGTCGGTTTCGCCGATCTTACGGTTCTTCCGTCGCCGGGCCTAACTGCGGCGCAAGTTAACCAGCTAATCGGCTGGCGAAATTACGCGACGACGCAGCAGGCTGGCGCCTCCTTCAATACGCCTGCGTTTCCAGCTGACGCCGTCAGGGAGGATCTGTACGCAAGATATTTCCTCGGGGCTGTCCCGCCTTTTACCACGCCTTTCACCACCGTACCTACGACGGTGCAAGACGGGCGAACCGACCAGGCGGTGATGACTCGGCAGGAACTAATAAGGCTTCAAAAAACGATTGGCTTCAGCCCGAGCCTGCTCCAGTACCTGGGAACGTTTTCCCGCGAATGGAACCGACCCGCGCCCGATTGGCCTCAGCTTAATGGCAAGTTAGGCGCAAGGTGGGACATGAATAATCTGGCGTTGGTGATACCTACGCCGTGGTTTTACCCCGGTAACCACGGCGTAGGCCACGCCTACGGCAAACAGAGGAATACCGATCTGGCGGGGCTATTTGGCTTGGTCTGGGTACCCGCCAGCAATGACTTTGCGGACCCCAGTATTCGGTTCACTGATCCTAGTTATTACGGTCATTGGAAATATACTGGCGCTCTCGCCCAGAACAACGACCCTCCGTTGCAAGGGAACAACCCGGACTTTTGCCAGATCATCGATTATGCCATGAACCAGGCGGTTGGCCTTCCCGCTAACGCGCCTAATCACCTGCGTAGAACGTTCAATACCGTAGCAGCGATAATCGATCAATACGACACCGATGACCTGCATGATTCGCCATCAGGCGGATCACTGACTGGCAATACTATTACGATTATCGACTACCTGAATGATGGGAACCCTTTGAACTACGCCTACGGGGTAGAAGTCATGTCAGGCGACGATCCTCATCAGAATGAGGATCGACCACCATTCGCACCATACCCGCGGCCCGTTCCTGCAAACTACGCACAGCTCAGCCGGCGTTTTGAGAACGTTGGCGAATTTGGTTATGCGTGTAGCCCCGTTTTTACCTTGGCGAACAGGACCCTCGATTTCGCGTCTGCGGGAAGTAATGACAGAGCGATACTCGACTTTTTTACTTATAACACGGCGGGCAACCGGGCTGGCATTACCAACCTCAACACCAGAAACAGCCAAGTTCTCGGATCAATCATCCGCGGGGCGTGGGTACAAGATCCCGGCGCCGAAAGTACCCCATCACCGACACCGGCGCCGCCTACCATCCTAGTTTCCCAAACAGACGCTCTAGCCGCAGGACAAGCCATCGTTCAAGAGACGACAAACACCAGCCCGGGGCATGGTCCCGCGTTGACCCGAGCGGACGTGGCTCGGTTGGCCGCTGCGGCCGTAGCGGCGGTGCCTAATTTCGCAGGCTCAGACCAAGCAAAAGAGACGATCGCGCGCGCGCTGGCGGAGGTAGGTCAAGCCCGAACCTGGAATCTGATGATCGATGTGATAGCGCAAACAGGGAAATACGCTCCCGGCACCGCGAATCTTAGCGATCCTTCAAAATTCATCGTTCAGGGCGAAAAACGATACTGGCTGCATATCGCGCTTGATCGCGACAGTGGAACTGTACTTGGCAGCCAGTTAGAGGAAGTAGTTGAGTAGCTCGAATATAGTTGTTAGTCGATCAGCCTTTGTCCCGCAATCGCGGGACTTCCGCGTGACAAGCAGCTGATGGCTACTTGTTGATCCGGGAGCGTACTTCCGCGACAGAATAGGTTTTGTTTCCGCGTAGTGAGCGCAGGCCTTCCCGAATGGCGGCTTCCATGGCGGGCGCGGGCTCAAAGGATCGGTCTAGATTAACCGATCTTCACATAATCAACTCGCGCTCCTGTTTCGTAAGCTTTGGCAGTTCCGCAATAATCTCCTGCGCGCTCATGTTAAACCTCCGGGATGTTTCCGATTGTTCGTCGTCAAAGGTCAATGTGTCGGATCAATGTCTTCGGCGAACAGCATTACCTGGGTGCGTATTGCCATTGATCGGTTTACCGGCTACATGCTGGATAAGCAAATTGACCAGGTGAACGAGCAACGTGTTCTGCGGACAACGACTGGGGACAGCGGGGATCAGACACCGCGCACACCGAAACGCTTTCCGTCGTCGCGAGGTTCGTTAGCGATCCGCGTCGTTCGCCATTCGGCGAACGACGCTTGGATCTACTAATCCGTCAATGTTTAGCCGCCGCCGAACCTTACGGTCACCTGATTCGAGCAGTTAACACCGCCCGCTTCGCACACCTGATATGTAAAGGTAGCCGGGCCCCTTTGGCCTGTGTTATCGGTATAGCTGCTCGGGATATTGGGTACTGTGGTGATGCCCATGCCATCACGCTTAATGTTGATACTGGCTGAGGTCGCACCGTTCCAGACGAGATCCACCGTGTCCAATCCCTTCACCTTATAGCCGTTGGCAGTCAAAGTGACCTGGCGCGGTGTGGGAGTAGCAGTCGCCGTCGCCGTCGCTGTGGCTGTGGCGTGGGCGTGGCTGTCGGCGTGAATGTGGCCGTGGCCGTCGCGGTAGGCGTGAATGTGGCAGTGGCAGTAGCTGTAGCTGTAGGCGTAAAGGTGGCGGTTGCTGTGGGTGTGAAGGTTGCTGTAGCCGTTGCCGTAGGAGTAAACGTAGCCGTAGCTGTAGCCGTGGGCGTGAATGTCGCCGTGGCTGTCGCAGTAGGCGTGACATGTAGCCGTGGCAGTAGCAGTAGCTGTAGGCGTAAAGGTGGCGGTTGCTGTGGGTGTGAATGTTGCTGTAGCCGTTGCCGTAGGAGTAAACGTAGCCGTAGCTGTAGCCGTGGGCGTAAATGTCGCCGTGGCTGTTGGGGTCGGAGTGAATGTGGCAGTAGCAGTTGGTGTCGGCGTAAATGTCGCCGTAGCAGTTGGCGTGGGCGTAAACGTAGCCGTAGCAGTTGGCGTGGGACTTGATGAAGGTGTAGCAGTTGTAAGAGCTGTCTCAACCGTGTTCGTGTCGCCATTTCCGTTAGATCCACCGACAACAATCAAGAGGTCGCCGATCGCTGTTCCGCTTGTGACAGAGTGCCCCACGTTCAGTACTTGGGCCCGCCGTCCAAATATCAGTCACGGTATCATAAATGTAAGTTGAATTATAGAAATTGGCCGGCGCTCTCATCGACGCGGCAATGCGATCCTGCCGTGTGGCCGAGAAAGGAGAGAATGGGTTGCCGCCGCCTATCAGATAAGTCTCACTTCCGACGGCGGCCCCTGCCGCCGCAAACACAGGAACAGGAACTGCCGACACTGGTGCCCACGAGTCGCCCTGAATGTCGTAGCGGTAATGCAGATCTGTGCCGAGGCCCGAGCCGTAGGAACCAGCCAAATAGATGTATTGGCCAATGATGCTCGTGGCACTGCCAGCCATTGCTATCGGAATCGGGTTCCGGGCGGTGTCCCAAGTGTTCGCAACCGGGTCGTACTCCCAAGTCTGGCTAGACTCAAAAAAGCTCGGTGTCGAACCCACCGATGACGTAGATTTTGCCGTTGTCGGGGTAGTACGCCGCGTTAACAAAAGATCGACCTTCCGGCATTGGAGCGCCGGTGCTCCAACTCTGCGTTGCGATATTGTAGATTTGCGTCGTACTCTGAGCGGCGGTGCCATCATAGCCGCCAAATATATAGATCGCGTTGGTATTGCCAGCGTAAACCGCTCCCGCGGCGTAAACAGCGATCGGAACATTTGGCAAGCTGGTCCAAGTGTCACCAACCGGATCGTAGCGGTAAAACCCGCTGGTCGGGCTATCTCCGGCACTTCCCGTTCCGGAATAGGCGTAGGTGCCATCGCTGGCCACAGCAGGCGATTGGATCACGAGGGGATATTTGGCGACAATGGTCCACGCCGAAAGGGCAGGGTTCAACCCGCCATTAAGAACACGGGCTTTGTCGGTAGCCCGAGTGCTGTTAGGCTCATCCTTGGCCGCGCTTCGTTTGGTTTTTTGCTGCGCCAGCGCGAGCGGAACTGCGCAAACGGCGATGAGTAAAAGCAGGTAAAATGCACCTCGGATCAGGTACGCTTCGGTACTGTGGTTTATTTGTTTTTTCATGGGGGGTTGGGGGGTTTTGGGGGGGTTGGAGGTGCACCTTTAAATAGGCACTAGAGCATGTCAACACCTTTTTTTAGGGATTTCTTCTTAAGGACTCTGAGCTCCAGAAGTCGCGCGTGGCCCGTCTCGCCTGCGGAAAAACCGATCCGGTCTAGACGGATGCCGATTGCTTGGAAGAAAGGGCCGGGTTACGCAGCAGCGGCGCAGGTTTCGGGGATAGCTGCCTTTCTGCAAAGTCTCGCTCAGGAGGTTAAAGAGTGGGTAGCTATGACGACGTGTGTGAGCTCTTGCGTGAGGGTAAAAAATCAAGGTGGTAAACGAATAGATCCGAATGGGTGTTGGCCTCCGATGATCGATCAATCTTCGCTGGGCTGTTCTCAAGACGTTCGCTAGCAGGCGACGTGACAAATATCTGGTGGTGACGCAGGACGTCACTGGCGGGCCCAGGCGCTTCATCCATTTCGCCGCAGAGTGCATCCCACACTTTTGCAATCAGCACCGGCACCCGATCGAACGCGCTGTGTTCCGATAACCAACGAGCCCTTTTGTTTTGTCAGGCATTTCCCTGACTGGTCGTCCGGGTCTTCTGTCAGGGATTTCGCCGATCGAACTGATTAGTTCGGCCAGCGTTTTTTTCCGTGTGTGACGCGGCGGATTCAGCGCGTGCACCGAGTGCTCAGCGTGTGCGTTGCTGCATATTTTGTACTGAAAGGTTCGCCAAAGTTTGCAGCCGCTTGTAGGGCGAGATCCGCAAGGACCAAGCGAAAAGATTCAGGGATTCACCCCGACAGACAGGTAAGCAGCGACCGTCGTATTCTCCAATCGAGCTGAAGACACCCAGCCGAGCGATGATTTGATGAACTCGATACCCACTCCTGCACGTCTGCGCGGCTTTACGCTGCTTGAATTGTTAGTCGTTGTCGGCCTCGTTGGCCTCCTCATGGCGTTGATCGCTCCGGCCTTCACCACGATCAACGGTGGCGCCGATATCACCGCTGTCGCATACACCATCAAAGGCGCGCTCGAGGCCGCGCGGAGCTACGCGAAAACAAACAATACCTACACCTGGATCGGCTTCTATGAAGAAGACATTTCGCAATCGTCAACGAATCCGCCTACGCCTGGAGCGGGCAGAGTCGTGATGTCGATCGTTGCCTCCAGGAACGGGACCAATGTGTATGGGTTAGGGAACGGCTCTATCGATCCAACGAAGCTTCTTCAAATCGGGAAACTCACCAAGATCGAGAACGTTCATCTTCCGCTGTTCGCCATCTGTCAGTCCAATTGCACAGGCGACACGTTTGATACGCGTCCAGCCGTTCAGAATGATCCCACTGCCGGGTACAACTATTCTCGATTTGGCGAACTAAACTCGGCTCCGCCGAACACCGCACCATTCACTACCCCGTATAACTTCCAATATCCGGTCGGGAACCCGCCTCCGGCTGCACAATACACATTCTACAAACTGCTCCAGTTTAGTCCGCGCGGCGAAAGCAGAGTGAACGGAGACAGCTACGACATCAGGCGAGTGGTGGAGATTGGATTGATTCAAACACATGGGAGTGCGACCCCTCTTCCGATTGGTGGCGGTATCGGCGGATCAAATTTTGCGGGCAACGTTGTCGCAGTTCAAATCAACGGGTTTGCAGGCGACGTAAGGATTTATCGGCGGTGAAAAGTTTTCCAGTCTCTTCCAACACGAGTGACAAGATCACGCGCAGGATAAAATTGCATGGTAAACAAAACGCTGGATTCACCTTAGTTGAAATAACACTGGCCCTGGGGGTCGCTGCGATTTGCCTGGTTGCCTTGATGGGATTGCTGCCGACCAGTTTAAAGACACAACAGAGCAGCATTAACCAGACGACGGCCAACCAGATTGTTTCACAAATCGCTTCGTTCCTGCGTGCAGATGTTCGACTGGCTCCCGGTCAGGCTTCAAAGGCTTGTCCCAATCCTCCCGATCCGAATGAGCCCTGTGACTGGTCTAATTTGAACGGCCACTGGCGAAATGTAGCAACGCCCGACACGATGTATTTCACGAACGAAGCGAAGCCAACTGGCACGGTGACCCAGCCGAACAACGTGCCGGCAGACGCCGTGTTTAGAGCAAAGATCACGTACATGACGCCATCGACGCAAACCACATCGCTGGCAAGTATTCGTGTTACCTGGCCAGCGACAATAGATCCTGAGAGCGGCGTACCGGCAGGATTGATCACGACCTTACTCGCCGTTAATCGATGAACGCAAACACTGTGCAGGATGTAGCCACCTCGCTCTGTCGAGGCGAACCGGACATGTTTGTTCGTTCGGCATGGCGATCCCGCAGGCGCGGGACCGTGGCTACAGCTCGATACAATGCGCGACGTGCGTGTGAAGCATTTACGCTTGCCGAGTTACTCGTGTCGGTGGTTGTGCTCCTCATGGTTATTTTCTTCGTGGCGCAGTTAACGAGCAGTGCTACAGCTGTTACGCGAACTGGTAACAAGCATATCGACACCGACACCCAGGCGAGGGTTGTATTTGATCGGATGGCACTGGATTTCGCACAAATGCTAAAACGGACCGACATCGATTTTTATGTAAAACAGCGTTCGGGGTACAAGGGGCATGGCAACGGACACGGGTGGGGGCAGGGCAAGAATGCAGACAAGGGAAGTGATCAGATCGCTTTCTTCAGCGCTGTGCCCGGCTATTATCCGTCTGGCGACCCTACTGGCGCGCACAGTCCTATTTCGCTGGTTGCGTATCGGGTCAACGAGAGTACGCAGAGTTGGGCTGCCGGTAGCTATGGCAGACTTGAACGAATGGCGAAGGGGTTGCATTGGGCGGGCGTCGATGACAACAACGCTACAAATAAACCGTACCCGATTATTTTTGTCCCAGGGCAAGTGACTGCTGGTGCCGGCCCGTGGGGAGGACAGTGGCAAGCCGCGATTAATAATGACAACACCCAGAACACCAGCTTCGACTCAGATTACGAGGTAATTGGCCCCGGTGTTTTCCGGTTTGAATACTTTTACCTTTTAAAGAATGGTCGGGTGACAGATTGGCCGTGGGACAGATGGGAGGATAGTACCAATCGGCAAAAGATCAGCGATCCCCCAGGGATTGGGCTGAGCCAGGTAGAGGCAATTGGCGTGGCGATCGCTGTGATCAATCCCGAATCGCGCGCCCTGATCCAAGCAGCTTCTTCGACTGTGAATTATGGCGACATCACTGATATCGCTGCCGACCTGGCAGACTTCAAGAACGCCAATGGAATTGGTAACGCTGGCAAAAAGATTGGCGATATGGAGAACAAATGGAAAGCAGTCGTGGAATCAATTGCGCAGACTGGACAAACTCCCTCGAATCGACTGATCCCGCGGGAAGCGGCAAAGGGGATTCGGATCTATAGTCGCTACTTCGATCTGAAGACGTTGTAAGATGGCTTTGCCGCCGGCACCGGTTTGTTCGCGGGAACGCGCCGCTGCGCTTCTCATTGTGCTCGGGTTCGTCGTGCTGTTAACCGGATTGAGCGTGGCTTATCTGTCGCGAACGACTGGAGACCGGCAGGTTGCCCACAGCAGTTTCAATCAATCAAATGTGGATCAACTAGCACAAAGTGCGACAGACAACATCATCGGCGATCTTCGACAGGAGATCACTGACCCTGTCGCGTCCACTGCTGGTATTGTAAATGTGAATGGCATCGATGTTACCATCTATACCCCAACATCTGCTGTTTACATGGTCCCTCAGCGCAACGTAAATCTAGCGGGCGTATATAACCTGGTTCGGCGAAGTGATCGCTCAGATCCACTCGTGCCGCCCGCGCGGCCGAGTCGTGCTTCGGCGGTTAACTCGATGACCGATGTTTCCGCCAACGGCCGTTACATTACCAGCACGCGTTGGAACGGCCATTACTTGATTCCAAAGGGAAACGTAAACACCAACGATCCTTCGCCAACGCCCACGTTTGATGCGGTAACGCCGGATTGGGTTTTTGTCACTGCTGCAGGTGCAATCCCATCGCCCGCCCCGGCCGATGTTATAGGACGGTATGCGTATGCAATCTATGATGAAGGAGGACTGCTGGATGCGAATTTGGTGGGCCTTCCGTCGCCTACGCCAGGTGCGGTGACGATCGCGTCGCCGTCGCCGAGCCGCACGGTGTATCCTGACAGAAAGGGGACTGTTGCGTTCGCCGACCTTACGGCACTGCGTCTGACGCCGCTGGGCAGTACACCTAATCCATTAACGATTAGCAGGATGGTGGGCTGGCGGAATTATGCGACTACACTCGTACCTACCAATAAAACTTTTCCTGATCTTTCCCCGTCACCTGCCGAGTTTGTAACCTACTTTGTCAATAACAGCAGCGATTTCCTAACCGTCAGTCCCATGCTGAATGCCAAAGGCCGCACCGACCAGGCGTTTACCACGCGGTCGCAACTCATCAAGCTCGTGCTGTCTTCCCTCGGCGCCAGTCCCAACTTGCTACAATATCTTGGTACTTTTTCCCGTGAGCTAAATAGCCCGACATGGCAGGCCGCTTCCAATCCTATCTCTCAGCGGTTTCAACTGGATCAAATTAGCCTTTTAGGGAGCAGCCCAACACCCTCGCCTTCGGGTGCCAACGCAGCGGCTATCCAAACGAAGTTCGGATTACAGTGGTCCACTGTCACTCGGCGTTGGCAATACGTAGGCAGCCAGGGTACGTCACTGTTATCAGCGATTCCAACTCCGGCGCCGGGCGGGTCTCCACAACCGGACTTCTTTCAAATCCTCAATTACGCGTATCCCGGCCACACCATTGATCAGATTCTTTCTCTTGGGGCATGTATAATTGACCAATATGACGCCGATCAGGTTACTACGGGAATCGAGTATGCGCCTGCCACTGCCGTGGCCTGGGGAGCGGAGGACCGGAATCCAGTTATTGCGATGGGTACGCCTATCCCATCACCGTCGCCGTCCGCCACCGTTACACCGGCGCTTCAACGCCCCTTCCAAAATGTTGGCGAACTTGGCTATGCGTATAATCCGATAACTGGTAACACGCTGGATTTTCGTACATCCCGCAGCAGCGAGGCCGCGTTGCTTGATTTCTTTACGTACAACACAACCGATAACGCGGCCATTTATCACCTTCCATATCCGTTGCGTGCCGGGCCTGTAAATATCAACACTCGGAACAGCCCAGTCATTGCTGCCCTTTTAACTGGAGCGTTGCCGACCTGGCCACCACCAGGAGCTGATGTGCCTTCCAGCTCTGCGACTCCCGCAGCCACTTTGATTGCGAGTGAGACCAGGGCGCAGCCAGCTGGTTATAACGGTGGCCAGCCTGTCGGTCGGCAGGATCTTGCCCGCCTTGCAGCCGCGGTTGGAACTGTGATCGGCAGTACCGAGGAGCAGCAAGAAACGGTAGCTCGCGCCCTGAGCGATACGACGCAAACGAGAACATGGGGACTCCTGATCGATGTAATTGCGCAGACCGGGCGGTATGCGCCGGATGCAACTAACATTGGTCAGGCGACCAAATTTGTTGTGCAAGGGGAGCAGCATTACTGGGTGCATGTGGCGATTGACCGGTTCACCAATCAAGTGATCGACAAGCAGATCGAGGTCGTGAACGAGTAGCTTGATCCAGCAGTCGCGCGAATTCGGCGAGACGTCAACGCATGACAATCCGCTTGAAGCGGAGTTCGTCGGATCTGATCCACAAACTCGAGTTCGTTACGCCCCTTGGGCGAACGGCCAGCCTTTTTGCGTTACGAATGGTTGATGGACGACGGTATTTGGTGCCGCACAGCGACTATTATCTCTTTCCCTGGAACACGTTAAGTGACCGTCTACGATCACGCCGGCCGGTTTACCGCCTTGCCACTACGCACTATCACCGGTCTTGAACCAGGGATCGGTTATTTGTCTCATCAGGCGTCGTGCGACCGGCCTTTGCTTTTGGTCAATGTCTGAGCACTGATTCGGCTCCTTAACGCTCTAGTATCGCTTCACCGACTTGTCCTGGTTTTTCTGTAAGCTGCCTCCCATGCTATCGAGCGTCGATGTGACTTTCGCGTACGCTTGGTCCGCATATTGTTTGAAGGGAGTGTTCCAGCCGACGAAAATCAGGGCCGCGATGATCAAAATTTCAGCCAGTAGTCGCATACGTCCCTAAGATTGACAGAAAACGCGCACCGAAAGCAACGAGAATCGGCGAATGCTTGAACGGTTAAGTTGAACGGTAGCCGCGGCCAAAAAGGCGCACCTGCCTAGGGAACGCAACCTAAGACCGAGCTGAGAATGCGTCCGATTGATGTATGGCGGCGTTCTTTTCGAAACTTCGCGTTCCAGTTTCCGATATAGCTAGTAACCAACGAACAACGTCAAGAGCCCACCAGAGGGGGTTTTCGGCGATGTAAAACTATCCATCGTAAATCCTCTGGTCCCCCCAACTACAGCGGCCCGAGAAACGGCTGCTACAAACCACAACTAAAATGAAAAGATTATTACCAGCAGTCGCAGTGCTCAGCGTTTTGACGAGCACATTAATTGCAAGCCCATTTAGCGATTCAATCCCGGTGCCGCAAAACGCCGTCGGCGCGAGTCCTTGCAGACCACACCCAGTAGTCCAGTACACGATCAGCTATGACAGCGCCTTTGGCGGCCATTGGAACCTGACTGGCAGGCGCAAAATCAACAGAGACGGAACATGCACCGACTCGTTCACAGGGACAGTATCCGATATATCGATTCAAGCATCACTCAATCGCAACGACCTCGATTGGGTATCGGACTCGTACTGGCTGTGCCAGCACGCCTATGTGCAATGCTCGTCGTTTTCGATTACGATCAGCGACGGGAACGTTAACGGCTTCGCGACTTACAGGCCTCAGTGAGTCATATTACGGTTTCCTTCTGCCTTTTTGCGGGCCGATTCGACCTAGTATCGACGTACAGAAGGGGTCTTGGAGTTTTTGCAGCTTTGAACCAATTCCGTGGAGCTTGTTTGTTATTGTTATGTTTGCCTGGGCCGCGCGTTCTTTGAAAGGCGTGTTCCACCCATAAAATTTCAGCCAGTAGTCGCATACGTCCCTCAGAGTCACGGAAGATGTCGGCTGAAATCAACGAGAATTATTGGATCGTTGAACGGTTAGGTTGAACGCTAGCCGCGACCAACTAGGCGCACCCTGCCTAGGGAACGCAACCTAAGACCGGGCTCAGAATACGTCCGATTGATGTATGGTGGCGTTCTTTTCGAAACTTCGCGTTCCAGTTTCCGATATAGCTAAGTAACTAACGAACAAAGGCAAAATCCCACCAGAGGGGTTTTCGGCGATGTAAAAACTATCCATCGTAAATCCTCTGGTCCCCCCAACTACAGCGGCCCGAGAAACGGCTGCTACAAATCCCAACTAAAATAAAAAGATTATTAACAGCAGTAGCAGACCAACTTGCGACGGCGGTCGAGGTGGTAAAGGAACAACCCAAGCGCGTACCTGTTCTCAGAATGGCCTATTAGCTGCGCGCAGAAGGCTCCTGCTTGTAACTTCGACCCACGACCGTGCAAAAACTATCCGTACCAAACACAATGAAAAAGTTCCTCACCATACTGATGATCGCGACTCTGCTTCCGTTCGCTGCAGAAGCCAAGAAACACAAGCATCGCGAAGGCGGCGAGTACCGTTACGTTGGAGCGATGGTAGTGGCCGAAGCGAATGCCAACACCTACAAAAAGGCCAAGGAAAAGGTCGTGAATCTTTTTCAGCAGGGCATCGACAATTCAGCGTGGTCGCAGCCAGAGAAGGGTAACGCCGCGGGATTGGCGCAGTACATTGCATCGCAGCCCGTTGATCTCAGCGGGAATGTGGACGGTGACGCCGGCCGCGGCTCGATCAGCGGCAAATACCATCATGGCGGATTTACCTACTGCTGGACTCGCGTCCTCTTCTATCTGAGGGACCCGATCTACCATATTACCTTTACAGCGGAAGTGTGTAAGCGTCCTACACCTACGCCCACGGCTACCCCCACACCAACGCCAACACCGAGTGTCATTACCGTGACCGTCGTCCCCTGCTGGAATGACGGCGATTGTCGCATCCGGTTTATTGGTGATTTGACTGGACTTCAAACTTGGGTAAGCGGAAAGCTCGTGGCGCACGACGCGGCAGGTCGCGTGATCGTCACACCGGGCTACCATACGTGGTTAGTGCGTAAGACAAACGGAGTCCTTGTTGCCAACGGCAGCATTACCGCTCCGAATTGCAGCAAGCCTACGCCTACGCCTACACCTCACACGCCAACTCCGTCTCCAACTCCGTCGCCATCTTCGTCGCCAACCCCTACGCCAACAGCAACGGCAACCCCTACCGCTACTCCAACGGCGACTGCTACACCAACAGCCACGGCGACGCCTACCGCTACGGCAACACCAACTGCAACGCCCACGGCTACCCCTACGGCTACCGCTACTCCAACGGCGACTGCTACACCAACAGCCACGGCGACGCCTACCGCTACGGCAACACCAACTGCAACGCCCACGGCTACCCCTACGGCTACCGCTACTCCAACGGCGACTGCTACACCAACAGCCACGGCGACGCCTACCGCTACGGCAACACCAACTGCAACGCCCACGGCTACCCCTACGGCTACCGCTACTCCAACGGCGACTGCTACACCAACAGCCACGGCGACGCCTACCGCTACGGCAACACCAACTGCAACGCCCACGGCTACGCCTACGGCTACCGCTACTCCAACGGCGACTGCTACACCAACAGCCACGGCGACGCCTACCGCTACGGCAACACCAACTGCAACGCCTACGGCTACTGCTACACCAACTGCAACGGCAACGCCTACGGCTACCGCTACTCCAACGGCGACTGCTACACCAACCCCCACGCCGGGAGGATGCACCTTCACGCAAGGTTATTGGAAGAACCACCCTGACGCATGGCCTGTGACAGAATTGAAACTTGGAAACGTTAATTACAATCAGCAGCAACTTTTGAGCATCTTCAACCAACCCGTGCAGGGCAACTGCCTTGTCTCAGTGGCTCACCAGCTAATTGCGGCCAGGCTGAACATCGCCAATGGCGCTTCGGATGAGTGCATCGCGCACACTATTGCCGAAGTCGATCAACTGATTGGAGACCTCGTAGTGCCACCGGTTGGGTCTGGTACGCTGCCTTGTAACATCAGTAACTACATCGAAGCACTGACTGCCTTTAACGAAGGCACGAGTGGGTGCGCGCCACACTGCGGCGATGGCGACCCCGCGCCGTTCACCAGAGACAATCCTTGCGTAAGATAATTGGGGCGTAATGAGAATATGAAACCTACTCATAATTGTAGCAGTTCTAACTCGTGTTGTCTTGCTATGCCGAGGACAAGAAGTTTACATAAGCGGGGAGCGCAGGCCTAGTGTTTGAATGTATTGACTTGCGCTAGCCGTTCTGTGAAAGGCTTTGTCCAGCCAGAGTAAATTCGCCGCTGGCTGGAAGGACGAAAAATTATCGAGTACAGCGGAGAATTTGAGGAGGTCGGCGAATGTCTTTATCGCTATTCATCGAACGGCGTTTGCTATGCGCGGTTTAAAACCGACGGCAAGGAAATCCGCCGTAGTCTGGAAACGACCAATGAGGCCAGGCCACGCAACCTCGCGGCACTGAAGGAAAAGGAGCGCCAAACGGATCGTCCGCAGGGGAGGCTCATGCTACGCGAGGTGCATCAGTAGGTAAAACGTTTGAAAGTTCCACATCGAAAGCACTTGAGCAGAAAAGTGCGCGCTGTGCCGTCGTCGCGGCCCAACTCGCATCGAAAACTCGTTCTGCAGGCCAGGATCTCAGCGCTTCCTCGGTAAGCTCAACTGTGGAGGCGCCTCTGCGTCCAGAATCCCACGAAATGAAGCTGATCTCGCCGCCGCGTTTGCGGGAGTTCCTTCTGTCGACGGCGTCATTTAGAAAATTCTGAAGTGACTTGAGCAGTAGGGATCGGAATCGCCCGCGCGCCGGATCTGCTTTCTGAAGCCAATC
The DNA here is from genome assembly GCA_963804875.1 of uncultured Verrucomicrobiae bacterium. Lineage (GTDB taxonomy): Bacteria > Verrucomicrobiota > Verrucomicrobiia > Chthoniobacterales > UBA10450 > Udaeobacter. The sequence continues at coordinate 301,153 of CAWDRX010000008.1, forward strand.
CCCCTTTAATATGCGCACAAAAAAATCCTGCGTCAGATCCTGGGCGTCCTCGGGCGAGTAAGCACGTCGCGCGATGAAGGAAAAATCGGCCGCCAATAAATCTGGCATAGCTCAGCTAATGCTTTGCGGATTTCCCGATCTCCACTTCCCGAGCCCGTCCCAGAAAGAATGAGGCTCCAACGCCTCGTCATAAACGCGCCAGGGGTCTTGTTTTCGGCTGAATTCACGACCCGGTCCCACAACGTCAGCCGGCCCTTAAACATATCGGACACCGTGGCGAACATCTGCGACAGTCGGCTCGGTTTTTCGTTCCGGTACCGGCTTATTTGCATGAACTCGCATTGCCCAATTTACTCCGCGTATTTTTGCCAGCTGCGCGGCCTGCATTACAGCGGTTAACAGGATTGTGACAAGCCTGACCTCATCGCACGTCCGCAGTAGCTTTCGCGTGCTAGTGAATGCGGCATGGGTTAGCAAAACTGCTTCGACAGGGTCATCGGTTAGCCGAGAAGCGAAGGTACAGACGCCGCGGTAATAACGAGCAACTAAGTTTTCGAAACGTCCGCGTTTCTTTTTCTTCGGCGGCGTTCGTTTTGGTTTGGTCCTTGCAGCTGGCCGGGCTGCACATGGCCGAAAAATCGCGATTCTGGGGTTCACGGTTTAAAGCGAAGAATAGGAAGTACTGGGCTCGATTGCTATCGGGGAAAGCCCCTGATTTTTCAGGGAAACATCCCCTAGAGTTTATTCGTATGTCCGACCGAAGGTCGGGAAGACCGAAGCATCTGGCGGGGGAAATATTCTCCGCCCTGGCCTCACAATCCGTTTAATGAAAGGCCTTTTTTACAGAGAGCGTAACGAATATGTCTAGTCCGGAGTCGCCTAACTTCATGCAGGACCTAGCCTGATACACGATGAAACGTAGCCCAAACTCCAACCCGCTTCTTAAAGGCCTGCAGCTGCGTCTGGATATGGACTGGTGGAGGCCATGTTCGATCTCGGGCTGGTCCCGCTGGGGATCAAAAAGCAGTTAAAGCGATCAGGAAGCTGACGGGAACCGCACTATTTTCTTTTTACGTAATATCGAGATTGTTTCCCCGGCCTCGGGCTCAAGAGTGTCCTCCACATATTTAGTGGCGCGCTCGACCAGAGCCTCGCCAGAATCCAAGCCAAGCTTGTGTTTGATGTTTTCGCGGTGGGTCTCAATCGTTTTTACGCTCAGATTCAGCGCATGCGCCATCTGTTTCGGGCCAAGTCCCGACCCGAGCAGGTGGAAGACGTGCATCTCGCGGTCGGACAAATTTTCAATGCGTGCCGCTCGTCCGGGGAGGCGGAATCCCGGCTGCGTTGCGAGTGCTTCTTTGAATACGTGCATGGCGAGCTCTCGGCTGACGTAGATTTCCCCGCGTAGAATATCGGAGATGGCGGCCAGCATCTCGTCCCTGGGTCCCCTTTTCATCAGGTAACCACTTGCGCCCGCGCGCAGCGCTCGCATGGCAAAAATGCTTTCTTCAAATCCGGAATACACCAAGACGAGCAACCCGGGCGTTTGCACCTTGAGCGCTTTAATAAATTCCACGCAGTCGGCTGCGCCCAGTCGCAACCCAATTACGAGCAGGTGCGGCTTGCATTCCGCGATCTTGATCAACGCGCTCGGGATGCTGTCGGCCTCGCCGCAGACAATCAGGTTTGCCTGGCCGTTGAGGAAAGTGATAAGGCCGTGGCGAAGCATGGGAAACGCGTCCACGACGAGGATACGTTTTTTTTCCAGGGGCATTTGCCCAACATTCCTAGCCATTGCGTTTACGACCGCGTATCAACGAAATATGGACGGCAACGCAGGCTCTGTGCCGGCACAGAATAGGCCAAACAAATCAATCCGGTTCGCTTTTTCGTGAGCGTCTTCGGCGAAAATCTACCGAATACGTGGTGACCCCGTAGCTGACTCTGCAAAGCTTGCGCAGAAGTGTCCAGTTCTTGAAACTCGCGCAGCGAGAGGCGAACGAGCAGCATCTGTATTGGGCGCATCCGGTCCTTTTCACCCATCGGCTCTCCATTAGCCATTCCTAGGTTGAAGTGCAGATTCTTGTCGGCCGGACGGGAGTTGTAAAGAGAAAGTATGCGTTTTTCTTAGGGTAACCACCGTTAAATTTTTACTCCAAATCCCCTAAGGGAGGGGATTCACTAAACCAACATTCGTTAGTAGTGTTCAAGTGCAGGCCGGTGGCGGCCCAGAGACTGGCTTAGGACAACACAGCGATGACCCCGCTTGGTGGAGCGGCGAGGGGCCATATATGACCAATTTCTTTTACGATTCGTGTTGCCGTAGAAAACGGCATTGCCCATCCCCTTGTTGCTCCCATGCGCTCCCCTTGTCTCCCGAATCCAGATGATAAACTCCATTATCGCGCACCCCGTAACACCGCGCCGAGGACCGACTCGTTAGGGCTGCACGAATGCGCGATAGGCGCGCGGTAACGCAGCAATCGCGGCGTCGAACATTTCCCGATATATCCATCGCGCATTTGTTCCCACAGGCCCAACACTCTTCGGTGTTGGTGTTACCTCGATCAGGTTTTCTTTGCTCATCGCCAATACGCCATTGGCTCGCTGCCGCGTGATCGTCTGACGAATGTTTGCGTGGAGTTCAGCCTTGAACTCCTCGTATGGATCGGTCTTTATTTAGTTTTTTTTCTTGGTTGTTGAAAGTTTCGCAGCCGCTCACATGATGCTTGATTCGCGTTTACGATGGGGCAACGTGATCGAAACGCACGAACACAAGGGCGATTTCAAAGAGTGGTAGAGCCATTAGGCGGTAATTTTTTTTGAAGATCATACTGAGGCCGGGGTCGTGGATTTCCGTTGTCAACCGTTCGCCTTCGCAAATGCGTGGATTTTTTTCTCACGCGCTGTACGCGGTGCAGTTTTTACCTTTTCGGCAGGCCAACAAGGTTCAAGCCGGTTCTCGAAAATCATGCAGTATTTCCGCTTATCGAGGCGCCCTCGAACGAATTTGGCGAGCTCGTCTTGCGGGTTAGGAGCGCGGGGTCCTTCTTCAAGCATGTCCTGGGGGGGAGACGGATCGACTCAGGAGCAGTCAGCGGAATACGCGAACATAAACACGCGGTATTTGCACAAACTCGAAAGTGGGCGCCGTCATTTGTCGCTCATTGTGCTCTGCCGATTTGCAGACGGCGTTCGATTGCCGAGGGGAATGCGCTGCATGAAGGGATCGACAGTTAGCGCGCGTGGCAGCGAAGCTGTAAATGGCTGGACAGTAACGAGCAACCAAGGTATCAACACGCAATTTTTTCGTTTTGATTTGGTCCCTTGCAGCTGGCGGGGCGGCATGTGGCCAAAAAATCGCGATTCTGGGGTTCACGGTTTGAAGCGAGATTAGTAATTGCTGGCACCTCGCTTGCCTATCGGGGGAAGCCCCTGATTTTTCAAAACAAAATCCCCTATTGAGTTTATTCCTATGCCCGACCAAGGAGCGAGTCCAAATCGTTGCTTCCATTGCCCAAAACATCAGAGGGCAACGATCGAGATCTCAAGTATCAGTGGCATTCGTGAGAGTGCCAGGCAACCGTCGCTGAACATCAATTACAATCGCTGAGGTTGAAGCGTTGAACCAGTGATGTGCAGTGTCAGTGCATTGTGATTTACTGAGGCAACGCGTAACACTTTCTCCGCTGAGACAGCGGACGCTACGGCTATTGCAGCAGCGGAGCGATGAGGGCGCGTTCTTCAGGCAAGAGCGGTTTTGCGCTGGTGAGGAGCGCATCGTTGCGGGCGCCTTGTTCATATCCGTTCGCGGCCAGAATCGCCGCGCGCACTGCGAGCGCGCCCGGCGGCTCGACGCCCGTTACTCGCGGCTCTCGAATTGCGACGAGCGCTTCCTGCTTCCGCCCGAGACGAAGACAGGCCAGGCCGAGCGTTGCCCGAGCTTGCCAGTTCCGCGGCTCTTTCCCGACGAGGACCTGAGCGTCGCGTTCCGCTGCTTCGGCTGCATCACCTGAAGCGCCGAGCAACAATCGCAGGTACGTATCTTGATTGCGGGCTTGTGCGTCATCGGGCCAGACTTCCGTTATCTCTGCCGCGATCGTTTGCGCCTTGGCTGTATCCCCGGCTGTCAGGGCAAGGCGCAGCCGACCAGTGTAGGCGGCCCGGTTTTGCGGGGCGATTTTGATCGCTTCGGAGTAGGCCGCATCGGCGATATCGGAGACGGAGTTTTGTTCGGCGTTAGTTGCGAGCGTCAACAATTTCTCGGGAGTGTTCGCGACCTGCAACGCGCGTTGCCATTCGTTAGTCGCGCCAGTTGCTGAGCCCATACGCGCCTGCGCCACGGCGAGGTACATGTGTTGCACCATGGGATCGACGACGGAATGTTCGCTCAGGAACAGATCTTTGACTTCACTCCAGCGCTGGAGCGCGGCGAGCGCGTTCACGTATTGAAGGAAGAGGTCCTGCCGTTGTATTGCGCGCGCCTGAGGTAAAACTTCCAACGTCTTCGCAGGCCGGCCAATTTTGTTCAACCACCCAGCCAGGGCGAGGAGCGTTTCATCGGCCAAATCCGCGCCGCCTTGGTAATTTTGTGTCAAACGTGCGGCGTTTCCGAAATGCTCCACAGCGTCAGTAACGTATTGGTCGGCGAGCGCTGGATCGCGCCGAGCACGAACTTCAAGCGCGAGGAGCTTGTGATAAGGGCGAGCATCGGGATGAGTTTCAAGAGCGTTTGCCACTTCCGTCAGACTCATTGTCGGCCCGGCTGAAGCGGGTGCTGGCGTGGCAGCGAGATCAAGAGTGAGCGCGTCACTGGATTGCGTAGCAGTTGTTGATTGAGGCGTCGAGCTCGTTGAAGGCTCAGACGGCGGACCCCCCTTCGCTGCAGCTACGACGGGCAAGCTGGCCGCCTCGGCGGAGGCAGTGTCGCTACCCGCGGATGCCACCGCTTCTTGCGTCGCAGGTGTCGGCGGGGGCGTGGGCCTACTCTCAAGCGAAAGAGATGCGTTGGCGCCGATTGGAGGCCTGGGGGGTAGCGCCTGTTCGTTCGCTAGAACAGCGAGCGCGTCCAGCGATCCCGGGTTCTTTGGATCACGCGCCACGTCTTCAATTTGGTGCCACGCGCTGGCATAAGGCTCCGAATAGGGGCTGGTGACCGATAGAATCAGCGTAGCAGCGGCGAGGATATCTTTGGGTCTTGCGCGTTTATCCGCCAGCGCGCGCTGGGCGTAATCGACTGCCAGAACAGGATCGCTGTGGCGAGCAGCGACTTGACCGGCGAATACGATATCAATCGGCGACGGCCCTCCGGTTTGTGTCAGCAGCGCCTCGACCTGTTTCGCGGTTAACCACATGTCGCCGGTGACGAGGGCAGCACTCACATAATCGCGTCGGTCCTCGGCCGTGAGGCGGTGTGCGTCGTCCACTTTTTTCCACCAGTCCAGTGCTGCTGGCCATTGACCTGTGCGTGTCGCCACTCGCGCAATTGCACGCCAGGATTGAGGTTCACTGGGACGGAGGAAGTAGGCGTCGCGTGCTTTCGCATTAGCTTCGCTCCATTTTTTTTGTTCGATCAAGGCGAACGCCTGATACGCGAGCCGGCGGGACTGCCAGGCCTTAATTGCTCCGCCGGCCGGCCGTGCACCGAAGTAGATTGCGACGCCGAGTACGCATGCGATCACCACGCCGAGCAAGACGAATCGCTTGATCCGTCGCGCGCGGATTTCTTCCGGGGGAGTTAGATCGAGATCGTCCTGCTTTGCGACCAGACGTGATGACTGCTTCCCCACGCGAGACGTTTACTATGGCGCGACAGCGGATGCAACGCGGACTCGTTTACTGTAGAGGCAGCCGTGTCGGCTGCGAAACGCACGCGACACGCGTGCCACCACAGCTATCGACGCACCCGTGGCGGCTGCAGTAATTTGGATTGCACTGCGCAGGCGGCACGCCTGCCCCTACAGCTTACGCTTTTCGGAAGCGCACGTGGCGAATCAATCGTTGCCGCTGATGCCAGCACAGCCCCAGAACACCGAGCAGCCCACCCGCGACCGTTGCAGGCTCAGGGACGATCGTGCCATTTATCTGGACGTTATCGAGAATGTCCTGGACATTATTGCCGGCTGATTGTCCGCCGGTGAATTGCAGCCGCAGCACGAGCAACGGCGCGTTGTTGGCTACAGCTGGGACACTGAAACTTACTACAAACGTGCCGGAAGACGGAAGGTTGAAGATTTGGCCTGGCGCCTGAGTGAACGTTCCTCCTCCGTTCGTGCTGTACCATAGCGCTACGGTGGTAAAGCCGTTTCCGGCGACATTAATCGCGAAGCTGATGGACATGTTCTGAAAGAGACCCTGTGCCGTAAAGAGCGGGATATTAAAATTAGCCGGACTGTTCAGGAGGCTTCTGCTGAGACCGAGCCCAATAGCATTCGGGTCGGGGTCACCAGGAGGGACATTTAAAGCTACACCAGGTTGAGCTGACATATTGGCGGGGTTGTAATTTGTGGTCATTGTCGTCAGGAGAAATCCTGGCGGCACCTGCGACTGCAAATTAACTGGGTAAGGTGGTATCGTCGGCCCCTCAAAATTAAAATACGCGATTAAGTCTGCCTTCGCGCGCGGGGTGAAAGCGGCCAGCAGCATCAATGCGCCTGCTAAAACAAACAGCAAACGAAACGGCCGACGTGTCTTAAATTTTCGCATCTGTCCTTCCAAGGCTCGAGGAATTACGCCCCTTGTAACAATTCCCGCAGGCGTGGCAAGACATTTTTTGACATTTTGTGGGGGGATTGGTAGGGGCGGTTCATCCGAACCGCCCTGAGGCTTAGAATCGCCCCTACCTCTTGTCGAAACGACATCACGAACTAAATCGCGGAGGTGCGATTCTGCGTCGGCTGCGGAGAGCGGCTCGCTGCTGATGAATATTGCTTCGATGACCTGCTGTCCCAAATGCCGGCGGCCTTCCAATACGGCGCGAAGACGTTCGCTGCGCGTCCATTCAGAACGATTTCCGAACATTCCAGGCGAGTCTGTTTTGCCAAGGGATGCGGAGCCTCCCGAAGCGCGATCTTCCGACAAACAATAGAATGCGTGTGCTGTCTGCGGCGCGGAACCTTCGAATGCGCGTTGGAATTCGAAATGGCGAAACGGCAATTCGACCGAATCGCTTATCGGATAACTGCGTACTCCATGATCCGCCACCTGCTTCCAGCCGCTTGCGGGCAGACATACATCGGGCCGATGCAAGTTCGCCAAAAGCGCGCTGTTTTTGCCCGGGTTCCACCGAAAAACGTACAGAGAACAGGAGACAGTATTGGGCTCGGTAGCGTTTACTGGCGAGCTGATTGTCCACGCTGCCGCGTCGCCCTCATCGAATCGGAGCACGGCGCGGATTTCGTTGTCGATTTTTAGTTTACGAAAGTTCGGCGCTTGTTCTGGCCACTGTACAGTTCCAGCGTATGCCGCTGATGAGATTGCGTTCGTGAAGGCGATACCAGCTGGCCGTTCCAATCTCGACGAACAAGAGCCAGCAAAGGGCCGCCAGCACGTACCAAGCAGAAAACTGTAGAGGCAGCCGTGTCGGCTGCACTTGCATTTTCGCAGGCGACACGCCTGCCACCACAGTGCGGTTGTGTTTTCCAAGCAAATAGGCGAGCGCCAGAGTGGCCACGAAAACGAATGCGATGATGCTGTAGCCGGCAATGTCGTGCCAGCGACTGACCTCGGAGAGGTTTTCAGTCGCGGCAACCATGACCAGAAAAACCGCGCGCAGAAAATTGGCGAGAAGCGCGATGACAACAGCGCACGCGACGAGCGCCACGCGTCGCAACACCGAGAGTCGTTTCAGTTCGCCGAAGAGCAGGCCGATCATGAGCGACGTCTGCAACGAACGAATGCCGCTGCACGCCTCGTTTACGCCGACAAGGCCGTTGCTCACGCGAATCAGATTGCCTTCGACTTGCGCGGGAGTTCCAAGCAGCATCGCCGTTTCCGCCGCGACGCGCGCGACAATGCGCATCAATCCCTGGATCACTGGAGTTTCCAGAGCTGTAGGCCAGGGCACCGCAATGAAGATAAACGCGACGGGAAATGCAAAATGGCGGAGCCACGCTTTCCCTCCTGCCCACCAAAGGAGCAAAAGCGTCAACGTAACGACTGCCAAGGCGTGGATCCAGGCGAGCAATCGCCATTCAGGATTCGCAATTTCAAAGAGACGAACCGGCAGCAACAAAAGAAGCGCGGCAAGCGCGATGAATCGCTGCAACCACACGACTTCTGACTTCTGAACTTCTGAGCTTCTGAACTTCTGGCGTCGGCCTGTCCTGCCACCGGAGCCAGAAAAGGTAGAGCGCGAAAAATGGAACGAACCACCCGAAGTTGTATTGCTCGTTGACCGACCATTCGCCACTGAGCTCTCTGCAAAGTCCAAACCAGAGAGCGGCCAGAAACAAAACGCTTAGCGCAAATCGCGACCGGAAATCTCGCTGCGAGACAGCAGTGCAGCCTCGGTGAATTTGTGTGGAGTCGCCACGTTTTGCACCGGCGGACAGCTTACCAAATTTGTGCGCAAAGCGAACTGGGAATGTCTTTCGGGAAACTGGTTGTATCCGTCGGTGACGTGCCGTGACATAGCAGGGCAGCTCTGAAACGCCCGCGTCTCACAAATTGGCGTCCGACGTGGCGGACGCCCTACAATCGCGTGACACGGATCGTTGTTCGATGTTGGATGTTCATTCATGACTCCGACCTGCCAAATTCTCGGCATTCAATTCTTCAACGGCGACGTCGATGAAGCGGTCCAGTCAATGGTACAGCGCGGCGGGTTTTTGATTGCGCCTTCGGGAACTTGTTTTGCCCGATTGCGCGAGGACGAGCGGTATCGGCGCGCGGTCCTCGCGGCTGATCTGGCGATTGCCGACAGTGGTTTAATGGTTCTGCTGTGTCGTTTGTTTCGTCGTGAAAGCCTTCAACGCATTTCGGGCCTGAAGTATTTGAAACATCTGCTCGCCACGTTGAAAGGCGCAGGAACTGGAGAAGTTTTTTGGATCGTTCCCACCGAGCGCGCCAGGCAAAAACTGTTGGATTGGTCGCGGCGGGAAGCGTTACCGATTACCGGCGAGGATTGTTACGTCGCGCCGCGCTATGGATTCGAAGTTGGCGATCCAACTCTTGTTGCGCTGATTGAGCGACGTCGCCCTGCACAAGTGATCATCGCGATTGGCAGCGGCGCACAAGAAAAACTCGGTCATTATTTGCGCGAAAATTTGTCGTATCGGCCGGCAATCCATTGCATCGGCGCGGCGCTCGGTTTCCTCACGGGCGATCAGATCGCAATTCCCGACTGGGCGGATCGCGTCTTTCTCGGCTGGCTTTGGCGATTGTTTGCGCAGCCGCGCACTTTTGTTCCGCGATTGTCTCGCGGTTTGGAACTCCCCTGGTTGATTTGGAAATATGGCGAGAAGTTGCCGCCGATGCGCGGACAAAAGTGATGTGGCGAGCAGTGGTCAGTGCGTCGGTCGTCAGATACGTTGCTGAGTTCGCTTTCATTCTTGTCCGTCTTCTTATAGCTCATTTGTTTCTTGCGGCCTCGCGGACCCTGGCACGAAAAAACAGAATCGCGGCGAATCCAACCGCGACGTTTCAGCATCCGGCGCCAAAACAAGGTTTGAACTTCGTCGTGGGCGCTCGTGGTCTCGATTCACTCTCGTTCAATGGAGAATCGCTTCTGGTCTCGCCGAAAAGCGGCGAGCTGCAGCCCAGAAGTCTGCTTTTCGCGCTGTGCTCGACGCTTCTTCCCTTTCTTCAGCAGGAGCCGCGACGCCGAGTAAAAGGCCCAACACGATCGACCTAAGTTATCCCTGGGGACGCATCTCCTGCGCTTACGGCAAACAAGACGACAGACTCACGATGAGCATTGAAGTTTCGAATACCAGCTCCAAAGCGGTCAACGAATTCTCGCTTCGTTTGATGGAACTAAAATTTCCACGTGTTCCACGGCGGCCCACTGGAAGCAGGCATGTTCGGATTCGGCTTCAAAGGCCCAGAGTGGCTTCTGGACCAATGTCCGCCTCGATTCCTTTAATTGCCGATCCGCGGTTTGTCGTGCCGATTATCCCGGTGGATTACGGAACCGGTGCGCTCAATTTTTGCAGCGATGATGCGGAGTGTGCTGTGAGCGTGCCGTATTCGACGAATTTCCCGACCAGAACCAGTTATCCATTTGTAATCACTTGCCGCGACATCAAGCCGGGCGCTAGCAAGACATTCAATGTTTCGCTGCGCTTCGGCGCTGCAGGTGCACAGGTGCAAGATCTGTCGGCCGACGCTTTGGAGCGTTACGCGAAGAAGTATCCATTCCAAGTGAGCTGGAACGATCGTCGTCCCATTGGGGCGATCTTTCTGGCAGGGCCGCAAATCAACGTGAGTTCTAACCCGCGCCGCTGGACGGTGAACTTCGGCGAGATCGACGTTACCAATGATCAAGGCAAAGCAGCTTTCCGGACTGCGCTTCTAAAGCTGGCCGATAACAGCGTTCAAGTCCTGAAGGATACTGGTGCCCAGGGAATGATCACCTGGGATCCGGAAGGTGAGGAGTTTCCCGGCGCCTGCTATTACGGCGATCCGCGCCTTGTTCCGACATTCGCGCCGGAAATGGAGTTTAAGAATGACGGCGGGAAAAGCGTGATCGACGAGTACTTCGAGAAATTCCGTGCTGCCGGACTAAAAGTGGGCATCTGCATTCGGCCGCAGGACATCGCGATGATAGATGGCAAACCGGTGCATCAGGCTGCCGACGACGAACAAGCGGTCCGGATTCTTCGGGAAAAGATCGCTTATGCAAAGAAGCGATGGGGTTGCACACTTTTCTATGTGGATTCAACTGCGACGTCAGGTCGCCCATTTTATCCGGACGTTTTTAAAGCGGTCGCGCAAGCGTTTCCCGATGTGCTGTTAATTCCGGAAAATGAATCGATGCGTTATTTCGCGTACTCCGCTCCGCTCAATTCGTATGTGCATCACAAGATAACCTCGACACCAGTCGGCGCACGATTGGTTTACCCGAAATCGTTTAGCGTGCTGATGGCGCTGATGGCGATCAGCCGGAGGATCACATCGCCTTGTTAAATGCCGTTCGAAATGGCGATATATTGCTTTTCAACGGCTGGTATCACGGCGCCGGAGCCGAGAAAATCAAAAAGCTCTACGAAGAAGCGGGCGTTGTTTCGGACGAAGCAATGAGCAGCCTGCCACTGCGTAAGAAGCGAATACGGG
>CAWDRX010000009.1:0-144364 GCA_963804875.1 uncultured Verrucomicrobiae bacterium
TCGTCCGGCTTTATGCGGCCACCGCCGCCGCCGACGAGGCGATGGCCGACGCCTTCGGCGAGCTCACGCGGGTCGTGTACGACGCCATCTGGAACGAGTACTGCGAATTGGGGCCTGGAGCTGGCCAAGGTCCGCCTCACGGACGACGCCCTCGACCCGGCCACCCGCGAGGCCACCTGGTGGACCCTGGTCGAGGTCCTCGAGCACGTATCTGCGGCTTCTCCATCCGGTCATGCCGTTCATCACGGAGGCGCTCTGGGAGACGGTGCCCCGCCGCGCGACCGATCCGGACCTCCTCATCGTCGCCCGCTGGCCCGGAGTGGGGGAGCGCGACCTAGCTATCGAGGAGGAGGTCGGTGCCGTCATCGCCCGATCACCGAGATCCGCGATGCCCGCGCGACCGCCAAGATCCCGGCCGGTGACTGGCTCGAGACCCGTGTGGGCTTCGGCCGTTGGCGATCAGCAGGCACCGCCACGAAATCACGCGGCCATCATCAAAGTAATCGTCACCGATCACCTTGAATTCGGTCTTGTGCGTGCCGCGCACATTTCTATACGTGATTTCCTGTGCCTGGGTGTGTTCGTGCAATTTCTCCTGGCGATATTCCAGACGCACAGTGACGTCCGAGGGGCGTTTGACCCGCCAAAAGAAATCGAAGTAATCCCCGAAACGCTGCCGTTGATCGAGTCCAGTGACAGCGCCGTAAAGGCGGTATTGCCTCTCAAAAACAATGGGCGCGTCCTGAAGCGTAGAAGTTTTCTGGCCTGGCGAGTTTGATTTCCCTCCGACCTTGCTGGACGAATCGTGCGCCCTTTCACTCGACTTTAGCCCTTTCTCACTCATAAAGAAGAGCTTGGTTTTTCGAAACTCGAAGTTTGGGTCCAACGCCATCGGCAGCGGCGTGACTTTCTCGACGACTTTGGGTTCCTCCGTACGCCCTTCCCGGGAGTGGAAACAGTCAACAAAGCCAAAATTAGAAGCGCGGCGGCAAATCTCACTTCCGTAATAAAGCGGGTCCTTGAACCAGGTGTCAACGTGGAACCCACAGGGTTTATCGATATCGCGGGTCCTATGGAACTCACGCAGATTGCGAAGTAATTTTCTGTGTGATCGAAGTTCGCTATGAGCGTGGTGTTTACTTGCCACATCAGGATTTCTGGCTGGATCCCTGGGATGCGAAACGCTTTGCGTTCGTTTCCCATGCGCACAGTGACCACATCGCGCCGCACCAGGAGGTGATCGTTTCCGAGCGCACATCACACTTGATGCGGGCCCGTCTGCCGGGTTCGCGGATCGAGCATCCACTGCTATTTGGGGAAAGACGATCCATTCGCAACGTCGATGTAATGTTATTACCTGCCGGACATATTTTTGGGTCAGCACAGTGCCTTGTTTTCGCAGGTGAGGAGGCGCTGCTCTACACCGGCGATTTCAAGCTGCGTCCTGGTAAGTCCGCTGAGCAGGCAGAGTGGCGTCCTGCTGACACGCTTGTGATGGAAACAACCTTCGGTGTTCCGCGTTACCGCTTCCCTCCGACGAAAGAAGTCATCAACGGAATAGTCGCGTTCTGCGGCGAAACGATTGACGCCGGTGAGGTGCCGGTGCTGCTGGGCTACTCGTTAGGCAAGGCACAGGAAATCCTGTGTGCGCTCGGGGACGCCGGCTTAACGCCCATGCTACATGGTTCTGTTTATCAAATGACGCGCATTTACGAACAACTCGGGCAATCGTTTTGCAAATACGCGCAATACAATCGGAACGACGTGGCCGGCAAAGTGTTAATCTGTCCCCCTATCGCGAACCGCTCGCTGATGCTGCAGAAAATCCCGCGCAAACGTGTAGCCTTGATCAGTGGATGGGCCATCGATCCCCAGGCGGTATATCGGTACCAAGTGGACGCGGCATTTCCCCTGTCGGATCACGCAGACTACGACGATTTGCTTCGCTACATAGAATTGGTGCAACCCCGTCGTGTACTCACGCTCCATGGCTTTGCTGCAGCTTTCGCAGCCGATCTTCGCGCGCGGGGCCTCGATGCGTGGGCGCTTAGCGAAGAAAATCAGATGGAACTACACTTGGGACGAAAGCAGATTGCACCGCTGTCGGATTCTCCGACTTCCGGCATGGCGCGGGCTTCCTGCGAGCAGGCGGAGCCATCTGAATTTTTGGATTTCGCGAACGTCGGTGAAGCCATCGGCGCGACTCCGGCAAAACTGGAGAAGATTCATTTGCTGTCTGATTACCTGCGCGGCCTAACAAAAGAGCAGCTTCCGATTGTCACTACATATTTTACCGGAAGAGCATTTGCCCAAAGCGATCCGCGCGTATTACAGGCCGGGTGGGCGGTAATCTTCCGCGCGTTGAAGGGAGCGACCAAAATCGGCGATTCAGAGTTACATGAAATCGGCAGTAAACATGGCGACGCCGGCAAGAGCGCGTTTGAAGTTCTCGATGGCCGAACAGCGCCCGAACCATTCAGCATTCTTGAATCGAGCGACTTGTTTCAAAATCTTCAACGCGCGCGCGGCCCGATCGCCAAGGCAAAGCTGCTGCGAGAGCGATTTTCGATTTTATCCGCGCGTGAAGGTCAGTACGTGGTCAAGATCCTAACTGGGGACCTGCGCATTGGTTTGCGCGAGGGTCTGGTGGAGGAAGCCATCTCCACGGCTTTTGGCGTTTCACTCGAAGAAGTAAAACAAGCCAACATGTTGTTAGGCGACATCGGCCGCACAGCGCTGCTGGCGTCACGAAAAGAGCTGCACAGCGCCGAGCTATCGATGTTTCGTCCTATTAAATGCATGCTCGCCACTCCCGAACCAAGCGCGGACGCCGTTTGGAATCGTTTCATTGAAGCGGCCCGCGTTGACCGCGATCAGTCTGGATCCTCGATACCCGGAACGGTTTACGTTGAGGACAAATTCGACGGAATTCGAGCACAGCTTCATCGTAGCAGAAATGGAGTAGAGATTTTCTCGCGCGATTTACGGCGAATTACCGCTCAATTTCCGGAGCTGATCGAACAAGCCAGGAGGTTTGACGAGGAGCTGATTGCTGACGGTGAGATCATCGCTTTTGACGAAGGACGGCGACTGAGCTTCTTCGATCTGCAAAAACGGCTCGGACGCAAGGACGATACAGCCGATCTGTTTGCCGGAGCGGCAGCGGATGTGCCCGTCGCTTTCGTGATTTTCGATCTCCTTTGGCTGAATGGGCATTCGTTGTTGAAAGCTCCACTTCGGCAGCGACGGGACCAACTCAGCACGCTCCTATTACCGCCCCAGTTTCAGAGGGCGAACGTTACGCCAGCGCATTCTGCAACGGAGATTGAGCAAATTTTTCAGGAAGCGCGCCGGCGTTTGAATGAAGGTTTAATGATCAAAGACCCTGAAAGCCTTTATCTCCCAGGCACTCGCGGAATGTTTTGGTTCAAACTGAAACGCGAACTGGCGACACTGGATGTGGTTGTTGTCGCGGCGGAGCTTGGCCACGGAAAACGGAATAATGTGTTAAGCGACTACACATTCGCGGTGCGCGACGAAACCACCGGCGAACTTTTGCCCATTGGAAAAGCCTACAGCGGATTGACGGATGTGGAGATTGCGAAGTTAACCGAGCACTTCAAACAGAACACCATCACTGACCATGGTCGCTATCGCAAAGTGAACCCGAACGTCGTGCTCGAGGTGGCTTTCAATTCAATCCAGCCAAGCACTCGCCACGCAAGTGGTCTCGCAATGCGCTTCCCGAGAATCAAGGCGATTCGACGCGATAAAAACGTGGAATCCATCGACACGCTTCAATACGCGCGAGAGCTTGCCAAGCAGTCGACAGGCTCACCAGGCGCCTCGTGACAGCGCCTTGAATTACTCTGGCGTAGGCGACGGAGACGGCGAAGCAGCTTGTTCTATGGAAGGAGCCGTTGCCTGGCTCGGTGGTAACGCGCGAACTCTCCTTCTTTGCACCTCTTCCACCTTGCGCTGTCTTTCGTCGAGGCGCTCCTGTATTCGCTGCTCTCGTTCAGTCCTTAGCTGCGAAGGATCTGCAATGAGGCCCTTCAGTTCGGGAGGAACTGTCCGCTGAGGCTCAGCGGGAGTCATCCGGGGAACAGGAGCAACTCTCGGTTTTGCGACCAATTTCTTTTGTTCCGCCAATGCTTTCTCCCTCTCTTCCAATCCTTTCTCCCGCGCGTCCAACTCTGTTTTCCGTTGAGCGAGTTGTTGTTGTTCGGCGGTTGAATCTTGTTTTTGGCACGAGCAAACCAGCGCAAAAGGAATCAGCAACGACAGAGCAAAAGTTTTCTTCATATCCCAGTAGAGTAAGTGTTGTTTAGTGGTGGACGAACAAATCGGAGAGGTTTTCGATGTCAAACGAAAGTTAACGCTGCTGAGGCGTGGGTGAAGTCGTCGATCTAACTTTCACCACCTCGACGGCGTCATGACGCAAACGCTGGACATTGGCAAACACCGCGAGGATCGCGAGACAAAACACAATCATTCCCATCAAAAGAACGCCGATCTTTGGAGCTCGGGGCAGTTGAGGTTTTTCGATTCTTTCGTCGGGCGGATTCACTACCCAGTATCCAAGTGAACACCACAAGCGCAAACGCGCCCGTACGCATTACTCAAGGTGCAGTTCGGAGATTGACTTCATAATGCGATTGCTTAGCCCGACGTACAGATTCTTTCCTGGTGCTTGAAGGTCTGCTGCGTTGAAGAAGATCGGTTCTCCAATGACGATCGTGATTGGCATAAGCCGAAGGCGACCGCCGCCGCGCGGCAGCGCTTCACGAGCGCCAAAGATGCGCATCGGCACGACCGGGGCGAGCGTCTTGGCGATTATCAAACCCAATCCGGGTTCCGCCGCCTGAAGCGTACCGTCGAGGGTGCGCGATCCCTCCGGGAACACCAGGACGCCGTTACCGGCCTGTAAAACACGGATCACAGCTTTGATAGCGCTGCGATCAACACCTTCCTGATTCACCGGGATCACATTCAGTTTTGGCAAAACCGGGCCTAATAGCGGGACGTCCAAAAGCGTGCGGCGAGCGAGGAAATAAATCGCCCTGTCACAGGTGCTCCCAGCCAGCGGCGGATCGAGATAACTTTGGTGATTCATCGCCAGAATCACCGGCCCACTTTGAATCATGCGCTCCGGATGAATTACCCGCAACCGGAACAACAATCGGCCAAGCAACCGGCTTAAATGATAACCAACCCAATAATAGAAATTCATTCGCCGAGCGCGCGATTTGGGATCTGAACATCGCTAATCGGCAAACCCAGTTGCTCAAGCCGTATGATTATCTCCATCACCACTTGGTCGACCGTTACGTGCGAAGTGTCGATGGGATGCGCGTCTTTTGCTTTCACGAGTGGTGAAACGGCGCGTGATACATCGTCACGATCGCGAATGGTAATTTCGTCGCGCTCCCCTTGCGCAGCACGACGTTGCAAACGCACCTCAGGAGAAGCGTCGATATAGAATTTGTAGGGAGTGTCGGGGAAAACGACGGACCCAATGTCCCGGCCTTCGATGACGACGTCGTGCCCCTCGGCACAATCATGAAGTCTCTGCGAAACGATTTCGCGAACTTGCGGCACTTTGCTGACACGAGACACGCTCTCGTTCACGCGATCGTCGCGCAAATGCTCGGTTGGATCGAGGTCACCCACCACAATGCGCGCCTCACCGTCTTGCACAACGCATGCGAGCGCCGCGGAATCGAGCGCGTCAACAATACGCTGGCTTTCCTCCGGCCGAATCCTGTTTTGAAGAAGATGCCAGGTGATCGCTCGATAAATTGCCCCCGAGTTGACGTAAATAAACCCAAGTTGTCGCGCAAGCTTCCGAGCGACACTGCTCTTGCCCGAGGCAGCGGGACCATCAATGGCGATGACACGGTGTTGGGAAGCGTATGATCCCATGTGTATTTCTCGCCTAACGAACTTGGTTAACCCTCCTGGGAAGACGCAGGAGCGAGTGAACCGATGACCGGCGTGCTGACCTGCATCCGCTTCGGATTGCTAAATTCTTCAAGAACTGCTTCGAACCCGGGATACGATTCACGAATACATTCGGCATCCTGAATAATCGTCTCGCCTACGGCAAACAGGCCGGCCACAGCGAAGGCCATGGCAATGCGATGATCGCCAAAGCTCGGCAGACGTGCCCCGTGCAGCGGAGCTGGTCCGTAGATTTCAAGCCCATCACTCAGCTCGGCAACTTGAGCGCCCATCGTGCGCAGATTGTGAGCGATCGCAGCTATGCGATCGGTTTCTTTAACGCGCAGTTCTTCTGCATGCCGGATTGTCGTTTTGCCGCTCGCCAGAACGGCCGCGATGGACAAAATCGGCAACTCGTCGATGAGCTGTGGCACTTCTTTTCCTTGAATAACAGTAGCTTTTAGCGGCACACCCGTGACTTCTATCACCCCGCGCGGCTCAATGTGCTCAATTTCCTCTACGGCTTCTCGAACGTGCGCACCCATCCGGAGCAGGACCCCCAGCATGGCTGTTCGTGTATCATTCAATCCAACGTCGCGTATCAACAGATGTCCGCGGGGCTGTGCCGCAGCGGTAACCAGCCAGAATGCTGCGGAAGAAATGTCGCCGGGAATGTCGAAATCCCGTGACTCGGGGATCTGCTCGCCAAAAACGCTGACGCCGCCACCTTCCTTTGTCGTACGCACCAGGAAGTAATTTAGCATCTTCTCCATGTGGTCTCGCGTCGGCACCGTTTCTTCAACCGTGGTCTTGCCCTTCGCAAAGAGACCGGCCAGAAGCAGCGCGCCTTTCACCTGTGCGCTCGCCACGGCTGGCCGGTATTGAATTCCGCGGAGCGACCCGCCGTGGATGCGCAACGGCGGCGTTCCGTCAGGACCTTCGGCGAGAACGCTGGCGCCCATTTCGCAAAGCGGCGCGACCACCCGATCCATTGGCCGTTTGGATAAACCCGTATCCGCCACGAGGCGGCTCTCGAACTTTTGCCCGGCCAGCAAACCCGCGAGAAGCCGCATGGTTGTGCCCGAATTGCCGCAATTGATGTCCTGGTTTGGTGCGGTGAGCACCCGTCTTTTTCCATGAATGATTAACGTGGTCGGCTCAGGCTGTTCGATCTTGATTCCCAACGCACGCATTGCGTTCACGGTGTGCAAGCAATCGTCGCTCGGCAGAAATCCGCGAAGCGTGCACACCCCGTTGGAGAGAGCAGCGACGATCACCGCACGGTGCGAGATGCTCTTATCGCCCGGCACTGTTATTTCGAGATCGATTCGAGACGCCCGTTTTACCCGCAAATCCATAGAATGAATCTAAACCTCCTGATGTTCATGCCTGAGTCCGCAAAAAGAGGCGATGTCACGCTGACCAGGCATTTACTATCCCAGCATGAGCCGAACCCGGGACGGCTGGCGTTACGGCACAAGGAAAATTTTGTCCGTGTAAGGATCCTTCACTTCAGTGCCGGGAGGGAATCCTTCCACGTCAATATATTTGCCGGGCGAATACGGGCTTTCCACTAGATGCGGCTTCCCGGGAGCAGGAATTCCGTACGGATAATCTCCTTTTGCCACCTTTGTCGGCGGTGCAGCCGCGGGCGGAGGCGAAGATGCGACCACCGGGGGCGGGGTTGTCGTTGCCTGAACCGGTCCATTCGGGTTAAACGGTTGCTGCGGCGGCGGATATTCTTGCGGTTGGGTCGAAGCGTAGGTCGGCGCCCGATGTTGCTGCGTCGTCGGTGGTGGCGGCTCCTCGGCGCATGAGGCCAAAAAGAAAACCGCCAAGAGAGCAAGCGGGAGTGAAAATCTCATAATGAAAATTTGTGGTAATCGTATCCGGACTCCGATCGGATGCCAATCATTAAATCGCGGTTTGTTTAAGCCGCTCGGATTAGTTGACAAACAACGTCAGAAATACAATACGCCGGTGCGCGTAATCCGAATCCGAATTAGGGATGCACGATAATTCACATGCAGAGATTTTGGTCATCGACGATGACTCCATGAGTCGCAGGGTCTTGTCCCAACTGCTCAGCGCTGCTGGTTACGATTGCCGCGTTTCGAAGGATGGTTCCGAAGCACTGGAGGCAATTCACGCGCGTCCGCCTTCGCTTTTGCTGTTGGATTTCGATATGCCCGGTCTAAACGGCGCCGAAGTACTCCGGCGCCTTCGCTCCGACGAGAATGCGACGGTCGCCCAAATTCCGGCGATCATGCTGACAGCACACGGCAGCGAGCAAAGCGAGGTCTCGTGCCTGCAGGCAGGCGCGGACGATTTTGTGACGAAACCTGTAAACGCATCGGTTTTGCGGGCACGCATCGAGACGCAACTTCGGCTTCGCTCTATGCGCCGGCAACTGGAGCACCAAAACGATGAACTGGAGAAATGGCGTCGCGATCTGGAACGCGACCTGGCAGCGGCGCGCCTAACGCAGCAATCATTGATACCGCAGAAACCGCTGCCGCTGCCGGGTTGGCAGGTCGCTACGTATTACCGTCCGGTAATCCAGGTCGGCGGCGATATTTATGGCTGGCTTCGAATGAGGGACGGCCGGGTTTTGTTCTGGATCGCAGATGGCACAGGACACGGTGCGGCTGCCGCCCTGCTTACAACGCTGGCAAAACTTCTTTTTCACTACGGCAGCATCGATCAAGATTCGCCGGCCAGCTTGATGGAAGGTGTAGATAACGATTTTCGCAGCATCTTCGGCGCGCGCTCATTCATGACCGCAATGTGTGTTGCCCTTGATCCCGCAACCGGGCAAGCTCAGGTCGTCGGCGCGGGTCACCCGCCGCTTTTAATTCTTCGTCGGGACGGCACAACTGAATCCACGGCTTCGGTGGCGCCCCCACTTGGTTTGATCAAACGAGCGGCATTTACGGAAACAGCGATTGATCTGGAGCCCGGCGATGCGTTTCTCCTCTACACTGATGGCTTGTTTCGGTGGACGAAAGATGAGCGCTATCGGGTCACTCCCGACCAGCTCGAAAACGTTCTGGATCATTCCGCGCCCAGCGCGGATGCGTTGCTCAAACGCATCGTAGCGAAAACAGATCCCGAGAATTCTGCGAAGACTGCTCCCGACGATATAGCAGCAATCGCCGTTCGCCGGGAAGGCAGCCAATAAAAAATTTTATTTTACCTCAAAATTAGTCTTGCTCTCCCGCAAGCGAAACGTTAGTCAGCGTCCATGCCGAAAACCAAAAAAACTTCCAAGCGCAAACCGAATCCCGCCTTCATGAAGCCGGTCCAGCCGGACGATAAGCTTGCTGCCGTCGTCGGTTCGCAGCCGCTATCACGGCCGGAGCTTACAAAAAAGCTTTGGGCATACATCAAGAGGCGTGGTCTTCAGGACAAAAAGAAAAGAATCATGATCAACGCCGATGACGCGCTCAAGCCGGTGTTCAATGGCAAAAGCCAGGTGAGCATGTTCGAGATGACCAAACTCGTCTCGAAGCATCTGAAGTAGATCAGGATTTCCTCCGATAGCCCGGCGTTGCCGCGTCGGGCTATTGCAGACTTGGAAAAATAATGGCTGCCCCGGGGCGGTGCGTTGTACCGCTCTTGCGCCGGGCTGCAACTGCATCGAAGATGGTGGAGTGAAAACCCCTCGATTATTTCTCGTCGCAGCGGCTGTTTCGCTTGTTTTCGCTGCCTTCGCGCGAGCGGAATCCGATTGGCTGCATGATTATTCCAAGGCGCAGGAAGAGGCCAAGGCAAACCACAAACTTCTTTTCCTCAATTTTACGGGCTCCGACTGGTGCGGGTGGTGCATCAAACTCGACAAGGATATTTTCTCGCAGCCGCAGTTCAAAAATTTCGCGCACGACAATCTCGTGCTGGTGGAGCTTGATTTTCCTCGCAGGAAATCCCTGCCCGTGGAGGAGAAAAAGCAAAACGTGCAACTGGCTCAGCAGTACCGAAGTTCTTGGATTTCCCACCATCGTGGTGCTCAATAGCAATGGCCAAAAAGTGTGGCAATTCGACGGTTATTTCTCCGGGGGCACGGAAGCTTTCATCGAGCAGCTGCAAAAATTGCCGAAAGGTTAAGCGAACCCGATCCAATCTCTTCGGATCAAATTCCGGGTTAGACCGAATTCGCCGGATTGTGGCTCGGATATCAGGCGGATTCTTTTGCTGATTTCTTCGCTGCTGTCTTCGTCTCGCCGGATGAAGTTTTTGGTGACTCAGTCTTTGAGGATTTGTCGCCGCCTTCAGATGTTTTTGGCGCAGATTCCTTCTTGGCAGCCGCTTTATAGGACTCGCTGCGATAATCGGTGCTGTAGAATCCCGAGCCCTTAAAAATCAGACCCGCTCCTGTGCCAAGTAATCGTTTGACCTTCCCATGTCCCCATTTTGGCAACCGGCAGAGGTCCTTCGGACATTCGCGAAACGGCTCGTCGCGCATTGACTGGAACGCTTCGAAAGTCTGCCCGCACTTCTGACACGAATAATCGTAGGTTGGCATGAGCAATCTAGCTGGGCTCCAGACTTTCAGGAACGACGCTAGGAAGTCTGCATTAAACAAATTACAATTCAACCCGGCTGATGCCTAATTGACCGAAACCGGCGCAAACGGATGCTTGTGAGGTTCAGCGACATGAATGTCAGTGCGAACAGGAGGAATCAAGAAAAGAGAAGGAAAATGACCGCCGAAAAAATACTAACGAAACACCCACTGGGTAAAAGCGGGAAGAATATCGACAGAAAAAAATACGACACGCTCAAGAAAGCTATCCTGTCAGCTCTGCGGAAAAATGAGCTCACGCATACCGAATTGTTCAGCCGCCTCAATAAAAGCTTAAAAGGCAAGTTCTCAGGAAATATCAGTTGGTATGGCGAAACCGTTAAACTTGATTTGGAAGCCAAGAAAATAATCGAAAGAACCGCTTCAAAGCCTCAAAGATATCGGCTGAAATCGAGGTAATCATCATGACAACAACCACAGGAACCAACTACGGCGTCACTAAAATCGCAGAACTCTTTCCCAGCATCAGGAAGATCAAGAACAAGTCGCTGCGCGAAAAGGTCGCTGCGGTCTGGAGCGAGGCCATTACCACGGGGTGCGGCGGCAAGGGTTGGACCTTCGCCGAACTTCGAGCGGTCAAGTTCACTCTACTCGCCGGCGACATTAAGATGACTTTCGTCGAGCATCTCAATTCCTGCGCTCGGCAATGCACTGCCATCGCTGATGTGCTCAAGAAATCTTTCCGCTGCAGCATTCCCATTCAACGCGACTACCTTATCGCTGGTGCGCTTCTGGCGGATGTGGGCAAACCGCTGGAGTTTGATAAGGACGCGTCAGGCAATGTTATCCAAGGTAAATTTGGGCAGCAGGTGCGGCATCCTTTCAGCGGCGTCGCGCTGGCCTACAAACACGGCATTCCCGGCGAAGTGTTACACATCATCGCCACGCATAGTCACGAGGGCGACAAGGTCGAGCGCTCGATCGAATCAATTATTTTTCATCACGCCGATTTTGTAGACTTCGACATTGCAAAGTTCCTGGGAAAACGCGCCGCTAAAAAGTGAAAGTGTAGCCATAACGGTAATGCGGACTACAGCAACGCTGGACGGGTGCGCCCCAACTGAATAATTTATTGGCACCTGATATGGGACTGACACTTGTTGAGAAGATTGCGGCGCGTCACGCCGATGGACTTCCTCCCGGCACGGTAGTGCGCAGCGGCGATTTCGTTTCGATTCGCCCGCGCCACGTGATGACGCATGACAATACCGGCGCGGTTATTCCAAAATTCAAGCAGATCGGCGCGACATCGATTGCCGATCCGGCACAGCCGGTTTTCGCCATCGATCATGACATCCAAAATGTTACGCCAAAGAATTTGGAGAAGTACGCGAACATCGAGAAGTTCGCGGGCGAGCACGACATCGATTTCTACCCGGCAGGCACCGGCATCTCGCATCAAGTAATGGTGGAACAGGGATATGTTGTTCCCGGCGCATTGGTGGTGGCGAGCGATTCGCACTCGAATTTGTACGGCGGCGTGGCCACGCTGGGTACGCCGGTGGTGCGAACCGACGCCGCTAGCATTTGGGCTACTGGAGTAACATGGTGGCAGGTTCCGAAAGTCGCTAAAGTGTTGCTCAAAGGAAGTCTTTCTGCCGGAGTTACCGGCAAGGACGTGATCATCGCCTTGTGCGGACTTTTCAATAAGGACGAAGTGTTGAATCACGCCGTTGAATTTCTGGGCGACGGCGTGACGAATCTTCCGATGTCTGCGCGCCTAACCATCGCGAACATGACGACCGAGTGGGGCGCGCTCGCCGGCGTGTTTCCGTTCGATGAAGTAACTGTGAATTATTTGCGCTCGCGCGTTGGCGCGTTCAGCAGTCCGAGCCGTCCCGGAATGCGCGGCCGTAAGAGCCGATCCGGTTACACGAATGCCGACATTGATGCCTGGTGGAAAAATCGCAGCGAATTGAGCGCCGATCCCGACGCTGAATATGCGATCGAGCTTGAACTCGATCTGGCGACGGTGGTACCGCACGTGTCCGGGCCTAACGAGGTGAAGACGATGGTGTCATTGCCGGAAATGGAACGAAAACATGTTCCCATTCAGAAGGCATATTTACTGTCGTGCGTGAACGCGCGCTTCGAAGATTTACATGACGCGGCTGAAGTAATTCGCGCTCGCGGCGGGCATGTAGCAAACGGCGTCGAGTTTTATCTCGCTCCGGCGAGCGCTGAAGTGCAGGCGAAATCCGAATCCAACGGGGATTGGAAAACTTTGCTGGATGCAGGTGCGATTCCGTTGCCGCCCGGTTGCGGCGCGTGCATCGGTCTGGGCCGCGGCCTGGTTGGTAAAGGCGAAACCGCCATTAGCGCGACCAATCGTAATTTTAAAGGCCGCATGGGTGATCGCGAGGCGCTGGTTTATTTAGGTTCCCCCGCCGTTGTCGCGGCTAGCGCGCTCGCTGGATTTATTTGCGCACCACAAACATTCACGGAACGCTCCGCCGGTACGTCCGTTCGTCGCGCCAAGAGCAAGGCGCAGCCGCCTGCGTCGGTCGAGATTATCAATGGCTTTCCATCAAACGTGCAGGGTCGCGTTCTCTTCGTTGATAAGGACAATTTGAACACCGACGGCATCTACGGCAGCAAACACACCTACCGCGACGATATGAAGCCTGAGGAGATGGCGGCCGTCACGTTTGAAAACTACGATCCCAACTTCAACACGCTTTATCAAAAGGGCGACGTCGTGGTGGGCGGACTCAATTTTGGAAGCGGCTCCAGCCGCGAGCAAGCCGCGACCGCGCTGAAGTTTAAAGGAATCCCGTGCGTCATCGCCGGCAGTTTTTCCGAAACGTACAAGCGCAACGCATTCAATAATGGGTTCGTCGTGTTCGAGTGCCCAGAGCTGGTCACGCACCTTCGCGCCGAACTGACCGATCGCGCAGCGACAACTGTTGGCCCCGAAATTACTATCGATTACGCGAAATCTGTTCTGACCGTTGACGGAAAGTCATTCCCTTTCCCACCGCTAAGTCCCGCTGCTCAGGAACTGATAGTCGCCGGTGGCGCTGAAAATTTGGTCGCAAGTCGACTCAAAAAATAGGTGGATAGACTTCTCCCAAGGCGATCCGTGTAAGCCACCCAGTGGCTCAAATCAGATCGCTTTGCGATTTTCTTTGCAAACGCGTCTGAGATCGCGTTCCACCTTGCCGTTGCGACACTCGTCGCTAGACTCCACCTCTTATGGCGAAATACAAGATTGCGTGGATGCCCGGTGACGGAGTTGGACATGATGTCATGGAGGCGGCGCGCCTCGTTTTGGATCGGCTGAAGCTGGATGCCGAGTATGTCCCTTGCGACATCGGTTGGGAATTCTGGTGCAAGGAAGGAAACGCACTGCCCGACCGAACAGTCAAAGCCTTGAAGGAAACAACCTGCGGTCTTTTCGGTGCGATCACGAGCAAACCGCAATCGGAAGCGAAGGAAGAATTGGCCCCAGAACTGAAGGATAAGGACCTGGTTTACTTTTCGCCCATTGTCGGGCTACGCCAGATGTTCAATCTCCACACCAACATGAGGCCGTGTAAAAGTTATCCCGGCAATCCGCTCAATTTCCGCGGCAACAAGGTCACGAACCCCAGCGGCGAAGATGTGCCCATCGATCAGGTCGTGTTTCGAGAAAACACCGAGGGGATGTACGGCGGCGTGGAATTTTTTCCGTTGCCCGAACAGGTCTACACCGCGTTGTGCGCAAACCCGAAAATGAAGAAATGGAAGGACAAAGCGGGCTTGGAAAACATTGCTCTCTCCACCCGCATAATGAGCGTGCAAGGATCTACCAGCATCTGCAAACAGGCATTCGAGTACACCAAGAAAACCGGTCGCAAGCGCGTCACCCTGATCGAAAAACCGAATGTGCTGCGCGAGACCGGTGGCCTGATGATGCGTTGCTTTAAAGAAGTAGCCAAAAATTACCCGGACATTCGCGCGGACGACGCGAACATCGACGCGATTTGTATGTGGATGTTCAAGAATCCGCAGGACTATTCGGTGCTGGTCGCCGAAAACATGTTCGGCGATATCGTGAGCGATTTGTGCGCCGGACTCGTCGGCGGACTCGGCTTCGCGCCTAGCGCCAATCTCGGCGACAACTACGCGGTGTTCGAACCGACCCACGGCTCCGCTCCGAAATATGCCGGCCAAAACAAGGTCAATCCAATCGCAATGCTCTTAACCTCGAAGCTGATGCTCGATTGGTTAAAGGAAACCGACATGGCCACGCGTTTGGAAAACGCCATCGCTCGGGTGATTAAGGAAGGCAAAGTCCGCACGTACGATATGGGAGGCAAGGCATCCACGCTCGACATGGCGAAGGCGATCGCGGATTACGCCAGCTAACAAGATTTACTCGACGGGTTGACCGATAGCAAAAGCGCCCATCGGCTTTGCGTCGGGGTGCGGCTCTCTTTTCATGAGATCACTTTCGATGTGTTGGCGAAATTCATCGCCAAACATGTAAGCGCGTTCTTTCCAGAACGCCTTACCACCAGGCGCGCCCACGAGGTTCATAATGACATGCTGCCAACCCATCCACAGCGGCGACGCGAGCAATCCCTCGCGCCATTTCAGAAAAGCATTTTGCGAGTAAGAAAGGAACGCCATGAAGGCCGCGATGAACCGAACTCTCTCCTTTTCGGAAAGCGATGTGTAGTCGCGCAAGCCCTTCGCAACGATTTGGGCAAGCTCATCATCGGCTGCAACCAGGTGATACCATTTGGCAAAGTGTTCGTGCACGGTCTGAGCAGTGGCGGATCGAACGGCGTTTGTGTTTTGCCGAATTTGCAGCGCGACATAGATCAGCGAGATCACGACGGCAATCGCGCCAATGACTTGTCCGATGTTGGCGAGATCATTGAGCGTCATTGATTCTCCAGCTGCGTAACCGGTTGTAGGGCAAGCGCCCCGCTTGCCAAAGCCAAATATCGTACGCGATGCGCCTGCCCTACAGTGCAAATGTGCCCTTCAGTTGCCTTTCGTATTCCGCGGCGTCGAAGTGGCCATTAGATTCCGCGATTAAGCCGGCATCGTTAATTTTCCACAGTTCGTAACCGCTGATGTGAACGTGTTCTCCGGTTCCTGTATGCGTGCCGGTTAACGTCCAATGGAATGCGGTTCGGTCTCCGCGTGGCTTAACTTTGTCGAAGGTGACGGTCATGTCCGGAAAATCCCTCATGAATTCGCGTGCGACTTCCAGAGCCGGAGTCGGTGGTCCGCCGTTCACGCTAATCGACGCGCCCTCAGCATAAAACGCTGCGACTTTTTCCGGATCCTGGCTGCACCAGGCTGCTGCGTAACGCGTTGCGAAATCTTGTAACTGAGCGGTATCGTTCATTTACGTGTCTCCGCCAGCTCGATTTCTTTGAGATCGAAGCGCGAGAATGCTTTCGGTGTGTCGCCTCTCGCGATGATCTCGCGAACAACCTGATCAAATTCTTCCGTATGCCAATGTTTCCGGATATCCCACCATTGCTGGACTCCGGGATAACTTATTAGATCCGTCATCGTTCGCTCAACTGCGCGCCACGATGATTCGGTCAGGATACCCTGGCAATGAGAGAAATACATTCCCTCGAACACATTGAGAAGACGATTAAAGAACGCGCTAAAACGAAGTTTGGCGATGGCGTCGAGATCATCGAAAGAGCGCACGCCGCGAAGAAAAATGGCCGCCATCTCAGGATTGTTATGCAGCGATTCGGTCAGATCGCCCCATTGCTCAGTAAGAGCATGGACAGCGGCTTGGCGGCGCTCCTTAGTCTGTTCCCGAATCTGCGCGGCGAGATATATCAACGACGGGATTCCAACGAGCACCGCCGCTAATTGGCCAATTGCAGTCACCATTTCCCAGCTCATAGGCAGACGATTATTTCAAAGGAACAATTACCGTTCTGACGTAATCAATGGAATCCTGAAGTGCGTCTAATGCCGCATTAATTTGCGCGGCGTCGAGGTCGACAACGCGCAATGTCTCTGTGGGAAAACGAAGTTTTCCGCTGCATGCGAATTGAATGAGTGCTGGAAGTTCAGTCGCGAGATGGTCGGAGACGCCGATGATCTCCGCTTCTTTGTTGATTAACTCAGTGTACGGGATGGATCGACATCGATTCGGCAGTTAATCCGACAAGCGCGGCGCGTCCTAAAGGGCCCAGGCAGAGCACGGCTTGTCGCATCGTTTTTGCAGACCCGATCAATTCGAGCGCGACATCAACTCCTTTTCCGCCGGTTGCCTCTTTGATTTGGTCGACCGGATCTGCGGACCTGGCGTCGATCGCGATAGCTCCCATGCCGGCAGCTGACGCAAGCTTCGCAGGATTGATTTCAACCGCGTAGACTTCTCCGCAACCGAAGGCGTGAGCCAATTGCAATGCGGAGAATCCAAGTCCGCCAAAGCCAAAAATCACAATCGATTCGCCGGCTTTGAACCGCGCTTTGTTCAAAGCATGAAGCGCGGTTGCCGATGAGCACATCATTATTGCGCCGACTTCGAACGGGATCTCGTTAGGAAGCGGAAACGCATTCGCACCGGGAACTTTGATGAACTCCGCGTAACCGCCGTCCCGATGTTTGCCAATCATCTGCCCACTACGACAGAACTGTTCCAAGCCGCGCACGCAAAACTCGCACCTCCCGCAGTGGACCAAATAATGCACGCAAACTCGGTCTTCCGCTGAGAGGTGCGTCACTTCACGGCCGACTTCCTCCACGCGACCCGCGATTTCGTGCCCAAGGGTCAGCGGTAAACGATCAATTTTGGAAATACCTGCGCGATAATGCGCATCCGAGTGACAGATGCCGGCAGCCGTGACTCGGATTAAGACATCGTGCGAACCAATCTCCGGAACTAAAACTTCCGATTGCTCAAGCGGCTTTCCGATCTGCGTAAGCCGCACCGCTTTCATCAGGGCTCGTTATTTGTGCGAGTTATTCCTGCTCGGCACGAAAGGTGGGGGCGAACCGACTTGGTATTTTGGCGGATCTGAACTGCCAATAGATCAACGACGCAATAACCGCGATCACGGCGAGGAGACTCGCAATCGCTCCTGGCGCTTCCCAATTTGTCGAGCTCACGATATTGGTCGCTCAACGAATGAGCGCGTCCAGCGTTGTCTGGTCGAGGCCGGCTTCGGAGTAATGCTTTCGTGTTAGCTCGAGAAGGGTGAACCCATCCTCATACGCAGCGAAGCGACCATTAGCTGGCTTGTCTAAATAAATCAGACCACCCTCGACTACAAACACCGTTATCATCGGCTCCGGTGAATCTTCGGTGATCACGAGCGTGTGGGCTTCGCCTGCGGGTTCGTAGATATACGTTCCCGGCTTAGCAATCCAGTCATGCTCCAGGTATCGCCAGTGCCCGCGCATCGTATAGCCGTGTACGGTGCCAACGTGGTAGTGAGTTCCCACTATCGAGCCGGGGAGACCCTTGAGCACCACACTGAATCCTCCGGATGTGACATTAAAGCAGCACGGCTGAAACCAGACACCGTCCGCATAAGGGACCCAGAGACGGTCATCGTCGAGGTTGGTGTTGGTGATGAAATGTTCGCGGTTCCTTTGATTTGGCTTCAGGCCGTCCGTGAAACTGTTGAAAGCAGTGATGGGCATAGAGTCTTTATTGTGGGTGAACTATCGAGCCCGGAATTGAACTCGCCGTCAACGCTTTTTCCAAATCTGGTTTAGCTCGGGTGACGGCTGTGAAAGAAGGCTGATTCGCCAGTTTACTTCTTCTCCGCTACGCGCGCCACAGTGAAGATCTCGCTCGGAAGGACCTGACCTTCGGGCTTACCTGGACCTTCCTGCGAAATGATGCGGGACTTAAAAATCTTTTCGGTGAGTTCGATAATTTCTTCAGTAGATGTCGAATCCGAAGACTCATCGCGAAATCGCCAGGTTTCGATCAGCTTGCCGTGCTCGATTCGCCATTTTCCATGCGTATTGTCGCCTTCGTCCGGTGGATCGAGCACCCAGGTCCCATCCGCGCGATATACTGTCTGGTGTCGAGGCCCCTGCCAGGTTCCGACCAACAGCCGCGATGAAGTCGCATCATCTGGAAGCGCCAGCGCGATGGCTGGCAGAATCAACGTCACAACGACAGGTATAGTGCGCATCAATGCTTCTCTTTGATATAGGCGTAAATTTTCGCGTTATACCGCCGAGCATATTCTTCCTGCCGTTCTCGAAGTGGAACGTCGTTGGTGACGCACCCAACTCCGGCATCAACCCTTGGATACTTTTTAGCGACCTCCATCGGCACACCGACTGGTCCAACCCCAACGCTGCCTGCCCAATAAAACTTGATGTGGCCCGAGCGAATGTCTTGCTCGGCTTCTTTCGCGGCGTCAGCCGGATTCCATGTTGGATCCGCAGCAATGCAAACCACGGCCACGAGTGCCGAGCCCAATACACTTAAAATCTTCATAGCGCGCAATAAAATCAGTCAGGCCCAGCGCAAGCTAGCTTTTTCGATGTGCTGTCATTCCACAGCAATGACTACTTTTCCGCGAGCGTGACCTTCTTCTAGATATTCAAGACCATCCTTGACCTCGCCTAGCGACTTGTAGGTCTTGTCGATCACGGGCGTAACTTTTCCTGATTGCATGAGGTCCCCAAGGAATGCGAGATCATCATGGTTCAACTGCGCGACAAAGAATGTGAATTTTTGGTTAGTGAACTTCGACATTAACGGAGTGGTAAAAGACCGGATCAAATGCGTTTGGGTGTCAGCGTGCCAGCCCGCTCCGCCGAGGCCGACGAGCACGCAGATGCCGTTTGGAGCTAAAACACGCCGCCGTTCGGAAAACGTATGATTCTGCACGTTATCGAAAATCACGTCGTAACGCTGATCGCCTTTCGTGAAATCTTCCTTCGTATAATCGATCACGTGATCCGCCCCAAGTGACCGGACCAGATCCACATTTCGAGTGCTGCAAACACCAGTCACATCGGCGCCAAGGGATTTCGCGATTTGCACTGCGAAGGTGCCTACGCCGCCGGACGCGCCGTTTATCAACACCTTCTGCCCGGCCTGAACATGTCCCTTGTCGCGCAAACCCTGTAATGCAGTGATCCCCGCCACGCCGACAGAGCTTGCTTGCTCGAAGCTCATATTTGCAGGCTTCAGCGCAATCGCGCGATCGGCACGAGGACAGATGTACTGAGCAAGCGCGCCGTTGCGTCCACCGAAAGCTTCATCGCCGGGTTTGAATTGCGTGACGTTTTTGCCAACTGCCTCCACTGTTCCCGCATAATCTACTCCTAGCCGCGTATCCTTTGGCTTGCGCAGGCCACCACCCATCAAGCGTGCCAGCCACATGCCGCGCACGAAGTGCCCATCAAGTGGATTTAACGATGCCGCGTGAACTCTAACCAGGACCTGATCGTCCGTGGGAGTAGGTTTTTCGACCTCTTGAACGTTAAGATTGCTAATTCCATAATCGCAATACACAACCGCTTTCATAGGGTCAGCTGGAGAAGCAGCGTTGCGTTCGCAGTCGTTAGTTGATGTCCAATAGGCGACAAAACCCCAGATGATCAGCGCGACAAAAATCGTGCATACAGTCCATTTGAGGACGCGCTTCCATCGCTTACGAGGGCGCTTTGCGGTAGGGTTGTCATCCATAGCTGTTACTTCATTCCTTTTTCGTGTTAGTTGCATCGGTTTCATTAGTAGCGTTACCTGGTTTTGGATTCGCCAGAAGTCCGAGTTGTTGCATCATCGAAAGTTGATCAAATGCAGACCACTCCTCTTTGATTTTGCCGCTTACGATCCGCCAGATCGTGATCCCAGATTGTTCGACTTTCTTGCCGGTTGCGGGCAACCCATTACCTTCGCCGGTATTAGTGCCGCGCGCGATCCAATAAACCGTGACTAGATCCCCTTCAGCGATGAGCTTGTCAGGCACAATCGTGATATCAGGAAATGCCTGGTGCCAGCCTTTCAACGCAGCCTGGTCTTCCTCTAAGCCTATATCTCGATGGAGGCCGTGGTTGACGAAGTCTTTGGCATAAAGTTGTTCGGCGAGTTCAAATCGCCCGTCGCTGAGCAGTTCCTGGAATGCGCGTTTCGCGAGCGCCTTGTTTTGTTCCTCCAACGAGGATGCACAAACGGCGCCTGCAAGCAGGAGTGAGCAGTTAATAACAGCAATTAGTGTTTTCATAAGAATATTGGGAATGTGTTATGACGAAAATTGCTAGCACGGTCAGATTCTATCGGTGTTCTTGCTGGCCGTACTCCCTTAACCAAAAGCCACAAACTAACCACCATTTCAAAAATGGCCATTGGCGTATCGAAGATGTAGTCGTTAACGACTTTGTTAAAGCTTGGGAAAACGAGAAAAATAAAGGCGCAGATTACGCACCATGCAGATGCAATTACACCGAAACCAGCCAGCGTTTTTGGAATGTAGCCCGACCTCAACCACAGGTACGCGCAAATAGTCGCGGCCAATCCGAAAAATGGCAGGCCCACATAATAATCGTCGAAGTTCGCCGCGATCTGTAACCTGGCCAAGGCCTGTACGTGGTCTGGTTGGAATCCTTCAAGATAAGGTGCGGTTCCGAGAAGCCGGAGCGCACCAAGCAGATTAAGTGTCGCAAGGAGCCATAGCATCGCGAATACGAGGCGGAACAGCGCTCCGATCAAAGCCAGGATCCGATCTACTGGCTTAAGAATCACATAGAGCGCTGCCAGCAAAACAGTGACGTTTGCGCTATAGAGCAGAAAACAAATGAGCGCCATTCGTACCTGTGTTGGGTGTGCGATAATGTTCCGAGCCGTTTCAGCGGCATCGCCTCGGACGAGTAACGGGCTGAGCAACACGTAATTGCCAAAGACAACGATTACTACTGCGAGCAGGCCTGTAACTCCCGCCACCTTTGCGGCTGTGCGTTCCGAGCTGCCGATAGTGTTCATGCTGTTTTCATCTCAACTGTCGGGAGCTCAAGCCGTGGCATCTTTGCGCCTTTAATCAAAAGCCAGAGCATCATCACGAGTTCTCCAAACAAGACCGGTTGGAGCATCTTAAATGCGGCGTTGTAGTAAGGCGGAAAGAACAGTGCGATCACGCTAAGAGCGACGTAACCAAAACAATTGATCATCAACCAGACACCGATGAAACGGGGTAAAAACCCCGAGCGAAAAACTAACAGCCCAAACGGAAAGAGCCATACCCCCCAGAAGAGTTCGTCGATAAAGATTCCCTGAGAATGCAGACGGACGAACAGCATGCCAAAGGCGTTGAGCTGGGCGGTGTCGAAAACGGTGAGAAAGTCGCCACCGCGGAAAAGAATAAGAGCAGCGATGTTGTTTAGCGCGTTGAGAAATCCGACTGCAGCAGAAACCAGGACAAACCCAACCATCAACAACGCCCAGTTCCTGCTTACGTTGCTCAACAACCGATAAAGAGCGATTGCCAGGCAAATGAAAATGACGTGCCCAATAAGGTCGGCAAAGATCGAAAGACGAAAAAGCGTCTCGTGAGCAAGAATGTTGGCCGCAGTCGCGGTGGCATCCCCCCGTACGATTAGCTTGTTAGGAACATAAATTAGACTGAATGGCGCGGTAACTACCATCGATGAATACACCGCGCCCGCGACACGTGCGGCTTTGTCAGTTGGGTGCATGCAGTTTTGTCTCCTTTTGTTAGCTCGTTTTCAAAGCGGCCCCCGATAACGACGCAACCGGACTGCTACAACGATGAACATCGCAGCAACTATCAGCCCAAGCCAAAGACCGGGGGAACTCAGGTAGGCCACAGGGGTGAGTTGCGGGCTGTCCACTGAGTGCATGTTGAAGGCAAAGGCCTTGGGTGCGAATCCCATGAAGCGGTCTTTCAGCATCGAGCCAAAATGCGAGGTGCCGAATGTGATCTTCTCAAAAAACGCGACTGCAAGAAATGGCAGGACCGCGCAAAGAAAAGTTGCTCGCCGCGCCCAGCCTGAAACCAACAGAGCCCAGCCGTAGATCGGCGCATGCCAAAGAGCGATGGCGGCTAATCCGTAAAGAAGAATGAACGAATTCTGAAACAGCGGAACATAAGTCCAGGTCGATGCAGGGCTCATGCCATGACCGATCAGTAACACGCTGGTCCAAAGCATCATGACCAACTGGGTGGCCACGACGATCGCGAATGTTACCAGTGGCAGAACGACTAGCGGGATTGTGACCTTCGAAAGCAAAGTGGTGGAGTCTGATACTGGCAGCGATTTCCAAAATAGAATGCTGCGATCGCGGCGTTCACCGTACAGCGCATCGAGACAATAGAAGACGCCAACAATGAAGGCCGTCAGCATCAGCATGATTGCCGCCATGTTATACGGCATTTCGATTGCAGCTCGCGTTTTTGCGGAATCGAGCAGCAAGACCTCCCGGCGGCGTTCCGGCAGACCACTTGTGCTAACCAGGAAACCGAACAACACAACGATAGCAACGAGAATCGGAGCAACGTAAATCGAACGATTCTCCCAAAGTTCACGACGTATCGACCAATAGAACGGCTGCGGCTTTGCGGGTCTATAGCCGGGGTCGCCGATCCCGGCAGATTCAGGCAGGTTTTCAGATGAACTCATTTAGCTGCTCCTATTTGATTTGCCTGTCCAGCCGGCTCGTCCCGTCGCGCTGGCCCGGAAACGGCAACATTTTGTGAATGCGGACTCATCACGGCAACAAACAGATCGGCGATACTTGGGCGGCGCACTTCGCCAAACATTTCGACCTGGTCGCGGTCAACGCCGTCGAACAATAGGACGCTTCGCCCGAAAACCGGACGTTCGTACATCGGTTTTAAGGCACGTGCGGCGGCGAGGTGCTCCGGATTCACCATCACTTCGAGATAGCGCGAATCGAATTCTTCCATGCTGCACTGCAGCGCAATCCGGCCACGGTCGATGAACATGAGATCCGTCAAAACATCCTGGACCTCTTCCACCTGGTGTGTGGTCACGATGATCGTGCGACTGCGATCGAAATAATCGTTAAGCAGGGAGTCGTAAAACTGTTTGCGATATAGAATATCGAGGCCAAGTGTCGGCTCATCGAGCACGAGCAACCGCGCGTCGATCGCCATCACAATTGCAAGATGCAATTGCGCCACCATCCCCTTCGATAGTTCCCTCACCTTGCTCGTGCGTTTGATCGTTGTTCGTGCCAGGAAATTTTCCGCTTTAGCGCGATCGAATCGCGGGTGCACGCCACCGACGTAATCGAGCAACTGTGAGACATGAATCCAGCGCGGCAGTACTGCCACATCGGCAATGAACGAGACGTCGCGCATGAGCTCGTCGCGGTTCGTCCACGGATCGCGCCCAAGGACCTTCAATTCCCCATCGTATGAAGTAAGGCCGAGAATTGCATTGAGCGCGGTTGTCTTGCCTGCGCCGTTGGGCCCGATCATTCCGAGGATGCGACCTTCTTCGATATGCAAATCGATGCCGTCCAGTGCTACAGTCGTGCCGAACGTCTTGCGAAGACCGTGTGCTTCTATCGTTGCCATAACATTAACGTTTTCTCGATGACGAGCCGCGCGCTGCTGCGGCATCCAGCTCTTTCTGCGTGAGGCCGAGCCTCTCGATCTTTTCCGCGATCCGCGGCCATTCGTCGGTTAGAAATTTCTGGCGTTCGCCTTTCATCAAATGATCACGCGCGCCCGATTTGACGAACATACCGAGGCCGCGCTTCATCTCGACCAAGTCTTCATCGACCAATTGCTGATAAGCCTTCAACACGGTAAGTGGATTGACCCGAAACTCGGCAGCCACAGTACGCACCGACGGTAACGGATCGCCTTCATTGAGCACGCCATCGAGGATCATATGCACGCCACGATCGCGAAGTTGGCGATAGATTGGTTGAGTGTCATTCCATTCACGATTCATTCTTAATGGTTCACTTCCCTGGTTCGGCTAATGCTGCGCACCGTTTTCGCCGCCCACAATTCGGTCACGAGAGGATATTCATGTGCTCTCAGCTCGCCCCCGCTGCTCCCATCAGCTTCAATGTTGATAACTAACTTCCCGCGAGCGTGTCCCTCGTTGAAATAGCGCAGAGCATCCGCGGTTTCGCTAAGGCGATAGGTCTTCTCCACGAAGGGCGTTACCTTGCCTTGCGCGATTAGATCACTGAGGAATTTTAAATCAGACTGGCTCCACGTGGTTATGTATCTTTCAAACTTATGGTCGGTAAAACGTGACCACAGGGCGGCGCCAAGTCCACGCGCGATCCGCCACATCAGCCCTTGGTTCGGTCCGGCACCGCCAATCCCCGCAAGGACACAGATACCGTTAGGCGTCAAGATACGTCGCCGTTCGGACATGGAGTGATTGGTGACGTTGTCGAAGAGCAGGTCGTACCGTTCCGCGCCTTTGGTGAAATCCTCTTTCGTGTAGTCGATGACGTGATCGGCGCCGAGTTTTCTCGCTATTTCCACGTTGCGCGTGCTCACTACCGCGGTGACCTCCGTGTCGAACGCTTTTGCGATCTGCAGCGCGAATGTTCCAACACCGCCAGATGCGCCGTTGATCAGGACTTTCTGACCGGCGTGGATTTTCCCGGTCCGCAGTCCCTGAAGTGCCGTCAAACCCGCGTGCTTCACCGCACCGGCTTGCTCAAAGGTAATATTGGACGGCTTCAAGGTGACGCGGTCTTTACGAACGCATACGTACTCGGCGACCGAGCCGCGTTTCCCTCCAAACACTTCGTCGCCGGGCTTGAACTCGGGGACATTGCTACCAACAGCTTCGATTACGCCGGCGAAGTCCTGTCCGAAACCAGTGAACTTTGGCTTCCGTAAACCAGACAGCAGCCGCAGGACAGACGGGCCGCGCACCAGACCGGCGTCAATGAAGTTAAGTGAGGCCGCGTGAACCCTGACCAGAAGCTCGTCCTCCTTTGGCACCGGCTTCTCTATTTCCTCGATCTTAAGGACATCGGGTGACCCGGTCCTCGCAATACCTGATCGCCTTCATGCGTTCAGCTCCGGGCGGAATGCTGCGTCCGCAGTCGTTGGTGCAAGTCCAATAAGCGACCTGAAACCAGGCGAAGAGGAAGATAAGAACGGCGAGGACGCACCATTTCAGGATTCGTTTCCATCTCATAGTCGATCGAGCACCGGAACCTCGCGCATGCCTACCGTTGTCATAGTGTTATAGTTAACTATAACACTATTGCACACGCAAGCTTTTTTTAGGAAAAGTTTTTGGGCACTGTTTCCTTGCCCTTGAATGTGAAATTTGTCTTGGTGATCGCGAGTTTGCGATCAGAGTCGCGCCAGGTGCACAAATTCACTTGCCTATTGTTACTAAGCCGCAGGAGCCCTTCTTCGAAAGATCTGGAATCAGGTGATGGCTGTTTGTTCGGCTAACTTTACAAGCGTGAACAACGCGTGATTCACCGGCACCGGAATGCCAAGCTCGGCACCGCGACGGGAAATGTAGCCGTTCAGGGCATCGATCTCGGTTAGTCGGCCGCGATTCAAATCCTGCGCGGTTGAAGAAAACGCGTCCGCCATTTGAGTGGCGAGCTCCATCGCCGCTGCCATCCCCGATTCCCGATCATCAACGCCTGGCAAAACGACGCCAGCAGCGTGAGCAACCGCCAGGACTTCGTCCACAATCTGTTCCATCAGTTTCTTTGCATCGTCACTTTGCACGATTTGGCCGTAACGGACGTGTCCCAATGCAGAGATTGCGTTCAGCGCGCAATTCCGAAGGAGCTTCAGCCAGAGTTCGCCTTCAATGTTGTCGGACAAGCGGCATGGAATGCCGGCGCGACCGAAAACATCTGCCAGGTACGTTGTTTGTGCGGACGGCGGTCCAATGATTAGATCGCCCCGCGCGAGATGTTTCACGCGACCCGATTCGGGCACCGACACCGCGACGTAAACGACAGCTGGCACGGCGGCCACGTTCGCCGCAGCGCGGACTTGATCCGCGTTATCGACGCCGTTTTGCAAACAAACCACCATCGCGTCTCGCCTAACGAACGTCGCCATTTGGGCCGCAGTCGCTGACGTATCGTTGGCTTTGACGCTAAAAAGAATCAGCGAGCAATCTCGAATGCCGGCCATCTCGACTGTCGCCAGGGCAGTGATTCGCTGCTGGCCATCTGATTTATCCAGAACAAGACCTTTCGAGTTAACTGCGTCAGCGAAATGTTGTCGTCCGATGAAAACCGTCGGCGCGCCCGCGCGCGCAAACATCCCGCCGAAATAGCCACCCACCGCACCGGCGCCCACGACTGCAATTCGCGGCCATTCTCGGGTTTCGCTCATTAGCTGTCTTTAGGCAGCTCGACCTGCTTCAAATCGTAAGTCGCATAGGCTGTCGGCTGCTCGCATTTGGCGATGATGCCGTCGACGACACGAGCAAACGCTTCGGTGTGCCAGTGCCTGCGTGTCTGCCACCAGTCCCGAATTCCTTTGTAGGCGAGGAAATCGCTCATAGTCCGGTCAATCTCATCCCACAACTCGGTACTTAATATCCCTTCACGTCTTGAGTAATACATGCCTTCGAAGTTTTTGAAGAAGCGATTTTGGAAAGCGCTAAAGCGAAGCTTCGATACAGCATCCAGGTCGTGAAAGGATTGCACGCCGCGAAGATAAATAGCGGTAAATTCACCGTCTTCATGCAACGCCTTGGTCAGCTCACCCCATTGCACAGTGAGAGCATTTACAGCCGACTGACGGCGTTCCCTGTTTTGCTCACGTAGCTGGATAGCGAAGTAAATGATTGAAGGAACTCCGATACAGACCGTGGCGAGTTGGCCGATGGCGGTGAGCATTTCCCACTTCATTCAGATTTCTTTCGTTTTTAGGGCAGGGCAGACGGTCTTCAGATCGGGAACTAATGAAGGCGACCGTTTACTCTCTAAGGTGCGGGCGTGGAAGCTGCGAGGTTGGAATTCCACATGTCGGCCGCACATTTCCAATTTCCATCGGTTTGTTTTTCCCAGACTTCGAGATATTTCCCACGATCGTTGATCGATTTGCCGCTGGCGTCGTTCATCGTCAATTCGTACGTGCCGCTCGTCCACGCGATCTGGCCGGATTTGCCAATCTTGACTCTGGTTGGTTGCCAGGTGATGACGAAGCCGGGACTGGCGAACATCTCTTTCCAGCCATTTCGAATCGCATCCTTCGTCGCTGCGCTCGCAGCGTTTGGCGGAAACACGATCGCGTCATCCGAATAAAAAGCGATTGTCTGCTCGACATCTTTAGTTGCGGCAGCTTTCGCCCACCTGGCGTCGAGATCACGAAGAAGTTGCTCGACCGGTTGGTTACCGCTCGTTTCTTCCGAGGGTGAGCCTGAAGGCGATGACTGCGAGATCGGAACCGTCTCGCTCTGTGAAAGGTTCCGCGCTGGCGCGGGGAAAAGCAGGTGGTAGGCAGAAAGACAAAACGCAACACCTGCAACGCCAAAGATGAATGTCGCGAACTTGCGGCGGCTCCAATACGGAATGACCTCGCCGGGCGAAAGGTCCTGCGTCCGTTTCAGGCCCTCCGGCGTCATTTCAAAAGCCCAGGAAACAAATAGGGCAACCGCAAACCCCAGCGCGAGCAACACCACGAACGCTGTGATGATCGATTCAGGCGCGTCAACCAGAGGCAAAAGGACTGACGCAACCTCAATTAGCAGCCACGCCACGACGGCATAGGTCAGAGCAACCCTGAACACATTGCGTCGTCTTAGCTCCGAAAAGAGTGAAGGTTTGTCGTTCATGACGTTGTTGGTAAACCGACTTTGGCAAGCAAGTTCTTGTATCGAGCATCGTGGCGCAAGCCGCGTAACAACGGATCTACTAAAAGGCCCAGCATCCCGGCGTCTCGATCACCAAACGCGGTTTGTAACCATTCGAAAGCTTTATCTTTTTCGCCACGCAATGCGTAAACCTCGGCGATTTGATAGGCGAAACCCTCTCGAGCATTGGCGATCAGGTCCGCGAGTGCCGCGTCGGCTGCCGCCCGATCACCGCGGACGTACTGTGCCACCGCCAGCTCGAACCGGCGAAAGCCGGGATCGGGTTCCAATTGCGCTTCGCGCAAGGCTGCCTCACCGTCACGTCGTTGGGCAGCGATGAGTACCTGCCATCGATGATTGCCAGCACCGGTCGGTTGCAACTCAGCGGACTTGCGCGCAGCCGCGTCTGCCTCCTCGAGTTTTCCGGCATAAAAAAGAACGCGACCCAGATTGCCTTGCGCTACCGTAGATAGAGGGTCGAGTTCAACCGCCTCGCGTGCCTGTCGTTCGGCCTCATCAAATTGCCCAAGGTAAACAATGATTCGCGCCAGCAGATCGTTGACGGTGGGATTTGTCGGAGAAAGTTCTTTCGCGCGCTTTAGTTCACTTAAACCGTCGGCGAAATTCCAATCTGCAAAACAGCGGACAAAACCGAGGGCTGCGCGCGCCTCCGCTAGCGCAGGCTCAATCGAGACGGCCTTCTCCGCATCGCTTCGAGCTTTTGGGTACGTCATCGGCCGCTGGCCCGTAAGGTCGCCCAAAATAATCCAAGCTTCGGCACGTTCTGCGTAAGCTAAAGCATATTGAGGGTCGAGATTGATGGCCTCGTCGTAGTAATCGATCGCCTTGCGAAGATCTTCGACGTTCCGACGCACGAGATAGAAATGCCCCTGAAGATAGGCGTTATGGGCTTCTGCATTGTCAGTGGCCGACGCCTGCGACGACCTGCTATCGGTGCCCAACAAAGTCACCTTCAATGACTCTGCGACCGCGCGAGCGATTTCCTGCTGAACCGCGAAGATATCTTTAAGTTGGCGATCGAATGTTTTCGTCCAGAGCTGAATTCCGTCGGCGGCGTTCACGAGTTCGGCTACGATGCGCACGCGATCACCTTGTTTTCGCACCGTGCCATCCAGGAGCGTGCTCACGCCCAGCTTCTCGCCAATTGTTTTCGGTTCTTCTTTTCTGTCTTTGAACCGGAATGAAGAGCTACGACCAATGACTTTGAGACCGCTGATCTGAGCGAGAGCGGCAATCAATTCTTCCGACAGTCCATCCGAAAAATATTCGTCCTTCGGGTCGCCGCTCTCATTAATCAACGGCAGGACGGCAATCGATTTCTGTGGGAGCCCTGCCTCATTCCCAGCCGTATAACGGCCGAGGAAAAACAATCCAATCGATACGACGACACCCAGTACAACGACATAAATCCACGCATTCTTCTTTTGCCGTCCCGCCTGCGGCATGGCATCAGCAGTTTCGG
The DNA here is from genome assembly GCA_963804875.1 of uncultured Verrucomicrobiae bacterium. Classification (GTDB taxonomy): domain Bacteria; phylum Verrucomicrobiota; class Verrucomicrobiia; order Chthoniobacterales; family UBA10450; genus Udaeobacter. Next base: position 29,751 of record CAWDRX010000009.1, read on the forward strand.
TGCGCTTAATTCCCTGCGGCGTAATCTCGAACGCCCACGCCAGGACAAGTGCAACCGGCAATCCGATAATGATCAACAAAACAACCACCCGAATCGCCACGTTTGGGACATTAAAAACTGGAAGTACTTGGGCGATGCCTTGTGAAAGCGCCCACCCGCCCACGATGTACGCGACCCCAACTTTGTCGACATTGCGTCGCTTCAGTTCAGAGAAGAAGGAAGGCTTGTCGCTCATGGTTTCGCGGAGACTACCGGCACTTGTACGTTGAGTTTCTGACACAGCGCAACAAAGCGTGAATCGTTTACATAAGGGAGGAAGAACGGTGTCACCGCCATCTGCGAGAGACCGGAGTCGTGCGTTGCGAAGGCGGTGTCGAGCCACTCAAACATCTTGTCGGGCTCCTTACGAGCCGCATAGAGCACAGCGATCTGAAATGCGCCGCCATTCGAATTCCTCGCGATGAAATCCTTAAGCGCGGCATCGGCCGCAACTCGGTCGTCCTGCGTTTGGTGCACCAAAGCGATGGCATAGTCGCGCCAGAAACCTTCCGTCTCCAGTCGGGCGTTGGTCATGGCTTGTGTGGGGCGATTCTGAACAATATCCAGGAGAGCGAGGTAGCTGTGAAAACGTGAAGCTTGTGGCTGAATCTCGAGCCCTTTACGAAACAGTTCCTCAGCTTCCTTGTAGCGGCCCAATCCGACCACGACGCGTCCAATGTTGTACCAAGAACTGGTGCCGAGAGGGTCTAACGACACGGCTTCCCGGCAGATTTGCTCTGCTTCGGCCAGTTGACCTTGTGCCGAGAGCATGGCCCCGAGGTAAGTTTTGGCAGCGGCGTGGTTGGGCGCGTATTCCAGAACACGCCGGAATTCTTTTTCCGCGGCGCGAAAGTCGAGATCGGGCGTAAAGGCGAGGAGGCCCACCGCCATTCGCACCTCAGGCAGGTCCGGGGCCAAGCTAATTGCCTTCTCCGCAGTTCGGCGGGCCTCCGTCGTACGCTTTCTGCGCATCGTCTATAGCAAAGCTGGCTGCGTATTGGCGCCAAGCCTGTGATAGCTTGGCGTAGGCAAGCGCATAATTTGGATCCAGCCGCACCGCTTCCTCGAGGAATTGGATCGCGCGCCGCACGCTCTCAGCGGTCAGTTGTTGGAAATAAAAATCCGCCTGCAGAACCGCGTTATGGGCGGCGAGGTTTTGGTTGGACGGAGCAGCGTCGGACTGTTGTCGTTCGCCTAACAATTTTACCTTCATCTGCTCCGCAACCGATTTGGCAATTTCAGCCTGGACTGCGAACACATCTTTCAGTTCGCGATCGTACGTATCCGACCAAAGTGAGCGGCCATCGGCCGCGCTGATGAGCTCCGCAACGATGCGAACACGATCGCCCTGCTTGCGCACGCTGCCTTCGATCAGATTGGCGACGCCTAACTTGTGGCCAATTGCAGCAGAATCGACGGATTTACCCTTAAAGAAGAAAGATGAGCTGCGGCCGATCACCTTCAGCTCGGGGATCTTTGCCAGAACCGCAATCAATTCCTCCGACAGACCATCGGAAAAATATTCGTTGCTCGGATCGCCGCTGGTGTTGACCAGCGGCAGCACAGCAATCGATTTTTCAGAAAACGTTGTAGCCGCCTCGTTCTGTCGAAGCGTGTTACGACCAGCTGTGTAGCGGCCGAGGAAGAAAAGCCCTAACGAGAGCGTTGCGGCAATGGCAACAACGGCAATCCAAACACTGCCTCGCGAATGTTGCCGCGCCGCATCGGCATCTTCGGTGCGTTTGATCCCTTCAGGGGTGAGCTCGAATGCCCAGGCGATGATCAGCGCAATAGGAAAACCGAATGCGGTCACAAGAATCACGAGCCGAATCGTCCAATTCGAAATTTCCAGGAACGGAAAGACCTGCGTTGCGACCTGAATCAAAAGCCAGCCCACAACGACATACGCCACCGCCACCTTGTACACGTTGCGCCGCTTCAGCTCGCCGAAGAACACCTTCGGATTCATCGCCCAAGTTTACTTGCTCTGATCTTTCGGCGCGAGTGAGTTAACGATCTTCTGAAAACGCGGATTGCCGTGGAGCGGATTCCACATTGGATACAATTTTGTTCGAGCGTAGTTACCGCGGAATCGCCTTTTGCTCTCGCGATCATCGCTTCAAACCACGCTCTGCGATCTTGCGCCATACGGCAACCTTCAGGCGATCTGGATTGTTGGGCAATTCCGAACACTTTGGGGATTGTGTGGACTGTAGCCGCTTCGCTGTGCGAAGCGTCCCTTTCCGCGCAAACGCTCTGGCCTACGTCGCCCGTAGGGCGACGGCTACAGGGCCTTCTATTTGTTAGGTCCGATTTGTTCGGGACCGTACAAAATCTTCAGGGCTTCGCTTCTGATTTTGGCGCGATGATTTTTTGGACCAGCGCTTCGAAACGCGGCTCGCCATGGAGTGGATTAAGGATCGGTTCGACATTGACCCAGCTGAGGTTCGCGCCGTCGCGGTCCGTGTAACTCTGTTCCAGCCAACGAAGCGCTTCTTCTTTGTTGCCCATAGCGAGATAGACCAGGGAACGGTCGTAACTCAGTCCTTGCCGGTCTGGATGCGCTTTGTCGAGCTCGGCGAGGGTTTGTTGCGCGATGTTTTTGTCACCCATTTTTGTTTTAACCACAGCGAGAAGGGCCAAATGCAACGGGTCGCCGCTCAGTTGTCGGGCCTTTTCGAACTCTGCAATAGCGCCTGGCAAATCACCTTTCGCGAGCAGGACCATGCCCGAAATTTGCCGCGAATAGAAAAACCCCGGATCGAGATCGACCGTTTTCTTCGACTGTGCCATCGCTTCGTCGTAGCGACGGGAGTAGTACAATGGATAAGCACGATCCGTGTTGATAATGGGCGACAACGGATCCAATTCAACCGCCCGTTTTGTCTCGGCGATGGCTTCATCAAATCGGCTAAGGCTATCGAGAGGGCCGTTGCCATACCACTGATGTGCCGTCGCATTGTTTGGTTGAAGTTCGATTGCCCGCTTTAATTCCCGTTCAGCTCCGGCAAGATCCAAATCGTCGAAATTCAAAATCTTGCCGAGGGCATTGTGCGCCTCCGCGAGGTTGGGATCGATCTGAAGCGCCTTCAGCGCCGCCTCTCGCGCTTTTGCCATGGCATCGCGTTGAGGTACGGAAAAATACAATGGAAGCAGAACATAGCTATTAGCCAGGCCGGCATAGGCGAGCGCGTACTTTGGATCCCGCGCGATCGCCTGTTCGTAGAAGGCAATCGCCTTCGCCAGATTGTCGCCGGAACGTTTTTCCCAAAGAGATCTGCCTTTGTGGTAAAGTTCATACGCGGTTGTGTCGTTAGTTGGTTGCGCCGCGATCATTGCTTTTTCCGAGCCAGTCAGCTTCGCCTGCAATGTCTCCGCGATCAGTTTTTGCGATCTCGCTTTCGACCGCGAAGATGTCCGTTAAATGGCGATCGTAGGTGTCGGCCCAGAAATGCGCATCTGTCAGCGCATTGATCAATTGCACATTCACGCGCACTTTGTCGTTAGACTTTTGCACACTGCCCTCCAGGACGTTTGCAACGCCAAGTTCCCGCGCGACATCGCGCAAATTGGCCGGAGCGCTCTTATATTTCCGCGTTGAAGTGCGGGAGATCACCTTTAGGTCTGCGATCTTCGACAAGCGCGTGAGGATTTCATCCTGGATGCCTTCGACGAAGTAGGCGTTATCAGGATCGCGACTCAAATTTTCGAATGGAAGAACTGCAATGCTCTTGGCAGGAATATCGGGCCACAATCGCGGGAGGCCGTCCGTTTTCTGCCTCCGAAGTCGAAGTGCCGTGCGGTCGTTCCGACCACCACCAGCCGACGCCGATCATTAATGCGAAGGCCAGTGCAACGCCCGCCCACATATGCTTGCGAGATGCCCGAGTCGACTCTGTTTCAGGTTGAGTGACAACCGAAGGCCTCTTCTCCCACGGCGGGATGATGCGAAACAAGTCCATCGGCATGGAAATGTTCTTCAATTCAGTTGGCGCCAATTTTTCGAAGTGTGCGTCGAGCTTGTTGCGAATCTGACGTTCGACGTCCACCGAAACGCAAATGCCGCCTGGACCGGCCAACGGCTCGATGCGCGCAGCGATGTTTACTCCATCGCCATAGACGTCATGGTCTCGATGAACAACATCCCCGATGTGAACACCGATTTTTATCGCGATACGGCGTTCAACAGGCGTGTCCGAGTTGCGCTTGGACAAAGCGCGCTGAATTTCGATTGCACATTGGGCCGCGTCCAACGCACTGTGAAACTCGACGAGAAAACCGTCCCCGATCGTCTTAACCTCAATGCCGTGGAAGCGCGGAAAAATTTCGCGCAATAGCAAGCGATGTTCTTCCAGTAATTCCAGCGCAAGTTCGTCATCGCGTTGTGCCAGCGCACTGTAGCCGACCATGTCTGTGAACATGATCGCCGCCAATGCTCTATGTGAGGGTTCGGCAGTCACGAAACGCCGGATTCTATCTACCGGTCGCCGCGACCGCGACCTTTATTCCCCTTCGGTTCTCAAAAGTTAACGCCGTTTAACTTTTCAGCGCGCGACGGTCTCGCCGGGCTGCGCACTATCCGCCGCATGCTTACTAATACCCCGATGTTTCCCCGACCGTTTTTTGCAGGATCGCGAGCATCGAATGCCTTGGTCGAACAAAAGCTTTGCACTGGAACCTCAAGTTGGACATGGCTCGCTGCCCTGGTTGCAATCGCTATCACTTTTCTCAGCGCAAACGTTCAGGCGCAGACTGCTCAGTGGATCAAGCAACAAGGAACCGGTGGAACAAGTAATGGCGTAAGCAGTGATAGCCTTCAAAACACTTACGCGACCGGAATGATCAGCAATCCTGCCCTGTTCGATAACCTTACGATCCCGTGTAACGCGTCCGATGTCTTCGTTGCAAAATATGATCCGACCGGCGGACTTGTCTGGGCAAAAACAGCCGGCGGCCCGTTACTCGACCAGGGCTACGACATTGCCACTGATGCGAGCGGCAACTCGTACGTTGTCGGGGCAATTCAGACTAACGGTCTTTATCCGACCGTAACCTTCGATGCCATCACCCTAACCGGTCATGGCGACTACGATTGGTTCATCGCGAAGTATGATACCAATGGCTCGGTTGTCTGGGCGAAGAATGCAGGGGGAACGGCAGGCGACATGGCTCATGGCGTCGCGTTGGACAATTCTGGAAATGTTTATGTCGCCGGTTTCTTCAGCGGTACGATGACAGTAGATGGAGTTACTGTTAGCAGTACCGGTCTCTACGACATACTTTTGGCGAAGTACAATTCCGATGGAACACTCGTTTGGCTAAAACGCGCCGGCGGCACAGGTGCCGACATTGCACACGGCATTGTAGTGGATTCGGCCGGTAACATTACGATCGTTGGCGAATTTCAGAACACAGCGAGCTTTGATAGTAACTCGATTGTAGCCTTGGGACTGGGCGATGCCTTTATTGCCAAATATGATTCGAATGGTAACAATCTTTGGGTGCGCAGAGGCGGGGGTACTATCAATTACCAGGCCGATCGCGCGAATGCAGTCGCAACTGATGTTTCAAACAGCTTTTATGTTACTGGTGATTTCACGGGTACGGCGACGTTTGATGGCCTTTCGGTCACAAGCACCGGGCCGAATGCTTCCGATATCTTTTTAGCCAAGTACAACACGAACGGTGTTATCGAATGGCTTCACCATGCCGGTGGCACACATGCTGACATTGGTTACTCGGTAGGTGTTGATCAAGCCGGAAACAGTTATGTCAGTGGATTTGCCGACAGCGGCCCAGGAGTCGTGTTCGATCACATCGTCCTCCCGCCGCGGGGTAACGAGTATATTTTTCTCGCTAAGTATGACCCATCAGGAACCGTTCAGTATGTGAAACAATATGCCGCTGGACTGGGTAAGGACATTCATATGCTAAATGACGGTTGCCTTTATTTCAGCGGCGGTGCGTCGAAAGACAACCAACACGGACACGAATTCGATGACATCAGTCTTATCTATGTCGATCGGGCTGGCTTTGTTGGTGAGTTCTGTGACGGGATACCGGCGGGCACGCCGACACCCACTGCAACGCCGACGGCTACAGCTACCGCTACCGCAACGCCAACTTCCACACCGACTTCGACGGTAACGCCTACGAGTACGCCAACCGCGACACCAACGGCCACAGCTACACCGACCGCGACGCCAACGGCCACGTCGACACCCGCACCGACAGCAACGCCGCATCCTTCGTCGACACCAAGACCAACGCCTACTCCAAAACCGATGCCGATTCCGAGATCTCGTCCCACCCCAGCTCCACGTTAGGGAGCGCCTCGAGCGTGAGTGGATTCAAACCCGCCTCGCATCCACGGGATAGAATGTTGATGCTAGCCGCCGAAGCAGTCGCGCTCGCTCTCAACGCTCGCCGCTCATCGATTATCATTTCCTTGAACTGTCCTGGATCGGTTAGGTGACGTTTCTTAACTAAGCGTGCGGCAGAACGCGATCGTGTATCCGCCTATCATGGCCAGATAGCAGAGGCCGGCTGCCCATTGGACCCACCGCCTACGAGAAATTAGTCCGGCCAGAGTCGGAATGAACATCGGTAGCACGGTCAAATTTTCTTTAAAGAAAAGCGCGGCATTCGCTGTTTTCAGGTAATCCAGGTTGGCGAACAATGACAAAACGGCGCAAGCCACGAGAGCGCCATAGAAATACGGCCGCTGGCGCCAGAAGAAATCTTCAAGATCAATCGGACCTTCATCGTGAGCTTTGGGTCCGACTAATACGCAAATTAGAAAGACGTTGATGGCGAAGAGGAACTGAACGGTTATGGAAGCCAGGTTCCAGGAGGCGATCACGTGAAGATCCCAAAGCGACAACCAATTGGCGAAGACTACAAGAACTGCGTTAATCATTCCGAGAGCGAGTAATCCGGAAAATTTTACCCTGTCGCGTGCGACAATCAGTTCAGCGATGCGTGCTAGCAGGTGCGTCAGTGCTAAAGCGTAAACGAACGAGAAAAGCGCGGTGACGTGTTCAAAGGGGGTCATCGAAACATGATCTTCATTGCGGCTTTCTTGGCGGAACGATTTTCTAGACGCCGCTTCAACTCCGAAAAAAAGAAAGGCTGCTTTCTCATTTCTCGAAGTGACACTTCTTCATCAGGGCGATGAAACGGGGGTCGGCTCGGAGCGGATCGAAGACGCGATCGATCTTGAGATACATCATCCATTGCGAGTCGGCCGCGCTCGCCTGTTCCAGATAATCCAGGGCACGCGCATGATCACCCAGGCCGAGGTACACGAGTGCGAGATTAAATGGCGGCACGAAGTCGCCCACGGCTTTCTTCTTTATTTCTTCAATCATGGCCGACGCCTTCGCCTTATCGCCGGCTGCCCCATAGGCATAGCCGAGATAGGCCGCGACAAATGGTGGTGCTTGCATGGCGTTGGCTTTCTCCAACTTCGGAATGGCAGCACGCACGTTGCCCTGCTGGAGTTCGATCCAGCCAAACTGCATCTGCGGAAAGAAGAAGGTAGGATCCAGCTCCGCCGCCTTCCGGGCTTCATCCTTCGCTTTTTGGAAGTTGCCCTGTCCAGCGAAGGCAAGGGTGTTATCTACAAAGATAATCGGATCAAGCGGGTCAAGTTCCGCGGCGCGCTGGCCCTCGGCGATGGATTCGTCGAACCGGCCCTCGCAGCCAAGGGTCAATCCGAATTGATCGTGGGCGAAGGCGTAATTGGGATTAAGGGCAATGGCCTGCCGAAATTCCTTCTCGGCCCCGGCCCAGTCATGTTTATACCAACTTTTGTAATTCGCCAGAGAGGTATGCGCTTCCGCTGACGCTGGATTAAGCGCAAGAGCCTTTTCCGCCGCATCTTTCGCTTTGCCGTTGCCTTCCGCAGCGGTAATCACTCCTTCGTTGAAAGCAGCCCAGAGATAGGCATCGGATAACCCGGAGTAAGCCGGCGCAAAGCCAGGATCTAGTCCAACGGCTTCTTCAAATTGAGTGATCGCCTTCTTTAGGTTTTCGTCGCTCGGCCGATTGAAAAAATAGCGACCCTTGAGGTAGGCGTCATAGGCTTCGGGATTCACGCTTGGCACACTCGTTAGGCGAGCCTGCTCGCCCGGAGTTAACTGCACGTTGATCTCGCTGGCGATAGCCGAGGCCAGCTCTGACTGCAGGGCCAGAACATTGCGTGAATCGCGCTCAAAACTTTTCGCCCAGAGGTGCCGGTCGGCCCGGGCGTCGATCAATTGCGCGCTGATCCGTACCTTGTCGCCGGAGCGCCGTACCGATCCTTCAACCACTGCATCCACGTTAAGCATCTTTGCAATCTCTGGGGCGGAGGGGCGGTGCGCGCCGGTGAACTGACTGGTCGAGCTGCGCGAGATGACTCGCAACTGGCTGATAGTAGCGAGGTCGGTCGTTAACTCGTCGGTCATTCCTTCCGCGAAGTAATCCTGGCTCTTATCGCCCGAGTAGTTATCGAGCGGGAGGACCGCGAGTGACCGAATGACATGCGGCCCGGTTTCGACAACCGGCGGGGCGCTTGTCGCTTCCAGGCCTGCCTTTGCCAGGTGCGCGCGCCACAGTTGAAAAGCAAACAATCCCGTCGCCACAACCGCGAACGCGATGGTCATCGCGACAATCTTCCGTCCCGTGCGACGTCCGGTCGACTTCGCCGGCTTTCGCTTCGGATTCGCGAACAATTCCTTCGGGCGTGATTTCGAAAGCCCACGAGCAGACAAGCGCCGCCGGGAAACCAATTGCGACGACCGCAATGATGACCTGAAGAGTCCACTCCGGCGCGTGGAAAGTTGGCAGGACAATCGAGGCAACTTGAATGACAAGCCATGCTACCACTGCGTAAGCGACCGCAACTTTGTAGACGTTGCGCCGCTTTAGTTCCGCGAAGAAGTTAGATGACTTCATTTCGAAGACCCGCGGAAGTCGCGCGCGGGCACAATTTTTTCGGCGAGCGCCTCGAAGCGCGGATCGCCGCGTAGTGGATCGATGAGTGGGTCAACTCTAATCCATCCTATGTCAGCACCGGCGCGATCTTGATACGATTGTTCCAAGCCAGCGCAGCGCCTCTTCTTTGTCGCCTAGTGCGAGATAAACAATAGCAAAGCTAAACATGGAGACGTAGCGCTGCCTGGATACCTCCTTCAGCTGTTCCAGTATTTTCACTGCCTCAGTCTTGTTACCCGACGAGGCATAAGCGTGACCGAGCAACCCGAGCACGAAAGGGTCATCGTTCAAAGCCCGCGCCTTTTGATACTCCGAAATCGCTTCGTCGAAAGCTCGCTTTCCCGCGAGAACCTGACCAAGGTTAACGTGGGCGTAGTAATAGCCTGGATCCATTTCCAACGTTTTGCGCAGTTGCGCGATAGCTTCGTCGTAGCGGCGTGCATAACAATAATTCATGCCGAGATCGGCGTTGATCACCAGCGAGAGAGGATCCAGTTCGACCGCTCGTTTTCCCTCGGCGATCGCCTCGTCGAACCGCCCCAATGCGGACAAAGTGTTGTTGCCATACTGCTGGTGCCCGGTGGCGTAATTTGGGTTCAGCTCAATTGCGCGTTGAAATTCCCTGTTCGCCTGCGAGAAATCGAAGTCGGAATACCAAAGCGCCAGCGCCAGAGTGGTGTGCGCTTCAGCGAGAGTGTCGTCCAACTTCAACGCCTTCTTTGCCGCCGCCATCGCTTTCGGATAACAATCTCGCGGTGCCCCTGCGGTGTAGCCAGGCAGGAATACGTAAGCATCGGCAACTCCGGCGTAGGCGAGAGCGTAGTTGGGATCGATCGCGATGGCTTGCTGAAAGTACTCGAGTGATTTTTTCAGATCGTTACCGGTGCGCTTGTTCCAAAAGAATCGTCCCTTCAAGTAAAGCTGATGCGCTTCAGTATTCTCGGTTGGTCGCGCGGCTATTACTTGTTGTTCGGAGCCGGTCAACTTTGCCCGCAACGTATCGGCGATCGTTTTTGCGATCTCGCTTTCCACGGCGAAAATATCGGTGAGTTTGCGATCGTAAATCTCAGCCCAGAGATGCGCCTCATTGGCAGCTTTGATTAACTGCACGTTTACGCGCACCTGGTCGTTCACCTTTTGTACGCTGCCTTCGAGCAGGTGAGCCACGCCGAGTTGTTTCGCGATCTGAGGCAAATCGCCCTTGTTTTGAAAACGCTGCGTGGAACTGCGTGCGATTACTTTGAGGTCTGCGATCTTAGCCAACCGGGTGAGAATTTCGTCCTGGATACCTTCGACGAAGTAGGCGTTATCGGGATCGCGACTAAGATTGTCGAACGGAAGAACGGCGATGCTTTTGTTTGTGATTGTTGCCTCCGGCGCGATGCGGGCCGTACTTGCACTTGTCGATGTCGATCTTGAGCGAATAAACTGAAAGACGAACAATCCAGCCGCGATCACTGCGAGCACAATTGTTAGGGCGACGATTTTGCGACCGGTGTGATGTGTGATTGAATTGCTAGCCTCAATTTCGGTTTCCCTTACAATTCCTTCAGGCGTGATCTCGAATGCCCAGGAAAAAACCAGCGCTATTGGAAAACCGAGGACGAGTAGTAGGACGATGACTTTCATCGCCCAGGACGGCGCGTCGAACGTTGGCAGAAGAATCGAAGCCGCTTGAATGACGAGCCACGCGATTACGGCGTAAGCCACCGCAACCTTGTAAACATTGCGCCGCTTCAGCTCGGAAAAGAAACTGTCGATCTTCATCTATTTGGGCGTTCCAACCAGTTCCTTACCCTTCAGCAAATCCTGAAAACCAGGATCGTTGCGGATCGGGTCCCAGACCGGATCGACCTTGAGCCGCACGATCGAAATCGTCTCGCCCGCTGGGATGGCGAGAAGTTTTTTCAAATTCTCAACGGCTTCTTTGACAGCACCGGTCTGTGCCTGAATCTCGACTAATGCGGCCAAGTTCCCCGAACCAAGGACCGCGTCTTTTTCAAGCGGCAGCAACTCGACTGCTTTTCGTGCTGCCTCGATCGCGTCAGTCTTGCGATTGAGGGCGAGGTAAGCCCAGCTCAATGCTCGCAGTGCACGAATGTCCTGCGGATGATCGCGCAGTCTCGTTTCCAATAAGTCGCGCGCTTTTTCTGCATCGGTCTCGGCGCCGATAACGTCGCCGGCCATAACACGAATCCCGGCTTTGGCGGCAAACCGTTGCCATGCGTTGGTCGTCGCGATCGCGCCGGTTTCGCATGCCTTTAATGCGGCCTTGAAATCGCGGCCCAGGACAAAGGTTTCGCCCCGAGTACCAATCACCATGTCAAACATCCCGGTGTTAGGAAGCAGCAGGTCATCCGGCGGGAAGTGAGCGAGTAGTCGCAAAGGTTCCTGGGCGTTCCCAGTCCGGTTCAAAGAACTTAGCAGCAACATCCGCATGGCGGTGGCCTCGTGCGGATCGATGGTGAGCGCATGCTGGGCGACTTCTTCTGCTTCTTTCCACATGCGCAGGAAAATATAGGTCTCTGCCAGGCCTCCCTGGACATATGGATCTCCCGGGTCCTGCACGATGGATCTTTTCAGCTCGTCCAAGGTACGATCCCATTTGCCCTGCCGGCGGTGCACAAAAGCGATAAACTGGAGCGCCAGTGAGTAGTTAGGCCGAAGCTCGAGGGCGCGCTGAAACTCGGTTAAGGCTGGCTCGTAGTCGCGAAAGCCATAGTAGTGAAACAGCCCAACGGCGACATGCGCTTCGGGAAGGTCGGGCGCGAGGGTCAGCGCCTGCTTTGCCAACCTGCCCGCCTCCGTCAACTCCGCTTCGCTCAACGGGTCAGTCAACCAATGACGCCTCAGCTGACACATAGCCAGTTGCGCGATGGCCAGCGCGAAATTCGGGTCCCGCGCAATCGCTTCTTTGTACCAGAGCGTTGCCTGGTCGAATGATTCCGGCCGGAAGTTGCTGTTGGCGACACGCTGTTCGAACTCGCCCTTGAGGAAAAGATCATAAGCCTGGGTGTCATTCGTCGGCACGCTAGCTACTCTGCTGGCTTCAGTCGGTGAAAGTTTTGCTTGAAGAGAATCGGCGATTTCCTGTGCCACTTGGGTCTGGATCGCAAAGACATCCGCAAGATCACGATCATAGGTTTTGGCCCAGAGATGTGAGTCTGCGCGCGCATCGATGAGCTGAACATTGACACGCACCTTGTTACTTGCTTTCTGCACACTGCCTTCAAGAACAGTTGCTACGCCGAGCTGTTGCGAAACTGTCTTTAGATCTTCCGGTTTGCTCTTGTACTTCGCAGTGGAAGTGCGCGAAACGACTTTTAGATCGGCGATGCTTGCAAGCTTGGTTAGGATTTCATCCTGGATGCCCTCGGCGAAATAGGCGGCCCCCTTGTCGTCGCTAAGATTTTCGAACGGCAACACCGCGATCGATTTTTGCGGAATCGCGGCGACGACGGAGGTCGATGAGTTAGTCGAAGTAGAAGAGTGATTGTCTTTCTGCCGCGAAAGAAACCAAAACGTAACGACAATCGCCAACGCGATGACAGCGAGAGAGGCAGCAACGAAACGTTTTCCTTTTGTTCGAGGTCCTGCGGCCGGCATGACCGCCTCTACGGTTCGGAATTTCCGCGGCTCAGCACGATTCCCGGCGTCATCGGTATAGAGGTTGACGACTGAAACACGTGTTCCGTGTTTAACTTCGCATTCGCCGAGATCGGACAAGTGCGATCGCCATTGCGGATATTGCTCGAGATCGTCCGCGACACGCTTGGAGAGAAGGATGTGACCGGCATCGCCGCAATCCATGACGCGTTGCGCCACATTGATCCCGACACCTGCGATATTGGCCTGTTCGTTCAGATCGGTGATCTCGTTAACCGGGCCGCTATGGATTCCCATTCGCACCTTAAGTTCGGAATGACTCTTAAGGGCTTTGCTAATCTCCAAGGCGCAGAGAACTGGCGCTTCCAGGCTGTTGCGGAACACGAGCGCGCCACCGTCGCCGGTTGGCAGGCGCAGAAGTTTGCCTTCCGCGTCCGCCTTCTTGAATTGTTCGGTGCCGCGCACGATCTCACGCAGCGTCTGGATCTGATCGCTTTGTTCGGCGATTAACAGCTTCGAGTAACCGACAATATCGATAAACAAAACGTGACCGATATCGAACTTCAGTTCTGATGGCGTTCTGGGGGACATGTCAGTGCTAAATCGCAAGTATCACATTCACTTGGTTGAACTGCCTTTTGGTGCGAGCGAGGCAACGATTTGATTAAAGCGCGGATCGCTACGCAGCGGATCCCAATCGGAGCTGCCCTTCAGTTCACCATATGTGAGCCCGGTCGGAAGTTCGGCCGCTGTCTTGAGCTGTTCCAGCGCCGCGTCTTTATCACCGCACCAGGTATAAATCTCCGCCAGATTTGTTATCCAAACTGGCCCGATCCATGAGTCCTTTGTAAAGGGTAGGATTTCACACGCTCGTTTCCCTTCCTGGATTGCTTCCTTGCACCGGCCGAGCATGGCATCGGTTAGTCCAAGATAACTCCAGCCTTGCGCGTAGTCGGGTTGCTCCCGCGTTGTGCGCTCAAAAATTGCTCTGGCGGCAGCGAGGGCGGTTTGGGCGACCTCCTTGTCGCCGAATAACCAGGCAGTGCGCCCGACACAAAACTCGCGAGGGACGGAAGCTTCATCGAAACTATTGGCGATGCCTTCAGCAGGAATAAGCGCGAGCGCCTTTTCAGCTTCATTTTTATCTCGCTGCATCCAGCTGCAAACCAGTGTCGGAAATGCCACACTGCGGGCCGCTTCAGGGCCCAGTTGGGAAATGACATTCAATGGCTTTCGCAACTCGGCGGGATCACCGGTTTGCGCGAAATAATTGAACCCAAGCAGATAGCTAACGAAGGGATCATTTGGCAGGAGGCTCAAAGCCTGTTCAAACAGGCGCCTCGCTTCCGCGTAGCGGCGCATACCCTGAAATGTTGAGCCTGCTTCCATCAGCACGATGAAATTGCGCGGATCCAGCTCTACGGCGCGCTTGAAGTTGGCTTGCGCTTCCGGGAAGCGGGCGGTGCGACGATCTATCGCGCCGGCCAGGACGTAAAGCCGCGCCTCGTTAGGCAGGAGTTGCATGGCGATCTTCAGCTCCGCCAGTGCCCGATCGTAGTCACGAAAGCCGTGATAAGCATAAAGTCCCTTCATCCAGTGCACTTCTCCGGCGTCCGGCTGGATTTCTTCGGCCTTTTGCAGCGCGAGACGCGCCATTTCCCGACGCTCTTTGGTATGGTCAAAGCCCGCCCAGTAGAGGTCGAGATGCGTTTCGCACATAAGACAGTAGGCGCGAAAAAATTTCGGATCGCGGCGCACTGCTTCCTCGAGCAAACTGATTCCCTGAAGCAAACTTCCCTTTGCATCCGGATCATTGGTTAGATCATCCAGTTGCCGGGCTCGCAGATAAAGATCGTAAGCGACCGGATCGGTCGTCGGCGGCTTGGCCATTTGTTCTTTCTCGTGAGCCGATAAATGCGCCTTCAATTGCTGCGCGATCGCCTCCGCGATTTCGCTTTGGATTCCAAATACGTCAGCCAAATCTTTCGTATAGGTTTGTGCCCAGAGATGCGCGTCGTTCCGCGAATCGATCAACTGCGCATTCACTCGGACCTTGTTCGCAATCCGTTGGACGCTCCCTTCCAGCACATGGGCGACCCCTAGCGCACGGCCGATGTCTTGCAGATTCCGTGTCGCCGCATCCTTGTATTGCGCCACACTCGTCCGGCTAATCACTTTTAAGTCGGCGATCTTGGCCAGATTCGTGAGAACCTCATCCTGAACACCGTCGGCAAAAAACGCATTCTGTTTGTCATCGCTGAGATTTTGAAATGGAAGTACCGCAATGCTTTTCTCCGGAATCGATGATGACGACGCCCTATCGCTACTGTTTGGAGATCGCAGTGACTTTAGGATTGCTGGCGTAAAAATCAGCGCCGGGACACCTAGACCGATCAAGATAGCGGCCGCGACGAGCAGTGTCCGAAAACCGGCGGATTGTTTGCCCTTGGCAGAAGATCGCGTTTGTGCGGCGACTCGTGTAGGCAACGCGGCGTTCCCCACGTCATCTGCGTAGAGATTTACGATCGAAACGCGCACACCGTGTTTCACTTCGCATTCACCCAGATCGTGAAGATACGGCTGCCACCGGGGATAATGCTCAAGATCTTCGGCGACATGTTTGGAAAGCAGAATGTGACCGGCATCTCCGCAATCCGTTATGCGTTGCGCGATATTGATGCCGGCGCCTGCGATATTAGTCTGCTCATTCAAATCGGTGACCGCGTTCACCGGGCCACTGTGAATTCCCATTCGCACCCGAAGCTCGGGATGTTTTTTTAATTCCTTCGCAATCTCGAGTGCGCACAAAACTGGCGCTTCAGGCGTGGTTCGAAAAACCAACGCTCCGCCGTCACCGGTAGGTAATCGCAGCAACTTGCCTTCGGCTTCAGCCGTCTGGAACTGAGCAGTACCGCGCACGATCCTCCTGAGCGTCTCGAGATGGTCGCTCTGCTGAGTAATCAGCAACTTCGAATATTCGACGATGTCGATGAACAGCACATGCCCAATCTCAAACTGAATCTCCTTTGTGGCGTCGGCGGCCATAATCATTTCTGCGCTAACGAGGCAACGATTTTCAAGGTCTCAAAGAAACCACGGATTGAATGGATGGCACGGATAAGGCTCAGGCATGAAGATCAGGCGCGTCGTGTTCGACCTTGTGCTAGACCCGCGTCCCTCTCGGTAAGCAATTATCTTATCGTCGAAGCCCAACTCATTAGCCATTTAGCGGGCGCTCACCTTCAATTGGTCGTCGCCCAGGCCCATCGTGTGCAAGAATGCATTCCAGCGCGTGTCATCTTGAAGATTGGTTAGGAGCGGATCTTTGCGCAAACCGGCCAGACCCGGGTCGCGTTGCCGGCGCGCACGGTCCAACCATTCGAAAGCCTTGTCCTTGTCCCCGCGATACGCGTGCACTTCGGCGATCTGGTATGCCGCGGTTTCCGCAAAATCCTTGGTCAACTGCGCAAGCGCGGCGTCTGCTTCCGGGATTTTTTTCTGACCCCAGCGTGCGCACGCAACAATCAAAAGCCGCGCCCAATCACCCGCGTCAGCTTGCGCCGCGGTTGCTGCCTCCTCGAATTTGTTCTCCAGCAGATACGATAAACCGAGACCGGCGTGCGCCCAGGGCGCCGCTGGATTCAACTCGACCACGCGCGGAAATTCTGCGCGCGCTTCTGCGAATCGTTTCGTCGCCGCCAGGTTAAAGGCAAGAAAAGCTCGTGCTTGTGGGTTGACCGGGTCCAGGTCGACTGCTTTGCGATAGAGTTCGATTGCTCGATCCAGGTTTCCACGTGCTATCTCGAGGTTGCCCGCGGCGATCACAATGTTCGGATCTGCCGGGGCCAGCGCCAATGCCTTGCTCAACGTTTGAGCTGCCCCGTTCCAGTTAAAGTCGAAACTCGTCTCGATCGACCCGCGGGCGAGTAACGCCTCCGGCAAGTTAGGCTCAATGGAGAGCGCCCGCGTCACTGCGTCACGCGCACTCGACAAATGCGCGTCGAAAGTCTTTTGTCCGCCCTCGGTCGCAAACCCGGCAAGCCAGACATTCGTCCCCGCGACTCCGGCCCACGCCAGCGCGAACCCGGGGTCCAACTCCGTCGCGTGTTGGTAGGCAGCTAAAGCTTCGCGCGCACTTTTTTCCGAATGGCGATTTTCATAAAAGCGGCCCTGCAGATACAATTGATGCGCTTCCACATTTTTCGTCCCGCCTTTCTCCGCCGCCTGCACTTCGGCTTGAATTTTCTGTTTGTCGGCAGAACCCGCCGTGCCCCCGGTCAATCGATCGCGCACCTGTGCCACGATCGTCTCCGCCAGTTCGTTCTGAACGGCGAACACGTCTTTCAAATCGCGCGTGAAATTTTCCGACCAGAGTTCCTCGCCGCGTGTCCGCGCGAGTGAGCCGGGCCGCGATCCGCACCGCTTCGCCAGATTTGCGCACGCTGCCTTCGACGAGATGCGCCACGCCGAGTTTTTGGCCGATCTCTTGGGCCGTTGCGTTCTTGCCTTTGAACGAAAACGCGGACGTCCGCGCGGCCACGTGCATCCCCGGAATTTTTTGCAGCACTGTTAAGAGCTCTTCACTGACGCCATCGGAGAAATATTCGCTCCCTTTGTCATCGCTCAGGTTGACGAATGGCAGGACGGCGACGGATTTTTGATCCGGCGCATTTGTTGGAGCGGCCGGCAACGCGTGAGCCGCCACCACCGGCTGATTTTTACTTGAGTGCTGCATCCACCACCACCCAGCGAGCAATGCGAGTATTACGAGAACAGTGGCGGGAATCAGGACGCGCGGTCTCTTTGATGGTTGAGCCGCGGAAGATTCAGTTTTCGCGCCGGCTTCCCACGGCAACACAATCCGGAACAGATCCATCGGCAGCTTAATGTTCTTCAAATCGGCCGAGCCAAATTTTTCGAATCTGGCTTCGAGGGCATTGCGAATCTGCCGCTCTACGTCCGTGGAAACGCAGATGCCGCCTGCGCCAGCAAGCGCTTCGATGCGCGAAGCGATGTTGACGCCATCGCCATAAACATCGCCGTCGCGGTGAATCACATCGCCGATGTGAATGCCTATTTTGAGTTTAATCCGCCGGTCGGACGTGACATCATGATTGCGCTTGGCCAGGGTGCGCTGGATTTCGATGGCACATTGCGCGGCCTCCAAAGCGCTGGCGAATTCGACGAGGAAAGCGTCGCCAATGGTCTTGATCTCGGTGCCGTTGAACCGGGGGAAGATTTCGCGGAGGAGCCGGCGGTGTTCTTCGAGCAATTCGAGAGCGAGCCGATCGTCGCGCTGGGCCAGGGCGCTGTAGCCCACCATGTCAGTGAACATGATGGCGGCGAGTTTCCGTTGCTCTGCGTTTCCGGGAGGCACGAGCGCATTAAAGCAGAGACTGCCCGGAATGAAACGGAATTCGCAGGACTGAAGCCGCTTGAAATCTGCCTCGTCCCGATCAAGGTCATTAAACAAAACCAAACCCCATGTCACACCAATCAAGTCAATCGAAACCCCTGCTTTCATACATAATCGCCGAATGGGCTTGCGCCCTGCAATACGAGCATCTTTCGCCCGAAGCGATTCAGGCGGCGAAATTGTTCTGGTTCGATTCCATCGGCTGCGCGCTGGGTGGAAGCCAACAGGAAGACGCCAAGATCCTGCTCAAGCATCATCGGGCAATGGGCGGCGGAAATGGAAAGGCCACCGCATTCGTTTCGGGATTCAAAACGAACCCGGTCGACGCCGCATTCATGAATGGACACATGATGCGCGCGATGGATTACAACGACATTTATTGGAAAGCAGATCCCTGTCACCCCAGCGATCTCATCTCGGCCCCGCTGGCGCTCTGTGAGAGCGAGGGATTGGGCGGCCAAGATTTAATTCTCGCCACGATCGTCGCGTATGAAATCGAAATGCGTTTATGCGAGATCGGCCGTCCTGGTGTGCGCGAGTACGGCTGGCATCACGCAACGTTGAGCGCGTTCGCCGCACCGGTCGCGGCCGGCCGCGTGCTAAATCTCACGCGTGACCAAATGGTATCGGCAATCGGCATCAGTGCTGCGCGAACGTTTTGTCCGGGCGCGGTCACCGCGGGCAAATTGACCAACATGAAAAACACGGTTGATCCGTGGGCCGGTCGCATGGGCGCCGAAAGTGCGTTGCTTGCGCGGGAAGGATTCTCCGGTCCGGAACACATGATCGATGGCAAAGAAGGGTTGTTTGCGGTGTTCGGTCACGTCCAATACAAGGGACAACCTGCAAGTTTTGATGGCGAAGGTTTGATCAAGGATTTACCGAACTCGCCGAAATCCCACTATCGGATTCTTGATTGCGGGATGAAAAGTTTCCCCATCGAAGCGCTTAGCCATGCGCCGCTCACCGCCATGATGAAGACGGTCAAGGACAACAAGATCAAGGCTGACGACGTGAAGGAAATCAAAGTCGAAGTGATCGCTCGCGCTGCGGATATCCTTGGCGATCCACACAAGTATCGGCCTGACTCAAAGGAAACGGCCGATCATTCACTCCCATATTGCATGGCGGTCGGGTTGGTGGATGGAATGGTGACGCCACTGCAGTTCAAAGAGGAACGGGTGCTCGATAAATCGCTGATTCCGATCATGGACAAAGTGAAAGTCGTCGCTAACGACGAGTTCGAAGCGCTCTTTCCAAAATTTCAGCCGAGTCGGGTCACGATCACGACAAATGACGGCAAGGAGTATTCGACGCGCGTCGACGTCCCGAAGGGCGATCCCCGCGACCCGATGACAGAGGAAGAGATCGCCGTGAAATTCACGGCACTTGGCGGCGACGTGATCGGGAAAAAGCAGTGCGAGAAACTTGCGGCACTGCATCATGAATTTGGATAGCGCTGAGAACGTTGACGAACTTCTCGCGCTGACGATTGCGGGCTGAGCATTCACACGCACCTGTAGCCACCGGCCTGTGGCCGGTCAGAAACAAGAAGCGGTATGATAGAAATGACGGCCCACAGGGCCATGGCTACAGCGGCTACAGTTTTATTAAAGTGCTGTACGATTTCCTATGAAGCGTGATTTCGAACGGCGACCACCACGGCTGCGACGGATTTTCGCAACGGGTCCCCTTTATTTCGTCACCTTCTGTACGCACCAACGACAGGATTTCCTGGCAAAGGATGAAGTTCACGCTGCGTTCGTTGTTTTTGCCAAGCGCGCCGATGAGACCTTCAACGTCGGGGGGTAGGTCGCTATGTGATCATGCCTGATCACGTTAATCTATTCGTTCGCGGAGATTACAATTTCAGATTGGGGACATGGATCGGTGCGCTAAAACAAGCAGTGGCAAAAGCGGCCATGTTGTCTCGGGCAAAAGGACAGGTATGGCAGGAAGGATTTTTCGACCATGTTTTGCGAACCGATGAGAGCTATTCGCAAAAGTGGAAGTACGTTTGCGAGAATCCGGTGCGCGCCGGATTGGTGAAATCAGCAGCGGACTGGCTTATCAAGGAGAGATCGTTTACATCGATCGCGCCTGATCCTGTAGCCACCGGCCTGTGGCCGGTCAGAAAAAATAAGCTAACGACAGAAGGACGGCCCACAGGGCCGTGGCTACAGCACTTACGCGGTCGCGCTGCCTTCGTCGCCTGCGCCAAACTGGATTCCCTGCGCCAGCGGAAGTTCGGTTGAGAAATTGATCGTGTTCGTCTGGCGCCGCATGTAGTACTTCCAGCAATCGCTGCCGCTCTCGCGGCCGCCGCCGGTTTGTTTTTCTCCGCCGAACGCGCCACCGATCTCTGCGCCGCTTGTGCCCGTATTTACGTTGGCAATTCCGCAATCGCTACCGACGGCACTCACGAATTTTTCCGCTTCCCGCACGTCATTGGTGAAAATCGATGACGTCAATCCCTGCGGTACCCCGTTCTGAATCGCGATTGCTTCGTCGAAATCGCGATACGTCATCAGGTAAAGCAGCGGACCGAAGGTTTCGTGTTTTACGATTTCAAAATCCGCCTTCGCTGCAGCCAGGCACGGCTTCATATAAGCACCACCCGGGACCGTGAGCCGTTCGCCCCCGTAAAGCACTTCGCCGCCTTCATCTTTCAACTTTTGAATGGACTCCTGCACCATATCGACAGCTTGCCTGTCAATGAGCGGACCCATCACGGTTTTGCGATCCAGCGGATTCCCAATGGGCAAGCTCTTGTAACCGTTAAGGAGTTTATCGCGAACTTTCGCCGCAACCAACTCGTGCATAATCACCCGACGTGTGGATGTGCACCGTTGCCCAGCTGTGCCTACGGCGCCGAAAAAGATCGATTGCACCGCCATGTCTAGATCTGCGCTAGGCGTCACGATCAGCGCATTGTTGCCGCCGAGTTCCAGAATGGTTCGACCCAGGCGTCCGTTAACCGCTTTGGCGACATTAAATCCCATATTGGTCGAGCCCGTAGCCGACACGAGCGGGATCCGTGGATCATCGGCCAATTTTTGCCCGACTGTTTTCCGATCGCCCACCATCAGCGTAAAGATCGCCGGATCAGCGCCGGTTTCGCGACAGACGCGTTCAGCAATTTTGGTGACCGCGATTGCGGTAAGCGGCGTTTTTTCCGATGGCTTCCAAATTGTAGCGTCACCGCACACGGCGGCCAGCGCAGCGTTCCACGACCAGACTGCGACCGGAAAATTGAACGCGCTAATCACTGCGATTACACCGAGTGGGTGCCATTGTTCCATCAGACGATGGTTCGGGCGCTCGGACTGAATCGTCAGGCCGTAAAGCATTCGCGACTGACCGACGGCGAAATCACAAATGTCGATCATCTCCTGCACTTCGCCTTCGCCTTCAGCGATGATTTTCCCCGTCTCCAGCGTCACAAGCTGGCCGAGCTCATGTTTCAGTTCACGCAACGCGTTGCCGAGACGGCGGACCGTATCGCCGCGCACCGGCCCGGGTGTGACGCGCCATTTCGCAAAAGCTTCGTGTGCTCGCGAAAGCGCTTTCTTGTAATCGTCGGCGGAAGCGGTGCGGACGCTGGCGACTCGTCGACCGTCGACGGGTGAAATTTTGTCAAACGTCGTGCCACCGCCGCGCCATTCGCCATCGAACACGCCGGCGTTGTCGTCGGTGAGACCGAGTTTTTCGAGAGGCGTTTTCATGTTATGCGCTTTAAAGCTTCAACACTTCAACCATCCTACCCGCGTCTTTGCCGGCAGAATTTGCGCATCAACTCCATCGCTTCATCAATCGCTTCCGCGGTGATGTCGAGCGCGGGACGGAAACGGATCGAGTTCTCGCCGGAACGAAGCGTCAAAATGCCGAGGTCAAAGAACCCATGCCAAAATTCTTCACGCGTTTTGGCATCGGGAAGATCGAACGCGAGGAATACTCCGCGACCACGCGCAGCGGTAATCAGCGGTTCTTCGGTTTGCAGATCGCGCAGTTGATCGAGGAAATAGGCACCTACTTTCCCGGCGTTCTCAACCAAACGTTCCTGCTCGATGATGCGCAGGTAATGCGTCGAGCGCACCATATCGGTGAAGTTTCCACCCCAGGTTGAATTTAAACGGCTGGGTAAGCGAAAAGCGTTGTCTTTCACTTCATCGAGGCGCGGGCCGGCCATCACACCGCAGACCTGCGCTTTCTTTCCGAACGCCATCAGGTCGGGCAGAACATCAAAATGTTCGCAGCACCAATTGCGTCCGGTGGCGCCCATGCCGCATTGCACCTCGTCGAAGATTAGGAGGATATCGTTTTCGTCGGCAATCGTTCGCAGTTTTCGCAGCCATTCACCGCGGAAATGGTTGTCACCCCCCTCGCCCTGGATCGGCTCGATGATGATAGCGCAAATGTCGATGTTGCGTTGCTCAATGAACTCGCGAATCTCGCGCTCGGCTTGCTGTTCGCGCTTGATCACGTCCGCCTCGCGCTCCGATTCCGGCAGCGAAAAATCGATGTACGGACACGAGACGCGGGGCCAATCGAATTTCGCAAACAAATCCGTCTTACGCGGATCGGTATTAGTCAGGCTCATCGTGTAACCGGTTCGCCCATGGAACGCATGCCTGAAATGCAAAACTTGGGTGCCACGTTGGCCGCGACCAGCAGCCATGTTCTTCCGGACTTTCCAGTCCATCGCTGCCTTCAAACAATTCTCCACCGCGAGCGCTCCACCCTCGATGAACAGATAACGCTGGAGCGGCGGCAAACCGACCACGCGCTCAAACGTCGCAACAAATTCAGCGTAGCCGGCCGAATAAATATCCGAGTTGGCAATCTTCACTTTCGCTGCGCGTGAAAGATCGCGTCGCACTTCCGGTTCGTCGAAGTGCGGATGGTTGAATCCGAGCGGCATCGACCCAAAAAAACCGTAGAAATCTATCAGTCGGCGATCCTCGACCGCGTTGTACAAGTACGAGCCGCGGCTTTTCTCCAGATCCACGACGATCTTGAACCCGTCCAGCAAAACGTGCTGCTCGATCGTCTGGAGGATTTTCGACGGCGCTATTGGCTTTTCTGCTTCGCTCTTTGGCGTGCGGTTTCGAGTCGAAGGTGTCTCCGCGAGGACGGGTGCGATACTCATCCAAGATCGTAATCTGTTGCGTCAACGCGGTCAACGGTAGGGCGGCGACCGGAGGACGCGCCGGAAAAGCCGCAAACAGAAACTCCACCCGATTGCCCGGCTGGTCCGTCTTACCGCGATGGTTTCTAGCGAGGGTGCGGAGATGGGCGTGGTCTGGGTGGCGGAGTGATTCGAGGCGCTACCGCCCTTTTCACGATTGCACCGAATGTGCCGACGGCTGTCACGGTACCTGGATCCGGAACAGAAACGCCCCAAAGTCCTTCTGCTACTCCGCTGTGCTCCTGGTTCCAGGAACTTCCGCCGTCTGTTGTCCGGAGAACTATGTCACCAAAACCAACAGCGGTTCCGTTATTCGCGCCGGCAAAGGAAATTGCGGTGAGGATAAATGTTCCGGGCGGCGTTTTAGGCACCCAGCTATTTCCGCCGTCTGTTGTTTGGAGGATTATGCCCTCGCCAGTGTCCAGCGATCCGCCGACTGCCACACCATGGTTCGTGTCAGTGAACCAAACACCATTAAGACCTGAAGTGGTACCGCTTGTTTGCGTTGTCCAACTGCTTCCGCCATTCGTCGTTCTGATGATCGCCCCATTTTCGCCGACAGCAGTTCCAGTATTTATATCGGTAAAAGAGACTCCAAAAAGGAAAGTGGCCGCCTTTAATCCACTGGCCTGAGGTACCCAGCTGGTTCCTCCATCTGTCGTTCTTAAAATTAGCGCACCATCCAGTGCTTCAGGACCTTGCCCGACCGCTGTGCCGTTATTTGCATCGGTGAACGAAATTCCCCGATACGATGTAAAGCCGTGAGTATGTTGGAGCGTCCAAGTATTTCCTCCGTCCGTAGTTCCAAGGATTGCACTATCACCGGATGCATGACCGTGATTTGCGTCGATAAAAGAGGTCGCCCAAAGATCACTGGTGATTCCGCTCACCTGATTTATCCAAGTCTGACCAGCAGTAGTTGTCCTAAGAATGACGCCACCCAAACCAACCACTGTCCCTGTAGCTGAGTCGGTGAAGGAAGCAGCTCGGAAATTATCCGTGTTTGGTCCGGGACTTGATTGAAATTCCCATGTCGTGCCGCCATCGGTGGTTCTAATGATTTCAGCTGTCAGACTGACAGCTGTTCCATTATTCGCGTCGGCAAAGGAGACGCCCTGCAGCAAGTTGGCAGTTCCGCTTGTCTGTTCAGTCCAAGTGGCACCTCCATCGGTCGTTCTCACAATTGCGCCGCCGCTGCCAACAGCCGTGCCTGTGTTTGTGTCGATAAATGACACGGCTTGAAACGCAAGGTCGGTTCCACCGTACTGGTTGCCCCAGTTGGCGCCTCCATCCGTCGTTCGTAAAATGATAGCCGTGCTGGTATCGAAATCCGTTCCTACGGCCGTCCCATTGTTGGCATCGGTAAAGGAAACGCCGTAGAGGTCACCGTTCGCGATTCCGCTGTCCTGCGGTGTCCAATTGTTTCCGCCATCAGTCGTCCTGATGATGATGCCTCCAACTCCGACAATGGTTCCGTTATTGGCATCGGTGAAAGAAATCCCCTGATAGAGAGCGGGCGGTCCATCTTGGTTAGCCCATGTATCACCTCCGTCGGTCGTCCTTAAAATCAGTGCCGCTCCAAGATTAAAATCGACGCCTATCACGGTGCCAGTATTTGCATCTGAAAAGGATGCCCCGAAAAGCAGGATTCCCGGCGTCGGATCATTATATTTAGTGACCCAGGTGTTTCCACCATCCGTGGTTCGCAGAACTACGGCGTTACCACCACCGGAGAAGAAAAAATTGGAACCGACAGCTGTTCCATGACTGGCGTCTGAAAAAGAAACTCCAAACAACTCAACTCCCGCGCCCTCGTATCCGCTCGTTTTAATTGTCCAATGTGCGCCTCCATCCGTCGTTCTCAGAATTGTTGCATCCTCACCGACTGCAATCTCAGTGTTTGGATCAGCAAACGAAACTGCGTAAAGAGGATTTCCCTGGGGAAGAGGTCTTTGCCAGAACCAATGGGCCGAACCGGCCGGTGCTTTTGGTGACGTTTTTATCGCGGCAGACCTCGGCAAGGCGGGTCCAAGCCGGAAACCGATAGGATTTGCGCCGCTATGGCGAGTCCGCCCATTTATGGTCGAGGCGAACAGCGCCACGACGATGGATCCAGTAAAAAGCGCAAGAAGAAGTAAAACACGGCGATTAACGAAGGCAGTTCGAGAGACAGATACTTTTTCCATATATGAGATAAGCTGTGAATTCCTCAACCGGGCAAGCCGGCCCTCACTTAGTACTAGGGAAAATAGTGCGTCAGCTTACGCGGAAAATTAGATTTTTTTTTAAGACGGTGGACAAGGATGCGCTGATTTCGTTGCGCGCTGTCCGAGCGATCTATTTAGGAGCGAGCGGGACGTCCCGTTTTCCCAAGGCTTCGGCGCTGTTAACAGATGACGGATCATTTTGGGGCAAGCGATTTCACGATTTTTTCGAAGCGCGGATCACCTCGCAGCGGGTCCCAATAGGGAAGAAGTCTTAATTGGCCATAACTGACACCACCTGGCAGTCGAGCGGCAATGGCAAGTTGGTCGCAAGCAAGGTCTTTGTCGCCGACCCATGCCGCAGTCATTGCTAAATACCTGATCATGATGGGCCCGTTAAGCGCATCCTTTTCTATCGGGACAAGTTCAACCGCGTGCCGGCCTTCCCGGAGCGCTTTTTCTTTTTGTCCCAAGGCAGCATCAATCAAACCAAGCACGCAAAGAGCCGGCCCATAATTTGGTTGAAGCTCCACGGTTTTCTCCTGCTCGGCGAGCGCAGCAGTGAATGCGGCTCGTGCTTGTTCGTTATCATTCATCATACGAGCGATCACTCCTTCCATGAATGAACGGTTCAATTGAACAACATCATCGCTGAAAGGCGTCTCACGTAGTGCCATCAGGGCGTCTTTTGCAGCAACTGCGTCGCGCTCGGCCAAAGCACAAATGAGCCAGGCATCGGCGATGCTTCGTACCGCGGTAGGATTGGTGGCCCGAATCGAATCAATCAACCGACGCAAGGGTCGAACGTCGGCTTTCGAAGAGTACTCCACGCCCGCAAGTTCTGTTTTTGTATTGATGTCATCCGGCACAATGGCCAGTGCGCGGTTCCACATCGATTTTCCTTCTGCATACCGCCGAAGAAGATCGTAGCTGACTGCAATTTGCTGAAGTAATAAAACATTGCGCGGGTCGAGATCGGCCGCGCGTTCGAGATTCTGCAACGCCTCTTCGTGTTTGCCTTGACGGCGCTGGATGTAACCTTTCAGCCCGAGTAACTGGGGATCATTTGGAAGCGTCTGACTTGCGACTCCCAGTTCGGTGAGAGCACCGGCATAGTCGAGGTGTCCTCGATAAAGATTCTCGGCGGCTGCGAGGTGGGCTTCACCAGCGTCCGGACGGAGACGAAACGCAGCACTGACCGCCGCTTCTGCCAACGCCAGGCGTGCAGGGGTATGATCATAGCCGAGGTGGTAAAGACGGTCATGAGTGTGCGCGAGCTGGCAATACGCCTCGAAAAACGACGGGTCATGTATGACAGCCTGATTCAAGAATTCGGCAGCATTTAGCAAATTTGCTCTTCCGCTAACATCAGAGCTTGTCATCAGAAGAAGATTCTTGGCGCGACTATACAGGTCGAAAGCGGTGAGATCAGAGGTTGGTTGTCGCTCGATGGCCACCCTCTCAGCCGCTGAGATTTTGGCGTGAAGCTGCTCAGCGACTCTTTGCGCGATCTCACTTTGGATAGCGAACATGTCGTTCAAATCCCGATCATACTGCTCCGCCCAAAGGTGCGTGTCCGTGCGGACATCGATCAACTGCGCATTCAAATGCAGACGATTGCCTACCTTACGAACGCTCCCTTCCAAGAGATGGGAGATTCGAAGCGCTTCTCCGATCTCACGTATGTCATGTTTGCCACGAAATTGCATGACGCTTGTGCGACTGATGACTTTAAGGTCCGCGATCTTTGCCAGCTTTGTTAGGATGTCGTCTTGTATCCCATCAGCCAGCGACGCATCCTTGTTATCGTTGCTCAGATTTTCAAATGGCAGCACCGCGATACCCGTTATTGACGGGCGAGCAGCGAGCTGACTCTTCCAAATATTCCAGCTTATCACCGCTGCCAGAGCGACCAGCGACACAACCAAGGCCGCGGCAAGCGGCTTGCGGCGTATCAATTTGTTCGCACGGAGCAGTAGTCCCGCTCGTCGAGCCTGGGTCGGCTCATCTTTCAGCCAGTGTTCAAGATCTTCTGCCAGAGCCAGTGCAGAGGAGTAGCGTTGTTTTGGATCTTTCTCGAGACACTTCAGGCAGATCGTCGCAAGATCGCGATCCACTTTTGGATTTAACAATCGCGGTTGTCGGGGGTCGGTATCGAGGACCAGGCGGATCGTCTCATATGTAGTGTCCCCGAGGAAAGGCGGATAACCAGTCAGAAGTTGATAGAGCACGGCACCAAGTCCGTAAACGTCAGTCGCGCTCGAAAGCTGCGCGTTATCACCTCGTGCCTGCTCCGGAGCCATGTAGCTAGGTGTGCCCAAAGCCTCAGTCGTGCGAGTAACACTGCTTTCTGTTTCCAGTAGCCTTGCTAATCCAAAATCGGTGAGATGCGGGTCGCCTTTCGCATCAAGTAAAATGTTTCCAGGCTTGATATCTCGGTGAAGAATTCCACGCTGGTGTGCATGGTGGACTGTGCGTGCCAGCTTCGCTATGAGTTCCGCCGCTTGCCGACTCGGCATAGGCTCCTGTTTGATAACTCGATCGAGCTGTCCGCCTTCAACGAGTTGCATGCTGAAATAACATGACCCATTGCTTTCCCCGATTTCATGAATCGGAATGATGAATGGATGATCCAGCCTCGCGGCAGCCTCGGCCTCGAGCCGAAAACGTTTAACGTGAGCTTTCGTCGCCCAATGACCGAGCCCAATGATTTTTAGCGCGACAATCCGGTTTAGACTTTTTTGTCGCGCCCGATAGACCACGCCTTGTGCGCCGCGTCCAATTTCCTCCAACAATTCATAATCCCCGAGTTCCCTTAAATTTTGTGCGCCGTTTCCGTGCGATACGCGCGATGGATCGACTTCTTCCCCGTCTTCGCTCCTGAACAGGTCAATCGCAGTGTCGATTAGACATGCCGGGCAGAGTCCTTTCGGCGCATCATCGAAAATTTTGTCCGCGCAGTTATCGCAGGTTCTCGTCGCCGCTTTCATTCAATCAGCCGGTAGCTGCTAAATCGTCACCATCAACAAAATCCCGGTGGGAACATCATCAGCTATCCGTGTAATTCCGCCGTTTTATCTGCGCAACACGGAAGCAAAGTGCCGCAGTTCGTCCTCCACCTCGCCTGGTTGCGCAACAGTCATCGCGATCTCTTCGCGCAACAAAACTCGATAGCGCTGACGAAAGCGGTGAAAGGCTTGGTTGACTGCGTTTTCAGTCATCCCTAGCTCAGCCGCGATTTCTGCCTGGAGTTGTCCGTGTGCTTCTCCGACCAGCGAGTCTTTGGCTCTATAAAATAAGACTTCTTTGCCCGCGGACCGATACTCGGTCTCTAATCGAGCAAGCACTTGGTCCAGAAGAGTCAGGATCCAGCGCCTCTCGTACAGTTCGTCAGGGGTCGCCTTCTGCGCCAGATCAAAGTCAGCGCGCTCCGATGCGAGCAATTCATCCAGCGTCATCGACGGACTGGCTTGATACCGGTTGACCCCATTTAACTTATGCCGCTCGCTCGCCAGAAATCGTTTCAGCGACACAAGCAGGTAGGAACGTAAACGCCCTTTTTCCTGGCGTATTGTCCTGAAATTGTGCCGTCTGAGAAGAGCGGCAAAAAACTCTTGAACCATATCTTGCGCGTCTTCCGATCCTAACCCCTGCGCCCGTACAAACCCGTAGAGCGGCCGCCAGTAACTGCGGCAAATTTTCTCGAGCGCTTCTTGCGCAGCGGGCGATTCACCTTGCGCGGTAAGCAAGACACTCCAGTGAGTGGTAGCAAAGCCGCCGTAGTGAGTCTTTCCAGTGATGGCTGATGCGGCCCCATTCGCGATGCTTGAGTTTTGTTTGCGCGAAGCCTCCAAAATATCAGCGGGCATACGGCCTTGTTCTGAGATCGTAATCTGTCGGGCGAACGAGGTCAACGGAGCGTAGAACGGCTGCGAGAGAAGCCAGCGTCTCCAAAACTGGCAATCAATTTGGCCCGGTGATACTCTGAACTTCCGACCAAATGACGGGCAGAGTGTGTTTGCTTTTGTTATCGATTATTCCGAGTCCCTGGCTTGAGCGTTGCCACGGCCACGCTCGAGACATGATAAAATGAAAGCAGTGGTCAAATCCATTTCCGCAGCATTGGTGGCTCTGACTTTGCTGCTAGCAGTACCAGCCGCGAATGGCGAGTTGGGAGACCTGTTCGCGTCCCTCACTGGCACCGGGGTAAATGGCGGTGGTTTTGTTTATCGATACACGTCAATTGGGGTGCAGAGCGTAGTCGCTTCCGGCCTTTCCCGACCTAGCGGACTAGTCGTTGACCATTTTGGTAATTTGTTTGTGGCAACCACGACACTAAATGGGACATCGTACGAACCGACGATCTTGAAAATTACTCCAACCGGCGTCCAGACTATGTTTGCCTCTGTCGACGACAATTTGGTCCTTCTGGGCTTGGCGAGTGATCACTTCGATAATCTTTTTGCAGTGGCTCACGACGTGGCGAGTTTCACCTCGACGGTCTACAAATTCACTCCGGACGGCGGGCAAAGTACGTTCGGCGCCTTTCCAAGCCAGGGCTTTGGCATTGCGTTTGACGAGGCTGGGAATCTTTTTGCAGCTGATGCTTTCGATCAAACCATCTTCAAGTTCGAACCGGATGGCACAAGAAGCGTGTTTGTTGGCCCGTCTGCATTTGTTCCTGACACCGGCCCAGCTGGACTGGCGTTTGATCGCTTCGGCAATTTATTTGTTTCCACCGAAAGCAGGATGCTTTTGATCGGCAATGACACGATCCTTAAATTCACTCCGGAAGGAGTTAAGAGCACCTTTGCGACCGGTCTCACCTATCCAAGAGGCTTGGCGTTTGATAGGAGCGGTAATCTCTTTGTCGCCGACGTTAAGGGAGCAGGATCCGGAGCGCCCGGACAAATCTTAAAGTTTACGCCGGACGGGAACAAGAGTCTCTTTGCTGTTGTGCCTGCTGAATCCAACACCGATCCGCAGTTTCTCGCGTTCCAGCTTTTGCCAACTGCACGGCCGCGCCCATCGCCTCACCCAAGGCCAATCACGAAGCGTTAGGGAAATAGCCGGGCGGGCATTGTAGAAGGTTTATACCATGCCTTGCCGAAGGAGCTCGTGTTTTCCGGCGAGCAAATCCTGCACGAGATCAAAACCGCGTTTATCGGCGTTGCGCGCGGTGCCGGCAAAATGATGATCGATTCTCATGCGCGCCGTCCGGCAGAAGTAATTCGCAATGGAAAGAATTTCATCGGCCGGTTTACCCTGGCTGAGCAACCACTGCGCGTACGAACATGTCGCGCTGATCGCAAACAACTCCGTCGCGACCCCGACAAACCTGGAAAGGAGCAGTTGCTCGCGATCGAGCTTCGGGCCGAACCGCGCCATGGCGTGAAACAATCCGCGTGCAAGCCGCTTGCTGGTGCGCGCCGCGTAATTGACGTGGCCCGAAAGCATGTCGTGCAAATTGTCGATCTTACCAGCGCCATTCGGCAACCATTGGCGCGGATACCAACCAGCATAAAATTTTCCGGAACTTAAAACGGCTTTTGCGCGATCGGACATCGGCAATTGCGTGTTGAAAATGGCGCCGCCGACTTTCAGATGCGGATCGAGCGCTTCGCGTGCAATGAAGAGACGCATGATCTCACTCGAACCCTCGAAGATTGTGTTCACCCGGCAGTCGCGCAGAAATCTTTCTACGGCGATCGGTGGCTCACCGCGTCCCGCCAGCGATGCGGCCGTCTCGTATCCGCGCCCGCCGCGCACTTGCATCGCCTCATCCGCTATGCGCCACGTGGTTTCGGTTGCCCACATTTTACACATCGCAGTTTCGATTCGCAGATCACCCGACTTGCGATCAAGGAGTGACGACGTGAGGAAGGTCATTGCTTCCATGGCAAATACGTTGCCCGCCATCTCTGCAATCTTACCGGCAATGGCTGCGTGTTTACCGATAGGCACGCCCCATTGAATCCGTTCGCCGGCCCATTTCCGGCAAATCTCCAGCAAGCGCTTCGACACACCGACGCACGCAGCGGGAAGCGTAAGACGCCCGGTATTGAGCGTAGTAAGCGCAACCCTCAGTCCGGCGCCTTCCTTAGAGATAATGTTCTCCCGCGGAACACGCACATTGGTGAACTTAACAACTGCATTATAAAGCGCGCGGAGTCCCATAAACCGGCAGCGATAGGCGATCTCCAGTCCGGGCGTGTCTACGTCGACAATAAACGCTGTGATTTGCTTGCGTTCTTTTCCGCCAACCATCTTCGACGGCGTGCGCGCCATCACCACCAGCACGCCGGCTTTCACGCCGTTAGTGCACCAAAGTTTTTCTCCGTTCATGATGAACTCGGAGCCGTCTTCGCTTGGCTCAGCTTTCAGGGTCAGGGTCGCCGGGTCGGATCCTGCATGCACTTCCGTCAGCGCGAACGCCGAAATCTCACCGCCTGCCACTCGCGGGAGATATTTCTGCTTCTGCTCTTCGGTCCCAAATAAAAGCAGCGGTTGCGCAACGCCGATTGATTGGTGTGCAGATACCAGCGCAGCGACATTTCCATCCCAACTCCCAAGTAATACTGCCGCGCGGCCGTAATTCGATTGTGTTAACCCGAGCCCGCCATATTTCTTCGGCACCTTGATCCCAAACGCGCCGATCTCCGCGAGACCTTTAAAATTTTCCGGTGGAATTTCCCCGGTACGATCGATCTCATCCGCGTCGACATGTTCACGCAGATAAGCTTCAAGCTTGTGCAAAAAGTCTTCGCCGGCGGCGCGATCCTCTGCGGTCTGTGCCGGGTATGGATGGATTCGGTTGAAGTCGTAGCGGCCGACAAATAGGTTGCTGGCAAAACTACCACGGTCTTCGAGCGGATCCCGCGCGGCCTCGGCAAGTTCGAGCGCTTCACGCTGGCCTTTGCCCATCTTCGATGTGTCGATCACTGCAGCAGGCGCCGGTTTCTCGGGCTTCGCGCTGGTTTCCTCAGCGATTTGTTTTTCAGGTGCTTCGAGTGGCGAATTCATATCAATCGTCTGTCACTCCTCATAAAACTTCGTAGCATCGCGCGCATGCTTCCTCAAAATTTCGCACGGAGTAAATTTCGCTTCAGTTCGGGCCAGCCGTTCTAATTCCTCCACGACCTTTTTTAGTCCAAAGTGTTCAGCGAACCGCAACGGGCCACCGCGGAATGGCGCAAAACCGGTGCCCAAGATCATTCCGTAATCCGCATCTGCAGCAGAATCGACGACTTTTTCTTCCACGCAACGGGCTGCCTCATTCACCATTAGGAAGATGAGCCGGTGAGTCAGCTCGGTATCTGTAGCCGGAAGTGATGACGCCGGCTGGCCGTTCGTGCTGCCTTCACCACTACCGGGGACAGCGCCGCCGGATGTAGCGCGCCACTTCACCAGCGAGTCGTTAGGCGTCTGCTTCTTGCCTTCGTATTTGTAAAAACCTGCGCCTGCTTTGCGTCCCAGCATCTGCTGGTCGCGCAGCCAAAGCAGGACAGCGGAGACGTGATCGCGCTGCCCGTAGGCCTTTTCGAGGGTGTTACCAATATCGATCGTGATGTCCACGCCGATTTCATCGATTAATCGCAAGGGTCCCATCGGCATCCCCCATTCCACAAGCGCACGATCGATTCGCTCCGCATCCACGCCACTCTCAGATAGCTCAGCCGCATCGAGCAAATAAGGAAACAAAACGCGGTTTACCAGGAACCCGGGGCTATCGCGTACGATGACCGGCAGCTTTCCGATCTGGCGTACAAAAGCCAGGCTCTTGTCGCGCGTGCCTTCAGATGTTTGTTTGGCGATGACAACTTCGACTAGTTTCATCCGGCTCACCGGATTAAAAAAATGCAGCCCGATCACGTGCTCGGGCGAAACCGTTACATCGGCCAGTTCGCTGACCGGAAGGGCCGAAGTATTTGTCGCGACTACTGTTTTCGGGCCCGCTTCCATCGCTAGCTCCCTGAAAACTTCTTTCTTGATCTCCATCTTCTCAGAAGTCGCTTCAATCACGAATTGCACGTCGCGTAATTCCATGGGTGCGGTCGAGCCACAAATTCGGGCGCGCCCCTGTTTCGCCTTTTCCTCGCTCATCAGACCGCGCTTTACCGCGTCGGCGTAGGTTTTTTCAATATTCGCCAACCCGCGATCGATCTGTTCGCGTGCCACGTCGCGCAGAATCACGGTGACACCACGCGAACTGAGCCACTGCGCAATGCCGGAGCCCATGACGCCGGCGCCAATCACAGCGGCGTGCACGATTTTGTCGGACTGCGTTCGCGATGTTCCCTTCTTGTATTTCTCCGCGAGGAAAAAATTGCGAATCAGATTCTGCGTCGACTCCGTTTTGCCGAGCTCCACGATCCCCTCCAGCTCCATGCGCAACGATTCGTCGGGCGAAATCGACAAAGTTTTATTGATGATTTCGGAAGCACGTCCGATCGCCGGATTTCCGGTTTGTTTTGGAGGGCGGATCTCCTGTGACGCCGGGCTCGCGGGCGGTCGCCCCTCCAATTTGCGTTTTCCAGCGTGCAACTTTTCACGCGCCAGATCGAGAAGCTGTTCGCGCGGTGCAATTTCATCTACCAGTCCGACCTTCAAAGCTTCCTGAGCGGAATAAAGTTTGCCTTTCAAAATCACTTCAGCAGCCTTTTCAGTGCCGATCAATCGCGGCAATCGCGTGCAGCCGCCCCAGGCGGGAAGAAGACCCAGATTTGTTTCGGGCAACCCAATCCGCGTAGCAGGATCATCTGATGCGACACGGTAATCGCACGCGAGCGCAACTTCATAACCGCCACCAGCCGACGCGCCGTGGATGGCGGCAACTGTTGGGATCTTAAGATCGGCCAACCGATTGAAAACCTGTTGGCCACGCTCAATAAATCCACGCATCTCGCCGGTTTTTGCCGCTTCTAACAGCGTTTTTAGATCCGCACCTGCGACAAAGATCGATTTTTTTGCGGAAGTGATGATCAAGCCGCGAAGGGAGTCGTCTTTCTCGATGAAATCGAGGTGTTCGTTCAACTCATCGAGTGTAGTGGCGTCAAAAATATTCGCGCCCGAGTCGGGGCGGTCGAACGTGAGCACGCAAATATGATCTTCGCCGGTCTCACGCCGAATCAATGGAGCTGTAGCAACTGCAGGCATTATCTTCATTTTGGAACGTTTCCCCGCAAATGCCAAGTGCAGAAGACCAGAGTTAGCTACAATGCAGGCGTCTTTGTAACGTTTCGAAGAAGCTTCGGCGAGGCGTTGCTTTGGGCAAGTGCGAGTGCTAAAAACGCCTCGTGGTCGGGAAGATTTTAGAACCGGAGATCAGAAGCATGATCGATGCCCGCGATTTCGCGGCGCTCCGTGAAGTGTTTCGTGAATGGGCGCCGGCTGATGTGGCGGAAGTGATTCTCGATCTGCCGGAAGACGAACAGGTAATCATCTTTCGGCTGCTGCCGGCGGCGCTCGCAGCAGACGTCTTTGAATACATCGGAATCGAGGAGCAGCAGCAACTGTTGCGCGCAATGGCACACGAGCAGGTCGCAGCGATTTTGAACGAGATGTCGCCGGACGACCGCACGGCGCTGCTGGAGGAATTGCCGAGCTCAGCGGCGCGGCAGTTGATCCGTCTGCTTACGCCGGAAGAGCGCCGCGTGGCCACGACGCTACTCGGTTATCCGGAAGACAGCGTTGGCCGTTTGATGACACCGGATTTCATCGCAGTGAACGAGGATTGGACGGTGCAACAGGTGCTCGATTACGTGCGCGAGTACGGAAGCGACAGAGAGACCCTGAATTTCGTTTACGTTGTCGACGAGCGTAACAAATTGATCGACGACGTCCGGATGCGTGAATTCCTCCTGCGGCCGCTTACGACGAAGGTCAGCGAAATTCGAGATAAAAACTTCGTGGCGCTGAACGTGGGTGATTCGCGGCAGGACGCACTGAACATCTTCCGCAAGTACGATCGAGCTGCGTTGCCGGTGATCGATTCAAACGGCGTGCTGGTCGGAATCGTAACGGGCGACGACATGCTGGACGTCGCAGAACAGGAAGCGACTGAGGACATCCAAAAGCTGGGAGGCTTGGAAGCGTTGGATGAGCCGTACACGACCATTCCATTTTTACGAATGCTAAAGAAACGCGCGACGTGGTTAATTCTTCTTTTTCTTGGCGAGATGCTTACCGCCACAGCGATGCAGGGATACAACAGCGAAATCGAAAAGGCGGCAATTCTCGCGATGTTCCTGCCTTTGATCATCTCGAGCGGTGGCAATTCCGGGTCGCAGGCGACAACCTTGGTCATTCGCGCGATGGCATTAGGCGAGCTCCACCTGGTCGACTGGTTTCGTGTGGTTCGTAAGGAACTCCTATCTGGACTTTCGCTTGGCCTAATTCTTGGAACGATCGGCGTTTTTCGAATCTCATTGTGGCAGTACCTGCACATTTTTGATTACGGGCCGTATCACTGGCTGGTGGCCATTACCGTTGGCGTCTCGCTGGTGGGCGTCGTGCTCTGGGGAACGCTCAGCGGCGCGTTGCTTCCGTTCTTGCTGCGCCGTTGCGGACTCGATCCTGCGGCGTCATCGGCACCATTCGTGGCCACGCTGGTCGATGTAACGGGATTGGTAATTTATTTCAACGTGGCGCTATTCATTCTTCGCGGCACGCTGCTGTAATAAACATCGGCGCTCCATGTCGAGTTATGTCACCGCTATTTTTATTTACTTTGGCGTGGCCACAGGCACCCTGCGCGGCGTGATGCTGTAAGATGGCGAAGACGTGGCCAGCCTCGTTCGCGGTTGCGCTCTGGTTGATCGGACCAGCGATAACTGTAAGTGCCGTTAGTCCGCTCGTGACGGACGACGCTGATACGGTTCCCGCGGGACAATTACAGATCAATTCCGATTTCACCTTTACGCAAACGGACTCGACGAAGTTGTATTCGGTCCCGATTAACCCCGTCGCCGGCTTACTTCCCTCTCTCGAACTCGGCGCAGTTTTTGGGTATCAATGGCGGCAGGGTCCCGGGCCCGCGTCAACTACTGGCGACGCTAATTCTGTCACTGACCTAACGATCGCACCCAAATTCCGACTTGGAGAAGTCTTGGAGGGGAAACTGAAATTCAGCGCTCGCATTGATTTGACGTTTCCGACGGCGTCCGATCGACACGGTCTCGGCACGGGCAACGTCGACGCAGGCTCCATTGGGATCGCGACCTACACCGTCGGAAATACTGCGTTCGATTTTAATGTCGGCTACTACTCGATCGATACTGCCCGAACAGATTTCGAGGATGACCGCTGGTTCATTGGTCAAGCGGTTCGACGCGCGCTGAACAAGAACTGGAGCGTTTTCGCCGAAGCCTATGCCCTTTTACCCAAGACAGGCGAAGGTGGCCAAGCGACATTTTACTTTAGCGGCGGCCCGCAATGGGTTGTTACAAAAAACGTCGCCATCTGCGTCTTGATCGGCACCGCCGCCGGTCATAAAAGTCCGGATCTCACCGGCACCTTTGAACTAGCCTGGCAGTTTTGACGTAGTAATAATGCAATCGGCGACGCGACACATCGAGATTTGTTAGGCTATTATGGTACTCACTTGCTCTTTCTATCTTCGTTTGTTTGCGGCCGTTACCAGGGGCAAGGCCCTTCGCTACAGCTTGGCCAGCTCTTGAATTACTTTCTCCATGCCGCTGACGACTAACGTGAATCGATCGTAATCAAGTTTGTCGGGCGTGTCGTTAGACGAGTGATAGTACGGGTAACGAAACGGCGCCGTATCGGTAACCATGATAGCCGGGTAACCGTACTGCCAGAACGACCATTGGTCCGACCAACTCACGCCGGGAATGAATGCCGGAAGTGAGGCGCCTTCAGATGGGATTTTTGCGTTTTTGCGGAACAGCGTGATGGCGCGACGTAGTAACGTCCGCGACCTAACGTTGCTAACGAAACCGATGAAGTTGCCAACGTTCGGGTAAAACACCCCGAGACCTGGCGAAGGATACGTTTGCGAGTGCGGCGCATCAGAAAAATAACCGATTGTCTCCAGACTGATCATTGCTGAGATCTTGTCGCCATGTTCCTTGCATCTGCGCGCATAAACCAGGCTGCCCATTTCGCCTGACAAAAAATAAGGCGGCTCCTCGTTTACAAACGTAACGAAGCGCAATGTTTTGTTGGTCGTACGCTCCGGCGGACTCCGTTCTTTTTCGCGGGCAGCGAACCGTTTCGCCAATGCCAGAACTGCTGCAGCTCCGCTTCCGTTATCATTCGCCCCGGGCGAACCAAACACCGAGTCATAGTGTGCGCCGATCACGATAATCTCCGGACGAGTCCCGGGGATTTCCGCCTCAATATTGTGGCAGGGCTGTCCGCGCATCTCGTAGGTGTCGCGGCGGGTTGGGAGCCCGGCTCGCGAAAAAGAATCCTGGATGAAATCGGCGGCGACATTGAGCTGTGCGTAATGCCACATGTTGCGCTCGCCGATTTCTCCGGCCAGCTTTTGCACATTCGCGCGGAGCTCTTCGCGCAACGCAACTTCATCGGGCGAGAGTGGACCGGCCTTGGAAACATTCTTCCCGGGCATCCTCATTCCAAACCACCAGAGTAACGTCAAAACTGCAAGGACCGCGATGGTAATGCGACCTGCGCTGAACAAGATTTTTGAGTGAGTAGCTGAACGCACAAAAGGTATCTCTAAATGATAGGCACGGATCTCCGAGCTGTCCGTGGGCAATGCGCCCGAAAGTCGCGCCCTACCAGAAGTTCACGCGAGCTTTTTGCGGAAACGCAGAGCACACAGACTAAAAAGCAGATTCGACATCACAATCAGCACTAAAAGGTTCGGCCAGTATTCGAAAAAATTCGCACCGCGCAGAATGATCGCGCGCATGAGCGCGATAAAATATGTCGTAGGAAAGAGCGCGCCGAGCGCGTAGAAGATCCACGGCATGGTTTCGCGGGGGAAAATGAACCCCGAGAAGAAAACGCTCGGCAACAGAAACACCATCGACATCTGCAACGCCTGCATTTGGTTTTCGGCCCTGGTTCCTACCAGCAACCCCAGGCTAAGCAGCGCAAAGACATACACCAGTGTCGAAAACATCATGGCGAAGACACTCCCCTCGATCGGGACGAAGAACACAAAGCGCATAATGGTGAACAAAACGACAGCCATGGTCATGCCAATGCATAGATACGGAACCAGCTTGCCAAGCATGAGCCCGGCAGGGCTCAATGGACTTACCAGTAATTGTTCAAGCGTGCCGCGCTCGCGTTCCCGCACCAAAGCCATGGCCGCCGCAACTGTCGTCCCAATTTGTAAGACGACGCCGATCACGCCGGGCACAAAAAAATTCGGTGCTCGCATGGCCGGGTTGTAAAGCATCTGCGGTCGAACATCGATCGGCATTCCTTTCCGGCCCGTATCGCGCATAAGCGTTTCCATTGATTGGGTCAGCGCCACGCCAAGCCCGGTTTGGAGAGCTTGCAATGCTGTCGTGGAATTGGATCCATCAACAAGCAATTCCACCTGTGCGGAGTGTCCTGCCATTAGCTCGCGGGTAAAGTTCGGCGGAATGTAAAGCGCGGCGTACGCGCTTCCCTTGCGCATTTCGCTCTTCAACTGGTCCAGGCTGTGCGCTTCGCCGACGACGCGAAAGCTTTGCGTGTTAACGAATCGATCGATCAACAACCGGCTCTCCACGGTGCGATCTTCATTCAAAACAAGCATCGCCATGTGCTTCACGTCGTTGTCGAGCGCATAGCCGAACGCGACCATCTCGATCAACGGCGGGAAAAAGAAGAAAAACAGAGTCAGCGGATCACGCCAGACGACGATGAACTCCTTGAACAAAATTGCGGTAAACCCTCGAAACGGTTTGTGTTTCATTTTCACACTGTTGGGCTGGTCATCATGCGGCCTTTTGTCGTTCGGCTGCGTGCTTGGCGGAAAGCTCGACAAACACGTCTTCGAGCGAAGGACCCATTTCATGAATCTCGGAATGGGCGACGCCAACTTTGCGGAGTTGTTCTTCGATCTGCGCACGCTTGATTTTTTCATCCACGAGCAAATGCATCGATTGACCAAAGATTGTGGCGCTGCGCACTTCGGGCATCTCGTGCATGGCGCGTAGTGCCGCCGTCACGTGATCGCAAGTCACGTCGAGCCGTCGCGTTCCGGGTGGATTCACGTCCGGCAGTTTTTTCAACTCGTCCGGCTCACCGCACACGATCAATTTCGAGAGATAGATGTAGCCCACATGATCGCAGCGCTCGGCTTCATCCATATAATGGGTCGTCACGAACAGGGTCATGCCTTTACCAGCGAACTCGAAAAGCAAATCCCACAGCTCACGCCGGGCGACTGGATCGATACCGGCGGTCGGCTCATCAAGGAAAAGCACACTCGGCCTGTGCATGAGCGAACAAGCCATCGCCAGACGTTGACGCCAGCCACCCGAGAGTTGAGCAGCGCGCCTGTCCATGTACGGCTCTAGATGCGTGGTTGCCATCATCTCCTCGCGCCTTTGGTTCAATGCGTGACCGCTCAAGCCATAAAGTTTTCCGGCAAAGATGAGGTTCTCATTCACAGTCAGCTCGTCGTAGAGCGAAAATTTTTGCGACATGTAGCCAATCATTTCCTTAATCGGCTCTAAATCTCGCACGATGTCGTGGCCGCCTATTCGCGCCGTGCCTTCGGTCGGCTGCAGAATTCCGCAGAGCATGCGGATCAATGTTGTTTTTCCGGAACCATTTGGACCGAGAAAACCGAAGATAGATCCCTTCCCAACGGTAAATGAAACGTGATCGACAGCCGTGAAAGCTCCGAAGCGCTTTGTCAGCCCCTCCACTTCGATCATTGGCTCAGGCATAAGAATGGAATTAGGAAAACAGGTAGGTGGATCGGCTTGTCCCCAAGCCGATGGCGGGAGCCCAATGACAACGCGTTGGGGACAACGCGTTCCAACTTAAAATTCTTGCTTCCTGATTCATTGGTTCAATTCCTTATTTCACCCTTGGAAAGTAAACGTCCGCCGCCATTCCAGCGCGCAGGCGATCGTCGTCGCTCGGCAAACGAACCTTCACGCCGAACACTTGTTTTATCCGGTCAGCGACGGTCTGCACATTGCGCGGCGTAAATTCGGCCTGCCGATTGATCTGCTCGACAACGCCGTCGAAATCGGTATGCGGAAATGAATCCACTCGGACACGGACATGCTCGCCTAATTTGATCAAACCGAGCCAGGATTCAGGGACGTAAACCCGCACCCAGAGATGTCCGGTCAACAGCAGCGTGGCGGCTTCGCGATTCCCCGGCAGCACATCGCCGGCTTTGACACTCAGCACCTCGAGAATGGAATCGGCGGGAGCAACTACCTGCATTTCGGCGAGCTGCGAATCTATATCTGCTAGTTGTGCATGGGCCTGCGCAACGCGCATCTTCGCTGCTGCGAGATTCTTCTCCTGCGTTTTCGCCGCACTGTCAGAGCGCTCTGCGTCAGTGGCCGAAACAACTCTGCGATTGAGCAAATCCTGCTGACGCCGCGCATCATCGCGCAAGAACACCAGTTGCGCTTCCTGCGCATCTGCATCGTGGACAGCCGTGTCGATCTGCGCAGACGCCAGATCGCGCCGCGCTCGCAACTCCGACGCATCGAGTTGCACGATGACCTGGCCTTCGTGTAAACGATCCCCTTCCCATGCCAGGATTTTTTCAACGCGTCCGCCTGAGCGCGGGCCCACGTGTGCCTCGTCCACTTCGATCGTTCCCGAAACCGCGTTCCCCCGATCGCTGCAACCGGCAAGCAAGAGGCACAAGGTGAAAGCTCCGAATGGAAGGATCAACTCCGAATGAATTCGCGAGCCCCGATCACTTCGGGGTTGTCGATTCTGCCTAACGAATAAGGCGTTCACATTTTTCGTCCTTTTGTCGTTAGCGCGCCTTCGAGAACAATCTTCAG
Organism: uncultured Verrucomicrobiae bacterium; assembly: GCA_963804875.1. Lineage (GTDB taxonomy): Bacteria > Verrucomicrobiota > Verrucomicrobiia > Chthoniobacterales > UBA10450 > Udaeobacter. Next base: position 71,151 of record CAWDRX010000009.1, read on the forward strand.
GATCCCGGTGTACCCTTCTTTTGGCATCATCCCGAGCTCCTCCATCTTTGGCGGATTCATGATCGATTGAACCATCGCCAACAAAATTTCGATGATCAGTTTGGCCGGAACATCCTTGCGCACCATTCCCAGTCGCTGTCCGTCGGCAAAAAATTTGCCCATATAGCGCTGGATTACCTCGGCCCTGCGTCGCTCGACGAGTTTGAAAACGTCGGGCGCTTTCTGACGCATATCACGAACGAACGGCGGCTTGATCTCATCCAATTCGCGCTGTGTGCCAGCCAATAACTTGCGCAAAGTCGCCGGGAAATCGTCCGGGTGTGCGCGCGTAACTTGCTTCAGCGTCTCTTCGACGCCTTTCAGTTTGTCGGCCAGGACGGCCTCAAGCAGATCAAATTTCCCGGGGAAATAGGCGTAAAGCGTTTTCTTGCTGATCCCCAACTCCTCCGCCAGATCGTCCATGGTCACACTACGGAACCCGTGACTGAAAAAGTGCGCCCGCGCCGCGTCGACTATTCGTTGTCGAGCAGGTGAGTTCGGTCGGTCTCGCGGTCGCGACTTGTGTGTAATGTTCGTCATTGCTGCTTGGTGGCAGGTGTAACTTCCGGTGGCCGACGCATTTTCGATTCTTTTGTTAGGCCATCAATGGAACGCACGCTCCGTTAGGCGCGGTTGTAGCTGATCAACCAGCGGAGGGTCTAAAGTATGATCGTCGCCACCATGGAAACTAATATAGTATATTTAGTTTCCACGCCACAGAAATGTTCAGGTGCCGGACATCGCAGCATTTAGATCGACAAAGCTTTGCGATCGTTGCGTAATCTGATGAGCCTCCACCGGTAGACCTAAAGTCGAGCAAACTGAAAAGGATCAATTATGAACGCGAGTCGGTTGATATTCACTCTTTTGTTGGCGTCGAGTGTCGCTAGTGGTTCAATTGGTCGCGCAAGAAACCAACGCCGATCGAAGACCGATTGAGGAAGTGAAGGCGAAGGCAGAAGCAGGCGACGCAGCGTCCGAGGCGGAACTCGGTCTTCGCTACAAACATGGCGAAGGCGTGGCGAAGGATCAGGTTGAGGCGGTGAAATGGTACCGCAAAGCCGCCGAGCAAAATTACGCCCTGGCGCAAAATAGCCTGGGCGTCTGCTACGAACGGGGCGAAGGCGTGCAGAAGGATCCGGTGGAAGCGGTAAAATGGTATCGCAAAGCCGCCGAACAGAATTTCGCCTTGGCTCAATACAACCTGGGCGTCTGCTACGCACAACGTGTGCCGATGAATGAGAAGGAGAACTTGTTAGGCGTGGCGGAGGATCCGGATGCGCGCGCGCTGGAAGCGGTGAAATGGTATCGCAAAGCTGCCGAACAGAATCTCGCCCCGGCTCAATGCAATTTGGGTCTCTGCTACGAACGCGGCGAAGGTGTGAAAAGCGATCTAGTGGAGGCGGTGAAATGGTATCGAAAAGCCGCCGAACAGAATTTCGCCGCGGCGCAATACGATTTGGGTATGTGCTATCAATATGGCAAGGGCGTGGCGGAGGATTCGGTCGAGGCTTACACGTGGCTGTTGCTGGCAGCGAGGCAAGGCGATGAGGATGCCAAGAATTACATGACGTGGATGGAAAGTAAGCAGCTGAAGCCGGAGCAGATTGCGCAGGGACAAAAGCGGGCGCGCGAGTTTAAGCCACGCGGGGTGGGTCACGATCTTCATCAATAGGACTCTTTCTCCACAAAGTTTGCTATCATCGCGACTTTGCCACCGGCGCCGATTGTCGCGGTGATGTCATAGTCACAAAGTGATCGCGACGCCGGATCTGGACGGTCTCGGCAAGCTGGAAGTCGTCGTAGGCTCGAACTATTACGAAGGAGAAGCGATCACGATTTATCGCTCTGAGCCAAAAAGCGGCGGCTTGACTTTCTGTGTCCTGCGGATCGTGATAACGAACGACCGATCGACATGAGAGCGATATTAACACTCGCGGTCATTCTGATTGCCACTTGTCTCGTTCCATCGCTTGAAGCAAAGGATGTGATCAAGGACAAATCGCCAGACGGGCAGTTCGCGCTGCGAATACACAAAGGAGAAGAAGGCTGGGAAGCTGTAATTGTCGATGTACGGACCAAGAAGTCGGTAGTCGATCTCGATGTTTACGGCAATTACGTCGAGGGTACGCGACTCGTGTGGTCGAGAGATTCAAAGCGAGTCGCTCATTTTGAGCCTGATCGTCGCGGGGGAACGACGCACATTTACTTTCGAAATGGCTCAAAGTTTGAAGAGATGCCGTTCCCTTCTGGGGAGGTTCCTGAGTGCCATGGAAATCTTACGGCTGAAGAAGAGAAGAAATTTGTCAAAACAACCGAAGCCACGGAATCACCGAAAGCGTGGTTGAAATCTGGTGTCCTCGTGATCGCTGTTGATGAATCATGGATAACCGAAGACGGAGGCGGGCACAGTTGTTCCCAAACTTTGACGGTTGCCTTCGACGCGAACCGCAAAGCATCCGTGCAAAGCGTGACCGACAAGAAAGTGAACTAAGATCGACATGGTACCATCTCATCGATACGCGCGAAGAACGGCTCCCGGTTTATGAAGAGCCAAAGTCCGCAGCGGAGAAGTGAAAACGTTCCCGATCCTTTTGGTTTAATCCAGCAGCTGTGAGAGAGTCGATCGACGGCGACCAGAGCGATGAATAGAAAACTGAATCACGCCCTCGCGAGCCTGGTGCTTATGTATTCGGCGACGGCGTGGTCGCAAGAAGCAACCATGGCTACGATCAATGGTCAGGATGAATACAGGATATCCGGTTCCACCGAGTGCGGCGGTGAAGCAACTTCGACCATAAAGCCAGGTGAACGATTCATCGCGCGTGAATTATCTCACGGCGAAGGGAACTGGGAGGTGTATCTCAAGTCGGGAATCAGCGGCAACATCCCTGGTAACAGGATTTGTCCCCTGCCGGATGAGCCGCTGGCAAAACTGAACTACGAGAGCTGCAAGAAAGAATGGCGAAAATTGCAGTATAAACGCATCGAAAAGACCGACTATGCTGCCTATGACGCAAAAAAGTATTATGGCGTGGCCAACTATTATAAAACTCTAGTGCAAGCCAGTGAAGGCGATGCAAAAGCATTCGCGCAATTTAATTCTCTCGACCACATGGACGGAGAAGCCGGCGAAGGGCATGATGAGACTACTTGGGTATTTCTTCATGTCGCCGGCGATGACACTTTCGCCAAGCTGCTCGCGGGGCAGTCTTCCAACGTCCGGGAAGGATACGCGGGATTTTTTGCAGACTTCGGAACCGCATTTTTTTCAATCCCGAAGGCGTACATCAAACTACATTTCCCGAAAACCTACGCGATCCTTTACGGCAGATAAGGCGTGCTGGAAACCAATTAGTTTCCCGATATGAAAGCGAGTCGGTTGATATTCGGGGCTGTTGCGCAGCTCGCGAATAGCAGGAGTTGCAATAACAACCAAAACAAGAATAAGAATGCCTCTTATCATCGCTGCTGATGAGTCTCTTCCTCAAGTAGCTTGGTTGCTTCCTCGAGATTAGCTCTGGTAGAGACCTTTTCTAATCCACGGTTTAGTTGATCCTTGGCGGCCGCGCCCAGTTTGATGGAAGCCTTGAAGTCGGCTATGGCGCGTTCGAGATCGACAATTTTCGATTTTGGGTCCTGCGACGCTTTTGCGCGGTGAAGATAGAGCATGCCACGGTTTTGATAAACGAAGGGCGCAAAGTTTCCTTTCACCTTGATTGCTTTCTCATATAACAACAGGGCTTGTTCCAAATTGTTGTCCTTTTCTGCCCGGAGTGCTTTTCTCTCTAAGTCTCGATCTTTTGTAATCACAGCGGGCTCGAGCGGGTATGGCTTGCCCGAGGCATCCCGTTCTTCTGGCGGCGGCCTCAGCTCAATGTGCAACTGGACTGGCCAGTCGGGTTGAGGAGGAGCTCGTAACCGGAAATTTTTGAACTTGGTTGCGACACAGGCCGCCGCTGCCGAGTCGGGTAGGTGTAAGACTTTTGCTACGTGCCCATCGCCGGCGAAAACAAAAACCAAGTCGAAAACTACCGGCAGCTTGGAGTCTTTTGTGCACTGGCCGACAATATCTCCCAGCCGGTTCGACACGGTTAAGCTGAAGTCAAAATCGTAAAGCTTTCCCTCTTCCGTGTCGCTCAGCCGCTTCGCTTCAGCTACGGCTTCTGTTAGGGATGTAAAACGGCTGGGACGGGCAGTCCCAGGAGACTGTTCCTGTGCTCGAGCTCCGCCAGACGGAAACAACAGCACCAAGCAGATAAATCCTGCTGATTTGATCACACCGATCTCACGTTTTGCACTTTTTCAGCACGGCGCACAAGCAAACAATTCTAGGCAAAGAGCTGTCGCCCAGATAGAAACGACCTTTGTGAACGTCAAAACCGCAGCAGTAGTAATTAGTTTTCTTGCTTCATTGAGCGTTGCGAACGTCCGCGCGGCCGATGTGCATCCGATCATTGAAATCGAGACAGGCTACTTTTTTGGCGGAAGCGAAAAGGGGAAGTGGATCAAGCCTGACCAGGCAGCAAAGTCGACGGGCAAGAAGACAACTTACCAGGTTTACGGCCTAACGAAACAGACCGGTCAAATCACGGGGGGCAAACCGAAATCTGTCGACGAACCGTGTCCGGACACTTTGATGATCTCGCCCTCGTCGAAACCCAAGGATGGAGTCATCGGATTGGCTGCCCCCTGGAACGCGTTACCGAGGGTACCCATAATCGCTGATGCCACTCAGGCCGTTTACGTGGAGGCAGTGCGTGATTTCTTGAAAGAGCGCGGAGTTACAGATCCCAAAGTAAGAATTACACGTATCCTTCGCGTCGATCTCGACGGTGATGGCGAAGAAGAAGTTCTAATCAGTGCGACAAATTATTTCACCAACGACAAATCGGATGATACATCCGCCGCGCCGTTCCCTGAGGCGCCGATTCAAGCTCCGCGGCCTGGGAGTTATTCCATTGTTATCTTGCGGCGCGTTGTCAGCGGGAATGTGCAAACAAAACTTGTAGCCGGAGAAGTCTACGCGAAACCGGATGAATCCGTTGCGCCGAATGTGTACAATCTTGCTGCAGTCCTTGATTTGAATGGTGATGGAAAACTCGAGGTGATCGTCCATTCGTTTTACTACGAAGGCGGCCAAACGACCATTTACCTTTGCGAGCCCGACAAGATCGAGGCCGCGCTCTCGGTCGAGTGCGGAGCGTGAGAAAAGGAACGGCAGCTGCCCAAGCCATCACTCGGTTGCGAGGCAAATTCACTCGGCGAAATGCTCGTCTTCTCTTATAACGATGCGGTGCAAATGCCGGCCGCTTCCAAGAAACATCCGGACTGCGAGGTTCCCTCGATAGCAACTTTATGCTGGCACCCCATTCTGGTTCTCCTTTTCGCTGTCATCGGCGCAATTACTGCTGCGGGACAGGAAAGTCCATCCGAGCGCGGCGATGCAGCATTGGCTGCAGGAAATTACGACGAAGCAGTCAGAGCTTATACCGACGCAATTAACCACGAGCCCAACAAGGCAGCACCTTATATCGATCGCAGTACCGCCTACGATTTGCTTAATGAAGTTGACAAGGCCATGTCAGACGCGAACAAGGCAATTCAACTCGAACCAAAGAATCCCGCCGCTTACGTCGCGCGTGCGTGGGTTAAATATACAAGAAAACCGAACGAAGAAGCGCTCGCGGACCTGACAAAAGCACTGGAATTGGAGCCGAAGTTCCCCCGAGCTCTAAATCGCCGCGCTCGGGTGCTGGCCGACGAGGGCCGCTTCAAGGAAGCGTTGGCTGACGTGAATAAGGCCCTGGGATACGCGATAGATTATTCCGATGCGTACACGACGCGCGGAAACATCCTGTTTCAACAGGGGGAATACCGCAAGGCGGTCATCGATCTTTCGACGGCAATCGGCTTCGATCCCGAGCAGGCCCGTCCATACGGCATACGAAGTCGGATCTGGAGTTATTGGAAGGAGTATAAACAGGCGTTTGAAGATGCAGACAAAATGGTTCGCCTGGACTCGAAGAGCTATCGTCCATTTCTCGTCCGCGCGTATGCACAGGACGAGGCCGGAAAATTCGAACCGGCGCTCGGCGACCTGGAGGAAGCGCGCAAGCGAGATGACAAGGTCCCTGAAATTTACAAGGAGAAGGCCTTGTGCTTGGTCAATCTGAAAAAATTCGACGATGCGATTACCGAAGCATCCACCGCGATCCAATTGCAAAAAGGTTTTTCTGACGCCTGGCAGCTTCGAGGTAGCGCGCTGTTGGCGGAATGGCGCCTCGGAGAAGCTCTCGGCGATTTTTCCATGGCGATACGCTTGAATCCTAACGACATCCGCGCAGCGATAGGACGTGGAACCGTTTACTTCTACTGGACGCAATTCCAGAATGCCCTCGCCGATTTCGATGCTGCGCTAAAGATTGATCCGCAATCATTCGAAGCCCGGTTATGGCGCGGCGACACTTACAATCAGCTCGGTCGCGAGGATAAAGCGCATGCGGAGTTTGCCCAACTGGGAAAGGTAACACCGGAAAAGCCCGATGGTTACATGCGACGCGCAATGGTTTATCTCGCACAAGGAAATGCCGACGGAGCGATTGCTGATCTAACCAAGGCCATGGATCTCGACAAGGCGTTGGCCCCGGTTGCTCTTTCTCTTCGAGCGTCGGGTAACGCGAAGAAGGAAAATTTTCAGGCTGCCCTCGATGACCTGGCCAAAGCGATCGAGATGGATCCCGCGAATCCTAATAATTTCAGTATGCGATCAAGTCTGTACAACCGGCTCAAGCAGTTTCGGAAAGCAATAGAAGATATCAAGAAAGCCATTCAGCTTGCTCCAAAGAACTCAGGCTACCGCCTCAACTACGCTTATTTTCTGTCACGTGCGGGCGATTATGAAGGCGCCCGGCGGGAACTTAATGAAATCGAACAGACAGCAGACAAATCGGCCTGGTATTATAACAATCTCGCCTGGCTGCTTGCGACCGCCGATGACGATAAGATACGGAACGGATCACAAGCCGACGAGGCAGTGAAAGAAGCTCTACGCCTTTTGCCTGACGAACCAAGACTCTGGGACACACAGGCAGCAGTCTGTGCCGAGCTTGGCCACTTTGAAAAAGCGGTAGAATGGGAGCAGCGCTACCTCGCTACAAAGAAACTTACTGCCGAACAGCGAAAGAATGGCGTCGAGCGACTCAATCTCTACATGAAGCAGAAGGCGTATCGTCAGCCGCCGGGCGGATAACCAGGCCAAGAAACACAGGAATTTCGCCGTGCACCGTGACCACAGAACGTGATAGTTCCTCGGTGTGCATCTGATCGCGACACTTAAAAAACATTTCGGCTACGACCGGTTCCGGCCGTTGCAGCGGGAAGTTATCGAGGATGGACTCGCCGGGCGGGACGTGTTTGTGCTGATGCCGACCGGCGCCGGGAAGTCGCTTTGCTTTCAGTTGCCGGCTTTGATGCGCGATGGACTAACGATCGTGGTGTCGCCGCTGATTGCGCTAATGAAGGACCAGGTTGATGCCCTGCAAACGAGTGGAATTCCTGCGACATATCTAAATTCAACGCTGAACAGAGAAGAAGCAAAGGCGCGCTGGCGCGGTCTGCATCGCGGCGAGTATCGAATGCTATATGTCGCACCGGAGCGGTTGATGTTGGACACCTTCCTCGAGCGTGCGCTCAACTGGGACATTGCACAATTCGCCATCGACGAAGCGCATTGCATCAGCGAATGGGGCCACGATTTCCGGCCGGAGTATCGCGAGCTTAAAAAACTGCGGAAACATTTGCCTGATGTCCCGATCATGGCGCTGACCGCTACTGCGACTGAGCGCGTGCGCGCTGATATCATCAAAGAATTAAAACTGCGCGACCCGCGCGTTTACGTAGCAAGCTTCAATCGGCCAAATCTCACATACCGGGTGGTTCCGAAGACGACGGCTTACGAACAACTGCTGACGTTCATTCGAAGCCGACCTAACGACAGTGGCATCGTTTATTGTGCAAGCCGCAAGAGCACTGAGTCCCTCGCGCAAAGCTTGAATGAGGACGGCGTAAGCGCGAAACCATATCACGCGGGACTAACGAATTCGGAGCGTACGAAGCATCAGGATGCATTTCTGCGGGACGATGTTCGCGTCGTCACGGCCACTATCGCCTTTGGAATGGGCATCAATAAGCCAAACGTGCGTTTCGTTGTGCACTACGATCTGCCGAAAAACATTGAGAGCTATTATCAGGAAACAGGACGCGCCGGTCGCGACGGGCTGCCAGGCGAATGCGTGCTGCTTTTCAGTCCGGGCGATGTCGCCAAGCAACTGCATTTCATCGATGAAAAGGCCGAAAGCGAAGCGCGCATCGCTCGTGCACAGCTTCAGCAGATGGTCCATTACGCCGAGTCACGCGAATGCCGCCGAACCGTGCTTCTGAAGTACTTCGGTGAGTCATATCCTGCCGAGGCTGAAACCAGCGGCGGTCAGAGACCGCCGCTACAAAGTTCGTGTGAGAGTTGCGACAACTGCTTGCAGCCGCGTGAGACATTCGACGGAACTGTGCAGGCGCAAAAATTTCTTTCCTGTGTGTATCGCATCCACGCCAGGCACGGATTCGGATTTGGATTAGGTCACGTTGTCGACGTGCTCCGCGGCGCGGACACCGAAGCAATCAGGCAGCGAGGTCACGACCAACTGTCCACTTACGGCATCGGCGGCGAATTGAAACGAGCTGAATGGCAGGCAATCGGTCGCGAATTGTTGCGACTGGGCCTGGTCGAATGCGCGCCCGGCAAGTTTACCACGCTGTCGCTTACGCCCGGCGGTTTGGAAGCATTGCGAAAGCGGATATCGATCGCTTTAACAAAGCAAAGCGAAATTGTTGAGAAAAGCGCGCGAACACGGCGAGGTGCGATCGACTGCGACGAGGCATTATTCGCGCGTTTGCGCGCGTTGCGTCGCCAACTCGCAGATGAACGCGGCGTGCCCGCTTACATCATATTCTCCGATGTGTCGCTCCGCGAAATGGCCAGAGAATATCCTACGGCTTCAACTGAGTTCCGCCGCGTTCCCGGCGTCGGGGAACAAAAGCTGAAGGATTTCGGTGAAACGTTCCTAACCGAGATCAAGAGCCATTTGGCCGCAAATCCTCGTCGAACATTTTCTAACAGCGGCGCCGTTCCAGGCTTGCAACGTCGTTCCCGCTTGACCCAGAATGACCGACGATAAAAGGAGGTCTACGAACTTTGAAAACTACAGTCGCAAAAACCCTTGTTGCCATTGCTGCCTTGCTGCAATCCGCAGCAGCGTCGCGAGCAGCCGACCTGCATCCAATCGTGGAGATCGAAAGCGGATATCTTTTCGGTGCGATCTCTGACGGAAAATGGATCAAAGCGGATGCAACGGCGAAATTGATCGACGAAGAGACGACCTACCGAGTCTATGGATTGACGCAGGCACTTGGCGACGCCAAAGGCGGCAAACCAACATCGGAGGGCGAACCATGTGACGAGACTTTGACCGTTTCACTCTCGCCAGAAATGGAAAAGGGCGTGATCGCGATCGCCGCACCGTGGAATGCCTTACCGCGAAAACCACAAGTGACCGATCCAACGCAGAAAGTTTACGTTGAGGCGGTGCGCGATTTTTTGAAAACCAAAGGAATCGAGAAACCCGAGGTGAAAATCGACAACATTCTTCGTGTTGATCTGGACGGCGATGGCGAAGAAGAAGTTTTAATCAGCGCTACAAATTATTTCAGCAAAGACGAAAGCGTGCCAATGCGATCGCCAGCCGCAAGTTATTCAATGGTGTTGTTGCGGCGCGTGGTCGCCGGAAAAGTGGAAACGCAAATGACTGTAGGAGAATTTTATCCCAAGGCTTATCCGAAGGCCAAACAAGAAGAGGGGCGCTTCGACGCGCCGAACGTTTACAAAGTAATCGCGACGCTCGACCTGGATGGCGACGGCAAAATGGAAGTCGTGATCCATTCATATTACTACGAGGGAGGAGAGACAACGATTTACCGGTGCGATCCGAAGAAGAGTGAAGCCTTACTTTCTGTTGCTTGCGGCGCATAATACAAACATGAGAAGTATAATCGTATTCGCGATTTTTTTGATTGGTAACTTCCTCGTCCCATCGATCGAAGCCAAGGACACCATCAGAGACAAATCGCCGGACGGGAAATTTGCGCTGGAAATCACAAAAGAGGACGAAGGTTGGGCAGCTGCGATCGTAAATCTCAAAACCAACGAAAACGTGGTCGGACTGGACATTTACCAGAATTTTACCGAGGACGCGCATTTGGTATGGTCAAAGGACTCACAACGAGTCGCGTACTTCGAACCAGATCGTCGCGGGGGCAGTACCACCGTCTATTTTCGAAAAGACTCGAAGTTCGAAGAAGTTTCCCTACTAGAAATTGACTTTCCCGATTGCGAGGAAAAGCCATCTGGAAACGACAGCAGCGACAAATATCTCAAAACTATTGAGGCCACCGTTAGCCCTGTAAAATGGCTGGAGTCGAATCAACTTGTACTGGAACGACATTCCGAGTCGGAAATGGAGAGCGGCGCCACCCGCAGTTGTAGCCAGACAATCACGATCGCATTTGACCCGGATCACAAAGTATCAGTGAAAAGCGCAAAGCGGCAGGGTTGAACGATGAGGTTGTGAAAAGTCGCACGTTGCGTCGTCGGATCTGCCGAAATCACGCTCTGTGACCGGGATGAGAAGCCAAATAAGGCACAGCCGCGCATACAGCCGTCCTAGCCATTTTCTGCAACGAATCTCGTTTCACCGTTCGTTAGGCAACCGCCGCATCTTCACGCCTTCAATGGCCAATCCCTGCGGAGTCTCGCGCAGGCGGAGCCGGACGTTCACACGGAAATTGGTGTCGCCTTTGCGATGTCCGCTCGGCACGTATTCCGCTGCCTCCATCTCGACCGCGCCGTCGTTAGTTACTTTCTGGTTGTAAAATGATAACCCCCCGCCTGTTTCTCGATCGAACGGTTTTTTGACGAAGGCGTAAATCTTCGGGGAAAGGGGTTTGAGCAAATTAACTGCGCCGGCAAACTTCGGACCGCTCACGATTTTTCCCGCGACGAAATCATCTGATGCCCACTTGTTAGCCAGCAATTGCGCAAAGAAGCTCGAGTCTGGCGACCAGGCTACTACACACTCTGGATGGTTGTAGCTCCGCCGCGTCCCAGCCCAGGCCGCGCCCGTCTCGCCGAGGATCTTCTTTTGTGCAAGATCGACGGCATAATTGCGAACGCCCTCATTGTCCTCCGTGTAGTAACTCTCGGTCTCCTTGTCGTGCAGCGCATCCCAGTCGACCGGTTCGTGTGTAAATCCCAGGGCGATGGCAAATCGTCCGTCCGGCGATGCGCTTCCATGAATAACGCGATACCTATCGCTATCGCCTTTAACGCTGGCGAACGGATCGGACTCCGGCGAACCTTTTCTAAGTTCTTCGGCCATATTCGTTGGCGCATTCAACATCTCCCGTAATTCATCCTCCGTTGGTTGATTTGATTTTTTGCCAAGATCGACAGTTACATTCGGCGTGCGCACGGTATCGGTCGGCTCACCCGGTTTGAAGTGCGCGCTCTTTCGCAGCTCGCGAATCAGCGGACCGTTTCCACCTTCTTTTCCTTCGCCAAAATATTTTCTCGATTCCTCCACCTGCACACCACCATCCGGAGCCGACGTTTCTTTGCGTACAAGCATGAACATGCCGTCGTAGTCGTTATCGAAATTGAGCGCAAAATATTCAGTCAGTTCACGCTTCGCGCCGTTGCGATTTTCCACTGCCAGCTTGATTAAATCATCCGAGCCGTTGAACCATGCTCGCCTGACCGTTGTCGCGCCGCTGGACTCGTCTTTGCTGCTGTAACGAACCGAGCGCGCCAGTTGATCTTCGACATGACCATAATGTGCCGCTAACATTTTCACCTGCTCCTCCACTGAGAGCGCGCCTGACGCGCTGCCCGCGAGCGCAAAAATTCCAACAACACCCCATAACCGAATGAGACTATTTCTTTTCATACGAGAACGCGCGCTATTAATGGAAACTCCGCCCGAAGATCGCCTTCAATTGCTACTTCTTTTGCAGTTTTTGCAGCCGTTCCTTTGCCTCGTGCGCGTATTGACCGTTCGGCTCCAGTTTTAGAGCTTCCTCGTAGTATTTTCGTGCGCTCGGGAAATCTTTCATCTCAGCGCTGAGCTGTCCCAGACCAATCAACGTCCCAACGGATTTCGAATCGAGCTGGTGCGCTTTTTCGAACAACTCACGCGCCTTTTTCAATTCGCGAATATCGGCCCAATAACCGGCTGCATCTTTGAAGCCTTGCGGCTCATTCGGATATTGCTCAGTTGCCAGTGTCGAGATCTGGAACCAGCGCTTATCGTCCTCCGCGTTCTCCTTTTGCTCGTAATACAAGCCGTACTCGTGCAATTTGTCTGGAACGAACTTGTCGGCAGGTTCGCCTAGCGGCTCGCCTTTCAACCATTTGAGCTGCGCCGGGTGCTCGCGGGCATACGCGACCATTTTCTTCAACGTCGACAACTCATTATCGAAATCTCCGGACTCTTGGTAAAAGAAGGCGAGCCCGCACCAGATATCGAGGTGATCGGGAAATTTCGTCGTCGCTTCCTGCAGAAGCTCGACCGCTCGCTGCATACCCGGTTTGTCTACCTCGTGGACAATGGTTCCCACCTTTCCTGTTCTCGGATCCGTCATCGTAATGTCACCTGGGCGGGGCTCCTTCATCTCGATCCTCATCTGGCGTTGGTTAAAATAATAATTCGCACTCGTGATCCATGCGTCGGGATCGTCAGGCGCTTTCTCCCGCCATTCGGTAAGCAGCGGCTCGATCTGCGCCTCCGCATGCTTATCCTCCAGTTGTCGGTAACGATGAGCGAATTCCTGGCCACTCGCCACCTCGGACTTCGGCTCGACGTAGACCAGGGTTTTCAGAACTTTCTCGAGTGCCCCCAAATCTTTCTGGTAACTGGCTTGATCGCGGGATGTGAGGACGATATAGCCGACTCCCTGCGGAAGTTGGACGTAGCCCACACGTTCCCACTGCGAGTAAATCTTTGTCGCAGGGTATTCGTTGATGAAATAATCGTGGCCGTCCTTAGTTTTACCGGTGGCGATTTTCTGCTTCGGCGTGCCGTGCTGTGCCTTCATGCCCTTGATGGCCCATGCCACGAATGCTTCTGCGCCTTCCCATTGAGGGCTGGCTACCTTGGCGTACATCCCGGTCTTCGCATCGGCCCACGAGGTGTCCTTCGGGTAAAGAACGCATGGCAAGTCCTGTCCTTTGCCCGCCTCAGTGTCGATGACCCAGCCTTCGGGGGCCGTGATGTTAAAGCCAGCTTTCGGGCCATGAACAATTCCTTTGAGGGACGCTTCTTCACTGAGCAGCGTGGAGATCGGGGACATAGCGAGCGCAAGAACCGCGCAGATGCACATTTTTGTTTTCATGTCAGTAATGATGATTACTCCTTGGTCTTTTCTTCCTTAACAGGTTGCGTGTTCAAGACTTGACTTTTGTCGTTAGGCAAAAGCTCGCATTCGCCTTCGGCGTCAAACGAGACATCATAGAGAGAGCCACCTTCGTCGCTCTGACCTTCCGATTTCTCTGCCTCGCCGTACTGACCGAGTGCCGTAGATGGATCGCGTTCCTTGATCTGCCACTGGGATTCTTCCCTAACCAAAAACCGCGTAGGCGAAATCCATTTTGCGATCGCAGAGTAATTCGAGTTATGCCGGGCTTTCCACGGCTTCGGTCTGCCAGAGTCGGCATAAATCTGGTCCGAGGTAAGCGCGCCGCCGAGTTCTTTCATTAGCTGGCACAACTCAGGCACTGCATGACAAAGCAATTCCGGCGTCTCTACCGGATATGCGCGTCGATTTTCGATGCGATAAATGACGTTGTCCGCCCAGTGCCGGTCAACGCGCGACGTAATTCCAACATGTTTCGAATCCGGCGCCCAATGTGCATGGTATGCGTCGGGCGCGGAATCCAGGCCAGTAGCCACTTCTTCCAATTTTCCGATCAGCTTTTTCGCCTGGGCGTCCCGCAAATACACCCCGAAGTCTCCAGCTTTATTCTCGCCACTCACGATGAGAAACTTCTTATCGGGTGAGGTTCCACCCTCGACCACGAGAAATTCTCCCGGTTTGTAGTCATAAGTGGCTGTCGCTCCAACATGCGACGAGCGCAACAGTCAGCGCGACCGCTGTTCTCAATCGCGACCGGATTGGTCTCATGGGAAGGGAACGATCAAAACTGCCGGTAATCGAAGGTGGCGATTATAAAGAATGTGGAAAGTCTAAGGTTTTCGCGTCAATCCGCGTCACTCATTGATGTTATCGAGGCCGGTGAATTTCCAACCGCCTTTGGTTGATTCGAACATGAAACGAATCGGCGCGTTTTCCATGTCGTTCGGAGTGTCTTTGAAAGGACAGTAAATCTCATACCCCCCGCCGTCTGCCTTTCCCGGTTCGACCTTTGCAAAGCACTGAGCGGCATTGGCCTCGCCTTTGAAAATTTCGTCATAACGGCGCGAGAAATTCTCCTTGTTCTTTACAGCTTTGATCCCATAAGGCATCGACAGCGGGAATTTCGTCATTTCCGCGACGGTCGCCTTATCGCCGGCGGTAACCGCAGCTTTAAATTTCTTCCAGAATGCCGAAAAATCAGTGTGAGCTGCACCACGTTCTCCCTCTGCCGCAAGGGTTAAAAGGCTGCAGCTAATCACGCACGCGACGACTCCAACGAAACTACAGATGAATTTCATTTTATTCTTCCTTCTCCATTTTTTTGATTTCTTTCTGTGACATTTGATGTGTTTAACGACGTGTCTGGGGCTGATGGCCCCACCCAAAACACGACTTTCATTCTTTGAGATGCGCCGCCTCGTCAACTATCGCGGTAAGAACCGCCTTTAGCGTGGCGTTATCCTTCGGATAAATGATGTCGTCAATGCGCCATCCGTTTTTCAACTGAACAAGTTGGAAGACGAGTACTTGCTCCTGATCCGGTTTCCCTTCGTTAAATAATTTAAAGCGTGCTTCGAATCGCCCTGTTTGCGGCGGGGTTGCCTCAGTGATGTGAAGCTGAAAGTTGAGGTGTTCATCGAAGTCCTGAGCTCCAAGGATTGGATCGAACTCGAGTCCGCATAGGTCGCCCTTGGGACAGTCCCGCTCCAGTTGCGCATTCTTTAGGAATAGCCTGATTAGCTCGGGACTGAAATATTTGGATAGCACAGCGCGATCGTTGAGGCTGAGCTCCTTGTGCTCCCAAGGCCGGTGCGCCTTGTAAAGCGCGCGAATTATCTCCTCGGAGCCTTCTCCCGCCGCGGCCACAGATGAGGCGACGACTGTGAGCAATGCAATTATAAGCGCCTTGTGTTTCGTGAACATCAGACTTCGAGAATTAGTCAACGTTGGCAAAGATTCGTGGCGTTCATTCCTTCGAGGTGCACCGAATCCACGATGTGATCGATCGCCTGCTTTAACTTGGGATCGGTGTTCAGGTTCGAGCTAAAGTTGATCTCTAACAGCTGGCCGTTGTAAGAAGTCGTTAGGTTCCGGGTATAAACCGGATTATGGGAATAATCCTTCTTTCCTTTCATTACTGGCACAAAGCTCCAGTCAGCCCACTTGCGGCCATCGATAGTCACGATGTCTTTCTTCAACCATTGCAGGTGGGAATCCTTCGGTAACCACTTGAAACCTTTAGAGTATTCGGCCACGCGCATCTTCAGATAACCGTCAAGCTGATCTGGAGTAAGTCCATGCGTGCCGCGTAACACTGTTCCCCACGCTCCATCCGGTCCTGAGAATGCGGCTATGGTCTTTGGCTTTTTCGGATCGTCGGAATCGCGCGAGAAATCTGGCGGGATGTCGATCGTTAGTTTTCCATCGAGCAAACTCACTTCTTTACCGGGCGCAGCGCTCTTGGAATCCGCGTCCGGTCCTTCGCTTACTAACTCCGGATCCAGCTCCCGCGCTTTCTTATAGTCTGCGTCGGCCCCTGCCTTATCCCCCTTCTCCTTCTTAAGAACGGCCCGATTGTAATAGGCGCGCGCGTAATCGGGTTTGAGTTCTATCGCTCGGGTGTAATCAGCAATAGCGCCATCACGGTCGTTAGTCTCTGCCCTGACGTTGGCGCGATTGTTGTAAGCGGCCGGATTTGTGGAGCCGAGCTCAATCGCTTTGGTGTAGTCGGCGATAGCGCCCGCAGTGTCATTCTTCATCCGTTTTGCCTGCGCACGGTTATAATATGGCGCGTCATTTTTTGGATCGACCTCAGCCGCGCGGTTAAAATCAGCGATAGCACCGTCCAAGTCGCCGTTTTTCGCCTTTTCGATCCCTCGGTTAACGAGATCGCCATCGCGCTGTCCGGACGCGCCGTGAGCAGGCGGTGATTTCGCGGTCTGTTTCTCATTGGATTCCCAGGTATAACCGACGCTCCCATCGGAATCGCGCACGACCCTCGCGCCAACAGCCACGGCTCTTGCGGCTGGCTTCTCGCCAATCGGTATGACCTGGACGTAAAACGAAACTGGTTCGCCCTCGGCGCGACCCAATGCGCCCATCTTTTCCAGGTCCTCCCAACCATGCGCACCGTTCACGATTTTTTTGAGGAATCCGAGCTTAACCAGCGCATCGTGCGGAAATTCGACCACACCGTAATGATTGGGTAGTTGCCGTATCCTTGAAAAAGCCGCGGTATGTGTCCTCGCCAATTTGTTTCGACTCCAAAATTTTCGGAGTCACTTCGAGCCTAACGACTTTACCTTTCCAATCGAACTTGTGTTGCTCGATGTCGTTAAAGCCATACGCCTTGTCATCGACTGGCGCCGCGAGCGGCGGCGGCGCGATCTTTTCTTTGGCGGGCGCATAATCCAACGAGCAGTACATGACTTCCTTGCGCGCTTGCGAGAACATCGGCATCTCGGTGTGCCCGATGTATTGGGCTTGTCCCTGAGGATCGAGGACGAGCCAATATTGCGGCAACTCTTTCGGGTTAATGTTCTTCTCAGGAACCTTGAGCCGTACGTGCAACCAGGTTTGTCCGTTGCGTTGCTCGGACCCTACTTTCTCAAACGGCGGTAACTTGCGATCGGCCATGATTGGCACGTGCGCCCAATTGTAGATCAATCGATCGTCCGGCCTGCCGGCGTGCCACGTCTCCCCATCGGAGCAAATCCAGGCTTTATCTTTGATCACGATTTCGCGCATGGGCGTGTTTGCCTTCACGCCGGGTTCCATCGCCAAATCAAAATCTTCGCCGGCAAGAAGCCCTTGTAGCTTGATCGCTTTCTTGGCGGTGACAGTGCCGTTCACCGACCACACACCGCTCTCCATGTTTTTCATCGCGGCATTTACGAGCGGATCCGCGGTTTCCTGGTCGGACCCCGTTTCTTTCTTTTGTGGCTTGCCGAATGCGGAAAACGCATTCGCGAGAAAAAATGATGTAGCGATCACCGAAATTGTGGCGGCAGGAATGATCTTTTTCACAAATGGACTATTCGTTTAATGGATGTTTTTCTTTCACGTTATTTGAAGCCTGCCGATTTTTGACGGCATTGAAACGAGTTCGGCTGCTGTGATCAGATTGGGATCGATGTTGCGAAGATCCGCTGGCGTGCAGCTAAATGAGATACGCACCGTGAACTTCCGGTCAGAAGAAACGTCCTGGATTTTTTCGAACGCAGGCGATTCTTGAGCATGAATCAGCGCCGAAATTAACAACAACCCCACCAGGCCCCATAGCCGGAGCTTTCTCAGGCGGGCAGATTAAGAAATTCGAGCGTGCGCTGTCAATGACGCGTTTGCTAACGTTATCCAATGATTTGCAGGCGAATGGCGGCAATAATGATGGTGACGATGTTGATCCCCGCTTCGGAGTCCGCCGCAAATCCATTTTTAGACACTTCGGACGACAAGCCGGTCTCTGCCGAGTTTCGCGGAGTCGAGTGGGGTGACGACATCGAAGAACACGACATACCTCTCACCGCCAGAGAGGTGACAACGCGCATAGCGAAAATGCCGTGGGGAGCGATCTTCAAGATCGAACTCACGGATATAAAATCGAGTGCTGAAAAACCACGTGAAATTCGTCCAGACTACTTTGTTGTGACCGACGATCGGATCGTTCTGTTAAACGAAGAGGACAACGACGCTGCAGTTAAAAAGCTTTCGGCGCTTGGTAAACCGCCGCAATTCGAACCAAATGACATTTACGGCATCACGAGCGGCAGCTTCGAACACCAGGAGGGAGAGTGGAAAAGCACAATCAAATTGAAAGGCGACCTCTGCATTTACGATGCGAGTCATCCGTCCGGGCATTTCAAAAAAATCGTTTGGAAAAGACGAGTTGGATTGGTTGAATACGCAAGCGGGTACGGCGCCCACGCCGACGGCTATCGATTGAAACGCGTAGCAGCAAGGTAAAGAAACTAAAACCGTGGAAGCTATTCAGGAAGTGTAAACGCCTATGCAATTGCTTTTAGAATTATGGCCGCCGATTTCATTTTTTATCGTGTCAGCTGTCACTACCACCTTTGCTCTGACTGGCCTTTACCTGGTGCGAAAGAAGTATCCGGCGGAGGTGCTGAAGGAGAACCATGAAGTCGCCGCCATTATCTTCAATGCCTTCGGGCTGTTTTATGGAGTGATGCTTGCCTTTGTTGTCTTTGTGACCTGGAATGGTTACAGCGATGCCACCAAGGATTTGCAAATGGAGGCTAACCTCGCCGACGACCTTTTTCATATTGCGCAGGCGTTCCATGAGCCTGCCAGGACAGTAATGCAGAAAGGGCTGCACGATTATGTCACTTCGGTTCAGAACGATGAGCTCCAGCGGATGGCTCAAGGCGAAATAGAGATTCATTCCTCTACCGGACTGATGTCAGGACTCATCTCAACATTTTACCACCTCGACGAGACCTCCTTTCCAAATAAGGAGATATACGCCGAAGCGTTGAGCCGGTTGAATAACCTGGCTGAGTACCGCCGGCTTAGAATATTTAGCGGAAACGACACCGTGCCAGGTGTCGTTTGGTTGGTCCTGCTTGTAGGCGCTCTTTTCACGGTTTGTTTTAACTATTTGTTCGGAATGAAGAATATTAAGGCGCAATACCTGATTACAGCCACGCTCACAGTAACAATGTCGCAGATTCTGTTTTTGATTTTTGTTCTTGATCATCCGTTCACAGGGGCCAGCAGGATCAGCGCGGATCCCCTGAGAGAGGTGCTCAACGTCATGGAGGCAAAATGACCTGCATCCTCCGCCGCTCGCCGCTCCGACTTCGATAAAACGGCGAAGGGAACCCTACCTTTTCTTGCGCGTGGGCTTTCCTTTGCGCTTTCTCTACGCCATTCTGCGGAGCTCTGCCTTGCTCATTGACTTGTACATGCTTCGCGAAGGGCCCTTGAGCGATGACTTGGAACGCTTACCTCGCTTCGCCGAAAGCGCAGCACCCGCTGCCATTTGCTGTTTCTTGGACTTTGCAGGCATACCTGAATAATTCGCGCGCCGAGGCTAAATCGGACTGGCCCGTCGCGCGTCGCGAAGCCGCCATAGGAAATAAGCTGGCACGCCAGTCAACACGATAAGTATTCCAATTCCTGAAGTTGCCGGTGCGAGCCATGCAAGATCAAGGGCCAACACCGCCGATAACACGATCGAGATGATCGGCACAATGGGATAACCCCACGTGCGGTATGGCCTGTCAGCGTTCGGCTTTTTGTGTCGCAAGAGGATGACAGCCACGACCATCAAAAGGTAAAACACCATGTCAGCGGAGACAATGTATTCCAGCAGTTGATTGTAAACGTTCCCGTAAGTTACCTGGTGTGTCTCAACGTTGGTTGTAACCGTCCGCGGCAAAACCAGGAAGGCGGTCCAAATTCCCTGTGCTACCAGCGCTGCCGCGGGAACATGAAATCGATTTGTGGTTGCAATTTTTCGGAAGAACAACCGATCACGCGCCATGGCATAGTAAACGCGGGCTCCCGCGAGAATCAGACCGTTGTTGCACCCAAAAGTGGAAATCATAATCGCCGCGGCCATGCATATCGCTCCCGGCCGGCCGAAGATCGCCTCCATCATTGCTACGGCTACGCGATTGTGTGGCGCGTGCTGGATTTCCGGAAACGGCAGCACAGCCAGATACGCAACGTTAGCTAGCAAATACAGCGCGACCACAACTGCGCACCCTCCAACGAGCGCACGCACGAGATTTTTTCCAGGATCGCGTACTTCGCTTCCAATAAATGTCACGTTGGTCCAGGCGGTCTGGGCGAAGAGCGGACCGACCATCGATCTTCCAAAAAGCAACGTAAGGGCAAGCGCGCCGGTGACCGCGAAGCCGGGTTGCGCGGTCTGCGGGTTCCACCCATTGGCCCAGGAGTCCCACCATGCCGAACTCAGTATGGCAGAATTGGCTTTCCAGCCTAACGACAACCCGATCACCACCACGGCAGCTAATGCGGCAGTTTTTGCAAAGGTGAATGTGTTCTGGACGATTTTGCCGACCTCGAGTCCACGCGTGTTCGTCCACGTCAAAAGCGCGATCAATGCTATGGCCACTAATTGCTCCGTCGACAGACTGATCGCGTAACCGCCTAACGAGAGCGGCGACATCAGGTATTTATCGGGTGAAACTGCCGCGACAAAAACGCCGAGAAACTTCGCGAACGCAATAGCTACAGCTGCGATGGTCCCGGTTTGGACCACAAGGAACAATGTCCAGCCATAAAGGAATCCGATCGGAGAACCGAATGCTTCGCGTAGAAAAACATAAACGCCGCCCGCGCGCGGCATCATCGTTGCCAGCTCCGAGCAACACAACGCGCCAGTGATCGTCAGCAAGCCGGCGAGCGCCCATGCGAGCAACAACCAACCCGGCGCGCCACTCAATCGGGATGACTCCGCCGACACGATGAAGATCCCCGACCCGATCATCGACCCGATGACAATCATAGTCGCGTCGAGCGGCCCAAGTGCGCGGACGAGACTGGATTGTTGTGGAGACGGCCCGCCCTCGGGCCACACATGGTGTGTGTTTCGGCGCGGGGGCGCGCCGACTCCATTCTCGGGGCGCTCCTGCTCCATCAGAACATTAGGTTGTGTATCGTTCCTCGGTACGGCCACGCTTCCATGGTCTCGACAAGGCCCGCCCGGACCGCGTTCTGCTCGACGTACTGCCATTTTTCAGAATAGCTTTCGCTTGATCGCAGAAATCGATCGAAATAATCGGTCTGCCAGATAGGTGGATCGATGCCAAGCGCCGCCGCGATTCGTCGAGAGCTAACGCTTTTCCACATCTGCACCCAATCAGCCATAGGTCGTGCATCGATTGCTGGTCGCGCGAAAAAGTGCACGTGGTCCGGCATTGAAATGTAATGTCCCACCCACCAGCCATCGCAATCGGCCGAACGTCGCCAGATTTCGCACAAAATTTCTTCGCACGTTGGTGACGCAAGAATTTTGCGTCTCTGAAATGTGCACGCCGTAAAAAAAACAATCGGATTGTCGCGAAACGAGGGCAAATGTGCCAAATGCCGGAAAGCGGGAGAAGCACCGGCTTTAGGGCGATATCGGCGCGGGGGCGCGCCGGCTCCATTCTCGATCTTGTCGTTCACCCTGAACTTTTTGGCGCGTTGATTTTCACGCCTTCGCGTTCAAGCCGTGTTCGCAGTTCGCGCGCGAATTCGACCGCGCCAGGCGTATCGCCGTGAACACAGATCGTTTCACCTCGCACTTCCACATCCTCGCCTTCGATTGAACGCACCTTGCCTTCGCGCAACATCCGCAATACCCGCTCGGCCGCTTTATTGGGGTCATGGAGCAATGCATCCGGTCGCGTGCGCGGAACGAGCCAGCCGTCGTTCAAGTAATTGCGATCGGCAAAAATTTCGGGCGCAATTTGCAAACCATGGGCCTCCCCCGCACGGGCCAGCTCGCTTTTGTCTGGCGCAAACAGGATCAATTTCGGATCGATCGATTCGATTGCGCGCGCGATTGCGTCGGCGAGTTTCACATCGCGTACCGCCATGTTGTACAAGGCGCCATGCGGCTTGACGTGGTTCGGCTGCACATCAAGTGCAGAGGCGATCGCTTGAAAAATCCCAAGTTGATACGCAACGGCGTCGAAGACTTCCTCGGTGGATATCGTCAGTTCCTTGCGTCCGAAATTCTCGCGATCGAAAAAGCTCGGATGCGCTCCGACAGCTACTCCCCGCGTCTTCGCCTTGGAAATAGCAGCGTGCATCGTATCGGAATCGCCAGCGTGAAAACCGGTCGCAATATTTGCCGAGCTGATTAGCTCGAACAACTCGTCATCGTGACCTGAGCCTTCACCCAAATCCGCGTTAAGATCGACAGACAGGTTCATGCTCTTTGGAGACTCAGGCCAATGCGGAAACGCTCCAAGTCGCGTTGGCGTTCCATTAACAGTTGATGAGCATCTTGCAGTGAAACTTCGAAAAAACGAGTGCCATCACCGGCACGAAGCTGCGCCGCAATGCCAAGGTCGACCGTGATCACGTGCGCCATTTTTGGATACCCGCCAATGGTTTGGCAATCTCTCAAAAGCAAAATCGGTTTACCGCTTGGTGGAACCTGGATTGTGCCAGGCGCAACCGCTTCCGAAATGAGATCGGTTTCGTTCTCGCGTTTCAGTTCCGGACCGTCAAGACGTACGCCCATGCGATCTGAATCTGGTGAAACGGCGAATTGTTCGCCGGTGAAATGTTGAAGCGTTAAAGCGTTAAAGCGGTCCCAATCCACGCCGCGAACGAAACGCAAAATCGGATAGCGCTTCGCCGGACTCACCCAATCGTGCGGCCCTCCCCACGAGGAAATATCTTCTGTGGCGTCGGTCTGTGACCGCTGAAATGCGCCCAACGAAAGTTGATCGCCATCACGCAGCATGCGGCCTTCAAGTCCGCCGAAATTAGCGCGCAAATCGGTCGAACGACTACCAAGAACATCGGGCACATCAATTCCGCCGGAGATCGCGAGCCAGCATCGGCATCCGGTTTGAGGGCGACCAAATTTCAATTCATCGCCAGCTTTAACATTCGCAACATGCCCGGCCGGCAGGGCACGTGATCCAATCTGCACGTCAAATTCGCCGCCGCACCAGG
Source organism: uncultured Verrucomicrobiae bacterium (assembly GCA_963804875.1). Classification (GTDB taxonomy): domain Bacteria; phylum Verrucomicrobiota; class Verrucomicrobiia; order Chthoniobacterales; family UBA10450; genus Udaeobacter. The sequence goes on from CAWDRX010000009.1 coordinate 94,374, forward strand.
CGATGATTCGCTCATCTTCAAAGCGTAGCTGCAAACCGCCGAGCGTGATTTCGAGCCCGGCTACGCCTTCATCATTTCCAACGAGTAGATTCGCTACGCGCAACGCAAACGGATCGAGCGCGCCGCTGATCGAAACACCAAATTGCCGAGAGCCTGTACGGCCCAAGTCTTGCACCGACGTTAGAAATCCTGCCCTGGTTAGAATCGCATTATCCCGTTGTCATTCTGAACGAAGTGAAGGCTCTCTAGTTGTTCTTTTGGAGACGCTTCTCCAAAGCGGTAAATTCCTCCCGCGAAATTGCACGAAAGCGCACGCGATCGCCCGGACACACCAGGGTCGGTGGATTTTTGACAGGGTCGAAAAGTTTTAGGGGAGTGCGACCGATCAGATTCCACCCGCCTGGAGAACGCAACGGATAAATTCCTGTTTGCGCACCGCCGATGCCAACCGAACCGGCAGCAATTTCTTTGCGCGGCACGTCGCGACGCGGTATGGCCAAATTTTTCGGCAACCCTGCCAGAAAGGTAAAACCGGGAACGAATCCAATGCAGGCAACGCGATATTTGCCGCTGCTATGAAGGTCGACTATTTCGCGTTCGGAAAGCTTTGTGTGTTCAGCTACGCGATCCAGGTCGACTCCGAACTCAACGTCATAACAAACGGGAATTTCAATCGAACGCGGAGCCCTCGTTGCGATCCGGCGACGATGACGCCGGGACGCAGGAACAATCGCGCTTCGAATTTTTGTCGTGAACTCCTCGAACGCCCCTTCCGCTGTACCACCCGACTTGAGGACGGCGACAGGATCGAAGAAAACGGCAACGCTGGTGTAAGCCGGCGCGAGTTCAATCACACCCGGAATCTCCGCGCGTTGAAGCAATTGGAATACTCGCAGCGTTTCGTCCAGCGTCTCTTCCGGCGCACCCTCTAATTGCTCGCGCACACGCACGACCAGTGCGGAATCTCCGAGGGGAAAGATTTCCATCAGGTTACCTTGAGATCACGTTTCTATTCTGCGTGCTTCGCTTCGATCTCAATATTGATCGCCACGGTCTGGCTGATGCCGGAGACCGATTCAGCAGCCGAAGCAAACATCAAATTGAAATCACGCCGCGTGATGGGATCGATCGTCACAGACCAGCGCGTCCGGCCAGTTTCGGTAATCGGCGTCATCAGTTTTACATGAAGCGTGATTGGCTTCGTCACGCCGTGCATTGTTAGGTCGCCAAGAATGTCGCCACTTTGTGGGCCGGTGCGTTTTACAGTACGGCTCTTAAACGTGATCCGGGGAAATTTCTCGACATTAAAAAATTCCGCGCTGCGCAGATGATCGTCGCGTTTTTGGATCCGCGTATCGATGCTCCGCACTTCTATCTGCGCAGTGACCGAGGAGTTCTCCGGATGTTCGCGATCAACTTCGATCCGGCCGTTGAAACTCGTGAACTTGCCTCGTGTCGTGCCGAGGAATTGATGCACACTAAATCCGATGGTGGACCCCGATGGATCGAACTTATAGCTCTCTTTCGCTGATACAGCGGAATTTGAACCTGTAACCAGGACTCCAGTGGGAAGACTGGACCAAATCCATTTCATCAACGGGGCTGTCATGTTGAGCGAAGCGAAACATCTCTGGCTGTTCGTGTTCGAACGGTTCGGTCCAAAGTGGATCAGAGATTGAAAGCCTGGCCTCACAGACTTCGTCCGCTGCGTTGCAGCTTCGCTTTGCTTAGAATGACGGGAAGCAGCCGTTTTTATTTTCATTTCGAGATGTTTTTCGCCTCCGTCGCGAGTGTTTTCAAGAGTGGCGTGCGCGAAAGTGGAAGTCGCCCGAACAAATTCCCAAGCGCAAAGGCCGGATTTGCTTTCAATCGTGTTTGATCGTGCACACCGGCGATATGCGCCAACTCGGTCTCAAAGTGCGCGATGGCGCGCGACGTCGGATTATTTGCGTCGAGATAACCAAAAGCCCGGCGCAACAAGTCGAATAATTCTGGGTCGCGATGATCGCGCTCGGTGCAAATCTCAATCAGTTCAACAAAATATGCGGCACTCTGCATACGGAGATAATTGCTGCGAATTCCGGCGAAAGGATTTTTCAGGACGACTTCCGTGAGCGTGTGCAGATCGGATTTGCGGCTCCGCACGATCGAAATTTCGGCTTCAAAAAATAAATCCAGTTTTCCGGCAAACGGGCTTTTCTGGCGGCGTGCGCCCCTGGCCATCGTCTGGACGCAGCCCAACGATTCCGTGCACCACGACACGATCAAACTGGTGTCGCTGAATTTTCGTTTGCGAAGGAGAATGGCCTCTGTGTTTTCCACAGTCCAAAATTAGCACATCGAGCCAATTGTAGATGTGCTTGAGCCAAGCAGCACCTGGCCCTTGAACTCGGCGTTCGCGCGGCGAACGCCGCTACAACAATCAGCGGTTCACAGGTCCTCGCTCGATTTTGCAATTTTTGGTCTCGCCTAGCATGATGAGTGATGCCCACGAGAACCACAGAAACGGCGCGGGTGCCGGAGGACATCAGTGGCCGGCAGCAGCGTGTGCCGGTGGGCAGAATCACGTGGCGACACACCTTTCGCGCGATGCGGCATCGCAATTACCGACTGTTCTTCTGGGGTCAGCTCGTCTCGCTCATCGGGACCTGGATGCAACAGACTGCGATGAGCTGGTATGTGTACCAAATCACAAACTCAAAACTCTTACTTGGTGTGGTGTCGGCGGTTGGATCTGCGCCAATGATGCTTTCATCCATCTGGGGCGGTGCGCTGGCTGACCTCTATCCAAAACGCTCGATTCTCGTCATGACGCAAGCAGCTCAAATGACTTGCGCGTTTTTGCTGGCTGCAGGCGTGTGGCTTGGATTCGCTTCGACAGGGTTCATCATCGTCGTCGCCGCGTTGAATGGAATTGCGATGGGATTCGACATGCCCGCCCGGCAGTCGTTTACGGTCGAAATGACCAGCCGCGAAGATTTGCTAAATGCCATTTCACTCAATAGCTCGATCGTAAATGGAGCGCGCGTGGTCGGGCCGTCCGTCGCTGGCTTGATGATTGGCGCCGTGGGTGTCGCGATGTGCTTTTTTCTGAATGGCCTCAGCTTTATCGCCGTAATCGCCGGTCTACTGATGATGCGTTTGCCGATTTTCGATCGGAAGATCGAAATCGTTTCGGCAGGCGAACATGCGTGGGAGGGAATCTTGTATTCGATCAAACACCCGCGTGTGCGCACGATTTTGCTTTTGTTTCTAGCGGTCGGCGTTTTCGGCTGGTCTTATGCAGTACTGATGCCGGCGTTTGCACGCGATGTGCTGGGACGCGGGGCAAATGGTTACGGAATTCTAATGTCAGCGAGCGGAACTGGAGCGCTCGTTGGCGCCCTATTGGTCGCGACATTTGGACATTCTTTTACCCCGCGAAAAATCGCACTCGGCGGTGTCTGGTTATTTTCCGCTGCCATGCTGACGCTTGCGTTCATTAAAAGCTTCCCGATCGCGCTCGTATTCCTGTTCGTCGCCGGATTTGGAATGCTGCTGTTTTTTTCAACTTCTAACACCGTGCTGCAAACGATCGTGCCGGATGAAATGCGCGGGCGCGTCATGGGTGTATGGTCGCTGGTCTTCGGCGCGATGATTCCGCTAGGCAGCCTCGAAGCCGGCGTTGTTGCGCATTTCGCAGGGACACCTTGGGCGCTGGCGTTCGGCGCCATCATTTGCGCTGCCTCCGCGCTGGTGACGTTGTTCGTAGTTCGGCGACGAGAGGCGCAAATTGCGAGATAACTTGAAGGGCAGGCGCATCGCCTGTCTCCGTTTGACACAAACGCCGCTAGAACGCTCAGCGGTTAATGATGTGCAACGCCCGCTTGTCGATATTGAGCGCGGCTTCTCTCACCGCTTCGCTTAAGGTCGGATGAGAATGCGTGGTGCGACCGATGTCTTCGGAGCTGCCGCCGAATTCAATCACTGAAACGGCTTCAGCGATTAATTCCGAAGCGGCATGATGCAAAATGTGCGCGCCGAGAACACGATCGGTCTTGGCGTCGGCGACGAACTTTACCATTCCCTCCACGTCATCACTGCAAAGCGCGCGGCTGTTGGCACGAAACGGAAATCTGCCAATTCGCACTTCGATCCCCTGCTCTTTGGCTTGATCTTCCGTGAGACCAACGCCCGCCAACTCTGGATTGGTGTAAATGATACCGGCGATGGCTTCGTAATTCACGTGGCCCGCTTTGCCCGCGATGATTTCGACGCAAGCGATGCCTTCGTCTTCGGCTTTGTGGGCCAGCATGGGTCCTGTAATCACATCACCGATGGCATAGATACCTTCCACATTTGTGCGGTAATGCTCGTCCACTTTGATGCGCTTCTTTTCATCCAATTCGATACCTGCTTTTTCCGCGCCCAAACCATCTGAGAACGGGCGCCGACCGACTGAAACGAGCACTTTGTCGGCGTCGAATTTCAGTTCCTGGCCACCTTTCGTCGCAGTCACAGTTGCGTGGCCATTGTCCACTTTCACTGCGCTCACTTTTGCTTCGAGGTGGAAGGTCATGCCCTGACCAGTGAGCAAACGCTGAAGCAGGTTCGCCAGTTCGAGATCGAATCCGAGTGCAATCCGTGGAAGAAATTCCAGCATCGTTACTTCGGAACCGAGCCGGTTCCAGACAGAGCCGAGTTCAAGACCAATCGCGCCAGCGCCGATTACAACGAGCTTCTTTGGCGGCTCGGTGAACTCAAGGGCTTCGGTGCTGCTGACGATTGTTTTGCCGTCAAACTTCGCGAACGGCAATTCCACCGGCGCGCTGCCGGTAGCGATGACAATATTCTTCGTCTCGACCTCCTGTGTCTCGCCGCTGGACGACTTGATCGAAACTTTTCCTGGCCCGCTGATTGTGCCGAGGCCTTCGATCACCGTCACCTTGTTCGTCTTCATTAGCGAGCGCACGCCGCTGTTGAACGTCTTTACGACCTTGTTCTTGCGTTCCTGCATCTTCGCGAGATCGGCACGCGCGCCGTCGACCACGATGCCGTGCTTCGCGGCCTCTTTTTTGACGAAGATCAAATGATCGCTCGAAGTGAGAAGCGCTTTGCTCGGGATGCAGCCTACGTTCAAGCATGTGCCGCCTAATTCCTTGTCTTTCTCCACAAGGGCCGTCTTCAACCCGAGCTGCCCCGAACGGATTGCAGCAACATAACCGCCCGGTCCTGAGCCGATGATCACAACATCAAATTTTTCCATATCTATTTTCTGTCATTCAGCATTCGCGAAAAGGACCGCACACGCAACTGCACTCAGCGCTTCTCATTAACACCGTGGCTTCAGCCCGGTGTATGCGCGGGGTGAGGAGCGACTGAGCTGTTTCAACAGCTGTTGCGTTCTCGTTTGGGAAGCCGTTAAAACGGCTCGTTCGTGCGCGGCGAAAAGCACCTGGCTAAAGCCAGGTGTTAATGAGAAGCGCACATCAACTGAAGGGCATTCTAAAACTCCAGCGCGAGTTTCTTCGGATCTTCGATGCACTCCTTCACTTTTATCAAGAAGGTAACTGCTTCTTTCCCGTCGATGGCGCGGTGATCGTAACTAAGCGCCAGATACATCATCGGGCGGACTTCCACTTTGCCGTCCACCGCCACGGGGCGCGGCATGATTTTGTGCATGCCAAGGATGCCGCTCTGCGGAAAATTCAAAATTGGAGTGGCAAAGAGCGAACCGTACACTCCGCCATTTGTGATTGTGAATGTGCCGCCCTGGAGATCTTCGAGTTTCAATTTTCCATCGCGCGCTCTGCCTGCGAATTCGGCAATGTCGCGCTCCAAATCGGCAAAACTTTTCTTATCCGCGTCGCGCACTACCGGCACCACAAGTCCCCGCTCGGTTCCAACCGCTACGCCGATGTCGTAAAAGTTATTTTGGATAAAATCATCACCGTCGATACGTCCATTGACGACCGGCACAGCCTTGAGCGCTTCCACCGCCGCCTTCACGAAAAACGACATCAGTCCGAGTTTGATACCGTTCTTTTTTGTGAACTCATCCTGCTTGCTGCGGCGCAATTCCTGCACCGTGCTCATATCGCATTCGTTAAATGTAGTGAGAATTGCTGCGGTGTGCTGCGCCATCACCAGTTGCTGCGCGATTTTCCTACGCAACGGCGACATCTTTTTGCGAATGAACCGATCTTCCGCCTTCCCCGAGGCTTCGGCGGACACGTCCGAGGGTAGCTGAGCTTTGCCCGGTTCAATTTTTTGCTCCGCCTTCGCCACGGTCGCCTGAGATGGTTCGGCTTTACCGCGGTTTTCAACCGCCTTTAGGACGTCGGCCTTCGTCAACCGACCTCCCTGACCCGTCCCAGTGATTTTTTCCGGTTCGAGCTTCTCCTCTTCAATAATCCTGCGAACTCCGGGCGAAAGAGCAGTAGCCGGGGGCGAAGAGCCCGGCTGGGCAGGTTCAACTTCCGCAGCGACCGCCGGCTTGCCGCGGTCCGCGTCGCGGATACAGCTACCTTTTCCTTTGGCTCGATTTCTTTTTTCTTTGTTTCAGGCTCTTTCTTTTTCGGTCTTTCTTCCTTGCCCTGTTCCGACGTCTTTTTCGAATCGTCGATCACTGCAACGACTTCGCCGATCTTCACTTCCTGGCCTTCGGGCACCTTCGTTTCGAGCACGCCGGATTTTTCGGCCACGATATCCGTGGAAACCTTGTCGGTTTCCAGTGCGAAAAGCGGTTCGCCTTCGTTTACGAATTCGCCGGACTTCTTGTGCCACGCGGAAACCACTCCACTGGTCACCGATTCGCCGACGGACGGAACTTTTACTTCAGTGATCATCGCGAAGATTTTTAAGCTAATCGACCGTCGTGGTCGAGGCGGCTTTCGTCAATAAAGCTGACGAACTCACGAACTGGCGCTGGAATAATGTCCGAGGGCAAATTTCCAAAACACCCGGGAGAGCCAGAACACAATGCTCGACGCGATGATTAGATGCAGCATCAACGGAAACGGTTGACCGAGTGATTTGATGAGGAGGCGCGCCGGAATGTTCGCAATGATCACCACCGGAATCACCCAGCCAAAGATCAGCCGAAAAAGCCACGGGAAAATGACGTCCGGATAACGCGCAATATTGAGAAAGTTGAAATAGCCATAGACCAGACCCTGCGCGCGGACGATCCAGAAGCTTACGGAGGCCAGGCCGAGCATGATGGAGTAATGCACCGCGATGCCGAAGCCAAGCGCGACAATGTAAAGCAAAACGGAAAGGGGGCTGGGTACGACGCTCAGCTTGGACAGCGACACAATAACCACGACGGCTCCAAGCAGCGCGTTGATGATACTGTCGAGCCCAAATTGTTTCGTGGAAACCGCGAACTGGCTGTCGATTGGCAACACCAGAACCGAGTCCAGTTTTCCCATCCGCACGAGCTCGGGGATATTTGCGAGGTTCACAAAAAAGAAAGCCTGGAACAGCTGCGCGATGATCTGGTGTGTGCCGACTAGCAGCACCACTTCCCATTTTGTCCAGTCGCCGATGTGATCGACATTCCCAAAAATGATGCTGAAAAAAACGATTTGGCCGCAGAACCAAAGAATCTCTACCACCATCCACAACAGGAAGTTCGCTTTGAAGCTCAAGTCGCGGATGAGCGAGTTGCGCAGCATGATGGAATAGATTTCGATGTAACGGCGCATCCCTTCCTCCTGTCTCTTACTGATAGGCGGAGTCAACCGCCGATTTAAATGAAACGTTTTTTGCCCTGGCTTGCGATAATTGGCGCCCTGCTACTTATCGCGCTCATTGTTCGGCACTTGCGAACCGGCGGCGCCGCAACTTACCAAACGGCGAACGTTACACGGGGTCCGATTACACAGGCGGTGACCGCCACGGGCACGCTCAATCCGGTGGTCAACGTGCAGGTGGGCAGCCAGGTCTCCGGGAACATCTCAAAGTTGTTCGTAGATTTCAATTCACAGGTCAAAGCCGGCCAGGTGGTGGCGCAGATCGATCCGGCGCTTTTCCAGGCCGCAGTGACTCAAGCCGAAGGCGACGTCGCCAGCGCGCAGGCTGCGCTCGAACTGGCTAGGTTGAACGCGAAGCGCACTCAGGACCTCTTTACCAGAAAAACGTCGTCGCAGGCGGACCTCGATCAGGCGATGGCGAATCTGCATCAAGCCGAGGCCAATGTGAAAATCAAACAAGGTGCGTTGGACAAAGTGAAGGCCGATCTTGAGCACAGCACGATTACTTCCCCGATCGACGGCGTGGTGATCTCGCGCAGCGTCGATGTTGGTCAGACTGTTGCCGCCAGTCTGCAGGCGCCGGTCATTTTTCAAATCGCAAATGATCTCACGAAGATGCAAATCGATTCGAACGTGGCTGAGGCGGATGTCGGCGTCGTACAAGTCGGACAGGACGTCGATTTCACTGTCGATGCATTTCCGACGCAGACGTTCCACGGCAAAGTTGTGCAGGTGCGGAATGCGCCGATTACGGTGCAGAATGTTGTGACCTACGACACGGTGATTGGCGTAAGCAATCCGGATTTGAAATTGAAACCGGGAATGACCGCCAACGTTTCGATCATCGCCGCCCGTAAGGACAACGTGCTTCAAATCAAAAACGCCGCATTGCGGTATCGGCCTGCCGAAGCAGGAGCGACCGAAATGGGATCACGAGCGCCATCGTCACGCGGTGGACGTGGCGTGGGTGGACGGGAGCGGGCGACGAGTGAGCGCACGGTTTACGTTTTGTCCGGCAGCCGACCCTCACCGGTGCAAATCAAAACAGGAATCAGCGACGGCGTTGTAACCGAAGTTGTTGAAGGATTGAAGGAGGGCGATCGCGTTGTGACTGCTGAGATGGCAGCGAAATCCCAGCCTGCATCCACGCCGGCGAATCCATTCTCCGGCGGCCGAAGATTTCCGTGATGGCGGCGAAATCAGGAAACACGTTGCGATCACATCCATGCCTGTAGCGCGCTTCGCGGTGGCGAAACCGTCAGCCTCGTAACGCTCGCGGTTTCCAGATCGCATGAAAACCGCTGAAGCGCGTCTCGCGAGACGCGGCTATCAACATCTGGCGAGGTGTTAATAAAAAATCGACAATGAACAACGGCGCACTCGTTAGGCTCGTTGACGTGCACAAGGTTTACCGCACCGGCGAAATGGAAGTGCCGGCCGTGCGCGGCGTGTCGCTGGAGATCAAACAAGGCGAATTTGTGGCGTTAATGGGCGCAAGCGGCTCGGGCAAATCAACGCTCATGAACATTCTCGGGTGCCTCGACCGGCCGAGTTCGGGTCAGTATTTCCTGGATAACGCAGACGTTTCGGGGCTCGATCGCGATCAGCTCGCAGAGATTCGCAATCGCAAGCTCGGTTTCGTGTTTCAAAGTTTTAATCTGCTGAGCCGCACATCTGCGCGCGAGAACGCGGAATTGCCGCTGATTTACAGCGCGCATCACCTGTCACACGCGCAACTCCGCGAAAAAGCGGATCGCGTGCTTGGATCGGTCGGGCTCGCGGGGCGTGAGGACCATTTTCCGAGTCAGCTTTCCGGCGGTCAGCAACAGCGCGTCGCGATCGCGCGCGCGTTGATCAACGAGCCCGAGATGCTCCTGGCGGACGAACCGACCGGCAATCTCGACAGTCGCACCAGCATCGAGATCATGGCCATTTTCCAGCAACTCAACGAGCACGGCATCACCGTTATCATGGTCACGCACGAGCAGGACATCGCCGCTTACGCGAAGCGAAACGTTATTATGCGGGATGGACTGATCCGGGAAGATCAGCTCGTGATTCGAGCGTTCGGATGCGAAAACGCAGCTGCAAAACGGGCGCGACGCCGCGGAACCGATCTAACAATTCAATTTTTTGAATGCGCATCGGACCCACATTTAACGTTGCCTACCGCGCGCTGCGCCGAAACAAAATGCGTTCGGTGCTGACTGCGCTCGGTATCATCATTGGCGTCGGCGCAGTGATCGCGATGGTCGGAATTGGCAACGGCGCCAAGGCACAGGTCGAATCACAAATCGCCAGTCTCGGCGAAAATGTGATCCTGATTTTTTCCGGCAGCACAACGTCGAGTGGAATCCGAACCGGTTGGGGTGGAGCGGGCACGTTGAAAATTGAAGACGCTGAAGCCATCCGACGGGAAGTGCCCGGCGTAATCAGCGTCAGCGAAGAAGTTGTTTCCACGACACAGGTAGCTGCTGGAAATCAAAATTGGTTCACCCGGATTTATGGAGAATCAGCGGATTACTTCGACATTCGCCAATGGCCGCTGGCCGACGGCGTGCCGTTTACAGCACAGGATGTGCGCAGCGCGAACAAGGTTTGCGTGATTGGCCGGACGACGGCGACGCAAATTTACGGCAACGAAAATCCGATCGGCCAGATTTTGCGGGTTAAGAACGTGCCGTTCACGATTCTTGGCGTGCTTACGCCCAAAGGGCTCAGCCCGCAGGGCGTGGACCAGGACGACATTGTTGTGATGCCGTACACCAGCGCGATGAAACGCGTGATCGGTGGCACTACGTTGCGCAACATCAACGTGCAGATTGGCGACCCTCGCCAGGTCGAAGCTGCGCAGCAACAAATCATCTCGTTGCTTCGACAAAGGCATAACATTCGCCCCGGACGCGACGACGATTTCACCGTGCGCACCCAACAAGAGATCGCCGAAGCCGCCACGGCCACTTCGCGGGTGATGACGGTACTGCTCGGTGCAATCGCAGGCGTCTCGTTGCTCGTAGGTGGCATCGGCATCATGAACATCATGCTGGTGAGCGTTACCGAACGCACACGCGAGATTGGTGTGCGCATGGCTGTCGGTGCCCGCGGAAACGACATACTGACACAATTCCTGATCGAAGCGGTCACGCTCAGTTCGGTTGGCGGCGTGATCGGAATTATTTGCGGTATCGCCACGTCGAGAATCCTGTCGATCTACGCCAGCTGGCCCACACTGATCTCCATCAGCTCTGTCGTGATCGCGTTCCTATTCAGCGCTGCCGTCGGCGTCTTCTTTGGTTTTTATCCAGCACGGAAGGCCGCCGCGCTCGACCCCATCGAAGCGCTCCGCTACGAATGAAATGAATGACGAAGCTCGAATGTCGAATGACGAAGAAGTGTCGAAGCGGTTACAATCTGTTCACTTCTCGCTCTTTTTCGTTGCGGCTGCGTCCGGTGTCTCTGCTATCGCATCCACTTCTACCGGCGCTTCGCCATTCACGCGCACCGTTCCCACGATACGTGCCCGGTCGCGGCTCGACTCAGCGCGCTCTTTATCGTTGGACGTCGACGACGCTGGCTGTTGCGCCGGCGGCGCGGCGTAACTGCCCTCGAACACCAGCGTCCTTTTCAGGCTGACGTTGTATCCGGTCGCGCGGAAGGACGATTGCGCAATGGCTGATTTGTCTTCGCTGACGGCTTTGGCAGCGTACTTTGGCGCCTGCTTCGCGAAATCGCGGCGCGCAGTGGTGCGCGACTCGAGCTCCGCGCTCTTTGCCCCCTGTTCAATTTTGCCGGTGTACGTCGAGCCGTCGGCATCGAGCACGCGAATTTCATTCCCCTGTTGCTCAACTTGAAACTTGTTCAAGACATTCGCGGCCCGGCTGACCTGCTGCGCTTTGTTCCGAAAAGATTGAACAGCTTGTTGTTGGGAAAATTGCTGCGCCATTGCGCCGCTGCCGGCTAATGATGGTTGCGCGACCGCCGGAGCGGCTGCTGCCATCGCGTCTGACTTGGCTTTCGAATCGGCGCCGGCTGGAGGCGCAGCCGCGGGTGCCGCCTGGATTTTCGCGCTGGCAATCTCCCCATCGAATCCTTTCGTTTCCTGACTTTGGAGCTCGGTTGCAGCGCTCCCTTGTGCGACATGGGTTGACGATTTCGATTCTTCCGCTTCAGAGGAAGGAGCCGCGACGGGTTCGACCTTAACTTGTCTGTTGTCCGCCAGATTCACTGTCTTTTCGGTTGCGTTGATCCCCGGGACTTTCGCGAGAGCGTCCTTCGCCGGTACAGCAGAGTTTAGTTCACGGCTTGCTCCGGCGGCGCGATCACGAAGCGCAAGATCGCCTGATTCTGCAACGGGGTGTGATTGGTTCCACCAAATCGCTGGGACGAGCACTATCAACGTTGCCAGGGCCGCCGCCACCGTCACTCGTGGCCAGAACATCGTTAACCATGACAGTCGTGATTCGTCCCGTTTCTTCTTCCGCCGCTCCCGCTCTCGCTATCTCCTCATGCAGTCGCGCACGCATCGGATTCGGCATCTTGGGATCGTCACCGAATTCTGCGCGACGCGCTTTTGCCAGCGCTTCGAGCATTTGTTCGATGGGTTTCTTTGGTTCCGATGCCATGTTTCTATCTATTAGACGGCAAACGATTGTCCGGTGGTAAAATTTCCTTCGCGATATTGAGCAAGCGGTCCAGGCATTTGCTTAACCGGGAGCTGACCGTTTTCGGATTAAGTCGCAGTTCCGCCGCAATCTCATCGTAACTCAAGTCGCCGTAGTACCGTAGCTCGATGATTTCACGGCACGGCTCGCCCAGGCGATCGAGGCTTTGCCGCACAAGATGGGAGGTTTCGGCAATTTGCAATAAGGCGTCGGGACCGGGATTTCCGGATGGCGGATCAATCGGCGGTTCGTCATCGGTTCGAGTCGCATCGATTGAGATGTGCACCGCGTTCCCACCTCGTTTCGCGGCTCGCGTTTTTTCCCGATAATCCATCGCCTTGTTCGCCGCGATCCGCAGCAACCACGTTTGAAATGAGCTTCGACCCTGAAATGAAGATAGATTTCTGACCACCGATAAAAACGTTTCCTGGCAGATTTCTTCGGTGTCTTCGTGGCTGAAATCGCCGGAGAGCTGAAACACAAACCGCGCGACCGTGGCGTAGTATTTATCGAACAGAGAATCCCACGCCGCCGCATTCCCCGCGCGGCAGTCAGCAATGATTCGAGCATCCGACGCCAACGCCGATCCATCCGCCGCTGTTGGCGGTGCGGCTGTGCTGGAAAGCTCCTGATCGATCACAACTTCTCGCGGCCGGAGCATCTTATCGACGTCTGACTGTCGCGCCCAGCCTTCTGATCAAAAATAATGTTTTCGGTCGGCCGGGAGCATTTTTCCGGACTTCCCGACTAATGCTCCATGAACAAAAATTTGGTGCTAGCGATCGGGCTCTTCCTCCTCGGAGCCATCGCCCAATCCCGCGGAGATGGTTTCATCGTTATTGAACGTCCGATCTACGTTCCACCCACCCATTTCCCTTTCGCCCCGCTCGAAGTCACGAATCATCAGGTCAACGTCAAAATTGATGGCCAGGTCGCCATCACATCGATCGACCAGGAGTTCTACAATCCTAACGATCAAAGGCTCGAAGGTTTTTACATGTTCCCTGTCCCGAAAGGGGCGCATATCGACAAATTCAGCATGGAAATCGGCGGTAAGAGCGTCGATGCCGAATTGCTTCCGGCTGATAAGGCACGCGGCATTTACGAGGACATCGTGCGAAAAATGCGCGATCCGGCCCTGCTCGAGTACGCCGGCCGCGATCTTTTCAAGGTTCGCGTCTTTCCAATTGAACCGCGCAGCCGGAAGCCGATTAAGATTTCCTATACCGAATTGCTTCGCTCCGACGCCGGGACGGTCACTTATCTCTACCCGCTGAGCACTGAGAAATTCTCCGCTCGGCCGATCAAAAATCTGAGCGTGAAAATTGAGCTCAAGAGCGCGGAGCCGCTCGCCTCAATTTATTCGCCCAGCCACAAAGTTGAGATCAAGCGCGATGGCGCCAACCGCGCCGTCATCGGATATGAGAGCAAAGACGAAAAGCCGGACACAGATTTTCAGCTCGTCTACAGCGCCGACACGCGCGATGTCGGACTTAAGCTAATCACTTACAAACCGGACAGTGACGACGGCTATTTTCTGCTCCTGGCCGCGCCGACGATAAGCAACGACACAAAGCCGTCGGCCAAAGACGTGGTTTTTGTTGTGGACACGTCCGGTTCGATGGCGGGCGCCAAACTTCAGCAGGCGCAAAAAGCGTTGCGGTTTTGCGTGGAAAATCTTAATGCCGACGATCGTTTCGAGATTGTCCGGTTCTCGACGGAAGCTGAGCCGCTTTTCCGCGAGTTGGTACCAGCCGATCCCGATCATCGCAAACGTGCGAACGGTTTCATCGACGACTTCAAACCAATCGGCGGCACGGCCATTGCGGATGCGCTGCAAAGCGCCCTGAAGGTCCGACCCGACAAAGGCGATCGCCCATTTGTTGTGATCTTCCTGACGGATGGTCTGCCCACAGTGGGAACACGCAATCCCGAAGAAATCGTTGCGAACATTAAAAAGGGTAGCGGCGCTCGCATCTTCTCGTTCGGGATCGGCTCGGACGTAAACACGCAGTTGCTCGATCAAATCGCCGAGGGCACTCGCGCCTTCAGCCAATACGTGCTCGCCAACGAAGATCTCGAACTCAAAGTGTCGAACTTCTACACGCGGATCAAAGAACCCGCCCTAACGAATCTGAAGCTGGATCTCAGCGGTGGTGTTCGCACTTCGAAAATGTATCCGGCGGATCTGCCGGATCTGTTCAAGGGAGATCAATTGGTCGTAGCGGGTCGATACAGCGGCGCCGGCGATGTCGAAGCGAAGCTGACTGGCAACGCCGGCGGCCGCGAACAGACTTTTACTTACAAACTGCATTTTGACGATCGCAAGACCAGCGACGACTACGTGCCGCGGCTTTGGGCGACGCGCCGTGTCGGGTTTCTCCTCGATGAAATCCGCCTCCACGGTGAAACCCCTGAGCTCCGCGATGAAACAACCGAGTTGGCCCGGAAATACGGGATCGTCACGCCTTACACGGCTTATCTCATTGTAGAGGACGAAGATCGCCGGCGCGTGCCGATGGCTGATCGATCCATGCAAAGCATGAGCGCCGATGCAGAGACACGCGGCGAAGTCGCCAAGGCCTGGGGTGGATTCAAGGACAAGAAGGAAGGCGAGGACGGCGTTGCCAACGCGCGCAGCCAGAATGCGTTCAAGTTTGCGCAGCAGGCACCGGCATCGATCACAGCCGGCGCCTCCGAATCATTGCGGGGATTTGCTGCTGCGGCTCCTGCTGGCACACCGGCAGCGGCGCGCCTCAGCCAGTACACGCAACAGTCCAGGTTCGTGAACGGGCGGGCATTTTTCCAAAACGGAAATCAATGGATCGATTCAAACGCGCAGAACACCGCTAAACGACAGCGCGTCCAATTTAACTCCGAAGAATACTTCAACCTCCTAACAAAACATCCCGAAGCCGGCCCGTGGCTGGCCCTGGGCCAAAACGTCGTGCTCAAGCTCGACGACACTGTTTATGAAATCGCTGAATAACAATACAATGAAAACACTAACCACTCGTAACATCGGCATCCTGTCGATAATCCTGTCTGCCTCTGCAATCCTTGGTCTTTGGCAACCGTTGTTCGCCACAACTGCGCCAACACGTCAATCCAAACCGCGCATCGAGGTCTGTTTTGTTCTCGATACTACCGGCTCAATGGGCGGCTTGCTCGAAGGCGCGAAACAAAAAATCTGGTCGATCGCCAATGAAATGATCAGCGCGCAACCAACCCCGGAGTTAAAACTCGGGCTGATTGGTTATCGCGATCGCGGCGACGATTACGTCGTGAAATCGTTCAGTCTCACTGACGACATCGATGCCATTTACGGGCATCTGCGCGAGTTCCAGGCCGGCGGTGGTGGCGATGCACCGGAGAGCGTGAACGAGGCGCTTGCCGAAGCCATTCACAAGATGCCATGGAGCAGCGACAACAAAGTCCTGAAAATCATCTTCCTGGTCGGGGACGCGCCGCCGCATATGGATTATCCGAACGGCCCGAAGTATCCGGACCTCTGCAGGGAAGCAGCGAAGAAAGATCTCATTATTAATACCATTCAGTGTGGTGAGATGGCTGAGACCAAGCCGATCTGGCAGGAGATCGCGAAATTGTCGGAAGGCAGTTATGTGGGCATTTCGCAATCTGGCAACGTTGCTGTGATTTCAACGCCGATGGATAAAGAGCTAGGCCGGCTTAACGAACGCATCGGTGCCACTCTGATTCCGTACGGCGACAGTACACTGCAGGCCGAGGTTCATGCGAAATATGCGGCAGCGAAGAGTGCACCAGTAGCCGCGATGGCCGATCGGCTCACCTACAATAGCAAGACTGGCAGGGCGATGCAGGGCAGCGGTGAGTTGGTCGACGCCCTCAATGAAAACAAGCTTAAGGTCGGTGAGATCGACCAAAAACAACTTCCGGCGGAGCTCCAGAAATTGGATCGCGGTGAACTGCAAAAGCGTATCGCAAAAGCCCGTGACGAACGCGCCGACCTGCAAAAGCAGATCGTGGACGTGTCAAAGAAACGCGAAGCCTACATTCAATCGGAAAACAAACGCCTCGCGGCCGAAGGCAAAGGCGACTCCTTTGATCAAAAGGTAACCGAAGCGCTTCACACCCAAGCCGCGAAAAAAGGAATCAGCTACTGATGTGTAGCGGCGGTCTATGACCGCCGAAATCTGTAGCCACGCCGCTGTGCGGCGTCCTTCCACGCAAATTTCGAACGCGCCTTAGGCCCGTGGCTACAACCTCACGAGTGGGCACCACTGAAAAATCAAATTCGTGTTTATTCGTGTCCATTCGTGATTAGAAATTACTTATGGCTGAGCACAGTGGTTTCCAAAAACTGGTCGCGGAAGCGAAGAAGCACATAACCGAAATTTCACCGCAAGATGCCGCTGCGAAATTAAACAACGGCGAGGCGATCGTCATCGATGTCCGGGATAAAGACGAATGGGATGAAGGACACATCCCCGGCGCGACTCACATGAGTCGCGGCACGATCGAGCTGGACGTCGAAGAAAAAGTTCCCGACTCAAACGCGATGATCATTTGTCATTGCGGCGGCGGCGGTCGCTCCGCACTTGCCGCCGAGACACTGCAAAAAATGGGTTACAAAAACGTCCACTCGATGGCTGGCGGCCTCAAAGCCTGGAAAACGGCCGGCCTGCCGACGACGATGTAGTTGAACGCCGGTGTCACGTAGCGGGGGCTCGCCTTCACGAGACATTTGCATCATGGGCGTCACGTGACGAAAGGTTTAGCCTTATGTCACTGCGTCTTTGCTTCTTCGCTTGCGCGCTGCTCAACGTTGCGCAAATCACCATCGTGTTCGCCGCCGATCTCAAGGACAATCCGTTCGCAGCTGAGAGCGTCCTGCCATATCAATACCCGCCCTTCGACAAGATTAAGGACGAGCATTTCATCCCCGCGATCGAGGCCGGAATGCGCGAACAACTCAAGGAAATCGAGCCGATCGCGAACAACTCTGAGAAACCAACGTTCGACAACACAATCGTCGCCCTCGAGCGCACCGGCCGACTGCTCGATCGCGCCCAGCGCACGTTTTCGAATCTGAACGCCTGCGACACGAATCCGACACGGCAGAAGATTGAAAAAGAAATGGCGCCGAAACTTGCCGCGCACCGTGACGAGATTTTTTTGAATCCGAAGTTGTTCGCGCGAGTCCAGGCGCTGTATGAGCAGCGCGATAAACTCGGGCTGAATCCAGAATCGGCGTATTTGCTAGAACGTTACTACAAGGATTTCGTGCGCGCGGGCGCCAGGCTGTCCGATTCCGAGAAGGAGAAGCTGAAACAGATCAACGGCGAGTTGGCGAAGTTGCAGACGGATTTCGAGCAAAACGTGTTAAAGGAGCGAAACGCGTCGTCCGTGGTAGTCGATAAAAAGGAAGATCTCGCCGGCCTCACGGACGATCAGATGAAGAGCGTGATCAATGCCGCGAAAACTGAAAAGAAGGAAGGCAAGTTCGTAATCCAGCTGCAGAACACCACTGGCCAGCCGTTGCTTGGGTCATTGCAGAATCGACCCTTGCGCGAGCGTCTCATGCAGGCATCGCTGGCGCGCAACAGCAAAGGTGGCGAATTCGATACGCGCAATATCGTGCTACGGATAGTCCAGCTTCGCGCTGAGAAAGCGAAGTTGTTAGGCTACGATAACTGGGCAGCGTACCAGCTCGAAGACCAAACGGCGCATAATGTGCCGACGGTGAACAAACTGCTGGCCGATCTCGCGCCTCCGGCGGTCGCAAACGCGAAAGGCGAAGCAGCCGAGCAACAGAAGATTGTCGATCAGGAGAAAGGCGCTTTCCAAATTGCGGCGTGCGATTGGGATCTTTATTCGGAGAAAGTACGCAAGGCGAAATACAACTTCGATGAATCGGAGGTACGCCCGTATTACGAATTGAATCATGTCATCGTCGATGGCGTATTTTTCGCCGCGAACAAGGAATACGGGCTCACGTTCAAGGAACGGCACGATCTGCCGGTGTATGAGCCAGACGTGCGAGTCTGGGAAGTGTTTGATCGCGATGGTAAACCGCTCGCGATTTTCATCGGCGATTATTACGCGCGAGCATCGAAGCGCGGCGGCGCCTGGATGAATGCTTATGTCCCGCAAAACGATCTGTTCGGGACGAAACCGGTTGTGGCGAATCACCTCAACATTCCAAAGCCGCCGCCCGGGGAACCGACACTGCTTACTCAAGATCAAGTGCGGACCGCCTTTCACGAATTCGGGCACGCGCTGCACGGCATGTTTTCGAACGTGAAATATCCGCGATTCAGTGGAACGAGTGTGCCGCGCGATTTTGTCGAGTATCCGTCGCAGGTAAACGAAATGTGGGCCACCTGGCCGGAGGTCCTCGCCAATTACGCAAAGCATTACAAGACCGGGGAACCAATACCGCAGGCGTTGCTCGACAAGGTCAAAGCCGCGGAAAAATTCGATCAGGGATTTAAGACCACTGAATATCTGTCGGCTTCGCTTCTTGATCAGGCGTGGCATCAATTGAATCCATCTGACGTTCCGAAAGACGCAGTTGCGTTTGAAGCGGAGGCATTGCACAAAGCCGGGGTCGACTTTCCGCCAGTGCCGCCGCGGTATCGCAGCTTCTATTTTTCGCACTCGTTCGCCGGAGGCTACTCAGCCGGTTACTACTCCTATATCTGGAGCGAAGTGCTGGATGCCGACACAGTCGAGTGGTTCAAGCAACACGGCGGATTGACACGCGAGAACGGTGATCGGTTTCGCGATATGCTGCTATCGCGGGGCGGGACCGCTGACGCTCTCGGGCTATTTAAGAATTTCGTCGGACGTGATCCCTACATCGAGCCATTGCTCAAACGACGCGGGCTCGATCGAGCGCCCGGTGCGAATGACACAAAAATAGAGTCGCAACCGCCGACAAAATAGTTTGGCCCTGCGGCAAGTCTGTAGCCGTCGCCCTGTGGGCGACGTGCGCTTCGCATAGCGAAGCGGCGGCTGCAGCGTGATCGGCCTCTAACCAATTGCTGTTGGAATGAGCAGACAGCTTTGTTAGTGTCGCTCCCGGTGAGTAAGACTCCCGTTGCGATCGAATGTTGTTCGTCGCAACGAATAATCATCATCACTTCTGGCCTGTTCTTACTGGTACTCTCACCGGTTCATTCTCAGATACCGAGCCCGACCCAGACGCCAGTGCAGGGTAATCCTCGAACGTTAAAGGATTATGGCGAGCCCGCATCGCGTGGCGATGCGCTCGGAAGTCCGACGACAGCGGCACGATCACCCCGCAGAAACGGCAGAGAAGGCTTTACCCCGGTTCAGCGACCGCAACGAACGGACAACACTCCTTACGTCCTTACTCCGACGCCAGCGCCACCGCGGTACAACACAGCAAGTCCGATCACATCAATGCCACGGCCACGTAGATACGACACCGCAAATCCGGTCACACAAACTCCAGCACCGCGTAAAGAAAACGCAGCGATCCTCGTTTCACCGACACAACCACCACGGAGATACAGCACTGCTAGCCCCATCACACCAAGGCCGCCGCCCCGTAGAGACAACCCGGCAACTTTCATTACACCGACACCGCCGCCAGGCGAGGTACACCACCACGAGTCCGACTTCACCAACGCCACGACCACCACGTAGATACAACACTCCAAATCCGATCACACCGATTCCACCACCGCGCAGACAGGCCACTGCATATCCTGTCACACCGACCCCCTTGCCGAATTCGGAGGACATGACAAGCGAAGTCACACCGACGCGCCCGCCGCGTCGTTACACTCCAAGTCCCATCACACCAACGCCGCCGCCGCGCAGATACGAAACCCCAAGTCCCGCAACACCGACGCGACCGCCGCCTGTGAATATCACTGCAAGTCCAACCATTCCCTCGCGTCCGCCGGTTCCAGATATCACACCAGGTCCAATCCGACGCTTCCCCTTCCCGATTCCAAATATTGCAGCAAGCTCAACGATACCACCGTGGCTGCCACCGCGTAGAGATTACACCGCGCGCCCTTTCGAGACTCCCTCGCGGCGTTTTACGCCTGAAACGTTGAACGAGTTCCCCACTCCGCCGGTGCGTCGCGACGCTGTTGCAAGCCCTTCGGTTCAGCCGCCAATAGATATCACTGCAAGCCTGGCAAATCGAGTGATTCTCAATGCGACGCCGTCAAGACCTGAAGTCGACCAAACAGTGCGGTTTGAACTTCGGTTCCAGCGGCCACCACCGCGGGTACCGAATATCCAATACGGTTTCAATTTTGCTGATGGTTCCCCAGTTGAATGGACAGCGGTGCCGCGCACGATCCATCTGTACTCCGCAGCTGGAACCTACGAGCCTTCAGTAGAAGTGCGCGTAGGAGCAAGAGTGTTGAACCTCCCAAAGATCGTCGGACCAACCCTCGAAGTCGTTCAGCAATCAAGTCCAACACCAACCACCGCAGAGACGACAGCTCCGATCACACCTTCGCCAACTTCCACTTTCACTCCAACCGCTACTGTGGCGCCGGCGGCAACTTCTTTCGTTCGTCCAACCACTCCACCTTCCGTCAGCGCAACCACTCCTCCCCCTTCTTTGCCGTCTCCGAAAATGCCATGGCTTTATATCGTCATTGGCTTTTTCGGTGTCGCCGCGCTGACCTGTTTGGCATATGCGAAATCAAAATTGAAGGGCGCGATCGCAGCGCGACCCACCTTTTATGCGCATTCTGATTGGAACACTCCGCGGACCCCGCCGGCCAATGTAGCCATCAAATATCAGTTACGTTTTAATTCTAACCGATCCGCCGGCCAGGATCGGGTAGAGACGCATGGAGCAAGCTTGATTCAAAAAAGGGAAATATTATGAGCGATTCATCTCTTAACCTGCGCACCCTTCTCTCGTTACCCGAGCCCGCCACGACGACTCCGCCTTCGAACGATTGGAAAGAGTTTCAAGGCCGCCTGGGTCGCGAGATCAAGACCATTAAATGGCCGGCCGCGATGCCCGATCTCGCTTCGAAGATTACTGAACTGTTTGATATTGAGCTGCCTGGCCTGTTGGTTCCTGCCTGGAAAAAGGCCAAAGAGGTTCAAGAAGCGCTGAAGGAATCCAAAGAATCGCCGGACGAGGTCATTGTCCTGAACCTCGCTGAACACGAAATCACCAACGAGTTTAACCCATACATTGAAATACGAATTGCCGGGATGCCGTTGCCGAAAAAAATTGAATTCAAAGTGGAAATTGCGACGACACTGAAGGGGATCAATCTCAAGATCCAGGGCGGAACCATCACAGAGATTCAAGCCGGCAGTTGTGATTTCGAAGGAAAAGTTAAATACCAGGACCTGACACTCGCCAAGAAGAACGTCGGTCCAATAGAACTGCTGGGCATATCTACAATTAAAAAGCAGGAAACCACCCCCGTGGAGTAGCCGCGGTGTCGAGGCGGTTTACTGTAGCCGTCGCCCTGTGGGAGACGTGCACGCTTCGCACCCACCTTCGAGCTACGGCGCGGCAAGCAGCGAAGCGGCTACAGCCGAATGCTTCTAGGCCAATTGCCGGTGGAAATGGTGCTTCAATCTGTTAGGTTTCTGATCCCGTGAGCGAAGGACCGAATACTGCTGCACAAACGACCGCGCCGGGCCCCGACAGAGCCGATCTGCGGCCTGAAAGTATTCAGGACGCGGTGATCCGGCTCGCGGGTAATTCACAGGATGGAATTCAAACCGCGGGCGCGTTTCTCGCCCGCCTGGCCGGCCGCAGTGAACACGACGTCATGACCTATATGACGATCCCGGCCACGATCTCGGGTGGTCCGTCGATTTTTCAAGTGCGCATCGGTTCAGGAGAAGTCTTATCGGCCGGTGATGAAGCCGATTTTTTGGTCGCGTTTTACCAGCACAGTTACCAGGACCACGTCGGTTTCCTGCGCGAGGGCGGCGTATTGCTTTACGATTCAGACAACGTTGAGCCGAACCTCGACGATAAACGTTTCGTTTACGTAGGCGTGCCTATCACGGGACTCACCGTTGAAGCGCTCGGCGGCACGGCCAAGGACAGGGGGAAAAACATCTTTGTGCTCGGTCTCATCTCGAAAATTTTCAATCTCGACGCCGACAAGCTGAAACGGCTGATCACCGAAAAATTCAGCGGCAAGGACGAGAGCGTGGTGAACACCGCGTTGATGGCGTTCCAGGCCGGCTATGCGTATCCGGTCGGAAACGTTTTAACAAAACATTACCGATTTGAGCACATCCCGAGAGCTAGCGGCCGCGCTCAGATCACGATGGACGGCAACCAGGCACTTGCCTACGGGCTGATCGCCGGCGGCGTACGCTTCGGCGCCGGTTATCCGATTACGCCGTGGTCGTCCGTAATGGAAATTTTGCGACGCGAACTGCCGAAGTATGGCGGGATTTTCGTGCAGGCAGAGGACGAGCTGGCATCAGTGTCGATCGCGATTGGTTGTTCGTACTCAGGATATCTCGCTGTCACCGGCAGCGCCGGCCCGGGCATTTCGCTTAAGGCGGAAGCGATCGGCTGGGCGTCGATGGCCGAGATCCCGCTGGTCATCTGCAACATTCAGCGCGGGGGCCCGAGCACAGGTTTGCCTACGAACGTTGAGCAGAGCGATTTGCATCAGGCAATCTTCGGCAGTCACGGCGACAGCCCGCGTGTCGTGCTCGCGGCCGCGAGCGTGGAAGATTGTTTCTATATTGCGATCGAAGCCGCACGGATCGCGCGCAAATACAGCACGCCGGTTTTCATTCTGAGCGATACATCGCTCGCGACCCGCATCGAGGCGTTCGACGAGCCTGATCTTCCGAAGTTGATGGTCGACCCCAAGCCGGACCTAACGCCGCGGCAGACGCATAAGCCGTATCCCATCGATCAAATTACCCAGCACGCCCCGCCCGGCACACGCATTCTCGACGGGAAATACCCGCTGCTCGCCGGCCTCGAGCACGACGAGATGGGTCATCCTACCGGCAGCCCGAAGCTGCACATGGCAATGACGGCAAAGCGCCGCAACAAATTGCGCAAGCTCGCCGACGAAATCCCGGTGCCCGAAATTCACGGCGATCACGAAGGAACGTTGGTGGTCGGGTGGGGATCGACGTACGGACCAATCCACGACGCCGTGACCCTGGCCCGGACCCAGGGAGAAAAAGTCGGCGCCATACATTTGCGCCATCTCCATCCATTGCCGAACGGGCTCGACAAAATTTTCGAGAAGTTCGAGCGGATCGTTACCGTCGAGATGAATGACCAGGGCGTTTACGGATACGGGCAGCTCGCAATGATTTTGCGCGCTCGCTATTGCGAACCCAAAATTACGAGTTTCACCAAGACCGATGGCCTCACTTTTCGTGTGAAAGAAATCCTGGACGGCGTATTCAAGGGCAAGTCCTTCCTTGCGCGACATATCCCGCGCGACGGCGCCGACGTGGAGCATCATGATACTGCACCCGAAAATGTGAAACACTTGAAGGAAGTCGTGCCGCAGGGAGTTGGGTAAAATGTTTGATGTAAGATGTTTGAAGTTTGATGTGACGAATTCCTGGCTTCCTGATTAATTCTTTATGAACGAATCAAAACCGAACGGCGAAACCGCTACTGCGGTCGCAACAGCCACTCCGGCATCGGAGCCACCGCGCGAAAAATTAACAAAGAAAGCGATCACCGCCGACCACCCGACGTGGTGTCCAGGTTGCGGCGATTTCGCGGTACTCGCCTCGTTTTACAAAGTCCTCGAGAAACGCAATCTCGAGCACGAAAAGATCGTCACGCTTGCTGGAATCGGTTGTTCATCGCGTTTTCCGTATTTCGTTAACGGTCACGGCGCGCATTACATTCACGGCCGCGCCGTCCCGCTTGCCAGCGGCATCAGCCTTGCCCGGCCCGATCTCCACGTCTTCCTGTTCGGCGGCGACGGCGACGGGTTTTCCATCGGCGGCAATCATCTCGATCACGGCGCGCGCAAGAACATCAACATGACTTATTTCATCATGGACAACTTCGTCTATGGGCTGACGAAGAAACAGACCTCACCGACCTCGCCGATCGGATTCAAGTCCAAGACGGACCCCACCGGCGCAATCGATCAGCCGGTCAATCCGATGAAGAAATTAATCGCCGGTGGCGCAACATTTATCGCCCGCACGCACGCCGCGCAGGTACCACACATGATGCAACTGATCGAGCGCGCGATGGACCACCAGGGCTTCAGCGTCATCGAATGCTTGAGCGAATGCGTCGAATTTTTCCCGGACGTCTTCGATCCCGCCAACCCGAAGAAGGGCGGCAGTTTCGAACTGATCCAGGAGAGAAAATGGGACAACACACCCGAGGACGAGCTCCGGCACGACGTCACCGACGAGGTCGCCGCATACAAGCTCGCTTCGCTTCCGTTCCCCGGCGTGTTCGGTGTGTTTTACGAAACCGATCGCCCAACGAAGAACGCTTTGGAGAAGAAGTGGATTGAGAATACGCGCGACAAAGTTGGCAACGCGCAGCGATCTCGAAGTCCTCCAGAAAACCTTTGACCGAATAAAGTGACAATGGAGCCGAGGGGACACGAGCGACATAGATGGGCAAACCGACAGCTCGAAATGCGCGGAAGCGCATGAGTCAATGCGGATGGCATTGCCATCCTGAGCGCAGTCGAAGGATCTCAGGTTTATTTCTTGATTCTTTGCTACTTCTTGCTCCGCTCGTGGTTAGACATTAAAACATGAACATGAACAAACTCCGTTCCTTAGTTTTCGCCGTATTTCTTGCACTACCTTTGGCGTCGTTCGCCCAGGAATTCTCAGTAGGTTGGGCTCCTCCGCCTCTGCCGGTAGTGGAGCAACCGGTCTGTCCGGCCCCAGGTTATCTTTGGACTCCAGGTTACTGGGGCTGGAACAATGATTATTACGATTATTACTGGGTACCGGGCGTGTGGGTCGCTCCTCCCAGAGTCGGTCTACTTTGGACACCGCCATGGTGGGGTTGGAACAACGGCGTTTACGCATTTAACCAAGGGTACTGGGGTTCGCATGTCGGTTTTTATGGAGGCGTCAATTACGGATACGGCTATAACGGAAATGGCTACTGGGGCGGCCGATGGAATGGAAACAACTTCCAGTACAACACCGCTGTGACGCGCGTGAATAAGACCGTGATCAACAACACCTACGTCAACAACAACTTCGCCAAGAATGTGAACGCCAGCCGCACGAGCTTTAACGGTGGAAACGGCGGAATAAAGGCGCAGCCGAACGCAGAACAAAGAGCGGCGATGGCCAACGCCAAGAAAGAGGGGCCAACTTCACAGCAGCTTGCACGTCAGCAGGAGGCAGCCAAAGACAAAAATTTCCTCGCTTCGACGAATAAGGGGAAACCGAACCAGGAAGCGATCAAGTCGTTCAACAAGACTGAAGGCGCGGGCCAAGGCAGAGGCGGACAGGAAGTCGGCGCCGCAGGAGGAGCTGGAGCTGGAAATAAACTGGGGAACGAGCGTCAGGGCCAGGGAGCAGGAGCGGGTGGTGAAGAACATGGCAAAAAGGGCGGAGCCGAGAACAGGACGGGCAACGTCGCTGACCATCAGGGCCAGGGAGCAGGAGCAGGGTGGTGAAGAACATGGCAAAAAGGGCGGAGCTGAGAACAGGACGGGGAACGTCGCTGACCATCAGGGCCAGGGAACAGGCATGGGCGGTGAAGAGCATGGCAAAAAAGGTGGGAACGAGAACGCCGGAAATAATCGCGGGGGAGAAAATCTTCACGGCAATAACGCTGAAGGAAATCAGGTTAAGAATCGCAACAAAGGAGCCGAACACGCAAACGCTGCTCACGGCCAAAATTCCATGAACCAGCAGATGCATCGCCAGCAGCAGATGAAGGCGCAGCATCACCAGCAGCAGATGGGCATGGGCGGCGGCCAACATCAGCAGAAGCAAAAAATGGGTGGTCAGGGGCATCCGCAAATGCAAGGTGGCGGAAATCGCCCTAAGCCGAGCGGACAGCAGCAGCAAGGCAAGAAAAAAGGAACCAGGCGATCACTGACGCCGGCATTTTAGCCGAATCTGTTCTTGCCCGGCAGAAGCCTGGCTAGCTGATTCTGCTTAGTCGCTGATTTTTCATGGAGATCTTCAAAAGATCTCACATGCGCGTGCTTTTATTCGGCCTCCTGGCGGTCTCGTCGAATGTGCATGCAGCTTTGGCAGAAAAATCTCAGTCAGACCATGCGTCGGTCGTGACTGGAAAATTGATCCGCAGGACTTCTTACTTTTTCTCAACCGTCACGCGTAAGAACGTCGCAGGAATCGACGTACCATCCTGCTTTTTGTTCTGACTATTGAACAACTCTTCGAGTTGCTTCTGTAATTCCTCCGCTTTGCCTTGTTTCTCCGCGGCTTCGAACGCGTTCATCGTCGGCCCATAATATTTTCTGAACGTATCCACGAACTGCGCCGGTGTGCCCGGAAAATCGAAAGTAAACGTGTCCCGCGCGAACGAGATATTTTCTTTCGGAATTCCTGCCGCAGTAAAACGCTCGATCACATTGCTCTCGACGCCCCACGTCATCGGACTAACGAAACCTTCCGGCGGCGGCGGCGTGTAGGTTGAGCTGATCTTCAAAATCTGCGCCACCAGCGTCGGATCGTTCGGGATCCAGTTGCCCATCACGATGCGACCTCCCGGTCGCGTCACGCGCACCATTTCTTTCGCAACGTCGAACGGCTTCGGCGCGAACATCGCGCCGAAAATGCTGACGACGAGATCAAACGATTTGTCCGGCACCTGCTGAAGATTCGACGCATCGCCTTCCTGAAACTTCAAGTTCGTTAGGCCGTGCTCCGCCGCGCGCTTGTTCCCCGCCTCGACCAGGTTCCGCGCGATATCGATCCCCTGGACGTCCGCGCCGAGTTTCGCCTCCGGCAAAGCCGTCGTGCCATCGCCACACCCGAGATCCAACACCTTCATTCCTTTCTCTATTCCAAGTTTCTGGACGAGCGCCTCGCCGCTTTCGCGCATGGTATCGGCGATCTGCGTGAAATCGCCTTTTTCCCAAAGTGCTTTGTTCGGATTAGCAGGAGTATTCATAATGTGAGGTTATTGATTGGTTTGTGTGGTCGTAATTATTTCGGAGCCGTGACAAGACACACTAATTGAGCCAGCCGCAAGCAATTCGACCTATCCCTTCGGTAACACGGATGTTACCCAAATCACTGTAGCGGCGGTCCCGACCGCCGAAATCTTTCTCGAGAGCGTCGCGGATTCGATCGCAATCACGTCACCTCTTCGCCCGCAGGAACCTGCTCGGGCAGTAGAAACGTTTTCACCAGTTCGCCTTCGCCACACGCAATCATCTCCGGAAATCGTTTGAACCACATGCCCTCCGGCACTTCTGGCTCGGTAACGAGCCAGTCAGCGAAATGAGCCAGTTGATCAAAAGAGATTTGCCGTTCTGTAATTCGATCGAGGAGGTGATTCAGCAATGCCGGTGGAACGTTTTGCCGCCGGATCTTAGGCATGTTGTCGCTGACCGTAGAAACCGCGGATAATCTGCTCGCGAATTCTCGCCTGTTCGGCGGGATCAACAGTGTTCACCATGCGTTCGACCAATCCTGCCAATTCATTGCCGGTTAATTGCCGCTCCGCGTCGAGCTGGTAAGCAAACCGGATTACGCCTAATTGTTCTTCGGAAGGGAGTCGCTTGATTTCTTCAATGATCTGACTCGCAGTCACAGTCAGATTCTAATGCGCCGATTCGATTCAAGCAATAAGGCGGCCGTCGTGAGTCGCGGACTTTTCAATTGAAACTCGCTCGTCGTCCGCACTCCCTACCTCCTATGTCGTTTATCTCCCAGCTCGATTCCCGATCGCGACGTGTTCTGTGTTGCTCATCCCATTTGCTCCATTCAACGCTTTTCCTGATTTCCTGCTTTCCTGATTCCTTTATTTCGCCGCTTCCAATTCCGCGCGAAAAGCCGACACACTGACCTCGGTCGGCATGAAGCCCGTGTCGCTGTACGTAACATTGATACTTCCGCCGCCTTCTTTTGAGAACAAGAGTGTGCCGGCCATCTTTTCCATTGTTGCGTGGTCTTCTTTCCAACCCGCATCGCGAAACTGTGCCCGCAAAGATTCGATAGCCGCTTTGGCTTTCCCCTTGCCGAGAGTGAACTTGATCGAGTCGTTCGTCTGCTTCACGTCCTTTGCACCCGCGGGCAGCGTGACGGCGACCTTCGGCGGCTTGTTTTTTTCCGCCAATGCGGCGGCCTCCGCAGCCTCCTTCGCTGCTTTCGCTTCGGCTTCGGCGATGAGCCTGGGAGCCATCTCTTTCATCTTGCGATCGCGCTCAGCGAGCTCGGTCGCGCTTTGAAAACGAACCGACACACCAAGCTTGCCGCTGCCATAATCGTAGGGCACCGCAAGCGTGATCATTTCCTTCGCAGGATTGCGAAAGATCATGGTTGGCTTCCCATCGACATCGACCATCTTTTCCATTGTCGATTTCCAACCGGCGGCGGTCAGAGTCTTTCGATAAAAATCGACGACGGCATCCTGGTTCGTCGTCGCAAACGTGAGTTCGGGGGGTTCATCGACGTAACGCAAATCGTCGACGTTCGGCGGCGCTGGAATATCAGACGAAATGAGCTGATTCGAATATTGGATCGAAGTCTTCCCGCCCCGCGCGGGCGCGGACGAAATATACGCGGTCGCGAGGATTGCGTTCTTTTTGAAAACGGCGGTGTCTGGGGCGTCGCCATAAGGGACCCAACCTTGCGCGATAAATGAATTACGGACGGCGTCCGCGGTCGCAGGAACAGCGGTGGTGGTATCATACATTGCTGTGGGGTCGCCGACATAAACCGACTTTGCGCCCGGAGGCACTGGGAGCTGGCCGGGTTTTACGTTCCCGAGATTTTGCAGCCTGACCGACACACCGGTCTTTTCATAGGGAATGACCGAGAGCGAGACGACGAATCCGTCACGCGCGAACATCGCGCTAGCCGACTCATCCGTGGTGGTGCTGTTCGGCAATTCTTTCCAGCCTTGCGCGACGAACGTTTTCCGGTGGAATTCCAAGGCTTTCTTTGCATCGCCGGGTGCGACATAAGAAGCGTTGGCAACGTGACGCGACTCAGTGGATTTCGCTCCATCCATCAGAGGAAACGTCGAGAGATCGAGAATCCTGGCTGCTTGTTCCACTGTGGCCGGCGTTTTGACCGCGTCTCCGGATGCCGTGTTTTCCGCTGTGCTCTTTTTCGCTCCGCATCCGAGCAGACAACCGAGCAGGCACGCCATGAATACTTTTTTCATGAGATTTTTCAGGTCCATAGGCGGCGATCGTATTTGAACTCACCTACTCGTGGCGAGCCATATTGCCGGATCGGTTTCTTAATTCTTCCTTTTCACTTCTGCCTTTTTTTATAGGCTCGGACCCTTCTATGTCGCTCATCCCATTCGCTCCGTTGTTCGCACCTTTTATGAAGACCTTTCGCCTTCTTACTTTATCCTTCCTACTTCTTACTTCGCTGGCGCATGCCGCGGCTGCAGCGGAAACACCGAAGCCGGATCAGGCATCGGCGCCAGCGCCTTCACTGACGGATCCGTCCGTTCAGTCCGAGATCGTTGCAGCCGTCGAAAACGATCGGAAACGCTTTGGCGGCAAGACGCCGGTTCCAGCCACTCTGATCGGCATCTGGGATGCGAAGGGCGGCAGCTTCATCCATGCGTTCGGCGACGCCGATCTTGAAAAGAAAGTGGCTCTCACTCCTGCTGACCATTTCCGCATCGGCAGCAATACGAAAACGTTCGTCATTAGCACCCTTCTCCAATTGGTAGCCGAAAAGAAACTCAGTCTCGACGACCCGCTCAGCCGCTTCTCGCTGGGCGTCACCATACCGAATGCCGAAGGCATCACCGTGCGCGAGCTCTGCAACATGCGCAGCGGTCTGTTCGAAGCCTACGATACCCCCGAGTTCGCGAAGTTGAATATGAAGGTCCCGAAGGACTTTAACCCGAAGACGCTGGTTGCATGGGCGATGAAGCAGAAACCATATTTCCCGCCCGGAAAAGGCTATCGCTATTGCAACACCAACTACCTGCTTATCGGGATGATCATCGAAAACATCACGAAAGACACTGTTGGAAACCAGATCCGCAAACGGCTGCTGGAGCCATTCGGATTGACTCAGACTTTTTATCCGGACACGGAAGCCATGCCAAGCCCGTGGGTGCACGGCTACCACCTCAACAAGCAGGGCAACTGGGAAGACATCAGTAACACAATTCCCGTCGCGTTCATGGGATCGGCCGGCGCGATGATTTCAGATATGAACGACATAAGGCGTTGGATCGAACTGTACGCCACCGGCAAGACATGCGGAGCCGGAACATATAACGACCTCATCAATTGCATCCCATTCCTGGGCAACACTTCCTTTGGTCTGGGAATTACGTGCAGCGAAGGTTGGTACGGCTACACCGGCGCGCTTCCCGGCTATAACACGGCTGATTACTACTCGCCGGAGACTGGTCTCACGATCCTCGCGTGGATTAACTACCAGGCCAAGGAGCCGGTCGAAGGCGTTGCCAGCGTCATGGTCCGCGATATCGCTAGAATCCTCACGCCCGAGCACGTTCCATTCGTGTACAAAGCGAGTTCGGAGCCCTCCAAACCCTGATGAAGGCGCTCGCTGCTGCGGTACTTCTTGTTTCTGCAACGGCGTTAGCGAAGCGACTGCGTCAATTCCGGCGGCAGCAACGGGGTCGCGCCATAGTGCGACGCGACATATGCGCCGAGTCGACAGGCGATTTCCAGAACACGCTGGTGATCGATTCCGCGCGTGAGTCCAACCATAAGTCCTGCCATGAACGCATCGCCGGCGCCGACCGTGTCTTTCACTTCTACGTGTGGCGCCGACGCAGTCGTTAGGCTGCCGCGATCCCAAAGCGCGGCGCCCTCTTCAGCGCGCGTCACGCAAACGCAGGAGACGCCGGTTGCTTCCGCGAGCGTCTGACAATCGCGGGCGATCGACGCATCATCGCGCGGCGTGTCCGGGATCGATTCGCCGGTGCGAACCCAATGGGCGAGCTGTCCGACTTCGCCGTCATTCAGCTTTAAAACATCAGCGCGCCTGGCTAAATCCATCACCATCTGTGGATCGACGAACGGCGGACGCAGATTCACATCAAAAAACTTCATCGGCCCTGTGACATCGAGCAGACGGTCGAGCTGTTCCAGATTATAAGGTGAGCGACCCGCCAATGAGCCATAGATGAAGGCGCGCGCTTTCGAAACCGCGTCGAGAGCTTTGGCCGGGACGCGGATCTCGTCCCACGCTGCAGGTCGAACGAGCTCATAGGTGGCGTTGCGTTGTTCATCGAGCGTGACAATTACGGTGCCTGTCGGCAGACCGATGCGAGCACGGGTAACGAACTCGACGTTCACCCGTTTGTGACCGGCCACTTCGAGGATCTCATCGCCGAGCGGGTCGCGCCCGACGCATGAAATGAGCGCCGAAGAGACACCGATTTGCGCGAGATGCGCGGCCACGTTGAACGGCGCACCGCCAGCATGTTTACCCGAAGGCAGGCAATCCCACAGGATCTCACCGAAGGCGTAAAACTCAGCAGGCATTTGCGAAGCAGTTGAAAGTTGTTGGTTGAGAGTTGAGAGAGGTAGTCAAGCCAGAGACGCGACAACCGCGTCCGGTTCGTAAATGAAGATGAGATCCTGATCCATCCCTTTCGGATCGACCGAACGCTCAAACACAAGGAGGTCTTCCGCGCCGATGATGCAATGCTCCATCCCGGGTTGGAAGTGAAACTCAGCGCCGGGCAGGAGAACTTCGACCGTAAGCGATCGCTCGTTAGGCGGACGCCAGAGGATAAGACCTGCGCCTTCGCGTATTTCGAGTCGCTCGTCCTTTTGCTCGTGCATCTCGAGCGCCAGGTATCCGCCTTTGCGCACGACGAGATATTTCTCCACGCGTGGATGTTCGTGCAGCGTAATCGCGACGCCGCCCCAACCGGTGCGAATCACGCGGTCGTTCGTGTGCTCGATCCGATCCAGTAATTTTGCGAACTGTTCCGTTTCGCCGATCCCGCCAGGAAACGCGCGATTCCAAAGCCGACATGCTTCGCGGCAGTAGCGGTTGAACGACTCGCGAGAGTTAATCGGCGAGAGCGCGCTCAGCTCGAGCCCGATGGCAGCAAAGCGCGGATCCGCGGCGAGCTTCGCGTGATCGAGATCGAAGCTCGCGTTCATCAGTGTCCGCCCGAAGTTGAAACACGGACTGCGCCCTCGGCATTGCTCAGCCGCGGCCAGATGAAGCCGTAAAACGCCACGAACGCGAAGCAGAGCATCGGCACGATAAAGCCGCGCGAGAGATCGTAGCGATCGGCGACAGCGCCCATCACTTTCGGCAGCACGGCCCCGCCCATGATCGCCATGACGATGAATGACGACGCCTTCTTCGCGGATTGACCAAGACCGAAGATCCCCAGCGCGAAGATCGTTGGAAACATGATTGACATGAAGAAGTAGGTCAGGAAAACGCAGATCACGGAAACCCAGCCGAGCTTCGCGAAAATCACAAGGCAGAGGACAACAGTCGCCGCCGAGTACCAACCCAGCACCTTGTGTGCGGCGAACTTCTTTAAAATCGCGCTGCCAGTGAAGCGGCCAATCAGAAAGCAAAGGAAACCTAACGAAGCGAGATTAGAGGCCGCTTTGTTGCTGAAGCCGAGCGCGCCACTCGGGTGCGTCTCAATCCAGCCGCTGAAGAAACCGGTATTCGAAACACCGTGCGCCTGCCACGACGCGGGCACCGGCGGCACCTGCGACGTCATGTAGTTGATAAAAAAGCTGAAGATCCCCGCCTGCGCGGCGACGTAGAGGAATTGCGCGAGCACCGCCATCCAGAAATGCGGATGCGACCAGATCGATCGGCGCACTTCCGGCGATGAGTCATCGAGGTGGTAATCGTCCTCCATCTCGATGTCGGGCATGGGCGCGAAGTAGAAAACGATCGCGAGAATGATCACGATCACGCCGATGAACGCGTACGGAATCCAAAGCCGTTCGCTCCCGGTGCTCAAACCTGCTGCGTTCTTCGAATAGAAAAATGCCCCACCCGCGATCGGTCCGCAGTAGCAGACCGATTCCGTTGGTCGATTGCGCAAGATTGATGCGCGTCGCGGCGTACTGCGGTGGGCCCAGCACCGTCGTATACGGATTTGCGATCGTTTCCAGAAACGTAAGCCCGGCCGCGATGATGCAGACGCCCATCAGAAACGCCCAGAACTGCGCGATATGCGTCGCCGGAATAAACCAAAACCCGCCCACTGCAGTCATCAGCAGACCAGTGATGATCCCGCCTTTGTAGCCGAGCTTCGTCGCCAGCCAGCCCGCAGGCATCGCCATCAGGAAGTAGCCGAGATAATGTGCGAATTGCACCCAGGCCGATTGCGAGAGGTTTAAGTGCAGCACTTCCTGAAAGTGCTTGTCCATCACGTCGATCATCCCGTTGCAAAATCCCCACAGCGCAAAGAGGAAGATGAGAAGCAGGAATGTGAAGAGCACGTTGCGGCCGTCTTTGAGCACGAACATCCCGCGCCGGGCCGTATGCGGATCCATCCGCGCGGCCGGCGCGGCGGAGGGAGAGGTTCCGGTAGCCATTCGTTAGTCTCCTCTGGTTAGAGCGTCACGCCCATCTGCGCACCGATCACGATCGCATTAGGAATATCACCGGTGCCGCCGGGATCGATCACATATTGCAGGTCCGGTTGGATGTAACTCCACTTGGTCACCTGAAACCGATGCCCGACTTCCAGCACCTTCTCGGAATCCGCAAAGTGGCTCCCGGGGACGTGAACACTGCGCGCGTAATCATCGCTAAGATGACCGTAGATAAAATGCAGCACCGTCCGGTCGTCATCGCGCCCGGGGAACAGGCCTTTGTAATGGAGGCCGGCGTTCACCTGGAATGGCACGATCGAGATCTCCTTCTGCGGATAATATCCGGAAGCGACAAACACGTACAGCCCCTGGTCGCTGCCCGCGCGCCTCCTGATAAACCATTTGATCGCCGTGAACATAGAAGCCGTAGGAATGATCCTCAAAGCCGCCACTGAAACGCGGGTAGAAATCCCACTGCGAGAAAGTAACCCCAATGTGGTAATGCCCGGGCATTCCCTTCAATACCGGCGCCGCCGTGCCTTTCCCGTCGCTTGCGCCTGACGTAACCGGTTGTTTGAAGAACTGCGGCGTCCAGCCGAATTGCGCAATCGCGGTGTAACCGTCCTCGCCGCTGATGCTCCAGTCCAGCCCGTGCTTGGTGTTATCGAACATGTCCTTCGATGTCTGAAACAGCCCGAGCTTCACATTGAACTCGGGCGACGGATTGTAGAAGAGCGCCGCTGCCCAGACCGGAAAAGGATAGGCGGAAAAACGTGTATCGAAGAGAACATTCCGGATATCGCCATCGATGCCGTTGTTCAGCGAGTAGCCGTAGAACGGCGATGCGTTGAAGTCGTCCGACGCGCTGAAGCGGCCGAGCTTCAGCGTCACTTTTTTGTCCGCGAGCTTCTGCTCCAGAAAAACCTGATACAGGAATGGCCGCTGTCCGCCGACCATTTGCTGCACTGAGTAAATGCTTCCGACATATTTACTGGTCAGATCCTCGCCGGCGCGATCGATCCCGCTGATCACGAACAGCCCGCCCTTCCACCCGACGAGCTTCTCGAGATTGAATTTCAATCCCGCGAACGCGTCATTCACGATCGTTGCGTGACCGGGATGAATTCCGCCGCTCACGTTGCCGTTGTAGATGCTATTGTCGAACGCGAACACCTCCACGCCCGCCGCGAACAACCGTTCGCGCCATCCGCCCCAGTCACCCGTCATATGATCGGCGGCAGTGAACCCGCTCGGCTGCACGATTTGCGCTTCCTCCTCCGGTTGAAGGATCGACCGGTTCGTGCGCGAAATCGGAATTGCGTCCTGCCCAAACGCTGAGCTGGTCAAAGCGAGAACAAACGCGATCGCACACCCGCGGCTGAACTCGATTTTGGATCCGAGGCAAATCACGCAGTCTCCAATTACCAAACGGTATTCGCCCCTGTTCCGACCGTAAAACAGAATCAACCGCCGATGCCTCTGCCTCTCAACAACCTGCTTGCCATGCCGCCTGCTCGCGAACGCTTTCGGAGTGTTCCGACGAAGGTCACGCCGAAGTCAGGCGAAGGCGGATCAACTCCGTAAAGGAGCGTCTCTACGCTCTCACCTGTCGCGTCGTAACTTCAGCGAAAAAGCAAATCGTTCCTGATTTCCTGTTTTCCTGATTAATTCTTACTCTGTCGCGCGCTAGCGCGGCGCCGCCGCCCAGGGTCCGACACCGAGCGCAGTCAGCACGATTTCCACTGCCAGAGAGCAAAGGATGAGTCCCATTACACGGACGAGGACGGACGCGCCCTGTCGACCGATCACCCGCAGAATCGCATCCGAAAAAAGCAGCAGAAGATAAGTCAGAAAGAGCACCACCACCATGACAACGCCGGTTTCGATCCGCTCCGGCACCGTATAAACATCGTTATCGGTCAGGACGATCGCCGCCATGATCGCGCCTCCCCCGGCGATGGAAGGCACCGCCAGCGGAAACACCGCGAGATCGCGTCCTTCCTCTGGCGATCTTCCCGGTTGTTCGTCCATTTTTCCGAAAAGCATCTGCGACCCGAACAGGAACAGAATGATGCCGCCGGCCACCTTGAGCGAGTGTATGTGAATGCCGATCGCGTCGAGAATGACCTGACCGACGGTCATGGCGACCAGAAGGATGATGGTGGCGTAAATGCAAGCACGCAGCGCCGTCCAATGCCGGTCTGCCCGGCTGAGCGAAGCGATGGAGCTGAGGGGTTCAACGACATAGAAGGCAAAGCCACGAGGGGTAGGAGCGAGTGAGCGTGGGCAGCGAAGGAGTTTCAATGACCTGGCCAGCAGTCATGGCGACCACGAGGATGATGGTAGCGTAAATGCAAGCGCGCAGCGCCGTCAATGCCGGTCTGCCCGGCTGAGCGAAGCGGTCAGCCCGGCGAAAAGCGCCAGGGTCGCGATCGGGTTGATCGTCGTGAAGAGCGTCGCGAAGTCCTTACTGATCTTGATTAAGAGAGGCGACATGCGAATGGAGCTGAGGGTGAGCGACATGGAAGGTAAAGTGACGAGGGTAGGAGCGAGTGAGCGGACGCGATCTAGCTTCCAAACCTTCATAATTTTGCCTTCTTACTTCCTACTTTTTCGTGTGCGTTATACGAACGCGCGGATCAAACGCGAGGCGGAAGTTGCGCGACTGAACATGCGATGTCGTACGTTTCAACGATTCATACGAAAGACATGGCGGCGACATGCCGATGAAGGATCGAGAACATCGAGCGGCGGGATTTCACTCAGCCGCGAGACACAATGCAGCAGCGCCCTGACCGCAATGCCATCTCGTGTAAGAATAGATGAGTTCGACTGATTGACCCGCGTGAATCCTCGATGGATGTAGCATTCTGCGCAGAGCAGTTGCCGTGGTCCGAGTTGAATGGTGAATCCAAACAAATTGCTGCCTGCATCCAACTGATACCACCATGTCCTCGCGCATCCACGAGGTTTTCCAGTCAGCATCGACCAGGGCGCTGTTGTCGCTTGCGATCGCGATGTCTTGCGTCGCGTCTGCGGCGTCCGAGCCGGTGCAAGGTTCCCTGCCAGCGCAATGGAACAATGGTGCCGACGATTGCGCCGCGGCGTCGGAACCTCCTTTGCAGGTCTACGCCTATGAGCCGCAAGAACTTTCATCCTCCGCCAGAGTCTCTGCGCGAGTTTTGAAGGTAACTTCATCTATCTCCTCGTCGGGTCAGACAAGGCGCTCTTAATCGACACAGGCGCGATCGCCGATCCCGAAAAGATGCCATTGGCGAAAACGATCCTGGAACTTTTGCCGGATAAGGATGGCAAGAAGCTTCCACTCCTAATCGCACATACCCACAGACATTCGGATCATCGCGCTGGCGATCCGCAGTTCGCGTCTCTGCCATCGGTCCAGGTCGTGCCCTTCGATTTGGACGGAGTTCGAGCGTTCTTCGGTTTCACAAACTGGCCCAACGGAATTGCCCATCTCGATTTGGGTGGCCGAACCGTGGACGTAATCCCGACGCCCGGACATAACGAGACGCACCTGGCTTTTTACGATGACAAAACCGGGATTCTCTCTTCGGGAGATTTTCTGATGCCTGGCCGATTACTGATTGAAGACGCCACCGCTTACCGCGAAAGCGTCCTGCGAGTAGTTGACTTTCTGAAGACGCGGCCACTTACCCATATCCTGGGCGGGCACATCGAGTTGAACACGGCAGGACGCGCCTACCGATTCGGATCTCATCACCATCCTGACGAGCGCCGGCTCGATTTGACCAGAGAAGATTTAACCGCGTTGCCAGCTGCATTTGAACGCTTCAACGGCTTCTATGCGCGATATCCGAATTACATTCTTAGCAATCCCATTCGCAACCTTGTGGCGATGGCGGTTCTCGCGATTGGGGTATTGATTCTTATCGTGTGGGGAGTGCATCGGCTGGTGCGCCGACTGCGGGCGCCGCCGTGGCTAATCGAATTAGCTCCCGTGAAACTCGATCGCTGCCCTTGCTTTGATAATGTGGTCCCGCCCATTTCGGCCTCTCGGCTTTGCCCATCTATGTCGCTCGCGCCCCGCGGCTCCATTCTCGGTCCTATCCTCGTCGTTTTACCTCTATGTCGCTGACGCGTCAGCTCCGTGTGCAGAATTGTTCCCGAAGTGGTTCACACGTTATTTAGGGAGACGGTACGCTTGTATGAGTTCACCGTGCGTAAAGGTGCGCGACTTTGTCGCGTGCCGTTTTCAATTGCGTCTCCACTTCGAAAATCTCCGAGCGCGGTTTCGTATGCCTAAAACTTTAGGGAGTATAAGGACGCAACCATGCTAGGTTGGGCTATGGGTGATAGATCTCCGAAATCAGTGCAGAAACAGGCGATGCAGAAGCAGGCGAAAAATAAGGCGGCCAACCAACAAAAACAACAGTCCGTAGCCGCGAAACAATCCGGTAATAATCCGAAGCGGGGTAAGTGATCCCGAAGATCTCGCGTGATGTGCGCGAGCTATAACTGGTGTTGGCACGTTCTGTCGCTAAACAGCAGTCAAAGCTCGGGAGTGACCTACAACACTTAAACTTAACGTTCTATTCCGTCAGCTTTGACAGCGGGATAAGAAATGATCCCGCTTTTTTTGTTTAACGCGACGAGACAAGCTCGTCCCTCTGATTCGCATCGCCCAAGGGACTGGCCGACCACTTGGAGAGTTAGGGAGACGGGACGCTCTGCAGGAGCTCGAGTTCCTGCCACCGCGCGTAGAGGTGCGCGACTTTGTCGCGTGCGGTTTTCAATTGCGTCTCCAACTCGAAAATCTCCGAGCGCGGTTTCGCATAAAAATCCGGCGCGGCAAACGTGGCCTCCAGATCCGACACCTCGTTTTCTGCAGCGAGAATGTTCGCCTCCATCGATTCCCATTCGCGTTCTTCTTTCCACTTCAGCTTCCGCGGTTTGTCTTTGCTTTTCGTTTGCTCGGCGGCGGCTGCCGGCCGGCGCGGGATGAATCGCGAACCGGCCGGGTGCGCCTCGTTTTTCCAGGTAGTAGTCGTAGTTCCCGACGCGATAGACCACGCGGCCTTCGCCTTCGAAAGCGAGGATCGAGGTGCAAACGCGATTCAAAAAATAGCGATCGTGACTCACCACGATGACGCAGCCGCCGAAGGCGACGAGCGCTTCCTCGAGCAAGCGCAACGTTCCGAGATCGAGATCGTTCGTCGGTTCGTCGAGCATCAGAACGTTGCCGCCGCGCTTCAGGATTTTAGCGAGCAGCACCCGGCTCCGTTCGCCGCCGCTGAGCTGCGAAATCTTCGTGTTGATGCGGTCTTCGCTGAAAAGAAATCGCCGCAGATAAGCGCGCAAGGTGATGCTCTGCTCGCCGAGCGTGACGTTTTCTCCGCCACTCCCGACTTCTTCCCAAACCGTTTTCTCATCGTCGAGGAGGAGCCGATTTTGATCGACGTAATTGATCTGGGTCCGCGCGCCGATCTCCACTGCACCGCTCGCGGCGGGCAGTTCCTGCAGAATGACTTTGAGGAGCGACGATTTGCCGAGTCCGTTGCGACCGACAACACCGAGGCGTTCGCCGGCTACGAGATTGAGATTCACGTGCTGAAAGAGTGTGCGGCCGCCTAATTCCACGCTCACGTCGCGCAATTCGATGATGCGATTCGCGAGCTTCGGCGGCGTGGGGATAATCAACTCGACGTCGAGCTCCGCCTCCGGCGCTTCCTGGGCGGCCATCTCGAAATAACGTTCCACGCGGTCGACCGATTTCGTCCGGCGCGCGCGCGGCGCTTTTCTCACCCATTGCAGTTCGCGTTTCAGAAACTTCTGCCGTTGATGTTCCTGCGCCTCCTCGACCGCTTGTCGCTGCGCGCGCGCGAGCAGGTAATCGGTGTAGTTGCCGTCGTAGCTGATGAACTGGCCGCGCGACAGCTCGACGATCCGCGTCGCGACCCGATCGAGAAAATAGCGATCGTGCGTGACGAACAAACAGGTGCCGGCATAACGCGCGAGAAAGTCCTCCAGCCATTCGATCGAGCCGGTATCGAGATGGTTGGTCGGTTCGTCGAGAATCAGAAAATCAGGACGCGCGAGAAGCGCCCGGCAAAGCGCGACGCGGCGTTTTTCTCCGCCGGAAAGCGTGCCCACGACGCGATCGGATTCCGGCGCGTGCAGATTCGTGATGAGGGACTTGATCCGATGTTCCAAATTCCAACCGTCGGCCTCGCCAATCTGGTCGAGGAGCGTGGCGCTGAGCGGGCTGTCGCCGGGGACGCGTTCGTATTCGGCGATGAGGTCGAGAATCCGCTGCGCGCCGCTGAGAATGTTCGCATGGACCGTGGTCGCATCGTCGAGGCCGGAAACTTGTGGCATGTAGCCGGTGACGAGATCACGCCGGCGTGTGAATTCGCCTGAATCGGCTTGGGCCACACCCGCCGCGATCTGGAGGAAGGTCGATTTGCCCGAGCCGTTGCGGCCGACAAGCCCAATGTGTTCGCCCTCCGTGAAGGCAATCGTCGCGCCGTCGAGGACGACCTGAGTGCCGTACTTGACGGAAAGGTTGTTCGCGCTCGCAATGACTGCGGTTGACGTCTCTGCCATAGGACGGTCGAACGTCGAACGCCCAACCCGCCTCCGCAAGCTACGGCGCGGCAGGCGCCGGACGTCCAATCAAGCACTGAGTTCGTCCGAAAGCCGGCCGTCGCTCAGATTTACCGGCACGTGGACGAGCGTCCGTTGCAGCGGTCGAACGCGCCGATGTCAGAAGTCAGCGATCAGTTACCCGCGGCAGCCTTGGCAAGAGCGCGCTCGTCGCAGGCAGCACGCAAAGCTTTCATCTCAGCGCGCAGCTCAACCATTCGCGTGGCGACGCCTTTGTATTTCTTCGTGATTCCTGTGACTGTCCGTTTGACCGCGCCCTGGTGGACAAGGCCCTGAAGCTTTTCGTAAGCACGCAAGCGCAGCAGCTCTTCGCCGCCATTGGCTGCGTTTCGCTCCCGCAGATTGATCAAAATAATTTCGAATAACGGCTTGAATTCGAAAGAGTCCTTCGACGAAAGCACAGCGACCAGCTCTTCGGTAATGCTGTCAGGCGCGCGACGTGTGAAAGAGATAGCAGATCGTTTAGACATCTAAGAGTATCGCACCGATCCGGGAAATAGCGACGGAGGCAGGGATCAGCCGAACGCCACCTGTCGCAGGCGACGAGTGCGGGGCCGCCGGTGCTTCTATGTCGCTGATCCCATCGGCTCCATTGCAAGCAGGCCGCACTGCAAACATCTTCCAGAAATGATTCAGGGCTTGAAACGCTCGTCTCCCAACTTACTCGTCGCTTCCCTCGCGACTTTACCTTCTATCTCGCTGATCCCATGAGCTCGATTGGCCGGGGTTGGTTATTCCCGATCTGTGGCAACAGGAGGCAGTGCGCGCGTTGCAACAGGGAAAAGACGTGGTGGTGCAGGCGCCGACAGGATCGGGCAAGACTTACATCTTCGAGCTGCTTTATCCGAACCTGAAAACTCAGGCGGTGTTCACCGTCCCGACCCGCGCACTCGCTAACGATAAATTATCGGAATGGCGCGCGCGCGGCTGGGATGTCGGCATATCCACGGGTGACGTCGCGCTAAATCTCGACGCGAAGGTTGTGGTCGCGACGCTCGAGACACAGCGCGGGCGGTTTCTCCGCGGCGAAGGCCCGGGTCTCCTGGTCATGGATGAATTTCAAATGCTGGGCGATCCGATGCGGGGCGTGCATTACGAGCTCGCCGTCGCCCTCGCACCGAAAGCAACACAGTTGCTCTTTTTGAGCGGGAGCGTGGCCAACCCGCACGACGTGGTCGCCTGGCTGCAACGCATCGGACGTGACGCCGTCCTCATCGAACATAAGACGCGACCGGTGCCGCTGGAGGAAACTGATCTCGGAAATTTGCCGGATTCCCAATTTGTTCAGTCGCGCAGTCCGAGCCGGACTGGCGGATCTTTCTGGCCGCGCATGATTGGCCGCGCCATGCGCGCGGACCTCGCTCCGGTGTTGGTGTTCGCGCCGCGTCGCGCCGCTGCCGAACAGATCGCGCAAGCCATCGCGTCGGCCCTGCCGGTGCGCGATCCGCTGCGACTGACCCCGGCCCAGGAAGCAACCGCGGGGAAGAGCCTGACGAAACTCTTGCGGAATCGTGTGGCGTATCATCACAGCGGACTCAGTTACGCCGCGCGCGCCGGCGTGGTGGAATCGCTCGCCAAAGCGGGACAACTCAACGTCGTCGTCGCGACGATGGGACTTGCCGCCGGGATCAATTTTTCGATGCGCTCGGTGATCGTGACCGATCGACGTTATTTCGCCGGCAATTTCGAGCGCCAGGTCGAAGCGGACGAGCTTCTCCAGATGTTTGGTCGCGCCGGCCGCCGTGGTCTCGATGAAGTCGGTCACGCGCTTTACACGAACGATCTGCCGCGGTTGAGCGACACAAAAGCGCGCCAGCTGAGACGCGCAGCCCAGGTAGATTGGCCCAGTCTGATAAGCGTGATGCATGCGGCCAAACAGCGCGGCGAACAACCGTTCGCGGCGGCGGTGGAACTGACCCACTCATTGTTCAGCGTGCAACGCGTGCCGCTCGGCGTCGAACACTCACTCGAAAGCGGGCCGCGGCCGTGTGGATTTTGGGTGACCGATGAGCGCGCGCGGTTCGTCCGGCGCGGAATGATCGAGATGCTGAATTCGCGCGAAGAATGGGAAGCGAAACCGGCGGCAGAAAGTGTGACGCTCGGTCGCGCTTTTGTGCGCGAAAACGATCGGTGGCGGCGGGCGCTGACCGTGCCGCGTATGCTCGATGGAGTCGGCACGGGAAATCTCTGCCGGCTGCGCGAGCAGAACCATTATGGGCGCGAGTTGCCGGTCGCGACGGTGCTCGCTTCGGGAGAGGCGGCATTGGTGAAATGGCTGAAGAAAGCGATCGGCCAGGGCAAGCGACGTCAGCTGACGTCCAGCCACGAAAAACTCTCGAGCGGCGCACCGAACGCCCAATGAGATTGCGGGCGCGGATGTCGCGACAATTTGAGACTGAGATCCGGCCGCTGCTCGGAACTGGTGAAGCCGGGCACAATCGTCGACTGGATCATGCGCGGAAATCTGATCTCGATCCGGCTCGATTACGCCAATGTGCCGGTCAACGCTCACATCGATTCGGCTGGCAAGGCGTTGATCGATCCGCCGGAGCGCGAGAACCTGCCGGACGTTTGTCGAACGTGCGATCAGTTGGAGCACGATAAAACCGTCGCGATCGTGAACTCGCCAACGTACGCGTGGCGACATCTTGGACTGGTTGAACCGGACGGCACACCGACGAGGCGGGGAATGATCTTCTCATTTTTCCACGGCGGCGAAGGTCTGGCGGTGGCGGTCGCGCTCGAAGACGAAACCTATCCGATCGACGAATTGGTTTTCGATCTGGCCAATATTCGCGCCGGTCCGCGCTTCGCCGGCGAGGACGCGCCGATGGGCGGGCGGCTCGGCATTTTGTGTCAG
Source organism: uncultured Verrucomicrobiae bacterium (assembly GCA_963804875.1). Lineage (GTDB taxonomy): Bacteria > Verrucomicrobiota > Verrucomicrobiia > Chthoniobacterales > UBA10450 > Udaeobacter. The sequence continues at coordinate 137,953 of CAWDRX010000009.1, forward strand.
CGAATTTACGGCCGCGCCGATTATCCAGGTTACCTCACCATGGGCGTGCCGGTGCAATACGGCGCCGGCGCATCGGAAGTGGTGCGCGCGCTGGTGGCTGATCCGCGCTGCAAGCACAAGCTCACCAACGAACTGTTGCGTCACGGCGATATCGAACGCGCGCTGGTGGAGTGGCGCAGCATACTTCGCCACGTCGTCCTTGCGCCCGCCTATCCGTTGTCGCGATGGACGGAACTGAAAGCGGCGGCCGAAGAGCTGGTCGATAAAACGGCTTCGCCGACATCTGCTGTCGATCTTGCGACATTGGTTCCGTTGCAGCAGCGGGCTGGAGGAAGTTAAAACACTCTCGAACGCGACTCAGCTAGTGTTAAGGGATTTCTGTTCCCATTGGAGCCTGTCCGGAAGTAAGGAAGGTCTTCACCAGTTCGCCTTCACCACAAACAGTCATTCCCGAAAAACGTTTGAACCATTTGCCGTCCGGAACCTCTGGTTCGGTGTCGAGCCAGTCGGCGAGCGCGCCAAGGTGATCCGAAGAAATCTCGCGCCTCTTGATTCGATCCAATAAATGATTGAGCAACGCCGGCGGAAGATTAGTATTCGGCTGCTTCCCGCAGCGCTCGACCGCTACCTCGCGGCTTTACCGGCCATGTCGCGGTTCCCAACCGCTCCATCGCCGCCGAATCTTAGGCATTTTCGCGCTGGCCGTAGAAGCCGCGGCCGATCGATTCGCGGATCCTCGCTTCTTCTGCCGGATCAGTGGCGTTGACCATGCGTTCTGCGAGGCTCGACAGTTCTTTCCCCGTCAATCTCCGCTCGGCGTCGAGCTGATAAGCAAAACGAATGACGTCCAATTGTTCCTTCGGATCGAGCCGCTTGATTTCTTCGATGATCTTGCTCGCTGTCATCTCGCGTCCGAATTCTAACACCGGGCTCGTCGAAAATCAGCGCCTATTTCCGCAGGCATCCCAGATCTTCGAGAGGCGATCGTCTAGGGAGACGGGACGCTCTGCAGGAGCTCGAGTTCGTGCCACCGCGCGTAGAGGTGCGCGACTTTGTCGCGTGCCGTTTTCAATTGCGTCTCCAACTCGAAAATCTCCGAGCGCGGTTTCGCATAAAAATCCGGCGCGGCAAACGTGGCCTCCAAATCCGACACCTCGTTTTCCGCCGCGAGAATAGTCGCCTCCATCGACTCCCATTCGCGTTCTTCTTTCCACTTGAGTTTCCTCGGTTTGTCTTTGCTTTTCCTTGGCTCGGCGGCGGCTCCGGCCGGCGCAGGGGATGAATCGCGAACCGGGCCGGGTGCGCCTCGTTTTTCCAGGTAGTAATCGTAGTTCCCGACGTGATAGACCACGCGGCCTTCGCCTTCGAAAGCGAGAATCGAGGTACAAACGCGATTCAAAAAATAGCGATCATGACTCACCACGATGACGCAGCCGCCGAAGGCGACGAGCGCTTCCTCGAGCAAGCGCAACGTTCCGAGATCGAGATCGTTCGTCGGTTCGTCGAGCATCAGAACGTTGCCGCCTCGCTTCAGGATTTTAGCGAGCAGCACCCGGCTCCGTTCGCCGCCGCTGAGCTGCGAAATCTTGGTGTTGATGCGGTCTTCGCTGAAAAGAAATCGCCGCAGATAAGCGCGCAACGTGATGCTCTGCTCGCCGAGCGTGACGTTTTCTCCGCCGCTCCCGACTTCTTCCCAAACCGTTTTCTCATCGTCGAGGAGGAGCCGATTTTGATCGACGTAATTGATCTGGGTCCGCGCGCCGATCTCCACTGCACCGCTCGCGGCGGGCAGTTCCTGCAGAATGACTTTGAGGAGCGAAGACTTGCCGAGTCCGTTGCGACCGACAACACCGAGGCGTTCCCCGGCTGCGAGATTGAGATTCACGTGCTGAAAGAGTGTGCGGCCGCCCAACTCCACACTCACGTCGCGCAATTCAATGATGCGATTCGCGAGCTTCGGCGGCGTGGGGATAATCAACTCGACGTCGAGCTCCGCCTCCGGTGCTTCCTGGGCGGCCATCTCGAAATAACGTTCCACGCGGTCGACCGATTTCGTCCGGCGCGCGCGCGGCGCTTTTCTCACCCATTGCAGTTCCCGTTTCAAAAACTTCTGCCGTTGATGTTCCTGCGCCTCCTCGACCGCTTGGCGTTGCGCGCGCGCGAGCAGGTAATCGGTGTAGTTGCCGTCGTAGCTGGTGAACTCGCCGCGCGACAGCTCGACGATCCGCGTCGCCACCCGATCGAGAAAATAGCGATCGTGTGTGACGAACAAACAGGTGCCGGCATAACGCGCGAGAAAGTCCTCCAGCCATTCGATCGAGCCGGTGTCGAGATGGTTGGTCGGTTCGTCGAGAATCAGAAAATCAGGACGCGCGAGAAGCGCCCGGCAAAGCGCGACGCGGCGTTTTTCCCCGCCGGAGAGCGTGCCCACGACGCGATCGGATTCCGGCGCGTGCAGATTCGTGATGAGCGACTTGATTCGATGTTCCAAGTTCCAACCGTCGGCCTCGCCAATCTGGTCGAGGAGCGTGGCGCTGAGCGGGCTGTCGGCCGGAGTGCGTTCGTATTCGGCGATGAGGTCGAGAATCCGTTGTGCGCCGCTGAGAATGTTCGCATGGACCGTGGTTGCATCGTCCAAGCCGGAAAGTTGTGGCATGTAGCCGGTGACGAGATCACGCCGGCGTGTGAATTCGCCTGAATCGGCTTGCGCCACGCCCGCCGCGATCTGGAGGAAGGTCGATTTGCCCGAGCCGTTGCGGCCGACAAGCCCAATGTGTTCGCCCTCCGTAAAGGCAATCGTCGCGCCGTCGAGGACGACCTGAGTGCCGTACTTGACGGAAAGGTTGTTCGCGCTCGCGATGACTGCGGTTGACGTCTCTGCCATAGGAAGGTCGAACGTCGAACGCCCAACGCCGGACGTCCAATCGAAGCGCGATCGGCGCTGGATTAATTCAGCGCTTCTCCTACGATTTCGTATCGGGTACTGCGTTTCAAATGACCGTGTAAAGAGCGTTTGGCGAGCCGAGCTCGACTGACACGCGGCCACAGGCCGTGGCCTGTTAGCGCGCCTCGGTGCTCAGCAGTCTCGCACGGATTGCCAACCCGAGACCTACTCACTCCATATCCGGGTAAGGACCTTTACCGCTCTTCGGCGATGAATCGGTCAATCCGCGCGGTGACAACGGGCAGCTGCACCGAGCCGAGCTCGAGCACCGCATCGTGGAAAGCGCGGATGTTGAATTTCGCTCCGAGCGTTTTCTCCGCTTTTTCGCGGGCACGCACGATCGCGAGCTCGCCCATATAATAAGAGAGGGCTTGCGCGGGCCAGGCGATGTAACGGTCCACCTCGGTTTCGATCTCATGCTCGGGTAACGCGGTGTAATCGTGCATGTACTTGAGCGCCTGTTCGCGCGTCCAACCTTTCGAATGAACGCCGGTGTCCACCACCAGTCGCGCCGCGCGCCAGATCTGATAACCGAGCATCCCAAAGCGCTCGTATGGCGTCTCGTACATCCCCATTTCCTGGCCCAGCTTTTCACAATAAAGCGCCCAACCTTCGCCGTACGCGGAAATGTAGTCGAACCGCCGAAATTCCGGCTGGTTCTTGTGCTCGAGCGCGATCGGAATCTGGAATGCGTGTCCGGGCGCGGACTCGTGCAGGGTCAGCGCGGGCAGATTGTAGAGCGGGCGATGCGGCAGATCGTATGTGTTCAGGAGATAAATGCCCGCACCGCCACGGCCTGAAGTATAAAAGGGCGCGAGATCGGCCGGGACGGGTTTGATGGCGAAGCGCATGCGCGGCAGATAGCCAAAGTATTGCGACGATTTGCCGTCGAATACTTTCGCAATCCAGGCGGCGCGATTGAGCAGCTCCTGCGGTGTTTTGGCGTAGAACTGCGGATCGTCACGGAGGAATTGCACGAATGCCGGAAACTCGCCCTTGAACCCGGATTCGTGCATCGCGTCGACCATCTCATTATGTAATTTGGCAACCTCCGACAAGCCGATCTGGTGAATTTCGTCGGGCGAGAGATCGAGCGTGGTAAACTCGCGAATTTTCTGGCGATAGTACGTTTTCCCGTCCGGCAGCGCTTCGGCCGCAAGCGTCGTGCGGGTGTGCGGCACATATTCGTCGCGGAAGAATTTGAGCAGGTCCGCATAAGCCGGCTGCACGATCTCACGAATCACCTTTGCGGCTTCCGATTTGAGCTTGTCCTGGTCGGACGGCTGAACTCCCACCATCGGTTCTCGGAATGGTGTGTAGAGCAGATTGTCTTCGGGTTTGCCCTCCGCAATGGTGGCGATGGATTTCTCGCGTCCCTGCAAAGTGAGGCGTGGCGGCGTGAAGCCGCGCGCAAGCCCCGCCCGCATGTTCGCGATTTGTTCGCGGAAATAGCGCGGGATGTCGCGCATCTGCGCGATCCAGTTTTTGTAATCCGTCAGCGTCTTGAAAGGTCGCCGCGCCGTTTCGCCCAAATCGCTCCAGAAAGCAGAATCCGAGTTGGCCGGCATTTCGTAGTCACGGAATTTCTGATCGGCGACGAAATTCTCGATTTCCGGCCGATAAACATCGTAGTTGATCTGCTCCTCCGGCGAGAGCTGCGCGCGCGGAACATCATCGAGCTTGTGCAGCACATCCTGCCAGTAACGTAGCCGCGTCTCCTGCGTCGCCGGATCTACCCTTGGCAGGCGATCGGGAACCGGTTTTACGACTCCTTCGAGCCCGGGAAACTGCTCCAGCCGCCATTTCCATTCTTCTGTGTAGATAGCTCGCAGCCGCTCATCTGCGCTTTGCGCTTTGGCGAGACACGGGACGCACCACAGCGCTGCAGCACCAAACAAAACGGCGGTTTTGAAACTCATTCGCTGCCCACGCTCACTCGCTCCTACCCTCGTCGCTTTACCTTCTATGTCGCTGATCCCATCAGCTCCATTGAAACTCGCTCGCTGCCCACGCTCACTCGCTCCTACCCTCGTCACTTTACCTTCTATGTCGCTGATCCCATCGCTCCATTCATCATTTCGAGCAGATAAAGAATTTCGCTCATTTGTTAGCATTCTGGCAGAGCTTTTCGAAACCGCATCTTTGCGCAACAGTTCCCAGAGCGGATTGGTCTGAAGAGCGCCGCGGGGTTGAAACTCATTCGTTCCTTGGTGGCGCGAGGCGTCTGCCCGCCGCGGCGGGTGAACTCCGTGGAGCGATTCGGTGACGCAATTGGAGAAATGGTCGTTCGACTACCAAAAAAAGGAGAGTAGCTGCGGCGTAGACACAGAGTTCGACGCCGAGAAGCGCGGGCACGGACGTCAGATCGATGTTGTGATTTGTGCAGAACTGTTCGACCCCGTTAATAACGAGTTTCTGAATCAGGTAGGCGCTATAGGCGATGCTGGCGATGAAGGCGGCGCCGGGAATTGCAACTCGACAGAGTGGGAGTCGCGGACTGACCGCGCAAACAAGAAGCGCGGCCATGCCGACGGCGATGAGTGGGAATTGCCAGACGCAGGCAGAGACGGTGAGGTTGTCGGTTTCGCCCAGATACAATGCGTAAGCGATTAAGCCCGAGCGCGGGCAGCCAAAGCCACGGTGCGCAGTTGATGAGGCGCTTCCACCACGTCGGTCGAAATTTCTCGATCGCGGCCAGCGCGACGCCGAACACAAGCGGATCGAGCCGGGTCCAGGTTGGATAATAAATCCACGCTTGAAAGCCGCGGAACGATACGCCGCTGCCATCAACTGATGGATTCTGTGCGGCCAGAAAAGCGCGTAAGCCGATGCCGCCAAAAACGATCAGGCACGGAATGATTATGGCCGCGCGCGGACGGCGAAAGAGAAAGAGCAATAGAAAAGGAAGCGCGAGATAGAATTGGTCCTCGACCGCGAGCGACCAGGCATGTGAGAAAGCGGTTCCGCCATGAAGCGCGATGTTTTGCACCGACAACAGAAATTTCCAGAGCGGCTGTGACATCTCGGAATACTCGCGCCACGACGGCAACAAAAAATAAATCGCGAGGACGACGAAGTAGGCCGGCATGATTCGCAACGCGCGCCGGGTGAAGAACCGGCCGAGCTTGATGCGCTGATCGCGCGCAAGCGGGGCGAGCAATTGGCCGCCGATCAAATAACCACTAAGGACAAAGAAAAGATCGACACCGATCCAGCCGAAGCGGTCCACTCGGCCGGGCAATTTGAATCCGAACAAGCGCGGCGTGGTAAACAACGACCACGATGATCGCAAGCGCGCGGAGAAGATCGAGGCCGGGCTGGCGTTCGCGATTTCGAAAGCGCGGATCGATTGCGAGCGGCAGAGGAGTTGCAGCGTCGCTCATGAACTATACTTCGGCGATTGGGCCGACAATCTTTCAGTTATTTACGCCGAATCGATTAGATTAAAAAGGAAGCAACCATGGAAAC
>CAWDRX010000010.1:0-176942 GCA_963804875.1 uncultured Verrucomicrobiae bacterium
CGGTGACTAACCGTCGCTCCGGCCGATATGGAAATACTTCCGGAGTGTCCCCCTCTCGAAGCTTTAGTTGCACGCTGCGCCAGAAATCTGGATGAAATAAATCGGCGTGCTGTTCGAGCAGCGCGGCACGCGCCGGTCCGGGCAAGCTGAGAAAATTGAGAAATTCTTCGGGAAACACATCATTCTCGCGCACGGAGAACCACGGCTCGGCCGATATTTCTTCCTCGTACGTGGTGGCTTGCGGCAGATTGCGAAAATTGCAATCGGTTAGAAAACAAAGCTCGTCGTAATCGTAGAAGACCACCCGACCCCGCCGGGTGACGCCGAAGTTTTTGGTCAACACATCGCCCGGAAAAATGTTCGACACGGCCAGATCCTTGATAGCCTGGCCGTAATCGCGAGCGGCATCTGCAATCTGAGTCGCATCGGCTTCGGTGAAGAAAATGTTAAGCGGACGAATGCGGCGCTCGACGTAAGCATGGGCGATGACGACATCGTCGCCTTCCAGCCGCACCATCTGTCCAGCTGCGCGGAGCAAATCTTCCAGGAGGGCCGGCTCGAATCGATTCCTTGGGATGCGGAGGTGCTCGAACTGGTGCGCTTCCACCAGACGTCCGGCACGATCGTGGTCGAAGACTAGCTTGTAACGGCGCATCACATCGTTTGGAGTCGTATCCTTGGGAGGATCGAATCGGTCCCTGATCACCTTAAAAACGACGTCGTAGCTGGGCAAAGTGAAGACCAGCATGACCATTCCGGGCGTGCCTTCGGCCGTTTTGAAACGGTCAGCCGAGGCATTCATCTGCGCGACGAAATCGCGATAAAACTCCGTTTTGGCATGTCGGTTAAAACCGATCGCGTTGTAAAGGTCGGCGGTGCGCTTGAGCGGCATCAACTCTCGCAACCATTTCACCAGGTCGTAAGGCGACGGCGCCGCGACGCGGAAATAGGCGCGCGTGTAAGAAAACAGAATGGAAAGGTCGCCCTCACCCATTAAGACCGCGTCCAGGGTGAGCCCGCTTTCATCCGGATGACGCACACAAAATGCCACCGGGATCGCCCTGGCACCGGCCGTGATTCGGCCGACGAGATACGCTCCGCGACCACGATAAAAGACACCGCGGAAAATTTCGAGAGTGGCGTCCTTTTGCGGCACAATCCTGGACAAGATGCGTTCCGCGGCCGCAGCGATCGCGCCGTCTAAATCGCGCCAGTGATGGTTCGCAAAGCCGCTGTCGACATCGGTCAGTGCACTCGAAATTAAATCCGGCAATGCTGCGCCGGTGGACGCGCGGCAAGGTTCAGCATCATGTTCGGTAGGCGGGGCGTCGAAATCGGTATCGACAAACTCGATCGCCTGATCAACTCCTTCCGTCGCAAAAACGCGGCGGGTAAGTGAATTAAAAAAACTCTCGCCGATTTCCCAGCGGATCGACTGCGCGATGAGCGAGGAGTAGACAGCCTTGGTCGCCTGCCAGACGGAGCGTTCACGCAAACGCGCACCCAACAAGCTTTCGACGCGATTCGTTAGGCCATCGAGCACACCCGAATAAAGATGCAGTCTCTCGGCCGCGTCGTTGTAGCTGCCGTGCCAGTCGCGCGCCAGAAAACGATCGCGGGCCCGCTGCGTGATCTCGCCGAAGCGCGCCACGTAATCGCGGAATGCGTTCCGCGCCTCCTCTGCGCAAAGCGCGGCCAGACGGCTGTCGGTTAAAGCCGCGGATGCCGACGAAGCCGTCTCTGCCCGGTTCACTGAAACTGTTCGTGTTCGGTTGAACCTTGCAGTTCCGCACACGCCTCCATTCCTCGATCGCGACAGCCTTGCGGGAGTTGAAACATGCTGTAATTGAGCGCGTGGAAACCGGCCAGGGTAACGAATTGGAATTTGTAGCCCATCGCCCCCAGTTCACGTTGAAACTTTGCGATACTTTCGTTATCGAGATGCAAGATTATCACTCCTTGTATTGGAGCGAGAAAGAATCAAGATCTATAATATGCCCACATTTCCGGAAGAACGTGAAGATTGAGGAAGGATCAAGAGTATTCGACGAATGCAGCGGTTTAGTTCAGCGAGCGTTTATCCGCAATGGGTGCGAGATCCCTCGGCAGTATAAGTTTTGTGGATAAGAGAGGCAGATGACTCGAAGACTCGATTACCGCGAGAGCATCCTTAAAGCGTATCCGGAGGTCTACAGCCCGGCGGCGCTTGAGGCGTTGGAGGTTCTGGCGCCGCTCAACCGTGACCAGCACGAGCTGATGGCAAGGCGCATCGCTCGGCGACTGACGCGGGAGCGCGGCCGGCAGCGCATTGCCTTCCTCGATCCTCATGCGCTGATTCCGCGAACGGGCATCCGCGTTCAGGACGCGCGCGATGGAAACTTCGACGGGAGCGAGATCCCGGCCGATCTGATGCGCCAGTGGATCCAAGGCACTGGGCCGGCCACCCGGCCACGGGCGAGCACCGAGAGCGGCTTGCGCAACATCGCTTACGCTCTGCTCTCGGGCGCTGACGGCTGGATGTTCGATGGGGAGGACGCCCTCGGGCAGGTCGATACCATGTCGCTCGACAACCAGCACAACCTCCAGCTCGCGATCGCCAAAGACCCACGCTTCCTGCGCGTCGCCGAAAAAGTCAGCGCCGAGATGAACCATTGGGCGCAAGGCTTTTTCGGGCGACCCATCGTCGCCGACTGGCGCCAGCAGCTTGACTTCACCACCAAGATCTTTCGCGCGCGGGGTCTGCATCTCGACGACCGCCACGTGCGCGAGAAGGACGGCAGCGGCTTCTCTGCTTCGATCGTCGATGTTGCGCTCTACGTGGTCAACAACCACCAGCGCCTACGCGACTCGGGGGCATCGATCGTCCTGTACCTCCCGAAGATCCAGACCGCCGAGGAGGCAGCGCTGTGGAACGACTTGCTCGCGGCGCTCGAGCAGCATCTCGGGCTACCGATAGGCACGATCAAAGTCTACGTCCTCGTCGAACAGATCGAGGCGTCCTTCCAGTTGATGGAGATCCGCGCCGTCCTCGACCGCCACTTCGTCGGCTTCAACACTGGGCGGTGGGACTACATCAACAGTGTCGCCGACGCGATGGTGTGGGATCCGGACTTCGTCAACCCCAATATCGATGCCATCGGTATGACCTACGGCTACATGCGCAATTACGAGGACCGCGTGCGCCGGGCCGTGAACACCCCCGATCGGAACGGCCGCCGCGCTCTGTGGCAGGGCGGTATGGAGCCCAACATCCCGGTCGGCTCCGCGGCGGGCGTCGCCGCAAGCATGCACAGGGCGAAGGCAGGCGGCGAGCGCGAGCAACTCGCGGGCGCGAGCGGCAAGTGGGTGGCGCACTGGAAAATGGTGCACATCGTGCGGCCGGTATGGGAAGAGGTCGGCGCGGATAACCAGCTCGAACGCAAGTTCCCGCCGCTCACCTACATGCAGGAGGACGCCGACGGGCTGGTGCTGCTCGAGCCGGCGCCGCGCACGGTACGGGGAGCTCGCGACTTGCTGAGCGTCGCCCTGCAATACGGCAACGCCTTCGAGCAGGGTTTCCAGGCCGCGGCGCTCAAGCCGGCGGACTTTTTCGGCAACGACGATGTGCTCTATTTAATGGAGGACATGGCGACCGGCGAGATCCGGGTCAGCATCCTCTGGGAATGGCTGCACAAGGGCGCACAACTCACCGAGGACGACCCAAAAACGGGCGCCAGTGCCGGCGATAAGTTCGATTTGGCGCTTTTTATCCGCCTGCTCGACGAAGAATACGAGAAGCTGCTCGCTGCCCGCGACCGCGACGTCCACGACGATTCGAAGACGACCACGCTGCCGATCGCACGCGAGATCGTCGCTACCTACGTGACCAATCGGACCAAGCTGCCTTGGTACATCGATCTTCTAAATTTGAACCTGCACAATCACGATCTCGCCAATGCCAGATCCCGCGTCCGGTCCTACATCGACGCCTTCGAGCGAGACGGAACGCGGATCACCGAGAATCTCGATTTTGTTGTCTGAACCAAGGAGTGCCCTTACGAGATCGTTCGAACAGGAAATCAACGCGACCCAAGAGTGGTTCGACAGTCCCCGATTCGCGGGGATCGTTAGGCCGTATACCGCGCGTCAGGTAGTCGAGCAGCGCGGCACCATCCGCCACGACTACACGATAGCGCGTGAGGCGGCCACGGCGTTTTACGATCGCTTGTGCGAACTTTTCGCGGAGCACAAGAGCATCACCACCTTTGGCCCGTACTCGCCGGGGCAGGCGGTGGCGATGAAGCGGATGGGGATCGAGGCGATCTACCTCGGCGGCTGGGCGACCTCCGCCAAGGGCGGAACGAGCGAGGACCCGGGACCCGATCTCGCCAGCTATCCGCTCAGCCAGGTGCCCGACGAAGCAGCGACGCTCGTGCGCGCCCTGCTCTCGGCGGATCGCAACCAGCAGTATCTGCGTTCGCGGATGACTGAGACGCAGCGCGCCTCGACGAACGCTCGGGATTTTCGGCCGTTCATTATCGCCGACGCCGACACCGGCCACGGCGGCGATCCACACGTGCGCAATCTAATCCGCCGCTTCGTGGAAGCCGGCGTTCCGGGCTACCACATCGAGGACCAACGTCCGGGCACCAAGAAGTGCGGCCATCAGGGCGGCAAAGTCCTTGTGCCGCAGGACGAGCAGAACAAGCGACTGAACGCGGCCCGCTTCCAGCTCGACGTCATGGGCGTTCCCGGCCTCATCGTCGCCCGTACCGACGCCGAAGCCGCCAATCTGATCGAAGGTCGCGGCGACGAACGCGATCAACCCTTCCTGGTTGGCGCGACCAACCCCAACGTGCCGGCCTACAAGCCGTGCTTTCTGGCGTTGATCCAGCATTTTCACGAGCTGGGAGTCGCCGAACTCACCGGCCATCTCCTCTACGCCATACCGGCCGGCGAGCACACCGTGGCCCGGGAATGGCTGGAGCGCCGGGGCATTCTGGCGCAAGCCGCCGAAGCCGTGGCGTCGTTGCGGGAGGGGAAAGAGACCTCGATCGAACCGATGTTCGACCGGATCACCGCCCGCTTCCTCGATGCCTGGGAGAACGACGCCGAACTGAACACCTTCGGGGAGGCGGTTGCCGAAGTGATCGAATTCCGGTCGAGCGAAGGTGAACCGGTCGAGACAAGCGTCGACGACTGGCGGCGCTTCGCCGCGCGCGCCTCGCTCTACGCCGCCCGCGAGAAGGCGCACGAACTCGGCGTCGACGTGGACTGGGACTGCGAGGCGGCCAGGACGCCCGAAGGGTACTACCAGGTGCGCGGCGGTATTCCGTACGCCATCGCCAAGTCGCTTGCGGCGGCGCCCTTCGCCGACCTGCTCTGGATGGAGACCAAGACCGCCAACCTCGAGGACGCGCGCGAGTTCGCCGAGGCGATTCACTCGGAGTTTCCAGACAAGATGCTCGCCTACAACCTATCGCCATCGTTCAATTGGGACACCACCGGCATGAGCGACGAGGAAATGCAAAGGTTTCCCGAAGAACTCGGCAAGCTGGGGTTCGTCTTCAACTTCATCACCTACGGCGGTCACCAGATCGACGGCCTCGCCGCCGAGGAGTTCACCCTGGCCCTCAAGCAGGACGGCATGCTCGCCCTCGCCCGCCTGCAACGAAAACTCCGTATGGTCGATTCTCCCTACGGCACGCCCCAGACGCTCGTCGGCGGACCGCGCGCGGACGCCGCATTGGCCGCTACGTCAGGGCGCACGGCGACGACCATGGCAATGGGCAAGGGTTCGACCCAGCATCAGCACCTGATACAGACCGAGGTCCCCAAGAAGCTCCTTGAAGAGTGGCTGGTGATGTGGATGCGGCACTATAAGCTCCCCGGCAGGCTCCGCGTCCAGATGCGGCCCCAGCGCGCCGGCTCGGAGTTACTCGAACTCGGAGTCTACGACGAGGGGGAGGAGAAACTCGCCAATGTCATCTTCTCCCCCATCCACGACCGGCGTGGCCGTAGCATCCTCTCGGTGCGCGACCAGAACACCTTTGCGGACTCGCTGCGCAAGAAGCGCCTAATGACCCTCGTCCACCTCTTCCTGGTGCACCGCTTCAAGGCGGCCTCGGTGCACTACGTCACCCCCACCGAGGACAACCAGTACCAAGTCGCAAAGATGAGGTCTCACGGCATCTTCAGCGAGGTCAACACCGAGGTCGGCCAAATCATCGTCGCCGACGTCAACCGCCAGCGAATCTCCGAGTTTTTAGCGGCGAATCAGGAGGCGTTGTTGAGGCTGATTCGCAAGGAGAGATAGCGGTTTCGGCGCTCGGCGATCCCATATCGGTCATCAGTGTTACGGTGTCGCGGCCAGCTTCCTGTCAAAAAAATCAGTAGTTGCTTTGTAGCACCGCACCCAATCGCTCCAGCGGAGCAGATCGTGAATTTCGTCGGGAATGATTAGCTCCTCGAACGCGACGTTTTGGGCGCGCAGTTTTTCGACCAGATCGGTGGTTTGCTGGAACGGCAGCACGGAGAACGCTTGCAATTGTAGCGCGAATGCCTGAGCACAGGGTGAAAGCATTCCAAAACCGGAAAAAGGCTAGGTTTTGCCAGCACACCTAGGATTTTCGCGTAGCCATACGCCCAAGCCATAAGCGAGTCACGATGAAGGAATTGTATGAGAGACAACGCTTCGCCAGCCGCTCCGGTGCTGCATCAAAACCGCCCGAATGTCCTGCCGCTTGAAGGCGATATCGATCTGCACGTTTCACCTGCCGTCACAGAGTCACTTAACGCAATGATCAAGAAAAAACCGGATCGGATCGTGATAGATCTTTCCCGCGTGACCTACATCGATAGCGCGGGGGTGGCAGCGCTTATTCTGGCGATGCAAGAGGTTGAAGCGTACGGCGGCAAGTTTTTCCTGAGTGGTCTGCAGGAAACGTTGCGCTTGATTTTCGAAACTTCGCGGCTGGATCGAACATTTCGAATTTTCCCGGATGTCGATGCTGCGCTGGGCGCGAGCGGAGCGTGATAGGCGCGAGCGAAACGTGGGCAAACGCGACGATGACCCGCGAAAAAGCGTTATTCCGATTTGGTAAACATCCACGGGTTCGGTTACTCGCCTTCATCACCGCCGTCGTCGCCACCTTCATCGTCGGCGCCGTCATCGCCGGCATCCTCATCGCCGGAATCGTCGGCACCTTCGTCATTGTCACTGATGTCTTCGTCGCCCTGGCCGGAAGCGTCTTCCATGCTGTCGTCATCGGCAGAGGCGACTTCTTCGTCGCTGTCTTCCTCGGCAGCTACTTCTTCCTCCTCAGCATCAGACATCTCGAACGATTCATTTTCGGCGTAAGATTCTTCCGAACTGATTTCCTCCTGCGACACCGATTCTGAAACGGTGATGTCTTCGTAAACATCCACGCTTGTGTCGACCCACGCCCAGTCGTACGAAACCGTGTCGTACCAGGTGTAGTACCAAGTGTCGTACCCTGCTATCCAGTTCACCAGCCCCAGGTAGTCGGCACGCCACGGCTTGTCGACGTAGTATTCATAGCCGTGAAGGAGGCCGGCTTGAACATCGAGCAAGTAAAGCGTTGCGATGTATGCATCGAGGCTTGCCGGTTCTTTGACGATGCGCTCCGCGTTTTTTTGGATTTCGCGCAGACCTTTTTCCAGCGCCTTGTCTTTTTGGGCCGATTTCTCCAGCTTCGAGATCTTCGCCAGCAAGTCCTTCTGTTGCGCCTGGATTTTCTCGAACTCCGCTTTCTCCTTTGCGGTCAAGTCGCCGCCTTTCTTCTTTCGCGCAGCTTCCTTCGAGTAATTGGTGCGCAACAAAGCGATTGCGTGGCCAAGCTTTTTGCCGTCGTCGATCACCTGCTTGTTTTTTGAATCCGTCAGTTGCCAATCGACTTTGATCTGCTCTTCGGCTCTGCGGGCTTCCGCGATGCCCTTGAAGAAGTCGTTGCTTTTTGCGGTGAGACCGCTTTTTGCGGTCTTTAAATTTTTCGCGACCAGTTGGGTCGATTTCCAAAATGGTTTGTTTTTCGCCGTCTTTGGATCAAGCCCGCTATCGGCGCGTGCGGCTTTGATCATTGCAGCAAGCGCCTTGCTTGCATCATCGAGCAAAGTTTTGGCGTCGGCTTTTTGTCCCTCGCCCTTTTTGTGAGCGGTATTCGCGTGAGCAGGCGGCGCATGACTCGGTTTCGCCGCACGTGCGGCGATAAAAAAGCTAAGCGAGAGGCAGAGCAGGAGGGCGACGAATTTTTTCATAGGCGCGGAGCCTGTCAGCGTCGTGACCTACTGTCAATCAACCAATTATGCGGCACGCGAGCTTGTTTAGGGAGCCTCAGCTCGCCGGGTCCCGCTCGCCGCGGGCAATTATTGCTGCTGGCCAGAGGGAGCTAGGGTGCGGTCAAAGAATTCGGCGGTGGCGCGGTACACACGGATCCAATCGCTCCAGCGGAGCAGGTCGTGAATTTCGTCGGGAAAGATTAGCTCTTCGAACACGACTTTTTGGGCGCGAAGTTTTTCCACCAGATCGGTGGTTTGCTGGAAGGGCACGTTGCGATCGTCGTCGCCATGCACAAACAGAACTGGAGAGCGCCAGTTCGCGACGCTTGCGACTGGCGATGATTTGAACGCGAGTTCGCGCGCTTCTTTGACGTCCGGCGCGGCTTCTACGTTATCGGCCCACATCGGCAGGAAAATCGCCCAGTCGTGCACGCCATGGAAATCGACGCCGGCTTTGAAAATATCGGAGTTGCGGGCCAGGCCCATGGCGGTCAGAAAACCGCCGTACGATCCGCCCCAGAGACCGATCCGCTGCGGATCAACAGTGTCGAGCGTTTGCAGAAATTTTGCGCCCGCGATCACGTCCTGGTATTCGGATGCACCGCGCCAAACCGATTTTGCCGGCTCTCGAAATTTTCTTCCGTACATAATGCCGAGCCGGTAATTCACGGAGAGCACGGTGTAACCTTTGCTCGCCAAGTATTGATTCATCGCATAGGCGTTGTGGTAATACTCCATGTAATGAAACCCGGGCAGCATCTGCCGGATCGGGCCGCCGTGCGTGAAGATGAGAGCCGCTCCGCGTTCTTTCTGGCTTTTTGGAGTGAACAATTGGCCGTGGATTTCCAGGCCGTCTTCACTTTTAAACACGACCTGCTTTGGCGTGACTAATTGCGCCTCTGGGAAATCAGACGGAAGCATATTCTTCGCGATCGGCTCTCGGCCGCTGCTCGTTAGGCGGTAAGGCATTGCTGGCGATGTCGCGGTTGAGCCGAGACACAACACGTTCTTTCCATCGCTTGTTTCGACCGGGTTCCACTCGATGGTTTCGCCACTCGTTAGGGCCTTCGGCTCGCCGCCCGTCGCGCTGACGCGCCAGATGTGCCGGCGATCGATGTCGTTCTGATTCGAAGTGTAGAGGATGCTTCGCTTGTCCGCGCTTAACGCCACGTCTTCTACATCAAAATCGCCTGGCGTGAGAAGCTGAGGATCTGCACCGGTTTCAGCAATGGAGTACAGATGATTGCGGCCGTCTTTCTCGCTGGCGAAGATGATGCGGCCCGCATCCGTGAATTTCAGTGATTCAAACGTAAACAGCGGCAGCGAATCTTCCATGGTGTTGCCGCTATGAAACAGTTCGCGGCCTTCGCCGCTCTGCGCATCTGCGATCCAAAGAGCCCACGGTCGCGGGAACTCAGGAATAAGCGGCCGTTTGTATTCGACTCCGGGCTGTCGAATAAACGCGACCTTTTTGCTGTCCGGCGACCAGACTGGACCGGCATCACGATTCGTGGTCGGCGCGAGATAACTGATTTTCTTCGTCGCCAGATCGAGCACGGCAATGAACGAGTGGTCCTTGCGATTTGAGCGGAACGCGATCCGTTTTCCGTCTGGCGACCAGCGCGGTGTATCGCTCTCGCCCGCCAACTCGTCTAGCTGTTCTGCTTTTTTCTTGCCGTCGATCGGCGCCATCCAAAGATGCTTTTTCGCCGACCAAACGACATTTTTTCCATCAGGCGAAACCTGCAGATCCTCGCAACCTTCCTCGTTGCAGCCAACGTCGCCGAGCAACCGCGGCTCACCACCGCTCACGTTCACCGCCCATGCCTGCTGCTTCGGCATTTTTGTCTGGCTTGTCGGATTTGCCGAGGTGCCTTCCTTGTTCGTCTCGCTGCCGCGCGCATAAACGATCGTCTTCCCATCGGGCGTCAGTCGCACGCCCGCGATCGCCTGACCATCATCACCTTTGTAGTGAGTCACCTGTCGTGGTTTGAAATCCGGCGCGTCTGCCAGCCAGATGTTGCGCTCGCCCTTGTTGTCGAAGACCCACGCGACGCGCGGTGCATGCGACGCGCTCGTTAGGCCATACGGAAAGGGTGCACTCAGTACCTGCTCGATGGTGAAGCTTTCAGCATAGCAAAAGATCGGCAGCAACGCGCCGAGGCTAACGACCAGAAAATAGAATGATTTTTTCAACACGGTCGCGCATTATCGTGGGCGATTGATAAGGCGTCGAATGGATTTGGGCGGCCGAGGGTTTTTTGAAACAGCTTAGCCACGTCCCTGCGAACGCCTGCGCGTCGCTCGCAGAGCGACGTCTACAAAAGATCGAGAACTGACAATCGTCGACGCTATCTTTGCAACCGCGGATCGACTTCAGACTTGGCACTTAATCGTCATGCTGTTGAAATGCCTGCCATCGGAAGCGGCTTTGATGGTTCTGCCGCTGCAGCGAAAACATTTATTATGACAAAGATATCTTTTTGTTTATTGGCGGTCGCGCTCATCAGCGGTTCGGCAATGCTCTTTGCACAAGGTGGGGCCAAGCCAGCAAACGTCGGCGAGGGGACAGTGACGGTTAAAGGTAAAAGCTATCCGCTAAAAAACGCCGCGGCCTATGAGACCACGGTTGACGGTGAGGAGGGGATCGCGGTGGTCCTGAGCGGTCCAACGATTTCAAATGAGAAACTTAGCGCGGCGATGAAATCGGAAAAGACGGGTGACATGCCTGATTTCAGAAAGCCTTACGTGAAACTGGAGTTCACAAAGGCAGGCGTATTCAAGGGTTGGGGCGCCGGCGCCGGCGACGTATCCCTCGGCAGGCGTAGAGGTGAAGCGACCGGGGAGTTAAAGCTGCAGGACGGCCGGGCGATTGGCAAAGCCAATCAGCCTAACGAGACCGAAGGGATGTTTCCGTCGGGTTTGGACGTGCATTTCGATGTGGCGCTGCTTCGTGCTGGAGAATCGTTGCCACCCTCGAAAAAGCCGGGGCCCGCCGCCAATGTGAAACCGACAGTGACGGGCGTGTTCAAGGGAAACGGCAAAGAGGCGAAGCTGGCATATGTGTCGGCGCATTGGCGCGAGCCCTTTGGCGATAAACCTTCGATTGTATTGGTTTTCACTGAGAAGGATCATTCCAAAGATAAAAAGCCGGACTTTAATGCGGGGTTCGGCAAGTTCGGCAGCGCATTGATTGTTTCGCTCCACGAAGACGGCGACATCTTTGGCTGTGAAGTAGTGCACAGTGCGCTTAAACACCAAAATTTCAGCTCGATCGGCAAGATCCAAACAAACAACTTCGAGTATGCGGACGGTCAGGTGAAAGGAGAACTGGCTACCGATGGCCCGGCTGACGTGTTCGGCGAGACGTGGGAGGTGAACGTGAATTTTGTTGCGCCGCTCGGAGAGACTCCAAAAGAATTTCAGCCCGCGGTTCCGAAACAGGCCGAAGAGGACGCAACGGAAAAATCAACAACTGACGAACCGACGACTGAGCTCAGCGAAAAGCCCGTGGCCAAGCCGGCGAAGGACCAATTAAACGTCAAGGATTTGGCGCTCACGAAAGACGCGTCGGACGTTGATTACAAGGCGCTTGTTGAACAACTGGGATTCAAGAGCAAAGCGAACGTGAAAAGTGCGTGTGCTGAATTGACGGCAAACCTCAAAGCCCAGGGATGGACAAAGCAAGGCAGCGATCTGATCACGCCGGCCTCTGCGATACTGAAGCGGAAACGGGGAGATGCTGAGCTCACGATCTTCGTGAAACCGGCTGGCGGCGGCAGCGAAGTGAAGATGATGACGGAAGGTCTCTCTTGGGACGAAAAATAAAGCCGGGCGATTTTTCTAATTAGTATTCCAGAAGTTGTGGCGTCCGCTGTCCCCAGCGGAGTTCTTGCGGGTTACTTGCAAGCATGATGTTTTCGTCGCTGTGATCCGCGCGCTGCAAAAAACTGGCTATCGAAAACTGAGAACTGGCTTAAGAATTTTGGGGAGTAATTCGAGGACGAGCAAGAGCGCATGAGTGCGACATACCCGGGAATCGATGGATACGTTGGAAATACACCTTTGATCCGACTGCGGCGGCTGTCGGAGTTGACGGGATGCGAGATCCTGGGAAAAGCGGAATTCATGAATCCGGGCGGATCGGTGAAAGATCGTGCCGCTTACGGAATCATCACTGACGCTGAGAAAGCGGGTCACCTTAAGCCGGGCGCAACGATCGTTGAGGGAACTGCCGGGAACACCGGAATCGGCCTTACTGTGATCGGACGGGCGAGGGGATATCGCACTGTGATTGTGATTCCGAATAATCAGTCGCCTGAAAAGATGCACTTGCTCCGAACTCTCGGCGCGGAAGTAAAAGCAGTTCCGGAAAAACCGTATAAGGATCCGGAAAACTACAATCATATCGCGTGTCGCCTTGCAGAGGAGCGCGGCTGGTTCTGGGCGAACCAGTTCGATAACACCGCGAATCGCGATGCGCATTATCGCAGCACCGGCCCCGAAGTTTGGAAACAGACTGAAGGCAAAGTCACAGCGTTTGTTGCTGCTGTAGGCACGGGCGGCACTCTTGCAGGCGTTAGCACTTATCTGAAGGAGCAAGATCCCAAGATCCAGATCGTCTGTGCTGATCCATTTGGCGCCGCGATGTGGTCGTGGTTTACAAACGGTAATCTGGAAACCAACGACGGTGATTCGATTGCGGAAGGCATCGGTCAGGGCCGCGTCACGAAGAATGTCGACGGCAGCAAGGTTGATCGTGCTTATCGCATTCCGGATCAGATCGGCCTAACGATAGTTTACCAGCTGCTGCGTGAAGAAGGTTTGTTCCTCGGTTTATCAAGCGGCATCAACGTTGCCGGCGCGGTGCGCTTCGCCAAAGAATCTGGTCCAGGCCAAACGATCGTTACAATCCTTTGCGATTCGGGGCAGAAATATCAATCAACGCTCTTCAATCGCGACTGGCTCGCTTCCAATCATCTCGATCCGGATCTTCCGTTGGAAACGGTGTTGGAAATTTAATCAGGAAAGCAGGAATTCCTTTCCGAGAAAGTGGTTCCCGACCCGGAGTTGAACTTGGTTAGGAAGTAGGCATGCAGGAGAAGCGACGAGCCGGAATTGTTTTGAATAGTGGCGAGCGTTCTGTCCTGCCGATTCAAAACTTTCCGGGGCTAAAGGGTTCCTGCTTTCCTAATTCAAAAAATGTTCTGAGTCTTTTCCGGTTAGGGACGCGGTAGCGGGGTAGGACGAGGTCTTGGCGTGGGTTGTATTCTCGGGGTGGGTGTAGGTCGAGGCGTGGCAGTCGCGGTAGCTGTTGCAGTGGGCGTTGCCGTCGCAGTCGGAGTCGCCGTAGCAGTTGGTGTCGCTGTAGCGGTTGCAGTCGGGGTGGGCGTAGCTGTCGCGGTTGGAGTCGGACTTGCGGTTGGTGTCGGCGTCGGAGTTCCCCCCGATAGCGCGAGTGGGTTTGTGTAAAGATCGAACTGGTGCAACGTGCCGTTCGGGTTCGTGCCGTCGCAGTTCGCGTTGTCCGCCCAAAGCGTGTAGAGCTTGCCTCCGAATGCGGACAGACCAACGTAGTCACCATAGTCGACGCCGTTGTTCGCGTCTGATGCGTTCGAGAACCCTCCGCTCAAGCGCCTGTTCGGCGCCCAGGTTGCGCCGCCGTCGGTGGTAAAAGTGCCGTAGTATTCGGCATCATCGTTAGGGATCATGTTCGTACCGCCTGGACCGGGTACACCGTTATCATTGCGACAATCGTGAAAGCCCACTGCCACTATGCCGCTTGTCGGATCAAGAGCGACGTAGGGCAGGAACTGACTGTTCGTGGTTGCGTCATCGTTGACACGGACCGGCGCGGTCCACGTCGCGCCGTCATCAGTCGATGTTCGCATCATAATGTCTGTGTCATTGTTCTCATTAACGGTCTCATCTGTGTACACCAGGTAGATGCGGTTGTTGAATGGGCCACCAGTCGCGTCCCATACCAAGCCGGCCTCAGCGTCGATCGAGCGTCCGCTTTGCGCTGGAATGAAGTCGAAACCACCGACATTGGTAGACGTAACGGTAATTCGCGTGCCGAAACCGCCTACTCCCAAACCGTCTGCGTCTACATTGGCGAAGATCGTTGCCGGGCCTTCACCGCCAGTCGGGCTCTGATAGGTCACGATGACTTTGCCGCCGTTCGGACCGGGTCCGACAGCGATACCGCCGAAGCTGCCGCTAGCTGACGGGATCGATTGCTGCGCGTTGAATGGCCCCCACGTACCGAGACCGGTCACTGGCGCGCCTCGCGCGACCATACTTCCGCTCTGATTCCAGTCGACCCAAACGCTACCGTTCCCCACAGCGATTGAAGGTTGGTCAATGCTGCCAGTGCCTGCTGTTACAGGTGCACTGAACGTGACGCCGCCATCGGTGCTCAGGATCACGTTGATTTGGTCGACGCTGTTGTTGATGTACACCAGAAACAAATTGCCGAACGAGTCCCACGCCGCTTGTCCATCGCAGCAGGCCACACCCGTGGCGATCGTGCCGCGCGTCCATGTCGTGCCGCCATCTGTTGAGTACGCGCGGAAAATACTGGCTGAGCTGGGGTTGTTCGAGGTGGCGACAATGTTGTTTGCGTTGGTGGGATTGACGTTCACAAAACTCTCAGCCTGATTGCCGGCCGTGGCACTGGCGTTAACTACAGGCTCCAGACAGGCCAACGGTCTGAATAACTGAAATTGTTGTGGTGCACGTTCCGGGGGTTTTATGCATTTACGCGTACCGTCGGGCACTTCGGGGTGCTTGCTTGCGGCCGGTATCTGCGCCTGCGACAACGATAGTGAAGACGTGAGCAAGGCGGAAACGGCGGCAAGGATAGTCAGGTGGAGGCGTGTGTTCATATGCGTGGTGCTAATGATACAGTGGTAAGAACGGATTGAAGTGGACCCGAAAGTGAAACGGAATTCTTGAAAGATTTTCGAGCGAGTGTCGAGGTTTATTTTGTAACTCAGCCTTTTGAGTCTCTCCGATTGACGGCAGTTTGAGGAAATGGATCGTAATCATGTCTGTATGAATCTGCTCTGCATCACTCCAGCGTTCATTCTCACGCCACTCCTGCTCATGATCGTTCCGATCACCGCGATGGCGCAACCGAGTAGCGGTGACGATACAGCGCTGCAGAAAAAGGCCATTGAAGCTCAGGCACATGTTAAGACCAACAAAGACGATCACGATCAGTTGATGATAGCGGTCAAGACCAACGAGGTGCCTTTGGCCAAACAAGTGCTTCTCAGAAACGGATTTACCTCCGAAGACTTGGAAAACGCGAAGATTACTCTGCGGACTGGCGGCGGAAAGGGAGGCGAAGACGAAATAGAAATCTCTGTCACCTGTTGTAATCCCAAGGAAATCACAATCCAGCGAACGCTGGAGTACTTCACAAAATAACTGCGGCAAACGATGCCGGGTTCGAGCGAACGCGTTGGGGACCACGCGCTCCACCTTTTTCCTGCCTTCCTGCTTTCCTGATAAAGTTTTCGCGTTCCTGCTTTCCTTATTAGATCTTCTGAGGCAGGTGATATTTCACGTGGCGGAAATGGTGACGGTATTGGCCGGGGGCGATTTTCAGGGTGCGCTGAAAGACGTTCCGCATCGAGTTGACGTTTCCGAAGCCGCATTCGCCGGCGATCATTTCCATGCTGTTATGACTTTCTTCCAGGCGCCGGCGTGCTGCTTCGACGCGCAAACGCTCAACAAACTTGGCAGGCGTTGTCTTCATTTCTTTGATGAAGATGCGTGCGAAATTTCGCGGACTCATCGCTACGCGTTCTGCCAATAACGGCACGGTCAACGGTTTGTGAAGGTTATCGAGCACCCAAGCCTCCAATTCGCGCAACGGTTTTCGATCCGTTAGTTGCAGTGATAACGCGGCGCTGAATTGCGATTGGCCACCGGGCCGCCGCAGATAGAGCACCAGATTGCGCGCAACCTGCAGAGCAAGTCGCGAACCGTGATCTTCTTCGACCAACGCCAGCGCCAGATCCATTCCAGCCGTAACGCCAGCGGAGGTATAAACGTTTTCGTCCCTGACAAATATTGGATCGGCATCGACTTGCGTGCGCGGAGCGCGTTTGATCAGGGTCTGACACCAGTTCCAATGAGTCGTGGCGCGACGACCATCGAGCAAACCGGCGCGAGCCAGAAGCATTGCACCGGTGCACACCGAGCCGACGCGCCGGGTTCGTCGGGCAATTCTTTTCAACCAGCGCACCGCTTCCGGGTTGATTTCATTTTGCTCAATCGCATCGCCGCCGGCCACGAGCAGCGTATCGATGTTTCCGCGCACTTCGCGAAAGGTCCTGTCAGCGGTGATCCGCAGACCACAGTTGGCAATCAGAGATCGAGACAAAGAAACCGTGGCCACTTCGACTGCATAGATCGGAGGCGATCCAGGATTTGCTCGGCTGTGCATTTCCGATGCGCGGGCAAAGACCTGAAGCGGTCCGGCAAGGTCAAGAATCTCTACGCCGGACCCCGCCACAAACACAATCCGACGTGTCAACGCTTCGAATGATGATTTGTTAGGCCTACGTGCGCGTTTCGATTTCAATTGGAGGAACCGGATCCTTTTGATTGAGGCGGGACAGCGCTGACAAATTTATCCGGAGCTGCGTCGAAAGTTTTCTTGTCATCTTCCGAGCAGAAATAATAAGTCGCGCCCTTGAAGACAGATTTCGGCGCGGTCTTTGCGTCGACATCCATACTGCATACCGCGCAAAGCGGGTGCTCAGCGGTGGAGGTGAGCGCGGTGGCATAGGTCTGATTTGAATCGGCACTCATCCAACCTTCTCCCTGATATTCCATGTTGTAGGCGGTCTTACTGGCAACCTCGCGACCGTAATAGCGTTCGACCACACGGAGCGCGAGATCGATTCCGGATGAAAGACCGCCAGCCGTCGCCAGATTTCCATTCTCAACAAAGCGCGCACCGCGCTTGAGCTCGATGTCTGGAAATTCCATGGCAAAACGTCCGAATGCGCCGTGATAGGTTGTCGCGGATTTACCTTTTAATAGTCCGGTTTTCGCCAGAACGAATGCGCCTGTGCAAACCGACATGGTGACGTCGGTGCTTTTCGAGGATTTCCTGATCCACTCCAACAATTCCGGGCTTCGCGAACTTTGCGCTGGGATGACAATCACCTTCGGCGATGGAGCATCCTGGATCGTGTAGTCGGGAACGATTTGCATTCCGCCGCTGGTGCGGATCGGTTTCTTCGTTTCGGCCACGGTATACAGACGGAACGGCATTTCTTCGTTACCCGGGATCATGACATCCTGGAACACTTCCCATGGCCCGCAAAAGTCGATGACGACGGCCCCGTCGGAAATCACAAAGGCGACCGGGATCTGACCTTTGTTCGGAGGCTTCAGAGAAGTTGTTTCGGTGGCGACTGCAGCCGGTTTCGGTTGCGCGTCGGTTTTAACCGGAGCCGCGGTCGCGAAGATCGCACGGAGCGCGAGCAGACCCAGGGCAAGCAGGAAGCCGAATCGTGCCATTCGGCAAACGGACTCTATTTTATTAATCGTACGTGCATTCATGATCCGATTTTCGAATTACAGCTTGGTGGCAGCAATGACAACAATCATCATATTTCTGCCAACAATGCAGCGTTTAATCAAGCCGTTCTACTTGAGGGGGACCGGAAAAAACGCTTGTTTCGCGCAATGCGATCGCTCAAGACTTCAGATAATTGCCAGATGAAAATTGTTGCCTCGTTAATCTTGTCTTTGACGACAGTCGTTACCGCTGACGACTTCAAACTGGTTAGCGGAAAAGAATACAAAAACGTCACGGTGACCCGTGTGGAACCTGATGGCATCGTGCTAAAAACGAAATCTGGAATCTCTAAAGTTTATTTCGTCGAGTTGCCCAACGACGTTCGGCAACATTTTCACTACAATGCCGCGATCGCTTCAGTATATTCTTCACAACAAACGGTCAATCAGGCAACGCTCGCTGCTGCCTCTCGCGGCGCACCGATCGAAGTGATTTCACACGGCGAGCAGGTCGACATCAATCAACACCTCGCGCCCGGTAATGTGACCATTCTCGACTTTTATGCGGATTGGTGCGGTCCGTGCCGGCAGCTGTCACCGAGTCTTGAGCAAATGGCGACGAGTGATTCCGAGATTGCGCTGCGCAAGATCGACATCGTCAATTGGAAAACGGCAGTCGCGCAGCAATTCAATATTCGTTCGATTCCGCAGGTAAACGTTTACGATCGAAGTGGCCGTCTTATCGGGACTGTGCGCGGCGTCGATTTCAAAACAATCAAACAGTACATCGCCCAAGCGAAGTCTGGCGGATGATCAATTTCAGGGCGACGCGCGCATTTGCACGCGTGAATCCGAATTGAATAGCGAGTCGATTAGTGATTCGACGGGTTATGAAACCTCCGCTGTTATTTATTGCGATTACGTTATGCAGCGTCAGCCTGGCGCAAGCCGACGAGACGATCCGTTCGCTGCAACAAACACTTAAAGATCAGGGTTTTTACTTCGGCAGAGTTACCGGCGACAAAAGCGGGGAGACGACTGCGGCTATTCGGCGCTACCAAATTCGCAACGGCCTCCAAGTAACCGGCGAGCTCAATGAGGAGACATTGCGCTCGGTCCAGCCGGGTTCGAATACCGTAGCCACCGCACCGCGATCGACTTCAAAACCTGCCGTCGCTCAACCGAACAGCGTTCGCCTTGATGCGAGCGGGCACGTCAGTCAGAGCTCGCCGCCGCCGTCGTTTGGCCAACCAGAACAGCCGCTGCAAACCAACCCGTCATACTCGGCAAGCTTTTATCAATCACCCCAAATTCGGGTGAACCGCCGAATTGTCGCTGACGTGCAGTATCAATTGATGAGCCGCGGATATTATCGCGGACGAGTTGACGGCAAGTATGGACGTCAAATGGCGTTTGCCGTGCAAGCATTTCAATCGAGCGCCGGACTTCCGCCGACGGGCCGCCTGGACACACAGACGCTCGAGGCTTTTAGGTCATCTGACAGCGACTTCGCGTTTTCGGCGCCAGCGCCTCGTGGCTACGAAACCTGGATGCCGGTGAAGAAGTTCAAGCACGGCAAGTGGAAAATGAAATGGAAAAGGTATTCTCGCCCTTCCGACGGCCAAGAGGGTGATGAAGATCGACAAGCAAATCGTCAGCCCGGATCGAATCCTTACAACGAGGATTAGGTCAATTCGTGGATTAGTGATCGACTGTATCGGGCGTACTCAGCGCATTTTCAAGTGACACCAATCCGATCCGCTGAGAACAGCGGATAGTACATCCGCTGAGTGTTAACCTCTACGCACCGAAATCTTCACCGGAGATTGTGGAGAGGCGCGGCACGGATAATACTTGGACATGACCGATGAACGCATCCAGAAAATCAAATCAGCAGTTGAATCGGCCGATCACATTTCACCCAAAAAGAAGAGCGAGCTTCTCGACGTCCTCGCGAAATTAAAGCCTGCCATTGCTGAAGTTGCGAAAACGGACGAGGCAGAGGCTGAGAGGATCAGCCAGTTCGTGGAAGCTTCGGCGCATGAAGTCGCTATCAAGAAGGAAAGACCCGAAAGTGTTGACAGAGTTTTGCAGAAGCTAAAACAAACCGTTGAAAAATTCGAGGCATCTCATCCGCAGCTGACCTCGTTTGTCACCGAATATTCCGCGGTACTTTCCGGTATGGGATTCTGATTTCTGGTGAACCGAATCGACAAGTCCGCGTTGCGCCACCGGCGCCGTCCTCGTCACAACCACGTCCTGACGAATCCTGCGAAATTTGGCAGTAAGTCGCCGGCAGCGTGGATTAGCATTACGGCAAAGAGATTTTTTGTTCGTGCCCAGATGACGCCGAAAGTGATCCCGCTTACTGCCAGCACAACAATCGAGTAGGCAATCGCATCGAGCGCGCTCGGATTTGAGCCGAGTCCTTCGACTTCGCCCGCATGTCGAAAAATGAAACCGGGTGCATGCGCCAAGCCAAAAATTAGCGACATCAATACGACACCGCTTACTTCGGATTTGAAGAAGGCAGCGAATTGTGATTGAACGAGACCACGAAAGAAGAATTCTTCGACTAATCCGGCTTCAACGAATAGCCAAAGGAAACAAATCGGCAGACCCACCAAAAGTTGAAAGACCGTAAAGTGTTCGCGTCGGAACGCTGCGCCGCCACCGCTGAAGAAATATTGAAAGCAAAGGAAAGCGCCGCCCACGACAAGTACAACTGGCAAATGACTACCGCGCAGAGCGCGCAGACCTTCGAGCTGAATCCCGAAATCGCGAGCCCGGTAACCGAAGCCGAATCGAAAGATCGCGAACGGGATCGCAACGAAAACAATAAGCTTTTTCGCCAGGCCAATTAAAAATTTAATTCGCGCAGAATCGATCCATGAATGGGGAAGGTGCTGATCCAACCACTGCGGGCCTCCGATGAGGTAAAGCGATAGCAGGATGATATATCCTGTTAAGGCAATCAGCGCAGATGTATTTGGCCTAACGGAAATCGAGAGCGGCACTGCGCGAAGAGTCGAGGCCCAGGCGAGTACGGGAAATATGCCGCCGAATACAGCCAGCACCACGATCGCTTCAACAGGCTCGAAGCTCTTGTTGCGTAAGAGAATGGCGAAGGCGCAGCCGTAGAGAGTCAGGCCAATCGCAAGAACGCGAACAGGAGAGAATCGCTGTGAGCGAGTATTGATGGCATCCATCCTACTGGTTCGATGCAAGCGCAGGGAACCTTGGATTCGAGAAATCTCGATCGAAATCTTGTTTTTGCTCTTCGCGACGGCGATCGCAGATCCACCGCGCGTGGTCGCAGTGCGTGTTTGATGTCGATTCCAGGGAGCGGTTCGACGATCTACGCTTTGTTATTCACGCGTTAACGCGAATGATTTCCCTTGGGCAGCAGGTAATGAGTTGCCGTCCATTCGCCGACACTGCTGCCGGCTTGCAATCCGTCCTCGCTTGCCGATCGGAAGTGAATACCACCGTATATGCGACTTGCCCCGGCTTCTTCCGCGGCATCCATACAGGTCGAAAAACTGCGGAACACACCGGGAAGAAAATCTGATCCGGTTGTGAAGGGCAGGTCTTCGGTCCCGAAAAACGATGGGAGCACAGTGGCGGCAGCGCCACTGAACGTGCTGTGACCGGAAGTGTAATCAGGGAAGGGTGGAGTTATGATTAATGAGCTCCAATTCAGTTGCGGGTCGGCGAAGGCGATTGCGGTAACCGGTCGCCAGAAATTGTAAGTGTACTTTGCGTCCCACGAACAAATGCCAGCGTCAGCCATCGCAATGTTTAAAAGCGCGAATAACCTCGCGTTTTCTTCCATCGTCGTGCCTCGCGATGCGCCGATAATCTGCGCAATGCTGTTCCAATGACCGGGCGGCGTTTCGGTACCTGAGCCGTCAGCCCAAAACAATGCGATCTCGGTTTGGTCTGGCGTGCGCGTTGAATTCACAGACGCGCCGAGTTGTTTGACTTCTTCGTAATCTGTCGCGTAACGCTGACTGTCTAAAGCAGGTGGTCCGGGCGGACGAAATTGCGAACTGCTGCTCATTGCGAACGGCACGACGAATCCCCATTGGGGCAGCAGATAAGGAAGAAACGCCGGAGGCGTGGGAATCCAGACGCCGGGACCGCTTCCACCTGGTGGCTGGACGATAGCAGTCGAACCATCATTCGCCCGGGCAGCGAGAATTTGGCTGGCGACGAATTCGCCCCACGTGATACCTGCCGTTTTTTGCGGGCTGTTGGAAATAGTGGCGAGAATCGCTGCGTGAAGGGCATCGAAATTCGATACACTCGCCGGGAACAGGTTTATGAGCGTCGCATGGGCTGCAGCGCTGGCAGCAGCTTTACGCGACGCGCTCGCGGGTACAGTACTTGGCACCAGGTATTCTTCGTGTGTGCGTGCGATGCCGTTCACGGCGTCATAGATTGCGGCGTGGAGAATGGCCAGGCTGCGGGACGCAATTGGCGGTGCAGTTCTGCCGGTTCGAATTGCATCGAGAGCCGCGTTGTTCCAGTCAGTGACGACATCGGCACGGACAGGATTACCGATGACCGAGGCAAGATTAATAACACCGATACACGCTACGAAAAGTGAACGTCCGGCAACTCCACGCATGATACCCTCCTTAAGTAAATCGAGTGCCCTTTTGTAGGGTTTTATACGTAAGGATGTCAAGACTATTCCAACCCACTGTTTCACGGCGCGAGAACCGGCCACTCAGAGCACCGGTAATGATTTCTTTGATTTCGGTGGAGGAAATTCGCGGTCGAGCGCGGCAAGATCTTCTTTCGTCAATTTGATTTTGAGAGCGGCGGCGTTATCGCGGACATGCGCCTCCGTGCTCGCCTTCGGAATTGCGATCACATTCGGTTGGCGCAACACCCAGGCGAGAACAATCTGGGCAGGAGTCGCGTCACGGGATCGTGCGATTTTCCTGAGTGTTGGGTTTCTGAGCAGCTTGCCGCTGTGACCGACAGGCGAATACGCCATGATCGGGATCTTGTTCTTGTGACTCCAGGGCAGAAGATCGAACTCGATTTCGCGATTCTCGAAGATTGTACAGAACTTGATTCGCGGCACATTGGTGACCGTCTTCCAGCGACAACAACTCCTCCATATCGTCGATATCGAAGTTCGAGACACCCCAACGTTTTATTTTCCCCGCAGCGCGTAGTTTCTCGAACGTGTCCACAGTTTCCTGGAGCGGCGGCGTCCGCTCGCGCCAATGCAAAAGATAAAGATCAATCGCGTCAATGCGGAGACGCTTGAGGCTTCGCTCACATGCTTTTGGCAATTTTTCATGGAACGCATTATGCGGATAAACTTTCGTAACCACGAACGCATCTTGTCGTTGTCCATGGATCGCCTCGCCAACGATCTCTTCTGCTCCCCCGTCGCCGTACATCTCCGCAGTGTCAATCAAACTCATGCCAAGCTCGATTCCCAAACGCAGTGCTGCGATTTCTCTGGCGCGGGCGCGGTTATCCTCGCCCATCCGCCAGGTACCCTGGCCGAGCGCCGGAACACGCTTGCCATCGGGTAAATTGACGGTCCTCATGCAATTCAATCGAATCTGGAAATCAGGAAAGCGGGACAAACTTCCAGACACGTCCTTTCCCGTTCGTCGTGCAGTACAACTGCGCGAAAAATGGGACGACCCCGCGGCACTGGAATCTACTACTGGTCGAACAACCGGACTTTAGCGCGCGATCGTGCTGAGCCGTTCAACCAGCGCCTTGCCCTTTGCGCGATCATTGATCACAAATGTGTTGTTATCGCCATGAGTTGACCACGGACCGCGTGGCACTTCTTTGAAATCTACGAACCTCCAGTCGGTTACGTCCGTCGGTTTCAAGCCGAGGTAATCGCGCACGGCAGGCGAAACGTCGAGCCCAGCGCCTTGGTTGAGATTAGGCTTCGGCCGTTCGCTTCCGAAAACGTACTGCCAGTGATCCGTGCGGAATGGTCCTGCATCTTCCCACTGCGCGTAGGCGACGCGGTTGCCTTTACGAATGGCGATCCAATGGCCTTTACAGGTGGAAACCGCCGGGCCCTGGTACGCTTCATTAAACCACGGAACAACACGCGATGCTTCAGGTCGATGGCCTTCCCTCGCTTTGTCGTTGTACGGAAGTGCGCAATAAAAGGGATTTTGTTTTGGCGTGAAGTTTACCGGCATGTAATTGCTGCGACGAGCGGGGCTGGGGTCATCCACTCCGCCGTAGTTTTTTGTCCATTCATGGTCCCACGAGCTCGTCCGGTTGGGCACTGGATTGTTGCCGGAAGGTTTTTCGCCGATCCAGAAGATCGTTGTCACGATGTTGCTTTTCCACGGGTAACGCTGTCCAGGTTGAACCCGTTCCGGCGCCAACTGTCCGGGTGTGAACGCCAGTGAACTGACATCGAACACTCGATCGTCCGCTGTCTTCTCGGATTTTTTGCTGAACTTCGTTTTGGTGGGTTCTGCCTTCGAAGCGGTGCCATGCGCAAAAAGAGATGCGATGGACGAAAGCAGAACCGCAATGGCGTGTGTAAATTTTCCAGGTTTCATTCGTTTGTTTTGTTAGGGCGCCACAAAGCAAGACGTCATGCGTCTTTATTACTTCATCGTGCACGAGGACGCGGATGCGCGTCAGTCGCGGCGAGTTTGGATGCGCCTCAAAAGTAGTGGCGCAATCTCAATGATGATTCGTGTTAGTCAACGGCAATTTCGCTTATCACGTCATGAACGTGAAATGCTGCGACGCTGCATTTGCTCCAACGTATTAACCAATTTTCGTTCAAGCTACGGCACCCCAGGGCACAACCTGTTTCACGTTTAGCTCAAATAAACTTTCCCGGGTTCAAAATATCGTCAGGATCCAGCGCTTGTTTGAGGCGGCGATGAAGATCGCGCGACACGTCGCTTGTTGCTTCGGGCCACCATCGCTTTTTTGCCAGACCGATTCCGTGTTCGCCGGTGATCACGCCGCCCCACGCCAGCACCTGCTCAAAAAGATCGTCGAGCGCGCGCTGGACTTTTTCGCGCACGGCAGCATCGCGATTGTAACGGTCTGCCATGATATTGACGTGAATGTTGCCGTCGCCTGCGTGACCAAAACAGGCGATTGGAAATCCATGCTTCGCCTGCAGTTGATCGGCAAATTCCATCAGATCGACTAAATGACTGCGCGGAACAACCACGTCCTCATTCAATTTCGTTAGGCCGGTAGCGCGCAGCGAGTTGCTGAACTGGCGGCGCAATGCCCAAAGCGTCTCGCAATCGGCTTCTCCGTTAGCTGTCTGAATTGCATTGGGCTTTCTCATTTCGATCAATTTGCGAATGGCCGCGGCCTCGCTGCGCACACTCTCTTCCTGCCCATCCAAATCGACGAGCAGATGCGCGCTTCCTTGGGGCACAATCTTCTCGCCCAAATCGCGCCGCGCCGCCTCGAGCGTAAAATGATCGGCGATTTCCAAAGCCGACGGTAGAAATCCCGCCGCAAAAATCGCCTGCACAGCCTCGGCTGCCTGAAGCGCGGTGGCGAACGCCGCCGACAAAGTCGCGCGCGCCGGTGGAAGCGGAAGCAGGCGCAGCGTGACTTCGGTGACAACGCCGAGCATTCCTTCTGAGCCGACAAAAAGGCCGATCAGGTCGAAGCCTGTCTTATTTTTGTGTACGCGCCCGCCAGTGTGCAGGACTTCACCTTTGGCCAGCACGACTTCCAGGCCGATCACATAGTTGCGCGTGACCCCATACTTCAAGCAGCGCGGTCCGCCTGCGTTTGTAGCGACGTTTCCGCCAATCGTGCAGTCCTTCATGCTCGCCGGATCGGGTGGATAAAATAATTTTTGCGCGCGCACGGCCGCTTTGAGCTCGCCGGTTAAAACGCCGGGTTCAACAATGGCGATGGCGTCGGCGAAGTTAATTTCCTTTATGCGATTCATGCGCATCAGCGAAAGCGCAATGCCGCCGCGTGCCGGCACGCATCCGCCCACATAACCAAAGCCGGCTCCGCGCGCGGTGACCGGAACTTTCTCGCGCGAGGCGAACTGGAGAAGCTTGCTTACGTCGGCTGTCGATTTTGCAAAGACGACAACTTCCGGCGAATGCGATGCGAACCATTTATCACCCGCGTGCGCGGCGAGCGCTTCGGGATCGTCAGCAACAATTTCGTTGCCGAGGATTTCTCGAAGTTTCGAAACGAGTTCCATTACGAGCAACGTCGCGCACGTCGGTGGTAGGGCAAGCACGTCGCTTGCTAAAGTGGATCGTCTTCTCCGAAGGCGAGGTACACCGCCGAAGCGCAAATGTCGGGATGCAAAGCGCATTCGTCACGAACACGTCGCTTGAAGTAGCTAGGGTGCCGGGCTGGCCGTTACAGATTGAAAGGTTCTAGGGTCGGATAAGATTCTTTTGCTGACGGGTGCCAAATCTTTTTTGAGCCAAACTGATAGAGCGGTCTCGCGGTCAATCTGTAGATCGATCGCAGTTCTTGCTGTCTCTCGCAGGTTAGTATCGTATTGCACTGCCGACACTGCTCCGTTTTTCCAAACAAGGATGGCGAATCGTGAGCTGTCGGCTGCCCACTGAGGTGGACCAAGCGCGACTCCATCAACCGGCTTCGATTTAACGTGCGCCAACGAATCCTTCGGCAGATGACGCGAGGCTTGTGCCGCCATGTCCGCCGGATCGACTAACAACAATGTGTCTTGGAATTTCTCATCCAAGTATTCCTGCATTCTCGCGCTCGGCCGGAATCTGATAGCCACGCATTCATCTGCAGCAGAATTTTTCGCGTAAGCCTCAAGGACATTGTTAAAAAGAATCGCGTTTGTTTCCGCATCGGCGACGAACAGGCCGAACTCGTCAGCAGTCCAAAGATATCGGTCAGTTGTCCAGTGGCTCGCTTGGTCCAAAATCCATCCGTTACCGTGGTATCTCGCGTAAAAACCGTCTGGGCCAGATTCGTCGCTTCGACAAAAATCCCGCTGATGAGCTTACCGATTTTTTCAATCGGAGGGCTCTTCATGCTAAGTGGTGAAGGGTAGGCGACAACAACCAAATCGTCATGGCTACTGGGCGAAGTAAAAATCTTCTTTACGCTGAAGTCTTTGTTGCCAGCGCAACACAGAGATGAGTTCGTCAAAGCAACCGCAAGCACGGCAACTTTGTATAGAAACCGGGTCATTGCGTAAGGCTTTTCAAGCAGGCACGAGACTAGGTAGCGACGCGATAATGCCGCGCCTGCTCCATTCGTGTGATGAGCGCTTCGGCTTTTGGAAAGATCACCGGCTTGCTTGCGTCCGGGCCAGCGAATTCCTTCACCGCATCTATTGAATCGAAGCGGAGTAGTGTGACGAATTCTATCTCGTTGTCGTCTTCGCGAATGAATAATTCCGCGCCGCGATAACCCTCGATCTTTCGCGCAGCAATGGCTGGAAAAATCTCATCGCGCAGCAATTTCTCGTATGTCTTCGCGTCTTCAGGTTTCGTCCAACCGTGCCAAATGCGCGCGATCATCGGTAAACGAGTTTCGGGCGCGTGCTCGATCTCTTTCATTCGATTAAGAGGATGACGAAGAAGAAGAGGAAGAAGAGGAGAGAGGAAGAGGAAGAGGAAGAGTTGATCACATGCCCATTATTTGGTACCCGCCATCGACATAGATGACCTGACCTGTGATGGCTGCAGCCCCATCGCTGGCGAGAAAAACTCCAGTGGCGCCTAACTCGGCTGGTTCGCAACTGCGCTTCAACGGCGCTCGTTCCTGATAGTGTTTCAACATGGAGGTGAAACCGCTGATTCCGCGTGCGGCGAGCGTTTGCACAGGGCCGGCGGAAATACAGTTCACCCGTATTTTCTTCGGGCCGAGATCATAGGCGAGATAACGGGTGCTGGCTTCCAGACTGGCTTTGGCTACGCCCATGACGTTGTAATGCGGCACGACTTTTTCCGAACCGTAATAAGTCATCGCGACGATGCTGCCGCCATTGGTCATCAGCGGTACCGCTTCGCGCGCCAGGGCGACTAACGAATACGCGCTGACGTCCTGCGCGACACGAAAGGCTTCGCGAGTGGTGCTGACAAAATCGCCTTCCAGCGCTTCGCGCGGCGCATACGCCAAGGAATGCAGCATTAAATCGACGCGATCGGTCTGTGTCCGCACGTTTTCGAAAAATGCTTTGATCTCATCGTCGCTGGTAACATCGCAGGGAAACAGCGGAGTTTTTTCTCCGAACTCGCCGGCCAATTCCTCGACATTTTCCTTTAGCCGTTCCCCTTGATAATTGAAAATCAGCCGCGCACCTGCCGCGGCCCACGCCTTTGCGATCGCCCAGGCGATGCTGCGCTTGTTCGCCACGCCGAACACAAGCCCGATTTTTCCCTCTAAGATCTGCTGTGTCATGGCGAGCAAGATACTCCGCTTGGGAAGACCACAAAGCCCAAAACGCCTGTGTGTTACGTCCGGCTTTAAACGTGAAACCATTTGTAAATGTGATGTGAGAGGACATTGGGCGACACCGGGGCGCCTGTGTCTGCTTTCGCGTCGAAATTACAAAATAACCCCCCCGGCGAAAGGACCAATTAGTATGCATAACTTACTTCATGGGAATCGTCCGACGCTGCTGCGACTTGGATTTCCCTTTACAGCAATTGCAGTGATGTGCTTTGCGCTTTCATCGCTTACACATGCTGTTAATCCACCGCCCGACGGCGGTTATCCTGGCGGTAACACCGCTGAAGGAGGCGGGGCTTTGGCCCACCTTACATCCGGAGTCTGGAATACGGCCATCGGTTCCCAGGCATTGACCAATGACACGAATGGAGGGGCAAATACAGCAACCGGCTTCCGCGCGCTGTTTAACAATACGACTGGTATAGGAAACGCCGCCTTTGGTTCACGAGCGCTTCTGAACAACGTCGGCGGCAGCAACAACGTTGCTGTTGGCGCCAACGCTGGAAGTGACATTAGAGGCAGTAACAATATCGACATCGGACACCCGGGAATTTCCGGAGACACCAGCACGATCCGGATCGGTTTAATTGGCGTTCAGACGGACACCTTCGTATCTGGAATCCATGGAAATATCCTGCCCGATAATGGAAGTCTGCAACCAGTGTTTATAAATAACCTTGGTAAGCTGGGCACGGTGCTCTCACCTTCCTCGGCGCGTTTCAAGAATGGAATTAAGCCGATGGGCGATTCCAGTGAAGCGATCCTGGCACTAAAGCCGGTGACGTTCCATTACAACAAGGACATTGATCCGAGAGGGAAACCGCAATTTGGTCTCGTGGCGGAGGAAGTGGTAAAAGTGAATCCCGACTTGGTCAATCGCGACGAAAACGGCGAGCTGTTCTCCGTGCGATATGAAGCGGTGAACGCAATGCTTTTGAATGAGTTCCTCAAGGAGCATTGCCATGTTGAACAGTTGGAAGCCACTGCCACCGAACAGGCGAAGGAAATCAAGGAGCTGAAAGCGAGCCTTAAGGAGCAAGCCGCGCAAATCCAAAAAGTGAGCGCCAAGCTTGAAATCAGCAGGCCGGCTCCTCAAACGGTCGTGAAGAACAAGTAAACATAACGCCAGAACGATAACTCGAACGGCCGCCACGTTACGACGTGGCGGCTGTTGTTTATAGGAACTGGCAGGCTGATAGAGCCGTATCTCGGCTACACCGGGTAGATTACATTTTCGTCTCGACAATCTTTAGTGATTCCTCGGAGACTTTCGGCATGAAAATCAGGGTCCAATCATTCATCATCATGATACTCATGCTCCTCGCATTTGGGATTGTGTCGAAAACGCACGCCGTCGTTCCACCGCCCGACGGAGGCTATCCTGGGGACAACACAGCAGAGGGCGATTCCGCCTTGCTCAATCTCTCCAGCGGCGTCTGGAACACCGCTGTGGGCCGCCAGGCGCTCAGAGGTAATACGACTGGCGGCGCGAACACTGCGACGGGATTCCAAGCCCTTTTGAACAATATAACCGGCGAGAGGAATTCGGCGTATGGCTCCCAATCCCTTAACCGCAATAGCGCTGGTTCTGATAATACAGCGATCGGAGTTGGCGCGCTCTATTTCAATCAGAGCTCCAACAATACGGCTACAGGTAATTACGCGCTCAATAGCAACACTCAGGGCACCGGTAATACCGCGACGGGTTATGGTGCCTTGTCTGACAATACGATAGGAAACGCAAACACGGCCGTTGGTTATCAGGCGCTCAATAGCAATACCTTTAAAGCGAGCGCAAACACAGCCATCGGCTACCAAGCCCTTTATCATAACACCACCGTTTCCGGCAACACTGCCACCGGTTCTCAGGCCCTTTTTAAAAACACCACCGGCTCACTCAACACGGCCACGGGCCAAGGAGCCCTCTCGCAACAACACCACTGGTTTTACCAACACGGCAATCGGAAACATCGCGCTCAGTAGGAACACCACTGGATACTACAACACAGCTCTCGGTTACGACGCACTCCCCGAAAACACTACCGGCGGGTTTAACACGGCCATTGGCGCTGCAGCCCTTATTAACGGCACTGGCAGCAGTAACATCGCTCTGGGCCAGCTCGCCGGTTCAAATCTCACGACGGGTGATGGCAATATTGATATCGGCAGCCCAGGTGAAGCTAACGACTCGTGGACGATTCGCATCGGCACGTTTCATTATCAGACTGCCGCGTTCATCGCCGGCATTTATGGACAGACCACCGGGAACACCATGACGTTACCAGTGATCGTGGACGAAAACGGCCAGCTTGGCACCGCCGCTTCATCGGAGCGATTCAAAGCGGAAATTAAACCGATGAACGAGAGCAGCGAAGCGATCCTGGCTCTGAAGCCGGCGACCTTTCACTACAAAAACGACAGCAAAAGGACGCCGCAATTTGGCTTGGTCGCCGAACAAGTCGCGAAGGTTAACCCAGATCTGGTGGTACGCGATAAGAACGGCGAAATCTACACAGTGCGCTACGACGCAGTGAACGCGATGCTGCTGAACGAGTTCCTCAAGGAGCATTGCAAAGTCGAGGAGTTGCAAGCGGCCGCTAGTCAACAGGCTAACGAAATTAAGGAGCTCAAAGCGAGCCTTAGGGAGCAAGCGGAGCAAATTCAGAAAGTCAGCGCTCAACTAGAAATGGTGAGGGCGCCAGGGAAAGTGGCGAGTAGATAGCCGGGGCGCCCAAACCGGCTGAGTGCTTTGCTTTGGAATTTGCGGCTGACACAGCCGCCTCTACAGCGGAGCATCTCCGACGTCGCAAAGATTCCCGCGTTAGTTAGATTGGCGTACAAATGATTGCCCGATTTTTGATGGCCGGTCCATTGTTGATTTCGATTTGCTTCGCTGCGGTTTCGCATGCGCAAGAGCAAACTCCGCCGATTGCGACTTCGTCACCCACGGCTCCTGCAAGTGCGTCCGCAGTTTTGTCTTCCACTGTGATACCAACTCCCTCAGCTACACCGCCTCAACTTGCTGAAGCGCTTTTTAAGAATCTGAAGGCGCGTTCGATTGGGCCGGCGGTGATGGGTGGTCGCGTGTCGGACATCGCCATCGATCCGCGCAATCCATTTGTATTCTACGTCGGGCTTGGACACGGCGGCGTTTTTAAAACCAACGACAACGGCGTTACGTTCCAGCCCATCTTCGACAAACAACCGATGCTCTCGATCGGCGCGGTCGCCGTTGCGCCGTCTGATTCCGATGTCGTTTGGGTCGGCGACGGGAGAAGCCAACGATCGGAATTCATCGGGCTGGGGCGACGGCGTGTATCGGTCGACCGATGGTGGCGACACATGGCAGAATGTTGGGCTCAAAGAAAGCCGCACGATTGCGCGGATTGTTGTCGATCCGAAGAAACCGGAGGTCGCCTACGTAGCAGCCATGGGCAATTTGTGGAAGGACGGTGGCGAACGCGGGTTATTTAAGACGACTGATGCGGGCAAGAGTTGGAAATTGATCCTGCACGCATTGCCTCCGCATGATGCACAGACGGGCTGTGGCGATGTCGCGATGGATCCGACGAATTCGCAGAATATTTACGCTGCGTTGTACAGCGCGACGACGGACACCGTGGAGTTTTACTTCCGGCCCGAGCGCGACCGGGGACGAAGACGTCGGCGGAATTTTCAAGAGCACCGATGGCGGCGGAACCTGGAAAAAGCTTTCCGGAGGTCTTCCCGGTCAAACTGGCCGAATCGGTCTGGCAGTCAGCGCTAGCAATCCAAAAGTCGTCATGGCAGTAGTGCAGAGTTATGAAGGTGGGATTGGGTCGCTCGACGATCTGCGCAGTAAGAGCGGCGGAGTTTTTCGCTCTGAAAACGGCGGCGAAACATGGACGCGCATGAGCGCCATGAATCCGCGCCCATTCTATTTCAGCCAAATTCGTATCGATCCCGCGAATGAACAACGCGTGTATTTGCTCGGGTTCGCGTTGTTCGTGTCGGATGACGGCGGAAAAAACTTTCGCGAAGATTTAACTGAAAAAACTCATCCCGATGATCACGCGTTCGCGATTCAGCCCGGCACGGTGCCGCCGCCGAAGCCGCCTAAGCCTGAAGATAAAAACAAGCCGCCGAAGCCTCAAGTGTGCCAGCGTGTGCTGCTCGGAACTGATGGCGGTGTGTATCAAAGCTTTGCCGGTGGAAAGAATTGGGATCATTTAAACAAAATTCCCGCGGGGGAATTTTATCGAATCTCGCTCGACGACACGCAACCATACTTTCGGATCGCGGGCGGCCTTCAGGACAACGAAAACTGGGTCGGACCCAGCGCTGTGCAAAGCAAGGAAGCGATTCGCAATTGCGACTGGATTGCGCTCGCAGGTGGCGATGGTTTTTATGTGCTGTTCGATCCGACGGATCGCGACACCTTTTATGCCGAAAGTCAGCAGGGCGAAGTGCACCGGATCAATCTGCAAAATGGTGAGATCCGGCGTTTACGGCCCGAACCTGCTGAAGGCCAACCACGCTATCGCTTCAATTGGAATTCGCCAATGATCATGAGCCGGCATAAACCGGGCGTGATTTACCTCGGCGGTAACTGTCTGTTCCGCCTAACTGATCGCATGGAAAAATATTCCGTGATCAGTCCCGATCTGACGCGCAACGAACCAGGACACACGATTGCAGTGGGAAGCGGCGCAGAAAGTTACGGCACTGTGTTTTCGCTGGCTGAATCGCCTAAACGCGCGGGGTTACTGTGGGCGGGGACAGATGATGGACGACTGTGGGTGACGGAAAATGACGGCGGCAAGTGGACGGAGTTGACGGACAATTTGCCTGAGCCCGCGCGCGGTCAATGGGTGTCGCGCATCGAGCCTTCTCACGTCGATGCGAATGTGGCTTACGTAGCTACCAATGGTTATCGCATGGGCGATGATCGTCCCTCGATTTTACGAACGACCGATCTAGGAAAAACCTGGCAGTCGGTCACAGGCGATCTTCCATCGGCTGACCCGGTTGAAGTCATACGCGAAGACCCGGTGAATCCAAAACTGCTTTACACGGGCACGCATTTCGGAGTGTTCGCGTCGTTTGATCAAGGCGCACACTGGGTGCGTATTGGCGATCTCCCTTCGGTGCGTGTTGATGATATCCAGATTCATCCGCGCACATCAGATCTGGTCATCGCCACGCATGGACGGAGCATCGCCATTCTTGATGACAGCGTTCCCTTTCGCGAGTTCACTCCGCAAATCGCGGCAGATCCGGCTCACTTGTTTACTGTGCGTTCCGTTACTGCCAGATACCTGCAACCTGGCTTTGTGGATTCGAATGGCAAAGGAGTTTATCGCGGCGACAACCCGGCAGAGGGCGCGTTGTTCACAGTGTGGGTGCGCGAATTTACGGGCGACGAGATCAAAATCGCTGTCACGACAGCAACCGGACAACCAGTGGCGAATCTAAAGGGGCCGGGCGCACCAGGCTTTACGCGTTTGAACTGGGATTTACGGCCAACCAAAGACGTCAGGGTAGAATATGGCGGGGAAAAGCCGGAGCGGTTTGTTCCCGCAGGTGATTACACGGCAGAGCTAACGTTCGGCGCCACGAAGATGAAACAGAATTTCCATGTCGATCTCGCCGAGGGCATCACGCCCCGGTGACATTCGCTGTCATGCCTGCGATCGGGATCACTGGCGGAATTTCCACGGGTAAAAGCACATTTGTCGAATGTCTGCGCGAGCTTCTGCCCGCCGCAACATTTTTCGATGCGGACCGGGCTGCTCATGCGCTCTTGGATCGGCCCGAAGTTCAAAAGCAGATCCGACGTGAATTTGGCACGCGAGCGTTTACAACCGCGGGCGACTTGAATCGCGCGAGGCTTCGAGCGATAGTATTCGCCGAAGCGACCAAAAAACGCGCGCTAGAGCGGATCCTCCATCCGCGGATTCGTCGCCAATGGAGGACAAAGGCGAAAGAGCATCGCAATTCTCCCAAGTTTTTCTTTGCTGATATTCCACTTCTTTATGAGACCGGCGGTGAAAGCTTGTGCGATCGAGTGGTGGTGGTTGCCTGTTCGCAAAAGGTGCAGTTGGCTCGCTTACGAAAACGCATGTCGGTGAAAAGCGCCGAAGCTAAACAAATGATTAACTCGCAAATGCCGCTCGAGGAAAAGATCCGACGCGCGGACTACCTCGTTTGGAACAACGGGGATCGAGCGTCGCTTATGGAGCAGGCGCGATTCCTGGTCGCAGCATGGCAAGGGCAAACATGGACGAAAAAGTAGAGACATTGAGCACGGAGGCCGAAACGGGAGAGGCAGCGGTGCCTGTCGCGCCGGAGCGTGGCGAAGGCGGATTGGATGCCAATCACAAAGATGCGGCGGCCGCCCTTACAGTGCACGCGCTCGATTTAAACGAGCTACACGAGTTTTCGGAGAAGAAGCTCAAAGCGCTGGCGCGCGATTTGGACCTGCATCTGCATCCCGCCCGCTCGCGCCATCAGCACATTTTGGACATTGTGCGCGCGGCATTGGCGGGTAACGCAATCGTTTCGGCGGAAGGATTTCTCGATCAGGTGAGCGATTCCTTCGCTATGCTGCGCTGGCCGAAGCTGAATTTCTTACCTGTTCCCGAGGATGTAGCTGTTCCGCGCGCATTGATTGAACAATACGATCTTCGGCCCGGGCAAAAAGTCGCCGGCACTGTGCGACTACCTATCCAGCGCGAGAAGTTCCTGTCTCTCGACAAGATTACAAACGTTGAAAATCAATCCGTCGAAGAATGGAAACAACCCACCGTGTTCGACAAGCTCACCCCTCAGTTTCCGCAGGGGAGAATTATCCTGGAGAATCCGAACGCGAGTTCCGTTTGTGCGCGCGCGGTCGATCTGATGACACCGCTTGGTCGCGGGCAACGCGGCCTTATCGTTGCGCCGCCGCGTGTTGGCAAGACCATTCTGCTGAAGGAAATTGCGAAGGCGATTCGGGCAAATTATCCCGAGATCGTTCTTATCATGCTGCTGGTGGACGAGCGGCCGGAGGAAGTGACGGATTTGCAGCGGGAGATCGACTGCGAGATTTATCATTCAAACTTCGATGAAAGCGTGCAGCGCCATGTGCAAGTAGCAGAGATGGTATTGGAACGCGCGAAACGTCTTGTGGAAATGAAACGCGACGTGGTGTTGTTACTCGACAGCCTGACGCGGCTTTCACGCGGCTATAACAATCTGGAGCCGGGCAAGGGCCGCATCATGTCGGGTGGTGTCGAAGCGAAGGCGCTAACCAAACCGAAGAAGTTTTTCGGATCGGCGCGGAACGCTGAAGAAGGCGGCAGCCTGACTGTGCTCGCCACGGCATTGACCGAAACCGGCAGCCGGATGGACGAACTGATCTTCGAAGAGTTCAAAGGCACGGGGAACATGGAGTTGCATCTCGACCGTGGGCTGCAGGAGAAAAGGATTTATCCGGCAATTCACCCGATGCTCTCGGCTACAAGACGCGAGGAATTGCTTTATCACCCAGACGAATGGGAGCGCGTGCTAATGTTGCGCAAAACAATGGGTGCGTTGCCGCCACTAGAATCGATGGAAAAACTTATCGATAATCTTCACGCGACCAAAACGAACGCCGAATTGCTCTTGAGTGGATTGCGGTGAGTGAGATGGCACTCGCAAAATCTGCTTCACACGAAGTGATCGCGTCCGAGCAGGAGTTGGCGGATTTAGTTCGGCAAATCCAGGCGGCTGATTGCGTCGCGATCGATACTGAAGCAGACAGCCTGCATTCATACCGCGAAAAACT
This sequence comes from uncultured Verrucomicrobiae bacterium, assembly GCA_963804875.1. Lineage (GTDB taxonomy): Bacteria > Verrucomicrobiota > Verrucomicrobiia > Chthoniobacterales > UBA10450 > Udaeobacter. The sequence goes on from CAWDRX010000010.1 coordinate 36,065, forward strand.
TTGTTTGCTCCAAATCAGCGCTCCTGCTGTGGCGGGTATCGTTGATGGCGGACTGGAGCAGGGTGAATTCGCAAGCCAACGGGAGCAGCGATCCCGCCTCGAGCACGATTTTGTCGTCGACCCGCTTTCTAATCTCGATTTGGAACCGCTCCGCCATGCATTGGAACCAAAAAAAATTATTTTGCACGCCGCCGATTACGATTTGCGGATGCTCCGGCGCGGCTTGAATTTCACGGCGAGCACAATCTTCGACACAGTGATTGCGGCGCGGTTGCTTGGAATTCGCGAATTCAGTTTGGGTGCATTGGTGAAGCGTTTCTTCGATGTCGAACTTCACAAACACTCCCAGAAGGCAAACTGGGCGCTGCGTCCGTTGCCACCAAAAATGTTGAAATACGCGGTGGACGACGTGCATTATTTGTTGCCACTTGCCGCAAAATTAGAGGAGGAGCTGGAGCGTGTTCAGCGCAGCGATTGGTTCAGGCAATCTTGCGAACGCGCAATCGAGTTGGCCGCCGCTCAGCGCGAGCGCATCGAGGATGAACTTTGGCGCATCGGAGGAGCGGGCGCGCTTGATCCTCGCACGGGGGCAGTCCTGCGTGCGCTGTGGCAATGGCGGGAGACGGAAGCGGAAATGGCAGATCGACCACCATTTCACATTTTACAAAACCGCGAGCTCTTGAACGCGGCGGAAGATTTCGCTTCGGGAGGCGTACCCGATTACAGATTCTTTTCCGCTCGCCGGCGGCAGGCGTTCAACGAAGCAGCAAGAATTGCATTGCGATCTCCGGAGTCGGAATGGCCGGTAATGCGGCGGCGCTCCGGTGTCCGTCCGACTGCGGAAATGCGTCGACGCGCTGATCAGTTGCGCGAACGGCGCGACAAAGCAGCCGAGCAACTTGGATTGGAGCGATCTTTCATTGCATCTCGCGGTGCTCTCGAGGCCATCGCCGCTGATCCTGCGCGGGCGACGACGTTGCTGGTTCCCTGGCAACGCAATTTGATCGGGATGGAAGATGCCGTGGGGTAGGGTCGGCGATCTCAGCTTAAGGAATTACGAGCGTCTGGCCAACCGTGAGGTCTTTTGGATCCCGGATATTCTTCTTGTTCGCTTCGAGGATCGCTTTCCAACGTTTCGGCGAACGATAAAACTTCCGCGAAATCGAGACGAGCGTGTCGCCCGATCGCACAACATAGGTTTGGCCTGCTTTCTTTGATCCGGCTTTTTTGGCGTCGGCTCCATCTAATTTCTCTACCGCCATTCGTGATGCCGGGCGTTCTTCCAGTTGTTTGTGCAGCGTTAGATTTTCATTTCGTAACCGTGCCGCTTCCGCACGTGTGATAACGGAATCGCCGGACAACGCTGTGAGCGCAGCGACTTCATCGCGCTTCATCGAATCTTTGACGTCTTTTGCATGCGAGCCGTTTGGACTGAGCGCGAGATAACGTTTGAAATGGTGCAGGGCGCTGACGGGATCGTTGAGTTTGTCATCGTAGAGCAGAGCAATTTTGTAATGGACCTCAGCTCCGCGTGGGCTGTCATCGAGTGCAGCTTCGTAAAGGTTCACCGCCCGTTCGAAGTCGCCCTGCGCTGATTTGTTCTCGGCATCCTGGATCAGCTGGGCGTGACGGGAATTGCCTATGCGATCGCACCCGCCCAACCCGCCAAGTAAAAACAACAATAAGCAAAAGGAGCTTAACTTCGCGCCTGTGTGCCACCATGAGAAAAAACGGCGGCGGGGAAGCTGAGGGTTGTCAGGACAGCGCATTCTCGGCAATTTGCTTACTTGTGAGCCTGCGTGCACTTCAAATTTTCTTATTGCTGGCGATGTCGCTTGTCCTCTCCGGCATGCGCGCACGTGGCGAACTTTCAACCGGCAAAGCTTATTCGGTTAGCTTCGTTGATATCGACGGAAACAAGCATTCTACCGCCGACGGAAACGTGACCATCGTCGTGCTGACGACGAGTGCTGATCGCGAACAGGCGCGCACTGTGGGCGACCATGTTCCAGATTTTTGTCTCGGCAATTCGGAATACAGAATGATCACCATCGTTCATTTTACTGGCAGACACATGACTATGGGGCGCCGGATAGCAACTGCGTTCATTCGGCATCGGGTGGGTGAAGCAACAAAGCGGCTCCAGGCAAGGTACGACGCGCTGAAAATCTCGCGCGATGCAAAGAGCGACATATTTGTCGTCACCGATTTTGACGGGGCAATCGCTTCGCAATTGGGTCAGCCCGCGGGAGCAACTGAGTTCTGCGTGTTCGTATTTGGGAAAAGTGGAGAATTGATAGCGCAATGGCACAGCGTTCCCAGCATGGACGAACTCGCCGCGGCCATTAAGAAATCAAAATCTGATTAGCACCAGGTCTTCAGCCCGGTGGTTAGGCTGCGGTGTTGATGAGGTTTTTCAGTATTTTGGCACCGCCGGGTCGATGAACTCCGACCATGCATCGATTCCGCCTTCGAGGTTAAAGACATTGGCGAAACCGCGTTTCTTCAGCAGTTGCACGGCCTGTGCGCTGCGGCGACCGCTGTGACAATGGATGATAAACGTTTGCTCGCGGTGCAGTTCGTCTGCGCGCCCGGAAATTTCGCCGAGCGGGATCAATTTCGCGCCATCGATTCGTGCGATCTCGAACTCGAACGGCTCACGGACGTCGATCAACTCGAATGCATCGCGCGCGTCCATTTTGCCTTTTAATTCCTGTACCGATATTGCAGGAACGCTTTCGTCCTCACCTGCGCCACAAAACTGGTCGTAATCAATGGGCGCAACGATTGTGGGGTTTTCGCTGCAAACGCAACACTCCGGATCTCTCCGCAGCTTCAACTCGCGAAAGGTAACCTTTAGTGCGTCGAAATGTAGGAGGCGCCCAATTAACGGTTCGCCGATGCCGACGATCAACTTGATAGCCTCAATTGCCTGAAGCATTCCGATGATGCCAGGCAAAACGCCGAGCACACCCGCTTGCGCGCAGTTCGGCACTGACTCCGGAGGAGGTGGCTCCGGAAACAGACAACGATAACAAGGCCCGCCCAGCTCGGGAGCAAACACTGTTGTTTGGCCTTCAAACCGAAATACGGAGCCGTAAACGTTTGGCTTACCTGCAAACACACAGACGTCATTGGACAGATAGCGCGTGGCGAAATTATCCGAGCCGTCAACGATGACGTCGTAATCAGCCACAATTCTCTGTCCGTTCTCGCTGGACAGCCGGCACTCATGCAACTCGATTTCAATGTCGGGATTGATATCGCGCAGACGGTCGCGCGCCGATTCGAGTTTGCTGCGGCCAATGTCTTTTGTTCCATGAAGAATCTGTCGTTGCAGATTGGTGAGATCGACACGATCGAAATCGACGAGCCCAAGTTTTCCCACACCGGCTGCCGCCAGATACAACGCGGCGGGGGAGCCCAAACCGCCGGCTCCAATGCAAAGAACGCGCGCGGCTTTAAGCCGTTTCTGTCCTTCAACAGTCACTTCGGGCATGATGAGGTGCCGCGAATAACGTTGCAGTTCCTCCTTCGTTAGGCGGGTACCCGAGACTCTTTCCTGGTCGACGACGCTTTTAGGCATAGCTCTCCGTACGTTAGCACGGCACTCAGCGCGAAGCATGCCTCTATAACGAGTAGTCGCTCGTCGTAGTTTAACTGATTCGACTTGAATCCGACGTCGGAACTATTCAGTTACCGTCACCGAAGTTCCGACGGGGGCATTCTCGAAAAACCTTGGCGCCATTTGCCCCGGCAAACGGATGCAACCGTGGGACGCGGCGAATGGCGGGACATAGCCCTGATGCATTGCGTAACCGCCTCTGAAGAACATCGCATACGGCATTCGTGCGCCATCGAAATGCGTTCCTTTCGGACGGCGGTCCTTTCGTGAGTCGATATTTGACCTAACGACATTTCCGTACTCATCGACGTAATCGCCGAACAGGCTCGAGACGTGATCCGCACTTTTCGAAATCACCGTGTAATGGCCCGGCGGAGTAGAAAAGCCAGGCTTGCCGGTAGACACAGTTGTTTCGCCGACCAAAGTTTTGCCTTTGTAAAAGTAAGCTTTCTGCTCGCCGATGTGCACAACGATCCGCGGCTTTCCGGAAGCGTCTTCGTCGTTCCACCAGCCTGCGGGAGCGGCGCGGGGATAGAGGCCCGGCTGATATGGTGTCGGGTACTCTTCGCAACTGGAAATGATGAGCGCTGCGAGCAGCGCGCCTGTAATTTTGAGTAGGGGGCCGGTATTCACAAAGGGGCGGATACTATTCAATGGGAGATTTCTCATTCAACTCTAAAGTCGCTTTTAATCAGCTGGGTGGTTGCCTCAAAAAAAGCGACACGTCGAAAAGGCCGGTTGCGCAAGCGACTGGTGACGAGATTGGAAACTTGATGACTGCTCAAGGAGTGCCGACGCTGAAGTCGGCTGGATCCAGATGAGGAACGGGGCGCAGTGGCGCCTAATTCCTGCTCTCACGGGTGAAGTTTGACGCGTAGCAGGTGCGCAATACGCTGATGTCTATGACCAAAGTGCAATCGCCGATTGACGTAGAGAAGTGGATCGAAGAAAACGCTGATAAGTTCAAACCACCGGTGAGCAATCGGTATCTTTACGATGGCCGTGATTTCTTTGTGATGGTCATTAAAGGTCCGAATGCGCGGAACGATTTTCATCTCGTTGATTCGGAAGAGTATTTCTATCAGCTCAAAGGCGACATAAAGGTGCGTGTCCGCGAAGGCGATCGCATCGTTGATCACATTGTCCGGGAGGGCGAAACCTTTTTCATTCCGCCCAATGTGCCGCACTCGCCTCAACGCCCGCCAAACACGGTTGGACTAGTTGTGGAGCGTCGGCGTGGGCCCGGTGAAAAAGAGCACGTCATTTTCTATTGTGAAAATTGTGGCGCGCTGGTGGAAGACATTCACTTCGATTGCAAAGACATCGTCGACCATTTTAGCAAAGCGATGCTCGAATTCTGGAGCGATGATGCGCGCCGGACTTGCAAAAAGTGCGGTAAGAAGGTCGAAAAAGCGGAGCCGGTGAAAGCGCTGTGAGATCGGTGATGAGTGACAGGTGACGAGTGACAAGTTTTCGCTAACATCACTCGCCGTTTTCCGTCATTCTTTGCTAATCACTGACACTTCCTTTGAAAATCGATCTGCACACCCACATTCTGCCGCGCGACTGGCCGGACCTCGATGCCAAATACGGCTACGGCGGGTTTGTGCGACTGGAACATCACAAGCCGTGCTGCGCACGCATGATGGTGGGCGACCGGTTTTTTCGCAACATCAACGACAATGTGTGGGAGCCAACGCGTCGAATCGAAGAGATGGACGGGGCAGGTATTTCGATGCAGGTCCTTTCTACAGTTCCGGTGATGTTCAGTTATTGGGCAAAACCGACTGATGGGCTCGATCTTTCGCGCAGGCTAAACGATCACATTGCCGAAGTGGTTCGCGATCATCCAGCGCGCTTCACCGGTCTTGGAACAATTCCAATGCAGGATCCCGACCTCGCCGCAGCGGAACTCGAACGCTGCGTCAAGGAACTTGGTCTGCGTGGCGTCGAGATCGGAACGCACATTGATGCGAATCCGGATTTGGGACGGGTAGATACCCTGAACCTCGATGACACAGCGCTTCAGCCGATCTGGAGCACCGCCGAACAACTCGATGCCGCGATCTTTGTGCATCCATGGGACATGCTGGGCAGCGAGCGTATGCCGAAATATTGGCTGCCGTGGCTGGTTGCGATGCCGGCAGAAACATCTCTCGCGATCTGTTCGATGATTTTTGGAGGAGTGTTCGAGAGATTTCCAAAACTCCGTGTCGCCTTTGCGCACGGCGGCGGTTCGTTTCCGTTTACCATCGGTCGCGTCGATCACGCATTTCGTGTGCGCCCGGATGTGGTAGCGGCGGAAAACACCGTCAGTCCACGTCAGTATCTGGCGCATGACGGAATTCCGGCCCGGTTTTATGTCGATTCACTTGTCCATGACTCTGACGCGCTAAAAATGCTTCTCAAATTGTTCGGCGCAGACCGCGTCGCATTCGGTTCGGATTACCCATTTTCGTTAGGCGAAATGCGCCCAGGCAAGTTGATTGAATCCATGAATCTTCACGAAAAAGAAAAAGCCCAACTGCTTTCGGGAACAGTGCGCGAATTTCTTCGGCTCAAATGAAATATCTAAAGAACGCAGGAAACCAGGAAACTAGACAATTCATAAATATTCCTGCGTTCCTGATTTCCTTAGCAATCTCTGGCGTTCATAGCTCGTGTCGGATCGCCCAGAGATCGTGAAAGACCGACCTAAACAGCGATTCCTTCAAAAACGACACACCTGGTGATCCGCCGGTGCCTTTCTTTCCGCCGATGGTGCGCATTTTGTCATGTCGAGCGAAGTCGAGACATCTCTGGATTTTCCCGGAGTTGGCAGGCAAGCAGAGAAGATCAGAGATTCCTCGCTATGCTCGGAATGACAATGAACAAAGCTGGCGCGCATCTCCACACTGCGCCGCCGAATCATAGTTCGTGTCGGATGGCCCAGAGATCGTGAAAGACCGGTCTGAATAGTGATTCCTTTAAGAACGGCACGCCCGGTGATCCGCCGGTGCCTTTCTTCGCGCCGATGGTGCGCTCAACTAGTTTCACGTGTCGATACCGCCACTCCTGCAGCCCTTCGTCAAAGTCGGTCATCAATTCGAAGAGAATTGAGCATTCAGGCAAACTTTTATACAGCCGCAGAATTTCCCTTTGCACTCGTTCGTCGGGTCCGTTCGGTTGTGTCACGTCGCGATTCTTTAACTCGTTCGGGATCTGTGCACCCCGCGTCTCAAGGAAATCATAGAAGTGATCCACTACGGTGCGTTCATGCAGGCGCTGCTTCAGTTGCTCGTATCCCGGATAATCCGGCTTTAGATAATTCATCGTTGCCGCGCGTTTATAACCAAGGGCGAACTCGACCTCCCGAAACTGCACGGATTGAAATCCCGATGCTGTTTCCAGCCGGTCGCGAAAACTCGAAAACGACGATGGCGTCATCGTTTCGAGAATGTCGATCTGCGCCACGAGAACTTTCATGATGGTGCGCACACGCTTGAAGGTGTGGATCGCTCCGAACAGATCGCCAGCGGAAAAGTCTCTCTTTATCTTATCAAACTCGTGCAGCAACTGCTTGAACCAAAGCTCGTACGTCTGATGGATAATGATGAACAGACTCTCGTCGTGCTCCGGCGGGCTGGACCGCGGCTTCTGCAGGGAGAGCAGCTTTTCAAGATCGAGATAACTGGCGTAAGTAAGCGAAGCCATGGACTCATGCTCGCTCCAACGCTTTAACGTTTCAACCCGCCTTCGCGCATCTACGGCGCGGCAGGCGCTTTAACGGTTCCCTGGCCGCCGTAGCCTTGGCGAAGGAGGCAGACGGCATACGGATTTATTCTCGACACTGCAACGAGGGAGACCTATTGATTTGCCCTGTTGTAGAAGATTGATGCGACGCTGGCATTCCTTCATGCTTCGGCTCGAACTTCACAGAGAGGATCTTATGAGAAGAACAATCGTTGGCTTCGCTATTTTAATCATTATTTGCGCCGGCGTGCGCTCCCTAATGGCTGGCGACAAAATCGATGTCCCAAAGGTCATCACCAAGTCTGATGTTGAAAAAATTGTGGGCGCGCCGGTCAAAGACCCCAAGGGCCGCAACAAGAACGGCACTGACGGCTACTATGAGTCGGAGTGGAGTTATCGGTCGATCGAAGGCAATGCAGGGATCTATTTCGACGTTCTTTATGCGGGGCAAGGCGCTCCAGCGCATCTTACTCAGACAATGTTTTCCATGCTGCCCGCCGATAAAAGCAAATCGACTCCCGTCGACGGTCTTGGTGACAAAGCCATCTTCTGTCCTAACGAGACCGGCATGGCAATGTTGCATGTTCTCAAGGGCGACATTCTCATCACAATTGGATTTCACGGTCAGGCTCCGAAGACGGTTCTCGATTCGGAAAAATCACTGGCCACAAAAATCCTTGCCAGCTTGTAGAGCGGCTGGCTCGCCTTCAGAGGAAAGTCGGCAGACCGTTTGAGTAAGGCTCTGAAGAGCGTCTGAGCTTCGGAACCACGGAAATCGTAGAACTCAGCTCAGTTGCCGCAAGTAGTAGTCGTCCCACGCGGCAGGAATGCTCTCGCGGGCCGAGTACGGCCCGGGTTCGTACGCTCTCGAGGAAATACCGCGCTGGCTCAACTCGCACACGTGCCAGTCCTGCTTGTTGACCATGTCCCAGAACTTGACGGCATCTTCCGGATCAAAATCGCTGCGCTTGAATGCTTCCGGATTAAAGAACCAGTCGCAGAAAATCAATGTTCGTTCCGGTGACTTCGGCTGAAGCTGGTGCACCATCACGTAATCCGGATGCAGGCTCAGCAGCATGTTTGGAAAAATGGAGTAATAGAAAACGAACCGGAAATCTTCGTCACCAAAATTGCCGACGGGTAGTGCGCAAGCGTTGCCGCTCATCGTGAGGCTTTTGCCGCTCGCGATCCGCATGAATCCACCTAAAAACGGTCCTTCGATTAGATCATTCTCTGCGGAGTCGTATGGTGAAATCCTCGACAACTCCGGATGCACGCCCAAGCAGTGATAACACTCCGAGTAGTTTTGAAACATTAACTTCCAGTTTGCGCGGACGTCGTACTCGATTCGTTTCGCTGAGCGCAGCGTTGTAAGGTTCCAGGGCGAAAACTTTTCGCCGAGCGGCTCAAACCATTTCTCCAGTGGAGCAGAGCCATCTCCAAGATTGAGGAAAATAAAACCGTCCCAAAGACCAAGACGCGCCGGTCGCAACGGATAATCAGCCTTATCAAAGCCTGGCGTCTCATTCATGTGTGGTGCGCCAATCAGCCGTCCATCCAGCGCGTAGCTCCACGCGTGGTAGGGACACTGAATCGCAGACGCATGTCCGATTTGGTTTTCGCAAAGTCGCGCCCCGCGGTGACGGCAAACGTTGTAAAAGGCGCGGATCGTCGATCGCTGATCTTTCGCGACGATCAAGCTTTCGCCGGCTACTTCCGCAAGGAAATAATCGCCGGGCTCAGCGAGCTGGCTTTGATGGCCGACCAATACCCAATTGGTCGCGAATATTTTCTGCAACTCTTCAGCAAAAATCTCCGGCGAAACAAAATGGCGCTGCGGCAACGTCTTCGCGCCGGTCTGAAAAGTCGCGGTCGTTTTACGAAACTTCGATCCGTCTTTCGTTTGCGTCACAGGCACGGGGCAAGCTGTATGCTCCATGTGTCTGCGTCAACGCAGTTGTGTAGAGGCGCTTGTGCCAAGCGCCTGAAGGGAGGCCTTCGAAAATAAACTTACGCCAGCACCGCCTGATGAAACTCGTACCAATCGTCAAGATTGTTGAGGTTCACCGCGTCTTTTGGCGAAGCAGCGTCATCCGCGATCTTGCACGTGCCCAGAATGCCCTTGCGCGTTTCGTCGTCGTGATTGTAGCCGCTCACCGCAGCGTTGTGCTTCTCGATGGCATCCCGATTCAACGACTTCGCGTTTTTCTTTACCCACGCCTCGAACTGCGGATACGTCGGCTTGTCTTGCCTGATGTAATCGCGTACCGCCTGTTCTTCGAGTCCGAGCGCGGCGAGCGTCATCGCGTCGAAACCGTGGCCAATGCCAGGGTAACCGGAAGCAAGTTTGCCCGCTTCCTCCAGTGAGACCTTCTGCCAGAGACGCGGGAGATGAAGAACGCCAAGTGGACCGGCAGTGCCGGAACTGATCAATGGAACATATGTTTCAGCCATAGTACCAATTTCGGTAATCCCGACGTCGAGCAATTGCAAGTTTCCACTGGTGATGCTGAGCTTTGCTGTACTGCTGGCGACCACACAGGCACCTGTAGCCACGGCGCTGTGCGCCGTCGGGAGATCCGGGGCGATGCCGATGATCGAACGCCCCATAGGGGCGTGGCTACAACCCGAAGATTTTTATTCGCTTCCGATGTCTGGCTTGGGAAGGGGAGATGCAATTTCGATCTGGGTAACTTTGCTGCCCGGCTCGCGGCTGGCTTCGAGCTCAACTTCTTGTCTGGGATCGGTGCGCGTGCTGAGAAACAGGATCCTCGTAACCTTGCCGTTAACGTTCAGCTTGTTGAGGCTTTGATTGAGATTGTTTGCTGCTGATGCTGCCGCTTGCCAGCTATCCGCTATTTTCTCTGGAGTAAGCGATGAGGTTCCCGTCTGAACGATTTTTACCTGCTCATCGACCAGTTTTTTTGTCGGCTTACCTGCAGGTTTGAACTCCGGCGTGACCGGCATCCAGTCCGGGAACGCGACAGGTCCCGGCGCATCGAGCTGTTTCTTGAGCGCGGTCTGTAATTCGTCCTTCTCGCGTTTTTCATCCTGCTCTTGTTGCGCCGCTTGCTCTTTTGCCATCGCTTCCAAATCGGCAAGGTTTTTCCGGGCATCTTTCGATCCAGGGTTCTTTTGAAGGTCGCGCGCGCTCTTCTGCATTTCCTGAGCTTGTTTCAGCAACTGCTGAAGGTCGGGATCGTCCATCGGGTTGTCCTGTGCGCGAATGAGGGGGACGAAACCGACGCTGATGATGACGAGAATAGAGAAAAACCGGGGTCGCGTGTCCATCAAATGAGAATAGCAAGGCCGCCGGGCTGGTTACAATTTAAATAGGTTGACCGAAGTGGCAGACGGGCCGCTGCCGCAAAATATCTCCGATCGATTGATCAAACTTTGATCGCATCTGATATTGGACGATTATCGTATAATACGATATCGTAATAACATTATGAAAAATATTTGCGAAGGAGCAGTATCCATGACTGATATGGAATTGACGCGGGCGCTCGAACGAGGCGAAATGCGCAAATGAAGGATTTCACCATTTGTCGCACCTGCATGTAGCATGGGTGTATCTCGCCGAATCGTCATCGGTGCAGGAGGCTGCAAATAAGATGCGCAAGACATTGCGTCGATTCGCCGGTGCTGCAGGCAAACCGCAGAAATACCATGAGACCATTACATTGTTTTGGCTGCAGCTTCTCGCTCGAGTTCAGGCGATCAGCTGTGCAAAACGGCTGGAAGAGGTTGTCTATGCACATCCGCAATTGCTGGAAAAGAATTTTCCGCTCGCTTACTATTCAACCGAACGGCTTTTCAGTGGCGAAGCGCGAGTTTCATGGATGGAGCCTGATCTGAAGCCACTTTCAATCGATGCCATTGCGACTTGTTCACCCAGTGCACCGTGCAACGCACCGAATCGGTCTTTATCTTGACGACTTGAGGGAGCGCGGGTTGACGCAAGGGGAAGCGCATATTTTAGCGCTCCTCGCTCATTCCGGTCCCGCCAACGTAGCCCATCTCCATCGCGGGCTCGCGCACAAGAGATCGACGTTAACCAGTATTCTCGATCGTCTGGCAAGGCGCGGCCTGATCACGCGCGCAGTGGGCGAAACAGATCGCCGCACATTTGTGGTGCGACCAACGGCAAAAGGGCGAAAACTCGCGCATCGCATTCAGCGTCATCTCTCCGCATTGGAACGCGCCGTGATTCAGCGCGTTAGCGCTGCCGATATCAAGGGTTTCAACAGGGTCGTGGCGACTTTGGAACAGGAAGCACATCAACGCTGTGGTTCCAAAGGCACTCGACAGATTCGTAAGCGCAAGAAGGCGTCACGATAAAACTCGAGAGGTCGAAGTGCTGTAACTGCCGCTAAGAGCGGCCAAGCAAAATTGCTAGCGTCAAGATTCCGATCGAAAGAAGCGAGAAAATAGCGGTGTAAAGAATTCGGTCTTGCAGTCGAGCACGTCGCGCCGCCGCTGAATAAGGAATTCGTGTGAAAGTGACCATTGTGTAAAGCGGCAGATACATTCCGTGCAAGGCGGCTTCGAGCGCGTGGTCCAGTTTCTTTTTCGCGCGAAATGTTTTCGACGCGGTCTTGTCTCGCATCTCGATAAAATTCCCGATCGCAAGATCGGCAAGCGCATCGGCGTTTTCTTTTCGGCGACGAAAATATTCGGCGAATGCGTGCTCGCGGTTCTCGGGAAATTCTTCGAGGCACTCATCCAGCACGACGCAATCTTCGAAGGCTGCATTCATTCCCTGGCCGTAAAATGGCACGACCGCGTGTGCGGCATCGCCTACGAGGCAAACCTTGTCCCGGTAGAACCATGGCGCGCAACGAATGGTCACAAGTGAACCGGTCGGATTATTGCGAAAATCGTCGAGCAAACTTGGCATCAGTGGCATTGCATCCGGAAATTCTTCGTCGAAAAACAGGCGCACATCGTCATCGGTCTTCGTCGTGGCAAAGCTGCGCGCTCCTTCGAATTCCCAAAACAGTGTGCAGGTAAATGACCCGTCTGGATTAGGCAGCGCGATCATCATGAAACTTTTTCGCGGCCAGATGTGAAGCGCGTTCTTTTCCATTTGCCATGAACCGTCCGGACCGGGCGGGATGGTCAATTCCTTGTAACCGTGGGCGAGATAACTTTCGTCGTATTGAAAATTGGCGACCTGCGCTCTGCATCGATTTCCGTACTGCGGAGAACGCGCCATCGACGCCAATCACTGCGTCGCCGCGTGCGGTAACGGTGCCGTTTGCCGTTTCCAAATGAGCGACTGGCTGAGTCGAGATCGACTTCGGTGCATTTGTGATTGAAATGGACGCGGACGTTTGGATAACGCTGTGCCGCTTCAATAACGGTCGTGTTGAGCGCTGCGCGTCCGATCGAGTTGATACATTTTTTCGGATCGACGTCGTACGGGCAAAATGCAGCGCGCCAGATTTGTCGTGGATCATCCGACCGCGCATCGGGATCGCGTGTTGCAACGCTTCATCGGCAATCCCGATCTGTTCTAACGCGTGAATCCCGCGTGTCGAAATCGCCAGATTGATCGAGCGTCCGCCGACGATGTTCCCTTCGCGGGGATCAGCGCGCCGCTCGTAAAGATCCACTTCGTATCCGCGCCGTCCGAGATATGCTGCAAGCAATCCCCCGGCTAATCCGCTGCCGATCAGAACAAATTTAGACACGTTCAGATTTAATCACGAACCTAAGAACACGGCGAGCGGGGACGCCGGCGGGTCGACTGCCAAGCCGCTTGGGAAGCGGAGAGCGCACGGGAGTGCGCGAATCAATCTACGAATCAGGAACGCAGGAAAGCAGGAAAGATTGCGAAACGGATGGCGTTTGTTTCGCGCCTCTGATCAAACGCCCTGCATTTCCTTGAATGCATCGCCGAGATGATCAAGAACGTCGCGTGGCAGCAGTGATTGCTCGCTCTGGTTGCCGTTAAAAATTGCGATCTCCGCGGCGCGACCGCATAGCCATGCGCCAACACGCGCGGCATCGTAAGGGGAGAGGCCTTGCCCCAGCAAACCGGCGCAAACTCCGGTGAGAACATCGCCCATTCCGCCGGTGGCCATTCCAGGATTGCCTGTCGTGTTGTAGCTCAACGGCTGACCGTGTTCAGCGACGATGGTGCGACTGCCTTTGAGCAAAAGTGTGACTGGAAAACGATCGCAGAACTTCGTCGCTGTTTTGGCACGCGACTTTTGCTCCCGCGGGACAAGCCGTTTCATTTCGCCAGGGTGCGGCGTGAGCAGCCGTTTGCCTTTGCAGCGTCTGAGCACGGTGCTTTTCTCGGACACGATGTTGAGCCCATCGGCGTCGAGCACCATCGGTTGCTTCATTTTTTCAACCAGCTCAAGGATCTGGGCCGCGTGGGATTTGCCAAGGCCAGGGCCCACGGCCCAGACGTCAGCTTTCTCCTTGAGCAATTGACGGTACGACGCGATCGGCTTGACCATTGCTTCCATAAACGCCGCGCCTGCGACGATTTCGTAGATTTCTTCGGGAACAAAAACCTCCACCAGTCCTGCGCCCGCTCTGAGCGCACCTTGTGATGCCATTAGTGCGGCGCCGACAAATCCCTTGGAGCCGGCCACCACGCCGATGCGGCCGAATTGATTCTTATAGGAGTTGTACTTGCGTCTGGGGAGCAACCCGCGAAAAACTGCCGGGCTGGCGATAATTTCTTTCGGTTTGGTTTTCGGCGGCCGCAATTCGTCGAGCGGCACAACTTCGATCCGGCCAACATAATTGACCGCGCCGTCAGCGACGAGACCCGGCTTAGCGTAACCAATCGTGACAGTAAAATCGGCGACCACGCAGTCGCGATCTGCCTTGCCGGAATCGGTGTCGAGACCGGTCGGAAGATCCACCGCAAATACGTAGGCGCCTTTCGTTGCCCGCAATTGATTGATGGCGCGACAAGCGGCGCGGATCGGCTCACGGAGCGGTGGTTTTGCGCCCACACCAAGCAAACCATCCAGAATAATTAATGGAGCAGTGCCGAGGTACGCATCAGTTGCGATCTGTTCCTGTGAAAAAGACAACTGATCAGCTTCGTACGAAAAGAGCTCCAGAACAGTGATGCCAACGTCGTGCTCCTGGCTGTTACTCCACTCGGGCGCTCTTGCACTTCTGTTCCGCAAATCGTTCAGCTTCTTGCGCGTGAGATTGCTGCAATCCGCTTCATTGAAAGCGAGGCGCACTTCGGTTTTCCAGCCGCTTAACTCTAAACACTGCGCGGCGAATAATGCGTCCCCTGCGTTGTGTCCTTTCCCGGCGAACACGATGCATCGACCGGGTCGTTTGAAAAATTTCGTCACTGCGTGAGCAACACCGGCGCCAGCCTTGTTCATTAACGCCTCGACCTGGACGCCACTTGCAAATGCAGCCTCCTCTGCGGCTCGCATCTGGGCCGAAGTCAGAATTGGCAAGTCCAATCAAGCCTCCTGATTCGATGATACCGCGCGTGCGTCTGAGCTTGACCGTTTCGAGGAACTTTTCTTTTTGCGAGTGCTTTTCTTGGACGAACGCTTTGAGCGGCTCTTCTTAGACTTGGTGACCCTGGTCTGGTCGATGTACGGTTGTAACGGGATACTTTCGGCTGTCGCAACTCGGGTCGTACTCATGGAGCTGCCGACGGAACTGCGGTTGCGAACACCGGCTGCAATCGCTTCGGCAAGCTTTTGACGATAAGAAGCATTCTGCGCGTATGACGCTTCGGTCGGGTTAGTGAGAAAACCGCACTCGACGAGCACGGCCGGCATGTTCGTTCTTCGTAAGACGAAGTAACCACGTCGACGCACGCCGCGGTTCTCTGACGGCGCGCCCCCCGCAACGTAATGATGAATCGCCGAGGCGAGCGCTAAGCTGTCGCGACTGTAGAAATATGTTTCTATGCCGCTGGCTCCTCTTCGTGTCGCTGAATTGAAATGGACTGAAACGAAAATCGCATTGCGGTAGGAGTTGGCGATTGCAGTGCGCGTTCCTAACGGAACAAAGACGTCGCTGTCCCTCGTCATCACCACCCGATAACCGTTAGCTTCCAGGATACTCTTAAGTCGCCGAGCGACGTCGAGTGTCATGTCTTTTTCTGAAACGCTCTGTCCGGGAATTCCACCCCGATCATAGCCGCCGTGGCCTGCATCGATCACGACAGTAGGCGAGCTGTCGCCCCCAGAACTGCGGCTGCTCTTCGCTCCGTACGAGCTGCATGCTAGAAATGTCGCCAAGAGACCGGTTACGGAGAAGGTTATTCGAAGGAAATTCCTGCGCATTATCGGTCGCCGGTGGGCGCGCCCGAGGGGCGAGCCGAAAGTTTTGGTGCTTTGCTATTCGAGCTCCGCGCGGGTTCGTCAATCATGCCGCCGTGCACGGCTATTTCTCCGTTGCCCGAATGAACCAGGTGGGGTCGCGTTTTAGTTTCCATGAATGAAGAGTGCGTCAGTAATTCACCGTTCAGCCCGATGCGGGCATATGACCAGGCGCGCGGAGCTGCGCAATGCAACACATGCAATTGGTTGGCGCGATCGATCTCCGCTTGCGGTTGCTCCAAAGCGATGGTGCGACCTAACGAATAAGTCGCATAAACGACTCCCGTGTCCTTGTCCTGCACGCGTACGTACAAGGAAGTGTGGTCTGGAAAACGGTTGGTCATTAGCGAATACGTACGCACATCGCCGGATGCGCCGGCGCCGTCTGGAACTCCTACGGTTTGCTGCCAAAGCGGCCGCGCATCCGTGACTTCGAAGACTCGGGGGACGGAGTAAAAGAATTTTCCCAAATCCGCGAAGTAAATGTTGGTGCGCACATGATAGGCCCCGTATTCATGGACCGGATACAACGGCGTAAGATTGATTTCTCGAGTCACTCTTTGGCCGGCTTGGATTCTCAAAGGCGGCTCCGGATTTGCACCGCTGAGTGGCCCAATCGGCTGTTCCTCGCTGCCCGTGATCTCAAAACCCAACCACGATTGCCCGTCCGCGTCGCGAAGCTCGATATCGCGCCCGGCCAGATTGGTGATGGCAATCGTCGCCACGACAGGTTCATAAGCGATGTATTGCAATCGCTTGAATTTGAGATCCACCTGAACCTGCGCTTCCGCCGCGGCGGCAAAAAGAAAAATACCGAACCAGGGAAGAAGGCGTCGAAGACTCTCTGTGCGACTCCGGGTGGGGAGACCGCAAGCAACACAATCTCGAAGCAGTCGCGTCATCGTTGGGAGGGACTTTTCACGGAAGGAAACTGCTGCAACAGCCGCGATGGTTCTGCTTGAACAGCCTGCAGATCGTCGCCGTAGTAAACACGGACGATGTAGCCGAGATATTTGCGTTGTGTGACATCCGCAGAAGCCTTCGAGCCGCGACTCTTTTGGCCGGGCTTGACTTTCGCAGCCGCCTCGGAAAGCGACGATTCGGATAACGCGCCGCCGGTTTTAGCGCGGACGTAGCGCACGAGGAGCACTTCCGGATTCGTGTCAGACCAGTCGTGTTTGGACGTGATCCACTCGTTGCTCACGTCGGCATCAGTCAGCTTGATGTCTTTGTCGTTCACGATGTCGTAAAGAAACACCAGGATTTTCACTTTGTTATGGTCGACGACGGTACCTGGTTGTTTTTTTATACCAATTTCCAGCGCCAGATTCATTTCCGCGTCGGGATCGGGCGTTTCCTTAATTTTAACGTCAGAAATCCCCATGATTGGACCTTCCGCATTGCCGCCAACATCTTTTCGCGATGGAACGTCGGTCTCAGCAGGACCACCGCCCGGCTCGACTGTGGGCGCAGTTGGAACGCCGACCTTTAAGCGCCGGTCGGCCAAAGCATATGTGGCGCTATCGGACGGACTGATTTGCTTGATTCTGCGCCAGGCTTCGTTCGCGCGATCGAACATTTGCATCGACTCGTAAGTCTGCGCCATCTCCTGGAGCACGCCAGGGTTGTCCGGTTCGCTATCCAACGCTTCCTGAAAACGCGCGAGCGCGTTTGTCGTGTCGCCGCGTTCCCGGAAATCCTTACCTTCTCGAAGCAGCTGATCAACGACGGACAGAGCAGGTGAGCCCAATGCTGCCGCAGGCGGTACGCTTGGCTGCGCCACGGCAGGCGCTGGTGCTGCAGCCGGCGAAGCCGCTGGAGCGCGCGCGATCGGAACTGTAATCGGCTGCGTCGAGACCCGGTTAGCTCGCGCCCGGCCGACGTAATATGTTGTTGCAAAGAAGAGCTCGGCGATGGCGACAATCACAATCACACCGAGTGCGGCATGGAAGCTTGGATCGATTTGGATAGACCGTGAAAAAAGAGTCCGCATGGAGCGATAAAGTCAGTTTTGTACGCGCGCTTTTGCCAGCCTGTCAACAATCTGCCGGGTATTTGACCGCTGAAAGATCAAAAAGTTAGAAGGTCAATCCCTTAGTCACCGTGAGATATCGTCCTGGCTCAGCATCTTGAATCCTTCGCCCCTTAGCACGGAGGAGGCGCAATCTGTGTCGTCCACGTGCAGAGCAATCGCGGAAAAGCCGCGTGGACGAATCAGCAGGGGATAAGCGAAATGCACATTGACCTCGGCCATGACCAATGCTGCGAGCAGCTTGACCAGTTGCGTTGCCACTTCCCGCATCTCAACCACCACCACCTGGCTAACGCCGAAACCAACATTGTTTTCTCGAAACAGTTTTTCCACGCCCTGCGGGTCACTCGCGATGATCCGTGCGATAGCTGAGTCAGTGGATTCGGACACGCTGAGGGCGACGACGTGTGTGTGATGTGCGCTCAGGAGCTTCACAATGTCCAGCATCGCGCCCACTTTGTTTGGCAGAAAAATCGAAAACTGCTTCACCAGCGGCCCTTCCAGCTTGGAACTCGTTTGCGGCAGATCGAGAGTCATTTAATGATAGCAGCGCGACGGAACCTCAAGCGGCCGCGCCATTTCGAACTATCTCATTGTAGGTGTTTTGTTGGCAAACGTAATATCAAGCGTACCGCTCAAGGAAGGATGGCTTCAGGGCCGTCATGTTTCGACTGCTCTGAAATCGTCGTTCCTTGTTAAATAGACGATTTGACGTGGCGAAGCACTCCCAGCGCTTTACATTCGCTGTCCGAAATATGGAAGACGAAAACGAGCTGATCGCGCTCAGACGGAAAAAACTCGAGACCCTGCGCGCGAAAGGCATCGATCCGTTCGGCACCGGCTTTGATGTTAGCGGATCGATCGCGGAAGTGCGCCAGCGATTTAAAGAAGGCGACGCTTTTCGTGTCGCCGGCCGCATCACCGCGCATCGCGACATGGGCAAAAGCCACTTTCTCGACCTGCGTGACGCCACCGGCCGCATTCAGATCTATCTTCACGCAAAAGAAGTTGGGCCGGAATTGTTCGATCTATTTCGGCTGCTCGACATCGGCGATTTCATTGGCGTGGAAGGAACGTCTTTTGTCACAAAGAGTGGGGAACCGACAGTAAAAGTCCAGACGTTCCAGTTGCTTGCGAAAACGTTGCGGCCGCTCCCCGAAAAATGGCATGGACTACAGGACATCGAAGCGCGTTACAGACAGCGTTATCTTGATCTTCTCACCAACGAACGTTCGCGTGCGGTGTTCGAAAAACGGATCGCCATTGTTCGCGAAACCCGCCGCTTTTTCGAGGACCGTGGGTTCGTTGAAGTGGAGACGCCAATCTTACAAGCAATAGCTGGAGGCGCGGCAGCCCAACCGTTCAAAACGCGTCACAACGCACTCGGCATCGATCTCTATCTGCGCATCGCATTGGAGCTTTATCTGAAACGTTTGCTGGTGGCCGGATTTAACAAGGTCTTCGAAATCAATCGCAACTTTCGGAACGAAGGCATCTCGAGAAAACACAATCCGGAATTCACGATGCTTGAAGCATATTGGGCCTACGCCGATTTCGAAAAGGTGGCGAGCCTCGTCGAAGAATTGATTTGCTGTCTCGCGGAGAAAGTCTGCGGCTCGCTGACCATCGAGCATCGGGACGCCAATGGAAACGTTACCCGGACGATTAACTTGAAGCGACCGTGGCGCCGCACGCGCTACCGCGATCTGATACGCGACGTCGCGGGTAAGGATTGGTTTGAGCTCTCGCCCGAGCAGCGCCGCGAACGCGCCACGAACGAGTTCAAACTCGAAATCTTACCGCAACTGGTTGACTTCGAGGTGACGCAACATGTGTTCGAAAAACTTGTCGAAGATAAAACGATTGATCCGCTGTTTGTGACGCATTGTCCGAAGGAGCTCGTGCCGTTGGCTAAACAAAACGTGGAGGACAGCTCGCTCGTCGACGTTTTTGAACTGATTATCAACGGTGCGGAGATCGCGCCAGGGTACAGCGAGCTGAATGACCCGATTGTGCAACGCCAACGTCTGGTGGAACAGGCCGGCGAAGAAAAGCAAAACATCGACGAAGAATTTTTGCTCGCTCTCGAACATGGCATGCCGCCGGCCGGCGGTTTTGGGCTTGGTATCGACAGGCTGGCAATGTTGCTTACCGGGGCAGAATCCATTCGTGACGTCATCCTGTTCCCTTTGCTGAGGCCGAAAAAGCTGTAGCCGTTGCTCTGTGAGCGACGTAATGGGAGCGACGGTTTTTCATGTATCGCTGTAGCGTCCGCTCTCCTCAGCGAAGATCGCCATCTTTCGCACGGCGGACTGGAGACCGCCGCTCCTTGGTCTATGATTCGTGCATGCAGCAAATTATTTCACTGCTGTTTTTCATCGTCTGCGCATCGTCGTCAGCGATCGTACCGGCGAAACCCGAACATCATGTGGTGCTAGTTGTGTGGGACGGGATGCGTCCGGATTTTGTGACCGAGCAGAATACTCCAACACTTTGGAAGCTGGCGGGCGAAGGCATCACTTTTCGAAACCATCATGCGGTATATCCGAGTGCCACGATGGTGAATGGCACGGCCATTGTGACCGGAGTTTATCCTGGGAAGAGCGGTATCATTGCGAACCATGTCTATCGGCCGGACATCGATCTTCACCACTCAATTGATGTCGAGCTGCCGGCAGTAGTGAAGAAAGGGGATGAAGTGTCCGGTGGGAAATACATTTTGGTTCCAACGATTGCCGAGCTAGTCCAGCACGCAGGAGGGCGCACGGTAATTGCTTCTGCAAAAACTGTCGGGCTTTTGTTGGACCGACAGGCCGACGTTGGGACTGCGAAAAATTGCGTCACGCTGTTCGCGGGAAAGTCGCTCCCGGCGGAGATTATCCCTTCCATTACTGCAACGCTTGGTCCCTTTCCATCTGGCCACCTGCAACAGGACGCCTGGACAACAAAAGCGATGACCGATTGTTTTTGGAAAGACGGTGTGCCGGCCCTTTCTGTGCTTTGGTTAGGCGAACCGGATCTTACACAACATGAATCCGCACCGGGGGCGCCGGCGGCACTCGCTGCGATCAAGTCCGCTGATGAAAACCTCGCGGCGGTGCTTTCGGCGTTAGATCAACGAGATGCGCGCGGAAGAACAGATGTGTTTATTGTGTCCGATCACGGCTTTTCGACGATCAAGCGGTCGGTTGACTTGCGAAGAATTTTGAATGACGCCGGTTTCACCGCTAAGATTGAAGAACTAAGAATAGCAAAGGACGGCAACCAGAGTGCTGGCGGCATACGCGATAAGACCGAATTTATCGACCAACCAAAACCTGGAGACATCATGCTGGCCGCCAACGGTGGCAGCGTTTTTTTCTACGTCGTCGGACACGACAAGAAGCTCATCCGTCGCCTCGTTGAATTCTTGCAGCAGTCGGATTTTGCCGGTGTGATTTTCACGAAAGAGCCGATGGAAGGGACGTTCGGTTTCACGCAAGCGCTGATTCAAAGGGGTGATGCGCCGGATGTGGTGATGGCATTCCGGTGGACCGATTTACAAAATCAGTTCGGCGTTACGGGAGAGATCGAAGCCGATTGGCAACGAGCGGCGGGGAAGGGGACTCACGCCACGCTCAGCCGGTTCGACATGCACAACACGTTGATCGCAGCCGGGCCGGACTTTAAACGTGGTCAAACGGACGATTTACCAACAGGCAACGTGGATCTTGTGCCGACAATCTTGCAGATTCTTGGAATCAAGGTGCCACATCAAATGGACGGCAGAATTTTATCCGAAGCCGTGGCTGCGCCCGCATCGCTGTTGCCAGCGCCCAAACCGGAAGCCAAATCAATCGAAGCTAGAAAAGATTTTCCATCCGGCACGTGGCGACAAACACTCAAAATCTCGCGCGTCGGCTCGACGATTTATCTGGACGAAGGCAACGGTGCCTTTGTTGCAAATGAACCAGCAGCTAACGAATTACAGCGCGATCGCTGAGCGCATCGCTTCAATCGGTGCTTCGCGATTGAACCAAAGCGAAAAAGACAGTGCGCCTTGATGTAGCAACATGGCCAAGCCATTCGCCCCGCGTGCACCGGCTTCGTCTGCTGCACGAAGCAACCCAGTCTTCGATGGGCCATAGACGCAATCGAACACAATGTGGTGCGGCGCGAGTAATCGTGCCGGAATCAGCGCGGGATCGCTAGGGTTCATTCCCAGCGGCGTAGCGTTTACGATCAGGTCGATGTCTGCGAGTTGCGCGCGCATGACGCTCTCGTCCCATGCCACAGCTTCGAGGCGCGCAACGGGACCAAGCACGCGAGGTTCGACAAAAAAAGGTCGCAACCGCTCCACAATCGCGTTTGCCTTTGCAAGACTGCGATTTACCAGGACCAGCCGCTCACAATTTTCCAACGCGCATTGCCAGGCTATGGCATGACCTGTGCCTCCGCCAGCACCAAGGATCATCACACGCAGATCGCGCAAATCGATTGAGAATTCGCTGCGAACCGTGCGCGAAAATCCTTCGGCGTCAGTGTTCGAACCTATCAATTTATTCTCATATAACCGGACCGTGTTCACTGCCTCGCAACGGTTCGCCGATTCATCAGCCACGTCGATTTGCGTTAGCCCACCGATCTTATGTGGCACTGTGAGATTGACGCCGACGAAATCGAGTTCACGCAAAAAACGCAGCGCTGATCGCAATTCGTTCGGCCGGATGTGAAACCGCGCGTATTGCATGTTGATCTCAAGCGCGCGCAACGCTGCGTTTTGCATCTGCGGCGAAAGCGAATGCGCGACTGGGTCGCCGAATACACCCATGCGAATCGGCGGATCGATCTCGCGTGTAACCTCAGACCATTTCTCGAGATCAGCGAGTGTGTAACGGTCGGTGGTTTTATGTTTTTCTTTCACGTGGTGGCGGAATCTCATTAACACCCTGCTGTAGCCGGGTGCTGCAAGCAAACAATGGCAGGTCAACCGCTTTAGCGGTTTGCAGTAGGCGTGGCAAAGAAACCGCTGAAGCGGTTAGGTCTGAGTCACCTGCGTTGCACCTCGTTAAAACGAGGTGTTAATGAGAAGGTGCAGACTCGGGAGCGCGGTGAAAGTTGTCGATCTGCGCGTTCGCCGATAACTTTCTCGATTCGATGACCACCGAAACTGAAAAACCTACGGATTTTATTCGCGATATCATTGCGGAGGATCTGCGCACGAGGAAATACAATAAAATCGTCACCCGGTTTCCGCCGGAGCCGAATGGCTACCTTCACATCGGTCATGCGAAATCGATCTGTCTCAACTTCGGAATCGCACGTGAGTTTGGTGGCACCTGCAACATCCGCATGGACGATACTAATCCGACGAAAGAGGAAACAGAATATGTCAGGTCAATCATGGCCGACGTGCATTGGTTGATCGACGGGTGGGCAGACAAGAGACTCGGCGGCGCGCCGTTCTATGCCTCGGATTATTTCGATCGGTTTTACGAGCATGCAGTGGAACTCATCCGCAAAGGCAAGGCGTATGTCGATGACATGAGTCGCGAAGAGACGGATGAATACCGCCGTCTCGGAAAGGCCAGTAGCTTTCGCGACCGGTCGGTTGAGGAGAGTCTCGATCTGTTTGCGCGAATGAAATCGGGGGAGTTTCCCGACGGCGCGCGGACGTTGCGGGCAAAGATCGACGTCAGCGCCCCGAACGTCTGGCTGCGGGACCCGGTCCTTTATCGCGTTCGGCACGCGACACATCATCGCACCGGCGACAGATGGTGTATTTATCCGATGTACGACTGGGCGCATACGCTCAGCGATTACATTGAAGGAATCACACACTCGATCTGCACTCTGGAATTCGAAGTGCACCGGCCGCTTTACGATTGGATCCTCGATGCCCTCGAAATTCCGGAGCCGCGTCCGCATCAGTACGAATTCGCGCGCTTCAATCTGACATACACGGTGATGAGCAAGCGCAAACTAATCCAGTTGGTGAACGAAAAGCTCGTTAGCGGTTGGGACGATCCGCGAATGTTGACCATTTCCGGCTTGCGCCGGCGTGGCGTTACGCCGACAGCGTTGCGCGGTCTGGCCTACAACGTCGGGATCACAAAGTATCCGAGCATGACCGACATGGCACTTCTCGAGCACGCGGTGCGCAATGAATTCAATCGCGCCGCAACGCGGCGCCTCGTCGTGCTGCGACCGATTAAAGTTGTGCTGACAAATTATCCGGAAGGAAAAAGCGAAGGACTCGATGCGATCAACAATCCCGAAGATCCAAATGCTGGAACCCGCAAACTTCCATTTGGCCGCGAGCTTTACATCGAGCGCGACGATTTCATGGAAACGCCACCACCGAAATATTTTCGACTCCGTTCCGGTGGCGAGGTGCGGTTGAAATACGCTTATATCATCAGGTGCGACGAAGTGGTGAAAGATGACGCCGGCAACCTGACCGAACTGCGATGTAGCGTCGATCTGGACAGCAAATCAGGTGGGCCGACTGCGGGCCGCAAGGTCAAAGGGACAATACATTGGGTGAGCGCGGAACACGCGATCGATGCGGAAGTCCGATTATATGACCGTCTTTTCACTGCTCCCGAGCCGGATGCCGGCGGCGATTTCAAATCGTTCATAAATTCGAATTCGCTGGAAGTAGCGAACGCAAAATGCGAACCCGCACTTGCGAATGCGCGGCCGGACGAGCGCTATCAATTTGAGCGTCTCGGCTATTTTGCGCTGGATCCAGATTCCGCGCCGGGAAGGCAAGTGTGGAACCGCACGGCTACGCTGCGCGACACTTGGGCGAAAGCGGTATCAAAATAAATCGCTGGCGATCCCTGGTCGGGAAGATGACGAAGGATCTCTCGTTGGGTGTTAGAACAGGGCGTTAGCTCTCGTTGCTCCTGCGAGTTTGTGAAGGTCCCTCGCTTCGCTCGGAATGACATCGCATTAGAAAGTGGAGAGCGCTCGGTCGATCCGCGCCAGCACTTTTTCTTTTCCGAGAACTTCGAGCAAGTGATACAGGCTGGGCCCTACATTGCTACCAGTCGTTGCGAGTCGTGTCGGATGAACGATGGCGCCGACTTTTATGCCGAGCTTTGCCGCGGTACTTTTTAGCGTGGCTTCGATTTCTGCGGCATCGAATGTTTCAAGTGAACGGAAGCTGTCGCGAACGGCTTCAAGCCGCGGTTTGTTTTCAGGAATGAAATGTTTCGCCGCGTTCTGCGGATCGTAATGAAAATCATCGGTGAAGTAGAATCCG
Organism: uncultured Verrucomicrobiae bacterium; assembly: GCA_963804875.1. GTDB lineage: Bacteria > Verrucomicrobiota > Verrucomicrobiia > Chthoniobacterales > UBA10450 > Udaeobacter. The sequence continues at coordinate 61,033 of CAWDRX010000010.1, forward strand.
CAATAGGCTGGCAACTCGTCGAAGGTGTTGATCTTTCCTTTGCACGTTTGTAACGCGTCGCGGACGTATTGCTCCGGATAACCATCCAACTTCACGCCGCTCAACTTCAGTCTCGCGACAGCTAATTCGTAAAACTTCTCATCGCTGAGCTGGCGCGCGTATTCGCCGTTTAACCAATGCAGTTTGTCAGGATCGAATGTGGCCGAGCTGCGACCGATATTCTTTATGTCGAAAATCCGAATGATCTCATCAATGTCCAGCTTTTCTCGATTGTCCTTCGGCGACCAACCGAGCAGGCAGAGGTAGTTGCGCACCGCGTCGGGAAGAAATCCGCGCTGCATGTAATACTCCACACGCGCGCCTGCATCGCGCTTGCTCATTTTTGTTCCATCACGGTTGAGAATGAGCGGAATTTGCGCGTAGTGCGGCGGCGTTGCGCCTAACGCACGAATGAGCTCGATGTGTTTAGGCGTATTCGAAAGATGATCTTCGCCCCGGATGACGTGGGAGATTTTCATTTCAAGATCGTCGACCACGTTAACGAAATGAAAGATCCATGAGCCATCGGGCCGCCGGATCGTCATGTCAGGATGCGTCGCAGGATTGCTGAGATCGAAATCGATTCTGCCGCACACGATGTCGTCCACGATGACGTGCTCGCGCGGCGACCGAAATCGCAACGCGCCCTGGTCTTCGAAAATGTGACCGGCGTCTTGAAGTTTTTTCAAGTAACGCTCGTAAAGTTCAGTGCGTTCGCTTTGCAAATACGGTCCGAAATCCCCACCGACGTGCGGGCCTTCATCCCAATTCAGACCCAGCCATTCCAATCCTTCGTAGATGGCGGCCATTGCTTCCTCGGTGTTGCGTTTCATATCAGTGTCTTCGATACGCAGCACGAATTTCCCCCCGTGATGCCTCGCGAAAAGCCAGTTGAAAAGCGCAGTGCGCGCGCCACCGATGTGCAAATAACCGGTAGGCGAGGGGGCGAAGCGAACGCGAACTTCAGAAGCCATTAGTGGTCATCCTGAGCGAAAGCGAAGGATCCCGCAAATCCTCGATTACATGTGAGATCCCTCGCGCCGCTCGGGATGACGAGCTTGGTTACACATTTTAACAGATGTTGTAGAGGCGGCTGTGTCAGCCGCCGGGCGCTTGGCACAAGCGCCCCTACACCTTACTCGATGAAAATTTTCCCGGCACGACGCCGCGCGTGCCGATTTTGCGGAAGATTCACTTTTGCGATTCGAGTGTTACGATCCACGAGCGAACGAACGCGCTCGATCGCGTCGAATCCAACATCCGAAATGTTTTGCGCCCGCAACCACTTCAAGAGGGCCCGACGCTGAAGCGCGACTGGCAATGCGCGAAGTTTCACTACGGAAAGATCCGCATGTGTTGGATCATATAGCTCGCTCTCAATCCATTTCTCCTCATCAGCAGCAATCGTCGCGGTTCGCCAAATATTCTGACGAATGTTGCGGCCAAGCATTTTCTCCAGATATGGAATGACCCGATGCCGAATGCGGTTACGGAGCGGGGTGAGATTTTGGTTCGAGGCATCATCGCGAAACGCCAGCCGGTGCTCGCCGATATAATCGTCGATCTCTTTACGCGAGACGCCAAGAAACGGCCGGACGATCGTTAGGTCCACGCCCTCAATTCGCCGTTTAGAAACTTCCCGCATCGCGGAAAGGCCGGCGCTCCCAGCGCCGCGAAACAGATTGATGAGAAAGGTTTCAACCAAGTCGTCCGCGTGATGCGCGACGAAGATCGTTCTACACTTTCGGTGTCGTGCGGTTTCGGCAAAAAATGCGTAGCGAGCTTCACGCCCCGCAGTTTCGATCGACATCTTCCGTTTCTTCGCGAGAGCGGGAACGTCTGTTGCGCCAAATGCAAAATCAACGCAGCGGTCCCCAGCAAGTTTCTTCACAAATCGTGCGTCGGCGTCGCTCGATCGTCCACGTAATCGATGATTCAGATGGCAAACGACCAGTCGTCCGTAACCGAGGGTGACCAACCAGTGTAGCAGCGCGACGGAGTCGCGGCCTCCAGAAACAGCGATCAAATAGCGCGAGTCCGGGGGAAAGCTTCGGACCAAATTTGTTTTTATTTGAATCCAATTCACGAGTCGTCCGCATCCAACTTTCAAAACCGATCATGAACAATCAACAACCAACAGACAAAGCGAGAAGTCCGCGGCGTCTTAAGATTATGAAAAAGGACCAGACATTATACGGCATCCTGGCTCGCTCGGAAGAGAAAGGCCGGGGTCTGATGGAAACAGCGGTTTACGCCACCTGCATTTTGAGCGTGGTCGCGGCGATCTTCCAATTCATCGGGCAACCGACGTCGGATCCGTTCGCTGTATTCTACCCGACACCGCAGCCTGTCCCGGTTGTTTCGCACACCGTGCAACCAACGTGGGAAACGAAGTCCTGAGGGCCGTGGCGACGTGGGTCGAATAAGATAGGGGCCCCGCCCGGGCCGAGTATCGGAGCTCTCGGCAGAACTGTGCGTCCCGTGGCGCGGTTTGTAATTAGTATTTCAAGCTCCCTAAGGAACGACTACTGAGGCTCGGATTTGACAATGAATGAACGTTCATTCATCTTCCGAATCTATGCCGCAGCCCCAAACAGATTCAGTTCCAGATCGGCGTTCCCAGATCTTGGACGCAGCCCTTGTTTGCTTTGCTAAACGGGGTTTTCACCAGACCAGCATGCACGATATCAGCGCTGAGGCCGGGATCAGCGTCGGATTAATCTATCGTTACTTCGAAAATAAGGAGGCGGTCATTTCCGCAATGGCGGACCGGCACAAGAGAGAGATTTCTGATGTGCTGCAGCGCGCTAAACAGGCCCCGACCCTGCTCGAGTCGCTAGAAATCCTTTTCACCGCTCACTGCTGCGAAGAGGAAACTCCGGTGGTCTCGGCATTTATTGTGGACCTGTATGCTGAAGCGTCACGAAACCCGCAGGTCGCGGATTTGGTGCGCGACGTTTTGCAAACCGCGATGGCTGGAGTTACCGAACTGATTAGCAGGGCGCCGGAGGCTCAACACACAACGCGCGGCCTTTCGCCAATCGAAATGGCAGAATTAATTTTCGCTGTCGCACGCGGGATGTTGATGCTCGATGTGCTGCGTCCACAGGAAATGACCGCGACCGAGCGGCGGGACCGGCAATTGGAAGTGACACGAAAACTCTGGCGCTTGTTGTTCAAACCGGAGGCAGAACTCGCTTATGCATGATGTAGCGAAAGGCACCTCAATGGAAATTAAGATGAAACGGACTCGTGGAGGAGGCTTGGGTGTCGCAATCGGGCTGCTGGCGGCGATTGTAATTTTCGTCGTCGGCATCAAAGCGCTGCAAATCGGCAAGATGATGAGCATGCCGCAAACGATGCCGCCCACTACGGTCAGCAGCACATCGGTGAAAGAGGAAGATTGGGCGCCGCGACTGACAGCAGTCGGATCGGTCAGTGCTGTCCAAGGCGCTGTCGTTTCCGCAGAGCTCGCCGGTGTTGTGAGCGAAATCAATTTCGAAAACGGTGCGGTGGCAAAAAAGGGCGAGGTGCTCATGAAACTCGACGCGTCGCAAGAGGAAGCACTTTTGCGATCTGCTGAAGCTGAATCGCAGCTGGCGAAGACGGACCTCGAACGGTCCCGCGATCTCGCCATGAAGAAGGTGGTTTCCAGCGCGGAACTCGACTCTGCCCAATCCAAATTCCGGCGTCTGAACGCAGTTGTCGATCAGGTGCGCTCCAGTATCGCGAAGAAGACGCTTATCGCGCCGTTCGACGGCCAGCTTGGAATTCGGCAGGTGAACGTTGGGCAAATGATTAACGCGGGCCAACAAGTGGTGCCGCTCACTTCACTCGACCCAGTCTTCGCCGATTTCGCCCTGCCGCAGCAATATCTTGGGCAGTTAACGCCGGGCTTGGAGGTGCACGTGACGACCGACGCCATTCCCGGTCGCGTGTTCAACGGGAAGTTGACCGCAATTAATTCGATGGTCGATTCGAGCACACGCAACATCACGCTGCAGGCGACGCTGGACAATTCCGATCATGCGCTGCGACCGGGAATGTTCGCGAAAGCGGAAGTCATGTTGCCCGAAAAACACAAGGCGCTTGTCGTTCCGGGATCCGCGATTTCGTACGCGCCGTTCGGCGACTCGGTTTTTGTGATTGAGAAAAAGAAAGACGAAAAGACCGGCAAGGAAATGCAAGCGATTCGACAGCAATTTGTGCGTGTCGGTGAAGCGCGCGGCGATCTCGTTGCGATTTCGCAAGGATTGAAAGCTGGCGAAACCATCGTGAGTACGGGAGTTTTCAAACTGCGAAACGGAATGGCGGTCACGATCAACAACGATCTGGCGCCGAACCCGCAGGCAAATCCGAAGCCAATCGATTCGTAACGATCGAAGAGCGACATGAAATCCTTCACTGACCTATTCATCAAGCGCCCCGTGCTGGCGCTGGTGGTTAGTTTTGTGATCCTGATCGCCGGTTTGCAGGCGATGCGGACGATCAACGTACGCCAATATCCGCGCAGCGATATCGCCTCGATAAAGATAACGACTGTTTATGTCGGCGCCGATGCTGAACTCGTTAGGGGATTTATCACGACGCCACTTGAGCGTGCCATCGCCGCAGCTGACGGAATCGATTACATCCAATCGCAAAGCTCTCAGAGCACCTCGACAATTACCGTACGGCTAAAACTGAATTACGATGCAAACAAGGCGTTGTCGGACATTAGCTCGAAGGTGGACGCGATCCGGCGCGATCTGCCTCCTGACGCGGAGATCCCGGTGTTGGAAATCCAATCAGCCGATACACAGACCGCCTCGTGTTATTTAAGTTTCACTTCGGACATTCTGCAGCCTAACGAAGTGACCGATTATCTCGTGCGACTGGTGCAGCCACGTCTCACTGCAGTTGGCGGCGTGCAGAAGGCGGACATTCTCGGCGGCCGTACGTTCGCGATGCGCATCTGGATGAAACCGGACCAGATGGCTGCGCTAAACATCAGCCCGGCACAGGTGCGCAACATGCTTGCGCGAAATAATTTTCTCTCGGCCGTCGGTAGCACAAAAGGTTCGCTGCTTCAGGTCAATCTGACAGCGAACACCGACCTGCACACGGTGGATGATTTCAAAAAACTGGTCATTCGCCAGGAGAAAGGAAATCTCGTCAGGTTGAGCGACATCGCGGACGTCGAGCTCGGCGCGGAAGATTACAACACCGAGGTGCGGTTCTCGGGGCAGAAAGCAGTCTTCATGGGGATTTACGTTCTGCCGAATGCGAATGCGGTGGACGTCATCAAACGCGTTCGCGCGGAGATGGAGCAAATCCAAAAGGAATTGCCGGCCGGAATGAAAGGCGAAGTCGCCTACGACGCTACGGCTTACATCAACGACGCCATCCACGAAGTCGTGAAGACGCTGATCGACACATTGCTCATTGTGATGGTCGTAATCTTTTTGTTCCTCGGCTCAGTCCGCTCCGTGATTGTGCCGGTCGTTGCGATCCCAATTTCGCTGATCGGCGCGCTATTCCTTATGCAGGTGTTCGGGTTCAGCCTCAACTTGCTGACCCTGCTGGCGATTGTGCTTTCCGTCGGATTGGTAGTGGATGACGCGATCGTCGTTGTCGAAAACGTCGAGCGTCATATGCGCGATGGCATGTCGCGCATGAATGCCGCCCTCGTCGGCGCGCGCGAACTGATCGGGCCAATCATAGCAATGACGATCACGTTGGCGGCGGTTTATACGCCGATCGCCCTCCAAGGCGGTTTAACCGGCGCTCTCTTTCGCGAATTCGCGCTGACCCTTGCTGGCGCGGTTTTCATTTCCGGCGTCGTCGCCCTGACACTTTCGCCGATGATGTCGGCACATCTCTTGCGTGCCGGTCACACTGATAAGGGATTCAGCGGGGTCGTTAATCGAACGTTCGATCGCTTCCGGGATTGGTACGGAAGTCATCTCGATCGCACGTTAAATGCTCGGCCGGCGGTCTACATTTTTTGGGCCGGCGTTTCGCTCCTCGCGCTCTTGATGTTCGTGATGGTTCCGAAATTTGGGACAAAAGAATTGGCGCCGAAAGAGGATCAGGGCGTGATCTTTGGAATCATCACCGCTCCGGCGAACGCGACCATCGACGACACGATCCGCTACGCGGATGCTGCGGGGAAAGTCTTTCAGGACATCCCGGATACGCGCTTCACCTTTCAATTAACTTTCCCGGACAACGGCTTCGGCGGAATGGTTTTGAAGCCGTGGGGCGTTCGCAAAACGCCGACCAAGGCCTACCTGCCGCAAATCCAGGCGAAACTCGGCGCGATTCCCGGCATCCAAATGTTTCCGATTATGCCTTCGGCGCTTCCCGGCGCGGACAATTTTCCCGTCAGCTTCGTTATCACATCGACTGCCGACCAGGAACGGATTCTTGAATTTGCGAAACAGATTTTTGCGAAAGCGATGCAGGCGCACATTTTTCAATTCGGCGACATCGATACGAAAATCGATCAGCCTCAGGCGCAGATAAATTTCGATCACGATAAGGTCTCGGCGCTCGGTCTCGACATGCAACAAGTGGGTGCCGATATCTCGGCCAGTATTGGCGGCAATTATGTCAACCGGTTCAACATCGAAGGGCGTAGTTACAAAGTGATTCCGCAAATCAAACGCGTCGATCGTTTGAATCCGGAGCAGTTAAAAAATATTTACGTCAGCGGACCGAACAACCAACTCATCCCGCTGAGCACGGTCGCTTCCATTAACCACAAAACCGTCGCGCGGTCGCTCAATCGGATGCAACAGCTAAACGCGGTCACCATCAGCGGGGTTCCGGCCGTTTCGCTCGATGCTGCTCTAAAGTTTCTGCAGGATGAGGCGAGCAAGGTTCTGCCAAAAGGTTACGTGCTCGATTACACGGGAGAGTCTCGCCAGTTGCAGACCGAAGGCAGCAAGTTTCTGGGCGTGTTTTTACTTTCGCTGGTGCTGATCTTTCTCGTTCTGGCGGCGCAGTTCAACAGCTTCCGCGATCCATTCATTATTCTATTGGGATCGGTTCCGCTCGCCATGTTCGGCGCGGGTCTATTCATGTTCTTGAAAATGCCGTTCGGGCAGTTCTTCACCGACCGTTGGACTACGTCGTTCAATATTTACTCGCAGGTCGGTCTCGTGACGCTCGTCGGTCTCGTTTCGAAGAACGGAATCTTGATTGTCCAGTTCGCGAACGAGTTGCAACGGCAGGGTCTGCCAAAATTGGCGGCGGTCGCGCAAGCTGCGCGTATTCGTTTGCGTCCGATCATGATGACGAGCGTTGCAACGGTCGCCGGTCACTTTCCACTTACGCTCGTGACCGGAGCCGGCGCCGCGGCACGAAATTCGATCGGTCTTGTGCTTGTTGGTGGAATGACTATCGGAACGATTTTCACTTTGTTCATTGTGCCGTCGCTTTACATGCTCATCGCAAAAGAGCATCACGAAAAATCTCTCATGGACGTAGGCTGGGAAGGGGCCCCCGAAGAAGAGGATCGTGCGCCGGAAATGGCGACTGCGCTCGCGTCGGATGGGAACGGTAACGGTTGGAAAAAATGATCAAAACAAAACAGAAGCCTCGGCGAGTTTCCTCACCGAGGCTTGTTTTTGCAACGGTTCTCCGAACCGCTGCCACCCCAGAGATTTAGTTAGGCCTGCGCGGCCGAAAGTTCCGCTACGGCCATAACTTACGGGAGACAGTTTCAGCGGTTCTCTTTGCCAAAGCTTCCACGAAATTCAGCGAGATCAGTTGAGTGGCTGATTTTCGTGACGAACCACGGCTCGGGTGCGAGCGTCGTTATTGGCTGCTCCTGGATCGCCTTTCCGATGGGCGTCGGCCCGAAGGCGATCGAATGACCGGACTTCGCGACGGTAATGTAATTTTGCCCTCTGTTTTGGCAGAGGAACACTCCTTGTTCACTTTCGAGCAGGTTGGCGAGATCCAATCCGCTTACCGGCACATTGATTTCTAGTTTCATTTGCTATACCTCCCTTTTTTTGATTTCCCTTCGTTTTAATCCCCGAGCTTCGTGCGTCGCTTCGTAATCGCCAGGTAACTTAAGTTTCCTTTTTCGTTCGGCGTTCGTTGAACATTCCGGTGACAGGCGTAGTCCTTTATTTACGCGCTTATTTCGCGCGAGGAGGGACACACATGAGGGGAGGCATCTGGCTTGGTAGCAAACGCGAACCGGTGATTGGTCCGTCATTGGAAAAGCCTCTGCTCAAACTGCACCGCGCCAAGGACGTGAAATCGTTCTGGAAAGCTGTTCACCGGCTACTCTCCGCTTCGATCGCGTATCACTCCGCCGGTCTGCTGCTTCAGCAAAACCCAAGTGCGCCTGTAATTGCAAAATGGACGCGATTTATGCCGGACGATTTCTTCGCGGCAAAGGCTCTCAAGAGATGCGGGGTCCAACGGCCACGCAAGAGGCTCGTGCGTCTTAATGATCTTTTCGGAAGTCGTCGCAGCTTCGTAAAATCAAGCTTTTATCGACGCTACATGGCGCCGCAAAAATGCGCCCATGGAATCGCATTCTTCTTTTGGAAACGGCAGAGACTGATTTGTGCGATAGCAATTCTGCGCTCGGCGAAGCAAGGCGATTTTTCACCAACAGAGACGAAATTGCTTCGGCAACTGTACCCGCAATTCCTGGCCGCGCTTCGCGGGATCGAATCGCTCGAGCGCGAGCGTTGCGTGCGAGCGGATTTTGAAGAATTCCTCCAGGGTTTGCCGCTCCCCACGATGATCTTGCGTTGGAACTTGAGGCCGATTTACCAAAACAAAGCCGCGCGCGAGTTCTGCGCAGTATGGGAGAAAGGACCCGAAGAGGCGAAACGAACAAAAGCGAGTTCTCCGATTCCTGTTGAGATCTTAGATCGATGCCGCGTTCTCAAGCAGGAATGAATGGATGCGCGACGTCGAATGCGTTCGGAGCAACGCACGGACTTCAACGAAGAACAGGTGCGTCATCCGCGGTCCCCGCATTTGTGCGCAGCGATTCAACTCAAGCAGATCAATTCCGTCGGCGTGGCGGGACCACATTTTCTCATCGCCTGCGAAAATCGTTGCCGAAACGGGGAACACTCCGGGCGACTCAGGCTTTTCCGATTGCCAGGCATCGCGCGGCTCACACGGCGCGAACGTGAAGTTGCGCAATTGGCCTGTGAAGGGCGAAGCAACAAAGAGATTGCTTCAAACGCCTGCTTGAGTTTGCCGACTGTGAAAAAGCACCTGCACTCAGTCTTTCGCAAACTGGCAGTTCCCAGCCGGAGCCGGTTGGTTCTCCTCACGGTGTGAGGCATAGCATGTTGTGGCCTGTTCAATAGCGCACGCGGACGAGAAATAATCCTTCGGCGGGCGCGGCAAAACGTGCCGAGCTTGGTTCGCTCGACTTTAGTTGCACTGTGATATCCTCGACACGCATTTTGCCGAGCGCACATTTCACCAGTGCGCCTACCATGAGCCGGACCATCTTGTAGAGGAAGCCGTCGCCGTCGAACTCGATCGTGACGCACGGACCTTTCTGGCGGACGCGCACGGAATTGATTGTGCGGGTCGTGCTCGGTTCGGGTTTGCCGCGGTTGGCGGCGAAAGCCGCGAAGTCGTGAGTGCCGACGAAATGTTTTGCTGCTGATTTCAAAATTTTCAGATCGAGAGGCTGCGCGATATGCCAGGCACGGCCATACTCGAAGGGAGACAAGATGGGTGCGGTCCAGATTCTGTAGCGATAAATTTTTCCTTTTGCCGAAAAGCGCGCGTGAAACTCTTTCGACACGTATCGGCAACGAAGCACCCGAATAGCGGAAGGCAGTAACGAATTGAGCGCTTTGATCCAACGCTCGGCTGACAGGAATTTGTTCGAGACATCGACGTGCGCGCATTGTGCGAGGGCATGAACACCTGCGTCCGTTCGTCCCGCGCCGTGAACGCGAATAGCTCCACCGGTGACGCGCTCAAACGCCTGCTCGAGGTGATCCTGCACCGTCTTGCGATGAGATTGGCTCTGCCAGCCCGCGAATGGTGCGCCCTCGTAAGCGACGATCAGCTTTAGTTTTCGCGATTGGTAGGGACGCTGCGCTGCCGCGTCCGGTCGGCGCAGCGCGCCGACTCTACCCATGGGCTGATTACCTGTCACTGATTAGAAGTATGTTCCGCAGATTTCAGTGACCGGCTATCCAGATAGCTTTGCAAAATCATTTGCGCCGCCACCTGATCCACGTAGCCGCGGGTGTGCCGCGTCTTTTTACCGGCGTCACGCAACGCCCGATGGGCTGCGACGGTCGTGAGTCGCTCGTCCCAGGTTACGATCGGGCAGGGGAGAATCGCACGTAACTTTTCCACAAAATCGAGAACCTCAGTCGCAGCAGTACCAATTTGCCCATCCATCTGGCGTGGGACGCCGGCCACGACATGATCTACGTTCCTTTGACGGACGATTTCCACGATGCGCGCTGCCGGATGCTGACGCGCTGAAATGGTCTCCAGCGGATGTGCCAGCATCTGTAGCTCATCAGAGATGGAAACTCCGATCCGCGCCCGGCCAAAATCGAAAGCTAAAATAGGATTCATTTCCCTGTCATTCCGAGCGAAGTCGAGGCTGCAACGCAGCGGACGCAGTCCGCGAGGCCAGGCTTTCCATCCCGTACCGAAACCGATCGACTAAACCGCGAAATCATTCGCCTTCGCTGAGGATGAGAGAACTTTTCTGTCATTGCAGTTCCGGCGGAAGTTTGCCGATCAAGTCTTTGATTCGTTCCGCTTCATGCCGGTGACAAACCAAAAGGGCATCTCGTGTACGGACGATAATCAGATCATTCACCCCGAGTAACGCGACCGTTGTTCCATTTTCCTCGAAGACGATATTGTTGCTGGAATCGAGTGCCGTGATGGTTCGGTTGGCCGCGTTTCCGCGTTGGTCCTTTTCAAAATAATTCGCGAGCGCTCGCCAGCTTCCGATGTCATTCCAATCAAAGGCAGCCTCCACTACCAGAACGCGGTCGGCTTTTTCCATGATCGCGTAATCGAACGAGATCTGCGGCAACTTGCTGAAGCGTTCATGCAACGTTTTGTCGAAATTGCCCGGTGCGCGAAGTTGCGAAATGAAATCGGCCAGTTCAGGCGCGTGACGGTTAAATTCGCGAAGCACCGTGGGCACGGACCAGACAAACATGCCCGCGTTCCACCTAAAATTTCCCCTGCGCAAAAAAGATTCCGCGAGATCGGGATCTGGTTTTTCGCGAAACCGCTCGACGCGATGAATTGCTTCATTGTCGGGGCGCTTACGCAAACGCACCGGCTTGCCGTGCTCGATGTACCCGAATCCAGGACACGCCCATGTCGGTTTGATGCCGATGGTAACAAGCTCGCTTGTTTCCTCGGCTGCGTCCGTAGCAAGAGTTAGCGTTTCCTGAAAGGCCGCACGATTTGTAATGACGTGATCGGCCGGGAGGACAACCATGGTGGCTGCATGATCGCGCACTGCCACCCAGCCCGTTCCGAGCGCGATTGCCGCGGCCGTGTCGCGTTTGGCTGGTTCGGCGACTATGTTCTCCTTCGGGAATTTGCCGAGCAGTTTGCGAATTGCGTTTTCCTGTTCGGCGTTCGTTAGGATCAAAATGCGTTCGAACGGAATGAGCCCCTCGAGCCGTGCCAGAGTTTCTTGCAGTAAAGTTTTGTTTGAGACGAGACTTAGCAGTTGCTTGGGGCGCGCGCGCCTGCTCAAGGGCCAAAAACGTTCGCCGCTGCCGCCGGCGAGGATGAGCGCGTACATCGAATCAGACATGTGGTTTGCGAGGAGGATTGCGTCGCGAAAATTGCCGTTTCTTTTTCCGAAACGCGACGTATATGGTAGGCGATGTCTTTCCCCATATCCATTTCAAAAACGAGCGAACAGCTTCGACTTGACCCACTGCTTGCGGTGACGCGCACCGCGATCGGTCTTGGTCTTGGACTTTTGATGGCAGACAAGATCAAACCATCAATTCGTCAAGCAGCAGCCATCACGCTGGTTGCGATCGGCGCGTTAGCCGCGACGCCGTGGCTGGTGAAAATGACCGTCGGCCAAATTAATCGCTCGGAATGGGGCACCCGCGCCCGTTTGCGTTCGATTCGCGGCGATCCCGGTTACGCCTCGGACAACGACATTTATTAGTCGAGCTTGTAGAGACGCTCGCTCTGGCGAACGCCTGGCAATTGTTCACCGGCGCTTAACAAAAGCAACGCATCGCAAATTTACGGATTCTTCGCGATCGTTTGCACAGCATCGTTGCTGGTCTGGAGTTGTGCGCTCACCTTCCATAATTCCGACTCTTGCTTGTTTACCATTGCGGCCAAATTCCGAATCTCAGATCTCAGTTCTGCAATCGTCGTTTCCTGCTCCTGAATCTTGCAATCTTGCTCCTCGCCTCTGCGGTGCTCCTTGAGAAATTCATTCAGTAACATTGCGTTGATTTGCTCGTAGCGGACGGATTCGGGCTGGCCTTTTGGATTGCGGCCTACCAGATCGGGATTCACTTCCGCCACTTCCTCCGCGATCAGTCCAAAGGCAATCGTCTGCGTTTGATCATACTGTTCGTGATAGCGAAAGCTGACCGGATTAAGTTGATAGATTGCTTCGCTCGCTGTGTGCATTGGTTGAATATCATGTTTGTACCGGCGGGAAGAAACGTTTGCTCGGCCAAGTCTGCCGTCGCTGTTGATCGTGACCAAGTCAGGGTCGGTGCCCACCTGTGGTTGAACGTTCGCATAGATCTGGCCGATATAGCAGCTGTTACTCACGTTCTGAGCACTACTGCCGATGGCAATAACATTGTTGGCCGTGCTCACGTTAAGACCGGCGCCTCTTCCCAAGGCAGTGTTGAAGGCTCCGCTGGTGTTGGCCGAGAGGGCAAGAACTCCGATTGCAGTATTGTTGTCGCCGGTAGTGTTGGCAAAAAGCGACCGGTAACCGTTCGCTGTATTGTCCTCTCCATCGGAATTAGCGCGAAGCGCGTCAAGGCCGGTTGCTGTGTTCACATTCCCGACGGTGTTGCTGGAGAGCGCCATCACGCCGATTGCCGTGTTACTGAAACCGCTAGTGTTGCTGCTGAGCGCTCCCTGGCCCGTCGCCGTGTTGCTGAACCCGTCAAGGTTATTAGAGAGCGCTGCCTCGCCAGTTGCGGTGTTATCGCTACCGGTCGTGTTGCTACCCAGAGCAAACTCACCGTTAGCAGTGTTTCGAAGACCAGTCGTGTTGTCGCCGAGGGCAGACGACCCGGTGGCGGTGTTGAAGCTGCCGGTGGTATTGGCCAAAAGCGAAAATGCTCCATTGGCCGTGTTTTGAGCGCCAGTCGTGTTGGCGACAAGTGTTTGAAAACCACTCGCCGTGTTGAAATTGCCGGTCGTATTTCCTCGGAGCGCACGATAACCACTAGCCGTGTTCCCTTCGCCGGTGGTGTTGGATTCCAGCGCGAATGTACCGAGGGCGCTATTGTAATGGCCAGTGGAATTGCCGGAGAGCGCAAAGGCCCCAAATGCACAGTTGAAGGAGCCGTCCGCAAAAAAAGGATCTCCATTATTTGTGAAGAGTGCATGATAGCCCACGGCGGTGTTGCTGACGCCGGTGATATTGCTAAAGAGTGCGCTAGTACCGACCGCCGTGTTTCCCGCGCCTTCGGTGTTGTTGATGAGTGCGGTCGTTCCAGTGGCCGTGTTGAAGCTGCCGGTCGTGTTGTTCAAAAGGGCTGCAGTACCAATCGCGGTGTTCTGCATTCCATCGCCGGTGCTCAGATCACCAGTGTTGAAAAGGAGAGTTCCCGCGCCTAAAGCGGTGTTGTAACTGCCTTCTGTATCGCTCCAGAGTGAAAACCAGCCCACTGCAGTGTTCCCCACGCCGGTGGTGAGATTGAACAGGGCATTCTGCCCTTCCGCTGTATTGAAACCGGGATAGCCACCGTCCGGCGCCGGGACAACCGCTCGCGCGTTTTCGGTAACGGCAAATAAGCAAAGGACAAAGAGAATGAACAACGGACGAGCCGTGAGTCCAAATTGAGTCAGGTAATTCATCGAGATTCCTTTCCTTTCCCGTCGGATTTATTCTTCGAGGACTGAGACCCAAAAGAGACGAGGAACTGACGGGGCAAGTGTCCTGCGCCTCATTCAGATCGCATCCGGCCGCTGCCGAAGAACAGAGTTTGCAAAAAATTTGGTCGATTTTTCAAGACAAAACTTAAACAGGCCTCCAAAAGATCTCTCGCGAATCAGCTGTGGCTGTTGGAGCCTGGGGCTTTGACAACTTTGCCTTTTTACAAAAACGCTTCGGCGACGGAATCTGCCAGGGCCTTACCCTTGCGAGTCAGCAGGAAATTGTCGTTCGATTTTCGAAGCAATTTAAGTGTGACGAGCTGATCAATGTTTTGCCCGAAGTCTTTGAGCTCCGAAGCGGAAATTCCTTCGCGCGTTCTCAGTCCCAACGCGATTCGCTCCGTACGCTTCATTTCGTCGGTCAAAATTTCGCTCGATCCGCGTGCCGATTCTCCGCAAAGCACCCGCTCAATGTAGGCGCGATAATCGCAAACATTTTGCCAGCGCTGCATACCAATGGTCGACACCGCGCTCGGTCCGATTCCCAGGTAGTTGTCGCCTAACCAGTAGGCGCGATTGTGAACTGATTCGAAGCCATGACGCGCGTAATTAGAGATTTCGTACCGCTGGTACCCGGCATCTTCCAGAATCGCCATCGTCATTTCGAAGAATTCTGCGTCTGCGTCCGTATCCTGCCGAAATTCGCCGCGCGCGTGGCGAAGGAAAAATTCCGTGTCTTCCTCATACGTCAGGCAGTATGTCGAAACGTGCTCGGGTCCGAGTGCGATTGTTTTCTCCAGCGTTGCCCGCCATTGACCAACGGTTTGACCGGGCAAACCAAACATCAGATCGACGTTAATGTTTGTGAAACCTGCATTGCGCAAATTCCGAAAAGATTCTTCTGCCTGTTGCGCGTTGTGCTCGCGTCCGAGCAGTTTCAAGAGTTCGTCGTTCCACGACTGCACTCCGAGGCTGATCCTGTTGATTCCGAATTTTTTCAGGACGTCTGCCTTGCGGGCAGAGACGCTTCCCGGATTTGCTTCAATCGTCCATTCAACCAATTGCGATAAGTCGAGCCTTTCATGGAACCCGCGCAGCAACAATTCCAGTTGCGCGATGTTAAGCGCCGTAGGCGTGCCGCCGCCGAAGTAAATCGTCGATGGACGAAGGCGGAGCGCCCGGCGGCCGGGCTCTCCCAATTCCCGCAAGATGGCCTCACAAAATCGCGTCGTTTGCGAGCGATCCAGCAAATCCTTGTAAAATGCGCAATACGGACAGATATGGGCGCAAAAGGGGATGTGAACGTAGATGTGGCGAACTTGGTCAATCAATCCTGGCGTTTGACGCAAATCCCCCGGGGAATCCGTCTCCTTTTTTGGACGGTTGTGATTCGCCTGGTTACTCATAAAATCCGTCTGCCGTCGAAGCTGTCATGCCGATTCGTAAGCTAACCTTCCTCTTGCTTTGTGCCATCTCGTACGGATTGGCGCAAGGCCAGCAGCCTGCTCCGACGCCTTCGATTGTTTACGCAGTACACAATGGGGATTCAATTAGGCAGTACAAGACCAACTCGCGCGTTGTGCGCGAAATGGTGAACCGGCTCGT
The DNA here is from genome assembly GCA_963804875.1 of uncultured Verrucomicrobiae bacterium. Taxonomy (GTDB): domain Bacteria; phylum Verrucomicrobiota; class Verrucomicrobiia; order Chthoniobacterales; family UBA10450; genus Udaeobacter. Next base: position 76,744 of record CAWDRX010000010.1, read on the forward strand.
GCTCGCTGTGACGGGAAAGCCTGATATCGCCAAGGCGTGGGGATCGCTGGTCTCTCCGAGCGACCGCGTTGGTATCAAAATCTCGGCGGCGGGTGGCGACCTATTCACAACGCACCATGACATTGTCAATGCAATCGTGGATGGCTTGGTGGCAGCAGGTCATCCCCGCGGTAACATCGTAGTATGGGATCGCTCCCTAAGCGGAATTAAAGAAGCCGGGTATCAGCTGGGTGCTGATGGATACAAGGTAAAAGCAATCGCGCCGCATGACGGGTATGACGCCAAAGCAACGCAATCCGCTCCTTTAGTCGGGAAACTGGTTTGGGGTGATTTTGAATTTGTTGGCGACACAGGGAAGATGCCGCTCTTCGCAGATACAGATGCTACGAGCAACGTAAGCCATTTTTCGAAAATCATTTCCAGCGACGTGGACAAAGTGATCAACGTCCCTGTGATGAGCGTCAGTGAAACGAATGGGATCGCGGGTTGCATTTACAACATGACCATCCCGAACATCGACAACTGGCGCCGGTTCGCGCAGGGCTCGAGGTTCGGCGCGGGAAGTCTTGCTGAAATTTATGCCAACCCCCTCATTGCAAAAAAGGTTGTGTTCAATTTGATGGATGGCCTCATCGCGCAATATGCCGGCGGTCCGCAGCCGCAGCCCAATTACGCAATGCACCATGCGACGCTTTATGCGAGCACGGACCCTGTAGCTCTCGACGCCGTCGCATTGAAACGATTGGAAGAATGGCGCAAGCGCGATAATCTCCGGCCTGTTGGTCCAGTGGCAGCGTACATTGATCTCGCAAGCCAGTTGGGGCTCGGTAATTCGGCTACCAATCAAATAGAGGTACGGAACATTGGACGCTGAAATTCTGCGCTCCGTTTCGCGTTCGTTTTACCTGTCGATCCGATTGTTGCCGGCGCAATTACGCGAGCCGATCGCGCTTGCTTATCTGCTCGCGCGCACAACCGACACGGTTGCCGACACCGCACAAATCTCGGGGCGCATGCGAATCGAAACGTTGGAGCTGCTTTCCAATGGAATTCAAGGCACAGCTTCCCGTGATGTTGTTACGGAGCTCGTGGGATCGTTTGTTTCCCTTCAGGAGAACGCGAGCGAACGACAACTTCTCGAATCGTTACCCGATTGCCTGGCTCGCCTCGAAGGAATGGAGCATGCTGATCGAAACGACATTCGCGTTGTTTTGGAAAAAATTACACGGGGCCAGATGCTTGACCTCCAACGTTTCGATAATCCGCAGGAGATCCGCGCGCTGAGCACCGCTGCTGATCTTGACGAATACACATATCTGGTTGCCGGTTGTGTCGGCGAATTTTGGACGCGACTCTGTTTCCGGCACGTTCGCCAGTTTTCGAGCCGGACTGAAGACGAGATGCTTGCGCTGGGGAAGCGTTATGGCATGGCGCTTCAATTGATTAATGTGTTGCGCGACGCAGGCTCGGATCTTCGAGCGGGCAGATGTTACTTTCCTGAACACGAATTAAGCGAAGTGCATGTGTTGCCCTCGCAAATCCTCTCCGATCCGGAGCGGTTCCAGCCAGTCTATCGAACCTGGCTGGAGAAGGCAAAGGCAGGTCTTATGTCTGGAATGGAATATTCGCGGACGATCCAGAATCGTCGCGTTCGCGCTGCGACGGCGCTGCCCGCGCTAATTGGTGCGCGGACACTTGCGCTTTTGAAGGCGTCCGGTGCTGCCGCCGTGCAACGCACGGTGAAAGTTCCCCGCGCCGAGGTACGCGCAATGATTTTGTCGTTAGGTCTTACCCTCGCATCACGCAGACGAATCGACGCGATCTTTGATGGTGCCAAATCTTAGCGGCGATCTGCCAACGCCAATCCCGGTTTTTTCGATGCTCAGAGCGCGCCCCTACAAGAAATAATTGCGCTGGCGCTCGCTGATGGGTCGCTCAAGCCGCTCCAGGACTTGAAGCATATCTTCCCAGACTTTGCGTTTTTCGGAAGGCGCCTGATTTCTGAGCAAGTACGCGGGGTGATATGTGATCATCAGTGGAATGCCATTGTAAGTATGCCAGCGACCACGCAATTCGCGCATGGCGCTTCGTGTTCCGAGTAATCCCTCCACGGCGACCGCGCCCAGCGCCACTAATACACTTGGCTGAATGATGTCGATCTGTTCTACAAGATAAGGCCGACAGGTTTGCATCTCTGCCGGCGTGGGCGGGCGGTTCCCAAAACTGCCTGTTGGCATGTCCGGGCGGCATTTGAGGATATTTGCGATGTAAACGTCCTCACGCGCGAAGTTCATCGCCTTCAGAATTCTTGTCAGTAATTGTCCCGCGCGTCCGACGAAAGGTTCGCCTTGCTGATCCTCATCTGCACCGGGCGCCTCGCCGATGAACATTAAATCGGCGTCCGGATTTCCGACCCCAAAGACCGTTTGGGTTCGCGAGCAAGCGAGATGCGCACACTGCGTGCAAGCGCAAACGCGTTCGCGAACTGCGGCGAGTAATTCCCCCCTGTTAGATGCTTGTGATCCTCGGCCTGGGGGCGACGTGGACGTTTCTCGCAGAGAAACGACTACGGGAGCATCTTCTAATCGCGCGAGCGCAGTTCTCGATGCGCGTGGCGTGCGATCAGTTTTTTCTCGAATTCTTTCCAGCGCTGCGATGACTAAATCGAGAGCTGGCTGCGTCATGTTCAGCGATCATCCAAAATTCGCCGCGCAACTGCAAACGATTTCGAGAAAGCAAATGCGTGTTTGCGGTATTTCGCGTCAGGATCTCGACTAAATCTGAAAATCAGCGGCCAAAGGCTGCCAGTCGCAGCCTGCGGAGAAGATTACCTAAAACACGCGGCGGTTTTGCCATCCGGCCGCTTCATCCAGCAATTCAGGTTCGACGTCTAGTGCTGTCTTGATCTCAATCTGCGCGACCGCATTAGCAATTGCAGCGATCGGTTCCTTTGACGCTGTTGGCCATTGAGAGAAATACCCCGCAGCAATTTTCACCGGCGATTGCGCGTCGGCGAAGACGTTCACTTCACCCCGCCCACACGCTATCCTGCTGCTCGCGCCGTCGGTCCAAACAGAGAAAAGACAATCGGAATCCGGCCTGAGGTTCACCTGGCCTGTTGCGACGTTAAACTCTGATGCGCTTCTATCACTATGACTGAACAGACTAACAATCCTTCCACGGGTCAATCGTATCGACGCACGTCGATCAAGAACGCCGCCAGCGGTCTCGTTGCCGTCCTTCGTCACTCCGAGGTGCTCTATTTTGATTTCGGAATTTCCGGTTAGCTGCACGAATACGCCCGGAACGAGCGCCAGGTTAATCGAAGCGCCGTCTGATGTGCGCACTGTATCGCCGGCGTAAATTTTGCTTTTCGGCGTCACCGGTTGGAAATTATTTCGCTCCACGTTGCCGAAAACAACGTTACCTCTTAGGAAAAACACAGTCGTCGCGGCGGAGCGAGTGATTCCTTTCGAGCATCCGCTTCCCAAGAGGCAAAAACAGAGCGCGAGCGCGCTGCTAAACGAACAACGCATTACAGATATGCGCGCGTTGGGCACGCGCAAAGGCCCAAGGCCGCAAACGGTTCGAACAATAAGTAACGCCCCTTATGGGGTACCATCCCCGTGCATTTGCCAGTACGCGCCGGGCGTCCACGAAACATCTACCGGATGGAGATAAACCAGACCTGAATCCCACGTGGCAAGGTACAGATGTTCCGCACCGGGCTGAATGTTTACCGTTGTCGAAGTTGGCGCGCTATAGCCTGTCGCCGGCACCTTGGTGACGGTCAACACGTGAGGCCCAGCCGGCAACAAGGTGGTATAGCTGTGACCCTGCACGACACTAGTTACGGGCCGACCATCGATCTGAAGACTAAAGCCAAGATTCCATCCGAAGTTCGCAACTCGGTCGATGGTGAGGCGACCAGGCGGGAAGTGATGGTTCGAGCGGAGGTACCCAGGTGGACCGCTCTGCGCAATAGTGCTGATGAAAATTGCGCACCCAAAAACCAACATCAGAAGAACATTCCTCGAGAAGCTGTGTTTTGATTTCATAGTAGGTAATGTAGCCATTGAACTCCATTTGCGCCAGTAGGTTGCGGCTGAAGCTCTTAAAAATATTTTCAAACTCTCATTTTCGCTGCAAAAGTCGCGACGAAAGCTGGCGGTGGGCCTTTTACCGTGACGAAAAATATCAGCCAGCCGGGAGAGCTGCGAGAATCGTTACGTGAAACGCGAAGCCATTGATGCTCGCCCCGGCATTCGAACCGGAACAACTTACTTGTACCTCGATTCTCAATTCAACCTGCCCGGATTCATCATCCCAATCGGCATCAATATCGACCACGTCAAAGCTCGCAAAGCCTCCCTGCCCGATATTCGCGATTTGAGTTTTCACAATTGAAGCTGTCGCAATCGCTCGAACGAACTGCCGGTTAGCGAGCTTCGGCCCGACTAATACGCTGAAGGTTTCTTTTGCTGTAGCGAAATTAGTGCCTTGAGATCCTACGGCCAGGTTCGTATCAAATTGTCCATCGATGACGAAGAGATGGTTTGCATCGTCGGGACCTGCCACCACGATATCCATCTGCTGAAGATTCTGGATTTGTGCAATCTTGATTGCCATGCCACCTCCTCAATTCGTTAGTTTCAACCAAATCGCCTTGTGAAGTAATGCAGCTGACCGTGCCGCCATGCTAAAAAATCATCGGTGATTTAGCAATCAAAAACGAGTCCTGCGGTAAGGTCGCCGCCTGGATCTGCTTGATTTTAAGATTGCCCCTCGTTGTTAGCATCATTTTGCAAGACGATCGCTGAATATCTCCAAAACCTAGAAATGTCCGCGTCGAACATTGCGGAGCATAGCAGTTAATGGTCCGATCCTGCGCGGCACTTATCTAACACGATACTTAGACCAGAACCCTTGATTTTGTGTGGGAGATCTTCTCTGGCTTCCCAAGGCGGCGCAACCGGCCATCCATTAAGCCGTTTGTCTATCGTGATCTCGTTTTCCGTCGGTGGGTCTGAAGCGTATTGAATCACGGTAACGATTCGGAATTCGGTAGTACGCTCGTTTAGCCTAAAGCAGACCAGGTAGGAACTTCGATCGCGCTTCACTTCAGCGCTCGGACCAGTGATCACAACGTGAAAAAGATAAAAGGGCCAATCTTTGTCTATTATCCTTACCTTTTCGAAAATCGCTGAGACGGAGTGCGGTACACCATCCCAAACCAGGAATTTGGCTTGTTCGCGTGCGATCTCATCATTTCTGGCGGGATCAAATAGCCCTTCGAGGTTCCCGCCGCGCGTTTGAAACAGTGCAATCAACAGCGCGATTAGGATGACAGAGAGCTGTCGCATAATAGTGCTGGGTCTAATCGGCTCCGCCTCTCTCGTTGGCAGCGCGTACGGGAGTCGGACTCGTGTACCAGCCTTGAGAGGGGGATTGTTTCCTATGTGACGTTTCACCGTTGCTACTGCGTTGCCATTTCTGGCAACCCTTTTCCGTTTAGCAATATCGCGCCAGAGTCGCCGATGATTGCCGGATGGCAAAATTGATTCGTGGCGTATGTCATCAGCGAACCCTGCACGCTTTACGACCCACGGAACAGTGTGATTAAATCCCGCGCGTGATCCGTGATTTCTTACGGGAGTTCAACCGAGTAATCATGCCCGGCCATATAGTAACTCTGTCGGTGATTTTTTTCGCATCGGCACACCCGCGCCTTCGTCCCCAACCCCGCAACACAGAAACGATTTAGTGCTGCACGCGCCGCGCATGAAGTACCCCAAAGACGCGCAAGGCTACTATCCTAAAGGCAACGGCATCGTGCTGATGGAAGTAGATAAAAAAACTGGTTTGGTTAAGTCGGCCAGAATGGAGAAAAGTACGGGCAATAAATTTTTGGACGCCGCCGCTCTTCAAGCCTCCAATCAATGGCGCTTCAAACCGGGTACAGTTTCAACAGTCCAATGGCCCGTTACGTTTTGGCATAACGGTAGCGCGATACGTCACCGTATGGCTGGCGCGGTTATTTCAAACTGAGTGCCCACAATCGGCAAAAGCGACGCTGACAACCTCAGCAAAGCCGGATGGACTTGGGGCTGTGTGTCAGCGCTGGATCGGGAAAACCGAACGATCTGGATTGTGGACACACAACGCGACGTCGGACTCGTAAGCGTCGGGCCAATTATTCGACGACAAGGTAGGAATTAGCGGCCTGATTTCCGATTGCGACTTACCGCGGACTGCTTGCACCTCCGGCCTGGTTTCGCCAGACGTGGTTTGGTGCAAGAACTGGAATGTCCTGGATTTGCGTTTCGCGTACTTCCAGCGTGTAATCGACGCCGCGAACTCGCAGAACGTATTGGCCGGGATGAACGTTATTAAAGTAATACTTCCCATCATTAGCTGTCACTGTGTCGCCAACACGCTGCAACTTCATATTCGGCTTGACCTCGAAAAGCGCGACGCCGGTTCCGTAAAGGGGACCCGTAAAACCGACGACAGTTCCTCTCAGGTCGGTAGCACGCAGTATCGGAGCGGACAATATGAGTGACGCAGACAGCGCCGCCAAGATTACAATGATTATTTTCCGGGGGGAGTTCATGATGCCCGATAGAACTATCAGCTTTCATCCGTTCGGGCAATAATTTATGTCGCAGTGAGTTTGATCTTGTAATGGCCGCGCAGAAACGTGAGCGCAGATAAAATGCTGACTGCGTTTCGGGAACTACAGGCCGCGATTCATCGTCGATCTGAGGCTCAGCTGGAAAGTCATGCGTAGTTCCATGTTTTGCTGAGTAACCAAATCAAAATCGGCCACGCGACCGTGTGGATGAGAACTAGAGTCTGTGCGTCGTTCATCCTTCGTCCTTCCTTACTTCCTTTCGGATTTGTACCGTGGTTTGCGCGCATCCTGCGCGAGACATTTGCCGAGAAGCCGAATGACGCTCCGCCCCCTATGATAATGACTTCACCGTTAAATAGCGGCGCGGGTTTGGCCGAAAAAAGTGGTCTTGAAACTGCGGATGCTTGCGATACAAACGCAAGCGAAATGAGTGCAGACACAACTGCACACTTCATTTTCGTTGCCAGGAATAGTTTCACAGAAGCTTCCGACATGGTCGTTCAGTACGTAGTTTGTTTTTCCAGATCGATTTCTTCCGCCAACAGATTCGCGTGGAAAATTCCAGTTACCACGCTTGCATAATACCGGGCAGCTTCCGCGCTTACTTGTTCGCCAACCGCAACGGGCATTTGTGAATCCAAATCATAAACAATAAAGGTTTTCATTTTTTGAATTCCTTTCCACTGATGTAATGCGGGAAATCCGGCGCGAAACCGCCAAAATAAACGCGTGAGGATTGCGCCAGTGGCGTCGAAAACGGGGCACCGCATCGTAAACCCGAAGCACAGCATCATGTGCGCGGCTGCGGTGCACCGCATAGCCGATTGCGTTGATCGCTTCACAGAACCCGTATATTGGGGTGTCGAAAGATTTTCGGGCGAAGCTGCTTTACTCGGCCATGAATACGAAGACGAACACGACGATGATGGTCATCGCTGCGGCGCTACTGGCCGGGATCGGTAATGTGTGCGCGCTTCCGCTCCGCGTTCTAATTGAGGAGCAGCATGCGAAGATTGAGCCCGCCATCAAAAAGTTCGAACAGGAATGCAGCGGGCACACCGACAGCCAAGCGTGCAAAGAGGAGCATGAGGCGCTGGTGAAAGCGCTCAACGGATTCCTCAGCCTGGTGCAGAACGGGTTCAAGGTTATCGACGCCCACGCTAATGACGCCAGTGACGCTAATTACCAGAAGCAAATGGAGGCGCTCCGGGCACGAGCGCAGCAGCATCTCGATTGGGTCCGCGAGCAGCTCGCAGCGCTGCAATGAGAAAGGGATTAATCACGCTTCACCGTGCGTCGTAAACGGCTGAGAACAACGACTGAAATTGTCGGATTCGTGAGACTGAAAATTCATCGCTGATTCGACGCCGCGCTTATCTTTACGCGGGCGGACTTCGTATACGTGCATCACGGCGGCGAGAGTGATCATCTCAGATCGACGTCGGAAGCGGGGATGGATTGCTGGTGGCCTCGATAGCGGACGCGGACTTCCGACTCATCGCGCGATACGAACTCGAGCTGGCTGCCCCGAGGAAGCGTGACGTTGCGGTTGCGAAGTTGAAACGTGGTCGGGCACTTTAGCACTGCAGTTGTGTATGTCTGCGCCTGCGGCGGAGCCTGCCGTAGAGCTATGTGTGAGGCGTAGACGACGCACGCGCCAACAGCAATTGCGCCGATCACGGCGATTTTTTGGAACATTTTACTTGGCCAAACCTTTGCGCGCTTGCTCAGAGCACGCTGCACATTTTCGGGTTGGTGCTGATGCTGCGTCGAAGAATCCGGGACTGGCGAAGGCAAGGTAGATCTGATCGGAACAATGATCGTGCGCTTGCACTTTGGGCACTTTATTTCGCTTTGAGTATCTGTCGCGGAAAGATGTTGACCGCAGATATGACACCCGAATTTAATCTGCATAGACGGTTTATCTCCGCCGGCCCCGACGACATATTAGGCCATTTTCGCTGTGTTTGAAAGCCAGATTTGTTGTGAGGTTTGTTTGTAGGCGCTCCAATTTTACACGGCTATTTTATATGGCCATGATCGTTTTTTAGATCATGTGAAAATCATTGCCGCAATTCGGCAGATAAAATTTCTTATAGCTGATTTCACAAATAATCGAGGCGGAGTTTATTACGAGGCGGGTTTTGGGAAGGGGATTGGCCGCGAAGTAATCTGGACTGTTCGCAAAAATTATTTACGACACGCGCACTTTGATACACGGCAGTACAATTTCATTTGTTGGCGGCCAGGTGATTTAGCTGGATTTGCGAAAGCGCTGCAAAATCGAATCGAAGCAACAGTCGGTAAAGGCCCAGTTGCTTAGTTGAGGCCCCAGGCGGCGGCGCTTCGTCGTGCGGGCTTATGAAAAACTGACCGGCGATATACTAGGGGAAATCGCGTTTCGAGAGCTGGCAGCGCGTACCGGGAGTCGAACCCGTGTACCAGCCTTGAGAGGGCTGTGTCCTAACCACTAGACGAACGCGCCGTAAACGGGAATTGGTTAGATAATGTAACGCCCGCTCGCTGGCAAGATGTCAGGAGGAAGTTGTCTTGGATCGGGACTAAAACCGAACGTTCGCGCTATTCGCCTCCGTCACCGCTCGTCGTCGTCCCCTCCATCATCATTCCCGCCGTCATCATCTCCAGTATCCTCGTCGCCTGCCGCGTCGTCGTCATTATCGTCGTTCGTGCTTTCGCCGTCGTCGTTGGCAGTGCCTTCCACGCTCTCATCGTCTTCGGAAGTCGCTTCTTCTGCGGTGTTTTGAATCTTAATCAACGATTTGACGTCTGCTTGTTGTCCAGCCGGCGCTGTACGGGGGCTCTTCCTTTCCTGAGCGAAGATGTGTGCCGGCCTCGTAGCGCGCACCACAGTAAAAATGCTGACTACTAGGCAGAGCAGGAGAGGAAGAAACCTTTTCACGGGCCGAGAGCAACGTCACAGGAGGTTCAGAGACTGTCAATGAGTGAATGGATTATTGCATGACACGACCTCGCTTTACGAGGCGCAGCCAACGCGCGATGCTCGCGCATGTGTGAAAACAATCGAGCGGATCACTGCGAAAACGGTGGCGACCGAAAGCTGGGTGGGGTGTGCCAATCGCTTGGCTGACGCTTTGCATTGTTTGGAGCTCCACATGGCTTGCTATCAAGATCGGATTGCGGGATCTCCCGCCGATTTCGTTCGTGGCGATTCGTTTTCTCATCGCGATCTTCGTGCTCGTAGCTGTGTCGATAGGCCGAACGCATTTACTCCCGGTAGGACGCAAAGATTATGTGGTCCTCGCAATGACGGGAATTCTCATGTTTGCTGTGAACTACACGCTGCTGTTTTGGGCGGAGTTGCACGTTTCATCAGGTCTTGCCGCGGTCTTGCAGGCAACAATTCCAATATTCGGCATGATGTTCGCTCACTGGATGCTGCCCGACGAACCGTTGCGTCTGCCAAGGCTCGCCGGCGCAATCATCGCACTCGGCGGTGTAACGGTAATCTGCGCAAGACTGTTCGGGGTCAATGGTCCGCTTGCGTTCTGGGCCGGCGTGGGAGTTGTTTTTGGAGCAGCGAGCGCGGCCTTCGCAAACGTTGTTGTTAAGGCGCAATCGATGCAGCTCGCACCCGCGATGCTGGCTGCGTGGCAAATGATTTTCGGAACTGCGCCGTTGTTACTGCTTGGGTTCGCTGTCGATGGAAATCCGGCGCGTTTTCACTGGACTGTTTCGTCAGTCTTTTGCCTTCTTTATCTGGCGGTGATCGGCTCGGCGCTGACGTTTCTGCTTCTTTACTGGTTGCTGCCACGCCTGACGGTCGCGCAACTGCAAAGCATCTCGCTCATCACTCCACCCGGAGCAGTCATGCTAGGCTGGTTGTTAGGCGGCGAGACATTTCCACCCTCGTCCTTATTAGGCGCTGGCCTGGTTCTTGTGGGAGTGTGGATGATCTTTCGACGAGCGTCTGGATCCGAACCGCTCATTCAGGAAGGGTAATCCTACCAGAGCTGAGTGCACTTCCTGTGCTCTTCGAGCTATGGCTTCAAGGAGGTGTTCTTAAATGGTTGCCGCGTTTAGAACCATCACATTCGTGATCCAACCAGCCACAGTCCCGTTTTTAGTTCCGTCTTGTGTAACCAGGATATCGAGACATTGCGGATTTGTGTCCATGAGATCCTTGGCATCGGCGAGGGTTTTGTCTGAAGCGAGGGGTAGGAAACTATTAACGATGTAGTCTTTTATTTTAGGGTCCTCCAGCAAGTCTTTGAGCGACAACGTTGATTCGTCCACGTCTGGAGGACGCTTCTTGGGTGCCACAAATGCGTCAATGGTGCTTCGGTGAAGCACGTATTTGCCCCTGCCTTCGGCATCCAGGACAGGAAGGCGTTGGCGGGGGCGCGACTTGTCCTTTTCAAAGCCATCATCGATGAGCTTTCTTATCGTGATATCCGCTTCGGTCTTATCTGGCGGAACCTTAAAAGAGGTCACCTCATTGATCTTCATCATCGCTTTTCCAGCAGCCTCAGCCTGGAGCTTCTCACGCGGTGAGAGTTGACGCACCAGATTGGCAGCGCTTTTCGAAGCCGCCTCGAAGTTCACCTGTCCGAAATAAAAGGCGAGAACCGTTCCCACCCAGGCCCCGATGACCGGCAGAAGAACTCCGAGAACGTATTTGGCCATATCGAAAAATTGATCCCGTTGCTCTTTCCCGGGGTCACGAATCGCGTTTACACCCGCAACCACAATGATGAGGGTGGCTATAGCGAGGATCGCTACCAACGCCCAAGTCGTAACAGTTCTAGCCAACGTAATCCTGAAGGGGTTATCCCCATCCGATTTATCATTGGTCGCCATAACGTCTTGCGCTGCACCGTTCTGTTTCTTTTGATTTCAGTCTGTTTTTCTCCGGATGATCAAGCAAAATTTGTGTTACGGAACAGATCTGGTTGCTTCCAGATCGGCGGATCGAACAAGTCGGTTGAAGCGATATGATGGATCCGGCACTGGTGAAACGGGTCACGGTAACATGCGTGGCACAGGGAAAATGCCTCCGCTGAAGTCAGCAGTTTACGGTTATTATCTGTTCACACGTTGGCCGCCACCCAGGCAGCGATTGTAGCTTGTGAATGCACCGGGCCGAAGAGCTTGTCCGGGCAACTGGTCCCGCCGGGCCGACAGTAACCCGGTGTGAAATCGTGACCAAAGATGTTCGCACGCGGGATCTGATGTTCCTGGAGTAACCAGCGAATTAGTGCCGCGGAAGCGGCCGCCTGCGGCGGAGCAAGAGAGTCGTTTTCGCTGCCTACGTGTTCGATACCGATCGAACCATGGTTGGCGCCCATACAATGATTGGCGCAATCAGCGTCGTTGACCATCTGGTAGATGTCGCCGTTGCGATCAATGACGTAGTGCGCAGAAACTTTCCGCGAATCGTTTTTTTGAAACTCCGCCAGTGCGCTGGCCAGCGATCCCTCAGTGCAATGTAAAACAATCTTGTCTATCTTTGTTCCCACCTGGCGGCAGGAACAATTCGGGCTGCGGACAAATTGTTTGACGACCGGTTTTGCGAGCGCCGCAGGTCGACTGACCGGAGCGGCCTGCTTTGCGTCCTTTGCTCCCTTCACTGCTTTCGCAGGTTTCACCGGTATCGCTCGCAGTGCCGAGATTGTTATTCGAACGACATCATCCGTCTCTAAGCCGAGCGCTGCTGCCAAGCCGGGAGACAAATCCGCCACGCGCCCGGTCGCAATATTCGGGCCCCAGTCAACTGGCCGCGCATCGGCTGCCCGGCCATTTAAAGGATTCTCCACGCGTGCAAGCGCACGCTTCAAAAATTCTTTTGGCGTGTCGTTGTAATCCCAACGGCAGGCAAAATAGTATTTATCCGGATTAAGCCTTCGCCCAAGTCCGGTGATATCTGGGGGCGGCGTCGGCAGGAATAAGTAAGAGTATTTCGGGTTTTGCAGATCGGCCGGCGCAAACAGCGCGAGCCCTTCGTCTGTCGACATGCCGGTGTCTTTTGGCCCGCCAAATGTGGACATCTTTCCTTCCACGCGGAAGAGAATCTCCTCGACTGGTTGAATCCTCCTGGCCGGTTTTTTCCGCTGCGGACGCTTCGCAGCTGGCTTTTTGCGTTGCGGGCGCCTGGCTGCTGGCTTTTTCCGCTGCGGACGCTTGGCGGCCGGTTTTTTCTTCTTTGAAGGTTTGCGCTTTTGCGCCATGGGGAGATCTCGATTTCGATTTTCTCTTTCGGCATGTCGAACACGACTATGCCAATGGTCGGTCTTTTAGAGGATTTCTAAACCTAAGACAAGCACTCTTTCGAGGTTAGTAAGGGGCTGTCCTTACCGCGAAATCCATTTCCGTCCGTCTTAGAAGAAGTTTACAATGCGAGCCGCAACGCCGATGTGGCGGAATGGTAGACGCAACGGACTTAAAATTGAAGTTTTCGCGGTCTCTTTGCTTTTCTTCGTACATCAAATCCAGCGCAGTTTACCTGGGTAAATCGGTACGAATTCTCGTTTTGCGAAGGATGTCGGAGGGCGAGCAGGTATGGCCTCATCCTTGCACAAATTCTTGCACACGGACGCGATGAATTTCAGGCCCGCGTCGGATCTCTATTAGCGACTCTTTACAAACCGGCCAAAATGTTAAGAGATGAAGAAGGGCTATAGAGGGCAGCAGCGGCGGAATCGGCACAGCGCCAGCCACCGAAAAGTAAAGAGTCGCTGCATTCTGTTCCGCAACTCCGCCCGATAGAGCAGCTGATTTGTAATTCACGCCTAACGAATTGCGCAGCGTTTCACTGGTTTGCATATCGTTGCGGACGCCAGGTAATTCGTGATTCCGCTTTTGCAGTGCGTTACGCAGAGTTGCGCAGTCTTGCAGCAAAATTTTGCCCGACCGTAGAAGAGACCGTAGAAAATTTCGACTTCCACGTTTGTCGTTGACTTGTCGAAGGGTAACGCCTCCAGGCCGCGGGACGCTGCTTTTGCTCTCCACATGGCAAGGCCAAGGTGATATATCCGATCGCGATGACGCGGTTTGCAATACTTATCATCGTAGTGTCGTTCTGCGGGAACGCAGCGGCACCGCCACTACTCACATTTGGATTGCCTTGCGAATAAATGCGCATAGCGGCCCCCAGGAACTTCTTGACTGAGCTGAAACGGCGCAATGTCATCCGCGCGGCGGGGCTTTATCTCGTCGGCGCATGGCTGGTCGTGCAAGTGACCGGGACAGTGCTGCCAATGTTCGGCGCACCCGAGTGGCTTCCCCGCACCATCGTCGTTTTGGTGGCGATCGGGTTCGTTCCCGCGGTGATCTTTAGCTGGGTTTTCGAAATAACGCCGGAGGGTTTGAAGCGCGACGAAGATGTGGCGCCCGAGCAATCGATCACTCCGCAGACCGGACGACGGATGGACCGTCTGATCATCGTGGTGCTGGTTTTGGCGCTTGGCTATTTTGCGTTCGACAAGTTCGTGCTCATGCCGAGGCGCGAGACTGCACTGGTGGCGAGGGCCACGCCTAACGAGTCCAGGTCGTCTGCCATCGACGCAAAGTCGATTGCCGTCCTGCCTTTCGACAACCTGAGCAGCGACAAAGAGAACGCCTATTTCACCGACGGCGTGCAGGATGAAATCCTCACCCACCTGGCAAGGGTCGCCGATCTCAAAGTCATCAGTCGCATGTCGGTGATGCAGTATAAGAGCGGAGTCGCGCGTAACCTGCGCAAGATTGGTGAAGAGCTTGGCGTGGCGCATGTGGTGGAAGGCAGCGTGCAGCGCGCGGGTAACAAAGTGCGCGTCAATGCGCAACTGATCGATGCGCGCAATGACCGGCACGAGTGGGCGGAGAACTACGATCGGCCGATTGACGACGTCTTCGCCATCCAGAGCGAGATCGCCAAGGCCATCGCCGATCAGTTGCAGGCGAAGCTTTCGCCTAACGAGAAGAAAGCGATCGAGCAACCGCCCACGACTGATCTGGCGGCGTTCGACCTTTACAGCCGGGCGAAATCACTTCTCCTGACGGCAAATTTCAGCTCAACGGGCGATCCAGACGTGCGGAAGGCAATTGAACTTCTGGATGAAGCGGTCAAGCGCGATCCCTCATTTTTCGACGCTTACTGCCAGCTCGCCGGCGCCCACGAATACTTTTATGCAACCAGTGGGTCTGATCACACTCCCGCCCGGCTGGCGCTGGCTGAAGCTGCGGTGCAAGCCGCGACACGGCTGCGGCCGGATGCCGCCGAAACGCATTTGACGCGCGCGAACTATCTCTACAACGGGCGGCGCGACTATGCCGGCGCCCTCGCCGAATTGGAGATTGCGCGGCGAGCCTTACCCAATGATCCGCGTCTCTTCGAACTGACCGGCTACATTCTGCGGCGGCGCGGCCAGCAGGAGGAAGGTCTGCGCAATCTGGAACGCGCGGTGGAGCTGGATCCGCGCAACTTTTTTACTCTGCAACAGATCGCCCTCGGTTACCAAGCCTTGGGGCGTTATGCCGAGGCAATCGCTGCGTGGGATCGCACGTTAGCGATCGTGCCCGACAACGTCGAAACGCGGGCCAATCGTGCAGAATTTTATCTCTGCTGGAAAGCGGACACTCGGCCGCTGCACCAGACGATTGATGCAATCCTCGCGCAAGGGCCGGGGGCCATCGCCAGCGCCGCGGACGTCTGGTTCGCGTGCGCGCTGGCCGAACGCGATCCAGCTGCAGCTGAGCGAGCACTAGTCGCGCTGGGCGACAATTCATGCCGGACCGACTCGGCGATTATTCTGAGCAACAGCTTTGGTGAAGGGCTGCTGGCGCGCATGACCAAAGATGAGGCAAGAGCGCGCACTGCGTTTGAAGCGGCTCGCGCCCAGCAGGAGAAAATCGTGCAGGGGCAGCCGGACTACGGCCCGGCGCTCTGCGTCCTGGGCTTAATCGACGCTGCTCTTGGGCGGAAAGACCTGGCCTTGGAAGAAGGCCGCCGAGCGATCGCGCTCACGCCGCTGGAAAAAGACGTCGTCAATGGCAGTCGCGTCCTTCAATACTTCGCCATCACAGCAGCTTGGGCGGGCGACAAGGAGCTCGCCTTGCAGCAACTGGAAACTGGACTGCGTGCTCCCAACGCATCCTTGATGCTGAGCTACGGCGCCTTAAAACTGCTTCCCTTCTGGGACCCGCTCCGCGGCGATCCGCGCTTTGAAAAAATCGTTGAGTCGCTCGCGCCGAAAGAATCTGCGCCCGCCGCCAAATGAACGACTTTTTCTCCGAGCTGAAGCGGCGAATCGGCCCGGTTGGCCATCCCATGCAACAGGACCCATGCCTTGAGCCATTGCTGGCTAAGTATGCCGCCTCCACGAGGGGTTCATCGCTATGAATGAGTTCTTCCAACGGCTCAAGCAACGCAAGCTGGTGCAATGGGCGATCGCCTACGTGGCGACGGCGTTCGCGTTGTTGCAAGGGATCGACATCGTCGCTCAACAGTTTGGTTGGCACGAAGGGGTGCGGCGCGGCATTACCCTGGGGTTAGTGGTCGGTTTCTTTGTGACCGTGGTCCTGGCCTGGTATCACGGTGAACGCGGGGCGCAGCGAGTTACTGGCACAGAACTTCTCATCATTGGCCTGGTTCTGGCTCTGGGGGTTGGATTTCTCTGGCGTTTTGCCGCAACGCGTTCAGCTGATAGCAAAACTGCGACTGTGCCTAACGAGTCAAAGTCTGAAATTAACGAAAAATCGATTGCGGTTCTGCCGTTAATGAATTCGACGGGAGACGCGGCTAACGAGTATTTCTCCGACGGCATGTCGGAGGAATTCATCTCTTCCCTATCCCGTTTGCAGGAGCTCAAGGTCATCGGGCGCACCTCGTCTTTTCAATTCAAAGGCACGAAGGACGACAGCAAGACGATCGGCGAAAAACTCGGCGTCTATTATCTGCTCGAAGGCAGCGTGCGTAAGTCGGCCGATCGGGTGCGTATTGCGGTGGCGCTGATCAAATCCGCAGACGGCGCAAATGTTTGGTCGGAAACCTATGACCGGGAACTGAAGGACATCTTCGCGGTGCAATCGGAGATTGCCGGCGCAGTGGCCAAGCAGCTGAAAGTTACACTTCTCGGGAGTAACGGGCAGACCGCGCAATTGACGACCGCAGCCACGCCTTCGAATCAAAATGTCGAGGCCTACAACGCGCTTTTGCAGGGAAATTTTTACTTTAATCGCACCACGGCCGACGATACCCGCAGAGCGATCAGTTACTACAAAGAGGCGATCCGGATCGATCCGCGTTATGCGCTGGCTCATGCACAGCTGTCGAGGGCGTCCATTCAAATCCCCAATTACGGTGTTGTTTCGGTGCAAGAAAGAAAAGAGGCGATTAAAACAGCGAGGGCCTCGGCACAAAGCGCGCTCGAGCTCGATCCAAATCTTACCGAGGCCCACACAGCACAAGGCGCGGTCCTGCGCGATCTCGATCTCAATCTCGTCGCCGCGGAAGCGGAATATCGCCGCGCCTTCGAACTTGCGCCGCAGAATGCGTCGGCGGTGAACGGTCTGGCTCTGCTGCTGTCCAGCCTTGGCCGGCTGGACGAAGCAGTCGCGCTTACGCAGCGAGCGATTGCGATCGATCCGTTGCGCGTCACCTTGCACACCAACCTCGCGCTTTATCTCATCGCGCCCGGGCGCTACGATGAGGCGGAGGCGGCGCTGCGCAAGGCGATCGAATTGCAGCCGCAAGCCGCAACGACCTACTGCCGGCTGGCGGTGATTCAGATTCTTCGCGACAAACCTGGAGCCGCAGTGGAATTGGCGAAGCAGGAAACCGATCCGTTCTGGCGCACCTCTGCATTGGCGCTGGCCCACTTTGCCAACGGCGATCGCTCGGAAGCCGACGACGCTCTAAAAAAATTGATCGACGAAAACGCCGACGACGGCGGCAGCCAGATCGCTCAAGTCTACGCCCTGCGCAAGGAGCCGGAGAAGATGTTCGAGTGGCTGGAGCACGCCTGGACGACGCACGACGCGGGTGTGACTGAGCTGCTTTATAATCCTTTCCTGCGCGCCTACAAGGACGACCCCCGCTTCATCGCCTTCGCGCAAAAGATCGGAGTCTTGGCGAAAGCCGCCGCCAAATGAACCGCGGCAGCCTCTTTGCCGAGCTATGGCGGCGCAACGTCATCCGTATGGCGTGACTTTATCTCGTCACCTTTTGCCGAAAAATTTCCAAGGACCGTTACCGGTTTAGACGTTGGACAGCGTTATTCGCTACGACCTCCGCCCCCGGGGTCGCAACCATTTCTCATGCCGTAGAAAAAGATCGTGAAATTTTGGTCCTTTTTGCAGCGCGCTGCTCGAAATCAGTCATGACGAACTCTTGATCAACTCGCTGAAAACAGCTTTCGTATGGGAACGCCGGCATAGCTCAGTTGGTTTAGAGCAGCTGATTTGTAATTCAACGGACGGTTTTTGCGCAGTTTTCACGATGTTGCGCAGCGTGTTTTCAGAGAAGGCCAGACGCAACCTGATTGGCGCCGCGTTGCGCAGAGTTGCACTCTTTCGCAGCCAAAATCCCGCAGGCCGTACAAGCGACCGTGAAATTTCGACTACCTGCCATTTGGCGGCGACTGGCTCTTCGTAGGTCGAGACAACTCCGCGTGGACGGGAACTTCGGTTCGCCGTTACCGTAGAACGAGGTGGGAAGCGAAAGTCGCGTGCTACAATGAAGGCCGGAAACCTTGCCATCGACGCTATCCGAGACTCATCGCTTTCCTCATTGGCTGACCTTCCACACTCGATGGAGTTTAACCTCTTCAAAACACTCGACGGCCTGATCAATGGCTGGTGTCAGCGTTGCGAACTCCGTCCAATCTATTTGCTGCGCGTTTACCCGGGGGTCTTAATGCACACTGACAAGCAGTTTCAGTTGCTCGAAGCATTGGAAAACCTGAAGAGACTCGGTCGTGGTTATCTCACACCAGAAGAGTTACGGCTCGTCACGCAAGCGCATAATTTCCTCGAAGGGCGACTTCGGGCACGTGTCATCTGACCACGCTGCTGCAGCCAACCGCTAGCGCCCTCTTTTCCCGATTCCAGTTCCAGAAACGCAGTCAACTTTTCATCTACGCGCACAACGAAACGCTTTCCCTCGCCATTGCAGCCAGAGCCTTCATTTCCGGATTTCAACATATTGTTACGCCGCCTGCGGAGTGCATAAAAGCTGACTCCCCGGAACTTTGGAAGATCCAGCTCCAGAACTTCATTCTGCGATTCCCGTAGAACAAGGTGAGATGGAAACCGTATCAGAAGCGGTAATCAATCGCCAACTGGCCGGGTCTCCCACTCCATTCCGCTTCACTCATATCAAGCGAGTGGCAGCCATTATCGCTGGGCTGAGCTTCCTCTTGGTCGGGCTATGGTTCGGCATTTCAACGCGCCACACACCACAGTCAAGGTACCCGTACATACGATACGCAAAAGCCGGTGCCGCAGTGGAGCGAGCCCATGCCCCTTAAAGGCAATCTGCGATAAACAGCCCCAGCTCCAACCGGCTTTGCTGAGATTGTCAGCAATGATTTCCTAATGCTTCACCGAAACGGCTAGTGCTTACTGATTGTTCTCCGCCACTTGCGGCGCAGGTCTGCTCGCTTCGAGCTGTGCGCTCACTTTCTGTAGGCCCGCAGTAAGTGCATCTATTTGCTTTTGCTGCTGCGCAATAGTCGCCTCTTGCTTTGCCGCATTAGACTTTAATTCCTGCACGGTGCGATGTTCTTTGAGGAACTCGTTGAGCAACATCGCGTTCACAGCGTCGTGGCGGACGGTGTACGGTTTCCCGTCCTTGTCGGGAACCACTAGTGCTGGATTCACCTTAGCGACTTCCTCGGCGATTAAACCAAATTGCGGTGTGTTCTCGCCGTCCGTCTTGTAGTGGAATGTGACTGGTCGGAGTGACAGGATTCCTTCACTGGCTTTCTCCATGATGGCAATGTCTTTCTTGAACCGCTCCGAGGAAGCGACTGTGCCCAGTTGGCCAGCTCCGTCAATCACAACTGGTAAAGCATTGGCGTTTTGTGTTGTCACGCCGCGGATGTTTCCGATGAAGCAAGTGCCACTCACATTCACGCCGTCTACGCCACGACCGATACAAATCACATCATTTGCTGTAGTAACACCACTGCCTGCACCAGCGCCTAAGGCGACATTGAAGCTGCCGGTGGTGTTCTTTTCGAGCGAGTCAAAACCGATGGCCGTGTTGCGTTCGCCGCTTGTGTTGGCGACGAGCGCTTCCGAGCCGTTCGCTGTGTTGCCGTGACCGTTTGTGTTGTGATTGAGTGCACCAGAACCAGTGGCCGTATTGTCGATGCCGGTTGTGTTTCTTTGGAGCGCCCCCTCACCATTGGCCGTATGGGACCTGCCGGTTGTGTTGCTAGAGAGCGCCTGGGAACCGTTGGCCGTGTTAAATAAGCCGGTGGTGTTGTGAAAGAGGGCCTCATAACCAGAGGCCGTGTTGTCGAAACCGGCTGTGTTGTTTCTGAGCGCCCAAAGACCAGAGGCCGTATTGTGGCCGCCGGTTGTGTTGTTTTGGAGTGCCTGATAACCGGTGGCTGTGTTGGAGTTGCCGGTGGTGTTGAGAAAGAGCGCTTGAGACCCATTGGCCGTGTTCGTGCTGCCCGACGTATTGTCGGTCATGGCTTGAAACCGATAGCCGTGTTTTTGTCGCCTGAAGTGTTGCTATCCAACGCCTGAACCCCGAATCGCGTGTTTTGGTTTTGTGCTTGAAGCATCGGCGACAGCGCAAAGTAGACGAGTGCAAATGCAACGAACAATCTCAAGATTTTCATGATTTTTTCTCAAGGTCTAAAAGCCGATCGTTCCGACCGCGATAAAACCGTTCCAATTTCGCACCCGAAAGGCGAGGACGATCAGCAGAATTCCGAACACAACCGCCCAGGTAGAATTAACCAAATCAAGGCAAGCGCGCCGGCTGCGGGTTGCAGCACTGTGCGCGCTGCGTAACTAGAGTAGCAATGGCGGCGCTGAATCTTCACCCGACCGCATTCCCAAAAATTGAGGCCGCTTGTCCGGAACTCGACGAGGAACAGGTCGCGACTCTCGCGCAGTTCGCCACCTCCAGACAATTCAAAGCTGGCGAGACGCTGCTCGCGGCCGGGGAACAGGAACTGAAATTGTTCGTCGTCAAAAGCGGCGAAGTAGAAATCCGCGACGGTTCTTCGGGCGAAGTCGTGACTGTGCTCGGTCCCAGACAGTTCACGGGTGAGGTCGATCTGCTCGCGGGCAGGCCGTCTGCTGTCAGCGCCGTCGCAAAAACGGACTGCGATGCGTATGAAGTTTCGGCAGATGGTCTGAAGAAAATCCTTAAGGAAATGCCGCGCTTAAGCGATCTACTCCTGCGCGCGTTTCTCATGCGCAGAGAGTTGATCGAGGAACTCGGCCTCGCGTCGGTCAGAGTCATCGGATCGCGTCATTCCAAAGACACGCATCGCATCCTGGAATTTCTCGCGAAAAACAAGATTCCGTTTAGCTGGATTGATTTGGAAAACGATCCGAAAGTCGAAGCCTTGCTGAGAAATTTCAAGACCGGGCCTAACGAGACGCCGCTCGTGATTTGCGGGGAGAATTGGATCCTGCGCAATCCCAGCAGTGGCGAGCTGGCAGATTGTCTTGGCATCAGAAAGCCGATCCAGCACACCATCTACGATCTGATCATCGTCGGCGCTGGACCAGCCGGACTCGCGGCGGCTGTATATGGCGCTTCGGAAGGATTGAAGACGCTCCTGCTCGATCGTATGGGGCCCGGTGGACAAGCGGGAAGCAGCTCGAAGATCGAGAACTACATGGGATTTCCCACCGGCCTTTCCGGAAGCGACCTGGCCGAGCGGGCCGTGGTTCAAGCAGAGAAATTCGGAGCGATGCTCTCAACTCCGGACGAAGTGATCGGACTCGGAAGCGACGGCGGTTATCATGAAGTGCAGTTGGATAGAAACCAAAAACTCGCGGCCAAGTGCGTCCTCATTTCATCAGGCGCCACCTACCGGAAACTCAACGTCAAGAATAACGACCGTTTCGAAGGCACCGGTGTTTACTACGCCGCGACCCCCGTCGAAGCGCCATTGTGCAAACAGGCCGAAGTAGTCGTGGTAGGCGGCGGAAATTCCGCCGGTCAAGCGGCGATATTTTTGTCGGAGACAGCCAAGAAAGTTTTCGTCGTCATTCGCGGCGACGATTTGAGCAAGAACATGTCGCACTATCTTGTCTGCCGCATTGAACAGACGCCCAATATCGAAGTGCGGAAACGCACCGAGGTAACCGGAATGGACGGCGAAAAATGGCTCGAGACTGTTTGCCTAACGAATCGTGAGACCGGTCAGATGGAAAAGATCTCGTGCCCGGCCGTGTTTGTTTTCATTGGCGCAGTTCCACACACGAAATGGCTGCCGTCCGCGGTCAATTTGGATAGCAAGGGCTTCGTGCAGACCGGAAAGGAGGTCGCTGAGTCCGGCGCCTGGCCATTGCAAAGGCAACCATTTTTTTTGGAGACAACGGTGCCGGGCGTTCTTGCGGCCGGCGATGTGCGGCAGGGTTCGATCAAGCGCGTCGCGGCCGCCGTCGGCGAAGGATCGATGGCGGTGCAGTTGGTCCATCAATTTCTCGCCGCGAGTCAGAAGAGGTCAACGGCATGAGCGCAATCAAGCGCCCCGAAAAAGAGGTTACTGGCCGCACGTTCTGCCATCGCGATGGAAGTCGCGGCTGATCGATAGTTGTTGGTTGTTGGCGAAGAGACCGCTTCTATTCGACTATACGGACACAAAATCAACCTTTCAAAAAATTGATGGGAATGGTCGGAGTCTGGAATGGGTCGCGGAATGAAGACGTGCTCATCGTGCGCGTGCACGTTGGTCTTTTAGAGGATTTCTAAACCTGAGACAAGCACTCTTTCGAGTTTAGTAAGGGGCTGTCCTCACCACGAAATCCATTTTCGTCCGTCTTAGAAGAAGTTTACAATGCGAGCCGCAACGCCGATGTGGCGGAATGGTAGACGCAACGGACTTAAAATCCGTTGGGCCTAAAAGGCCCGTGCCGGTTCGAGTCCGGCCATCGGCAGTTTGCTCTTAGAAATGAACGTTGATGAAGCTCGACGGAGTTGTGGAATGACGAAGCATGTCCAAGACTCGTTAGCTGATCGAATGCGGAAGCTTCACATCAGCGAAGCCGATTTGGAGGAAAGTTTTGCGCGGTCGAGTGGACCCGGAGGTCAGAATGTAAACAAAGTTTCAACCGCGGTGACGCTGCGGCATCTTCCGAGTGGTATCAGTGTCACCGTCCAGGATTCGCGTTCGCAAGCGGTGAACCGAAAGCTCGCGCGGGAGCGATTGCTGGGGGAAATCGAGAGTGTTCGAGAAAGGCAGCGCGTGGAGGAAATCGGGAAGCGTGAAAAGGAGCGGCGCAGAAAATCACCGAGACCACCTGCACTTAAAAAGAAAATTCTCGAATCGAAACGCCGGCGGGGCGAATTGAAAAAGCAGCGAACAAAAATCAAATTCGATTAACATCGCCGAAGAAATTCCTGGAAGCCTTTTAATCGTGCTTCCATCGACTTGCACTTCGCATAACCCGAAAAGAAAAGGCAAGATTCGTGCTGTGTGCCGCAGGGTATGAATTGGAGCGCTTGGCTATTCTCGGCAGAAAGAAAGAATTTGTTGCCCTAATACATCTGCGGATGCGACTTGCGACGAATTGGGTTTGTAAACAAACCAGTTACATTATGAAAAAAGCAATGTTATTGAGCGGTGCCTTTGCAGTCGTATGTCTGACCTTGATCTCGTGCGGGGGTACGCCGGAAACGACCACGACCACGACACGTCAAACCACCGTCACGGCAGCACCGCCACCGCCGACACAGACGACTACAACGACCCACATGAGCGGCGGCTATTAATAGCCGAAGTTCGTAGCGCTTGCGCCTGTTGTAGCCATATCCTTTAGGCGTATTCGCATTAAAAGCGTCACCGAATTCGACCCGGCGACAGCCGTGTGGTTAGAGTGATGACGCCTCAGGATTTCTGAGCGGGCGCTTCCGTTTGCGCTTCCTCTTCTTCCACCTGACTCACTACGGGCGCAATTGCCTGAAGTTTCTCCTCACCGCGCAAATCCATCAGTTTCACGCCCATTGTATTGCGGCCGGTCTCGCGAATTTCTTTCACTCGCGTACGTACCATCTGGCCTTTGTTCGTGATGAGCATGATCTCGTCAGTCTCACGGACGGTGAGCGCGCCAACGACTTCGCCGGTTTTCTCGCCGGTTTTCATGGTGATGATTCCTTTGCCGCCGCGTGATTGCCGTCGGTAATCATCGAACGTCGTCCGCTTACCGATTCCGTTCTCACCGGCCACAAGGAGCATCGCATCCGGGTCGACAATCGCACTACCAACAACGTGATCGCTTTTCGCTGGGCGAATTCCCCAAACGCCGACGGTGTTGCGGCCCTGATCGCGTAATTGTTCTTCATGAAAACGCAGACTCATTCCTTTTCTGGTGATGAGCACGATCTCGTTGTTGCCGTTCGTTAGTTTCGCATCGATCAAGCGGTCGCCGTCTTCGATCTGAATGGCGATGATCCCGCCACGTCGCACGTTCGCGTAATCCGACAAATTCGACTTCTTAACGATCCCCGATTGCGTCGCGAACACGATGTGCAGATTTTCGTCCCATGTTTGATCGACGGCGTTCGGTCCCGTGCCTGATTTTTTGGATTGCACGCGAATCGTCGCGGCAATCTTTTCATCGGGCTTAAGCTCAAGAATGTTGGCGATTGAACGGCCCTTTGCCGCGCGTCCCATCTCGGGAATTTCGTAAACTTTTTCCACGTAAGCGCGTCCTGTGGCGGTGAAGAACATCAGGTAATCATGCGTGGTAGCTGTGAAGAGGTGCTCGACGAAATCGCCTTCCTCGTCCTCGGTGGCGCCATCGCGCGTCTGCATTCCAATCACGCCTTTGCCGCCGCGCCGCTGGGCGCGAAATGCGCTCACGGCAGTGCGCTTGATAAAGCCGGCGTGCGTGATGCTGATGATGCAACCCTCATTGACGATAAGGTCTTCGATGTTGATCTCGGCTTCGTCGGGAGCAATTTCCGTAAGGCGAGGGGAGCCGTACTTGTCGCGGATTTCGCGCAGTTCTTTTTTGATGATGGTGAAGACGCGCTGCTCTTTGGCGAGAATGTCGCGCAGGTCGTTGATGGTCTCGACGAGGTCCTTGTATTCGTTGACGATTTTCTCGCGCTCGAGTCCGGTCAGCTGATACAGACGCAGGTTTAGGATTTCGTCCGCCTGTTGTTCGCTGAACGCATAGCGGCCATCAGTGAGTCGCGTAGGATTGCGAATGAGGATGCCGAGTTGTTCGACCTGGCGTTTCGTGAATTCGAATGCGAGCAGTTTCACTCGCGCTTCATCGCGATTAGCTGATCCACGAATAATGCGCAGGAATTCATCGAGATTGGCGAGCGCAATAAGATAACCTTCGAGCGTTTCTGCGCGCTCTTCGGCCTTGCGCAGTTCGTATCGCGTACGACGCAGGATGACTTCGCGCCGATGTTCGATATAAACGGCGTTAGCGTTCTTGAGCGGCAGCAACTTCGGACGGCCGTGATCGATCGCCAGCATCGACGCGGCAAACGAACTCTCCAGCGCGGTGTGCTTGTAGAGATTGGCAATGATGACCTTCGGGTTGGCGTCGCGTTTGAGTTCGATGACGACGCGCGTGTTCTCATCGGATTGATCGCCGACGTAGCTGATGTCGGTCAGGACTTTTTCGTTCACTAACTGCGCGATCCGCTCGACCAACGTGGCGCGGTTCACGCCATAAGGAATTTGAGTGATGACGATTTGTTCACGGCCGCCCTTAAGTTCTTCTACGCCCGCTTTGCCGCGCACCTTCATGCTGGCCCGGCCGGTTTCGAGGTACTGGCGGATGCCACCCACACCGCAGATCATGCAGCCGGTGGGAAAGTCAGGCCCCTTCACATGCTTCATCAGCTCGTCAAGCGTGATGTCGGGATTGTCGATTTGCGCGCAGATGCCGTCGATTACTTCGGCCAGATTGTGCGGCGGAATATTCGTGGCCATTCCGACGGCGATGCCGGTGCCGCCGTTCACGAGCAAGTTAGGAAATGCAGCTGGGAAAACCGTCGGCTCTGTGCGCGTTTCGTCGTAATTGGCAACGAAATCGACGGTATCCTTCTCCATGTCGGTCATCAGCGCCGCTCCGAGATGGGTCATGCGCGCTTCGGTGTAACGCATCGCCGCTGGCGGATCGCCTTCGACGGATCCGAAATTCCCCTGGCCGTCGACTAACCGTTCACGCATGGCCCATGGTTGCGCCATGTGGACAAGGGTGGGGTATATCACCGCTTCACCGTGTGGGTGATAGTTACCGCTGGTGTCGCCGCAGATCTTTGCGCATTTACGGTGCTGCCGCCCCGGGAAAAGCGATAAGTCGTGCATCGCGTAGAGAATCCGCCGCTGCGATGGCTTCAGTCCGTCGCGCGCATCCGGCAACGCGCGAGAAATGATGACCGACATCGAGTAATCGAGGAATGATCGCGATACTTCCTCCGCTACATTTATGGGCTCTATTTTTTCGTTTGGATTCAACATGATTCTTTAGCCGGAAGCTGGCGAGTAGGCAGAAGGGCGCTCGGCTATGAAACGCTCTTCCCACATCCGCGAAATCTCATCCGCCTGCCTGGTTGTCACAGGTGGGCCAACTCGCGCTCCCGCCGGAAGTTTGATTTTAAGAAAGTTCAGCGCGGCGCGAATCGTTCTTTCATAATCCTGGCAGAGCCTTTCATACTCCACTTCGAACGGTTCGATCCCGCCCCGTCGAAAAAAATCGTCCCAGAGTTTGTCCTGGCGTTCGGCTTCGTGCAGCGACTGCTCTATCAGGTCCGGATCAAATTCCGGCTCTCGCAAAATGCTTTTGCCCTCCTGCACTTTCCAAAGTCCTGTCTGAAGTGCGCGAGCAGTGGACAGTGCCTGGCGCAATTTGTGACGTCTCACGATGCGCAGAAAACGAAGACGAGGGAAAGCGCTGCGCAACAACTCCAGATTGCTCGTCGTAGAATTTCCAAAATGGTGTGCTTCTCGCAGCCGGGCAAGAAAGCCGTCCAGGTACCAGCTCATCAGTTTGAAACCGAACACCTCGTTGCGTGTTACCTTTGCATTCACGATGGCGCGCACATACGCGGCGTAGTCAGCATCCGGATCGATTCCGAGTTCGGCTGCATAACGGGGTTCAGCTTTTGGCAAAAAAAATTGTTTAGGCACGCCTGCCCGGCGGGTGTCACGCAATCCGTCCGTGAGCAGATTGCTCCCCGAACGGGGAATCGTGCAAACCACGTAACAGCGCCGCGGATACCGCAGCTTATGAAACAAACCACCCATTCGCTCTATACGTCGAGATTCCGCACGTTTAGCGCGTTATCTTCGATGAATTGCCGGCGAGGCTCGACGACGTCGCCCATCAGAATCGTGAACATCTTGTCGGCGTCGACAGCATTATCCTCGTTCAGATCAACCTTCAGCAGTTTGCGTTTCTCGGGATTCATTGTGGTCTCGAACAACTCCTTGGCATTCATCTCACCGAGACCCTTGAAACGTTTGATTTGCACTCCCCGACGGCCAATCTCCAAAATCTTCTGCAGGATTTCGGGGATGGAAAACAGCGGATGCGAAATCGATTTCTCACCTTCGCCCTCGATCAACTCAAAAATGGGGCGATCGCTGGCGGCGTAATGATCAACTTTCAAACCTTTGCGAGCCAGTTCGGCGATGATTTTTTCTATCACAGCAGACTCGTGTAACTCTACCAACCTGCCGCGTCTGCGGGTCCCATCTGTGCGCGCCGGCGCCTCGCTTAACGGGAGCAACTCCTGCCCGATCTCGGTGTCGAACAAGTTGAGATCGAGATTTTCCTGATGGAATTTGCGGACCTCTTTCTCGTCGTGAAAATAATGTGCGCTTTCCTCATTCCCATCGCGCACCTTCACTAGATAATTGGGGAGTTTGCCGGACTTGGAACTGCGTTGACCAAGGTACGTCTCGAAATCGCCGCCATGACGACGCACCGCTTCGCTTAGTTTGGCGAGTTTCTCGAGCGATTCGAGAATGTCTTTCAGTTGTGTTGCAGTGAATTCCTTCTTGTCGGCAAGATTTTTCAGCCGTACGTCCTCTGCGCCGAGGGAAATGAGAATTTTATTTAGTCGAGCGTCGTCTTCGACATATTCCTCGCGCTTCTTTCGCTTGATCTGATAGAGCGGCGGTTGCGCGATGAAAATCTTCCCTCCGCGCACCAGGTCGGTCATTTGGCGGAAGAAAAACGTCAGCAACAGGGTGCGAATATGCGACCCATCCACGTCGGCGTCCGTCATGATGATGATGCGCCCGTAACGGAGCTTTGTCATATCGAACACGCCTTCATCTTTGCCGTTGCTCTCTTCTTTCGATTTACCAATTCCGGCGCCGATCGCGGTGATCATCGCCTGGATCTCGGTGTTCTTTAGAAACTGGTCTTCGCGCGCTTTCTCGACGTTGATGAGTTTGCCGCGGATTGGAAGGATCGCCTGATAGCGCCGGTCCCGTCCCTGTTTCGCCGAGCCGCCAGCTGAATCGCCCTCGACAATATAGAGCTCGGTCAGTTCCGGATCGCGCTCAGAACAATCAGCCAATTTTCCCGGCAAACCGCCGCCGGTCAGCGCACCCTTACGAATCGTTTCTCTCGCCTTGCGAGCAGCTTCGCGTGCTCGCGCGGCGGTAAGGACCTTTTCGAAGACGCGACGCGCGATCGGCGGGTTCTTGTCGAAATGAGT
This sequence comes from uncultured Verrucomicrobiae bacterium, assembly GCA_963804875.1. GTDB lineage: Bacteria > Verrucomicrobiota > Verrucomicrobiia > Chthoniobacterales > UBA10450 > Udaeobacter. Next base: position 105,228 of record CAWDRX010000010.1, read on the forward strand.
CATCAATCCCTCGTACACGGTCGAGTTCACGATTCCGTCGATCTCCGTATTGACGAGCTTCACCTTCGTTTGCGATTCAAAGCGCGGATTCGGCAGTTTAACGCTGAGAACGGCGATTAGTCCTTCGCGCACGTCGTCTCCGGAAATGGCCGGGTCCTTTTCCTTGAGAAGGCTGTTTTGTTTTGCGTACTGATTGATTGCCCTGGTGAGGGCAGTGCGAAATCCAGTGAGATGGGTGCCCCCGTCGGGGTTCCCGATGGAATTCGCGAACGGCAAAATCTGATCGTTGTAACTGTCGTTGTATTGTAGCACGACATCGACAAAAACTTCGTCGCGCTGTCGTGCGATCACGATCGGCTTGGGATGCAAGACCTGTTTGTTTTCACCCAGTTGCCTAACGAACTCTTCGATTCCGTGTTTGTAATAAAAATGCTCCTTCTTTGGCGGATCGACGCGTTCATCGGTGAGTGTGATCTCCAGACCGGGATTCAGAAACGTCAACTCCCGCAAGCGCGTCGCTAATCGTTCAAACTTGAACTCGGTCGTGATGGTGAAGATTGTCGGGTCAGGCAGGAACGTAATGAGCGTGCCTGTGGTCTTCTTGTTCTTGATTTCGCCGATGACACTCAGTTTGTCGGTCGTTTTGCCTTTGGCGAAGGCCATGTGATAAACCTTGCCTTCGCGCGAGACCTCGGCCTTAAACCATTCCGAGAGCGCGTTTGTGCACTTCGCGCCGACACCATGTAATCCGCCAGAATACTTGTATGCGCCTTGTCCGAATTTTCCGCCGGCATGCAGATTCGTGAGCACCAACTCGATCGCGGGCATCTTCCATTTCGGATGAACGTCGACCGGGATTCCGCGGCCGTTGTCACGCACGGAGATTGATCCATCGACGTGGATGACCACTTCGATTTTTGTGCAAAACCCCGCAAGATGCTCGTCGATGGAATTATCGAGAACTTCGTAAACCAGATGATGCAATCCGCGTTCGTCGGGATCTCCGATGAACATGCCCGGCCGTTTCCGAACTGCTTCGAGACCTTCGAGCTTATCGATCTGCGCAGCGTCGTATTTTTGCGTTGAGGCGATTCCAGTACCAACATTTTCGACCGGAATTTCCTCTTCAATTTGCGCCATAAAAGTGGGGCCGAGCGGCCCACATGGAGAGCATAGCGGAAAAAGGGTCGGAAACAACAAATAATCTCACTGTTTCCAACCCGTTATTTCCGCTACTAATTGGAGGCGGCTCCGCCGCCAAACCCACTATATTGTGGTCGGGCGAGGTGATGCGCAATTGCTAATGTTAGTCTCTTGACCAGCCCGTTGGAGGCCCAGAAAATAGGGTCTTTTATGCGCCTTCAAGCTCTCTGGGAAGCACGCTGGATTTTGGCTTTTCTTGTGCTCCTCGCGATCGTTGTCGGGTTCTTCTCGGCATGGGCATTCTGGTTCGTTGTGCTGCTCTGTTTGTGCACTCTCGCGTTTTTTCGTGACCCCGACCGAACACCGCCCGCGGACTCAAATATAATCGTTGCGGCGGCGGATGGCACAGTGATGGACATCGTTGAGCTGGATGAAAACGAAGTGCTGAAAAACAAAACGCGGCGCGTTGGGATTTTTTTGTCGATCTTCGACGTGCACACAAATCGCGCGCCGATCGACGGGCGCGTCGTTTACCGCCAGCACAGACCTGGACTTTTTCTCGACGCACGCCGGCCGGATTGTTCGGAGAAAAACGAATCAATGACATGGGCCTTTGAGAATCCGCGCGTCACGATTGTTGTGCGACAAATCACGGGCGCAATCGCAAGACGTATCGTCGCGTGGGCGAACGTCGGCGATGAAATGAAAAAAGGAGAGCGCTTCGGGATGATTCGCTTCGGGTCGCGAACGGAATTATATTTGCCGCTTTCCGCCACCATTCTCGTCAAGGTAGGCGACCACGTGGCGGGGGGAGCGACGCCGATTGCGCGAATGCCTAACGAATGAACGAGCAACCTCCGAAAATATATTTGCTGCCGAATCTCATGACGGCCGGCAATCTGTTTTGCGGCTTTGCAGCAGCACTAAAGATTCTCCAGGGCGCGTTGCTTCAGGTTTCAAACCCTGACGTAGCCAGCGATCTTTTTCACCTGGCGATTTGGTTCATCCTGGGGGCGTTCGTCTTCGATTTCCTCGATGGACGGCTGGCGCGATTGGGTGGTCATGACAATGCGTTTGGCCGCGAATTCGATTCGCTGGCTGACATCGTGTCATTCGGTGTTGCGCCTGCGCTGCTGGTTTATCGAATCGTGCTGCAAGAGTTTCCGCGTACAGGCTGGGTAGTCGCCTTCGTCTATCTGGCGTGCGGTGCGCTTAGGCTTGCGCGATTTAACGTTGTTGCTGCGAACCACGCCGGGGCACAGAAAGAATTCAAGGGTTTTCCCATTCCCGCCGCTGCCGGGCTGATCGCATCGTTAACGCTTTTCATGCTCTGGCTTAGCGAGAGCGAGCGCCATCTCGGGAACTGGAAATTTGTTCTGCCGCCGCTGATGCTTTTTCTTTCGTTCATGATGTTTAGCCGGTTCAGATATCCGAGCTTTAAGGCAGTCGACTGGAAGACCACCAAATCGATCCCGCGTTTTCTAATCATCAGCGTGGTGCTCGTTATCACAGCAATGAACTATGAGTGGATGCCGGCAGTCCTGTTCCTTGCGTACTTGCTTTATGGTGTGCTGCGGCCGTGGCTCTCCCGCGAATGGCAAAGGGAGATCGAAGAGGAAATTGGCGAAGAATCGTCAGAACCGGCCGAGCAAACGCGGTGACTGGATTACTCCCGCGAAAGTCGACAATCTTAGCTGTTTAATCGCGCCAGGGTTTCCGGGTCCCGAACATCTGCCCATTCTCCGGTGAGCTCGAGCGCCCTCACTTTTTTACCGGATTGAGCAAGATCGCGGATTGCATCGGTCAGTTCGTATTCACCGCGTGGAGAGGGTTTCAATTTCGAAGTGAAATCGAAAATGCTTGGTCGAAACGCATAAAGACCGGCGTTGTACCAAGGGCTCGTTGGTTGGCCTGGTTTTGGTTTTTCGCGAAGGTCGACAATATCCATCTTGCCATCGAGAAACACCGCGCCGCCTTTACTAATGTCTTCGCCGCGCGTGACTGTCAGCATTGCTTCAACATCGTCTGGAAGATCGACTAGGCGTTTGTAATTCGCTGGATCAACTAAAATGTCACCATAGGCTAAAATGAACGGATGCTTACCGGCGAAATCGTGAGCGAGTTCCACAACCCGCCCCGTTCCATCTTGCACCGTTTGCGTTTTATATTGAATCGCAACGTTGTAGCGCGAACCGTCGCCAAAAAAACCCCGTACAACATCAGCTCGATAGCCAACCACAATAAGACAATCACGTATCCCGGCGTCACCCAGGCCTTGAACGATGTGCTGCAGTACCGGTTTCCCGCGCACTTCCATCATCGGCTTGGGAAGCTGCGCCGTAAGTTCGCGCATACGCGTGCCACGGCCCGCAGCTAAAATTACGGCTCTTTCAATCATCGTGGTGGATAGGTTTTTCCGGAGGCGATGTTAATCTGCACAACTTGTCGCCAGTACTGGCATCGAGTCGGAGACAACGCGATTCATCTTATCCGCTTTTCTTTTCCGTGATAATCAGCGCGGGCAAGTTCGCTTGCTTAATCAATTCGCTCACTTTCGCCACATCTTCCTGCTTAACCTGCGCCCACTTCTTTAACTGATCGTCGAGTTGGCTGCTTAACATCTGAAACACCTCGAGCTGCGGTTTGGTCGGCTGCTTGTCGCCGGTGTCGATGAGGTGACTAAACGTGTCGAAACGCTCGTTCAACATGTTCGGGAAAGCGAGATTTGCTTCTGACCCCTTCATATTCACTTGAATGAGCTTCTGCTCCACTTCGGACATTTTGTGATCGAGATCGTCCGCCGCCGCGAGCGCTGGTTTCAATCTTTGATCGTCGCCGAAACGCTTGTGCAGGTTTTGGATTTGTGCCTTGAGATCGCGAATTTCATTGACCGCTTGGTGTAGTTGCGACATTCGATCGTTTACCTGTATTGCTAACTGGAACTGCTTTTGTAACGCTGCTTCCTGTCCTTTGTTTCGCGGATCGATGATTAAATGAAGCGGAGCAGTCTGGGACTTTCCGCCGACAGTTAATTTGACCTGGTACTCGCCCGGCAACGCCAGCGGACCCTTCGGTCCCGTGCTCGCATAAAATGAGCCCGGGATCTGGATCGGATCGTTATAACGCAGGTCCCACGCGAATCGGTTCATACCTTCTTTGGCGGGGATCGTTTTTACGCGCTCGACGCGATCCGGCCATTCAACCGGTTGCTCGGCTTCCTTTTTCTCTTTACTGGAAAGGTGCCTAACGACTTTGCCGGAACTATCCAGAATATCGAGTGAGACTTCTTCCTTCGGTGCGGTCTTAAAGTAGTAGTCGATCATTGCGCCGGGCGGCGGGTTATCACCCACCGGTTGCCGTTTGTCGAACTCCTCTGGGTAGTGCAAACGCAGCGCGGTCTGCGGTTGATAAAGAATGACGTCGGATGCCGATTGCGCGTTCACTTGTCGAAGCGGCGTCAAATTGTCCAACACCCAAAACGAGCGGCCGTGCGTCGCAACTACAAGATCGTCATCTTTGACCACGAGATCGTGTATGGGTGTCACCGGTAGATTCAGCTGCAACGGTTGCCAGTGAGCACCGTCATCAAAAGAAACGAAAAGGCCAAGCTCGGTTCCTGCGTAGAGTAAGCCTTTGCGCTTGGGATCTTCGCGCACCGCGTGCACATACGCGCCCTCGGGAATTCCAGTGGTGATTGCGCTCCAATTTTTTCCGAGATCCGTCGTTTTGAAAATGTACGGTTTGAAGTCGTCGAGCCTATGCCGATCCACCGCGACGTATGCTGTGTTCGCGTCATGCGGCGACGGGTCGATGATGCTGACCGTGCTCCACTCTGGCATCTTCGGCGTCACTTTTGACCAATGCTGGCCGTCATCAGTCGTGACATGAAGCAACCCGTCGTCTGTGCCTGCCCATAGTGTGCCCTTGTTTACTGGCGACTCCGCCAATGCGAAGACCGTGTTATAATACTCAACTGAGGTGATGTCGTTCGTTAGGGGGCCGCCGCTTGGCTGTTGTTTGGATTTGTCATTGCGAGTGAGGTCGCCGCTAATCTGCTTCCAGCTTTGTCCGTCATCGGTTGATTTGAAAACGCATTCCCCCGCGGTGTACAACACGTCGGGGTTATGCGGCGAAAGCATCAACGGGGAGACCCACTGGAAACGATGCGTCAAATCCACGGCGCCGTGACCGGCGTTATCGATAGGCATCGGACTTACGTCTTGTACTTCCTCCTTGTTTTTATCATAGCGGCTAATGAAACCTTCGTTGTTCGAATAGATGATGTGCCAGTCGCGTGGGTCGGGCACGACGAACCCGCATTCAGCGCCCCCAGCTTCAAACCAATTCTCCCGGCCAATGACTCCTGAGTCCGATCGGCTCGCAATACCGACACTGGAATTGTCCTGCTGCGCGCCATAAATGTGGTACGGGAAAGCATTGTCTACGGCCACGTGATAAAATTGCGCAGTTGGCTGGTTGTGTTGAGTCGTCCAGTTTTTACCGCCGTCAGTAGAAATCGTAGCGCCGCCATCACTCACATTGGCGATTCGGTTCGGGTTCGTTGGATCGATCCAAAGTCCGTGATGGTCCCCGTGCCTTGCAGGCATGAGGTTGAATGTCTTTCCGCCATCGACTGATTTGAAAAGGCCCGTGTTTAAGAGGTAAACCGTGTCGGCAGATTTTGGATCGGCGTAAACTTTGCTGAAGTACCAGGCACGCTGACGAAATCGGCCGTCGTCATTTACTCGAGTCCAATTCTGGCCGGCGTCATCGGAGCGGTAGAGGCCGCCTTCCTTTGCCTCGATGATAGCATAAACGCGATTGGAATCGGCTCCCGAAACAGCAATGCCGATCCTGCCGAGAATGCCATCGGGAAGACCATTTCCCTCTAGACGCTTCCATGTTACGCCGTTGTCTTCCGATCGATACAATCCGCTGCCCGGCCCGCCACTGGAGAAAAACCACGGCTGCCGCCGCGCCTGCCAAAGCGACGCGAAGACGATGTTCGGATTATGCGGATCGAAAACGATGTCGATACCGCCTGTGTTTTCATCTTTAGACAAAACCTTCGTCCAGGTTTTGCCGCCGTCAGTTGTGCGAAAAATTCCGCGCTCCTGATTCGGGCCAAATGCATGCCCTAGCGCCGCTACGAGAACGACGTTCTCATTTCTAGGATCGACGATCAGTGCGCCGATCTGCCGTGTATCTTTCAACCCGACGTTCTCCCAGGTTTTACCCGCATCGATCGATTTGAACACGCCGGTGCCATACGTCGTGTTGCCACGGATAGCAGCTTCGCCTGTACCGACGTAAATCACGTTATGATCCGAGGGCGCCACTGCGATCGCGCCAATGGAAGAAATTGGTGCTTTGTCGAAAAGCGGGACCCAATTCGCGCCGCCGTCGATCGTCTTCCAAACCCCGCCGGCAACTGCACCGAAATAATAGGTGTCCGGTTCGCCCACCACACCCTCGATTGCCAGCGCGCGCCCCCCGCGAAACGGACCGACTTGCCGCCACCGCATTCCGTTGAACAATTTTTCATCGATCGTTCCCGGCGGCGTCGGGGTAGGGGAGCCAGCGGATTGAACGGACGTTGGTGAAATGAGAACAGCGAAAACAAATGCTAGCAGCGCAGGAAGACGATAATGCGACGCAATCATCCGCCTACAGTGTAAAGCTTGCGCCTTGCTTCAACTGGAAACGCGCGAAGCAAGGGCAGATGTGCATCGGCACAGCTGCTTTGTTCTGCCTCTTGCCTGAAGTGTCGATGGTGAGCAGTGCTCCTGCCCAGCCCAAGACCGAACGCGGATCGAACTTGTTAGATTGCCCCAGACCCTCTAAACATCTGCCTCAATATAGCTCGCGTAACACGCTCCCTGCTCTCGACAATGTAATTCGATCGTAGCTTCGCCATGCTCTTTAATTCGCTCACGTTCGTCGTTTTCTTCGTGGTCGTTGTCACGCTTTACTGGAGCATTCGTTCATGGGCGGCGCGGAAAAATTTGCTCGTCGTAGCCAGTTACATTTTTTATGGCGCTTGGAACCCGCCGTTCGCCGCGCTCCTGTTCGGCACCACAGCGATGGATTTTTGGCTTGGCCGTCGAATGAGCAAAGCCAGAGATCAACAGGCAAGACGTCGTTGGCTGGTCGCGAGCGTTTGCATGAATCTGAGCATGCTCGGGTTCTTTAAATACGGAAACTTTCTGCTCCAAAATTTCCAGTGGCTGCTCGCGCGGATCGGGATCCTCTATCAACCGCCGCATCTGGACATCCTGCTTCCGGTCGGAATTTCTTTTTACACTTTCCATTCACTTTCCTATACCCTCGATATTTATCGGGGTGTGCTGCAACCGACGAAGTCTTTGCGTGACTTCATTCTCGCCGTCTCTTTCTTCCCGCAGTTGGTCGCGGGGCCGATCGTACGCGCTGGTGATTTTCTCCCACAGCTTCTACATCCTCCGCGTTTGAAAAGCGGCCAATTTCTCTGGGGACTGGCGCTGATGACCCTGGGACTTTTTCAGAAAATTGTTCTTGCCGACACCCTGCTCTCGGCTTCCGCCGATCGGGTCTTCGGTTACCCCGGCCCGCTGGTTGCGCTGGACTCATGGGCCGGTGTCCTCGCGTTTGCCGGGCAAATCTTTTTCGATTTCGCCGGCTATTCTCTCTGTGCGATCGGCGCAGCCTTAACTCTTGGTTTCCATCTCAAGGACAACTTCCGGTTCCCCTATGCCGCGATCGGCTTCTCAGATTTTTGGCGGCGGTGGCACATTTCGCTTTCCACTTTTCTTCGCGATTACCTTTACATTCCGCTTGGTGGCAACCAGGTCAGGCCGTTTCGTGCGGCGCTTAATCTTATAATCGTCATGTTCCTTGGTGGACTTTGGCACGGTGCCGCCTGGACTTTTGTTGTGTGGGGCCTGCTGCACGGTTCTTATTTGGTAATCGAACGCGTGTTTCGCGTTTCGTTCGAACACAAACCGTGGGCGAACACGTTACCGGTTCGCGTCCTCGTTGGTTTCGCTACTTACGGGGCGGTTTGCATTGCGTGGGTGTTTTTCCGCGCGTCCGATTTCACGATCGCGAGCCGAATGCTCGGCGGTATGTTCGGCCAACACCCACATGGCGATGCGATTCTTTCCACACGTGAATTAATGCAAATTGGAACCGTGACCGCTGGTGTGATCGCGATGCACTGGGCCATGCGCGACAACACGTTTGAAACGGCCGTGATGCGTTTGCCGCCATGGACGATCGCAGCGATCGGGTCCGCGATGATATGTGCCATCATTCTCACTCAAGGAAGCAGTAATGCGTTCATCTATTTCCAATTTTAAAGAACGCCTCCGGCTACCACGCTTGTTCTTCCGCAAGCCTTCACGGGAAGAACAAATCCACGGCGGTCCGCCTCTAGAATTTGAGCGCCCGATTCCACCCGCGCCCTGGCGCGGAATCGCCGTCGCTATCACCATCGTCGTCATCGCTGCGACCATGGCGTGGGAGTTGTACTGCCGCTCGCTTGGTTATGCACCGACGCTCAATGACAACGAAGATCTTTGGACGCAGCGACGCCGTGTTGTTGCGCCGGAATCCGTTGTCATTATCGGCGATTCACGCGCCTGGTTCGATGTCGACCTGGACGAATTCCAAAAAGGTTTGGGCAAACGACCGATCCAGCTGGCGATGGCTGGCTCAACCGTATTGCCTGCTTTAGTCGATCTGGCGGACGACAAAAACTTTCACGGCACAATCATTTGTAGTGTTGTTCCGCATTTGTTTTTCGCCCCACCCGGCACTCCGCCGATGGAGCGGGCCGAAAAAGGAATAAAGCGGTTTCATAATCAAACGCCCGCCCAGCGTGTCAGCGAATACCTCGCGATGCCGCTGGAGGAGCACGTCGCTTTTTTGAAACCGGATGATTTAAGTCTCGAAGCGCTGTTAAACCAATTGCCCATTCCGAATCGTCCCGGTGCGCTAGTGCCACCGCGTTTTCCGCCATACTTTCAGACTGAGGATCGGGAACGTCGCGCACGAATGTGGGACAAATGCAGCTGAACCGGGGAGCGAGTTAGCAAAACGGATCCAGCAAATCTGGATCCCTCTCTTTACGCCGCCAGCGCCTCCCACTTACATCCCGAAAGACGTTTTTTTCGCGCAACTGAATGAAGGAATCCAAAAACGTTTTGCTGACGTGAACGCGGCCGTGGAAAAAATCCGATCGCGCGGTGGAAAGATTGTTTTCGTGCGATTTCCATACACCGGTGGGTTGAAGGAACTCGAAGATCGGATCACGCCGCGAGAGAAAACTTGGGATCCGCTTTTAAAAATGACCGGCGCTCCCGGAATTTATTATTCTGATTTTCCCGATCTCTCCGGTTTTGGCTGTCCCGAATGGTCGCATTTGTCTGCAGGCGATTCGGTGGAATTCAGCAAACGCCTGGTTCCGCATCTGCGCGATGCCCTCAACCTGTAAGAACTGGTGCGTCCTCGATTCACGTGACGGCGGACGGCTCCCTCCGTAGCCTTCTACACTTACGCGTTCATCGCAGCCATGCTGGGCGCGTGAGCTTCGACTGCGGCGCCACCGGGGCCACCGCCAAATCGCCGTGCAGCGAAATACGATCCAATCACGAGCACCGCTGCGATCAGTTGTGCCACAAGCGTTTCGACTGTTGGAAAAACGGCGAACCAAAGTCTCATCCATTCTGGAATGTACGATTCAAGAAACGCGATCGGTGTAGTGGGAATCCATTGCGCGAGCTGCATTTCCTGAGCTTGCTCGCCGACCATCACAAGCAGCACTACGCCAAGGAGAATGCCAGTAGTGATCAGCATCTTCCGATAAGGAAGACGTTGCTGCAGAACAAAAGTGAGCACCGCCACCATGCTCGTCAGGACGAGGCCTAGCAACGCGCCTTTCAGGACCACCCAGCCACCTAGTCGCAAATTGTAGCTCTGCAAAAAAAGCACGACTTCGAAGCCTTCGCGATATAGCGAGGTGAACCCAAGCAAGATCAAGCCCCACCAAAGGCGCTTCTGCGAGATTTCCGCTGTCCTCGCGTTTTCGAGCAAAGTCTTGCGCCGGCGATTGTGGGCGCGAATCCAACCACCCCAATAAATTTTGTGGAAGAACCAATTCATGATGACCAGCAAAACAATAATGGCCAGCAAGCCGGTGGCAGCCTGAAGATCAAGCGCTGACATATTGTCGCCTAGTGAGCCGACGATTCGCACTGCAATGCACCACGTGATTAGCGTGGCGATGAATGCGAAAGCCGCGCCGACGGCGACCGGCCGGCGATGCTCGCGCTTAGGGCCAGTCATGCTTGCAGTGATGGCTGCCAGGACCAGGATGCACTCCAAGCCTTCGCGGAAGACAAGGATTCCAATATCAAGAAACGCCACCGTTGAACTGGTGTTTGGGCGCAGCGGGTCAGGTGCGCCCTGTGCAGTGACTCCCTGCCAAATTAGCATCGACGCCACGAACGCTGCCGCTGCGAGAATGCCGATACGCAACGTCAGCTTCATTTGCGGTGAAACCGTAGCATAAGGGCAACACAACTGCTGTTGATGGATTGCTTTTTTTTAGCGGCCAATTGCGCGGCCAATGCCGCCCGCCGGCCAGTAATTTACGATCACTGCCGAATGCCAAAATACGTTCTTGGTCATCATTTGAAAGGGGAGGGAGCGCGACTTGAGTTGATGTCGCGATTACTGGATCCGATGCACCGCCGATACATTGATGCACTCGGCGTCGTGCAACCAGGGGCGCGTACACTCGAGGTTGGATGTGGCAATGGATCGATTTCTGCACGGCTCGCCGAATGCGTAACCCCCGGTCGCTGTCGATCTGGATCTATCCTTGATTCACGTTCACATGCCGAATCTTGAATTGCGCAAAGCCGACATTGTTGCAGCCCCGCTGGAGCGAGGAGCGTTTGATTTGGTCACGGCGCGCGCGGTGCTTCATCATGTCGCCGATGCAGACGCAGCGATAGTCAACATGATTGCAGGCCTGAAACCAGATGGCGCGCTGCTCTTAATCGAACCCGATTTTCTTCCAGTCAGTATTTCTCAACCTCCGGACGTGCGCGCGTTCTGGGATGGTTGGCTCGCGTGGTCGCGCGAACGGGGAATCGATTATTTCATTGGGCGGACACTTGCGCCCCGGCTCGCAATGTTTGGCTTGGCAAACATTGGTGGCACAGCGGAAACCGCAATTTATAACGGCGGCTCATTGTGGGCGGACTACTGGATTGAAACGATTACTGAACTCCGCGGCGACTTGGTCAGCTCCGGTAAAATCGATGAGGCGCTAGTCGACAAATTTCTTACGTACTGCTCCCACTCGAACTGGTGGACACAAACGATTGCTTTTACCGCAGTTCACGGCCGTAAGATTGGTAGCTAAACCGCGGCGCCGGTTGTGATTTTGCGTCGATCGAGTAACTTCGTCGGTGCAAAAATTTCGGGCGTTTACGCTAATTGAGATTGCCCTCAGCATATTCATATTGCTGCTGCTCCTTCTTTTGGCGGTACCCAGTTTGAGCGGGGTGGTCGCAAACAGGCGCTTGAAGCAGTCTCTCGATAACTTCAATCAACTGGTGCGCCAGGCCCAGGAGCGAAGTGTCACCGAACGCCGCGCGTACTTGATTGTTTGGGGAAAAAACAGTGTTCTGTTGCGGCCGGAAGTTTTTGCTGAAGGCGAGGAAGAGAAACCAACCGCGGTGTTAGGCCTCAGCAAGGGAAGCTGGATGAGGATTTCGCTTCCGGCAGCCTTGCTGGGTAAACCTCCGTCTGAATGGATATTCTGGCCGTCGGGAACGTGCGAACCGGCAACCGTCCAATTTAGAGGTCCCGCCGGGGCGTGGACGGCGAATTACTCGCCGTTGACGGTGCAGCCTGAACTTACGCAATATGCGGCAAAGTGACCCCCAACAGAATGACGGAGAAATGGAAAAATGGGGTAATGAAATTTTCAACACTCCAGCCCCTCAACACTCCAATACTCCAATCATGGCTGCGACACGCGCTCGTAGAGGCTTAAGATCGCGATACGCGTTTGCTCTGTACGAAGTCCTGCTCGGCGTAGCCATTTTTGCTATTGGCGTAATTGCGTTGGGACGCGCGGTGGAGAATTGCATCAACGCAAGCACGATTAGCGCGGAAGAAAATGTTGTGCGTCAGATCCTGTCTGATCGCATGGCACAAGTTCAAGCCGCGACGGCCGTGCCTGAGGCAGAGAAGGAATTCAAGCTTAAAACTAGCTATGGAAGGATGACTTTGACCCAGAAAACCATTCCGGCCGCGTTAACCGAGCCTGACAATACACTTATCAACGGAATCAATCTCGTCACCTTGACTGCGCATTGGGAGCACGCCGGTGTCCCACAATCAAGACAGATTCAATTTTATGTTTTTCGGTCCAGCTAGATTGATCCGTCGGCGAACCGTTTGGAGTGCGGCGATCCCGCGACTGCGAGACCGCTTTCAAAGCGCGGGTATGTCCGCGCGTTCCCAAACCTGCGGTTTCACGTTGTTGGAAATCATGCTGGCCGTTGCGATCCTGGCAATGATGGCGGTGGCAATTTTTCGCTTTGTGCAAACGAACCTGACTGCGCTTCGGTTTTCATCCGAGGTATCCGCCGCTGACGCGCAATATGATGGCCTCCGCGATTTGCTTACAACTCAATGGCAAGGGTTGACTCCGCTTCGAGCAAGAATGGTTGGCGAGCCGTTCAAGTTAAATGATCGCGAGCGCGATGAGATAAGGTGGAATTGTGGCGCTGGCCCCGGACTGCTTACACGATATGCACCCGGCGAGTACTCCGTTGTATTGCGTTTACAATCGGCAAGTGACAAGAGCGACCGATTAGATCTGGGCATTTTGCGTAAGCCGCTGGATGATTCTGAAAAGGCAGAAGCACAGGAAACCTGGGTACCTTTGATTAAAAATGTGGGCAGTCTTGAAATCACTTATTTTGATCCGAACGCCAACACCTGGTTGCCGCGGTGGCCCGGCGGAAACCGAATGCCCTCGCTCGTGAAGGTCAGCGTCGGCCGGCCGGATGCAGCCGATCCGTGGGAAGCAGTTATCCCACTCAGGCGGACACCCTATTAATGGACGCAGTCTTATGAGGAAACTTTCTCCAAGCCGCACACGAGATTCGGGCGCTGCGTTGCTATTGTCACTATGGGCATTGTTTTTGCTGGCCGGCGTTGTGATGGCATGGGCGCTTAACATCAATTCGCAGCTGACAGTTTCCGCAACTGCAAACCGCGTATTGTCGGCTGAAGCAATGGCCTCGTCCGGTGCAGAGGTCGCGTTGAATCCCACGATCAAACCTGCCTCGACCAACCTGCATCGGAAGATGGGCAACGAAAGCTACGATGTTGAGATGAGCGGCGAATGTGGTCGTTTTAACTTGAACTTGCTAGCCCCTGGTGGAGTAGAGAACCCCGTGCTCGTGGCGGCGCTGCGCCAATATCTCAATATAAAGGGCGTGGAACTAAACGATCTCGACGTGATGATGGATTCTCTGCTCGACTGGGTAACGCCAACAAAAGGGTTGCGTCGTTTGAACGCGCCAGAGGAGACTGACGATTATCGTCCAACGCATGCGCCGCTTACTTCCGTGGACGAACTTAAAAAGATTTTTGGATGGGCTGAATATACGGCGCGTCCCGGATGGAACGAAGATTTCACGACAATCATCGGTGGCTGTCAGCAGATCGATGCAGCGTACGCCTCGCGCGACGTGCTGCGAGCGTTCGGGATTCCGGACGAATTTGTCGATCGCTTCATGCAGGCGCGGCAGGGGCCGGATGCGCTCGACGGAACTGCCGACGATCCGCAGATGGACCAGCAAATGGCCCTCTCTCTTCTTGGTCTTGGGGTTGCTGGAACCGGGACTGCGAAATCGCCGCAGGCTAACGGAATTCAAAACCTGATCGTGTTCAAAAGCTCGAACCCCGTATTTCGCATCGTCAGCGTCGGAAAATCGGGCGACGTTTCGCGTTCGGTGGAGATGATAGTGCTCAAGCAGACGGCAGGTGTTGGCCGGCCTCAAGTATTTAGTTGGAAGGAGCTTTAAGATAGAGACCGGGATGCCATCGATTTTCATTGTTCCAACTTCTAACGGCTGGAATCTTGTGCGCTCAACGCCGGCCGCATCGCCGCCCGCCCGCAAAGGTTCCTCCAGCAATGGCGGTGCGAGCGAACCCGCTGCCGCACCAGCCGAGCAAAACGGTTCGTGGACCGTGCGCAAACTCCAAACGTTGGAGGAAGCAGTGCCTCTACTCTCTGCGAGCGATGAGTTTGTCCTTGGGTTGCCTTTGTCAACAGTGATTGCACAACGCTTCCGTTTGCCCAGTGTCGACCCAGCGGAATTTCCGGAGATGATTCGTCTTCAGATCGAAAAGTTGCTTCCATTTCCGGCCGACGAAGTGACGAGTGATTTTGAGCTGATTCAACAAGGCGAAAGTGAAAGCGTAGTATCCGCGATTGCGATCAGAAACGAACGACTTGCCGAACTGGCTTCGCCGCTCCTAAACAGCGGTTACATTCCACGGCAGGTCACCGTGTATGCGGCGCAGCGCGCCAGCACCTATGCACCGAAGGGCAATGCTCTTCTGATTTATCCCGAAGGCGAGATGCTCGTTTATGCCATGACCGAAAACGGCAAGCTCAGCCTTACGCGGACAATCGAACGCGACGGGGATCACCTGCAGATGGAACTACCGCAACTGCGATTGAGCGCCGAGCTCCAGGGCATCGATGCTTCCTATCCGCATGTTTTGCTGGACGAAACCTGCTACGAGCTGCGCGGAACGGTTGAGGGAATTATGACCAGCCCCACCGAGATCGTCGGAATCGAACTGCCTCCCGCGCCGGTCAAGCTGAATCTTCTGCCAGAAAGCTGGCGCCGCCGGCGCACGCAATTGATGCGGCAGGTGGAATGGCGAAAGCGTCTTATCTGGGCGGGTGGCGCTTACTTGGCGGTTCTCGTTTTGTTGTTCGTCTATCTGGGATTGTTGCGCTTTCAGTTGGGCCGGCTCGATCGCCGCATTGCGCGAGACGCGCCTGGGACCGAGTTCGTACGAGCGACTGAAGCAAAATGGAAAGCGATCGCTCCGGCAATCGATCCGCATTACTACCCGGTCGAAATTCTGCAGCATTTGTTCGAAAGTCTGCCGTCTGCTGATGTCCGCGTCACTTCCTATAATCAGTCGGCGCGCCAAATTTCCCTGGATGGAGAAGCGAACACAGCTGCGCTCGCTTACGAATTCATCGAGAAGATCAAGAAGAACCCGGACTTGCAAACGTTTCAATTTAACATGGCTGCGCCGAGGATCTTGCCTAACAATCACGCGCAATTTCGCCTGGAGGGAAAGCCCAAATGATGCCGGCGTGGTATCAACGAATGAACCCGCGAGAGCGCGTGTTGTCCTGGGTTGTCGCAGGGACGGTTGCTGTGCTGCTCAATCTTTGGATTTTGAATTCACTGTGGGGTGCAGTCGCCAGCGCGCAAAAAGAGTTTGGCAGCCGAAGAAGCAAGCTTGCCGAGCAATCTGTGTACGTAAGAGAGCGCGACACCTGGACCAAACGCGACCAATGGATGCGGCAACATCAACCCGAGCTGAAAAATCCCGCGGAAGCCTCTGCTCTGCTAGATCAGATCAGGGAAGTCGCCAACAAATACAATATCCTTGTTGAAAATCCTGCGATCGGGACAGGCGAAACCACGCCGAATCATCAAACGGTTTTCGCTTCGATCGAAACCAAAAGTCCGTGGCCGCCCCTGGTCCATTTTCTTTATGATGTGCAACACCCGGACGCGTTCGTGGTTTTCGAAAATGTGAATCTCGCGATTGATGGCAACGATCCCACAATGATGCGAGGCAAGTTTAAGATCGCCCGCTGGTTTGCGCCGGGGCAAAAGGGAAAGTAATAAATAGGGACTGAAATTATGAAATATCCTCTCACATTCGCCATCCTCGCAATCGCCGGAGCAACGTATAGCCATGCCGAGGACGTTCTCCCGCCGCGGTACGCCTTCGATCGCTACACAAAAATGGTGGATCAATCGCCATTCGCGGTTGCCACTGCCGTAGCTGCGCCTGCTGCGACTCCCGACTTCGCAAAGGACCTTTACATCGCTAATGCCGCGAAATCGCAGGACGGCGATCTGGTGACGATCGCTTCAACCGCGGATCACAATTTCAAAAAATATCTTACCACGAAAGAACCGGTGGAGGGTTACAGCATCGCCAATATCGAATGGTCCGACAAAGTGGGTGGGACAAAGGTCACTATTAGCAAGGACGGAAACTTTGCGACCCTCACGTTCAATCAAGCTTTACTGTCACAGGCCTCGCCTGGCGGAGGTGTCGGAGCCAGACAATTGAGCGCTCCTTCGGCGCCAGTTCCAAATGCTGCCGGCATGCCAAATGTACATACCCCGAAGTTACCCGCCAATGTGCCGCCAGAATTGCAACAGCTGATCCCTTCGCGGGACGCGATGCAGCCCCGTACACGTGGAATGATCCAGCGGAGTCCGAGAACGAGCAGGGGAGCTGGTGGAAATGATGCAGCTTCGAAGCAGTAGCCTGCAGCCTAACGACCCCGTGGGCCTTCCCTTTTTGGACGCGGTGAGACGCCAAGGTCCGCCGACTAAAGCATCAATTTAATTTAACCGCCCCAATCGTCGTCTGAAGTATCAGCCTGGCGGTCGGGTCCTGCAGAATACAAATCGTAGCCACCGGGATTTTTCAGACCGGGATAGCGATAAATGTAATCGCTGCCCCACGGATCTTTTGGCAGTTCCTTGAACAACTGATACCAGCGAGTGGGGCGCGGATCGTTTTGCGGCTGAGTCACCAGCGATTGTAAGCCTTGCTCGCTTGTTGGATAAAATCCGTTCATGCTTTCGTACAGTTGCAGCTGTGTCTTGATCGCCTGGACGTCTGCTTGAACGCGCATGGTTTTGGCGATTGCGGTCGTGTTCCCGAGTTTTGAAATCGCGACCCCCAGAATGATCACGATGATGCTCACCACGAGCATGATTTCCAATAGCGTGAAGCCCTGCTGTTTTATCTTTGTTCTCATCTTCAATTGATGGGGATCCTCAACCCCAGTGCGGCAAATACACTACCTTCATCCTGGAAAATTGCTAGTGGCCGCCTTTGTGATGTCAGTCCAGAAGATGCGACGTTCCAACTCAGCCGACAAGGTAGCCGATTGGGATTTTCAATCTCTGGTTCTTCCTGGATCGATGCTGCGAAACCGGAGGCGTTTGACGGCCTCGCCAGGCGGCTAGTTCGCGCGAAACAAGCGCAAAATTACGGACTTGGGCGGAGAAGATAGTCCGATTTGTCCCAGATATATTTTAGCTGAATTTGGGTCGCTCGAATTGAGGAGACGGCGGTGCCCGCTCCATTAGTAATGACGAGATCGTTCGCACCAACTTTCAAGGCTGTTGCCGGCACGAGTTTCTGAGCACGCAGCCATCCAGTGTAGTTGAAATGCATCTCGGTCGTGAGTGGCTCGGATTCGCCCCGGTAACCAGGGTCGGCGAGGTCCGGCAGCGCCAGCGCAACCGGCCCAACATTCTGGCCGTTAACATAGACTTCCGGCGGCGCGTCGATGCGCGGGTTTACGATTTCGAACGTCAAGAGGGCGGTGAGCGGCTCTGCTTCAATCGGAAATTGGAATGTCGCGCTTTGTTGGGTGCGAGCATCAAGTCGAACGGCTTCAGCCGCCAGTGTTGCAGTCACCGTTCCAAAGTTTTCGAGATCTTCTGGCGGTGCGTGCAGCGCGGGCACAATTGAAAACGGCTCGGGAATCATGTCGCGATGTTCTGCATTCACCGGATGGACGACCTCACTCGATGTCATCCAGTCGAGATACGCTCCGCGAATTGTCTTTCCGTCACCAGGCACTTCGATATCAATCGCTGAAGCGCCAGTCATCGGAATAATGACTGAATCAGAGCTCGGCAGATTCATTCCCGCGCCGAGCGTGCCTGAGCGCAAAATGTGGGTGCCGGTTTCGTCCCACGCCACTAATTCCGGCTGCTGATTTGGTTTGTCGTCGAAAAACAAACGAAAGAAAAGGATCTTATAATCGGGGCCGGGTGGCGTAACCCGAATTCGGAAAACGCTCTTCGAGGCGGTGCCGCCTTCGGTGAGCTCGCCGGGTAAAAGTGTAAGTGCTTCGACCCATTCAGGCGCCTCTTGCGTTTTCGAGTTGCGCGATGTCGTTTGACGCAAATCGAGCCACGCGCTGGAGGGCAGGGGTTGAGGCTGTGCAAGCAGGGGAGGCGGAACTGGCAGATCGTCGGGCAAAGCCACCTGCCCGCTTACGCGGCAGATCACAGCCAAAAAGATCGCAAGCGCAGCGCGGTTGAACATTAAGTGGGCCAGATTACTTCAGAGTCAGCTTGTCTTGCAAGCTCAGAGTTTTAATGGGGCCGGATCTGCAAGCTGTGCGTCATTTCGAATACCGCCGACAAGATGCTGAATACAACCAAGCCTACCAGAAGCGCGATGATCACGATAATGACCGGCGGAATCAACTGCGAGATCACCCCGACGGATCGATCAAGCTCCCGCTCATACACGTCCGCGATCGACTGCATTGTCTCGGCGAAATGACCGGTTTGTTCACCCACCGCCATCATATCGGTAAACAAATCCGGAAAAAGTTTCTGTTGCTGCAACGCAGCCGAGAGGGTCGCGCCGTCGATGACTGCCCTGCGGACTTCGCTCAATTTTGTTTCGAGAAAACTGTTACCGGCGATCTCAGTCACAAGATCCAGTGAGCGCAGCAGAGGCACGCCATTTTCCATCAAAGTCCCCAGCGTACGCGCAAACTGCGCATAATACCGGTGCCGAATCACCCGTCCGTAGCCGGGGATCAGCAAGCGCAGCCTATCCCATCCGAGCCGTCCTTCCTGAGGTACGAACCAGAGCGCGGAAACCGATAATTCCACCAACCAGTAGCAGTATGCCAACCCACCAGTAGCCGGTGATCGCATGGTGAAATTGCAGCAAGATACGCGTGGGCAATGGAAGCGCGCCGCCGGTTTGCGCCATGAACCCGGTCAACTGCGGCACCATGAAGGTGATGAAAATTGTGACGAGAATAGCGCCAGCCAGCGCGAGAAAGGCCGGATAAATCAGCGCCTGTTGCACCCGGTCGCGCAAGTCCTTCGCCTGCATCAGATGTTTCACCAAGCGCAGCAGAATTTGCGGTAACGCACCGCTGGCCTCGCCCGCAGCGACGAGGTTCACATACAGCGGCGGGAAAATTCGAGGCATGTCGCCCAGGGCCTGCGAAAAACTGCGTCCATCGATCAGCCCCTGATGCAACGTGTGCGTCATTTGTTCGACGCGCGGATGTTTCAACCGTTTCCCCAAAACCGACAATCCTTCGTCCAGTGTCATGCCGGCTTGCAGCAAATGCGCGAGCTGCTCAGTGAAAATGAGCAGTTGGCCGTGCGGAATTTTAAGGCTTTGCGAAGGCGTTGCGGCTTCGGGCGAGCTCACTAGTCGCAATTTTCGTTGAAGTGCGTGCGGCTTGATTGCCTTTACCTCTACGGGCTTAGCCGCTTCTACCATATCGATCCGAATTGGGATGCACTGTTGCGATTCAATCTGATGGATCGCAACGGCGCGATCTGCGCAGTCGAGCACCCCTTCAACCAAACCGCCCTGCGCATTCCGCGCACGATAAGTAAACTGTGGCATCGGCCGGGAAAAATAGTCTGAAACGCGAAATCGGAAACCGGAATCTCGCTTCCCTCTTTTACGAATCACGCGTCCCTAGGAAAAAATTTTACTTGGTTATACTGTCTGAATCTGATAAGAGCGCGGACCATGAGATGTGCGCCAGTGATTATCGTCGTTTCCATTGCGTTCGCTTCGCAATCGTTCGCAGTGTTACGACCGCTCTTTCCGGCCAAAGCCGGCCCGCCGTTTGGCGCGGAAGCGATCGTCATAGGAAACGGTTCGATTCACCATCCTGCGAAACAAGCGCCTGCCACAGCCGCGAAGTAAGTGCTGTATCAGCCGCAACGCGCAGGCGTTCGTCTGCGTGACAAGAGACTTCTCACCCGCGATGTCGGGCGACAGCGAATCAGTCGACCCGGTGCGTGGAATGAAAATCCCTTGTACCGCAAACGGTGTTCAGCTGGAAAATGGTCTCTGACAGTCTCAGCAAAGCTGGATGGAGTTGGGGTGTATCAGTCATTGATTGCAAGGGGCGAGCAATCTCGATTACGTGATCGTGACGTTCGCGGCCTGCAGTCCCTTCGCACCCTCGATCACATCGAACTCCACCTCCGTGCCTTCCTGCAGAGACTTGGAGCCGCGGGCCTGAATCGCGCTGGAGTGGACGAATACATCCTCGCCCCCGTCAGTCGTGATGAAGCCGAAGCCTTTCGCATCGTTGAACCACTTTACTCTTCCGGTTTGACGAGCCATTTGAGGAATTCTCGCAAAGGGTCTGGTAACCCGTCAACAAGCAAAACTGCAATTGTGCGTGGCGCCAGCCTTTGCGGCCCGTTCATATCACTTTGTCATTGCCGTGGGGAGAGCAAAATGTCCTTGACGCCTCGATGCTCGGAGCGGCACGATTCCGTTCGCGTCAAGTCTGCCAGTAGCGAAGAATCGCCCCCCTGACATTCTTCCCGCTCGGGGAAAACTGCGAAGGGCTCACTCGCAAAAAATCACCAATAAAAACAAGAATTAAATGATGAAAATCTTCAGATTGTTCGTTGCATTCACACTCATCTGCTTCGTGCTTTCACCGAGGGCGCAAGCGGTTAGTCCGCCGCCCGACGGGGGTTACCCCAATAAAAATACGGCTGAGGGTGATCAAGCGCTTTTTAGCCTCACCACCGGCAACTCCAACACGGCCACCGGTTATCAGGCGCTCCAAAACGACACAACCGGCGGCCACAATACGGCCTCTGGTGTTTGGGCGCTCAGAAACAGCACAGCCGGTTTCGACAACACGGCCTTTGGTTATGAGGCCCTCACTAGCAACACCACCGGCTTATTTAACACGGCCACCGGTTCCCAGGCGCTCGTAAGCAATACAGGCGGCATCAACAATACGGCCACTGGTGAGAGCGCGCTCCAAAGAAACACGACCGGTCCCGGCAACACAGCGAACGGCTCGGAAGCGCTCGTCGCCAACACAAGCGGCGAACGCAACACGGCCGTCGGTTTTGACTCGCTCGAAAACAACACCACCGGCAGCTTCAATGTCGCCTTAGGCGCTGGTGCAGGCAGTGGTGTTACTACAGCAAATGATGTGATTTGTATCGGTCGTGCCGTAGACGGCGTGAATGTGAGTGGCACTTGCTTCATCGGAAACATCCGCGGCGTGACAACACAAAACGCCAATGCTTTACCAGTTGTGGTTGACGGGGCTGGCCAACTCGGCACAGTCGCTTCCTCGCAGCGCTTCAAGAAAGACATCGCCACCATGGACAAAGCCAGTGAAGGAATCCTGTCTCTCCGACCAGTCACATTCCACTACAAGACGGACGGCACAAGCACACCGCAATTTGGTTTAATCGCAGAGGAAGTCGCAAAGGTGAATCCAGCACTAGTGTTACCCGATAGAGAAGGAAAACCCTACACCGTTCGCTATGACGCAGTGAACGCGATGTTGCTCAATGAATTCCTGAAAGAGCACAGGGAAGTCGTGGAATTGAAGTCAATCGTCGCAGAGCAACGAAAAGGGATGCAAGAGATGGCGATCCAACTCAAGGAGCAGGCCGCGCAGATTCAGAAAGTGAGCGCACAGCTTGAAGTGAGCAAGGCCGCACCGCAAACAGTTCTGAACAATCAGTAGACCCGGGCCTTACCGATGAAAGACTGAGAAGTCATTGCCGACAATCTCCATGATGTCGGGTTGGTTGGCTGCGTGTCAGCTCTGGATCGCAAGGGGCGAACAATCTGGATTGCAGACGCGCACCGCGGCGACGGAAAGCGTTTCATTGTGCGTGCTGATGAAAAGACGACGGCGTTCATCGAACTGAAATCGGCGATTCGCAAAGGTGTTGACACGCTGTCGCGGTCTGGCAGAGTCCCGCTTGCGTTAAGTCTGTTAGGTGTCGCCCCCGCAGTTTTCCTGACCCTCTTCCCGCAGGGTTAACCGTGAACGAAGGGCTCGCTCACACAACGAGAATTTTTTCGGAATCTTTTCCGCAATCTTACGGAGAGGAAATGATGAAAGGAAATGAACAGATGAAAACACTAAGCAATATCGTTTACGGAGCATTCGCGCTGCTTGCCTCCTTCGCGCTCCTGCCAGAGGCGCAGGCAGTCGTTCCGGCGCCGGACGGCGGCTATCCTGGCCAAAACACTGCAGAAGGGCAGAATGCACTCTTTAGCCTTACGACCGGCACCTCCAATACGGCCAACGGTTATGAGGCGCTCAAGGCCAATACTATCGGCCACGACAACACGGCCGACGGTAATCAGGCGCTCTTTAAGAATACTACCGGCAATTGGAACATCGCCATCGGTTCTGATGCGCTTCACGAAAACACAACCCGCCACGGCAACACGGCCGTTGGTTATCAGGCCCTCTTTAACAACACAGGAGCCAGCTGGAACACGGCTAATGGTTTTCAGGCGCTCTTTAAGAACACCACCGGCGACTTAAACACGGCTATCGGCGGGGAGGCGCTGTTTAGCAACACTACTGGGGACAGGAACACCGTCATCGGCTTTCAAGCCCTCCGGGGCAACACCACCGGCGACTTAAACACGGCCATCGGTGAGGTAGCGCTTCAACAAAACACAGCCGGCAGCTCCAACAGTGCCTTTGGTAAAAGTGCCCTCTATCGGAACACGACCGGCGGACGCAACACAGCCATCGGTGTTAAGTCGCTCGAGAACAACACCACCGGCAGCTTCAATGTCGCCTTAGGCGAAGGTGCAGGCAGTGGCGTCATCACGGCGGATGATGTTATTTGTATCGGCCGTGCCGTAGCCGGCGCAAATGTGGGTGGCACTTGCTTCATCGGAAACATCCGCGGCGTGACAACACAAAACGCCAACGCTTTACCAGTTGTGATTGACGGCGCTGGCCAGCTCGGCACGGCTGGCTCTTCGAAGCGTTTTAAACACGACATTAAACCAATGGGTAAAGCCAGCGAAGGAATCTTGGCGCTTGATCCGGTGACATTTCACTATAAGAGCGACGATACGAACACGCCGTGCTTTGGCTTGATTGCGGAGGAAGTTGCCCAGGTCAACCCGGATTTGGTGGTGCGCGACGACAAAGGCGAAATCTACACTGTACGCTACGACGCCGTGAACGCGATGCTGCTCAATGAGTTCCTGAAAGAACACCGCACAGTGCAGGAACTAAAGGCTACTGTCACAAAGCAGGAAGCGAATGCCGTGCACCAGCAAGAACAAATTGACGCCCTTACTGCTGGCCTACAGAAGGTGAGCGCTCAGCTTGAAGCGAGCAAAGCTGCACCGCAAGTAGTCAAGAATCCCTAAGGCTGTGTGTCAGCGGTAGATTGCGACGCACCGTGACGACAAAAGCGTTTCGTTGTGCGAACGGACGAAAAGTTAACTGTGCTTCTGGGACTCGAATCTGCGACGTGCGCTGCCGGCGAATTGGCTTGACGGGTTGTGAGAATTTTTAAAAAACTCGTCGCGGAAGCGACTCCACTTCATCCATGAAAAAGAAATCCGCTTCGCAATCTGGACCTGCTCGCCGTAGCCTCGGCGAAGGCGGGTCCTTTATGCTTCGCGTCTTACTTGCTTTTGTTTTTTGCCTGGCTGGCGCCTTGATCGCGCTGGGCGATCCGCCCGATGGCCTTAGCTTCTGGCATACCAACGAATACTACCAGTACTCCGCACCCCAGAGGTGGCACACGCGCGTCGGCAAATTCCAATTCGGAAACCCGTCAACTCTCGAAAACATCTCCGCGCGGGCCTTTGTTCAGACAGGCGACAACGTGATGATTGGCGGCTTCATGGTTCAAGGGACCGAGCCAAAGAGGGTAATTATTCGCGCCATAGGCCCTGAGCTCACTCAATATGGCGTTCCCGATGTACTGGCTAACCCGACATTGGAACTGCACGACGGCCGGGAGCTTTGATTGCCTCTAATAACAACTGGGTAAGCACGATCATCGGTGGGATTATCACGGTAATCAAGTCCACGAGATTCAAGCCAGCGGCTACGCTCCGGGCGACCCCTTCGAGTCGGCAATCATCGCGGATCTGCCAGCGGGCAACTACACGGCGATCGTCCGTGGTGTAAACAACATAACCGGAGTTGCTCTCGTGGAAGTGTACGATCTCAGCCTCGGAGTAATCTAACTTCAATACTAGGTAACATTAGTGCTCGCAGCTTCGTGCAGACGGGTGACAACGTGATGATTGGCGGCTTCATGGTTCAAGGGACCGAACCAAAGAGGGTAATTATTCGCGCCATAGGCCCTGAGCTCACTCAATATGGCGTTCCCGATGCATTGGCTAATCCGACCTTGGAACTGCACGATGGCGCGGGAGCTTTGATTGCCTCCAACGATAATTGGCAGCATACGATAATCGGCGGGATTATTACCGCCGGCCAGGTCGCCGCTATCCAAAACAGCGGGCATGCTCCGACTGTGCCCGAGCGAGTCTGCGATCATTGCAACGCTGCCACCGGGTGACTATACCGCGATCGTACGCGGTAAGAACAACACCACCGGGGTTGCTCTGGTGGAAGTATACGATCTCGATTCGAGATCGTCGCAGCCTACCTACGATGCTGCGATCCAGGAAGGGCAGACCGCTGCCCAAGAGCTCATCAATCAGGGCGCCTCCGCGGTCGCGATCGCCCTCGTGGATGACAAGCGCATCATTTGGAGCCAGGGCTTCGGCCTGGCCGATCGCGACACGGGCCAGGCGCCCACCAACACCACGATGTTCGGCGTCGGCTCGGTGAGCAAGATGTTTGCGGCCATCGCCGTGATGCAGCTCGTAGATCGGGGCGTCGTCGACCTTGACACACCGCTGGTCACGTACCTGCCGGCCTTCCGCATGGCGTCTCCAGGATATGAGAACATCACCGTCCGGATGCTCCTCAACCACTCCTCGGGCTTTCCGGGAACCGATTATCGCAACGCCGACATCCGCTCGCCCGTGCCGGGATATCTGGATCAGGTCCTCCAGACGCTCTCCATGTCGCGGCTCAAGGATCCGCCGGGCTACATGAGCGTCTATTGTAATGACGGCTTCACCATTACCGCGGCCCTCGTCGAGGCGATGACCGGCAAGAGCTACGTCCAGTTCGTGCACGACGAGATCCTGACACCCCTCGGCATGGCGAACACCCGCTACCCGCTCAGCGCATTCCCAGCCGGATCATACGCCAAGGCCTACGTAAACGGCGCGGTGAAGCCGCAGGAGTTCGTGAATACCCTCGCGGCGGGCGCGGCCTATAGCACCGCAGACGATGTCGCTCGCATCGCCATGATGTTCCTGAGCGGTGGAAGAGTCGGGACGACACGTGTTCTTTCCGGCACTGCGGTGGCTGAAATGGCCGTGGATCAGACCATCGGCAGCTTCGACCCAATCCATAACGACTCCTTCGCTTTCGGCCTGGGATGGGACAGCGTCTCGCAACCGGGGCTTGCGGCAGTCGGCTTCGATGGTTGGGCCAAGGGTGGCGATAGCAGTGACTACGGCGCGGCGATCGTCGTTTCCCCGCAGGCGCAGCTCGGCATCGTGGTGCTCGCCGCCTCGTTGGCGGCGGCTCGTGCACGAGCGATTGCCATAGCGGAGCGGGTGTTGCTCCGCGCGCTGGATGAGAATGGGCGGATCGCGGCCTTTCCATCGCCGCTCCTACCCGTCGTACCCCCTGTGGTGTCGGTTCCCGACGGCCTGCTTGCGGCCATCGCCGGAGAATACGCCCAGGGTAATCTCATCGTGCAGCTCCAGGCTCAGCCCGACGGTTCGCTGCAGGCCTCGGTGCGCTCCGACGGCGGCTGGACGCAGTCCGGATCACCGCTGAAGTACCGCGATGACGGATGGTTCGCGAGCGACCAGGATCCCCTCAAGGCATTCAAGGTCGTCGACGCCGACCTCCTGGGCGTGCCTACCCAGTACATCCTCAATCGCGCTCCTGCGGGCTACGGACATTACCTCGACTACAGCGTGTTCGCTCAGCGAGTGCGTCGGAGGCCCGGCAACCTCTCGGCGGCTTGGCAGGCCAGGCTCTCTTCGACCTGGCTCGTGGTGAACGAGAACCCGGCTGAGCTCGCGTGGAATGGCATGGATCCGCGCCTGCGTCTGGCCGCCGTGCCGAACCTGGACGGGCTCATCGCCGTCCGGCCTCCCTCCGACGTTCCGGCGCCGGCTGCGGGGCACACCGATACCCGGTTCCATATCGTCGACGCCTCGGCAAGCGATACTGTCGCGACGATGATGCTCATCATCCCGCAGCTCAACGGGCGCGATCTCGACGACCTCGACATCGTGGAGCGCGATGGCGCGGAGTGGACCCGCTTCGGGAGTTACATGCACCAGCCGCTCGCATCGGTACCGGTGCTGCCCAGGGGTGCGACGGACGTGGTCACCATCGGCCCCGAGGGCTATGCCGAGTGGCGCGCCGTGGCGAGTGACATGACCCCGTTGCAAGTCACTATTACCACGACCGGCGCGTGGCACCTCTACGACCCGGCATTCACGACCGTGGCGAACGGAAAAGGAAGCGCTGTGACTTCCCTGCCTGCCGGGAACGGGCTCGGCTACCTGACACTCTTCGGGGATCCGGGGCAGACCATAACGGTGGCGGTGCAGTAGTTCATCATTCGCTCCTCTTGCATACTAACAAAACATTAAGAACATATGAGAACAACTAACCAAGTTACTGACCTGACACTTGCGCTCATCCTCTTTGCATCATCGGGACTCTTGTTACAGGTGCACGCCGTCAGCCCGACGCCAAACGAGTGTTATCCTGATTTCGCCACAGCAGATAGCGGAGTGGGGTGGGGTTCGCCCTTTTCAAATACGACCGCCAACTTCAACACTGCTGTTAGCAGCGGACCGCTCGCTCTCAACAATGCGGCTTTTACCTATAACTTCAACAATTCTAAATTCCAAGGGTGGTGGCGTAACACGATGATTGGAGCAATGGGTGGATTTGCTGCCGGGGGACCTTCTTCGCCACTACAAGATCAGTACATTTACATTGATACTTCCGTCTATCCCGTCCGAGTCGTCACTACTTATGGAACGGATAGATTTCCCAGATTGCAGCCCGATGCGCTTGATCCTCGCCCAATTCCGCTGCCTCGCGTGCCAGGTGTTCCTACCGCCAATTCTTATTTCTATAAGGGCCCAAACGAATTGGTAAACGGTTATAACCCTCCTTTCGAGGGCTCTTTTGACCCGCTTTTACCTCTTATCAATGGTGACACCTTGAAATTAATCAATGATCAAACCATCAGCGCATTTAGGTATTACAACTATCACTACGCCGGCCAGACGAGTTTGGCAGGTTTAGCGATTTACAAAAGGATGGAGCACCCCCCAACAGATACAAGCGGCTTGGACTGGAATGATCCGGTAAACTTGTTCAAATATTATACCTCAGCCAATACCGTCGCGAATTTATCGACGAGTCAGCACACAGGGGCGCTAAATTATGTCGGAAAGGAAAGAGCACAGGAAATAACAAGCCAATTTCTGAACGGAACATTCGCGAAGAAAACTCGTCTAAGAAAAATCCGGGTCACTAATACTGCCGACTACGCAACGATCGGGATACCAAACGATACCTGGACGACGATCTATACCGGAGACCCTGAAACCGACGAGGGGGTCTTCAGTTATGTAACTCCTGGAGCGAACGTGAAAATAGAAGGCGCTACCGGCGCCTTATCTGTCCTTAACGGAACGTATTATAATGGGATAGGGTTACTCAATGCGGGAGCTAACCTCTACCTGAGACCCGCCTTCGTCGATAAGGGACCCCATGGGAGTTATAATGATCTCTTCAATAGCTTTCTATTGAATTTAGATACATCGAGTCTGCAATCGCTGGCTGATCCTGCCACTGGGTGGATTAACCTTCCCGCAGGTATTACGGTGATTGTTAATCACTCTATATCCCAAACGTCTACGTACAATGAGTTTTGTGCTGCCTGCGCGGCATGGTTCTACGCGGTCTTTCGAACAGCAACTCACGTTGAAAGAAATATCTATACGCAACCGGGGAGCTGCCGGTTGATTGACACCTTTGCTAATTTGCAAACAGCCCTCAAGAACGGCTCTGCTAATGAATCTTTTGGAGACAGCGTAAGATTAGGGCAACCTTCTGTGAATTGGTACTATCATGATTTCTTTGCCTACAGGAACCTAATTTCCGGTCTGGGTCTAGAAAAAACCGGTGGGCTTCAAAACATGGTTAACTGCCCTTACCCGGTTAACTACTACAATCCCTTATTTCGGTACGATACCGCCCTAGGTAATTATCTTGTTAACGTTCATAATCTGGTCTTTACCATTCGTGGCGTGCGTGAACCGGATCAGCCAGACCCAGTCAAAACCCTGAGTTATCCATTCATCAGGGATCCATCAGCTGGTAGAGCTCATTTTGAAGGTCTTGTTATTCCAGCGAACGTGGTTAATGGCGTTATTCAGCCCAATATCCCCGCTAACTATGCCTCCATGGGTATATACCATAAACAAGATGGTATGCCTGATGACACCTTGAATTTAAATGCCTATTACTTCGGCCAAATCAATCCGGCCCTCACGGGCGGAAAAATAATTGGCTATCTATACAAAAGGGATTCCAAATTTATGGATCCGAATTCTTATATGGATCAACGTGGCGTTTATGCTCCAGAGAATCCAAATACGTCACAAAATCCTCGCATCTTCCGCGAGTCTTTATCGACTGTTTATAGTAAGATGATGCAGTGGTTCAATTCGATCGGTTGTGAAGCAATCATTATCGATCAGACCGGTAATTTGGGAGGAGAACCTGACGTCTTGTCGATTGCCGAATTTATGGGCTCGGATCGACAGCTCTATTTCACGTATAACGCCTTCAAGGATCCGACGAGGCAGCCTCTAAATTATCTTGCGTCGGATACGGTCGCTCAGGCGGCCAGGCAGTTTCAAGGTTCGCAATACCTCAACGTCTCATTGAATGAAAAGCTCTACCCTGGTTCCGTCTTTAAAGGAACAAAAGTGGTTTTTGTAACAGATATCTTTTCGAGAAGTGCAGGAGACATCGCACCAAATTACTTTATAGGTGAAGGTAAACGTCCAGGATATCTGGGTAACGGTACCCAAGCTTCAATTGTTGGCTGTTTAGATGGACGGGAATTCAGCTTTATATCCGTCTTCAATAGTTTTCCTTCAAATACCAATCCAACGAGCGCTTCGAAAAACCTTATAGATAAGCAGGGAAAGCCAGTGTCCCCTTTCACTTTTAACATGGATTGGGGTGGATACTTCTTACGTTACTCAGACAAACACCTCTCCATGCTCAGGCAGAATCAACCGATTAAACCTGTCCGTACGCCCTACTCAGGGACCAGTGGTTCGAATGCGCTTCCAATCAGCTTCGAACAAACCGTGTTCCCCGATTTTGGATTTACACCAATGACCAGACCCTTCATTCCTGGTTGGACCAGCCTCCATCCTAAACCACCAACCCCTTCCGATCCTACGACATGGACCTACCTCTACCTGGATGCAGCCATCTCACGTGCCATTAATGATCAAGCTGAAGAAATAGATTCCGGTGCCGCCCCAACTGCGCGTTTCTCGGAAGATCAGTAACGGAAGACAAAGCTGGCAATCCGATAACGACCGGAGGCCTCGCTCTACTCGGCGACCCAGACCCTGAGTTCCTATGAGTTGGCGAGTCACTTAGTAGTCTTTGAACTCGCCCGCTACTCGTGCGCTTCAATCACGTTGCCAGCACCATCATAAACGCGAATCACGACATTATTTGATCGACTGAAAAACTTCGCCTAACTAACAGTGTCATCCAGCTTGGTGTACCACGCGCGAGTGAATGGCAGCCCCTCTGAAATCAGATCGACGCCACGATGATCCTTGCGCGTGCGGACTTCGTAGAGGTGTCGAGAGCTAGTCATCGCGACCGTTCGTACCATTTTGTCGTTGCTGTGTGGGGCGCAAAAGACGCAGAATCGCGCCCATGAAAACAGCAATACCACGATTTCTCATCGCAGTCCTGATTGTCTGCTTTGGCTCGGTGAAAAACGCGCAAGCGGTCAGTCCCCCGCCAGACGGCGGCTATCCAGGCGGCAACACGGCGGAGGGGCAGGACGCCCTGTTGCACCTCACCACGGGTGTGCACAACACGGCGGTTGGTTTTCTTTCACTGAAAACCGATACCACTGGCAGCTACAACACCGCGATTGGATCCGGCACGCTGCGTGCGAACAGATCAGATGTAAATACCGCCACCGGCACCTTCGCATTGTTAAACAATACCGGTGGCCGGCAGAATACGGCGAATGGGGCACTCGCACTCCTCAGCAACACCAGCGGCAATGTCAACACGGCCGTTGGTTATTCTGCGCTCGTTAGCAACACCGTCGGCTTCCAAAACACTGCCATCGGCGACTCGACGCTCGGTAGCAACACCACTGGCAACAACAACACGGCCAGCGGTTCTGATGCGCTCTCTAACAACACTACCGGCGACGGCAACACGGCCACCGGCTTCTGGGCGCTCTATAATAACGGCACGGGTGGCGGCAACACGGCCGTCGGTCATTCTGCGCTTTCTGTTAACCAATCCGGCATCGTAAACATCGCCTTGGGGTTTCACGCCGGCGATCTCACCACAGGCAATAACAATATCGTCATCGGCGATAGAGGTGTGCAGGGCGAGAGCAACACCATCCGTATTGGGGGAGGCGTATTTGGATTCGGCCCTCAGACCGCAGCATTTATCGCCGGTATTAGCGGAACCGCCGTCGTGGGCGACGCTGTTGTCGTGGATGGAAACGGTCAATTGGGAACGGTCGCTTCGTCGGCGCGGTTTAAGAAAAACATCAAGCCAATGGATAAAACCAGCGAAGCAATACTGGGCCTTAAGCCAGTGAGCTTCCAATACAGAAGCGACAGCAAAGGGACACCCCAATTTGGCTTGATCGCCGAAGAAGTGGCGAAGGTGAATCCCGACTTAGTCGTCCGCAATCGCAATGGCGAAATCTACAGCGTCCGCTACGATCAAGTGAATGCGATGTTGCTCAACGAGTTCCTCAAGGAGCACCGCAGAAACGACGAGCAGCAGGCAACGATTACGCATCAGCAAAAGCAAATTGACGCGCTTACTGCGGGTCTCCAAAAAGTGAACGCACAGCTTGAACTGAGCAAAGCCGCGCCGCAGACGGTTCTGAATCACCAGTAGACAGCCGAGACGTTGAAGTACTGGGAAATCATTGCCGACAATCTCAGCAAAGCCGGATGGGGTTTGGGCTCAGCGCTAGATCGGCAAGAGCGAACGATCTGGATCGTGGATGCGCATGGCTAGGGGATGTGTAAGCGTTTTTGATTTTCTGGCGAGTGATTATTTGAATACAGCCTGTCCGTAAATAACTAACAGTTTGGTTAATTCAACCTGCCTTCTAGCAGACTCATTAGGGGGAGCGAAGACCTTCCTTCAATTGCTGGTAATCGATTGGTTTCGTCAGGTAGCAATCGAAGCCCGCCTTCAGTCCTTGGTCGCGTTCTTCATCTGACGCTCGGCCCGTGACGGCAATCGCTTTGAGTTTGTGCGTTTGCTTAGCTTCATGCACAAGCTCAAGTCCATCACCGTCCGGTAAATTCAGGTCGCTGATGAGAATGTCGAAAGGCATCTCTTTCAGTCTGGCACGAGCCTCCCTGAGGCTCTTAGCCGTCACCGTCTGGCAACCGCAACGATTGAGGAGCATCCCCAGAACCGAGCGAGTATCAGCATGATCTTCCACTAGTAATACAGTCATAAAGTATGAATAGAATCGCGCAGGGAATATTCGGCCCGCATCTTTCCAGTTTGATAATAAACCGACCCCGCTTGCACAGAGTGGGTAAGAGTATGCCGCGCCCAATCGACATTGCCGAAAGAGCGCGGCATTAATGAAGCCTTACACGAACCTACTACGGAATACACTGGTAGAAGTTCCGTAAGCGGCGATTCGCCCGACCAGCGCCGAACTTCACTTTCTTACGAAACAGACCTTAGCAACTCAATTTGCGCCGCAAGGCAGCCAAGCCGAGCAAAGCGCAGGCGAGCAGAGAAACTGTCGTGCCGCCATCGGGGACTCCCGCAGAAGCCTTAGAAGTCTGTCTTGCAATCGAGCGTGCGGAAAATCACGCGAGGAACGACACGCTCACAGAGCAGCAGGCCAAAAAGATCATCAGCGAGATCGTAGAACGCACAACGGGCGAACCGCTGCACACTTACACGGTCCGCGATTGGCTGAATCATTGGCTCGACATGAAGGAGCGGGTGCGCTCGGGCAAAACGATGGGTCGTTATCGCCAAGTAGTTCGAGACTTCATCGCGTCGCTCGGCAATCGCGCAAATCTCGCGCTGGCGCACGTCACGCCGAAGCACGTGCTCAGTTATCGCGATTCGATTACTGCGGCCAGGAAGACTGCGCGCACGGCCAATCTTTCAGTGAAGGTTGTGAGCGCCGCATTCAACGCTGCGGTGCGGCAAGGGTATATTCAAACGAATCCCGCGACTGCGGTTGAGACTCTGCCAGTGACCGCAGAGGAACGGTCGGCCTTCACTTCGGCGCAAGTATCGAAGCTCGTGCGGGCCGCGGACGGCGACTGGCGCGGTGCAATTCTTCTCGGCTATTACACTGGCGCACGGCTTGGCGACGTTGCCAACATGCGATGGGAGGCGATTGATTGGCGCAACAAAGTTATCCGATTCACGCCGAGCAAAACGAAAAAACCAGCAGCGATTCCGCTGCATCGAGATCTTGAGCGCGAGCTTTTGAAGAACGCTGGTATCGGTAGAGCGCCGATGTTTCCGTCTCTCGCTGGCAAAGACACGGGCGGAAAACACGGCCTTAGCGGGCGATTTGCTGCGATCATGAAGAAAGCGCGTATCGAAGGGAAGCGCACGCAAGCAAGCGGCGGGAGAACGTTATCGAGTCTTAGCTTTCACAGCCTGCGACATTCGTTTAACAGTGCAATGGCGAACGCTGGTATTTCGCAGGAAATCCGGCAGAAACTTACAGGCCACACATCGGCGGAAACGAACAAGGTTTACACCCATCACGAGCTTGGACCACTCCGCGCAGCAATCGCAGTCATTCCGCGCATTGGCGGCGGGTAAACCGCCTGTGATTGCATCGGCTGATTGCAAATGATTGCGGCGCTTAGCTAACTGCCGGCGCAATCCTAGCGCGTTTCTGGGTCGTTCTGATCGATCTGCAGACTGTTAATGTTGAGCACGTTCAGCGTGAACGGAATTTGGTTGCCTTTCTCATCCCAGCTGTGCAGTACGCTTGCACTTGCCGTCATGTGCCGATGCGCCTGGGCGTGCTTGATAACCTTTGTCCCAGGCATGTCCGCGAAGGCTTCGGCGGCTTTCCGCGCTGCAGCTGACAAACCGATCCGAGTTGCTCGACTATCCTCTACCAGAACCCCACTGAGGACATCAGAACCTTTGCGGACATTTGCGGACAGCGTGGTCGGAGAGGTTAGAACGGCATCGGCTTTGTCCTGCTTAGATTTGATCAGCCACTTCTCGCGCGAACAACGCTTCATTGCTCGTTGGACGAATCGCTCTTGTTCATCTGGCGGCAGATCGCGGGCGGCTTGTCTAGCGGCTTGACGAATACCCACCGCGACAGCGGCAGCTCTAAGACCGGGCCAATCAATTTCTTCAGGTCTCAAAGTGACAAAAGATAACGCAAAACGTTTTCGCCTCCAAGTTGCATAACCGTTTATTGCGGACGGCTGTCCACGCCAGCCGGGCAGAGATTTCGCGGATGGCGATAAATGCGTTCATTAAATATGTCGCGCTACGGCTCGACGAACTGCGCCGACGCAGCCTTATTGACCGGGAATGGATCAACCAGTGCGGTGCCCGGTTCAACGCGTTATTAGCGGACCTAGCTGTCCAGCACGGCCTCGAATTCTGGAAGGCGACGCTTAGGCCTGAAGATGTTCAGACTTTAGTAGATCGCGGATTCCCTGAGCAGCCATCTCAAGACCAGTCGCAACCTATGGAAGTCGAACCTTAACGCGCGGCACGCCAAAAAACGATAGAAACCCACGCCCCGGGCTTGATTCCTCGAAAGTTGAGTGCCGTGTGAAGCAGATAACACCCAGGATATGCCAAAAACAGCCGATAAGTTTAAGGGACCCTATCAGCCGGAAAGCGTTGATTGACGCGATACAGGAGTCAGCTAATCGCCATTTCAAGCCGTTAACTCCGGAGCGTGAAAACGCGCCGATCATACACCGAAACCGAAGCGAACGCCGAATTTATGCAGCCGCCACTCATGTTCGGGTGTGGTTTCGCGAAAGTCGAATCGACGATTCACAGGTAAGGAAGTTACTCAAACATGACTGGCGCAATACGCTCTGAAAGCTCCTAACCGTGAACCATGCCCTGTGAACGCGTAAGGTATTCCGACAATGTTAGGTATTCCGACACAAAGGAAGCGCGTGGGTTAGATCCCCTCGGATTTTTTGTTGGAATCAAAGCTCGTGATCCCTAACTCCCGCCAGTCGTTGAAGAGTGATCACTGGACAGCTTTAAACACTGTGCTTTTACATCTGGGCCATCCTCGCTGGGCAGGGAACGGAAGATCTTGCTCTGCTTGCACCAGCGCAATTGGCGTTTATGTTCGACCCCCATGTGTCAGCGTGTTAAGTTTGAAACGAGAATTTCTCTGAGAAGGTGTTCTGCTCGAGGTTCAGTCTTGCGATGCGGTTCCTTTCTGGTCTCGCTCGTGCTCGCCTCTTTTTGTATGTTTGCGGTGCCAGTACAAGCACAGGATGGGCGCACACATCCCACACCCAGACCCAGACCCACACCCAGGCTAAGACCTGCGCCAACTCCTACGGTGACGCCGACCGCTACGCCGATGGCTACGGCAACACCGACAGCGACTCCGACGCCAACCGCAACACCAACAGCGACAGCTACGGTAACTCCTACTGCAACCCCATCCCCGACCGCCACTGCCACCACTACGGCAACAGCTACAGCTACAGCTACAGCTACTGTAACTCCAACTGCAACCCCATCTCCGACCGCCACTGCCACGCCCACAGGTACGCCGCTTCCCGGTGTTCCGACTTTAGTGCAGCACGTCGCGAGTGGGATGGACAGATATCCGATTAACGTGCTGACCGTAGATTTGCCTAACGTAACTGGCGCTGGAAACTGCCTCGTCTTAGGAGTGCAGTTCAAGAGCGATGGCACTGTTTCTAGCATCACAGACGACAAGGGAAACGCTTGGGTCAATGGCCCAACTGTTACCAATGCTTCTTTTGGCAGAACACTGAGTCTCTATTACGCGCCGAACGTAGCTGCTGGTACGAAAAAGATTGAGGTGCATTTTAGTAATGGCTCGTATCCACATGCAGTGATCTCAGAGTTCTACAATGTCGCCACTTCGAATCCTTTGGATGGTAGCGCGGGAAGTTCTACTTCGCGCACCGCAGGCACCATCATGACTACACAGGCGAGAGACTTGATCTACGAATGGGGAGCCTCCTTATCAAGTACGTATTCGGAAGGCGGTGCCTTCAATGGCACGAGCATCGGGGCAGGTACGAACTTCACGTTGTTGAGTGCCGATCTTCAGGTAGGATCGGGAGACCAGTATTTCGTTCAGCCTACTGCCGGAGCCGTTACGCCAACCTTCTCGGCCAGCGGGAATGCGACGTGGGGATCGCTGGCTGTTGCTTTGAAATCCGCACAAGCAGGAACCGCACCTCCGAGTGGAATTCGAATTGTGCACTTGCAGCATATTCTTTTGCAGTCAGTTCGTGCTCAGAATAGGCCGGAGCCGATTGTGATGCAGTTTCCATCAAACGGAAACTTGCTAATCGGCCTATACAATTCTGCTGGCCCTTTTGCTACGAGTGTTACGGATGGATTGGGTAATACGTGGTCTGCGCCTGATTCGGCTATAAGCGGGCTTCCAACCTCTCAAATTGTTTGGGCGGCTAATGCTCAAACGTCTCCGAACTTGAGTGGTATCACTGTCACGATGAGTGAGGTCGGAACGGGTGACGTGATGTTCAACTTGTATGATGTGGTTGGGGCGGATGCCTCTCCATTTGATTTGGTGACAACTGCAGCAGGGAATCAGCAGTCATTTGGGGCGCTGACGACGGGGACGCTTACCCCAGTGACTTCGGATGGCCTAGTGATTCATGTCAATTCGATTGACTTTCATCAGCATAATACGATGAACGCGCCGGCAGGCGGGTTTTTCGATACCTTCACGAATGATTTGGAAAGTCCTGACGTTTCGACGTTGGATATGGACAATGGGTATGCCCATATTTACAATGGAGGGTTGGGTGAGATAGACTTCACCTTTACGTCGTGTTGCTCGAATGCCGGAGTCGGCGGGTGGTCTGGCGTTACGGCTGCTTTCAAGCCAGCTCTCCGCGTTGAAAAGTAAGTCAAGCGTTCATTCATGATCAGCAAAGTCCAATAAGAGCTGTATACGAGTGAATGCACGAATTCTGTTGCTGCAGCGGTTGACAAATAGGTTGCACATCGTGGTAAAAATCGAGCGCTGGATTATCGACTGCGACAGCCAGAACACGCACGGCAATTTACGTTAAACTGACTGTTCAGAGCAAAGAAGATTAGAGAACCAATCAGGTCCACAGAGCTGAATTAGACGGCGCCCCACAGCGCGACAAGCGTCTTGCCTGTGCCGCAAGCCATGAGCACGGTGGCGCGGTCGTTGTCGCGCAACGCGGCGAGAATTTTGTCGAGAGCTTCGACTTGGTGCGGGAGCGGAGTCTTTGGTTGTCGCTCAAGTCGCACGCCGTCGAGCCACGCGCGAATGACCGCAAGGTCTTGCGGGTCTGAGTTTATCGAGATCGTTGCCCGTGATCGCATAGAAACCGGTGCGTGCCTCAAGAACATTGGAAAAGCTGTCGCAGTTGGTGATCAGAAGTCGCTGGTCAACTCGATCAGCGAGGCCGATGAACGTCGAAAGTTCATCCCATGTCAGCGAGGGACGACCGGTGCGAAACTTCACCTGATAGGCGTGATACTCGCCGAGTTGCGTTTCAAAGACACCGTCTACGCCTTTGTCGGCACCGGGCAAAGCCAACTGCTTTTGCAGCGAATGGGGAACACGCGCTCCCGGCCAGACATTCTTCGCTCTCTCGATAGCGAGCGTAGCGAGGTAAGCCTCGACGAAGACTTCAAAGACATCGCCACGTTGCTGCTTGGTACCGAGGCCGCTGACGCGTGCTTCCAATTCGCGGACGCTTGTTAATTTGTCGAAGATCCCGTGCTGCAAGCACGACCGCGCCTTTGGATGTTTGGGGATGTCATCAGAGGGGGCCGCCGTAATCGATGTTCAGTAAGAATAGCACGTTTGAAGGTAGTGTTCTTACCGGCGTCAGATGTTCCAATGCCCGACGACTCAACCAAAGTCTCCGGGGGTATTGGGAAAATTCCGATGCTGAGATCGGAAAAAACCTTCGAAACCAAGTGGAAAATTCAATGTTTGTATGCGTGGCGATGACGGTCGTTATGGTTGGTGGGTGGATGATCGGGGACCGAGCCCCCCGCCGTCATCGCCGTCTCTTTGCGCGGCGTGCCACAGCGGACCGAATAGCAGCGCATCGGAGACCAAATCGACGCCGCGATGATCTTCGCGCGGGCGCACATCGTAAACGTGATTTTGCTGCACACCCTTAGAGTAAGCAGCGTAGCCGGGAAGAATGTTTGATATTTAGGGAGATGTTCAAGCGAACGTATACTAAAGGATAATAGACTGAAACAGCGGTGTATTTTTACTCTCGTCGATTTTCATGCCAAAGCCAAAATCTGAAACCCAAATTTTGTGGCAGCGCCAGGCGCGTGAGGTTCTGCTTCACGGCGGCACGGTAGATTCATTTGTTCGCCCGTATCATCCTGAGCTGCGCTTCGAAGCATTCCGCGCTTACATTGGCGCTGTCCGCGACGCACTATTTCGCCCTCGAACAGCCCGGCGACAATCAAAGCGCTCGCCTTAGCCCTGAAAGGAGAGCATTTTTGGTTCGCAAGGAGCTCTTTAGAGCAAATTAATCACATCTAAGTCGCGGGGCCGGACGCTATCCGGCAACGCAATCGGCTACAGTATGTTCTACAGCCGTTCACATCGCGCCGTGATTCGCGTTTACGATGACCCTAGCAACGTGATCGAGACACACGGACGCAGGCGGGCGATTTCAAAGAATGGTAGGCGTCACACGCAAAACAAAAAGCCGCCAAGCGTTTAAAGCGTGACGGCTCATTGCAAGTTGCTGCCGTGGGGGCAACAGCAAAAGTCTTATTTGGGCTGGAAAATACCGCTGCCTACAACTTGACCGTTGATCATGTCTTTGGACTCGCCTCACGGAGAAGCAGGAGAAGCTCAAAAAAGAGTTGTTGATTCAGCCGGGGTTTTGTCGCGGAACTTGGTTCCGACATTTCCGTAGTAGAGAGTACAAGTGAAAGCACCGCCCAGACGGACCGGCAAAGTGCTGCACGGCCAACTGCAAGCACGGAATCACAAAGCGAAGTTGTCGATCAAAACGAAAAGCTCACGTTTTGATGTTTTGGTCGGCCGTTATTATTCTGCCGTTTACAGCTTCGCTTCTCGATTGACTGATGACCCTCGGGAAGCAATTGCGCTAACCCGCGACGCATTCAATAGCACGCGAAAGCAACTACGGAGTTGTTGCGATGACAACGTGTTTGCCTCAATCCTAATATCCGCAGTAATCCGGGCAGGTCTGACAACCACTTGAAATGCGTTCATATCGCAGGCATCAGGGTGTAGCGACCGCTTTTTCCTGTCAAAGCCGCCCCGCTGACAGTGTTGAATCGTCAGTGAGGCTCCCACCGCCGCCGAACATACAATCTCCGATTTCCGAAACTTGGTTCCGCCGTTTCCGTAGGAAGAATGTGAGGCGGAAGATTCACGGTTTGC
Source organism: uncultured Verrucomicrobiae bacterium (assembly GCA_963804875.1). Taxonomy (GTDB): domain Bacteria; phylum Verrucomicrobiota; class Verrucomicrobiia; order Chthoniobacterales; family UBA10450; genus Udaeobacter. Next base: position 144,563 of record CAWDRX010000010.1, read on the forward strand.
TCGGTTTGCGTGACCGTCCCCCAACTACTGCGCCAGTTTCGGATGTCGTTTCGGGCGCTAGCTAGGACAAAATCCAAACCGAGCATTCCTCTTTCCGGGCGTGAAGGAAAACTCACGGCTCTTTGAAATCGCCCGCGTGCTCGTGCGTTTCGATCAGGTTGCCAGCGTTCATGGTAAACGCGAATCACGGCATCATGTGAGCCTTCATTTCGGCGCAAGCTGACCAGAGTAGCGCCGACCGGCGCATTCTATCCGCCGGGACGCGGCGCCGGTGTAGGACGCGGTCGCGGCGTCGGTGAACATCTTCCCTGGCAGGGAGTTGAGGATGGTGTGGCGGTAGGCGTTGCCGACGGAGTGGGTGTCGGAGTCGGTTTACCTGTAAGGTACTGTGTAACAAAAAACCGCTCTACCCCATCGAAGCGTACCAACGGAACCGAGGTTTTCGGCAAAAATTCCAGGCGATTGAGTCGAGCTGCCGACAAGAAGGGTGTTCCCTTGCGTGAGAAACAGATCCTCACCATATAGGAAATAAACGCTATCTTCCAAGACCCCCGTTGAGGCGTTAATCCGCATCAACTGAAACTTAAAGCCGCTATATCCCAACTCGGTAGCGAAAAGCTTGTCCGTTGCTGGATCGTACTCGATTCCCTGAACGTCACCCCAGTTAGCGCCAATCAATGGGATGCTGCGCACGATTGTCCCGTTATTTGTAATTTCGTCCACGCCATATGCGTACGCTACGAACAGATGGCCATTTGGCAGAATCTTCACGTCGGTGGCTCCGTTCTTGTCATAGATCACTACTCCCGAGTTTGGGTCACCAAGCGTAAAACGGACTACAGCCACCCCAGCTACGTAAATGTATTGCTGATCGAGCGCGATTTTTCCGCGAGCGAGGTCTCCGAAAACGTAAATTCCGCCCATAGAATAGCTCGCGTGAACATTCCCTAAGGTGTCGAGTGCGAGAACGCTGAACCCCGATTGTGCAAAATGTAATTTGACCGCATAAAGAAAACCATCGGGCCCAAATGCGATGCCGCGGAGTTCGTCATCTTCGACTAATGATGGAGGGGTAAGCGAGCCAAGGAAGGTTCCTGTTTCGCTGTACTCGAAAATATCGCGTGAACCGATATTGGTGTACGTCGTGTAAATATGTCCAGGTGTGAATGTGAAACCTGCATTCGCATTCGGGAGATTGTTGAGTGCTGCGAAGGCTAGGCAAGCGATCTGAACAAATCGACAGATGGTTTTTAGTTGTCCGAGGGGTGCCATATTGAAACAGGTGAGCAATACGACCAAAGAAATCTGAAAAACACAAGGAGATCTTGTGTGATAACAAAGGTCACCACTCCTTGAAATCACCCTTGTGTTCGTGCGTCTCGATTACGTTGCCCACTGCATCGTAAACACGAATCACGGCATCGTGTGAACGGCTGTAAAAGTTTGCGTAGCTGATTGCATCATCCGGCGTGTCATACCACAGCCGACCGAATGGCAGCGCATCGGAGATTAGATCGACGCCGCGTTTGTCTTTGCGCTGGCGAATTTCGTAAGAATGGATTGTGGCTCACTCTGAGCCCAGCGCTTTCTTTCGATGATCGACCACCAAAGCGAGGAACTCACGAAATTTTGCCGTGGAATTGTCAAACTGGGCAAGCGTCATTTCGAGCACGTCTTTCAACTGCCGGCGACCAAGATCGAGAAGTTTATCTGTCTTGGCCAACCTCTTTGCCGCTTCCTCGTTGCCGGTTAATGCGGTCACGCGGAATTTCTTTTGCGATGACCGCAACCGGACGGTTACGAGTGTCATTGACCACCTGACGGATTTTCGAACATAGTTAAGACCGCTGGATTATATGGCACTTTGTGTGGCACTTTGCCTAATTTCGAGGCTTTTTTGCCGTGTTGACCTATGCAAAGAGGCGGGGGCGGGAATCGAACCCGCGAATAGCGGTTTTGCAGACCGCGACCTTACCACTTGGCTACCCCGCCGAGTTCCGAGAGCGCACAATATCGTTGTAGCGGCGCTTGTTTCAACTCGCGAAAGCCTTCGGCGTCAAGTGCCGACCGTAGATACATGGCACTTCCGCCGCGGCGAACGTCTCTGAGTTGCCGCTTCATCGCTTTAATGCTTTGAGGAATCCGATTATCATGAGCGCGTGACGAATTCTTCCGAACTAGTTGCTCGCGCGCAAAAATGCATCCCGGGCGGCGTGAATTCGCCAGTGCGTGCGTTTCGTAACGTTGGCGGTGATCCATTTTTCGTTGTACGCGGGGAAGGGGCGCGGATCTGGGATGTGGATGGGAACGAGTACATCGACTACGTGGGTAGTTGGGGGCCGGCGATTCTCGGGCATGCGCCGAAAGTCGTGGTCGAAGCGGTCCGTGACGCTGCGACTCGCGGATTGAGTTTTGGAATTCCGAATCCGCTGGAAGTGGAGATGGCGGAATTGATCTCCGATTGGATTCCTTCGATTGAGAAAGTGCGGATGGTGAACAGCGGCACGGAAGCGGCGATGTCGTGCATCCGGCTCGCGCGCGCGTTCACCGGACGCGATAAGATCGTCAAGTTCGACGGCGGTTATCATGGGCATGCGGACGCACTTTTGGTCAAAGCCGGCAGCGGCGCCTTGACGCACGGTCAACCGAGTAGTGCCGGTGTTCCGGCGGCGTTCGCCAATCTCACAATCTCGCTGCCTTTCAATAATGCGGGGTTATTGCGAAAAACATTCCAGGAAAACAAAAACGAAATTGCTGCCGTTATTACCGAGCCGATTCCAGCCAATGCGGGTCTTTACTTTCCGAGAGAAAACTTTCTATCGATCTTGCGCGAGGAATGTACGACCAACGACGCGCTTCTGATTTTCGACGAGGTAATCACCGGCTTCCGTGTCGCGCGCGGCGGAGCGCAGGAACTTTTTGGAGTGAAGCCTGATTTGACTGTGCTCGGAAAAATAATCGGCGGTGGACTACCAGTGGGCGCGTTTGGCGGGCGCGCCGAAATCATGGACCAACTTTCTCCAGATGGTTCGGTGTATCAGGCAGGAACCTTGTCTGGAAATCCCATCGCAATGGCCGCCGGTCTCGCGCAATTACGCGAACTCGAACGCATTAACGGCTGGAAATTGCTCGAGAAATCAGGCGCGCAACTTGAAGCGCTAGCTCGTGACGCAATCAAAAGCGCAAACACCGACATCACCTTTCACCGGCTCGGTTCGATGTTTTGCTTGTTTTTCGCTGCCGCACCCATTGTCGATCTCGCCAATGCGCAGCGAAGCGATCCGAAGATTTTCGGCAGGTTCTTCGCCGCTTGTTTGGAGCGCGGCGTCTATTTCGCGCCGTCGCAATTTGAAACTGGCTTCATCTCCACAGCGCACACAGCAGAAGACATCGAACGCACGGGCACCGTGGTTCGTGAAGTATTCGAAGAGCTGTAGGCAGGGGGGCCGGCACTTCGTGCGCGCTGTTGGAATTGCACCGGATCGACGTGAAGAAAACGGCCCTCCCTATCAAAGACATTCGCGATCGCTTTGAAGAAATCGGTGGTCAACCGGTTCGGAGCAAAATAACCAAACGGCGAAGTCGCTTGCCCGGTCGTAGCTTTGTGCGAAGGCTGGAGGAGTCTTTCCGTCTGAAGCAAAGAAGACGTCGAGAGATGTCTCGAGTCCGCTCGACATGACAGAAGCAATAAATTCCCGAATCCGACCTGCTGCGAAGTTTTTCTTCGACGGAGACACAAAATTCTTCGTCAAAGGTGTCACGTACGGTCCATTTAAACCGGACGCAGATGGCTATTTTGTCGGGCCGTCGGAACAGGTGGATGCCGATTTGGTGCTGATGCGTCAGGCAGGAGTGAATGTTGTGCGGATTTATCATTCGCCACCGCGCTGGTTCCTCGATCGGTGCGCTGCCTCGGGGATGCGCGTTCTGGTTACGCTTCCCTGGGAAAAGCACATCGAGTTTCTTCGTCAACGATCGACACGTAAACAGATCGCCGAAAACGTCCGCGCTGCCGTCAAGACGCACGCCGGCCATCCGGCAATCTTCGGCTATCTGGTCGGCAACGAAATTTCCAGCACGATGGCGCGTTGGCTTGGTACGCGTCGGGTAATTGAATTTGTCGAGGAGCTAATTCGTATCGGACGCGGAATCGATCCCAACGCGCTTTTTTCCTATGCCACGTATCCGCCGACTGAATATCTGCTCCCGCAGAACACCGATTTTTGCTGTTTCAACGTTTACCTCCATAACCAGCGTGAGTTCGAAGGTTACCTGTTACGGCTACAAAATCTTACCGGCGAGCAACCGCTTATCCTGGGTGAATTCGGCATGGATACCATTCGGCATTCGCAAGAGGAGCAAGCGGAGATGCTCGGTTGGCACGTCGACAGCGTGGTGAAATGCGGTCTTGCCGGCACGATCTTTTTCGCGTGGACGGACGAATGGTTTACGGGCGGCCAGGATGTTATGGACTGGGCGTTCGGCATCGTCACACGTGAGCGCAAACCGAAGAAGGCGTTCTACACGATTCAAGAAAAGCTTGGCGGAAACGATTCGGTTTCGCCCCATCTTCCGTTGCCCAAGACGCCGTTCGTGTCGGTGATTGTTTGTTCGTATAATGGCGCCCACACTCTTGCTGCCTGCCTCGATTCGTTAGGCAAATTAAATTATCCGGCGTACGAAGTCATTTTGGTTGACGATGGTTCGACGGATGACACAGCGCATGTGGCCGCGCAGTTCCCGTCTGTGCGCTACATTCATCAGACCAATCATGGATTAAGTCACGCCCGCAACACCGGGGCGGCTGCTGCCAAGGGCGAGGTCTTGGCATACACCGATTCGGACTGCATGGCGGACGCCGATTGGCTGTACTACCTGATTGGCACGCTTGTCAGTGGCGATTACGCTGGAGTCGGCGGACCAAACATCACGCCGCCGGCACAAAACTGGATTCAGGCGTGTGTTGCTGGGGCGCCGGGAGGACCAAACCATGTTCTGCTTACGGATACCGTCGCCGAGCATATTCCGGGTTGTAACATGGCATTTTATCGTTGGGCCTTCGAAGGTGTACGCGGATTCGATCCCGAATATCGGAAGGCCGGCGACGACGTGGATTTCTGCTGGCGAATTCAGCAGGCTGGAGGGGTAATCTCTTTCAGTCCGACAGCGATCGTTTGGCATTATCGACGGTTTACGCTGCGTGCTTTTATGAAACAGCAAGACGGCTACGGCGAAGCGGAATCTTTGCTGCGCTTCAAACATTTGATCTTTTTCGGCCCAACCGGTACGGCGAAATGGCGCGGTCAAATTTACGGCGCTACGCGGTTCAGCTGGTTCGTTAATCGCCCCGTCATTTATCATGGGATTTTCGGCGAAGGATTTTTCCAATCGGTCTATCCCGCGCCGCAATCAGACGTCGCCGCATACCTCAGCAGCATCGAATGGTTCGCACTCACGATCTTTCTTTTTGGTCTCGGAATTTTTCTGCCCGGCCTGCGTATCGTTCCGTACCTGATGTTTGGCGGCACTTTTTGCGTGGCGCTTTCGTACATGGTTCGAGCGCGGATCGAACCAAAATTCGATACCGTGCACGCGCGTCTGTTGGTGATGATCCTGGCATTTGTGCAACCGCTCGTGCGCGGGTTCTCCCGATATTTCACATGGTTGCGTTTCAAGCGCACGCCGGCAAACGTCATTCGGAAACACGAACATATGCCGGAAAGCGCGCGCTCGCGCGGTAGCCTGAGTCGCCGTGTATTTTGGAGCGAGCAGGGGAGGGACCGCCATTATTTCCTGGGCGAAATGTTTCGGTTGCTCGACGAAGAAGGCTGGCGCTATTCCACCGACAGTGGTTGGAACGACTGGGACATTCAAATCTACGGCAACTTCTGGTGGAGCATCGCGCTTCAAACTGTCACGGAAGATCACGGAGGTGGAAAGTGTTTGACGCGCGTACGCCTCCGTAACCGGATGGTTACCACGACGATCATTTTCAATCTGGTTGTGATAAGCTTGTTGATTTACCACCAGGTAAACGCTTCTCGCCTCGATCTCTGGTCGATCGGTTTTTACCTGGCTTTCCTGGGCTTTCTCGGAACGCGCGCGCGTGCGTTGAAATCCCGTGTTGCCGAACTGGTTGACCTTGCTGCGTTTCGAGCTGGCCTGCAGCGCGTGTCGCGCAAAGGAAAATCAGTCGCGCCAGCAGCGGAGCCGGAATTGGAGGTTGCGGTGAATGCGACCGATCCCGCGTCGCCGCAATTGCCCGGATAACTATGGTAGGATGGCGCGCTGCGGCCTTTCCCCCGTTTGGATCCTATCCGAATCAGAATTTTAAACGCGCATGGCCGGTGCCGCGTTCGATGCGACCGATTCGTTTGGCTCGCAACATTGAAATAGCCCTTTTTGCGTGTCGCTCCGCGACAACCGCCACCATCCCGATGCCCATGTTAAACACCTGATACATCTCCCGGGCATCGACGTTTCCGTTCTTCTGCATGATTTGGAAAATGCTCGGAACGCGCCAGCTTTTTGCTTCAATTACCGCGTCACAATTCGACGGCAAAATCCGAGGTAGATTGTCGATGAGACCACCACCGGTGATATGCGCGAGCCCTTTGATTACGCCAATAGGAACTTTCGCCAGGAGCGGCTGATAGTTCTTGTGCACGCGCAGCAATTCTTCACCAACCGTGATTGTCGACCCGGGTAGTGGCGAATTCGGTTTGAGGCGCATTTTCTCGAACAAGATTTTTCGTGCCAGCGAGTAGCCATTGGTGTGCAGACCATTTGAAGCCATACCGAGAACGACGTCGCCGGGTTCAATCTTCCCGCCATCGACGATTTTCGCCCGATCCACAATGCCAACGATGCAGCCTGCGAGATCGTATTCACCCTTGCGATACATCCCAGGCATCTGCGCGGTCTCGCCGCCGAGCAGCGCGCAGTCCGCGGCGCGACATGCACGAGATAGGCCCCGAAGCAATTCCTGGAACACGCGGGGCTCGAGTCTCTCGCAGCCGATATAATCCAGGAAGAAAAGTGGACGCGCGCCGAGAACTGCAATGTCGTTAACGCAATGGTTCACCAGATCCATTGCGACGGTGTCATGCTTGTTCATTGCGAAGGCGATCTTCAATTTCGTGCCGACGCCATCTACGCTCGCGACTAACACCGGTTCGCGCATCCCGGGAAAACTCGCGTGAAACAATCCGCCGAATCCGCCAATTTTCCCAAGCACCTGCGGGCCATGCGTTCGCCTAACGAGTGACTGGATGCCGCGTTTGAGTTTATTGCCAAGATCGACATCAACGCCTGCGCGCGCATAAGCTTTTCTCACACCGATACGTTGTAGGACAACCGCGCCGGTTGCCAATCGTTTTCAGCAGACAAAGCGCCTGCGCGACGATTATTTCAGATGGGTGAAGAGCGTGGGCTGCGCTTCCTGGTCGGCTAGTGCTTTGGCGCGCTGCTCGCGGCGTTCCATAATGAACTTGTCGAGCGCAGGGTCGACCGGGAGGGGGTAATCGCCGTTGAAACACGCGAGGCAAAAACTATTTAACGGTTTTCCTGTCGCGCGAACCATTCCTTCAACATCAAGGTAGCCGAGACTGTCCACCCCAAGATATTTGCAGATATCTTCCATCGACATTTGGTTTGCGATCAATTTTTCAGGGTCAGGGAAATCGATCCCGTAATGGCAGGCGAAGCGGTGCGGCGGACAACTCACGCGCATGTGCACTTCCTTCGCGCCAGCCTCACGCAGGTTTACTACCCGCGCACGCGCAGTAGTACCCGCGGACGATTGAGTCATCTACAACCACCACGCGTTTTCCAGCCACCATTTCCTTGATCAAATTCAACTTCACGCGCACGTCGAAATCCCGAATGAGCTGGCTCGGCTGCAGAAAGGTTCGGCCGATGTAGTGATTGCGAACGAACGCATGCGCGAAAGGAATCTTTAGCTCTTCAGCAAACCCAAGAGCGGCGTAGTTACCAGAGTCGGGTACAGGCACGACGATGTCCGCTTCGACAGGAAATCTGCGCGCCAGTTCGCGTCCCATTTCCGTTCGGACTTTTCCGACATTAACGCCGCCCATGATGCTGTCCGGCCGCGAAAAATAAACGTATTCGAACATGCAAAATGCGGGACGCGCATCGGGGAAGGGGCGTTCCGAGCGCAACCCGTGTTCATTGATAATCAGCACTTCACCGGGTTCGATCTCGCGGATGAACTCGGCGTGGATCAGATCGAAAGCACATGTTTCAGACGCGAGCACGTATGCGCCGTCGATTTTTCCGAGCGAGAGCGGTCGCCAGCCGAAGGGATCCCGCACCGCGATCAGTTCGCGTTCGCTCATGATCAAGATTGAAAAAGCCCCCTCAATCCGGCGTAACGCTGCCAGGACATTTCCACCATTGTCCAAAGGCTGCGCCAGGAGATGCAAAATAATTTCGCTATCCGCGGTAGTCTGAAAGATCGAGCCTCGTCGTTCGAGCTCATCGCGCAGAATGTCGGCATTAATTAGATTTCCGTTATGAGCGATAGCCATCTGGCCGCGCACGCAATCGACCACGAAAGGTTGCGCATTCTTAATCGTGCTGGTGCCGGTCGTTGAGTAACGCGTGTGCCCGATCGAGCGTGTGCCCTTCAATCTTGCCAGTTCGTCCTGACCGAAAACCTGCGACACCAGACCCATGTCTTTGTGCATCTGGAAACTGGTCCCCGGCCCATTGCTCGTGACGATTCCGGCGCTCTCCTGTCCGCGATGTTGTAACGCAAACAGCCCGTAATACGTCAGCACCGCGGCGTTCGGATGACCGAACACGCCGAAAAGCCCGCACTCGTGCTGCGGCAAAACCGCCGAGTCGGGCATCTGGTCCGGGTCCGCTCTGTTCGAGGGGTGGGTCACACGAAATAATCCATCAAATCGGCGTGGATTCAATCGCACCTTTTGCGACTTCACAAGCTCGGAATGCTTTCCTCGTGTCCCACTGCGCGACGGATCGCATTCCACCATTCGTCGCAAATCTCAGGAACTCGCCACCGAAAGGTTTGTTCGTCGATCCGAATTTTCAGTTCGTCGCCACCAACTTGCCCCAGTTGTTGAAATGGAACACCACTCTTATCTAACATCGAAATAACGTTGTCGAGGTTTCCGGCCGCGACCGAGATAACGATTCGAGATTGAGATTCGTTAAATAATACTGTAGCCGCGTCCCTGCGGGATGCGTGCGCGTCGCCCATAGGGCGACGGCTACAATCGACGTCCGCTCCGAAAAGCCGTTCCGGATTGAAACAACATTCCGCAAGTGCCACGGCAAGTCCACCTTCGGAACAATCGTGGGCGCTTTGCACGAGACCTTCACGGATCAAATCACGAACCGTATTTTGCACCTTGATTTCATGTGCAAGATCGACTTGCGGTGGCGGACCGATTTTCAATCCGTGGCAGACCTTCAAATAACGCGAGCCGCCTAACAACTCATTCTCACTTCGGCGGTCAGAGACTGCCGCCATAGTGCCGACAAGAATAATTATGTCGCCTTCGTTTTTAAACCACTGCGTCGTGATGTGTTTTTCGTCGTCAATCAGTCCGACCATCGCGACCGTTGGCGTTGGATCGACGACGCCGAGCGGGCTCTCGTTGTACAATGAGACATTTCCTCCTGTAACGGGCGTTCCAAACACGCGGCAGGCTTCGGCGACGCCTTCAACGGCTTCACGTAATTGCCAGAAGTTTTCCGGCTTGTAGGGGTTGCCGAAATTCAAACAATCCGTGACAGCCAACGGGCGTGCGCCGGAGCAGGTGAGATTGCGCGCCGCTTCAGCGACAGAAATTTTGCCACCCTCACGCGGATCAAGCGCGCAATAAAGTGAATTACAATCCGTGGTCGCGGCCAGAATCTTATTGGCGTAACGAACAAAATACACTGCAGCATCGGAGCCGGGTTTCACGACCGTTCCAGTGCGAACCGTGTGATCGTACTGCCGATACACCCAGTTTTTCGACGCGATCGTAGGATCGCGAAGAAGTTGCCGGAGCGATTCGTGCACGTCGATTTCTTGTAGCCGTCGCTCTGTGAGCGACGAGGACGCGTCCCGCAGGGACGCGGCTCCAGCTGGCGATTTCGCCTCGCGCGAATATAGCGGCGCCTCATCAGCCAGTGCTCTCGCTGGAATTTCCGCCGCAATCGTGCCGTTGTTTCGGACGCGCATGATGCCGTCGGTGGTAACGCGGCCGATCTCTGCGCACGGCACGTCCCACTTGTCGAAGACCTCGCGAACGACGTCTTCCCGGCCGCTTTTTGCAATGATCAGCATCCGTTCCTGGGATTCGCTGAGCATAATTTCATACGCCGTCATCCCTGGCTCGCGCGTGGGTACTTTGGCGAGGTCGATTTCGATACCGCTGCCTCCGCGGCTTGCCGTTTCACACGTTGAACAAGTCAGGCCAGCGGCGCCCATGTCTTGGATTCCGGCAACTGCATCGCGGGCGATCAGTTCGAGACATGCTTCGAGCAGTAATTTTTCCTTGAACGGATCGCCGACTTGCACCGCAGGACGATCTTCCCGCGATTGCTCGGTCAATTCGCGGGACGCAAACGCAGCGCCTGCGAGTCCGTCGCGACCAGTTTCAGCGCCGACATAAAAAACGGGGTTTCCAGCGCCTTCCGCGGTTCCGCGTGCGAGTTGATCATGGCGTAACACGCCGAGGCAAAAAACATTTACCAGTGGATTCCCCTCGAAACTCTCGTCGAAATAAATCTCGCCACCGATGGTAGGAATGCCGATGCAGTTGCCATAATGCGCGATACCCGAGACGACACCCGTGAAGAGCCGCCGGTTCGCGGCGATGTTCGAAGTCCTCCCCGGCGGATCTTCGATTTGATCCTTGATGTTCGATTGGCTGATTGGTCCGAAGCGTAAGGAATTCAGGCAAAACTCCGGACGCGCGCCCATTGTAAAAATGTCTCGAATAATTCCGCCAACACCTGTGGCTGCGCCCTGAAAAGGCTCGATCGCGCTGGGGTGATTGTGACTCTCGATTTTGAACGCGACTGCCCAGCCGTCGCCAATATCGACCACGCCCGCATTCTCTTCGCCGGCTTTGACGAGAATATTCGCGGCGGTGGTGGGAAACTTCTTCAGTTCTTTTCTTGAGTTCTTGTACGAGCAGTGCTCGCTCCACATCACAGAAAAAATGCCGAGCTCGGTGAAGTTCGGTTCGCGTCCCAGGATTTTCTTAATCCGATCGAATTCTTCCGGCGTAAGGCCGTGTTGTTTGACCAACTCAGGTGTAATAGAGGAATCGGCTTGCGGTGTTTTGCTCGTCATCGCTGTTCCATGTTAGCGAATTCACCGCGCTCACTCAAATCGCTGAAATCGCAAATACTTCGAATCGTCACAGTACCAACCGGGTGAAGAGGTTAACCACGAGGAGCGTCCGCCTGAGGCCTGAGGGACGAATTGTGGAGGTAAACTAATCAAAAAGGAGGCATGACAGTGAAAAGAACAATCATTGCTTTGGTCTGCGGACTGGTTGCGCCATTGGCGTTTGCACAGACCAGCACGACCACGACCGAAGAAACTACTACGTCGACGAAACCGTCGACCACAACAGAAACAACAACGAGCACAACTTACGAGACCGGCACGGTGAGTACCTATGAGCCCGGCAAGACGATTGTCGTCAGGGGCGAGCAGGGACCTGTAAGTTTCGCTCTTGGTACAGCTGCGAACATTGTTAATGGAGCTGGCAAAGTTATAACAGCCCCGTTGCGAGCGGGCCAAAAGGTCCGTGTTTATTACACCGGACCGACTGAGCATCGCACGGTTGAGCGTGTAATAGTCGAAGATTAAGCGAAGCTGAATTCGCAAAATTGAGCTGCAGGATTCGCTCTGAATCCTGCAGCTTTTTTTTGTGGTAGCCGTCGCCCTGTGAACGATGCCACGCTTCGCACAGCGAAGCGGCTACAGCTTGCGTTTCAACGGCGAATCGCTGAAGTTTTGATCCTCATGGCTTTTGATCTGAAGGAGATTATCGCCTCGCGTCTTGGCGAAAATTACGAACTGCACGACCGGCACATAAACCGCACGCTGGTAGCGGCGCAGCGGGTCATCGGTTTCGACAAAGTCTATGCGCGAGCTGAGGGCGCATATCTGTACGATATGGATAACCAGCCGTATCTGGATTTTTTGAGCGGCTACAGCGTTTTCAACATCGGTAGAAATCACCCGGTGGTGGAACAAGCGATCCGCGATGTGCTCGATCTGGATCTTCCAAACATGGTGCAGATGGACTGTTCGCTTCTTAGTGGCTTGCTGGCTGAGGCCTTGGTGAAACGGACACCGCCGCATCTCAATGCCGTTTTCTTCTGCAATTCAGGCACAGAGGCAATGGAAGGTGCACTCAAGTTCGCGCGTGCTGCCACGGGCCGACAACGCGTTGTGTCGCTGGCAAGCGCGTTTCACGGCCTAACGATAGGTTCATTGTCGCTGATGGGTTGCGAAAGCTTCACCGAAGGTTTTGGCCCGCTCATGCAAGGTTTCGACACACGCGTTCCGCTCGATGATATCGCTGAGTTAGATCGGCAACTGCGTGGGCGGGAGGTGGCGGCCTTCGTCATCGAAACTGTTCAGGGTAAAGGCTGTCAAACGCCGAAGTCGGATTTCTTTATTCGCGCCCAGGAACTTTGTCGAAAGTACGGAACGCTGCTGATTTCAGATGAAGTCCAGACCGGCCTCGGCCGAACTGGCAAGATGTTCGGATTCCAGCATTGGAATCTGGAACCGGACATCATCACGCTGGCGAAAACGTTAAGCGGCGGTTACGTGCCATGCGGTGCCATTGTTACCCGGCGTGAAATTTATCAGAAGACGTTCAGTCGCATGGACCGTTGCGTTGTCCACTCGACAACGTTTGGCCGCAATAACCTCGCGATGGCTTGCGGCCTGGCAGCGCTTGAAGTGATCGATCAGGAAAATCTGGTCGAACGCTCCGCTAAGATGGGCGCATTGCTCATGGAGGGAATCGAAAAGCTTAAGGCGAAGCACTCCTTCATCAAAGAAGTGCGCGGCAAAGGCCTCATGGTGGGCATCGAGTTTCACGAACCTAGCGAGTTCAAGTTGAAGATGGCTTGGAAGCTCTTGCACAAAATCGACAAGGTGCTTTTCGCGCAAATGATCGTGACTCAAATGTTGAGCAAGCACCGTATACTCACGCAGGTAGCCGGTCATGGCATGGACGTGCTGAAGATCCTGCCCCCGCTCATTATCAGCGAAAAAGAAGTCGACATGTTCGTAAACGCCCTCGACGACGTCCTCACGGAATGCCGTAAGTTTCCAGGCCCAATGTGGGAACTTGGAAACAATTTTGTGCGGGCGGCGATTGGTTCACGACGGAAAACCGAAGCGCCTTCAGGCGTATCCGCGTCTGCCTGACCCGTCGTTCGATTCGCAAGTTGCGGTGACGTCCCGAGTTTATCGTTGTCGATCCCTTGTTCGGGCGTACGTTTTGAGCTAAGCCAAAAAGAGAGGAATTATCATGAGCACTGCTGTTGTTGAAGAGAAGAAGAGCAAAACAAAATTGAATCAGCTTGAGCAGCTGAAGAAGTTTACGAAAGTCGTTGCCGACACGGCCGATTTTGAATCGATTAAGCAATTTAAGCCACAGGACGCGACCACGAATCCCAGCCTGGTTTACGCAGCGACGCAAAAACCCGAATACGCGCATTTAATAGAAGGAGTGCTGGCGGATCGGAAAAAATCAGGCCTCACTGGTTCGGCACAGATCGAAGATATCTGCGACCATTTACTGGTACAGTTTGGGAGCGACATACTGAAAGTCGTACCCGGGCGAGTTTCGACCGAGACTGACGCTCGGCTTTCATTCGACGTTGAAGGTTCGATTAAGAAAGCCCGGAGGCTGATTGAGCTTTATGCGGAGCGGAAAATTCCGCGCGAACGTGTGCTAATTAAAATCGCATCGACCTGGGAGGGATTGAACGCCGCGGAGCAGCTACAAAAAGAGGGGATCCGCTGCAATATGACGCTAATGTTTTCAATGCCGCAGGCTGTCCGTGCCGCGGAAGTGAAAGCGCAACTCATTTCGCCGTTTGTCGGCCGTATTTATGATTGGTACAAAAAGGAAATGAAGCGTGATTATTCTGGTCCAGAAGATCCCGGTGTTCAGTCAGTTGTGGAGATTTATACGTATTACAAGAAATTCGGTATTCCGACTGAAGTGATGGGTGCGAGCTTCCGTAACACCGGCCAGATTCTGGAGTTGGCTGGGTGCGATTGCCTAACGATTAGTCCCGAACTAATGGAGGAGTTGTCAAAATCCACGGACCCGGTCGAGCGCAAACTGACCCCGGAAAAAGCGAAAGCGGCAACCGTCGATAGGTTGGAATTGGACGAGAAGAAATTCCGCTGGCTGCTAAATGAGAACGCCATGGCGACGGAGAAAACTGCTGAAGGCATTCGCAAATTTGCTGTCGACGTTGTGAAACTCGAGAAATTCGTGGCGGGCAAATTGTAACCCTTCCTCTAGATCTGCTTCCTAATCTGCTTTGATAAGATTGGGCGGAAGAGGAAGAGTTGATGTTCAATGTCGTTTTAGTCGAGCCGGAGATTCCGCCAAATACTGGCAATATCGGCCGACTCTGTCTGGCAACGCAGTCAACGCTGCATCTCGTTAGGCCGTTTGGGTTTTCGCTGGACGACCGGTATTTGCGGCGCGCAGGGCTCGACTATTGGAACGAGGTGCCGCTGCAATTATGGGATTCGTTCGATGTCCTACAGGGGGCGCAAGCCGGCGGTGCACGTTATTTTTTTCTAACCACCAAAACCCAATGTCCTTATTATCGCGTGAACTTTCGGGCCGGTGACTTTTTCGTTTTCGGCCGGGAAACAAAAGGATTGCCCCATAAGTTACTCGCTGCCAACACCGACAGCTGCATTACCATCCCGATGCACGGAACGCGTAGTCTGAATCTGGCTACAGCAGTAGCAATCGTGTTGTTTGAGGCCGTGCGCCAACAACAGGTGTGATCAAAACATCGCAACGGCACACACCCACACCAATGCGCTGGGCGGCTCATGGCCTTTCCGGCAGAGAACTTTGCTGCCGTCGAGAGTAATAGAAGGTGTCTCCATTTTTCCGGCAGACATGCATCCAGAAAAAGACGTTGCCACGTTGAATAAGTGCAAACCTCAGAGGGGTCTAAAAAGCCAAACGGAAGAATGTTATGAGAATACTAATTGTTTCACTTTGCAGTCTTGCGTTCGTTAGCATGGTCTGCGGCGCGCAAAACAAGAAAAGAAATCACAACCTAAGAAGCAGGCGCACGCCGCTCAGCCGGCGCACGCAGCGGGTGCAGGGGGTTCTGGCAAGAAAGCTCCGCCAGCAACTCACCAGGTCCAAAACAATCGAAACGGCCGTGCAGATGGACCAACAACTAACAACGCCCAACGGAACAAGAAGAATCACAATTCAACTGCAGTAAATCAGGGACGAAAGGGAAAGCCGACTCAGACTTCCAACGCTGCTAATCAAATCCAGAAGGGCAAGAAAAACCAAACCCAGGCCGAGCGACAGAACGCCAAAGCCGCTAATCAAAGGCAAACAGCCAAGGCAACGAATGCTGCAGCGAACAACCAAAATGCAGCGAAAGGGAAGTTTGCGAAGAACAAGCCAGTTAAGCCGCAGCACTTCAATCTTTCAAAACAGCCAAATACTGCAAAGGCGCCGGCGGTAAAATTCCAACAGGGGAGACGGATCCAGGGAAGCCAGAATTGGCAAGGCCAGAGATACGCAGTGTTTCGCAATTACCAATCAGAGTGGCACGATCAGAACTGGTGGCGCGGGCATTACGGAGGTAACAACTTCGTCTTCGTGTTCGGAGCGCCGTATTACTGGAGGTCTGGTTACTGGTTCCCAGCCTGGGGTTACAATCCTAACGCGTACTACGCATGGGATGGGCCTATTTATGCCTACAATCGAATGCCGCCAGACCAGGTTATTGCGAATGTACAGTCGGCGCTGCAGCAACAGGGTTATTACCGCGGAGAAGTGGACGGCCTGATTGGACCGCTCACGCGGGGTGCGATTGCTGATTATCAACGCGCTCACGGTCTTTACACTACATCCACGATCGATCAGCCGACACTTCAGTCGCTAGGCATCGCATAACTAACGAAGACGCTGTTTTCGCTTTTTTTTGAATGCGTTCGATCGCGGCATTTGCGATCGCGCCCTTGCATCGAAGCAGATTCGCGGGAGATACTTGCTCGTGCAGCAACCACAACTCATTGCCCGCGATATTTGCAAATCGTTTCGAATGGGCCCCCGGCGAATTGAAGTTTTGCGCCGAATCTCAATGGACATCGCTCACAACGAAACGGTCTTTCTTTCCGGCGCATCAGGAGCTGGCAAGACGACACTGCTCTATACATTAGCGGGGCTGGAACATCCGGAGTCGGGAACGGTGAAATTCGAAGGCCGCCAGCTTTATAGCGGTAGCTCCTTCGCGGAAGCGCGGCTGCGGAACGAAAAAATGGGTTTTGTGTTTCAAGGATATTTTTTGCTGCCCGAACTGACCGCGCTGGAAAACGTGCTGTTACCGGCAATGATTGGGCGTCGCACAACCAAAGGTGAAGCGGAAGATAGTTTGGCATCAGTTGGGCTGGCCGATCGGATGCATCATTTGCCTGCAGAATTGTCAGGCGGTGAGCAGCAGCGCGTTGCGATCGCGCGAGCGTTAACAAATAATCCCGACATTATTTTTGCTGATGAGCCGACGGGAAATCTCGATTCTAAAACGGGCGACGTGATTATGGACCTGTTGTTGAACCTGGCGCGCGATCGGAACAAAACTCTTCTGGTCGTTACGCACGACGCCCGTCTGGCAACGCGCGGCGATCGACAGTTGCACATCACGGATGGAGTGTTGCAATGATTCTGTTTGTGTCGCCGATTTTGCGGTTTGAATTGCGCGTCTAAGTATTTGAGGTTTTGTTGCTAACATGAAGACCACTGACGCGACGGTGTTGGATGAACCAAAGACTCACAGGGGTGCGACCAGGGAAACAATTGAACCTGCAATAGAAAGTCGGCCGCGTCCGACGACGGGCGTCAAGGAAGCGAAGATTTATATCGACGGGAAATTTTATTCGGAGGCAAACGCAAAAGTGTCCGTGTTCGATCACGGTTTGCTATACGGCGATGGAATTTTCGAGGGCATACGTTTCTACAACGGCCGCGTTTTCCGGCTGGAACAACACTTGGAACGCCTTTGGGATTCAGCGCGTTCGATTTGTCTTCAAATTCCCATGACACGGCAGGAAATGACTGAGGCGTTGCTGGAAACGATCCGGCAAAATCAATTGCGGGACGGTTACATCCGTCTGGTTGTCACACGCGGAGTTGGCAACCTGGGTTTGAATCCGGAGCAGTGCAAAAGTCCGAGCGTGATCATCATCGTGGCGACGATCGCTCTTTATCACGAGGATTTTTATCGAAAGGGCCTGAGCATTGTTACGGTCGCGACGCGCCGCAGCAATCCAGCGTCACTCAATCCGGCGGTTAAATCATTGAATTACTTGAACAACGTAATGGCCCGGATCGAAGCGAATCTTGCCAGCGCGGATGAAGCCTTGATGTTGAACGATGCAGGAAACGTCGCCGAATGCACTGCCGACAACGTCTTCATCATCAAGCATGGCCACATCTTCACGCCTCCGATTACGGCCGGGGCATTGCAAGGAATTACCCGATCGGTCGTGTTTGATATTGGTAAAGAGTTCAACATCAAAGTGACCGAGGCAAATCTCACTCGCCACGATATTTTCGTGGCCGATGAATGCTTTCTCACGGGAACTGCGGCCGAGATCGTTCCCGTGGTTAAAGCCGATGGCCGCATTATCGGGAATGGAAAACCCGGTCCGATTACCATGCGCATCATCGAGCGGTTTCGCGAGATGACACACAAGACCGGCACTCCGATTTTCGACTAAATGGCAAAGACCTCCGAGCGAGAGGATGTCAGGGTGATGTACCGGGTTGAATGTTTGCGGCATTTCGCGGTCTAACTAGCAGCGATGTTGTGCGACGTTTGCAAATGTAATGATGCGACAGTTTTTCTGACGCAGATTCTGGAAGGCAAGATGCACAAGGTGAACCTGTGCGAAGCTTGCTCGAAGGAAAAAGGTGTCCAGGATCCGACCAGTTTTGCGCTCGCTGATCTGCTGCTCGGCATTGGAGCAGCTGAAGAGATTGAAAAAGGAGCCCCGGCGAAAAAATGCGCCGTGTGCGGTTTTAGCCAGGCGGATTTCAAAAAAACAGGCCGCCTGGGGTGCAGCGAATGCTATGGGACGTTCGCCGAGGGTTTGGGTTCGCTCCTAAAAGCAATGCACAAAGGCACCGAACATATCGGAAAATTACCGGAGCGAGCGCAGCGGACCATGGCACTCAGCCAGCGAATGCGCGCGCTCACTGAAAATTTGCAGAAAGCCGTGGCGGCGGAGAACTACGAGACTGCTGCCTCGCTGCGCGATCAAATCAAACAGCTCGAAACGGATCTTTCGAATTCACCATGAAATTTTCAAACATGCTTTCTACGGCGGGGGAATGGCTACGTGGTGAAGGACCGCATCACCACGTTGTAATCAGCAGCCGCGTGCGTCTCGCGCGGAATTTGCGCAACCGCGCTTTTCCCGGATGGGCGAAGAAAGCGGAACGCACGGCAATCCTCGAACAGGTGCGGTTGCGGGTAGAAGAACTTCCCGAAATGCAGGATGCATTTTCCGAAGGCTTGCAGGATTTGGCGGCGTTGGACAAGCAGGTGCTGGTCGAACGTCACTTAATTAGTCGTGAACATGCCGCAAAGGGCGCGGGCAGCGCAGTGGTGGTGAATCGGCGGCAAACGCTTAGCGTCATGATTAACGAAGAAGATCATCTTCGAATGCAATCCATTCGTTCGGGTCTGCAATTGAAACAGGCTTTCAAGTTGGTCGATAAGATTGATACCGCGCTCGAAAGCAAACTCGACTTCGCCTTCGATCCGCAACTTGGATATTTGACCGCTTGCCCGACCAACGTCGGGACCGGAATGCGGGCTTCCGCGATGCTGCATCTGCCGGGCCTTGTCCTGAGCGAGCTGATCAATCAGGTCATCCAGGCGGTAAGCAAAATCGGGCTCGCGGTGCGAGGCCTTTACGGCGAAGGCACCGAGGCCATGGGCAACCTTTTTCAGATTTCAAATCAGACCACGCTCGGTGAAAAAGAAGAAGACATCATCAATCGTCTTACCAAAGTCATTGAGACGATCATTGATAAGGAACACGACGCGCGCCAGACATTGTTGCAAAGAAAACCCAGCACGCTTTGCGATCAGATCGGCCGTGCCTATGGCGTTTTAACTTATGCGCACGCCATGCCGTCGAAGGAAGCGCTCAATCTGCTGTCGGTTATCAAGCTGGGAATGGATCTCGGCGCTTTCCCTGAAGATCAGCGACTTCAAATCGACGAATTGTTCATCGAGACGCAGCCGGCGCATCTGCAAAAGAACTCACAACAGAAGTTAAATGCTGAAGAGCGCGACTATCTGCGCGCACAGATTATCCGTGACCGGTTGAAAATTTTCCCCAAACCTGATATCAGTAAGATGGTACAAGACTCAGGCAATGGCTTGAAGGATCGACCATCAACTAATGAATAATTTCACACCGCGGGCTCAACAGGTTTTGGCGCTTGCTCGTAAGGAAGCCGACCGGTTCAACCACAACTACGTGGGTACCGAGCACTTGCTCCTTGGTCTGATCAAGCTCGGACAGGGCGTGGCCGTAAACGTCCTGCAAAAGATGGGGCTCGATCTCGAGACGGTGCGCATGGAAGTGGAGAAACAGGTCGGTTCCGGCCCTGAGACCAAAATGGTGGGCAATGTCCCATACACGCCTCGCGTCAAAAAAGTGCTGGCGCTTGCCGGCAAAGAGGCGAAGGCGCTCAATCATTCGTATGTCGGCACCGAACACATTCTGCTTGGTCTGTTGCGTGAGGGGGAAGGGGTCGCTGCGAGAGTGTTGAAGAGTCTCGAACTCGACATCGAACGCACACGCAACGAAATCCTGAAAGAGCTCGATCCAAACTTCACCCCGACGGAAGCGGAACAGGAAGGGGAGCCGGCAAAGAAAGACGTTAAGACACCGGCGCTGCGGGCGTTCGGCCGCGATCTGACCGAGTTAGCACGAAAGGGAGAACTCGATCCGGTGATTGGCCGGCGTAACGAAATCGAGCGTGTGATTCAGGTACTTTGCCGTCGCACGAAAAACAATCCGGTATTGATCGGTGAAGCCGGGGTAGGCAAGACAGCGATTGCTGAAGGTTTGGCGCAGGAGATTTCAAATGGCAACGTGCCGGAACTATTGCGGGATAAGCGTGTGATCACGCTCGACCTGGCGTTGATGGTCGCGGGAACAAAATATCGCGGCCAGTTCGAAGAACGAATCAAAGCAGTGATGGACGAGATTCGTCGTTCCAAAAACGTGATCCTTTTTATCGATGAGCTGCATACGATTGTCGGCGCAGGTTCAGCCGAGGGCGCAATGGACGCGTCCAACATCATTAAGCCGGCTCTGAGCCGCGGCGAATTGCAGTGCGTTGGCGCGACAACGATGAACGAATACCGCAAGTACATCGAGAAAGATGCCGCCTTGGAACGCCGTTTCCAGACGATCAAGGTCGATGCGCCGACCGTTGATGAAGCCATACAAATTTTGAAGGGCCTTCGTCCGAAATATGAGGCGCATCACAAAGCCAAGCTCACCGATGAAGCGCTTGAGACTGCCGTCAGATTTTCCGATCGTTACATCTCCGGCCGCTTTCTTCCCGATAAAGCCATCGATGTCATGGACGAAGCAGGTGCGCGTGCTCGTATCAACGCCATGACGCGTCCGCCGGATGTAAAGGACATCGAGAAGGACATCGAGGCCATCCGTCTGGAAAAAGAAGGTGCGATCAAAGCTCAGGATTTTGAAAAAGCCGCTTCTCTTCGCGATAAGGAGAAGCAAACAAAAGAAAAACTCGACGCGATTTTGACCAAGTGGCGCGAAGAACGCGAGGAGAAAGAGGTTGTTGTGACCGGCGACGACATGATGCACATCATCTCGAAGGTCACGGGCGTTCCGCTCCAGCGCATGGAAGAAAAAGAGACGCAGAAGCTGCTCAGGATGGAAGCGGAGTTAAGGGAGCGCGTGATCGGCCAGGAAGAAGCGGTCACAGCAATCAGCAAGGCTTTGCGCCGCTCCCGGGCAGATTTGAAAGATCCCAAGCGCCCGATCGGCTCGTTCGTTTTCCTTGGCCCGACCGGTGTCGGCAAAACCTATCTCGCGCGTACGCTCGCAGAGTTCATGTTCGGTGACGCCGACGCGTTGATCCAGATCGACATGTCGGAGTACATGGAGAAATTCACGGCGTCCCGCTTGATCGGATCGCCGCCGGGGTATGTCGGTTACGAGGAAGGCGGACAACTTTCCGAAGCCGTGCGGCGCCGGCCGTACTCGGTGGTGCTGTTCGATGAAATTGAAAAAGCGCACCCCGACGTGATGCATCTTCTTCTGCAGATCCTGGAAGACGGCAAGATCACAGACTCGTTAGGCCGCAAGATTGATTTCCGGAACACAATCATCATCATGACGTCGAACGTCGGCGCCGAGTTATTGAAGAAACAGACGGTAATGGGCTTCGGCGCGCCGAGCGAAGGGCATGATTACAATTCCATGCGCGACAAGATTCTCGATGAATCGAAGCGTGTCTTTAAACCTGAGTTCCTCAACCGGCTCGACGAGATCATCGTGTTTCATTCGCTTGGCAAACCCGAGCTGCTGCGAATCGTTGATTTGGAGGTCGACAAGGTGCTTGCGCGCATTAAAGCCAAAGAAGTCCATCTCGAGCTGCAGGAAAGCGCGAAGGAATTTCTCATCGAGAAAGGATACGACCCGCAATACGGCGCTCGACCGATGCGTCGCGCTGTCGAACGTTTTCTTGAAGATCCGCTCGCAGAGGAATTACTCCGCGGCAACGTCAAACCTGGCGACCGTGTCGACGTAATTGCGGGTGATGGCAAGCTGTCGTTCCACGTTCCGGAATCGCAAACACAAAGCAACACTCCGGCCGCGCCGGCACCGAGCTAAGCCGCGCTTCTAAGTTATGCTCGCGGATGCGCATCCGCGTACGCCTTCTTGAGCCGCTCGACGGTGACGTGTGTGTAGATCTGTGTCGTTGAAAGACTCGCGTGCCCGAGCAATGCCTGCACGCTGCGCAGGTCCGCGCCGCGATCGAGCATGTGTGTCGCAAAGCTGTGGCGCAATTTGTGCGGGCTCACGGAAATCGGAATGGATGTATGCCGAACATATCGTTTCAACACGAGCCAAACTGAGCGCACAGAGATTCGCCTTCGCGCTTTGTTGATGAATAGCGCACCGGCGTGCACGTTCGCCGCCGCCCGATACTTTTGGATCGCCTCCAGTGCCGGCAGGCCCACCGGGCAGACACGTTCCTTGCGACCCTTTCCGAATACGCGCACAGACTCCGTGTAAGGATCAACATGGGCCACATCGAGCGCAGCCAGTTCGCTCAGGCGCAAACCGCTGCTGTAAAATAATTCCATGATGGCGACGTCGCGCAGGGGCATCCATGATGGCGCGGATCGGCTTTTCGGCTCGCGGATTGGCGCGGTAAGAAGTTCGTCCACCTGTAGGCGTGTCAGCACCAAAGGCAGTTTTTTCTCCATTTTCGGCAACTGCACCTCCCGGACGGGGTTGTGTCGCAACCGTTTCCGGGCGGTGAGAAACTGATAGAAAGTGCGTAATGCTGAGAATTCCAGCCGCACGTACGAACGCGCCTGCCCGCGTTTCATCAACACAAAGAGATAATTTCGAAAATCGTCGGCTGTGCATTTTTTCCACGCCGTTTTGCTTTTCTCGCGGAAACTGGTCAACGCGTGCCGATACGCTTTGAGTGTTCGCGGTGAAGCATTTTGCTCGTTCGTGAGATAGCGTAGGAATTCTTCTACCAGCGGATCCCGAGCCGAGGACTTTGGGAACTTATCACGCGATCCCTCGGCTTCTCGCGCGTCTGCGCGATCCGCTCGGGATGACGATGCGCTCATTCCGGTTTTTCGACAACGTACCGCAGGTCGGTCGGACGAGAACGACCGCTCATTTGGCTTTTGAAGATTGCGGGAGGGTTCGTAGAGATTAGCTCGTATCCCTTCAGGACAAACTCTGGATAAATCCCATTACTCGCGGGCTCATAAACTTTGTCGCCACTGAAATTGCCGTAAAGCTTGTATTCGTAATTGTTGTCGCTACCGAATTCCAGGCGTTCGCGGTCCGGCGCAAGTTTCTCCTTCTCATTGAGCATCACCAGTTCGGCTGAGCTCCATGGCTGGCCCGGCTTGCGAATGTAGCCCCAGAATTTGTAATCGGGTTTGTAATAACGCCGTCCGATATAATAATCGCCGGGCGTTTCGGACGCGATGTTTTGCGACATCTCGATTCTCGCCTGCTGAATTCCTTGCGGAACAGTTTGGCAGCCGGCGAAGAATAGTGCGCCCAGCACCACATTCGTGGCCAATAAATACTGAGCGGCGCGTCTCATCCGTGAACGGGCATCATTTACGCAGCTTTGCGCTGGGCGCAATTGCAAGCTCATAGCAACGAAGTCCGCCAATCAATTTTCCCGTGCAAGATGGATTGCATGATGATCATCGGCCGGCTAAGATTCAGGACACCATGTTCGAAGTTGAGATTTATGTGCGCGGCTTGCGCGAAATGGGAAACATCCTGGAACTGGACCGGCAGCTCGTGGAGATAGCCGGCCTGCGCTACAAGGTGGATACAAATCACGATATCGTTCACCTCGAATTCGATGAACCGACTTTGAGCATTCGCGAAATTCGCGCCATTTTCCTCAAGCTTGGCTTTGAACCGCTTATCATCGGCGCGATTCCGTCCGAACTGCATTCGCGAACAAAGACCGAGCGGCTGAGCGTCTAGCGACGTAATCGGCGATTAGTGACCAGAATAAAACTTTGTGCAGCTCGCTGTTTAGCCGTTCACTGTCCGCTCATCTTTCATCGCTTCTTTCATGATGGTCCGCTTCTTTAGCGCCCTCGGTGCGCCGCTGCTCGCGTTCGTCCAATATCTCGGCGAACTCGTCCTGCTGGCTGCCGACACGTTTCGTTGCATTTTCACCCACAAGCTCCGCTGGAAACTATTCCTCAATCAGGTTGTTGAGATTGGATTGCTTTCCCAGCTCGTCGTCATAATCACCGGCGCGTTCACTGGTGCCGTATTCTCGGCACAGACCTTTTTTCAATTCAACAAACTGGGAATGGGCTCGGCCGTGGGCGCGGTAGTTTCGGTGTCGCTCTGCCGCGAGCTTGCCCCGGTCTTGACGGCTCTGATGGTAGCCGGACGCGTCGGAGCCGCGATGTCGGCTGAGATCGGCACCATGAAAGTGACCGAGCAAATCGATGCACTCCGCGCGCTGGCGGTTTATCCCGTTGATTATTTGGTGGTGCCGCGTGTGCTTGCCATGATGGTCTCGATGCCGCTGCTGGTGGCGGAATGCATCGCGGTCGGCATCGCTTCCGGCTATCTGGTAGCGATTTTCATGCTCGACATTAATGGCACTTACTACATGGCGAACATGGTCCGCTGGACGCGCAGCCGTGACATTATCATGGGTCTCTCCAAAGCATTCTGTTTCGGAATACTCATTGTGTTCATCAGTTGCAATAAAGGGCTGACCACGCGCGAAGGCGCAGTCGGCGTCGGTCGAGCGACAACGGAAGCAGTGGTCGACTCTTCTCTGGCGGTTCTGATTTGCAATTTTTTCCTTACCATGATGTTCAACATCATTTACCCGGCGGGCTATCAATGAATAAAGCGATAGGATTTGGAGGTACGAATTGAAAGTGGAGAGGTTAAAGTTGACATTTTGTGCGTTGCAATGATCGAGGCACCGCCATCTTCAAAGCCGTCTACTACACCCCATCTGGTTTCGGGTAAGTCGTCGTCGATGATCGCCGTGCGCGAATTGGCAAAAAAGATCGGCCAACAGGAAATCTTGCGCGGGGTTAATCTTGAGGTGCGGAACGGTGAAACTCTTGCCATCATCGGACGAAGCGGCGGCGGCAAGAGTGTTTTGCTTAAACATCTCGTGGGATTGATGGAACCAAACTCGGGGGAAATTTGGATCCAGGGCCAAAACATTATTGGATTGACCGAACGCCAACTTGGGGAGATCCGCAAAAAGGTCGGAATTCTTTTCCAGGGTGGGGCGCTTTTCGATTCGATGACAGTGGCGGACAACATCGCATTTCCGTTGCGCGAAGCGGGCGAGCGCGATTCGAAAGTCTTGCGTGAGAAGGTCGGGCAAATGCTGGAAGTGATGGAAATGGAGGGACAGGAAGAAAAGATGCCGGAGAGTTTGAGCGGTGGGATGAAAAAACGCGTCGGCCTCGCGCGCGCCATTATTCGCCAGCCCTTGTGCGTCTTATACGATGAGCCGACGGCTGGCCTTGATCCCGTGGTTGCGGACAGCATCAATCGTTTGATTCGTCGATTGCAATCAAAGTTCGGGATGACCAGTCTCGTCGTCACGCATGACATGAAGAGCGCCTTCGATGTAGCGGACCAAATCGCGTATTTGGACAAAGGCCGGATTTATTTTCACGGAACGCCGAGCGAACTCCAGCAGTCGACGGACCCGCTAATCCAGGATTTCCTGCTCGGCCGTTCCAACGGTAAGGGCGATTAATCCCAAACTCTCATGAGCGCTTCGCGTGAACCGCCTCCATCTTGCGAAACGCACTTAGAGATCGACAGTAATACGCAAAATGAATCGGCACGAGCGAGGATTGGAATTCAAAGTCGGCATTTTCGTTTTTGTGGGATTGGCGATGTTGGCCGCGCTGGTCGTGCAATTCGGCAGGCTGGGAGAGGGTTTCAAGACGTATTACACTCTCACCGTTCGCTTTAACGACGCAGGGGGATTGTTAAAAGGTACCGATGTCTTGCTCGCCGGAGCGAGAATCGGAAAAGTCGCGGGCGGCCCGAAGTTACTCGGGGAGGGTGGTGGCGTGGCTGTGCCCCTGAAAATTTACGACTACATTAAAATTCCTGAAGGAACCAAATTCACCGTCGGAAGCTCCGGTTTGCTCGGCGATCGGTTTGTAAATGTCGTAATACCTTCCGGGCAACCGAAGGGTTATCTGGCACCAAATTCATTTATCAATGGCGCGCGGGAGACCGGCATGGACGATCTCACGCGTGAAGGGGGTGCGCTCGTGAATGATCTTCGCGGAACCGTCCAAAAGATCGACACGACTGTGACTCGTCTAAATCAAGAGACTCTTTCAGCACAGAACATGGAAAACTTGAAAGCGAGCATGGAACATCTGAACCAGGCGACCGGCGCGCTGGCAGAATCGTCCAAGAAACTGGATGGCGTGATCGGGCAGGCGGACTCGGCGATGGCTTCCGCAAAAACGGCCGCCGACGGCCTGCAGAGTGCTATTGGTGACACGCGAAAAGTTTTGCGCACCGCCACACAAGGCAAAGGTTTGGTGGCGACACTGCTGAATGATCAACAACTGGCGAACGATCTGCACGCGCTCATCAGCAACTTGCGCGCACACGGCGTTTTGTTTTATCGCGATAGCGGGGCAAGCCAGGCAAAGCCGGCCGCGCAAGCCACACCACCGCGAAGAGCGCAAAACCGCTGACAAAGGAATGGAGGGGCGAGCTACGCCCTCCAGTGTTGTGTGCCGACGACACTGTCGCCCTTCGCATTCGGAACGACGTGAAATCATATCGCGGCTGATATGAACGCGCTCGACGGATTTTTGCGTTGCATGCAATGATGCATCGATGAAAACGCGACACTTCTACCTCGCTTGCAGTGTGCTCGGCTTGCTCCTTCCTTACTCGCTATTTCTGCCGTGGCTTTTGGAGCACGGCCTGGACCTTGCATTGTTCGTTCGTGAACTTTTCGCCAATCGGATCAGCGCGTTCTTTGCGATGGATGTGATCGTTTCTGCAATTGTCTTGATCTGGTTTATTCAAAGCGAAGGCAAACGTTTGCAAGTCCGGCTGCTTTGGTTGCCGACGGTTGGAACATTGCTGGCCGGTGTATCGTTCGGGTTCCCGCTTTTTCTTTTTCTAAGGCAAGTGACGTTAGACCGAACAACTGCTCGAGCTTAACCCTGCTCAAGGTGATGACGCCAAACGAATTTCGCGAACTGGCGCTGGGCTTCCCGGAAGCGGTTGAATCGGCGCATATGCATCATCCCGATTTTCGTGTTGGTGGAAAAATTTTCGCGACGCTCGGATATCCCGACCAGAACTCGGCGATGGTGAAGCTGTCGCGAGCCGACCAAACAGAATTTGTCCGAACTGATCCGGGCGTTTTCAAACCGGTGAAAGGCGTGTGGGGACAGCAAGGCGCCACGACTATCGATTTACCGGCGGCAACAATCGACATGGTGCGCGAAGCGCTCACCGCAGCATGGCGCAACACCGCGCCGAAGCGGCTGTCGAAAAATCACTAACGCAAGCCCACAGCTTTGCGAACGCGGTCCATGACTTGATTTGCGATTTCGTTTGCGCGGATCGCTCCGCGGGCGAGGACATCATCGATGTACGATTTATCCTTGAGAATTTCTTCACGACGTTTGCGCATCGGCCCGAAATAATCCCAGAGTTTGTCGAACAACTGCTTTTTGAAGTCGCCGTATCCAGCACCGCCTTTTACAAATCGTTCGCGCATCTCTGCGATTTCAGCCTTCGATGCGACCAGCGAGTAGAGCTTGAAGATTGTCGAGGTCGACGGATCCTTGGGCGCATCCACCGCCAGGGAATCGGTGACGATGCTCATCACCCGTTTTCGCATTTCCTTCTCGTCGCCGAAGATGTCGATGTTGTTGCCGTAGCTTTTGCTCATTTTCTGGCCGTCGATGCCGGGCACGGTTTCGGTTTCGGGCTGAATACGCGGCTCGGGCAGCTTGAAAATCTGACCGTACGTTTCATTTATTTTCACCGCGAGATCGCGCGTAATTTCGATGTGCTGTTTCTGGTCCTTGCCGACCGGCACGACGTCGCTGTCGTAAATCAAGATGTCCGCCGCCATCAGGATGGGATAGCTGAACAATCCAACGTTCGCGCTCATACCGCGGCCGATCTTGTCCTTGTAGGAGGTCGCCCGCTCAAGCAATCCCATCGGCGCTACCGTTGATAAAATCCAGGCGAGTTCCGTCACCTGCGGCACATCCGAATGCCGAAAGAGCGTGGCGCGCTCCGGATCCAGACCGCACGCCAGAAAATCAAGTGCCACCCGTCGGCTGTTTTCGCGCAATATGTCCGGGTCCCGCAGACTCGTGAGCGCATGGTAATCGGCGACGAAATAAAGCGCTTCGCCCTCGGCTTGCAGCGCGACGGCGGGTTGCATCATGCCAAAATAATTGCCAATGTGCAGGGCACCGCTGGGCTGGAGGCCGGACAAAATGCGCATGACGTAATTTCAAATTTAGGATTTCAGATTTTCGATTGAAAGCGAGTCATCACAGAAACCTGCAATTTGAGATCTGCAATCTACAATTTGAGATCTTTCATGCTGGTAAAGCTGGCCAGCAGCGATTAGAAAAACTCCTCGATGGCGAAAAATTCCAACCCGGTTTCGGTCGTGACTGGAGGTGCGGGCTTTCTCGGCTCGCATTTGACGGATCGGCTTTTGGCAGAAGGTCATCGTGTCATCGCCATCGACAATCTCATCACCGGTAACCCGGCGAACATCGGCCATCTCGCCGGGAACAAGAATTTCCGGTTCGTCAAACACAACGTCTCGAACTTCATCTTTGTTCCGGAACAACAGATCGACTACGTGTTTCACTTCGCATCGCCGGCCAGTCCAATCGATTACCTGGAACTCCCGATCCCGACGCTCAAAGTTGGATGCGCTTGGCACGCACAACGCGCTTGGTTTGGCCAAGGACAAAAAAGCCACTTTCATTCTCGCTTCTACATCGGAGGTGTACGGCGATCCCCTGGAGCATCCGCAAAAAGAAGATTATTGGGGCAACGTGAATCCTATCGGGCCGCGCGGCGTTTACGACGAAGCGAAACGGTTCGCGGAAGCGATGACCATGGCTTACCACCGGTATCACCGCGTGGATACGCGAATCGTGCGGATCTTCAATACCTACGGCCCTCGAATGCGTTTGCGGGACGGCCGTGTCGTGCCGGCATTTATCGGGCAGGCTCTGAGCGGGCAACCACTGACTGTGTTTGGTGACGGATCACAAACCCGATCATTCTGTTACATGTCTGATCTGATCGATGGAATTTTCAGGCTTGCGATGAGCGATTTCCACGAACCGGTCAATATCGGCAACCCGCGCGAGATGACCATCAAACAGTTTGCGGAAGAAATCATCCGGATCACGGGCACAAAATCTACCATCGACTACAAACCGTTGCCCGTTGACGATCCGAAGGTGCGCCAACCCGATATCAGCCGTGCGAAGAAAGTTCTCGGTTGGGAACCGCGAGTTGAATTCGACGAAGGTATCAAGAAGACGGTCGACTATTTTAAAGAATCGTTAAAGCGCTGAATCGTTGTTTGTAGCTGTCGCTGTATGAGCGACCCGGAGCCAGCGGCGCTTGCTTGAAAGTTTTACTGGCGTTTGCAGCGATTTAGTCTTGAGTTCCCGCATGTCCAAGGGCGCGCTCATTCTTGCGCTGGGGTTATGCTCCTTTTATTTTCCGCTCGCTGCGCAACAAGCCAAAAACTCGGGGAAAGCAAAACATCGCATCACCGCGTCAGCTGTGCAGCCGCTCGATTTGGTTTCTAATCTCAGCATATACCGGCCGAACGTTGTGAACGCATCGGATTCCATTCTTTTTCACAATGGGCCGGTGCGTGCGTGGTCCGACGGCGCGCAGTTAGTAAGCGAGAGTGCATTTGTGCAAATTGGAATGGCGCCTTTCGGTCTGTTTCCGGTTTCGTACTTTGCTCCGGCCGATGTTGCGCCGGCGCCTATGAAAAAACCAATCACCGCGTCCGATTCTCGGTCGGGAAATCTTTCGACCGATGGAAAGGACTTACCCGCTGCGATGATCGACTCGCCGTTAAGTCAGGTTTATTACACCGGGGAAGTCGGGTTTGTGTACGGCCAATGGAACGGCAAAGGCAACGGCGATTACGTGGGGAGTTATGTTTGGGGGCAGGCCGGCAACGATAAATTCCAGATTTCAGCCGGCGCTTCGTTCGAGAACTGGAGCGGCAACTCAACGAAAATTCGCGCTTATCCATTTTCGAGATAAGCGCGTCCACGGCGCCGAGCGCAGTAACAGGGTGGATCGTGGTTTCCTCAAGACGATGCCTTCTGGTTCGCGACCGCTGCAAAGAGAAGGTGCCGGCGAACGTGTCCGTTAGCCAACGCGTCGAGGCCAGCGCGCTCCGTCTTGGCGGAGCGACGCGTTTCAATAGTCTTCTTACTTCGGCGTTGAAATTTGCTTGGGCATTTCGTAATTGCGATTTAGACCTTAAGCCATGCCCGGACAGGCGCGCCTGATTACTCTTAACCTTGGATCTCAAACGGTCGGTGTTGCCGAATTCCGAGTCGCACACGGCGGTCTGATTCTGGTAAATTATCGTCTGCATGAAATGCCCCTTGATCCAGAGACCGGGCAGCGCCGTGATGCACATGTTGCGTCTGAGGAGGCCGCGGCCGTATTACGCCAGGTCATGCACGAGATGCAAATTCCGGCGCGGCCCGTGAACTATGCATTGCCTGCACAATCAGTGTTCGCCCGGTTTGTAAAATTACCGCCGCTGATGCAGGAAAAACTTGATAAGATCATCTCGTTCGAAGCGCAGCAGAATGTACCGTTCCCACTCAACGAAGTCGTCTGGGATTACCAGATCGTCGGTGGGGGGCTGGGCGAACAGATTCAGGTCGTCGTGGTAGCGATCAAAGTTGATTTGCTCGACGAAATCAATACAGCGATGGAAGGAACAGGACTGCAGACGTCCATTGTCGACATTGCGCCGATGGCTCTCTACAACGCCTTTCGCTACAGCTACCCCGACGTCGGCGACTGCTCGCTGCTGTTGGATATCGGTGCGCGCACCACCAACATTCTTTTTATTGAGGGAGGTCGAATTTTTTTGCGGAGCATTCCGCTGGGCGGCAGCGCGATCACGGCTGCGATCGCCAGGGAATTCAACGAATCATTTCCGGCGGCGGAAACTCGCAAAAGACAGGATGGCTTTGTCGGGCTGGGTGGCGCTTACGCAGAACCAGCCGATCCCAACGTCGCGCGGGTTTCGAAAATCACGCGCAGCACGATGACGCGCCTCCACGCGGAATTGATGCGTTCCATCACGCACTATCGCGCCCAACAGCAGGGAAATCGACCGGCACGCATTTTCCTGTGTGGCGGCGGTGCTGGCATGCCTTACATGCGCGAGTTTTTTCACGAAAAGTTTCAAGTGCCGATCGAGTTTTTCAATCCGCTGCAGAACGTGACGGTTGCCGAGTCGGCGCCGATGCAGGACGTGGCGCGCTCCGCGCATTTGTTAGGCGAACTAGTCGGGCTGGCGCTGCGCAGTATTACCGCTTGTCCGATGGAATTGAACCTGCGGCCGGCGAGCGTCGTTCGCAGGCAGGACCTGGAGAAACGCCGGCTGTTCTTCATCGCCGCAGCGGCATGCATTCTGCTCGCACTGCTGGGCTGGTCCGCTTACTACACGCGCGCGGCGCAGGTGGCACAGCAAACAGCACAGACCATCCGTCAAAAGAACGACACGATGCACCTGGTCGAGGCGCAGTTGGACAAACTCAAAAACCAAATCACTGCATTGGACACTACCGCCACTCCATTGATCACGGCGGTGAACGATCGGAATTTTTGGCCGCAGATTCTCGAACAGCTAAACTCGCGTTTGCCGCAATCCGACATTTGGATCACGGAGCTCGCTGCGACTTCCGGCGGAAAGTTGCTAGGCGTTTCTGAGAAACGCGCCGCCGAAATTGCGTCGACTTCTCCGCCGGCTGCCGCTCCCGGTCCGGCAGCAAAGGCCACGCCTTCTGCAACGATCGACGGGATCAACGTGCGTGGCCTGTACCTTTGGAATCCGAAGCAGCAGGAAATCGTTGTCGATTACCTCCGGAATCTGGCGAACTCGCCACTCTTTGTTATCGATTTGAAGACGCCGGACCGCTTCGTAAAATCCAGCATCGTCCCGAACGAGTCCGAATGGGCGTTCCCGTTTGAGCTTCAGCTTACGCTTAAGAAACCGGTGAAAATGCCATG
>CAWDRX010000011.1:0-115582 GCA_963804875.1 uncultured Verrucomicrobiae bacterium
ATGTTTGCTCTGCCCGCCTGGGCGGCGGCGGTGGCAGTGTCTCGCTCCTGATCACTGATGACTTTTTTGGTGAACAAGTCCATCGCGCGCTTTTCGTCCGCGTCTGCTTTCACCTGGTTGGCTTTGTCTTTTGCCAGAGTTCCTTTGGCCTGCGCCAATACGGCTTCGTACGGGCGGGAATCGATCTGAAAAAGGAGATCGCCCTTCTTTACCACGCCACCCTCCTGATAGTCGCGCGAAATGATGTAGCCTTGAACCTGCGCGTTGATGTTGGCGTTGATGAAGCCATCCAACGTGGCCACGCGCTCAAGCACACGCGGCACATCCTGCGGCTGCACGGTCGTGACGAGAACTTCAGGCGGCGCAGGGTCCGTCTGTGCCTGTTTGCGTGAACAACCGGTCGCAAGTGAGACGGCGATCAAGAGCCAAGCGACATGAATAACCGGTTTCATAAATGCAGTATTGCCGATCGCTGCCTGAATATCGAGCGCAGATCGGCACAGAGCCAACTATCTTGCACGGCCCACGCAATATCTCTTTCAGATGATTGCATCCCGATGATGGTTTGGTAGATGTGACGTGCCCAAGATCGACCACGATGCCGTCTGGAATTTGGTAACTTATCAAGCAAAATGACCAAAACGACGATTCGTTTTAAAGCGAAGCTCTTCGCGCCTGCGGAAAACGCGAAGACAGGCTGGACATTTCTCGTCCTGCCAAAGAACGCCAGTGTGAAGCTGCCCACCCGCGGCATGACGGCGATCGAAGGCACCATTAATGGCTTTCCTTTTCAAGCGACGCTCCAGCCAGACGGCCAAAAGAGCCACTGGCTCAAAATAGAGGGGAAACTTCGCAAACGTGCCGGCGCAGCGGTGGGCGACGTTCTGACCCTTGAGATCGCCCCAGCGACGAAGGCACCGGAACCAGAAGTGCCATCAGATCTGCGGAAAGCGCTTGCGGCCGCCGCTCCGAAGGCGCGGGCGTTGTGGTCGGACATAACCGCCGTCGCGCGCGCGGACTGGATCTATTGGATCACCTCCGCAAAGCAGGAAGAGACGCGCGCGCGCCGGATTAAGAACGCTTGCTCTATGCTCGCGGCCGGGAAACGGCGCGTTTGCTGTTTCGACCGCTCTGGATTCTACAGTAAAAGTTTGAGCGCTCCGAAGGCGGCGGATTAGGGCGTCGCTTGTAGGTTGCGAGAAACAAAATTAGCGCCGCTCGGGAATGGCGTGTTGTTCTTCGAAGCACGACTTCAGTTTCTCGAGATTGACCGGAACACGGGCGTGCGCGTGTCCCGGCGCGGCGCGGAGATATTGCACCGGCCATGAAACCGATTGGCGAAGTTCCTGTGCGGCGCGTAAGGGCCAGTACGGCTCGCGCAGAAATTCGCGCGCCATGAGAATGGCGTCGGCTTGTCCGGTGTTAATGATGTGTTCGGCTTGCGCGGGCGCGGTGATCATGCCGACTGCGGCGGTGAGAATCCCGGCTTCGTCACGGATGCGCTCCGCGAACGGCGTTTGGTAGCCCGCGCCCGCGGGAATTTTCGCGTGCGGCACAGTTCCGCCTGAAGAACAATCGATCAGATCGACACCGATTTGTTTCAGTTCGCGCGCGAGCGCGATGGATTGTTCCAAATCCCAGCCGCCGCCCACCCAATCGGTCGCTGAAATGCGCACAAACAACGGAGCACCTTTCGGCCACGATCCGCGAACAGCTTGCACAATCTCGCGCAGGATGCGCGTGCGATTTTCAAACGAGCCGCCGTATTCATCGCCGCGTTGGTTGCTGAGCGGCGAAAGAAATTCGTGAATCAGATAGCCGTGCGCGCCATGTATTTCGATGACACGAAAGCCAGCATCGCATGCCCGACGCGCGGCCGCGGCAAAGGCAGTGACGATTTCGCGAATGCCATCTCGCGTGAGCGCCTGCGGCATCGGATAATTTTCGGTGAACGGAATCGCGCTTGGCGCCATGACATTTTTCCAGCCGCCTTCGCTCTCCGGGACCGCGCCGTCATCTTCCCACGGCCGTCGCGTGCTCGCTTTGCGACCGGCGTGCGCCAGTTGCATCCCGGCGACGCTGCCTTGCTCGTGAATGAAATGAACGATGCGCTTCAGCGGCTTAATGTGTTCGTCACTCCAGATACCGAGGTCTTGTGGACTGATACGGCCCTCCGGCACGATCGCCGTCGCTTCTGTGATTACCAGTCCCGCGCCACCGACCGCACGACTGCCAAGATGCACGAGGTGCCAGTCGTTAGCCAGTCCATCGGTGCTCGAGTATTGACACATCGGAGAAACAAAGACTCGATTGGCGAGTTCCAGGTCGCGGATCGTAAGAGGATCGAACAGGTGAGCCATGCGAGACTCTCGCTTAGCACATCGCCCCTTGCGACAATTTAGTCCGGCTGACGCACGCCGTGAATCCGCGCGGTTCTATTGTTCGGCGCTGGTATCTGACGCCAGAAAGAAATTCGAGCTCAGCCCTTCCGTTCCCACAATTCAGCCAGATGAGTGCAGCCTGTGACGGCCGACTCCATATCTTGCACCGCGACCCATTCGAGCGGGCCGTGTGCGTTGTGCTCACCGCAGAACAGGTTGGGGGTCGGCAGCCCCAGTTCAGTGAGGCGTGAGCCATCGGTGCCGCCACGGACGACGTGGTCATAGGGTTTGAGTCCAGCGGCCGCGAAGGCCTCCCGAGCAAATTCAACGGGACGCATGTCCTTGCGCAACCAGTAAGCCATGTTGCGATATTGTTTCCGAATCTTGCAGCGAACACGCGCCCGCGGCTCGGCCGCTTGTAGTCCCCGGCAAAGGCCGCGCACGATTTCGCCCTTCGCCGCCAGCCCGTTCAGTTCGAAATCGCGCAGGATGAATTTCACGACGGCCCGCTCAGTCCGCCCCTCAACACTGGTCGGATGAATGAAGCCTTCTCGCCCCTCGGTTGTCTCCGGCGCAAAGCGTTCGCGCGGCAATGCGGCCAGAAGTTTGCCCGCGAGATAGGCCGCGTTCACCATTCCTTTCGCCTTTGCCTCCATGGTATGAGTGGTGATTCCATCAATGATGACCTCAGCCGCATCGCCGGAAAAGGTCTCCCAGCAAATCTCCCCCGGAGCGCCGCCGTCCAATGTATAGCCCACATCAGCTCCGAGCACTTGCAGATCCAGTTTGTTCACCCCACGGCCGATCTCTTCATCGGGAGTGAGGCAGACTCGAATCAGACCGTGTTTCCGCTTCGTCTCCCGGAGCAACCTCTCGACGAGAGTCATCACCACTGCGACACCTGACTTGTCATCTGAACCGAGTAGCGTCGTGCCGCTGGCGGTAACAACGTCTTTGCCAAGGGCGGATCGAAGCTCCGGCGACGTGACCGGATCCAGAGTTAAACCAGGATTATCTGAGAACTTAATAACTTTGCCATCGTACTTGCGGTGAACGACGGGTTTGACGTCTTTGCCCGAGC
This sequence comes from uncultured Verrucomicrobiae bacterium, assembly GCA_963804875.1. Taxonomy (GTDB): domain Bacteria; phylum Verrucomicrobiota; class Verrucomicrobiia; order Chthoniobacterales; family UBA10450; genus Udaeobacter. The sequence continues at coordinate 3,463 of CAWDRX010000011.1, forward strand.
AGTCTGGCGCCGTATCCACGTGGGCGAGAAACGCCACCGTCGGCACACGGGCTTTGCGCGTGTTGGCAGGTATGCTGGCCATGACGTAGCCATGCTTTGTCATCTGCACGTCCGCCGCTCCCAGTTCATTCAGCTCCTGTTTGAGCATCTCTAGCAGCACTAATTGGCCTGGCGTGCTCGGAAACGTGTTACTCGTTTCGTCCGACTGAGTGTCCAAACGGACGTAGCGCAGAAATCGCGACAGGAGGTCGTCACGCATAGTCACACATTCCACACCGGATGGGCGAATTCCACATCGCGAATCGTAAACGCATCGAACAGATAAGCCATCAGTTTACTCGGCCCTTTTACGCGGCGTTTTCACCCGCGCCGGTTCTCTCCGCGTGCTTACCTAATTTCTTTAAGAGGCGAACCAATGCCGTTCGTTCTTTCTTTGATAGAACGCCAACCACGTTCTCCATTGCTGCGGCGTGTTTGCGAAAGGTGGCAGTGATCAAGGCCCGACCCTTGCGCGTAAGTTTAACGCGCCGGACCCGTCGATCGGTGGGTTGTTCTTTCCGGACGACGAGTCCTTTTCGAACCAGCCGATCGACGGCGATACTTATGGACCCGGGAGTGAGCCAGACTTTAGGGCCAATGGTGTTGACGGGCAGGGGACCCTTGTGCAGCAGCGCTTCCAAAACGCGGAAGTCGGAATCGCCGAGCCCGGTCCGGGCGATGCTTTCCTGGGCGTGAGGCACAAGCGACTGAAAAGCCTTCATTAGAATCAGCCAGGCGTGAACGCCGGCACGATGTTGCTTCGGAGTGACTGTTTTGCGCGGCATTTGGGTTTGATTTAATTTGATTTAATGTATATTTGCATCAATATAATTAGACTGAATATAAATTTATTATAGCACACAACGCGAGAAGATATATGGAAATTGGCATAGACAGTTTCGTTGCGGCCACCATCGACCCAAAAACCGGCAAGGCCATCGAACCCGCGCGGCATCTCCGCGAATTGCTGGAGGCGATTAGCCTGGCTGATGAAGCCGGTCTCGACGTCTTTGGCATCGGCGAACATCATCGGCCCGAATTCCTCGATTCGGCACCGACCATGATTCTGGCTGCAGCAGCAAGCCGGACAAAGCGCATCCGCCTAACCAGTGCAGTTACAGTGCTCAGCGCGGCTGATCCGGTGCGGATATTTCAGGAATTCGCGACGCTAGATCTGCTCTCCAAGGGGAGAGCGGAAATGGTCGTTGGTCGCGGCTCATTCATTGAAGCCTTTCCACTGTTCGGCTTGGATCTAAAAGACTACGACTCGCTGTTTGCGGAAAAGCTCGATCTGCTTCTTCGGATTCGGAAGCACACTTATGTTCATTGGTCGGGTAAACATCGCGCGGCCTTGAATGGTGAAGGAGTATTTCCGCGTCCAGTGCAGGACCCACTGCCAGTCTGGCTCGGTGCCGGTGGAACACCGGCCTCGTTTGCCCGTGCCGGCGCGCTTGGACTTCCTTTGATGGTGGCGATAATCGGGGGCGAACACCGACGGTTTCGACCTCTGATCGATCTTTACCGAGAGGCCGGTGTGCGTGCCGGCCATTCGCTGGAAGAGCTGAAAGTCGGTGTCCATTCCCTTGGCTATGTGGCAGAAAATTTTGCTACAGCAGCCGCCGATTTTTTTCCCGGTTATGCCGAAAGCTTTAACGCGATTGGAAAAGAAAGAGGCTGGCCACCGGTGACTCGAGCCCATTTCGACGGCCAGCTTGGACCTACAGGCGGCCTCCTGGTCGGAGACCCTGAAGCCGTCGTGGAAAAGATTCTGCATATTAACGAATGTTTGGGCGGCATTTCGCGACTGACGTTCCAGATGAGTGTCGCTGCACTGCCACACGCGAAGATGATGCGTGCGATCGAGATCCTTGGAACCAAGGTCAAGCCAATGGTGCAGAAGGCGCTCCCGTCATCCCAGCCACAACCGGCGTTACCAGCAAGATCAGATCGCGCAGCCTAACAAGCCCGTCTCCTCAATCGAGACACGTTAAAAACAACGCGCAACATCTGGTTAGTCGCTGTCGGATGCGGAAACATTCTTCATCTGTTCCAATGCCTTGTCTTTTGTCTCACCTACGGTGAGCCACACAAACGGGAGCGAGATCGCTGCAGCTATCGCGTAGAAGGCGTAAGCGCCGGTCAGACCGACCGTTCTCAGCAGCGGTAAAAAAGTGACGGTGACGGTGAAATTCGCTAGCCAATTGGTGGCACCGGAGATGGCAAGAGCAGCTCCGCGGATTTCGTTCGGGAACATTTCGCCTAACAAAACCCACATCACCGGGCCCCACGACACGGCGAACGCGACGATGTAAAGGTTCGCTGCCGTGAGTCCGGACACCGCGGCAACATGACTTAGCACTGGCTTGCCATCAGGGCCTGAACCAGCGGTAGCGAACACGGCTGCCATCGCACCGAGCGTCAGCGTCATCCCCACTGAGCCCACCACCAACAACGGTTTCCGGCCAATGCGATCAATCAGCATGATGGCTGGAATTGTGGCGAGGATGTTCACGAGGCCGGTGAGCACGTTAATGCGCAGAGCCCACTCTTCGGTTGCACCCGCTGCTTTCCACAAAATCTCTCCGAAATAGAAAATGACGTTGATACCGACGAATTGCTGGAAAACAGCCAAGCCCATTCCCACCCAAAGAACCGGAGCAATGCGTCTCGTGCCGGGAATGATAAGATCAGACAGCCGGGGACAGCGTTCAGCCTCGAGGCTTTGTTCGACCTGCCGCACCAACCGGTCGGCATCGCCACCAATTCGCGTAAAGACGTGGCGTGCTTGCTTGTGTTTGCCCACAAAGACGAGATAGCGCGGCGACTCGGGAATCGTCATGCTGCCTAACAAAAATGCGACAGCCGGTAACGCTTCCATCCAAAACATCCAGCGCCATGTCGGCGCTCCAAACCAAAAGATTTCACTGGCGCCGCCAGCAAGTTTGGCCAGAAGCGCGTTACTTAGAAACGCGCTAAATAATCCAACAACAATCGCCATTTGCTGCAGCGAGGCCAGGCGTCCCCGCATGTGCGGCGGCGCAACTTCCGCGATGTACATCGGCGCCAACACACTGGCGCCACCAATGGCGATACCGGCCGTGATCCGAACCGCGATGAATACGGCCGCCGAGTTGGCAGCGCCGGTAACCACAGCGGTCACGAGAAATAGGATCGCATTCAAGAGCATCGTCGGACGTCGCCCCAGAGAGTCGGCCAATCTGCCTGCACCGAACGCGCCCATGGCGCAGCCGAGCAACACCGAAGCAACCGCAAAGCCGGTCCCAGCCGTGTCAGTGCCGAACGCTTTTGCCAGGGCGTCAACGGCACCGTTAATCACACCGCTGTCGAAGCCGAATAGGAAGCCTCCGATCGCAGCAACGCAGCACAGCGCGATCACATAAGCAGACCGGCGTGGCGCATCATGGACGCTGGTCAGCGCGTTTCGGGGTCTCTGTTCCGCCACTATGTTTTTCAGTACCCGGCGCGTTGACGCCCCCGCCAGTGCCGAAGGGTAAGATAAGCGCCTACCATCCCGCCAAGGTGCGCAAAATGCGCGACGCCCTGGTTAGTTCCGAAAACTCCGCTGAAGAGTTCAAGCAGCGCGTAAAGAATCACGAAAACAATCGCTGGCATCGGAATTGGCGGAATCAACAGGACAATAGTGCGGCGCGGAAAAAGCAGCCCGAATGCCAGCAGAACTCCGAAGATCGCGCCTGACGCGCCGACGGTCGGATAAACTCCGCTTGATGTCATCATTGAGACGACCAGCAACTGAGTCACGCTTGAACAAAGCAGAGAAGCAAAATAGAGCGTCAGGTAATGGCGCGTTCCGAGTGTTCGTTCGACATCAGAACCGAACATCCAAAGCGCGTACATGTTGATCGCCAGATGAAGGAAATTCGCATGGAGAAATCCGCACGTGATGAGCTGCCAAATCTTGAACCCAACGGGAATGTCGAACTGGGGTACAATAAAATGGCCAACCGGCCAGAGCGCGAAGCTCGCCAGCAAACGTGGGCCCGTTAAAGCTTCCAAGACGAAAACAGCGACGTTGATGCCGATTAGTATTCTTGTGAGTCGCGCCATAAAAACATCCTAACCGCACGTGCCTAATTTCGCACTAAGGTCACAAAGGATCACGATGGACACAATGTTACGGAGATTTGGTTAACGACAACAAGAACACAAACGTCGCGGAGATATAAGAAACAAACTCTTTGACCTTCTTCAGATTTCCCTTCTGAACCCCGAAAAAGTTTCCTGCGTTCCTGCTTTCCTTGGACATTTGGTTGCTGAAACGTTGTGCCCTTTGTCATGCTGGCGTGATCGATGATGCAGAAACTTCCACGTGCGATCGGAACGCTCGGACTCGTTTTCGTTCTCTTCTTTTCGACGTCAGGCGGCCCGTACACCACCGAGACGCTGGTTCACTCGGTTGGACCCGGGCTGGGCCTGCTCATTTTGGCCCTCGTTCCGCTGGTGTGGTCCGTACCGGAAGCGTTGATCGTCGGCGAGCTGGCCAGCATGTTGCCGGAAGAAGGCGGTTATTATCGCTGGGTCGATCGTGCGTTCGGGCGTTTCTGGGCTTTTCAGAATGGCTGGCTCACGTGGGTGTATTCGCTGGTGGACATGGCGATTTACCCAGTGTTGTTCAATCAATATTTGCGTTATTTCATTCCCGGATTGGATGGGCGAGTCGAATGGCTCATTTCCCTTGCGATTATTTGGGGCGCAGCATGGATCAACATTCGTGGCTCTGTGAACGTGAGTCGCACTTCAATCATCGCCGGCTGTTTTGTAATGCTCGGTTTTCTGGCGTTATCGATCGCGAGTGCGCCGCGGATGACTCACATTCCGTGGCAACCGTTCGCATCTGAACACGCTCGCGGACTGGGCGGTTTGGCGGTTGGTATCTCGATTGCGCTCTGGAATTACATCGGCTGGGACAATCCGTCGACTGTGCAGGGCGAAGTAAAGGATCCATCACGAACATATCCGCGCGCGCTCGCGATCGCACTACCGCTTGTGACGATCGGCTACTTCGTTCCTTTGCTCACCACGCTTGGTTCCAGCGATTGGACCACCTGGACTGAAGGTGGCTGGCCACAAATCGCCGCGTCGGCTGCTGGAAATGCGGGCCGCTGGCTCGCAATCTGGATTGCCCTCGGCGGAATGATCAGCGCGCTTGCACTCTTTAACGCGCTGCTGCTTGGTTACTCGCGAATTCCATTCGTGCTAGCCGATGATGGTTTGTTACCGAAGGCTCTGGCGAAACTTGATGCGCACGGTACGCCGCGGACAGCTGTTATCGTGTCAGCGGTTTTTTATTCACTCTTCGCTCTGGTTTCGTTCGGCAAACTGATCGTCGCCGACGTGCTTCTTTATTCGGTTGCGCTTTTCCTGGAGTTCGGCGCACTGGTTCAACTTCGGAAAACCGAACCGACACTGCGCGGCGTGTTCCGAATTCCACTGAGCCGCAGGGGTGTGGCAGCTCTCGCTTCGATGCCAATGATAGTGTTGGTGGGCGTGATCTGCGTTTCCCTGGCCGACGGCGAATACGGTCTGCCAGCAGTGATCGGCAGCGCCATCGCAATCGCTGCAGGACCATTGATGTATCGACTCGCGGTGCGCAGAGGCACTGATTAGGCAACATGGAATATTGCGCGGGTACCGCGCGAGAGGCTTGCCGGAAACGGGTTGAGCGTTCATCTTTGCGCGCCATGAATGCCGATACGCTTGGGCAACTGATCATGACGGGGGTTCCCGGAAAAGAACTCGATGCGGAAACAGCTCGTTTATTTCGGCGCGTGCAACCGGGAGCGTACATTCTTTTCGGCCGCAATCTTGAGAGCGCGACGCAACTGCGAAAGCTCATCGATGATTTGCGCGATTTGAGCGACATAGAGCCAATCATCACGATCGATCAGGAAGGCGGACGCGTCTCGCGATTGCGGCGCATCGGAAACGAACCGCCGAACGCGCAACAATTGCGCGATAAGAATGATATCGATCTGATCCGGCGACACGGCGATATCACTGGACGTTTGCTGCGCCTTTTCGGCTTCAATCTCGATCTTTGTCCAGTGCTCGACATTTCCTTCAACGATGACGCCGAGAATTCGTTGTACGGCCGGTGCTACGGGAAAACCGTCGAGCAGGTTGTGCGAAATGCCGGTGCATTCAACGAAGCGATGAGAGGGCAGGGGATCGCGAGCTGCGGCAAACATTTCCCCGGTTACTCTGCCGCAACTTCAGATGCTCATTTCCAATTGCCTCGAATCGATCGCAGCGCGCGAAGAACTTGATCTAAATGAATTGGCCGTGTTTCGGCAGTTCGTAAGCGACGTAGACAGCATGATGGTCTGCCACGGGTGGTACCCATGCTTCGAGGAGAAACCCACGCCGGCCACCGTGTCTCGCCGGATTGTTACAGAGTTGTTGCGCAATGAATTTGGTTTCGAGGGCCTGATCATGACTGACGATCTCGATATGGGCGCAATTCTGATCCGTTATCGATTAGACGATACCATTCGCCTCTGTCTCGAGGCCGGGAACAATATCGTGATGCTTTGCCATCGTGTACCTGAAATCGAAACGGTGCACCAAATTCTTGGAACGTTGCCTTCCGGTATAATCGAACGCGCACAGCAATACGTAGGCGAGTTTAAGAAAAACCTTTCACCGCCTAACAAATTCTCGGAAAACGCCTTTCAGGAGATCAACCAGGAAATCGCGGATCTCCGCAACGTCGTGGTCGGTGAAGAGAAATCCGAGAAGAGCGTCCGCGAGCGGCAAATTTCGCCAGTAGAGCGCTTCTGATCTGTGGAGCGCACACGCCTCGCGTGATGCTGATCGCATCCTCGCGACCACGGACTTCCTGAGTTTCCCGTTTCGGCTTGCCACGCCCGCAGATTTTTTACAAACTCGGCGTAGCTAAACGGATCTGAATCAGGCGGAGGATTTTTACCCGCTGGGTTCTTCGTCTCTTCCGGACCGCAATAGAAATCATGCAGCGGGCGAAAGGAAAGAATAATCATGAACCGATTGATTCAGCTAAAAGCAATACCTCCATTGTTTTTGATTGCGCTGGCGCTCCTTCACTTTGCCATTTTGCCAAAAACACAAGGCGTCATCCCGCCACCCGATGGTGGGTATCCCGGATTTAACACAGCGGAGGGGCAAAACGCTCTTTTTAGTCGCACCACCGGACTAGCAAACACTGCAGTAGGCTGGTTTTCCCTCCGGAGCGACACTGACGGGAGCTACAACACCGCTGTGGGTGCGGGAACGCTCCTTTTCAACGTCGGAAATCAAAGCACGACTGAGGGAGCCCAAAACACGGCTATTGGGACGGCAGCGCTTTTATTCAACACGACCGGTACTGCTAACACAGCCACTGGGGTGACCGCCCTTTTGAATAACATCGAAGGCCGTGGAAACACCGCCAATGGATGGGGCGCGCTCTCTCACAACAATGGAAGTCCTCCAGACGGCAGCGCTAACACGGCCGTCGGTGCAGGTGCACTCTTTAGGAACACAACCGGCGATTTCAAACACGGCCATCGGTGAAAACGCGCTCGTAAACAACACCACCGGCTCAGGCAACACCGCCGTTGGCGTGCGTGCACTCGATCAAAACACTGGGGGCAACTTGAATATTGCCGTGGGCGTAAATGCCGGCCACGACGTCGTAACAGCCCAGAACGCGATCTGTATCGGCTTGAACGTTTTTGGTGCGGACGTGGGTGACAGCTGCTTTATCGGCAACATCTTTGGCCAAACATCTGCTTCGGGCGCGGCGGTCTACGTTAATTCAAACCACAGGCTGGGAACGTTGACTTCTTCCAGCCGGTTCAAAGATAATATCAAGCCAATGGAGCGGGTCAGTGAAGTGCTCTTTGCGCTTAAGCCTGTTACCTTCCATTACAAAAAGGAGATAGATCCAGCGGGCATGCAGCAATTTGGTCTGGTGGCCGAAGAGGTAGAGAAAGTAAACCCTGATCTGGTGGTACGTGACAAAGATGGAAGAGCCTACAGCGTGCGGTACGATCAGGTGAACGCAATGGTGCTCAACGAGTTTCTCAAAGAACACCGCAAGAATGAGAAACAGGAAGCGACTATCGCACGTCTGCAAAGGCAAATCGAAGCGCTTGGTGCAGACCTCCAGCAAGTGAGAACGCAAGTGGAAATGAGTAGGGTCGCCCCAACATCGCGCGCAATAATCGCCATAACTAGTTTCTGAAAAGCAAACAATGAAAGGAAATAAAATCATGAAAAACAGAAACGCCATATTCACAACAATTCTGGTTGTCTGCTTTTTGATTTCACCATCAGCGCAAGCGGTTGTCCCGCCGCCGGATGGAGGCTACCCAAACTTCGCCACTGCTGAGGGGCAAAATGCCCTGTTAAACGTCACCACCGGCGCTGCGAATACAGGACTTGGTTGGTCGTCGCTCTTGAGCGTCAGCTCCGGCAGTTTCAACACGGCCGTTGGCGCTGGAACGCTTGCGCTCAACACAGCGGATTCAAATACGGCCACTGGCGCTGCAGCACTCTTCCTGAACACTACCGGCAGTACCAACGTAGCTGACGGAGCCTTCGCCCTTTTTAGCAATACGACAGGTGAGGCCAACACGGCGACCGGCACTGAAGCGCTCAGAAACAACACGACCGGCAGCGCAAATACCGCTGTTGGTAACGCTGCTCTCTTTAGCAACACAACGAGCGACGACAATACGGCCATCGGTACCGCTGCGCTTTTCTTCAACGCATTAAGTGGACGCAACACGGCCGTTGGCAGGGCTGCGCTCTTTGCTAATACCGTCGGTGCAAATAACACGGCCACCGGGTACGAAGCACTCCTGAGCAATACTAAGGGCAACAGCAACACCGCCGACGGTTGGACGGCGCTCGGAACCAACTCCGACGGCAACAGCAACACGGCCGTGGGTTTGAATGCCTTGGGCGCCAACACAAGCGGCAGCGACAACACAGCCGTAGGTTTGCAGGCGCTAGCGAGCAACAGCTCCGGCGATGACAATACGTCCTTGGGCAGGAGTGCCGGCGGCTCCGTCACTGGGTCTGGGAACGTGTGTATCGGCCAGGGCGTCCAAGGCAACGCGGCCGTAAACGACACTACTTGGATCCGCAACGTCAACACGTTGATACAGAATTTTAGCGCAGGTGTTAATGATTACGTTACGGTGCGACTAAGCGACGGCAGACTTGGCCATACTGCTGTTGTTTCGTCTCAACGTTACAAGCACGACGTCAAGCCGCTCGCTGCGGCCAGCAAGCTGCTTTACGAGCTTAAGCCGGTCAGCTTTCGTCTTAAAAAGGAGTATGACCCCACACAGGCGCTCGGTTTTGGTTTGATCGCCGAGGAAGTGGAAAAGGTGAACGGCGACCTCGTATATCGCAATGACAAAGGTCAGGTGGAAAGCGTGCGGTACGAAATGGTGAACGCGATGTTGCTCAATGAGTTTCTCAAAGAGCATCGCAAAGTGGAAACATTGGAGGCAACTGTCCTGGAACAGCAGAAGCAAATCAAAGCGCTCACTGCCGGTATTGAGAAGATAAGCACACAGTTGGAAATGAACGGCGCTGCGCGCGTGGTCGAAAACACGTATTAAAACGAACTGCTTTTCGTCATATCTTCCGCCGCGCAACGAGTAACAAATCGCGGCCGACGAGATAGAGAAGCAGCGAGATTATGAAAAATGGAATCAAGGCGAGTAGATCCGCGTACGGGCCGCTAAGAAACGGATTGTGAGCTGTTTGCCATTCCTCGATTCGATGCCCAATCGCGGCAAGTGGACCGACCATCTCTTTGGCAGCGATCAGAATTCCGGTGATCGCGCCTCCCGCGATGTACCCCGAGGCGAGCAAAACGCCGGGACTTTTGTCGCCCTCGGCGGTGAGCTCGGTCTCGGATAGGTTCTTGTGTCGGAATTTTCCTTTTAGATAACGATCCACCAGCAAGCGAGCCATTCCGCCGACAAGAATTGGGGTGGAAGAGGCGATGGGAAGGTAGACTCCTACAGCAAATGCCAACGATGGAATCCCGCTCATCTCAAGCACCACTGCAATCATCGCGCCGAGCAGAACGAGCGCCCACGGCAACTTGTGACTGAGGATGCCTTTGATGATGTACGACATCAGAGTTGCTTTCGGCGCATCGAATTTCTGTACTGTCGAGCCGTCAGGACGAACCCTGTGTGTGCCGTTGATTCCGGGATCGACGAGGTAAACGGGAACGCCATTCTCATTGACCAAATAGCGCTGAGCAGCACCGCCATCGGGATCCGTGCGTTGCCAGACATGATAGGTGTTAGGATCGGAAGCGGCCTGTATCCCTTGCACCTTTGATGCATGCCCGATCTCATTCGCAGGCGCGCGCAATTCAGTGTTTGCGGGAACCGGCACGTAAACGGTGTACGCGTCATTCAAAAATAAGAGCACGTATCCAAGTGTCAGGGCTGATGCCAGCGAACCGAAGAGGATTGCGATTTGCTGTGCCCGTGGTGTCGAGCCAACTAGAAAACCTGTTTTTAGATCCTGCGAGATCGTGCCGCCGTTAGACGCAGCAATGCAGACAATTCCTCCAATCGAAAGCGCAGTAACGAAATAGGGCGGAGCGGTCCAGCCTGCAATCAGGAATGCCAGGCAAGTGAGCAGCAAAGTCGCCACGGTCATTCCAGAGATCGGAGTTGAAGAGGATCCAATCTCTCCGGTTAATCGCGAAGACACGGTGACAAACAGAAAGCTAAACACCACGATCAGAAATGCGCCGAGAAAATTGCCACGCAGATGCAGCTGCGGAGCTACCATAATGACCGCAATGATCGCGAGACAACCGATAACAACCACGCGCATCGACATATCGCGATCTGTTCGCGCTACATTTTCGCTCAAAGTGTGTTGGCCCAGGAGATCCGACAAACCGCCTCGTAATCCGTGCCAGATCGTAGGAATCGAACGGAACAAGCTGATGATTCCACCGGCGGCAACTGCTCCCGCGCCGATGTAAAGGATATATGCCTCGCGAATATCGTCCGGTCCCATTTGACCGATGGGAATGGTTCCCGGTGCAAGCGGTCCCGAGAGGTTGTCCCCGAAAAATTTGATCGCTGGAATTAGAACGAGATACGAAAGCACGCCGCCCGCGCACATGATCGAACTGATCCGCGGCCCGATGATATAGCCGACACCAAGCAAGGCTGGTTCGATCGTGGCGGAGATTGAGGCGCCTTTAAGAGGCACACCAAAGATTTTCTCCGGCGTGTCCTTCCACATCCTGAACGCGCCCATGGCGGCCTGGTAAAGGAAACCGATTCCAAAACCGGTGAAGATTACTTTCCCTCCACCACTGGCAGCTTCCTGATTAACAATTTCTGCATTCGCGGTCGTGTGCGTCTTGTCCGCGACCGCGATCGATTCTTTCGAGACGGCTGCCTTCAGAACTTCAGCGCAAGCCGTGCCTTCGGGATATTTCAAAACACCGTGCTCGGCGACAATCAATGCGCGGCGCAGCGGGATCATCATCAGTATGCCGAGTAATCCGCCGAGAACCGCAACGAGAATCACCCGCGTGATTTCGAGGTCGAATCCGAGAATCATGATTGCCGGCATCGTCACACCAAGGCCGAACGCGATCGATTCACCTGCCGACCCGGCGGTTTGAACAATGTTGTTTTGCAGGATCGTCGCGTCGCGTGATCGAAAGAGCTTCGACGTAATGCGAAAGATGGTGATTGAAAGCACGGCCACCGGGATCGACGCGCTCACCGTCAATCCAACTTTGAGCACAAGGTAAAGTGATGACGCGCCGAAAATAATTCCAAGAATCGTGCCGGTGATTAAATGCGGCCAGGTGAGTTCCGCCAAATGGGCCGAGGCTGGAATGAACGGTTTGAAGTTGGCGGCCAATGGATTCGTCGGCCGCGCGCCGACGATGTCTGGATATTCCTGTGGCGGATTTGCGCTATCGATCGTCGACATTTGAGAGAGGTCCGAGAGAATGGACTAGAGCACAAGGGCGTGACAACGCTGAATTCATTGGGCAGGCGGGTGCAAGTCACACTTCCTTGACCCCGTTGGCAACTTCACACTAGTTGCCTCTCGGCTTGTTTCCGCAGCGCTCGACCGCTCACCCTCTCGGCTTAACCGGCCATGTCGCGGTTCCCAACCGCTCCATTGTTCCCTGAATCAGGAACCAGGACAGCGTTATTGATTGCAATGCCTTGACCCTTTCGCTGATTCCACACTATTCTCCGAGTCCTGTGCGAAAAGAACTCACAGTACGTGGTCTCATCATCGGCGTCATTATCACGCTGGTGTTCACCGCGGCGAATGTGTACTTCGGGCTTAAGGCCGGTCTAACCTTTTCAACATCGATTCCTGCCGCAGTCATCTCGATGGCCATCCTGCGTGGTTTTCGCGATGCGAGCATTCAGGAAAATAATATCGTCCAAACCGTTGCTTCCGCCGCGGGCACACTTTCATCAATCATTTTTGTGCTGCCGGGCCTGATCATGATCGGTTGGTGGACCGAGTTTCCGTTCTGGATTTCGTTCTGGATTTGCGCACTTGGCGGAATTCTGGGTGTGATGTATTCGATTCCTCTACGTAGGGCGCTAGTCACAACTTCCGATTTGCCGTATCCGGAAGGCGTTGCATGCGCCGAAGTGCTCAAGGTCGGGAGCAGCAGCGATTCCAAGCATGCTTCCGACATTGAACATGGGAGGGCCGGTCTGCTTGCAGTACCTGTGGGGCTCGATCGTTGCCGCGGTATTCGCGGTCATTGTCCAGACACAAGTATTGGCCGCTGATGTGGCGCAAACTTTTCGCATCGGCAAGCGCGGATCAGTGAGCGGATATGATTTCTTCTTGTCGTTTGCTCTTCTTGGGATCGGTCACCTGGTTGGTTTATCTGTCGGGATTGCGATGCTCATCGGTGCGGTAATCGGTTGGGGCTGGGGCGTTCCGCATTTTTCTGCGATGTCAGGCGACCTCACGACGGCTGCTGCCACACTTGCGCAAAAAACCTGGAGCACCAAGGTTCGTTTCGTTGGTGCTGGCGCGATAGGTGTTTCGGCGATTTGGACGCTTCTTAAACTCGTTAAACCCGTGGCCAGGGGACTCGCGGGCGCGATGGCTGCATCGCGGGCCCGAAAAGCCGGTCAGGCCGATTCGCTGCCGATCACTGAGCGCGATATTCCGATCGGGATTGTGGGCCTGGTAACGCTGCTCTGCATGCTACCGATCGCCTGGTTGCTGGGATATTTCGGCAATAGCAGCGGTCTCGGCGCGCATTTGCCCACACTTATCATCGGCGGGGTCGCTTACGTTGTGTTGATGAGCTTCTTCGTTTCCGCAGTGTGCGGATATATGGCCGGGTTGATCGGTTCCTCGAATAGTCCCTTGTCTGGCATTGGTATTTTAGTCGTAATCGGTGCGGCGCTGCTGCTGGTGATCGGCGTGAAACCGTACGTGTCGCCGGATTCCAGCAAGGCGCTGATGGCGTTCGCGCTCTTTACGACGGCAGTGATTTTCAACGTTGCGGCGATCGCCAATAACAACTTGCAGGACCTCAAGACCGGACAGCTGGTCGATGCAACGCCGTGGAAGCAACAAGTGGCGTTGATTTTCGGCGTCATCGCGGGCGCGTTCGTCATTCCGCCGGTGCTGGATCTCGTGAATCACGCTTACGGTTTCGTCGGAGCGCCGGGCGCTGAAGCACGTGCGCACCCTTTGCCCGCTCCCCAGGCAGGATTGATATCTTCACTTGCTCAAGGAGTCATTGCTGGTGATATCGACTGGAGTTTGATCCGGATCGGCGGCATGATCGGCATTGGTATCATCCTGCTGGACGAGATTCTGGCGCGCACGACACGACACATGCGCGTTCCACCACTGGCAGTGGGCCTCGGCATTTATCTACCTACGCAAAGCACGCTGATGATCGTGGTCGGAGCCGTTGCCGGATGGTTGTTCGACAGGCGCGCTGACCGCACCGCACGACCGGAATCAACGAAGCAGCTTGGCGTGCTGCTCGCATCCGGGTTGATCGTCGGCGAGGGGATCATCGGAGTGGTGATTTCGGCGATAATCGTTTTCTCGGGCAAAGATGCTCCGTTGGCCCTGGTTGGGCCCGGCTTTCAAACCGCTGGAGTGATCCTCGGTGGCCTTGCTTTCGCGGCAATCGCAATCGGGCTGTATCGCTGGGTCTTCCGGCTGGCGCCAGCAAGAGCGCAATGAAACGAAAATGGAACTGGCCGATCTGGATCGGCTTTATTGTTACCGTCGCCGGGCTGGTCTCCTACGAGTTCTTCGCACAGTTTCCAATCACGCGCGATTTTCCGTGGGCGAATTTTTTGCTCTTTGGCATCGGCGGTGCGTTGCTGATTTTCGGTCTTTTCCGGGCGTTCGGCCGTCCGCAGGTTTTTCGCGGAAAGATTTTCGGTTCGGTCTTCGCAGCTATTGCTCTGCTTCTTGTTGGATTTTTCAGCTACGTAATCTTCTACGTCCTGCACCAAGTGCCGGCTTCAGCTGGCGCCCCGCACGTCGGGCAAAAGGCGCCTGACTTTTTCTTACTGGATCAAAATCGGAAACCTGTCGGACTCGGCGATTTGCTTTCTAACTCAAAGGGGGCCGTGCTGATTTTTTATCGCGGCTTTTGGTGACCGCTGTGTAACTCCGAGTTGCGGAGTTTCCAACACCGGCTTTCGGAATTCGACGCACGCGGCATTCGGGTTGTCGGCATCAGCGTTGATCCGCCGGAGGCTAACCAGCGTCATTCGCAAAAACTCGGGTACACGTTTCCGATGCTTTCCGATCCGGACGCGAAGATTATTCGTCGATACGACGTGCTGCATCCTGGGGCGGGTCCGAAAGGAGCGGATATCGCACGTCCGGCCGAATTTCTCCTCGATTCAAATGGCATCGTTCGCTGGGTGAATCTTACCGAAAATATTGCCGTGCGTGCGCGCCCCGACCAGGTGCTGGAGGCCCTAAATCAATTCAACCCTGCAGGCCAATGATTGACGCCGCTTTGCCAAATCAATAGGTTGAGCGCTCGTGCATTCGGAACTGGAACAACTGCTCATTCTTCAAGATCGACAGCAAAAGATCAGACAGATCCAGACTGAGATAAAGACGGTGCCATTGGAGCGAGCTCATCTTGAATCGCAACTGGCTGCAACCACGGCGGGCGTTGAATCGTTGAAACAGAAAGGGCGCCTGGTCGAAGTTGATCGCAAAAGACTGGAACTCGACGTGGGCACACGTTCCGAAAGCATCGCGCGCCTTAGGACGCAGCAATATCAAACCCGGAAGAATGAGGAGTTTCGGGCGATTGGCCACGAAATTGAGCGGTACGAAAATGAAATCCGGAAACTCGAGGATCAGGAACTCGAATTGATGATCGAGGCCGACAAGCTCAAAGGCGAACTCGAAGTAGCCGATAAAAGCGCGCGGGCGACGACAGAAAGCATTGCACGCCAACTGGCCGATCTGGAAACCAAATCCAAAGCGCTGGAAGCTCAGCAGCAGGAACTCGAAAACGAGCGGAAAACGCTTGCCGCTCAAATCGACGACGATTTGCTCGACCAGTTCGAACGCCTCTTCAATAGCAAGGGCGACGCTGCGATCGTCGCCGTGGAGCACGGCGTTTGCACCGGTTGCCACATGAAAGTAACGACTGCCACCGCCGCTCGGGTTAAAGCGGGAAAGGAAATCGTGAACTGCGAGCAATGCGGTCGGATCTTATACCTGGGGCAGTGAACGAGAAATCTTCCTCTTCCGCTTCGTCTTAATCTGATTCGGGAGTTGATCGCAGAGATGTAGAAGCAGCGTGAGAAGCAAGAGGACAGTTGGGCCTCAGACGTTGAACCGAAAGAGAATCACGTCACCGTCGCGCACTTCGTACTCTTTTCCCTCGAGGCGCAGTTTGCCTGCTTCGCGTGCTTTCGCGAAGGAACTGGCTGCGACGAGGTCATTGTAATGGATGGTTTCGGCTGCGATAAACCCGCGCTCGAAATCGGAGTGAATTGCCCCCGCCGCGGCTGGCGCTTTATCGCCGGCGTGAATGGTCCAGGCGCGCGACTCTTTCTCGCCAGTGGTGAAAAACGTCCGCAACCCAAGCAGATGATACACTGCGCGGATAAGCGCGTGCACACCGCTGTCTTCCACGCCAAGCCCGTGTAAATATTCGAGCGCCTCCTGCTCGCTGAGATCAACCAGCTCGCTTTCGATGTGTGCGCTGACTACAATCGCTTCAGTGGCAAAATGGTGCGCGGCGTAGTTTCGAACAAGATCCACATAGCGCGTGGCGGGATTCGCGGAGTCGCCTTTGGAAATCGCCGCCAAATCCGACTCCGCCACGTTGCAGGCAAAAATAGTTGGTTTTGACGTCAGCAGGAAAAAACCTCGCGCAACTGTCTTCTCGTCTGAAGTCAACTCGGCGGTAATCGCCGGTTTCCCGCGGTCGAGATGCGGGAGCAATTTTTCGATGATCGCACTTTCAATAATTGCTGCTTTTTCGCCGGCGTGCAGTTGCTTTTGCATTCGGTCGCGTCGCTTCTGCAAGGAAGCGAGGTCCGCAAGCACGAGCTCGGTATTGATGACTTCGATGTCGCGAACCGGATCAATGGTCGCGCTGACGTGATGAACGTCCGGATTTTCAAAGCAACGCACCACCTGAACGATGGCCTCAACCTCGCGAATATGATGGAGAAATTGATTCCCAAGACCTTCACCCGCGCTCGCGCCTTTCACCAAGCCAGCGATGTCCACAAACTCGATTGCTGTGGGTGTGATCTTCTTCGAGCGGGAAAGCTCGGCGATTTTTTCAAGGCGGGGATCGGGCACGATCACCATGCCCACATTCGGATCAATCGTGCAGAACGGATAATTCTCCGCCGGTGCTTTGTGCGTGCGAGTGACCGCATTGAAAAGCGTCGATTTCCCAACGTTTGGCAGACCTACAATTCCAGCACTTAACATGATTTCTATAGTGGCGGTCTTTGACCGCCGAAAGCAGCAACGCTCAGAGAGCGCCGCTACAATTGAAAACCGACGTAGCGGCGACCGGTCTTTTGGCTTTTCAATATATAAACGTGAAACATTGCGAAGAATTAGCACATCGGGCCGGCGGGATTCGAACCCACGACCTCTTGAACCCCATTCAAGCGTTCTACCAAGCTGAACTACGGCCCGATTGAAGCTCCGAATATGCGCAAACTCAGGAGATTGGCCACAGATGAACACTGATTTTCACATTTAGAAATATCCGTCCAAAGTCTCGGAAATCTGCGACCTAGCGCTGCCAGGCCGTCAAGAACGCGTCGATCAACTCGGGCAACTCGCTGCTGTATCCGCCTTCGAGGGCGACGGCGATCGGAATGTCGATTTCATTTAGCCATCCGCCGAGTGTGCCGAAGTCTTCGCGCTCGAGGGTTAATTGCAGCAGCGGATCATGCGCGTAGGCGTCAAACCCGGCCGAAACCAGGAGCAAATCAGGTTCGAAACCCATCAACTTGTCGAGAGAACGCCGCGCAACGTCGAGAATATCCTGGCGGTGCGTGTAAGGCGCGATCGGATAATTATCGATGTTGGCGAACGATTTTGCTCCGGTCCCGGGATACGCAGGAAACTGATGTAGCGAGGCAAATCGGATTCGCTCATTGTGCGCCACGATCGCCTCGGTGCCGTTTCCGTGATGGCCATCAAAATCCCAAATGGCAATTCGTTTAGCGCCATTTTCCAACGCCTCCAACGCTGCGACGGCAACGTTGCTAAAGTAACAGAAACCCATTGCGCGATCCCGCGCGGCATGATGTCCCGGTGGCCGCATCAAACTGAAAGCGGGTTCGCCTTGCAATGCCGAACGGGTTGCCTCGATTGTTGCACCAGCTGAACGCCGTGCGTGCATTTCAATGTTTGGATAAAGTGGGGTATCGGCATCGAAATCGTCTTGCGCCTTCACCACGCGATTGATGTGCTCCCTCGAATGCGCGCGCAACAACTGCGCATCCGTCGCGGTACCGGGTTTGCGCCATTCCCAGTCAGCATGTCGTTCCTTTAAAATTGGCACAGTGTGGGCGATCCGCTCCGGCCGTTCCGGATGGCCAGGGCTCGAATATTCGAGGCAGCCGGGGTCGTAAAAAATCGTCATCAAGCTTGCAAGCTAGCCTTCTAACGCATATTCGACGATCACAGTGCTAAACGGCCAGAAAATTGTAGTGGTTATGCCCGCGTATAACGCGGCGCGCACATTGCGTCAGACTTACGATGAAGTGATGGCGCATGGCATTGTCGATTTGGTCATCGTCGTCGACGACGCAAGCCACGATGAAACGGTGGCCATTGCGCGCACCCTGCCAAACGTGCAGGTGGAAGTGCATCCGGAGAACCGCGGTTACGGTGCTAACCAAAAAACCTGTTACCGGCTCGCTTTGGCCGCAGGCGCAGACATTATCATCATGATTCATCCCGATTATCAGTACACACCGCAACTGATGCCAGCGATGGCAGCCCTTGTCGCAAGCGGCCTTTATCCTTGCGTGCTGGGTTCACGGATTCTCGGAGGAGGCGCGCTGCGCGGTGGGATGCCTTGGTGGAAATACGTTGCAAACCGGTTCCTGACGTTCGTGGAAAATTTTCTCATCGGAGCGAAACTTTCCGAATATCACACCGGCTATCGCGCTTTTTCGCGCCGTCTGTTGGAGCGGCTGCCATTGCAGACAAACTCAGATGATTTTGTTTTCGATAATCAAATTCTCGCGCAAATCGTCGCGCTTGAATGTGCTATTGGCGAAGTAACCTGCCCGGCGCGTTACATGCCCGAGGCATCGTCGATCAATTTCCGCAGAAGCGTGCGCTACGGTCTAGGCTGTCTGGCCACAGCCGTGCGTTTTCGTTTGGCACGCTGGGGCCTGGTTCAACCAATCGTTAGCCATCAGTCGGAACGCAAGGCACCCGTCTAATATCCTCCTCGCACGACGTAATGGCCGTGGATCCAGACTCGCTGGCCGTTCCGCGATGCCCAATGTCCTGGTTTCCAGACGTAATAGGTGCGGCCTACATAGTAACCAGGACCGCGCACGTAGTAAGGCCGATCGCCCACCTCCACAGTGACGGAACCCGGATAACCTCCGTAATAAGGTCTGTTATAGTACGGACCGCCGGCATAGCCACCACCATAATATGGTCCGTTGCCCGGATAGGTGCTGTAATAGCCTCCACATCCTACTAAGCCAAGCGCCGCGGAAACTAAAGCGAATAGCAGAACCGAGCATTTCGTTGGTCTTTTCATATACCGAATATTCGAATTCGAGACACGATTTACGTGCCTTTAGCATACGAGACCTCGTTGTTGTTCTGACGAACAACGGCCTATTAAAACAAACGCGGACGTGTCCACTCAGTCCCGTTTGACCATGAAATTTTGTGTCCGTTCTTGCTCAGACGACCGGTAACTCGCCAACCTGGGACTTTTAATTCGCCGTCGCGGGCTAGAAAACCCGTAGCCTGCATTCCCAATTCATTAGTGATTGTGAAATTTCTGCCGTCGCCTGCGACATCGATCTTCGTCGCCTGGCCATTACGAGACCAGCGTCCGCCAAGGTTTCCCGAATAATCCGGATTCTTTGTTTCGCGTGTCCATTCGGTGCCGTTCGTCCAACTGATCCGTTGCCCGTTTGGGTTAACCACGCCGGTTATGCCTAACGAGGGGATGACTAAATGATGAGGACCATTCGCGGAGCCGTCGCTACTGTGGCCGAGTTCATTGGTGATCGTTATACTTCGTCCATCGGGCGCGACGAGAATTCTGGTCGGTTTGCCGTCGTGATACCAGCGCCCATCGAGATAAGCCGCAGAATTCCCAGATGACGGACGGGCAACAGCGGCGAAAACGAACATCAAACTGCTCGCTGCCAACACCCAAGTCGCTGGTGTGCTGAGTCCGTTGCGCCGGAGGAGAGAAATAAGATTCGCCTTCATATGTTTGTATTTTTCTATGAGTAATTACTACTAAACAACGCCCTGGTCGAGCATCGCGTCCGCGACCTTGACGAATCCGGCGATGTTGGCGCCGACTACGAGATTGCCCGGCTGCCCGTACTCTTCGGCGGTGTCCCAGGAGACTTTGAAGATCGTCGACATGATGTGGCGCAATCGCGAATCGACCTCTTCCCGTGGCCACGGCAAACGCATCGAGTTCTGACTCATCTCGAGACCGGAGGTGGCTACCCCTCCGGCATTTGCGGCTTTGCCTGGACCGAACAGAATTTTTTTCTCAATAAACAAATCAACCGCTGCCGGCACACTCGGCATGTTGGCCGCTTCAGATACAAGGTAGCAGCCGTTGTTGACTAGTTTCTTTGCGTCTTCAGCTGTGATCTCGTTCTCCGTCGCACACGGAAACGCGCAATCGCATTTTGTTCCCCATGGCCGCTGACCGGCTACATATTTGGAGCCGCGAAACTTTTTCGCGTACTCGCTGATGCGTCCGCGGCGCACATTCTTAATGCTCATGACGAAGGCGAGTTTTTCTTCTGTGATGCCGTTCTTGTCGTAAATGTAGCCGCTGGAGTCGGACATCGAGACGGGCTTTGCGCCGCACTGGAGCAATTTCTCTACCGTATATTGTGCCGCGTTACCGGCGCCTGAAACAGTGCAAACCTTGCCTTCAATCGTCTCATCGCGCGTCTTAAGCATTTCCTGCGCGAAATAAACAGCGCCGTAACCGGTAGCCTCCGGCCGAATGAGCGACCCGCCCCAGTTGAGGCCTTTTCCGGTCAGCACACCTGTAAACTCGTTCGCCAGCCGTTTGTATTGGCCAAAAAGATACCCGATCTCGCGACCGCCTACGCCAATGTCCCCCGCAGGTACATCCGTGTTGGGACCGATGTGCCGAAAGAGTTCCGTCATGAACGACTGGCAAAATCGCATGACTTCTCGATCGGATTTGCCTTTTGGATCGAAATCCGAGCCGCCTTTGCCGCCACCCATCGGCAAACCGGTTAGCGAATTTTTAAACACCTGCTCGAACGCGAGAAACTTAATGATCCCCGCATAGACGGTCGGATGAAAACGCAACCCGCCTTTGTAAGGGCCAAGCGCGCTATTCATTTGGACGCGAAAACCACGGTTCACCTGGATCTGTCCTTTGTCGTCGATCCACGGGACGCGAAACTGAATCATTCGCTCCGGTTCGACCAGACGCTCCAAGATTCTGGCGTCCCGGAGTTTCTTGCTGCGGTCGATGACCGGCCGGATCGACTCCATTACCTCCGTCACGGCCTGAAGAAACTCAGGCTCGTGAGGATTACGTTTTCTGACGATTTCGAGAACTTCTTGAATTAAGGCCATGGAATTTGTGCGGCTTTGATTGCCGCGGTGTGAACGGAAAATCTGGTGCGCGATGCTGGTATCGAACCAGCGACCCCTTGCGTGTGAAGCAAGTGCTCTACCACTGAGCTAATCGCGCAGGTTTTCAGAAGCCGAGATAATAAAGAGGCCATCCGCCAGCGCAAGCATGGCTGTAATGTGTGCCGTCCTCCGCGCCTTGGGCAGTAAAGGCTCATTACGTCGTCCCGCCTCCGCTGAGGACAGCGAAAACCAGAGCACTTTCCCGTGCGGCGACGCTTGCCCTGTGACAGGTCGCGTCTTATCTAAACACATGTCAGAACACAAAATCACTCTCACTTGGCAACGAGGCGACAAGCCGTTCGAGTATCAGAAATATTCAAGAGATCACACTTGGAAATTTGACGGCGGCCACGAAATGCAGGCAACAGCCGCCCCGGCGTATCTTGGCAATCCGAACCTGGTCGATCCGGAGGAAGCATTCGTGGCTTCACTTTCGAGTTGTCACATGCTGACGTTCCTTGCCATCGCGTGCAAAAAAAAGTTCGTTCTCGACGAATATGTCGATGAAGCGGTCGGCGTTATGGAGAAAAATGCCGAAGGGAAACTCGCCATCACACGTGTCACACTTCGACAGCGCCTGAAATTCTCCGGCGAAAAACAACCCACGCCGCAGGAAATTGAAGAGATGAATCATGGCGCGCACGACCAATGCTTCATCGCCAACTCGGTGAAGACCGAGGTCAAGGTCGAACCGCAAACGTAAGTGACCGTTTTGTTGTAGCGGCGGCTGTGTCAGCCGCCGAAGGAAAGGCGTTTGGCACAAACGCCTCTGCAACATTTTCTGATCCGTGTAACTTGCGACAAGTATGACCGCGCCGACCGACTCGCAACGCATGGAGAAGATCGTCAGCTTGTGCAAGCGGCGGGGTTTCATTTTTCAATCCAGTGAGATCTACGGCGGACTCAATGGCGCGTGGGATTACGGACCGCTCGGCGTCGAATTAAAGCGCAACCTGAAGAATTACTGGTGGCGGCTCATGGTGCATGACCGCGATGACGTAGTCGGGATGGACGGCGCGATCCTTACCCATCCTGCGGTCCTCAAGGCCTCTGGCCACGTTGAAGGATTCTCGGATCCGATGATTGATTGCCGCACCTGCAAGGCTCACTTGCGCGCCGATCAGCTCGTGGAGAAAAAGGGCGTTAAGCAATGCCCAAACTGCGGCGGTAGAGACTTCACTGAGGCGCGGCAGTTCAATCTGATGTTCGAGACGCATGTTGGCGCAGCAGCCGAGGAAAGCTCCATTGCATATCTGCGGCCCGAAACCGCACAATCGATCTTCGTTCAGTTCAAAAATATTCTCGACGTCTCGCGCAAGAAGCTCCCATTTGGCATTGCTCAAATCGGAAAAGCCTTTCGTAACGAAATCAATCCACGCAATTTCACATTTCGTTCACGCGAGTTCGAACAGATGGAATTGGAATATTTTTGCCGCCCGGAGCAGGGGATGGAATTGCTGGAATATTGGAAGGAAGAGCGACTCAAGTTTTACGAGAACATCGGTCTTGAACGCGGGAAATTGCACGTGCTGAATGTGCCGGATGCTGAGCGCGCCTTTTATTCCAAAGGCACCTACGACATCGAATACGATTTTCCGTTTGGACGACAGGAGCTCGAAGGCGTCGCCTATCGCACTGACTACGACTTGTCACAACACCAAAAGGCAAGCGGCAAATCACTGGAGTACTTCGATGAGGAAACGAAGGAAAAGATTATTCCGCATGTCGTTGAACCGAGTGCCGGTGTCGATCGAACTGTGCTCGCGATGATTTGTGAAGCTTATGCGGAAGACCAGGCGCCTAACGACAAAGGCGAAATGGAATCCCGAATCGTCTTACGTCTCCATCCGCGAATGGCGCCGATGAAATGCGCGATCTTTCCGCTGCTCAAAAACAAAGAGCCGCTCGTTGCAAAAGCGAAAGAGATCGTCGCGCTTCTGCGCCCGTACATGAGTGTGTTTTACGATGAGAGCGGCGCGATCGGGCGGCGATACCGGCGCCAGGATGAAATCGGTACGCCTTTCGGTGTGACTGTTGATTTTGAGACGCTGGGCGAAAGAGATCCAGCGCTGCGCGACACAGTCACGCTGCGCGACCGGGATTCGATGAAGCAGGAGCGTGTCGCGATTCAAGATCTTCCTGTCGATTTTGCAGGAACGCATTCGCTGATGGATGCCGCCGATTTTCGCGAATACTGCCTGGCCAAACCCGGTGCAACCGAGGGAACACCATTTGGGCCCGAGGTTCTTGTGTTCAAAGTCGGGGGCAAAATGTTCGCGTTAGCAGCGCTCGACGAAGTGCCGACAACTGTAAACCTGAAATGCGATCCAGATTTAGCACTCGACCTCCGGGACCGTTACGAGCAAGTCAAACCTGGGTATCACATGAACAAGAAACACTGGAATACCGTTGAGATTGGCGGCGGCATTCCGTCTGTTGAATTGCGGAGAATGATCGATCACTCGTACGAGCTAGTCATTAAGGGTTTGCCGAAAGCGGCAAGAGTTAATCAGCGGCCCTTACGAGAATCTCGCTCCTCTCGATAGTGTTGGCTGCAAAAGGCGGTGCAGCGTTTGTGTAACTGTTCGCGATGCTGATGACGCTCGATCATTTAAGGCGATATGCCGTTGCTCGCAGTCTTTTCAAAGCCGACGACACTGAAAGGCGCGTTCGATCGAATGGGTTTTGTCCAAGCCGATCCGATCCGTGCGCCGGCACGCGCTCAAGACCTCATTCTGCGCCATCGCGTCAAAGATTACCGCGCCGGGGATCTCGAACGTCTGTATCCGAAGCTCCAGATCGAGGAAGACTTCTTCATCGTGTACGGGTTTATGACGAAGGCACTTCAAGCGCTGATGCATCCCCGTTCGGAAGTCGACGTGCCGGCCGAAGGACCTCGAGCATGGCCCGCCGCGCGCAGGAAACTCGCGCGACTCGTGTTGGGATTTGTGAGGGAACGAGGGGAAGTACACCCGCGCGAAGTGGATGAACATTTTTCTCACGGAAGCGTCAGGAATTATTGGGGCGGCCTGTCCAGCGCAACCACTCATTTGCTAGCAGCGATGCATTATCGCGGCATGCTGCGCATAGTTCGGCGCGAGAGCGGGATCCGCGTCTATGCCGTTCATGAACATGGGCTGGCGCCCGCCGATGCAGCCAAGCGCCGTGCCCGGATCGACGCGCTCGTTGATGCGGCTATTCACATCTATGCGCCATTGCCAGGTAAGTGTCTGGGAGACCTGGTGCGTCGGCTTCGCTTCGCTGTTCCCCAATGGAGTGGGGAGTTGAGAGAGGCACTTCAGCGGGCCAAACAACGGCTCGCGTATTCGCGTGTTGATGGCGTGGATTGGTATTGGCCGTCGCAAGAAAATCCAAAGGATTACGCACAGCACGATGGGGTGCGTCTGTTAACGCCGTTCGATCCTGTCGTGTGGGACCGCGACCGCTTTGAGATTTTGTGGGGCTGGCAATACCGTTTTGAAGCCTATGTTCCGGCCGCCAAACGCGAACGTGGGTATTATGCGCTACCACTGCTTTACGCAGATCGGGTGATTGGGTGGGGGAATCTTCGCGTAGAGAACGAGCAACTAAAGTCAGAATTCGGCTATGTAGCGCATCAACCGCGTGATCGCATCTTCAAGCGCGAACTCGACGCGGAACTCGGCCGTATCAAAGCGTTTCTGGCTATTCCCTAGGTCAGAGGCTGCATCTCGATCTCACCAAAATTCAACCGCAACGCGTCGCGCGCAACGACATCCTAGAATTGCCGGCGTTTAAAGAGAAGTAAGCTTGCGTGGTCGCTGTCAGACAAGCTTAGGGGCTCCGTCCATTGTCCAGATTGTTCTTCAATCACATATCCGCCAATCAGCTCATATTCAACCTGCAGAGTTCCCATAAGGTAATTTAGAAAATCGGACGGGCTATTTACCTGCTTTAACCAACTAGCATCCAACTGGACCAGGACAATGATGGTGGGCGGGTGCTCTTGTAAGTCATGAATCGCATCCCATTGATATCTTTGCGCCATTGGCGATGGAATCATCAGTGGATAAACGACCACAAAGCGAGTCGCACTAAATCGCTGTGAATAATACAGGATTTGTGGCTCGGAACCGGCCACGAAAACATGGTCTTCGGGTGTTGTTAATTCGGCTACGCGCTTAGCGACAGCTTCCGATTCGAGAAAGGGTGTCCGTAGTTTTCCGGCAACAAAGTCCTTCTTCGTGCGCGTGAGCCACGGAATGTCCGTCAGGCAAAGCAGCACTACGACTAAGCAAACGAGTACCGGCATTGTTCGCGCCTGACCACTTGCCGAAAAGGGAATCAGCCTAACCAATCGGCGAAGCGCGACCGCCCCCAGCAAAGCCCAAAAAGGCATTATTGTAATATAATAATGTCCGTAGACACTGGCTGCCGTCGTTAATCCGGCGATAAGAAAGAGACCGATCCAAAACCAAACGCGTCGCTCGCGCCAGATGATTAAAGAAACGGGAAGGAGAAAAAGAATCCACCAGGCATTCCAGAAGAGGTGCAGCCGATTTAAGAAACTCGTCAGGCCAAAGGCTCCCGCGGCCAAGTAAAACCGGTTGAAAGCCACGGTCCATTCCCAAAGGCTCTTTCCGCCGTCGTGAATGAGAAAGAAACCGAGCGTGGCGGACAATCCGAGAATAAGTCCGGAAAGGGCGAAAAGCCAGTGTTTACCTAACGATGCAAGGTTCCTCCTGGTCTGGAATTCTTCCCAGGACCAAAAAGCAAACAACCCGGCTAGGAGCGGAAATACGGTATATTTGTAGCAAAGCGCAATTGCACTTAACGATCCGGCGGCAAACCAAATCCAGCCTCCGCCGTTATTGGAGTGACGGGCGTAGACGTAAAGGGCAACCACGCCCATCACCGGCAGCAACATGAACATTTCTGTGTTGGCGGTGAATTGTTGCAGACCGGGCAAGAGAACCATCGGCGTAACCAACCACATAGCTGGGATAGCGACGCCTGGACCAAATTCTTTGTGTGCAATGTAGCCGAGAAGCACGGTCGACGCTGCCACGCAAAGCCCCGCCAAGACGCGTGGAAACCAAAAAACCCGGGGCGCCAGCAGCTCGGCTAGCGCGTAACTATAAATGATCATTGGAGGCTTCTGTACAAAACATTGTGCGTAGGGCACGTGCCCGTGAAGAAGCATCCTCGCTGCGTACGCATACTCGCCCTCATCCCGGATAAGTGGCGCGTCGTAACTATTCCAACGCAACGCAGCGAAGAGAAAAAAAAGACCGACAAGCCCGAGCAGCCCGGCCGTTTTCGGAAAAACGGCTGAACTATTTTCACTCATGCAGGCAGCCGGTCGAGGAACTATCGAAGATCTCGCACACCTTCACCTCAGCTAATTCCAGCTTTAGTGCCTCCCGTGCCACCCGCAAAAAATTATCGGCCGCGTCGGTGAGCGCGACTAGCAGGTTGCCTTTTTCGGTGGCGGACGCGCGGAGTGATTGTCGATCTAGCAAATCCTCGACGGTACGGGCGCAGCTTTTGGCCGAATCGACCAGCTGAATTTTATTGCCTAACGAACGTGCGATGGCAGCCGAGAGCAAGGGATAATGCGTGCAGCCAAGCACGAGCGTATCGACGCCGTCAGCCGTTAATGGCGCGAGATAACGCGCGATCATTTGGTTGGTGATTTCGTCGTCGAGCAATCCTTCCTCGATCAGCGGCACGAATAGCGGGCAGGCGCGGCTGCTGACTCGAAGATCGACATTGAGCGCACGCAACGCTTTTTCGTACGCTCCGCTCCGTATGGTGGCGCGCGTTCCGATCACTCCGATGTGGCGGTTTTTAGTTATGGCCACCGCGGCGGCGGCGCCCGGCTCGATCACGCCAATTATCGGAATCGAAAACTTCTCCTTCAATTTCGTTAACGCGACGGACGAAGCGCTGTTGCACGCGACGACGACGACCTTGGCGTTTTCTTTGATCAACATCTCGACCATTTCGACGCTGTAACGCGTCACGGTCGCCGCGCTTTTGTTTCCGTAAGGAACACGCGCAGTGTCGCCGAGATAAAATATTTTCTCGCTGGGCAAGAGATCGCACAGGGCCTTCACCACCGTCAGGCCGCCAATGCCGGAGTCGAAAACGCCAATAGGACGCGGGTCGCTCATGCAGCGGGAACTTTGACGGTTTTAAGCGTTCGCCGCAAGCGAAGCATGGTAAAGACGGCGCGCTCCGCCGCCCGGACATCGCAGCACGGCGTCCCTACCCATTTGCAAACGCGCTCCGCTTTCGGATGATTGATCGCGATGGCTGAACTTTCCAAGAGGTACGATCCGAATGCCGTTGAACCGAAGTGGTATCAACGATGGCTGGAGAATCGTGATTTCGTAGCAAATCCGGATTCGTCGAAACCGGCGTTCTCGATCGTGATGCCGCCCCCGAACATCACGGGCATGCTCACGCTCGGGCATGTGTTGAACGATACGATCCAGGACATTCTCGCACGGCGCGCGCGGATGCAGGGATTCGAAGTCCTTTGGCTGCCTGGTATGGATCATGCGGGAATCGGAACCCAAACCGCCGTGGAGAAATATCTGCGGAAGACCGAGAACAAAACGCGCCACGATCTCGGTCGCGAGGAATTCTTGCGGCGAGTGCTGGAGTGGCAGGACAAGCATGGCGGCATCATCATCGAGCAACTCAAGCGGCTTGGCTGTTCATGCGATTGGTCGCGTCAGCGTTATACCCTCGATGACGCTTATGCTGCTGCTGTTCAAAAAGTCTTTGTCGAGCTTTACGACAAAGGCCTGATCTATCGCGGTCGCCGGATGATCAACTGGGATCCTGCGGCGCAAACTGCCGTTTCCGACGAGGAGGTGATCAGCAAGCCGCAGAAGGGATTTTTGTACTTCGTTCGGTATGAAATCGTGGAGGAACCCGGGCGGTTTCTTGAGGTCGCAACCACGCGGCCGGAAACGATCATGGCCGATACAGCGATGGCGTTCCATCCGGGCGACAAACGATATGCTGATTTGTTAGGCAAACATGCCTGGCGTCCGCTGGCACGGGAAAAGATTCCGATCATTGCCGACGAAGCAATCGATCCGGAGTTTGGAACAGGTGTTCTAAAAGTTACTCCGGCACACGACGCGCTCGATTTTGAAATCGGCCAGCGCCATGATCTGCCGATCATCGACGTGTTAACTCCTACCGGCCGCATCAATTGCCCCGCGGTTCCGGAGTTGCAAGGACTTGAGCGTTTCGAAGCGCGGAAGAAAGCCGCGGAGCTATTGCAGGCGAGGGGACTTCTGGCGAAAGCCGAACCGTACGAAAACAACATCGGGTTCAGCGACCGCAGCGATGTTCCTATCGAGCCGCGCCTCAGTGAGCAATGGTTCCTGCGTTACCCGAAAACAAAAGAAGCCCTCGCAGTCGTCCGCGATCATCTCATTCGTTTCTTTCCCGTGCACTGGGAAAAGGTTTACGCGCAATGGCTGGAGAACATTCGCGATTGGTGCATTAGCCGTCAGGTCTGGTGGGGACATCGGATACCGGCTTGGTACCGGAAATCTAAAGTCCGCAAATTCGAAATCTCAAAACGGCGACGAAATTTACGTCGGTATCCAGCCGCCGCCTGATCCCGAGAATTGGACTCAGGATGAAGATACTGTCGACACCTGGTTTTCATCGTGGCTCTGGGCGTACGAGACGATGGATCTGGAGACGCGAAAGAAATTTTATCCCACCAGTGTGCTGGTAACCGCGGCAGACATTATTTTCTTCTGGGTCGCGCGAATGATTATCGCCGGGCTCGAGTTCAAGCCAGGGAAATCCCACAAGATTGAAGACAACATTGCGTTTCATCACGTTTTCTTCACCAGCATTGTTCGCGACAGCCAGGGCCGCAAAATGTCGAAGTCGCTCGGCAATTCGCCCGATCCGCTCGAACTGATTGCCAAGTATGGCGCGGACGGTATGCGATTTGGTCTCATGCGTATCGCGCCCACTGGCCAGGACATCCGGTTCGACGAACGACAGATCGAGGAAGGCCGTAATTTTGCGACCAAACTCTGGAACGTCGCGCGTTTTCGCCAGATGCACGGACCAAGTGAGGCGGCACCAATGATAGAAACTGAGCGATTATCGATCTACGCCGTAGAAGTGCTGGCTCGCTTGAATGAGACAATCGACGCAATCGAGTCCGCGTATCGCGAATATCATTTCAACCTGGTCGCGCAACATCTCTATAATTTTGTCTGGAACGATTACTGCGACTTGTTTGTTGAGGCGGCCAAGACCGAAATCTTTAACACGGACGAAACGAGGAAGAGATCGGCACTGGCAGTAATGGATGTTGTGCTCTCGGCGACTTTGCGGCTGCTGCATCCTTTCATGCCGCATTTAACTGAGGAGATTTGGTCGTTACTTGGGTTCGGAGAAGGCTCGATTCAGTTCGCTGCCCCGCCCGAAAAGTTTGCATTACAAGCGGTTGCCGACGTTTCAGAAAGGCGACGACTCGTATCAGCTGTTTATGAAACGGTTCAAGCGGGTCGTAATCTGAGATCAGAGTCGAAGTTACCGTCAAACAGAAAGATACGTTTTATCTTACGCACAGATGATAAATCGATTTCTGAGCAAATTCCCACTATTACCCGATTGTTGAACGCCGAAGAGTTAACGCTCGACCCCAAATACGAGGCGATGGCTGGAACTCCGGTTGCGGTCACTCCGTTCGGCGAACTCTTTCTCGCGATCGCCGCGGTTGACCAGGCGCGCGAACGGAACCGACTGGACACGCAAATTGCCAAGATCGATGAGGAAGCGCGAGCCGTTGAAGCAAAATTGCAGAATAAGGCGTTCGTAGAGCGAGCCCCCGCGGCAGTGGTCGAGGAGCACCGGCGGCGGCTTAGCGATCTTACCGCGCAGCTGACGAAATTGAAGCAGGCACGTGAAGGCCTGAGTTAAAGATAACCTTCTGCCCGTCGATTTTGGCGCCGCGTTTTTGAAAAAACTTTTCCAGCTCTGGCGTGTAGAAGGTCTCGTCGTATTCCTGATTCAATTCGAGCCAGACGCGGCCGCGCGGCTTTAGATGCTTCGCCAGATCGTTGAGAAAGAATTCCCACTCGGGGACGCCCCAAAGTCCCGGCATCTTATGATTGTTGAAGCAAATCATGAAGGCGGTAATTAGATCGAATTTTCGGTCGAAGTTCGGTAGCGGATTGAACGCGTCAATTCTTTGAACGACGCGGTGGACATCGAGGAGTTTCGTGATTTCCCGGAACATTGGCAGACGATCCATGTCGAGCCCGATTCCAGAGTGACCGAGAAGCTGCGCGATGTAGAGGAAGTATCCTGCACCGCAGCCGAGATCGAGAATCTGCTTGGGACGCCCCAGGTCGAGTTCAAGCTGGCGGATCCGTCGGATGTTAACTTTGATCCAGCGATCGAGATCGAGATATTTCGGCCAATCCGCGCCGGGATCTGCTACGACGTACCGCTGGCGAATCTGATCGAAGCCAGCCGGATCGATCGTTTCAATGACCCGCTGTGTCTCTAACGGGAAGCGGTTCGGGCGTAGCACCCTGAGCGTATGTTTTCTCGCACTAGCCAGGCTTTTACCGTCGACCAGTTTTCGTATTTTATGGCGAAGCTGCACAATTCACACCTTGTAGCGAAGCAGAACAATTTCAATTAAGCTTTCACGGAATGAGCGTGTGGAAAAAAGTGCTGTGGATTGGCGTAGCCGCCTTAGGCACTTGGGCTGTCGCCGTTATCGCACTGTCACGTGGCGAACAAATCAGCGCGCTCTGGATCGTGATCGCCGGATTTTGCGCATTATCCGTTAGCTATCGTTTTTATAGCAAATGGCTCGCAACAAAGGTGCTCGTTTTAAATGAGGAGCGCGCCACTCCCGCAGTTTTGCGAAACGACAACAAAGACTAT
The DNA here is from genome assembly GCA_963804875.1 of uncultured Verrucomicrobiae bacterium. Taxonomy (GTDB): domain Bacteria; phylum Verrucomicrobiota; class Verrucomicrobiia; order Chthoniobacterales; family UBA10450; genus Udaeobacter. The sequence goes on from CAWDRX010000011.1 coordinate 34,867, forward strand.
GTGCCAACAAATCGCTGGATGGTGTTTGGACATCATTTTGCCGCGATTGCCGGGCCGGGACCGCTGGTTGGTCCAGTGCTGGCGGCACAATTTGGTTTTCTCCCTGGGACATTGTGGATCTTGATCGGCGCGACTCTTGGCGGTGGCGTGCACGACATGATCGTCCTGTTCGCCTCGATTCGGCGCGGTGGAAAAACACTCGGCCAAATGGTGAAGGAAGAAATCGGACGCGGCGTGGGTTTGCTGGCTCTTGTTAGTGTGCTTGCCATCATGATCATTTTGCTCGCGGTCCTTGCTCTGGTTGTGGTGCAAGCGCTGGCCGAGAGTCCGTGGGGTGTTTTTACTATTGCTGTGACGATCCCTCTCGCGTTGATCATGGGCATCGCATTGCGCACCGGGAAAGCGAGTGTTCTCGCGATCACGATTTTCGGATTACTCGGGCTGGCGTTTGGCGTTTGGGGCGGACAATTCCTTGGCCATTTCCCGGCTATTGAAATCTGGTTTCGCCAGGATCAAAAATGGCTGGCATGGGCAATCATGATCTATGGGCTCGCAGCATCGATCTTGCCCGTCTGGATGTTGCTTACGCCGCGCGATTACCTCAGCACGTTTTTGAAACTTGGCACGGTGGCCATGCTCGCCGTCGCAGTTGTGCTGATCAATCCGACGCTGCAAATGCCCGCCATCACAAAATTCATCGACGGTAGCGGCCTCGTCTTCGCCGGGCCGGTGTTTCCCGTTCGTCTGCATCACCATCGCTTGCGGCGCCGTTTCAGGCTTTCATTCGCTCATTGCTTCGGGTACCACGCCGAAAATGATCAGGCGCGAGTCGCGCGTCCGCAGCATCGGTTATGGCGCGATGGTCGCCGAAATGATGGTCGCCTTGATGGCGATGATCGCGGCGTGCGTTTTGGAACCGGGAGAGTATTTCGCAATCAACACAAAAGGAGCTCCTACTGAAGTTGTCGCCAAAGTTTCGACGGCCGGCTTTCCGGTTACCGAACAACAAATGCAAACGCTTGCGACGAATCTTGGTGAGTCCACGATGTTCAACCGCGCCGGCGGCGCGCCGACGTTTGCCGTGGGCATGGCGCACATGTTCGCGCGCGTTTCTGCCAAACCGGCCGCGCTGGCTCTCTGGTATCACTTCGCGATCATGTTCGAAGCGCTGTTCATACTGACAACGATCGACGCTGGAACACGGGTAGGACGATTTCTACTTCAGGATGTTTTGGGCCAGGTGTGGCGACCGCTCGGCAATACGCGTTCGTGGGGTGCAAACTTTCTAGCCAGCTTTTTGCTCGTCGCGGCATGGGGCTGGTTTTTGTATCAAGGCGTTGTGGATCCTCTTGGCGGAATCAACTCACTTTGGCCGCTCTTTGGTCTCGCCAATCAATTGTTGTCAGTAATCGCGCTTTGTCTTGGCACCACACTTTTGATCAAAATGCACAAAGCGAAATATATCTTCGTGACCCTTGTGCCGTTAGGATTCATGTGTGCTGTTACTTTCTCGGCCGGTTATCTGAAAGTTTTTTCGGCCGACCCGAGACTTGGTTTTTTGAGTGGTGCGCGATCACTCGTGGATCGGGCGTTAACATTGGCTGACGCAGAGAAGGCTTCTGAATTGGTACGACAGGCAGGTGTCTGGCGGTTTGATGCGTTCGTTGCAATCTTCTTTCTCGTGCTCGTAGCGGCGATCGTGCTCGGCTCCGCGCGACAATGGTGGCAGCTCATTCGCGGAAGCAAGCGAATCGTTCTACACGAAAACAAGTTTGTGCCGATTACGCCTGCGCAGCTTGCGCAGTTCTGATCTAATACAAATCCTTGCGTCGATGGCCTAACGATTGCATGCGTCGGCGCACTGATTGCACAAGCTCTTGTGAGACATCCGCGTAAATCAATTCTTCGCGATCCGGCGACGCGGCTGCGATTACGATTCCGCGAGGATCAATGATCGCGGAGTGACCGCAGAACCATAAGTCATCGTCTTTCCCGACGCGATTCGACACGATCACGTAGCTTTGGTTTTCGATCGCCCGTGCTTGAGCAAGCACGCGAAAATGTTCGTCACGTGGAAATGGCCAGGCTGACGAAATAAGAAACGCGCCGACATTCTGCTCGGTGGCCATTTTTCGATACATTTCGGGAAACCGGAGATCGTAGCAGATGCTAAAACCAAAACGTAGATCGCCGAGCGCAAAGCTAGCGAACGCGTCGCCCGGAGCAAAGCACGTCTGTTCTCCCACCGGCGAGACGGCATACAAATGCGTCTTGCGATATTTCGCGATAATATTGCCCTTCGAGTCAATGAGAACTTGCGAGTTGTAGATTGAAGATCCATCGCGCTCAGACACACCACTGACGATCTCAATCGAGAGTTGAGCGGCGACTTCTTGAAGGCTGACAACAAATCCGGTTTTCCAATAATTGGCGTGCTTCTGAATGACTGGCATGGAGTAACCAGTGTCGGTCATCTCCGGAAAAAGAATTAGGTCGGCGCCTGCGTCTTTCGCCGCGCGAGAGAAATCGCGAACCTTGGAAAGATTTGCTTCCGGATTACCGAGCGAGCACGAAATTTGGGCGACAGCGACTTTCATTAATTTCGTCCAATTCAGTTGTCCGACCCGTCATCCTGAACGAAGCGGAGCGGAGTCGAAGGATCTCGCGAACTACGCTGAGTTACGCCACGGGATGTCTCGACTTTGCTCGACATGACATAGTGCCCGCTACGCCGCAATCGACCTGTGGTAACCGAAGAACTGTCGCTTTTTAATCAGGTGGGCGACTTCCGATGGAACCATTTGCTCCCATCTGCTGTCCCCGGACTGTAACTTTGCCAGCACCTCGGGTGGCTGAATTGTTAAATACTCAGGATGATAATCGGTGATCTCCTGGACGTATTGATTGTCGATCAGATACTGGAATAACGAGCGAAGATTCGGCGCGACCTTTGACCTGGGTCGCCGTAACAATCTTTCCAGTCGCTTCATCGATGCGTGGATAGACGTAAAGCTTTAGTCCTCCCTTAAACATTCTCCCCAGCGCCTCCAGGATTCCGCCCTCGAGGTTCGCGTAATATTTTTCGTTCAAGATTTCGATCAGACTGGGAACGCCCATGACAAGGCCGATCGCCCGTTCGTGTAGCGAAAGAGATACGCCGCGAGTCGATAGTATTCTCCGAACTTTAGAGATCAGGACGGTTCGCCCCAGCGCACGAAGAATATCGACGCGAGCAAGAAAATCCGCGTGATCAAGCTCACCGTCCGCACGCAAGTTCTCGAGCGTCATTTCCATCAGCACTACGATGTCGTCCTCGGCGCAATCGCAGTGCTTGAGAAAAACGCGTCGCGCACCATCCAGCATGTCGTTGGTGGCGTACGTGACAGGTCGAAAACTCCCGCGCTCGACCAGGATCGCTTTTTTGTAAAATACTTCGGCAGGCTGAACTGTCTCGCCATCTGCCTTGAACATTACTGCATCTGTCAGACCCTGGCTGACTAACTGCAAACTCATCAATCGATTGTCAACGCTTTGAAAGAGAGGCCCGGAGAATTTGATCATGTCCACTTCTAATCGTCCCGGTTCAAGATTTTCCTGAAGTGATGAAATCAATTTTTCCGGCTGCCGGGAGTAGAACGCGCCGTGTAACAGATTCAGCCCGATGACCCCGAGAGCTTCCTGTTGGTCGACGTTTGTTTCGTCGAGCAGGCGAACGTGGATGATGATCTGGCTTGGTTGCCCGCGTGGCTGAGATTGAAATCGCACGCCCAGCCAACCATGCGATTCGTTACGCTCTTTGAAGCTGCGCGCCGCGATGGTGTCGGCGAACACAAAAAATGTTTTGTCGGCTCCAAACTTTTGATCCAGGCGTTCGATCAAGAGATCGTATTCATGATCGAGCATTTTCTGGAGCCTCACGCGGCTCACGTAGCGGTCGGCCGGTCCGTAAATAGCATCGCTGAAAGTCATGTCATAGGCAGACATGGTCTTGGCGATCGTGCCGGCCGCACCACCCACGCGAAAGAACCGGCGAGCTACCTCCTGTCCCGCGCCAATTTCAGCGAACGTGCCATACTTCGCCGAATCCAAATTGATGTGGAGGGCCTTCTCGTCAGTGCCAATCTCCATCTGCGGATTCATATAATTTCTCTAGCGGCGATTCACGGCCGCCGCAAATCGTGACGCCAAACAAGGTTATAGGGCGTCTATGTCAGACTCTGTTCGTTGCCGGCGGGTCCGGCGGTTGGCACAACCGCCCTACAGAGACTCCCTCTTAGAGTCGGACCTGCTCCGCGTTTTTTGTCTGAATCCAACCGCGCAGGTCGTTCGGCAGCGCGGCGTACATCCAATCGCCACGTGTGCTTAGAATTTTGATTTCGCTGCCAGGCGGCAATGCCAGAACGCTGTTTGCTGTGTCCGCGGTTGCGAGCCGCGCCTGGACGTCGTTACCGGTCACGATCGCGAGTCCGCGTCCTTCGCTTCCATTGTCGAGCGTGTGAACTGCCCAGACGGCCGCACCGCAAACGAGCAGACACAAAGTCGATAATGACAACAGGGCTGCGGATCGACGGCGCGCGAAAATCAGCGCGACAATTCCAAAAATTCCCAGCCAGAATGCGATCGATGCCGCGATAGTGTACTGATTCATGCTCGCGTATTGGAGGTATCGCTCCAGTTTGGTCGGTTGCAGCTCCAGCGCTCGCGCTTCGTCACGGGCAATCTGCAAATTAGCCGTTGCCTCCGGATGATGACTGTCCAAGGCGAGCGCGCGTTCGTAATTCAGGATCGCGCGACCGAAATCGTGAGCCCGAAAATACGCATTCCCCAGATCGTAAAACAGATTTGCGTTCCAGCGACCTTCGCGAACCACCGCTTCGTACCCGGTGATTGCTTCTTTAAAATGACCCTGCGCAAATTCCTGGTTCGCTTTTGCAAATTCACCGTCTGATTGCGCGATTGCTGACGCAACCGAACCGGCGCAACAAAGAATGGCAATCAAATAAGCGCGTCTTTTCATTTTAAATTGTCAATCAACTCGAGTACATCGCGGCGGTTTTCCGGAGAGACGCTTCCTGGGCCGTTGTGTGTTCCGCTGTATTGCCACTCGTCGTTCTGCTCGAACAAACGGCGAAGCCGATCGCGCGAATCGGTATCAAGCTTGAAAGTTTCTGCTGCCGTTTCTGCGTCCACAGAGTTTGGGTCAACACCGCGGTTACGCGTGGCGAGCGCGGCCTTCAATCGAACAACGCGCGACGCTTCTGCATAATATTCCCGCGGGGAGGCATCATCACGGCGTAATTTATGCATCAGCTCGGCTGCCTCATGTTGCAGCGCACCAACACGTCGCGCCTCGCGATCGTCCAATCTCGCCCGCCGGATCTTCCAACCTGCGAAAACGAACAGCGCTGCCAGCGGTAGCGATTGCGCCACCCAGAAACCGCGACGTGCGTAAAGCGGCTCGAATGATGCCACGGTTCGCGATGGCTCGGTGAGTTGATAGAGAATGTCCTGAGGTTTGGTTGAATTTGGAACAGGCGCGCGTCCGCGGGCACCAGCAGCTGGCGACGAAGCTGGCTGTTGGGCGGCGACGGCAGGCGCAGTTGCCCCGCCCTGGACGGTGATTGCCATCGGTTCGCTGTGCAGCGTTACATACTGTTCTTTCGCAGGATCGAAATACGAAAATGCGAGCAGCGGCAGGCTTTGCTTATTCTCGTTAGGCGAAACCACCATTTCGAAAGTCTTCGTGCCGCTGATGCCAACTTCGTCGTCCTGTTTGAATTTGGAAGACGGCGGATATTTATGCCAGCCGCGGTCGTCCTCGAGCAATGGTGCATTCACCCGATCGAAATTGCCACGGCCCGAGATTGCTGTTGTGACAGTGATCGGATCGCCTACCTGCACACTCTTTGGCTTGGCTTCGGTTGCCATCGTAAAACTTCCAATTGCTCCCGAAAAACTGGGCGGCGCATTTGGTGGCAAGGGTTTTACCTCAAGCGCAACCGGCTCACTTGTGACCTGGACGTCACGGCGTTCGCCGAACTGTGCGAATGGATTCGAGAAAAATGGATCCGAGAAGGGATCATCGAGATCGAATAGATCGAAAGGCGAACGCCCCCGCGGCGCGTTTCGCCTTCGCGGAACGACGACCTGCGCTTTTGCTTTTACGGGGCCGATCTCAAATTTGCCCGCGCGCGCCGCTGCGATCGCGGTTTTAAACGTCACTACTTCGAAAGGTCTCCCGTTAATGGTTTCCAGATTTTGCGATGACTGCTGCAATTTCTGTGAGGTAAATCCTTGCCCGGTGATGTCAGGCGGCTCAGTCAGCCGGGGATGAACGCGTGCATCGAAGCCCATCCGGATCTGGATCGGAACAATCTCGCCGACGTATGCGGCTTTTTTCGGCACGATCAATTCAGCGAAAACGAGATCGCCCGGATTACCGGTCTGGGTCTGACCACCACGACCAGGCCGCGTGGTAGTTTGTTGACCGGGGACATCGGAAACATTCAACGCGAGTTCAGGCGTCCTGAGAATTTTACCGCCGGCGCGAACTGTTTGTGGTGGAATGGTGAACCGTCCTGCTCGAAGCGGCAGGATTGTGTAGTTATACGTCACGCTCGAGTTGGTCGAGAAATTATGGATTTCGAATTGTCGTGACGTTCCTGTGGAATGAATCTCCAAACCATCGATTGCAATTTCTTCTGGCGGCCGCGCATCACCGGGACCCACCACCTTGATTTGGAGGTCCACGGTTTCGCCAACAGTTACCTCTGAGTTACTCAAGACTGCGGTGACGCTGGGCGAATCCGCGAATGCAAATTGCACGCACGCCAGCGTTAGGAAAATCGCAGTTAAGATTCGTAAGAACATCCTAAGAACGTCTTTAGCGCATCACTCCCAGCAAGCGTACTCGAGGAACCCCGCAACGTAACGCACAGTCAGATTCGCGGGGTGTCTCGACTTTACTCGCCATGATAAATGTAAAACTACCAATCGTTATAGACATGACGCTTTACTTTGCGTTCATCAAGCCGGACTCGTGCCTCTTCGTCTTTCATGGATTCAAGCAACGCAAGCGCCTGCCGCTCGCTCATCTGGCCTTCTTTCTCCTGTTCAGCCTCTGCCGCCATTTGTTCGTCTTTATCGGCAGGCTTTTGTGAGTTATCTCCTGCGGCGCCTTTGACGTCGCCAGCGAACTTCTTTTGTGGCGATTCTGCGGGGGAAGGGGAGGCGTCTTCTCCTTCGCCTTCTCCCGGTGAAGGCGAAGGTTTCTCGTTTTCTCCTTCGCCAGGACTTGGCGATTGTTCAGCTTGTCGTTGTCCGGGTGATGGCGATGGCGACGGCTGATTTTCCTGCTGCTTTTCTCCGCCGGGCGAGGGAGATGGGCTTTCTCCGGGTTTTTGCGGCTGTTTCTTTTGCGGCTCGTTTTTCGCCTGCGACTGATCTTTTTGCTGTTGGTCTTTTTGTTGTTTGTCGCCCGTGTCCTTTTGCGGCTGCTGATTTTGTGCCTGCTGCTGATCCTTTTGATCCTGTTGCTGCTGCTGGTTCTGGTTTTGTTGGTTCTGCTGCTGCTGCTGATCTTTTTGATCCTTCTGCTGTTGTTGCTGCTGCTGCTGTTGTTGATCTTTCTGATCTTTCTGCTGCTGATCCTTCTGTTGTTGCTGCTGATCCTTGTTTTGTTGGTTCTGCTGTTTTTGCTGCTGGTCTTGCTTGTCCTGTTTGTTCTTTTGCGGTGGCGTTGGTGAAGGAGAAGGTTGTTGCTGTTCCTTTTTGTTCTTTAACTCTTCGATTTTCTTTTTGACGTATTCGTAATTTTCTTTCGCCTCTTTGTTTTGAGGATCGAGCTTCAGGGTTTGCTCGTAATGGTCTAAGGCGTTTGTCCAGTCGCTCAGCTTTTTGTCGTCGGTTTTCTGCATCTCGCCGCGTTGATACAGCGTGTTACCGAGATTGTAATGACCCTTGGTCTGCAAACCAGTATCGGGCGTGAGCAATGCCTGACTGAACGATTCCAACGCCTTATTGTAATCCTTCAGTTTGTAGGCAGCGGTGCCTGAATCGAATTGTAGCTTCTCCTCCGCTCGGGATTGCGGATGCGCTTTCAGCGTTTCCTGAAATTCCTTGTAAGAATCTTCAAATTTGCCCTGCTGGTATGAATTGATGCCCGGCGCCGTAGCGAACGCAGATGAACCCAATAACAGGAGAAGAACTGCGGCAGCCCCCGCGGCTTTGACTGGCCCGGCCGCGATGCTACGCGATGTATTGCGCGCGGGCGCAGGAACGTGGGCTCCGGCACGCGCGCGTTTCCGCTCGGGAATCAGCATCGATAACGCGAGAGCGATCAGCGCGGCCCCCAGCGGCCACTCGTAACGTTCAATTGCGCGGCGCGACAAGCGCACGTCCATCTCAGCAGCCTGCATTTTTGCCAGGCCTTCACTCTGAATCTGCTGCATCGTGCGTGGTCCGTTTTCCAGATGCAGATAAAATCCGCCCGTTGCCTCCGCCACTTCGCGTAAACGTTTGTCGTCCAATTTTGATTTGACCACTTGGCCCGCTGAATCCTTCACGAAGCTCGTGTCGCCGTTGTCGCCCGTCACCGGAATCAGTGACCCTTGCGGTGTCCCGACGCCCACGGTGAAAATTCGTACCCCGGCGTCCGCCGCAGCTTTCGCGGTTTTAACTGCATCGCCGCTTAGCTCTTCGCCATCTGTAAAGATGATCAGCGCGCGATTTCCCATGGCGCTTTTGCCGAAGCTTTGTGTGGCAAGGGTAATAGCGCTCGAAATGTTGGTGCCGCCTTCAGGAATTGTTTTTGTGTCAAGATCGTTGACGGCCTCGACCACGGCGTCGTAATCGATCGTCAGCGGCGCCTGCAAGAAAGCGCGCCCGGCAAAGGCAATCAGACCGACGCGGTCGCCTTGCAGTTCGTCGACCAAATCTTGAATCGCCAGTTTGACGCGATCGAGTCGGCTTGGCTGAACGTCGTTAGACAACATGCTGCGGGATGTGTCCACGGCGATCAGCAAATCCAGTCCTTTGCGTTTTACATCCTCAAAAGTGTAACCCCAGCGTGGTTGCGCAAGGCTGACAATTGCCAGCGCAAGTCCAAGCAGTAGCAAACCAAACCTAATAATGCGCCTGGGCCGATTGACGGTACCAGCGAGCTTCGGCAGGAGACGCGCTGAAACAAACTGTTGCAGCCGTTTCAGTCCGCGATGTTCCGACCGCACAAAAAGCGCAATCAAGAGCGGGACGAATAACAATCCCCAAAGCCATTCTGGTGCGCCAAAGCTCATGGCAATTTTTTCCAAATCGTTTGCGACAACAGCATTTGCGCCACCAGCAATCCGCACCCACCCATCAGACACAGCGGAAAGAGGTCGCGGTATTGCTGATATTTTTTCACGCTTACAGTCGACTTCTCAAGCTTGTCGATGTCGCTGAAAATCTGTTCCAGCGATTCGGTGTCGGTGGCTCGGAAGAATTTGCCGTCGGCGATTTTCGCCACCTCCTTCAAACCAGTTTCATTGAATTGTACGCGCTGATTTTCGTAGAGGATGTTCCCCAACGCGTCAGTCAACGGCCCTCGACTCGTGAAAATAGGCGCGGGCGCGACTCCATTTATTCCGGCACCGATCGCGTAAAAGTGGATCTTTAATGCTTTCACTGCCTCAGCGGCGGTGTTGGGCGGAATTTTGCCGGCGTTGTTTTCACCATCCGTCAGCAAAACGAGAACATGGCTCTTCGAGCGTTTGTCATTTAACCGGCCCGAAGCAGATGCCATGGCCGATCCAATCGCAGTGCCGTCTTCGACGAGGCCGATCTTTACTCGATCTAAATTTTGCAAAAGCCAATCGTGATCGAGCGTCATCGGGCTCACGACATATGGGCGACCGGCAAAGGCAATGATGCCGATGCGATCGTTTGGACGAGCTTCGATGAATTTGCGTGTCACTTCGCGAATCGCGTCCACACGCGTCGCTTCTTGTCCACCGATCGTGAAATCCTTGGTCAACATCGAACCGGAAACGTCCAATACGAGCATGATGTCGATTCCGCTGGCCTCGATTTGTGTGAGGCTCTTGCCGAGCTGCGGACGCGCCAGACCAACCACGAAGAAACCCATGGCCAGAAAAAGCAGCGCACGCAGGATTTTGCCGACCCGCGCGGCGCTCTTTTTCCCGATCGCCTGGAGGCTCGCTGTCGACGAATATGTCAGGGCCGCAGCGGGCCCACTCTTGCCGCGCAACCACGCGAGCAACGGTAACGCCAGCAATAAGAGCAGCAGCCACGGACGCGCAAAGGTTAATGCGCTGTTTTCGGGCAACCAATTAAACAGCGGCAAGCTGACCTCCTTTCACAAAGCGGATCGCCTCTTCCAATAACAATTCGCTGTCTGACGTTGTCGCTTCGTATTTGGCGAATTTAATGAGATCGCAGCGGTTCAAGAAATCTTCGAGCAATGATTTGTCATCGGCCGAAAAAGAGGTCGCCTTTGCGGTCGCGGTGAGAAACTCTATGGACGTTTGTCGCGTTGCCGGCAGCCCGTACTGTTGCGACACGTAGCGCCTCAGGATGTCGGAAACGCGAATGCTGAATTGATACGGGGTCGTTTCATCAATCTCGGCGCGAATTTGTTCGAGTTGCTCGAGCGCGATTTCGCGTGGCGCCTTTGGCGGCGCTTCTGGTTTCCGCCGCCTTGCAAACCACCACACAATCAAACCGAGCAGCGACAAAACGACGAATGCAATTACAAAAACCAGCCATGGAGGAATGAGCGAATAATCCACTGGCGGCGCGATATCGTGGAACTCTTCAGCAGCGACAAGCAACACAGGAGTAATGGAGTATTGGAGGATTGGAATTTTAGGATGGGAATTCATTTCAGTACTCCAGCACTGCGATACCGCACTCCTTATCGAACCCCAAGTCGGCGTTCGCGTTGTTTAAAAAACGAGCGCAACGGCGGCAGATAATCCTTGCCGGTTTGGAGCGTGATCGTATCAACATTATTCCGCCGGAGCGTGCGCGAAAGCTCCGTTTCGAATCCAGTGACCAATTCTGCAAAAACACTTCGCGTCTTGCGGTCTGCCGTATTGATTTCAATCTGTTCGCCAGTTTCTGCATCCTCCAGCGTAATGATGCCGACATTTGGCAACGATTTTTCGCGTTCATCCTTGATCTGAATTGCTATGAAATCGTGCCGCCGCCCGCTTACCGCGAGCGCGCGGGAGAAATCCGGCGCTTGAAAATCTGAGATGAAAAATACAACTGCGCGGCGGGTGACAATTTTGTTCAGGTAATCAAGTGCAAGTCCGGGCTCCGTGCCACGTCCCTGAGGTTCAAAAAACAGAATTTCTCGAATGATACGCAGCGTGTGCGAACGGCCCTTCTTCGGCGGGATGAAAAGCTCGACGCGGTCGGTGAACAGTAGCAGGCCCACCTTGTCGTTATTTCGAATCGCACTGAACGCGAGGAGACAGGCCACCTCGGCAGCGAGCTCGCGTTTCGATTGCGTAGTGCTGCCAAAATTCCCGGAAGCGCTTACATCAACGACCAGCATCACTGTCAACTCGCGTTCCTCGGTGAATTTTTTCACGAAGGCGCTGCCCATCCGCGCAGTGACGTTCCAATCGATCGCGCGAATTTCGTCGCCAGGCTGATACTCGCGCACATCTTCAAAGTTCATTCCGCGTCCTTTGAAGACACTGTGGTAATTGCCGGCGAAGGCAGTCTCGACCAGACCGCGGGTTTTGATCTCAAGTGTTCTGATTTTCTTGAGAATTTCGTTGGTCTTCTCAGCCCGCTCGTCGTCCCGAGCGGCTCCCGCGGATTTAGGAGTAGTAGAGGGGCGGGACGGCATCACGGCACAGGCAACCCGGCAAAAATTCGCTCGACGATGGTCTCACTCGTCACTGCCTCAGCCTCGGCTTCGTAGCTGACAATGATGCGGTGACGCAACACATCGGGACCGATGCTCTTTACGTCCTGTGGAGTGACGTAGCCTCGGCCGTTCAGGAACGCGTGGGCGCGTGCAGCGAGGGCGAGATAAATGGTAGCCCGGGGCGAAGCGCCATAACGAATCAGTCCTTCCAATCGCAGATTATAGGCGCTGGGTTCGCGTGTGGCCCAAACAACGTCCACAATGTAATCCTTCACGCGATCGTCGATGTAGATGTTGTTGACGACGTCACGCGCGGCGATGATTTGCTTTGGTTCGACTACAGGGTCCACTCGCAAATCCGGCGCCGAAGTCGCCATCAGATCAAGGATGCTTCGTTCTTCGCGTTTTTGCGGATAGCCGACGTTCAGCTTGAACATGAAACGATCGAGTTGCGCCTCAGGCAGCTGGTACGTGCCCTCCTGTTCGATGGGGTTTTGAGTAGCAAGAACCAGGAACGGATCGGGGAGGGGATATGTTTGTTCCCCAATTGTGACTTGCCGTTCCTGCATCGCTTCCAGCAACGCGCTCTGGACTTTGGCCGGTGCGCGATTGATTTCATCGGCCAGAATTAAGTTCGAAAAGATTGGTCCAAGCTTGGTCGTGAATTCACCGGTGCGCGGGTTGTAGATGAGCGTTCCGACCAAATCTGCCGGCAACAAATCTGGCGTAAATTGCAATCGCTGGAAGCCGGTTTGAATGCCTGCGGCCATTGTCTTAACTGTGAGCGTTTTGGCCAACCCGGGGACGCCCTCGAGCAGGAGATGACCGTTGGCGAGCAGCCCGAGCAAAAGACGATCCACCAAATACTTCTGCCCGATCACAACGTGACCGACCTGCTGCCGGAGCGCTGGAATCCACTGGCCCAGGTCTCGTACTTCTTGCGTAATTTCCTGCGTCGATTTCATACGGTCTGCTAAGACAGTTTGGTTGCGAGAATGTTCGATCAAACCTGGTGCGTGGTGGTGGTGATCGTCTTGCCCTGCCCCGCGTGAAATGTGCTAAAGGTGAGTCACGAATGTCAGCCCTACAATCATGGCATCGAGCAATTGTGATTGCGCTGCTTGCCGGCCTGGCAGTGGCAGTCCTTGCATGGATCGCCCGTACCGATCCGGCCATTAATTACCTGCCTCGTTATCGAGGCGCAGACTGGATCGTTTTTCCGACTGCGGTTGATTCCCGCGCTCATTGGTTTACCAGCCTCGACATAACATGCCGGCGCGAGTTTGTTTTGACGAACCAGCCTGCTACAGCGCGTCTGAGCGTTCGTGCAATGCGGCGAGCCGAAGTGAAGATCAATGGCACACCGGTTCGTTTGCTGCCTAATACCAATTGGAAAAAGATCAGCAGCGCTGAGGCCGTTGGGCAGTTGCACAGCGGCACGAACGTGATCGAAGCGCGTGTATTCAATCACAACGGACCGCCGGCGCTTTGGCTGGTTTTGGCAACCGACCAGCTGAACTTATGCACTGATCAAAGTTGGGACGTTTCATATGCCGGTTCTTCGTGGCGTCCAGCGGCGCTGGCCACCGCAAGGAAAACTCCCGGGCGCGGTAACTTGCTCGCTGGGAGCCAAAACACATTTGATGTCCTGAAAAAACTTTGGCCTTTCTGGATTATTCTTTTTGCAATCGCTTCTGCGATAACCTTGCTGTGGAACATCGTTTTTAAGCAGCCCACCGCGCGATGGCGCGAACGAATCACGCTGCTTATTCTGGCCGTCTTATGGTTGGGATTATTCTGGAATAATGCACGCCTGTTACCATTTCACGTAGGCTTCGATTCGCCAGAGCATCTCCAGTACATCAAGTACATCCAGGAACATCGAGCGTTTCCGTTGCCGACAGACGGCCTGGAGATGTATCAGCCGCCGCTCTATTACTTGATTAGCGCTGCAGCTCTTTCAGCATGCAAGCTGTCGATCAACGATCCCCAGTCGGTGATCGTCTTGCGTTTGCTAGCGATATTTTTCGGCATCGCGCAATTCGTTTTGGTCTTTTGGAGTTTGCGGCTGTTGTTCCCAGTGCGAGCGGCTTTCATCGGACTTTTACTTGGGGCGTTTCTCCCGATGCATTTGTACCTGACGCAGTATGTGACGAACGAAATGCTGGCCGCAACTCTGGCTACGACGACGCTTTATCTCTGTTTGTGTCTGCTGAAGAGCGAGGTGCCTCGCGCATGGCAGTTTGTATGGGTTGGAGTGGCGCTTGGCGCGACGATCCTGACAAAGGTTACCGGTGTTTTGTTATTGCCAATCGTGATTACTGCCGTCGCCGCCAAACTCCGTGGCGCGCGAACACCGATCACAATCGCAGTGCGCAACCTCGCGCTTCTGGTCGCGATTTGTTTCGTTGTTTGCGGCTGGCACTATGCCCGCATTTGGGTGAAGTTTGGTACGCCGCTGGTTGGCAATTGGGACGCGATCAGTGGGTTCTCATGGTGGCAAGCTCCGGGGTATCACACAGCACTTGATTATCTTCGGTTTGGTCGATCTTTAGTGCATCCACTCTTTAGCGGTTTCGCCGGATTTGCGGATGGGATCTATTCGACTTTATGGGGCGACGCGTTGTACGGTGGCGCGGCAAGTTTGACTGGAGCATGGAACCAGCAACCGCTGGTCGCCGGTTACTTGTGGGCGCTGATTCCCACGGCGCTGATTGGCATAGGCGCGGTTGTGGCGATCATTCAATTTGTTCGAAAACCGTCGATTGAATTGTTCGTATTACTTGGTTTTTCGTCCGTGCTAATGCTCGGCCTGGTCTTCATGACCCTAAAGATTCCCTCCTATGCGCAAGCGAAAGCCTTTTACGCGTTGTCAGCCATCACGCCGATTTGTTTCTTTGGCGCGTTAGGTTGGGAAACGTTGACAAATGGAAGCGATCGTTTGCGGTTCGCTCTCGCCACGTTGCTCTTGGTTTGGGGACTGAATAGTTTTGCTACGTATTGGATTACTCCTTCGGTTGAGCAACATCTGTATGTTGCAAAAGCCTCAGCGGTCTTTGACCAGATCGAGCGGGCAAATACTGAAGCAGCGAAGGCAGTAGAAGTAGATCCCTCGAATGCGACCGCGCGAGGTGTGCATGCCTTGAGCCTGAGCGAACTCGGCGATGACGCGGAAGCCGTCAAGGAAGCCGAGCGCGCAGTCGAGTTAGCTCCGACGGATTCCGTATCTCACCTCAACCTCGCGATCGCAGCGGCGCGTATTGATATGGAACGCGCAATCGCCGAAACGCGCCGCGCAATCGAGCTCGGGCCGGAAAATTCTTCGGCGTACCAAATGCTGATGAAGTGTCTTGTTGATTCCAAGCGCTACAACGAAGCGGCCGCGTTCGGACCGGAGTGGCTGACTTTATCGCCCTTTGACGTGGCTGCTCATTCTTCGTTGGCTGTGGCAATGGCGCAGACTGGCGACCTGTCCGCAGCGGCGCGACAATTCGGTTATGTGATGATGCTGCAGCCGAGCGCTGAAGGACCGCTTGCTCAACTGCACCAAATCGTGTCGTCGCTGGCGGAAGCGCCTGATGGATTGCAACGACTCCGCGATATCGCAACGAACGCGCCGGATGCTCCGCGAATGCTTGACGAACTTGCGTGGTTGCTTGCGACCTATCCCGACTCGAACTCACGGGATGGCATTGAGGCAGTTCGTCTTGCCGAGCGCGCGTGCGCACTTACCAACCGGCGCATTCCTGCTCTTCTCTCTACGCTAGCTGCCGCATACGCGGAAACTGGAGACTTTTCGCGTGGCATCGCTGCCGGAGAAGAAGCGCTGAGAACAGGGCAGGCACTTGGCGATGCTGATAGCGTGAAACTGAGCGAAAGCATTTTGATGGCACTTCGCGCAGATCTTCCATATCGCCACAAGCCGGAGCGGTAGCGGAGCTCTCTCGATTATAAATCAGCGTCGTCTGACGTTCCCAGTCCGAGCTCGCAGGGTTAAAATGATTGGCAACCCGGGATACGGTTCGGCTTCGCGGATCCGAGCTTCGACGTAACGGCGATACGTTTCGCTCATCACGCGAGGATCATTTACGAACAGGACGAACTCCGGCGGCTGGACGGGTGAGCTCCTGTGACCCTCTCGCGAAATTTGCGTGTCCTGCACGAGCTCAGGCGTTGCATGAGCTTCGTGTTCCATCACAGAGGGTTTGGTGTCGCCTGTTGTTTGCGCGGCATAAAACAATTTCAAGCGTTTCCCTTTGACCAATGGAGGTGGGTTCGCTTCAAATGCCTGGCGTAGTAAGCGGTTGAGAACTCCTGTGCCGATGCGCTTCTGCCTCGCGCGTTGGATTTTTTGGATCAATGCAAAGAGCCGAGAGACATTTTCGCCAGTCGACGCGGATGTGATCAACACCGGCGCGTAGGTGAGAAAGAAAATCCTCGAGCGCGTGTCCTCGACTAGTTGCCTGGCGGACGGTTTTTCTCCGCGCCCCGGTTTGACCAGATCCCATTTATTCAGAACGATGACAGCCGCTTTTCGTGCCTCTTGAATCAGTCCGGCGATCCGCTTGTCCTGGGCTGTGACGCCCATGGTCAGATCGATGACAAGAACGCAAAGATTAGCGCGGCGAATGCTGCGTTCGGCGCGCATCACGCTGAAAACCTCAGCCGATTTGAAAACTTTTCCCCGGCGACGGATTCCAGCTGTGTCGATGAAAACGAATTTTAAACCTTCGCGTTCATAAGCTACGTCGAAGGCGTCGCGTGTTGTACCGGGCAGTTCGCTTACAATCGCGCGTTCGCCGTGCACAATGGAGTTAATAAGCGAAGATTTACCGACGTTCGGTCGACCGACGATGGCGATGGCGAGCGGATGTTTGATGTTTGGTGTTTTATGTTTGAGGCCATCGGCAATGACGGGCGAGGGGAGCAGCCGTTCGATTTCGTCCAGTAATTCTGAAATGCCACGACCATGTTCTGCGCTGACGGAAATTACCTTGTTGAAGCCTAACGAATCGAACTCCGACGCCAACAAATCGTGCTTCTCGCTATCTATCTTATTGATCACCAGCACGACTGGTTTTCGCGATTTGCGCAGCATTCGCGCCAGTTCCTCATCGATTGGCGACAGGCCATGCTTTCCGTCGACGACAAAAAGAAGAAGATCGCTCTCACTGAGCGCGTTCTCGGCAGTATGTCGCACCTGCCGGGTCAGTTCGGATTCACCGGCGCCGAGAATACCTCCGGTGTCCCAGAGTGTGAACGGCCGCTCGGCCCGTGTGCAGGTTCCCGAAATCCGGTCGCGTGTGATTCCAGGTTGATTATGAACAATCGCAATTTTCCGGCCGACAAGCCGGTTGAACAGCGCGGATTTGCCTACATTGGGCCGTCCGACGATCGCCACGTTGGGCATCGTGTGGGCCTCATTCACCACATCAGCGCGCATCTAGGGTTTCGCCGGATGAGCGTGGCCTTCGGCCTGCAACTGACGAACGCCGTCTGCAACGTAAATGATCCCTGAAACCAGAGTGAACGCGCCGGCTGCGAACACAACGTAGAGGAGGGGAATAACACCTAGCTGCAGCATCACCCATCCGATCGCCACCATCTGGAGAACAGTTGCTATTTTACCCGTCCAATGTGGCTTTACGTGCACTTTTCCGTTGAGCAAATACAGAACAACCGTTCCGACGAGAAGAATTGCGTCACGCGAAATTACCAGCACCGGGAACCAAACCGGAAATTTCCCGCTGTCCGAGTCGATCTCACTCCAGTTCGTTAAGCTCAGTGTGATGATACCACTGAGCAACAGTCCCTTGTCAGCGATGGGATCGAGAATGACTCCAAGTGTGCTGCGCTGATTATATCGTCGAGCAACGTAACCATCGAGTCCGTCGCTTAGCGCGGCGAGGATAAAAATTGCGATCGCCGCGAACCGTTGCCATTCAAGGGGTTGGCCACGTTTAATGCTTTCGCCATAATAAATCGCCATTGTGACGAAAGCCGGAATCATCACGATCCGAACAACAGTGATCTTGTTGGCGGTGGTCATGGCGCGCGCTTAACGCACACAACTGTAGGGGGTTTGATTCGTTCGCGCCAGCGAACTCAGCAATGGGTTGCCGCGTACGTCGCATGGCGCCAGGCTATTCTGTGAATCCCGAAAGCCCGGGGGCTGACAGAGACGCCCTGCAATTTGCCTTATGCAGCGACCGCGCTTTTGTGCGGTCCTTCAGCAAATTCTTCAATCATTTTTCGATTGAAGGCTGGAATGTCGTCAGGCTTGCGACTCGAAACCAATCCGTTATCGACGACGACTTCTTCATCGACCCAGCGCGCACCGGCATTGCGCATATCCACGCGAATTGCCGGCCATGACGTCATTTTCCTTCCGCGAACAAGGTCCGCATTGATTAAGAGCTGCGGCCCGTGACATATGACGGCCACCGGTTTGCTCTCACGAAAAAAATGGCGGGCGAAGTTTTGCGCCCTTTCGTTGGTGCGCATCGCATCAGGATTGTACAGGCCGCCGGGAATCACCAAGGCGTCAAACTGCTCGGGACGCGCTTGATCCAGCGTAAGATCTACATCGAACTTGTCGCCTTTTTCCGCGTGGTTCATGCCTTGAATTTTGCCGGACTTCAGCGAAACGATTTTCGTTTGCGCTCCGGCTTCATCGAGCGCGGCACGCGGCTTTGTCATTTCCACCTGTTCAAAGCCATCCGCTACAAGGATAGCCACTTTCTTTCCATCGAGTTTTCGCGCCATAAAATTCCCTCTCTTGATGTTCCCTTTGTGCGGTCATGAAGATTGACCGTACTTAACCTACGAAGCGCAACAGAATGTTGGATGTAGCCGCGAAGAAGACTTAGCGTTTCTCCGTCGATGTCTTCGACATTTTTGCAGACGGGATTTCGAATTTTTCGACTTGTTTCTTGATCTCGTTTGCAAATGCAGCTGCGCCGGCGCCGTTTACGACCCGGTGATCGAATGTCAGCGAGAGCGTGATGACTTCAGCACTCTCGTTCTTCGTTTTATTTGAAATTAATTCGCGGTGCGCTGTCCCAACAAACAGCGTGCCTACTGATGGCGGCACAACAATGGGCGCGCCCGCTTTCACTTCAAACGAGCCGAGACTCGTGATAACGACCGGCGCATTCATCGCGTCAACGCGACCGCCGCGTGTTGCAGCGACCGTCTCCTTGAAAGCGCTGATGAATTCCGGCCAGCTCTTTTGATTTGCGAAAGTGATCACTGCTGTTGCAAGGCGATCGCCCTCTAGCGCAACGGCAATACCCAGATCGAAATCGTCATTCTGCACGATCTGATCGTCTTCGAGAATCAATCGGCGAAACGGCGCGTGGTTTTCCATCGCGCGCACTACCGCCCATGCAATCATCATGGAAGGGGAGGGAGATTGGTCGCGATCTGTATTTTTCAGCGCGTGGCGTGCTTCCCGAATCGCGTCCCAACGCACGTCGATTTGGAGGTTCGCAGGAATAACACGGTTCAGTTTGCGTGTAATGGTCGCTGAAAGAGCTGGCTCGATACTGGAGTGGCGCGCGCGTCCCCCACGGTCGCCAGACGCTGCAGCCGACACGGCTGCTCCTGCAATTTCATGTTTAGACGATTCTTTTGCTGCTGCATCTACCTGCTCTGCAACTGCTGATTCGCTCGTGAGAATCGTGCCGAGTTCCTGTCCGATATCTACGATGTCGCCGATCTTGATTTTCCACTCACCCATCACTCCAGCGAACGATGATTGAATCGGATAAACGGCTTTGTCAGTCTCAACTTCGCACAATTCGTCATCCAACTGAATTTGTTCTCCGGGTTTTTTAAGAAGCGAAACTATTTTCGCGTTCCGAATTCCTTCGCCCATGATCGGCACGGTGATGCTTTGGGTGTGTTGTTCGGTTGTCTCTTTTTTAGCGACGCGGGCCTCGTCCGGCTTAGCGTTGGCGAAGGCAGATGAGTCCGGTTTAGGGATTTCTCGTTCCGGCGTAACACCGCCGCGACCGACGCCCGCTACTACAACTGTACGTTCCTGTTTACTCGTAACTGCACGCCTGATTGCTGTAACGATCCGCTCCACGTCAGGCAATGCAGCGTACTCATAGATCGGATTGTAACCGATCACTACATTGGGTTTGCTGACTAGAATGGGGGGGCTGAGCAATTCGTTCCATAGCTCAGAGGCACCAGTGACGTGAGAGATAATCATCTGTCCAACGCTGCAATTTTCCGTGTCCTCCTGAACCACAATGAGTCGTCGTGTTTTGCGCACAGATTCTTCAATCGCGGCCGTGTCCCAGGGAACGACGGAGCGAAGATCGATTAGTTCGACGCTGATCTCGTTGCCGATTTTATTGAGTGCCTCAAGCGATTTTTCAATGGTATTACCCCATGCCACCATAGTGACATCGGACCCTTCGCGCACGGTACGCGCTTTGCCCAGCGGCACGGCGCGGATTGGATCCGTGTATTCTTGCTCGGCCCAAAGGAGATGCTTGGGAACGAGGAAAATTACCGGGTCTTCTGCTTGCATCGCGGTCCACAGCAGTCCGGCGGCGTCGCCAGGCGTGCTTGGAATCACAACGCTCAAACCGGGATAATGAGCCAGCGCCGATTCATTCGCCTGGCTGTGCCACAAACTGCCACCGGGCAGATACGCGCCATACGGGGCATAAATCACTGTCGGGCATTTCCAATTGCCAAAGGATCGCCAACGCAAAGTCGAAATGTTGGTTACGAGCTGATTGAAGCCGGGATAAATGAAATCGATGAATTGCATCTCGAACACCGGCCGCTTCCCGTACGCAGCCAGTCCGCATGCGACGCCGAGAATCGTGGATTCGGCAAGCGGGGAATTAAACACCTGCTTCGGGAATTCAGATGAAAGCTTCTGCGTCAGACGGAATACGCCACCCTTGGGATCTTCGATGTCCTCGCCGAAAAGGATGCGCTGCGAATTTTCTTCAATGCCGGCACGCAGCGTCTTGTTTACGGTGTCGCCGATCCGGTACTTACCGGGAGGAAGAATTTCTTTCTCAATTTTCGGCGGCGGTTTTGTGACATTCGCGAGAAGCTCGTTAGGCGAAGGATCTTCAGCCTTTTCCGCTTCGGCATATTCGCGGCGAACGCGCTCCTTAATTTCGTTATCCAGCTTCGCGTGATCTTCTTGTGTAATTACGCCATCTTTGATGAGTCGATCCTTCCAGCAAAGTAAGGGATCGCACTTCTCCAGGTTTTCTAGTTCCTCCGCGTCTCGGTAAAGTTTGTGATCGTCGGAACTGGTGTGACTCGACAGGCGTTCCATCTTAATCCAGAAAAAGAACGGTCCGCCGTCGGCGCGAATTTTCTCGAACGCTTCGGCCGTCGCATCGTAAACGCCCTGGACGTCTTGTCCTTCGATCTGGCGCCAGTCCTGCTGCTCGAGGACGTTCAGCGCGAGCGGATTCGTTTTTCGAGTAGGCATGCTGATGCCGTAGGCGTTGTCCTCGACCACAAAAAGCACGGGAAGTTTTCTTTCTTTCGCGAAACAGATTGCTTCGAAAAAATCTCCCTGGCGCGTCGCGGCGTCACCTATTGTTGTGACTACGACATTTTTCTTTCCATCGAGCTTAATGCCCCAGGCCATGCCGCACGCAGGAAGGAGCTGTGAACCAGTTGGCGTCGGCACGCTCCAGATGTGCAGTTTTGCGTCGCTGTAATGCGAGGGCATTTGCCGTCCGCCACTGCCGGTATTGCGCTTTGCAAAATATTCCAGGCCGAGTTGGCGTGTGGTCATGCCGCGCCCCAGTACGAGGCCGCGGTCGCGATAATATGAAACGATATAATCATCCGGCTCCATCTGGATCGAGACCGCTGCCAGCGCTTCGTGTCCCATACCGGAGACGTGAAAATGTCCCTTACCCTGACGAATCAGATTCTGTTCGCGTAAATCCGCGTGCCGGCTCTCGAGAATAATCCTTAAGAGTCGCAGCTTATCGTCTTTGCTAAGGGCAGGCATACGGTTGATTTTACATGTCGGTTCTCGATCGACAATCGCGCTGACCTGCCTCGCATAAAAAAAGTTGATGCATTCGACAACAACAAAATCACAGGAAAGCGGCGGAGTGATCGAACGTTACCGGGAATTTCTCCCGGTGTCGCCCTCGACGCCGGTCATTTCGCTGGGCGAGGGGAACACGCCATTGATTTATTCTCCGCGATTGAGCGAACGCGTCGGTCGCGGCTGCGAGGTTTTCGTCAAAAACGAAGGAGTTAATCCAACGGGCTCGTTTAAGGACCGCGGGATGACGGTAGCCGTGTCGAAAGCAGTGGAACGCGGCACGAGGATTCTCATCTGTGCGTCGACTGGAAACACTTCAGCTTCAGCAGCCGCATATGCGGCGCGTGCAGGGATTTCATGCGTGGTGATTTTGCCTGCCGGGAAAATCGCGACTGGGAAATTGCTTCAGGCTTTTGCCTATGGAGCGAAAATTGTGGCGATTGAGGGCAATTTCGATGATGCGCTGCGGATAGTCCGCGAATTGGGCAAGACCGGCGATTTCGCCATCGTTAATTCCATTAACCCGGACCGAATCGCAGGACAGAAAACGGCCGCGTTTGAAATTGTCGATGAACTGGGCGATGCGCCTGATTTTCATCTGCTGCCGGTGGGCAACGCCGGAAACATCACGGCGTATTGGACTGGCTATAGCGAATGCCGGGCGCAAGAGAGTTCGACAAAATTGCCCGCGATGATTGGGTTCCAAGCCACTGGAGCAGCGCCGATTTTCCACGACCGCGTCATCGAAAAGCCGGAAACGATCGCCTCAGCTATTCGAATTGGAAATCCCGCGAGCTGGAAACAGGCGCGCGCGGCGATCGCCGAATCCCATGGATCGATCGATGTAGTCAACGATGATGCCATTCTGGCGGCGCAACAGTGGCTGGCGCAGCATGAAGGAATTCTTGTCGAGCCGGCGAGCGCGGCGCCGATCGCAGGCTTTTTCAAGTGGTGCGATTCAGACGATGCCGCGCGCTCGTTCCAGAAAATTCGGGAAAACTGCCGAATCGTTTGCACGGTGACCGGACACGGCTTGAAAGATCCGGATGTGATTATCGGGCGCATGAAAGAATTGAAACCGATCGCCGCGACGTTAAAGGATGTGCGACGCGCAATTGAGCTGTAGCCAAACTTCAAAAAGAATCGCAGTTCCTGCTTCGTTCGGATTAGTGTCCATCTCGACATGCGGCTGGTAGTTCAAAAATATGGTGGCACTTCTGTGGGGACACCGGAACGGATTTCCCACGTGGCGAAGCGAATCCTCGAGACGAAACACCAGGGCTGCCGTGTAGTCGCGGTAGTCTCCGCGATGGCTGGAACCACCGATGCGTTGCTGCGACTGGGGCAAGCCGTTGCAGCGCAGCCAACGAAGCGCGAGCTAGACGTTTTGCTTTCGACCGGCGAACGAGCCGCGGCTGCCTTAATCGCTATGGCGGTGAACGGGCTGGGTGGAACAGCAATCTCGCTCACCGGCGCAGAAGCCGGAATCTTAACCGATCGCAATCACACACGTGCCCGGATCGCAAATATAAGCCCAAAACAGATTCACGAGCTCCTGGCGGACGATTACATCGTCATTGTGGCTGGTTTTCAGGGTCAGACCCAGGAAGGAGAAACAACCACGCTTGGCCGCGGCGGCTCGGATTTGACGGCAATCGCGCTTGCGGGGGCGTTGAGTGCCGACGCCTGCCAGATTTTCACCGACGTAGATGGCGTTTTCACCTGCGATCCAAGAATTGTTAAAGATGCGGAAAAAGTAGGCGAAATCGCTTATGACGAGTTGCTTGAGATGGCAGGAAGTGGCGCAAAAGTGATGCAATCCCGTGCGGTGGAATTCGCCAAGAAATTCGGCGTGGAATTTGAGGTGCGATCGACCTTTAAACAGCTCCCAGGGACGGTCACGAGGGAAGAAACCCCGAGTATGGAGGACATACTGATTCGTGGGATCAGCCTGGACCGGCACCAGGCCAAGCTCAGTGTAGCCGGAGTGCGCGACAAGCCAGGAATTGCCGCCCGAATCTTCTCCGACATCGGCGCGGCGCATATCATCGTGGATATGATTGTCCAGAACGCGTCAATCGACGGAACGACCGACATTTCGTTTACGATTCACGAAGACGAGCTGGAAAATGCCCGGACAATCCTAATGCCGCTACTGGGCGAGCTTGGCGCGAAGCGGTTAAACACCGCGAGCGGCCTGGCCAAGTTGAGCGTTGTCGGCATCGGAATGCGGTCGCATTCGGGGGTCGCAGCTCGAATGTTCGAATGCCTAGGCCGCGCAGGAATCAACATTCAGCTGGTCTCAACATCAGAGATCAAGATCGCGGTGATTATCGACGAGAACGAAGCGGAGCGCGCGGCAAGATTAATCCATGCCGAGTTCGGTTTGGGGCGATTGCTGCCTGCCAACGCCGCGACGCAGCCGCTGGTCTAGGGATTCCGGACCGGATCTACGTAGAATTCCTGGGTGCCTTCGACCTGCATCTTGTAGCCAAAAACTCCGTGAATGACTGCAGCCGCAGGGTGATCGGTCACTCGCGAGCGATAGCGATCGTCCGCATTTGCCTGTTTCCAGACGGTGCCATCCTCAAGGCGAATAATGGTCCTCCCCGTTAACCCGTTAAACTGGCCGTCAATGCGGCTCACAATCAAGTCCATCTTGGTTCGCGAAGCGCGTGCAGTGGCTTTCTTTTCGGCAGCTTGCTCAGTAACCTGACGGTAGCCTTGGAGCCAGGCGTCGAGCTTCTGAAGCTCGTCTGCAGATAGTTTGTTTAATCCTGCGGCCTTAAATTCCTCCGGTGACATTATTTCCTTAATGTTGCCTGTCATCTCCGGCGGCGCTGCATGCAGTCGTTCGATACAGCCCAGCGTCACGCAAAATCCCAGCATGACGAACGCGAGTAAACGAAAGGCATTGATCTTCATAGTAGCGAAATAGAAACGGAGATTCGCCGACGCTACCATCGGGCACCGGAGCGTCAAGGGTTCGGACGGTGGGGGCCCGGTAGTCGGCTTTCTAGGACAATGAGCCACTCAAAACCAAATACCCTATAACATCAGACAATATATGTCATATAAAATCGATATGCTAACACTATCCGCCGTGAACATGTTCGGCGTTTGTTATGTATACATGACCTGCAGCAGAAACGAGAACGTGATAAAAGGAAATCTCCGCAGGAGAGAGAAAATCATCGCGCAGACGAAATGGAAAAGCCTCATCGTGCAGACCGAATGAAAGCTGTGGAAAAGACTTAGAACCAGAAGTCGAACGTTCGATGCGGAATAGCTGAAGAAATGAACCAAGGCAGCCTGACTTACCGGTAGATCCTTTGCTCATATGTCAGACAAAAACGAGTGCCGAGCCTTAGACTGCGCCGGGTCGCTGCATGGAGCGTATCGCGGTATTGCTGGAATTTAACTCCGAACGTTCGGATCGTCTTCTGGGCGGCTGCTACCAGATCTTCAGCGGCCGTGACCTGTCGAATAGTAGCCGAGAGCACGCTTCTCGCCGCGGTTGCACTCAAAGATTCGTACGCGTCAACGACGAGTAGTCGAAACCCGCCGTTAGGCGTTCGAGGACCCTGGCGCAGCTCATCTACCCCATTATAAGGGTGCGGTCCGCCAACGGCGAATTGTCAGCCAGATCCAGACAAGTCGGCAGCCAAATAGACATCACTGCTTGGAGTTGCGTTCGCGTAAACGTGCGTCGAGTGTTTCAACATCCGCGATAGTATTGATGCTCGATAGCATAACTTGAAGTTTTCCGCGGCAGGCGTGTGGCCTAACGAGAAATGGGTGAAATTTTCCAGTAATATTTTCGGTACCTAGTAACCAACGCGAAAAATCCCGTCGACTCGTGGAGCAGATAGCGGCGGCCACTCGTAGAAAATGTAAAGTCGTGTTCGGTTGCTGGCACGGGTGGAGTGTCTTTGATCAGACAACTGTGGAAACTGATCGAGCCACTGACGTCGCAAATGATCCCTCGCCGAATCGCCGCCGCTGATCCGGTTCCAAAGTTCTCCTACATGATCAATAAAGGCATCCTGCGCGTGGCGAACTTCTTCTCAGTAGGAGTCAGTGGCTTCTCTTCGAAGACCTGTTCTGAATGTGGCTGACAGTCTTGAATGCTCCATGTGTAGTGCGACTGCGGTGCGGGCAGAGAACATCCTAGCGGTCGTGTCTCGCCGGGCGCAAGCGTGAGCAGCTGGTCTGTGAAGGTGCTAGTGCCAAGTGCGCAATCCCAAAGTGTTTCGCGAATGGTGACCTTCGCTTCTTCATCTTTGCGATTGTTCACGACCCACCAAGCTCCTGCTCCCGGTGGGCAGTCTTGGCACGCTACTTGTGGATCGATGCTGGGTCGGCAATCTCCTCGTGTTTCGGAGCGGACTGGGCAGGGATTGAATAGCGTGATGTATGCACAGTCGGGAAACTGAGCTGGCACGCGGTCACCACAGGTCGCGAATGCCACGATTGCACAAATAACGGCGATTCGGGGTTTCATGGTGAATCTATGCCTCCATACTGAGAATTACACTTCAACTTGCAATCTATTAGGAGGCAGTTTACCGGAAAACACCGCCGCGCGTAAACCGTGATGTGGGGCACATCTTCGGCCCCAACATTCGGTAAAAAACTATATGTCATAAGAAATCGGGTCGGGGGTCTCTTCATCTCGCGATAGAAGCAATGCCGGATACCAGTAGCGGCACAACAGCGCCAGCGACCGCAAACCAATGCGCATACCATCGAATACGCCACCTACGCCATAAGCTAACCGCAGCTGAGCTAAACAGTAATGCAACCGGCACAAAGTACACAACTGCGGCTATCAATTCGAGCGCGCCAGAATCCACATTGTGACCGTAGCGACGAACCGCGTCAGCAGCTGCCTGATTTGATACCCACATTAACCAGGCGCACAGCGTGCCGTAAATGAATGCGATGCCCCCATCGACCAATGCGACCTTGTGACTTGGAGACATCGTCCTTAACCTAACGAGAACAAGATGAGCGACGGCGGACTAGACCGGGCGTTGCTCGGAGTGGAAGTGTGGAAGTCATCTCAAAAGTTGAGCGTACAGCGGTCGACGTTCGCTCCATCGTCTGGTTAGATGTATGGTCGAAGCGCACGCACGGGAAGTGGATAATCTAGCTTATGACGTGTCCAAAGATACATAACCTCGCGCGACGGCTTGTTTAACTGTGTCCGACTGACGAAGAATGGCCTCGGAGAACCGCCGGTCGCCAACGGAGGTGAGGGCGACAGCGACGCGTGACGCCTGCGCCTCAGCGTATTCCCCATCGAGCGTCGGATCGACTGATGCGCGGAGAAGCGTATCGAGCTGCGCCGAAGTGTAGCTACGTGGCCTTGTGCCTGCTCGCCAATAGTAATCGCTCGTTAGTGCACGCTCCTCGTCAGGACTGATGCCAGGCGCCGCCGCCGTGTAAGTGCTGCAGCCGGTGAAAACGCACCACAAAGTCGCGACCGCAACGGGCACGAAACCCGTCATAGATCTAACTATAATTAGATTGCAATTGGCAGTCAATTTCTGCCTCCATCGAGACACTTCGCCAAAACACACTGCAGGACTTCAAACACGATTCCACGGCACAATCCCCTGCCCCAAAATTCGGTAAAAACTATATGTCACAAAAAATCGCGTGCTGTGGGTGCCAATTCAATCTGGGGTTACCGCTCCGGAGGATCCAAATGAAAAGCGTCGCCGGAGAAGACGTAGCCCTGTTGACCGTCCGGGAGCCTGACGCGAACCACCATGTAATCCTTGCCATAGCGAATCCGCGTCACCGGAAGGGTATCACGCTCCGCTGCTGTAGCTATCTGCAAATTGCGGTGGTCGACCCACGGAGGCTCGGCCGTCCGATAGACCGTGAGTAGCTTGTTGGCGACAAGGCGGTGCTGTCGATCGCGATACGCGTCAAATGCTTGCGGGCCGAACACCAGCAGGGCAGCCAAGCACAAGACGACTCCGGTCGTTACTGCTATTCGCCTAGGCCTAACGAAAATTAGACTACAACCTGCAGTCTATTCCTGCCCAAAACAATTCGGTAAAAACTATATGTCATAGCAAACCGCTGAGGCGCGTAAGCAGGGGGCAAATCCGGGCACAAATATTTTGCTTGCCTTGCGAAACAACGGTCTGCAAGATCAAAATTCCTAAGGCATATTGCTTAAGCCAATCCCCATCCGCAATCCCCCATCCCCTAATCCCCTACCCCTGAACCCCGTGGACAGTACCTCATCTAACTCAGGCAAAAATCTCGTTATCCACGACGCTCCCTTCCATCAGGCATCATTGTCCTGAGCTACCGTCAAAATCGATAAGACCGGTAACCATGGGAAGAATCCGGCAGATGATTGCTGTTGATGGTCGAGAATGCTGGACGCTCTTCCATCCCTGCACACGCAACACGTATGTGATTCCATCGGTAGCTGAATTCTTAAAAACAGTCCCCACTTCCCGGCCCATTAGAGCTGCCCTGGGCGGCACGATGAAGGAGTCCAATCGCCTCGCTCTTCTGGAGGGGGAGATTCAGCATTATCCTTTTTCGACTCATGCATTTGTTGTTGAAGAGATCGGCACCGACGAGGACGGAAATCGCATCGAAGTCTTGTTCGGCGCGATGGCCATGAAGGAATGGGGAATCCGACTTGATCCTGCGAAAGAGAAACTGGATCTATCCCATTACCCCAAGGAATTTGTCGAATTCTGAAGCCGGGGATTTTGCGCGCCGGACGGCTTATCGAGTTCGGGCGTCGCGAGTCGGTGGAGTGCAAGAATTTTCGTAAAAAACTATATGTCGTATGAAATCATTAGCGCGTAGTCTGCGACGAGTAATGGTTGGCAACCAACCGCCAGCGCCCTTGCTGCTTCACCCACACCCGGGTAAAGCGAGTGTCGCGGGGAACAGTTTGGCCTTTGTCTTGCCCAATCATTGTTGAGCGCCCGATCTCCACAGCCGTGTTTTCATAGACGCGAACTTGAACGTCATCGGTGGTGATAGATTGAAATTTCAAATCACCTGACGTGAAATCTGAAATCACCTGCGGCTTGGTTCTCACTCTGCCACTGGGCCCTACGCCTATGAAATCAGCAGCGTAGATGCGATCAAGGGCCGTCGCATCAGCATGGATCTGTGCTTGAATACGTTCGTCATCCAGTTTCTTGATGACCTCCTCGACACTTGTT
Source organism: uncultured Verrucomicrobiae bacterium (assembly GCA_963804875.1). Taxonomy (GTDB): domain Bacteria; phylum Verrucomicrobiota; class Verrucomicrobiia; order Chthoniobacterales; family UBA10450; genus Udaeobacter. The sequence continues at coordinate 64,010 of CAWDRX010000011.1, forward strand.
TGCTGACTGTCTGTCGCGCTCTGCTTTTGCGCTACGCCCATAGACGCCACCGTAAGGACGGCGGCAGCTATAAAGAGTGCTGGTCTCATGTAGAGTGTTCTATAAGTCTAACGAGAAATTGAACTGCAAGCTGCAATCCATTTCTTTGTCCATGGAGGCATTTTGCCGGAACACCACAGGAGGTCAACCGCGATTGAGGTCGATGCCCTGCCCTAACAATTTCGGTAAAAAACTATATGTCATAATAAGTCGAACGGCGTCGGGGCCGTTAGCTCTCGCCTAAAATTTTTCGCTTGACGTTCTTAGGTCATTTTCTTAAGGAATGAACCCCCCCATGAAAAATCCATCTCTGCGTAGTCCATGCGATAAGGTCCGTGGTCTGGTCTATTTCGGTCGAATGATCGATCGAATCCGTGCTGAGGTCGACGGAAAACTGCCTTCTAAGTGTCACGCTAACCTCGGAAAAGATCTCGACGAACAGTGCCTACATTTCCTCGGCGTCAGCTACAATCAAATCATTCAGTGCGTAAAGGAAGGTGTATCCGATGAGGCGATTTTGGAATCGTGTTTCGGCATAGGACATCGCCCCTCTGAAGCGGAAGTTTACATATGGAACGAATTCATGCTCAAACGTGGCTGGCATGATGACGCTTCCGCGACGCTAAAACAGTTGAAAAGAGACCAAGGTCTCACTGCCAGGTCGGAGATCGAAACGATATTCCAACTCATTGATGCCGCTGAGGGGCGCGCAGTACATGCCAGCCATTACAATGGCTCGTGTCTCACCGAAATATCTTTAATCGTGGGTGGACGGCATTACTCAACACTGTCCTCTCGCTCGCATTTAAACGGCTTCAAATATCGCCGTGCCGATCCCTCTTTCGTGTCGCCAGTCACTGAAACGGAGTCCGTGGCCCAAAGCAGTAACGCAGTAACGCAGTAATGCAGCGGAAAATCAGTTTCTCAAAAGCGAGTCGCCGTAAGACGCGAATTTTATGACGCTTCTAAAGAAATTTTCTTAAATTTTGGTTTCGGACAACGCTTCGGCAAAGCGAAGTTAAGCCCGAAGCGTCAAGGGCGGTGTGCCGGGCGCATAAAAACCGAATACACCGCCCGGTCCATTTAATCCGCTGAACGCGTTTACAGATCCGTCACGGATCGATGGAGTGAGCAATTCAACTCCAACTTCCCACGCCTAAATACCAAGATCGCGCCCAACGTCCGCTCCGGGGCACAATCCTCTGCCCCAAAATTTCGGTAAAAAACTATATGTCAGCGAAAGTCGGTTGGGCCGTTGGCTTCATCGATTGGTTAGAGCTTAGTTTGGTACCCTAAGGCTACCCCTAGGTACAGAATAACTAGCGACGTTACTTACGGCAACGGCGATCAAGAGATGGGAAAATCGACGCCACCGCGCGAACCAGCGATATACCCAGTATTCGACGCCCACAGTCAAGGCCCATGCTACGAAAAAGACTGGATAGACCAACCAGTCAGGCCCGTGCTCGAGGCTAGGGAAAACGCTAAGCACGAGACTAGATAAAAGGCCAAGCACGATAAATCCAACGAGAGTTGAAACCACGTTCGCTGCGATAACCGCCGCGACAACGATCCAGAATGGCGACCTGCGAAACTGAAACCCATAAAACACGACAAGCTCAACTCCCATCGCCGCCGCAGCAACCCGTGGGTTAAGCGCAGCAGGAACGTATGGCAGTAGAAGAAACGGAAATATGATGTTCGCCAGCACTGAAATCAGGTCTAATTAGAATTAGACCGCAACGTGCAATCTATTTCTGCCTCCATAGAGGCAGCTTGCAGGAAAACACTGCGGGACGTCAACCGCGATTCGGGGCAAAACTCCTGCCCAAAAATTTCGGTAAAAAACTATATGTCATATAAAATCGATAGGCGTTGGTGCCGATTCGTCCGGCGCTTCCACAGCTTTGCTAACTCGACTTATTTGGATTTCGATCTCAACCAAGCCTCGAATCGAGAAGGCTTTCCGATGTGACCGCCAAGCGCCTTGTAGCAATCGTTCGACGCATTCGCGAGCGTAAGAATCGAAATCGGGTCGCCGTTATAGAATCAAAGCCAAATTGCTGTTTCGAGTTGCCATTGAGCAACCTCCGCCTTGGTAAGTGTGATAACCATCGGCGGGGCTTTGGGATCAATGTTTAGTAGTTTGGATACGTGTTTCTTTGGCATTCTAGCTTTGCAGGTGCTATTGCGGTGACGGCATTTTTTCTGCTGTTGATTGCCATAATGGTGTGGAAATGCTGGAACTTGGAAGAAAAACCGTGGAGTTTAGAACAAGTCGTGGAAATGACTGAAGCCCATTGTCTTAAAAAACGTCACGAAGCCATTAACGGTTACGGCTGATAGAATGTCGCGGGAAAATACATGGCTGGCGTAGGAAACGGAGAATATCAACAGCGCAACAGCCGCGATTAGCGCAGCGGCCGTCAAAAGGTTCTTTTGCATCTGGGCCGCGAGAATACCGACGTTGGGATTGTCTGGTCAAGGCAATCGGCACCGACACCAACACCAATCGATATGGTAGAGTCGATTGGAACTCAAATTTTGTTCTTGACACTCTTAGGTCGGGTTTCTTAAGTAGACGTCCCTTATATGACCCCCCACGCACATGAAAAACCTGGGTCTGCGTAGCCCTTACGATAAAGTCGCAGGCCTGGTCTATTTTGGTCGAATGGTCGATCAAATCCGGACTCACGCCAACGGGGAACTGCCTACAGACTATCAAGCGAATCTTGGAAAAGGTCTCGATGAACACTGCGCAAACTTTCTCGGCGTCACCTACCAAATTGTGGTTCGGTACGTAAATGAAGGTCTATCCGATGAAGCGATTTTGGAATCGTGTTTTAGCATGGGGCATCGCCCATCTGAATCTGAAATTTACATTTGGAACGAATTCATGCTTAAACGAGGCTGGCATGATGACGCTTCCCAGACGCTAAAACAGATGAAAAGAGAAGAAGGCCTGATTGCTAGGTCAGAGGTTGAGACGATATTTCAACTCATCGATGCTGCTGAGGGGCGCCTACCGCATCCCAACCATTATGATGGCTCGTGTTTCGACCAAATATCTTTAGTCGTGGGCGGCCGGCGTCGCACGCTGCCGTCTTCTTGCTCGCGCTTAAACGGCTCCCCACATCGCGCCGTGAATTGTCCCGCTTAAGAGACACTCTGAAAAACAAAGTTGTGTATGTCAGCTAAAACCTACACCGCTTCATGTTGTAATTTTATTTGTTGGCGTTCCTCCTTTACCGAGAATTAGACTGCAATCGTGCAATTTATTTCTGCCTCGATAGCGGCAGTTTGCCGGAAAACACTACAAGACGTCAACCGCGATTCCGAGGCAAAACCCGCGCCAGTAAATTTCCGTAAAAAACTATCTGTCATACATCGAGAAGCGAAATTTTTGTCGGTAAACTTTACATATTCTGCGAGCGGATGCGCGTCGGATGGGGCCGTTCATTTTTGTTTTGCGCGTGTCGCTTTTCAGAAGTGATTCGGACGGAACGAATAATGGGAGACGTATTTCGCCGAGGCCAATTTAAAACCATCCGTGGCATTCAACATGCTGTTCTTTTGAAGTTATGAAACGACTTGTATTGACCTTATGGGGCGTTCTGGCGTTCTCGATGATGGGCCAATTGAAGGCGACAACAATTTTTTCGGATAATTTCAACGCGGAAAACGGCGGCGGTGGCGTTCTCAACTACAACTCCTTCGCCAACTGGTCGGTCAGCGGGGGGACCGTCGACCTGATCGGCAGCCCGGGTTTCTTCGATTTTTTCCCGCAAAACGGATTGTATGTGGATCTGGATGGCACTTCCTTCCTGGCCGGAACTCTGACCAGTATCGGGATTCCGGTCACCCCTGGCAGTTATATCCTTTCGTTTCTCCTCGCTGGCAGTCAGCGCGGCGACTTCAATACGGTTCACGTGGATGTCAGCGGTGGGCTGGCCTCGTCGACTTATTCCCTCAACTCAGACACACCGCTGACAATTGAGACGATGTCGTTCACGGTCCTGGCGCCAACGACGATTAATCTAAGCTTCCATAATGAAGGCGGCGACAACATCGGGCTCATTCTGGACAACGTGAACCTCAACCGGGTGTCCGGGGTGCCGGATTCGGGATCAACCATCGTTTTTCTGGCGATTGGGATGTTCGGATTGGGCCTGATGGGACGAAAGTTCAGGCGCCTCGCGTAGTACTCCACATCGTGACGATTCCTCCTCGATTAGTTCGAGTGACAAGCGATTTTTCGTTAGCGTTCGAGTAAAAATTGGTCTGAATTCGCCGCCGGATGGCAAATAGAAATGCCGCCCGTTCTGCGGATTTCAGCAAAAATTGATATGTGATGCGTCCCGTCTGATGGCGACGAACCAATCATCGTCTTAGAAGCTATTCAAGGAGGCAGCCTTTCCGTGAAATTGGAGTAAAAATGGCTCGCCTGGTTCTGATCTGCGACGGAGATGATCTCGTCACCCATAAGTTAGGGAACCTTACCACAATTGGCCGTGCTCCACTGAACCACATAGTCATTGATGATCCGGCGGTATCAGCGCAGCACGCGATTATCGCGAGATCAGTCGACTCCTATCAGCTGCAAGATTTACATTCAACAAACGGCACACAGGTCAATGGTGTTCCTGTTAGCGAAGTTGAGTTAAAGGATGGCGACAAAATTCGTTTTGGTTCCGTCGTAGCGGTTTTTGCGGGATTTCGCCGCGAAGTTTGAATCAATGCGGATTGTTCAAGAGTGAGATAATTGCTCCCAACGTCGAGCAAAAGCCAGGCCCGACAAAATCAGCACTTGTACATCTCATATAAAATCTGTAGGTGTTGGGTGAGATCGCGGGCGTCACTGCATGATTGGCCTTGACACGCGAAGAGCGAATAATGTAAAACCCGCACTCGGACCTCCACTTCACCAACCCAAGGCAAAATTGTGAAGTGCCCAAGGCGGTGTGCAGGGGCGCATGAAAACCCACACACCGCCAGGTCCTTTTAAAGTGGACGGTATTCAATTTCCACGCCGACAAGGAAACAGGCAGCACTGAGCTTGAAGGCAACTTCTGGCGCAACCCGTGCGCGAAAATTTCCGTAAAAAACTATGTGTCACACAAAACCGGGGGCCGGCCAGTAACTCCCACAGTGAGAACTGGGGTATAAATTTCCGCCAGCGGGACCTTGTGGGTTAGAGATTAACTCCACCGATCTGATCGTGCGCTGGCGCTGGTTCGTGGTATGGCGTTGTTTCAGTGCGAACTCGAAAAGGATCAACGTTGGAATCGCTCGCGCAAGAAACCAGCACCATCACCACTACAGAGAGCGCTGAAACAAGAATAATCGACTTTTTCATGGCAGGAAACTGTCGTTGACGTCGCCGGGCAATTCAATCGCAGAACGCCGTGAGCCGTAAAAGCATGCAACCATTTTCTGATGCGCAAAATGCGCACACAAGATTCCGTAAAAAACTATATGTGATAGAAAAAAGATCTCTAGTCAGTCAGTGCGTCAGCTCGTAGGCGGTTGGCCCATAAGGGATTTGTGTAGGGCAACGGTTCTGCTTAGGTTCGGTACTAAATCCCTGAATACGAGCTCGAAATCAACATTCAAAGCTCCCAATGGTCCTGTTTAGTAAGCGTTTGAACTCAATGGTAGCTGCGGTCTTCGGCCTTGCCCTGTGCGCGCATGGTGCGCCGGCCCCGCAGCACATCAATATTAAACAATTATCCACGACTGTTGAAGATGTTGTCGTGCCGTTACCGAACGAAATTTTCGGGGCACTGAACAAGCTGGGCGCGGTAAACTGGAAGGAACATGTCCGCACCGATGGAGAACCCAATTTCACCGAGCGACCGCGTATCGCTCTGTTGCTTGGGACATTGATTGCCGATGGCTTTATCGCGGTGCAAGCGGAGGATGCGCCTGCAGTAAAAGATATTGGCCAGCGCGTCCAGGCACTGGCCAAAGGGATCGGCGTAGGAGATTCAATCACGCCACACGCCAAAGCGATCATCGATGCGGCAGACAAGCGCAATTGGGCAAATGTGCGGCAGGAACTGGATCGCACTCAAAACAGCGTTCAACAGGCAATGAACGAAGTGCACGATGAAAAGCTGTCGCAGCTCGTTAGTCTGGGCGGATGGCTTAGGGGCACGGAAGTATTGACCTCCGTGGTGAAACAGCATTTCTCCAACGACGGCGCTGAGCTTCTGCATCAGCCGGATCTGCTGACCTATTTTCAGACAAGACTACAGGCGATGTCCGAGTTTAACCTTCCGATCGTTCATCAAATTCAGGACGCCTTGGGGGAGGTAAAGCCTCTAATCAATATCGGCAATGCTCGCATTTCTGCCGAATCAGTTAAGAAGGTCAATGAGATCACTACGCGGCTCGGCAATGACATCATCAAGAAAGACTGAGAAATTCGGGTGAACCCTTTCGCAAAGGTCCTTCTCTGCATGACCTCCCTGTTGGCGGCCATCGTTGTGCTACCGTCTGCGATTTTCGCCTCGGTGGATCCCACCACGGTGTACGCGCGGGCATTTGCTCTTCTGGCGGCAGAACCCTATGTAAGAAAAGGATTTCAGGTGCGCGAGGATTACTGGGCAGGCGACCTCGCTTCGGGTGAAAGGAAAGCGGTGCGGCAACAATTGTTTAAAGGGAATGAATATTGGTTCTGGCTGGGAACAGAAGTCGATCATGCAAAGGTGTCCGTTCATGTTTATAATTCGGACGGAGAACTCGCGGAACAACCAGACAGTTGGACGAAAGACCACTTTGCGGCTGCGCACATCATTCCAAAAACCACAGGCAGTTACTTTATCATCGTTAGCGTGGAGGAATCGCCAGCAGCCCGCACGAATTGGGCGCTGGCGTATGGTTTCCGATAAAGTTGACTTCCTAGCCGGTAACCGTATGGGCGCGATGCCCGACCTAGGAATTGATTATGCTTGGAACTCGGACCCTACAGTTTGAGAGGTACCGCGCTTTCCAGCAGCTCTTAGTGTAAGTAACCGAGATGGTGTTGAGTGACCTAACGAGAATTAGACTGCAACTTGCATCTATTCCTGCCTCCATAGAGACAGTTTGCTGGAAAACACGGCAGGCCGTCAACCGCGATTCGAGGCGAAACCCGCGCCCAAAAATTTCCGTCAAAAAACTATATGTCAGCCAAAATCGACACAATTTGACGAAACCTTGACCTTGCGAAGTGATCCCCAGTTAAATGTCCGGAACATCCAGAGATTAGCGGCAACCGGAGCAAATCTGCATTGTGGCGATGGCGAGCGGTTCTTAACTTGCTCTTGCTCGTGTTAGCTTTCATTGCGCTAGCCGTGGCACTCGGCTCTACCCGGAACGTTGGTCAAGATAACCCGACTTTTCTTGAACCCTACGCGCAAGCGAGCAACATACCTGCTGTCGGCCCAACACCGACTCCTTTGCCGTGTCCAACGTGCAGGTTTCTATCGCAAATCAGTGCATACTTCGATCAGGTTGTGCCACCGGCATTGCCGCAGGGTTGGCTAGCAACAAACGCCCTAGGCCCGCCGCCGCAGTGGGTCACTTCTAATTCTGGAGTACCGATGCCACCGGCTGATACATTACCGAACGCGGCGTATATTGATGATCCGCCAGTTGTAAGCGACAAACGGCTCGATTCCTTTCAATTCTACGCAGCCCTCCCCCGAGTTACCTTCCGTCACAACTTTAACCTCGAAGCATCGGACGTGGATCCGAATCTGGGCTTTGACGGCGGTGTGCTGGAGATCAGCACCGACGGTGGAAATACTTTCCAGGACATCCTTGACGCGGGCGGAACCTTCCTTACGGGCGGTTATAACCGCACAATCAGCCCCGATCGGGGTAGCCCGCTTGCGGGTCGTCAGGCTTGGAGCGGCAACTCCAATGGCTTCATCACGACTGTGGTGGATGTGAACGCAAATTCTATCGGTTTCGTCCTTCGTTGGAGGATGGCAAGCGACGATAGTGGCCCCAGCGAAGGCTGGCGCGTTGACACGGTTAACATTAGCTGGTGCCAAAATGAGGGCTGTCCGCAGCCCACGCCGAAACCTACGCCGACGGCGCGGCCTCGCCCGACACCAGCACCGCGCCCGAGCGGTATTCTCGCGAGCTAAACAGGGTGTAAAAAACTATATGTCACACAAAATCGGGCAGCCGACTCCGGCATCATAACCATTGATCAGCCGGCAGGTTTGGTCAGGGTGAACATCATCTGATGGGGATTCTCGGGGTCTTTTCTCTCCTCATCATGAACGAATCCATGTTTCAGTAGAAGTTTCGTCGAAGCAAGGTTATCCCTATGTGTATATGCTTCAAGGCTGGTAAAGCCGCTCCGGAAGGCAAAACCGATCACTTCTTTGATCGCTTCATCCATATAACCTTTACCCTGGTAGTCAGGATGCAGTTCATAGCCAAGCTCAGCGCTTTTCCTGTCTGCCGATAAATTCCAGAAACAGATAGTCCCGATCATCGTACCGTTTTCTTTCAAGGTAATGCCCCAGTAATACGATTTATTTTCTGTGATCTTTTGTATAAAGGCTTTTGCTTCTTCCGGATCCTTTGCAGTAGGGCGGTCGATGAATTGATTCACCTGCTCGTTGGAGCGTAAAGAATAGATAGCACTGACATCTGTTTCTTTCAGTTGGCGAAGGAGAAGCCTCGTTGTATCGAGAACGGCAAGGGTCATGTTTGGCCGGGAATCTATTTCTATTATTTTGAGAAACCTATCTTCAATCCAGCCTGCACTGCGAGACGTCAATCACAATTCCGGGCGAAACCCCTACCCTAAAATTTCCGTCAAAAACTATATGTCAGACAAAATCGGGGGCCGCTCCGGCAACGAAGGGTTAGGCCTCACACTAGTGAACCTGGGCGTCGCATAGGAAGGAACGAGATGCCATGGACGCTTGTTATTGACCCAGCAGGAAGGAAACCCAACGCCCGGTAGACCGGCACGGCCGAAAGGCTTGAATTGACCGTAAAGGTTCCTTCGCTGCTAGGAGCGCACAGTTCGCGCAGGGCTCGCTCCCACAAGAGCCGAGCAATGCCTTGACGCTGATGTGCGCGCTCGACGAAGAGGTGAAAAAGGTGGGAGCCATCTCGGATAGCGATGAAGCCGACAAGTTGAGAGCCCGCGTAAGCGAGAAGTTACCGGTAGCGTGCTGAGGCAAGGTACTCGCGCTCGGCCCGTACGGACACGGAGGCAAGATACTCCTCGGCACCAGCACCGGACGGATCGTCGGTGAGTTCGCTCTGGAAGCTAGCGATCAAGCCCGCGATTGCATCTGCGTCTGGAGGCGAACCAGCTCGGAATTCCATGTGAGGCCTAACTAGAATTAGATGGCAATTTGTCATCTATTTCTGGCTCTATAGAGGCAGTTTGCCGGAAAACGCTGCAGGACGTCAACCGCGATTCCGGGGCAAACCCAGGCTCGACAAAATCAGTACTTGTATATGTCAGACAAAATCGCGAGCCCAGGAGCCTCAGACTGCTCCCGCGTCGCGTGCAACCTGGAGCGTATCGAGGTATTGCTGGAACTTAACGGCCCGACCGTCGCGGATCGTCCACACGTGGGCGACCTGTGCTTTGCGTTCTTCAGCTTGCCCGTGAAACCTGAAGTAATAGTAGCCGAGAGCAACAATTCTCTCGCCGCCGTTGCACTTAAAGATTTCGTCCGCGTCAAAGACGAGTTTGTCGAAACCCGCCGTTAGGCGTTCGAAAACGCCTGAGCGCACTTCACCTACCCCGTTGTAAGGGCTGCAGTCCGCCAACGGCGAATTGTCAGCCACGATCCAGACAATGTCATCAGCCAAATACGACATCACTGCTTCGTAATCGCGTTCGCCTAAACGTGCGTAGAGTGTTTCAACATCTGCGACAGTATTCATGTTAGGCATTTGGACGGGCATTAGATTTGGGAGGCAGTTTGCTGGAAAACACTGCAGAACGTCAACCGCGATTCCGGACAAAACCCGCGGTCAAAGAATTCCGTAAAAAACCATATGTGATATAAAACTCTCGACATTTTGATCCGCTTTTGATCAGAATGAATCCTCGCCACGCGTAAACGCCGGTTTATGAAAAAACAAGATGTGCCATTGATCAAGGCGCATGTTGCTCGAAGCGCGCTCTACGTCCTTCTGTTGCTGGGTGTATCTATGATCCCACTCGCGCTCGGACAGCGAAGCGCTACTAACTCAGCCATCGATGCAGCGAAGGTTTCATTGGCCGTGGGATCTTCGTCGACCAGTGAAGCCGCTGAGGCGCAACCCTCGCCAGTTGCCGCAGCCACGGCGGTAGTAGTCTGGGATCAGTCCAACAACGCCGGAACCGCAGTGACATTGTCAGCAACCTTCACTGACGCTTCTACCATGAATTCCGATCTAGCTGGACGATTTTGTTGTGCAAGGTTACGCCTGGGTGGTGCGGTGGATCGATGTTGATGGTTCGTACTTCAATGGGCCGGGACCTGCGAACACTTTCACTGTCTCCCTTTATTATGACAACGATGGCTTTCCCGGCAATCAGGTCTACTCAACTTTCGCATGGTGGACGCAGAACGGGAGCACCTTCACTCTACATGTATGCGACAATCCCCCTTGCCAGGGCCAGCCGTTCCTGTATCCCGGCAAATATTGGATCGAAATCCAAGCCAACATGACAGCGACCTGCTGCGGCGAGTGGGGTTGGACTGATCGAACCGTCACGGACCTTAACGCTGCTGTCTGGCGGAATCCCGGTGGTTTCTTCGGGGTTTGCCAGAGTTGGAGCCACAGGGGAGCTACGTGCGGGTTAGACCCTTCAGCGCCGGATCAGGTTTATCGAATCTACGCTAACCTCGCACCTACGCCGACTGCCACCGCGACGCCGACTGCGACGGCCACGCCGACTCCAAGACCGACACCGACACCACGACCTCGCCCGATGCATTTCCATCCCCCGCCCACGCCTGCGCGGTAGCCTTGGCTATTTCTGCGACAATGCCTAACGACTACACCTTTGTCCGCAACGATCAACTTCCTAAGTGGGCACTGCCCTATTCCGACTGACATTCGGTAAAAGACTTCTAGTCATTTGAAACCTAAGTAGTGCGCCGGCTCGCTGTTGGCTGCAGCGCTTGGTTAGGCTCCTCTGAATCGAGTGAAACGACTCTCATTCACGTCCGGCCGTTAATGGGAGTAACTAATGGCCCGGGATATTTTCCATTCGCCATCTTTTTTTTGCCAGATGTGCACAAATCTGAACGTCCCGCATTCATTTTTACCGTTCTCCACGTGGCAAAACCGGTGTGCGCCTATTTCGATCGCCCCGTAATCCTTGACCGGATAAACCTCGAGACTGTTTTCGACAAGCTCCCTTGTTATGTTGTTCCCCTGTGCAAACATGCTCTCGAAATCCCGCACCGTCTGCTGGTACCTTACCAATCCTTCGTTATCCTGATAAAACTCAAGGTCGTCAGCAAACAACGATTTTAGTCTATTTACATCGTGCTTATTGAAGGCCTCAGACAACACAGCGTCCAAACGCTTCACTTCGTCGTACAAGTGTTGGCTGGGAGATTCCGCTGACGATTCGGGCGACATACTGGCGCCAGCAATCAATCCAATTAAGCAGATAGCGATCAAAATAGTTGTTTTCAGGATGCGTTTCATAGCGTGTGCTTCCCTAAAATTGCCGTAAAAAGCTACATCAGGGTTATGCCTCGGGTTCGTGGCAAACCACTTCGATGTTGTGCCCGTCCGGACCAATGACGAAAGCTGCATAGTAGTCCGGGTGGTAGTCCGAGCACAGGCCAGGCGCACCATTGTCTTTGCCACCCGCCTCCATCGCCGCGCGATAGAAAGCTTCGACTTGCTGGCGATTTTCGGCCCTGAACGCCAAGTGAAGATGCGCCGGCTTCTCCTCAGTTTGGTACAGGCACAAGGAAGCCTCCCCATTTGGGCTAAGCTCCACGCCGTACCCCGGCGGCCCCTCCTGGACAACAGCTACGCCGAGCGGTTCGAGGGCCTTGAGGAAGAAGGCTTTGCTCACTGCATAGTCGCTGACTCCGAATTTGACGTGGTCAAACATAAGTTCTTTTCGAGTGTGTGGCCTGCGCGAGCTCTAACGAGAAATTAGCGGGTATTTGTCATCTATTTCTGCCGCCATAAGGGCAAGTTTGCCGGAAAACAATGCAACCGGTCAACCGTAATTCCGGGGCACTTCCATGTCCCAAGAAAACCATATGTCACGCAAAGGCAGGTAATGCTGTTTCCCCGAGTAGTCGACTTTTTTGCTCTGCTTTAATTTTTTGGTATCTCTTCGTCATGATGCTTTCGAACTCCTGCGCAGACGGCCTGGGGCATTCTGGCCGCTGGATTTCGAGACTCCATAGGCTGCACTTCCGCTACAACGGCTACATCGTCATCCGAAATGTGATTCCGAGAGAACTGGTGGCTGACGCAGTTCGTGAGATAACTGCGTTTTTGGGAGCCGACATGGCCGACATTGCCACCTGGTACGCCGGCGCACCGGAACTCGACGGGATTGTGCCGCTACACCATGCTCAAGCTCTTTGGGACATTCGGCAACACCCAGATCTCTACGAAGTGTTCGCGGAGTTTTTTCGCGACCGTCGGCTCATGGTCGATATCAACCGTTGTATCTTTCGGCCGCCAATCCGCGCTGGGTCAACTGTAAGTTACGGGAATATTCACTGGGATACTGATCCGAGAGCGCCGGGGGAAGGCTCCGTACAGGCGGTGAGTACTGTTGACCGACGTTCGCCGAGATGGAGGCGGTTTTCAGTGTCTGCCTAAGATTTATCAGAATCTAAACGTGTGGCTCCAGCAGTATGCGTCCAAGGACGACTTCGACTTCTTCTACCCGAAGCTGAAGCAGTACAAAACGACGCAGATAGAGGGCAAAGCTGGCGATGTTATTCTCTGGTCAAGCAAGCTGCCACACGGCAGCGCAACGAATTCGTCGAACTGGCCAAGAATTGCTACTTTCGTCACCGTGCAACCTGCTATTCACGATGCGAAGGCTCGAGAATTGATGAAAAGATGGTGGCTTACAAAACGAGCGCCAGATTACTGGCGAGGCCTGCCCGGACAGCTCGATCCGGAGCCGGGTCCACCAGCGCTTCTCTCGGAGTTAGGCCTGAAACTTATCGGCGTTTTGCCGTGGTAGCACGCCATCCTGGCCTAACGAGATCGATCGGTTAGGACGGGCCACCGCGAACTAAGTCAATTCCCACGCGTTGTCTCTGTCGGCTGTTTAGGCTAATTCATTCATTTGCCTCTCCGGGTCGCGTTGATGCTCATAGAAAGTTTGGAGATCGGAAGACTCGGCTTCTCTAATCGTAATACCTTCGAGTTTACTCATGGCATTTTAGCCTAACGAGAATTAGACTGAAACTTGCAATCTATCCTGCCTCCCATAGACGCTGTGTGCCGGAAAAAGCTACACGGGATCAACCGCGATTACGAAGTAAACTCCCCTCCCCAGCAATTCCGTAACAACTATATGTCCCATTAAATTGCCCTTCCGCTTTAAAACACGTGCTAGGCTGTTACCAATGATCAAGTTGCTCTCGGCCTTCTTCGCGTTCGGAGCAATCATGTGCGCTCTGACGATCACGCTGCTTCTTTTCCCCGGAACCTCACTTGATTCGCTTTGGAGGTTCAATCCCGACGCGCACGCAGCATTTAGTTCCATCGGAGGAGCACCGCAATTACTGATGCTTGTCGTCGGAACAGGGTGCGGTTTCGCTGCCGTTGGGCTGTGGCGAAGATCTCTTTGGGGCGTTTGGGTCGCGTTAACGATTCTCTCACTTAATATCGTCGGCGACCTATTCAATGCTGTAGTCCGACACGATTACCGATCTTTGATCGGCCTACCTATAGGGGGCGCTATGATCGTTTACTTGGCCCGTTATCGAAAGGCTCATCTTCCATCGTCACGCTGAGCGGCCGAACTGAAGGCGCGACAAATTTTCGTAAAAAACTATATGTCGTCTAAAGTCCGCTGGAGGGATGGCTTCATCGATTGGTTAGATGCTTTCGTTCGCCGCTCATCGATCGAATGAATCCGGAAAGGTCATCTGCCCGTTTTTATCGAAACCAAACGTCACGCCAGATGAGCCTCCGTGCCCATCAGTTGCGGAGCCGGCATAAACACGACCGGGAATGAGCTTCTGCGGTTGAATCATCGTGGTAAAACCAGGGGGCGTAACTCCGTACACGATCGGCTTTGTCAGACCAGGCCCGCTCAAGATGGACCACATCGCCTTCCACCGGTCATCCTCAGTCCGCATAGAAACGGTAAATGACTTGATATCGGTCTTCGGGGTCGAATCACGATAGAACTCGAAGCGGATCGGCCCGCCCAAATGCCCGCTCACTTTAGAAACAAAAGAGTACGACATCGCCGCAGCAGCGATGCCCGCAGACAGCAGTAACATGACAGCAACAATGCGCATTAGCATCCAGCGGAAATTAAGCGGCAATTTGTCGTCTATTTCTTCCGCCATGAAGACAAGTTTGCGGCAAAAGACGGCGGCACGTCAATCCGATTCTGCAGCAACCCGCTCGCAAAAACTTCTGTAAAAACTATGCACCGTATTAAACGGAGTCCAGGAAGACGATCAATTATTCCGCCTTCCTAGCAACCTGCGGCTTTGACCCAATGACTTATCGGTGGAACAGGAACCGCCCTATAGCCTCCAATACGAGGACCGTCACGATCAATCCCGCGCACACAATGACAAACAGCAGACTGAGAACTGCGATGACAAATATCCAGTCGCCTCTTCTCGATCGTGCCGGCGCGGCAGAGTACCCGCGGAGCAGTTCGTAGTTACGCACGTTCGACTTGAACCAGAACGAAAACGCATCGCCCAGCCCCGGAATTATTCCGACCAGTTCGTTGATCAGGATGTTCATTGCCATGCGCGCGAGCAGAATTTTCGGAACACCGCTTCGCGCTGCGTGAACAAACGCGACCGCCGAAATTATTGCGGAGGTCACGTCGCCGATTCCGGGAAGCAGACCGATAATTGGGTCCAAGCCAAAGCGGAGCTTTGTCCCGGGAACGCGCAGGAAATTATCCATGATTAGCGCAAGCCACCGGAAACGGGACTCAAGAGAGGCACGTGTCCGTTGGCTGCGGGATCGGTCTTCGGGAGGCAGAACTTCCCACTCCGGCACTTTTGATTGTCGATCTCTGGTTCTCGATTGCACGCTCTTCCCTCGATTTTCAATCGAAAGTCGCCAGTCGAAATCGCCGAAAATATTGGCCCGGAATATTCTTCATCGTTGGCGGGGCGCTGGTAAGGGCGACGCGTCGCAGATTACAGAGCAAGACTGGCGCATGGCGGCGACTTCAGCGCACGCGTGCGTTGCGGCAACAGATCTCCCACTTGTTGCCGTCGGCATCCTCGAAAAAAACGGCGTAGTAGCCGGGCGTGTAGTTGTCGCAGTATTCGGGTCCCTCCACGTGGCGCGCGCCGGCCCGTCGGATAATCGCACCGAGTCGATCGACTTCTTCTTCGCTGTGTGCGCGGAAGGCGATGCGGTTGGCGTTGCCGCGATGGTCCGGTTTCTCGTCCAGCGCGATGAACGGCACTAGTTTGTGGTCGCCCTCGGCGCAGTAGCAAACCTCGAATTCCGCGGCGCGAATTTCGGGGAAACCCAGGGCCGGGAGGAACACGTCGTAAAATTTTCTAGCCTCTGCGAAGCTGGACACCCGCAGATCAACGTGGTCGAAGGAATGGCTGTTCATCCAGAGAAAACCTGTTCCCAACAAACATCCCCCGCCCTTCAGCCGCAACTCCGGCTAGCCCCGCATTACGCGACGAAGGGTCATGGGTTATAGCGAGACGGCTACTTCAAGGCCCTTGCCATGTAAAGAATGTCCCTTATAAGCTCTGGAAATGGCGGCAGAACACTTTCAGCACTCTCGGGAATCCTTGATCGCTACGGACCCTGAAAAGCTCGCCAGCTTGTCAGTGCAACAGCTAGAGCGTCACCATGGCAAATTGGTGAAAAACCTACCCTTCATTCTAGACGCAGGATGGGGGCAACAGTTTCGCGATCGTATCGAACTGTTAAGAAGTGAGATCGTTTTGCGAAAAATTCAGAAACAAGCCCATTCTCATCATTTAAAGTCGTGCAGAATCGAGAGGCAGACTCGGTTTTGGGCAGTGATAGGCGGCGTGACCGGGATGTTGATCTTAACGGCTGTATGCATCCCTATGATTCACAAAACCTTTTTTGCCAAAGTCTATAGCCCCGCATCCGCAATCGTATCGCCAGAACCGGCGGCAAGTTCCACACCATCGTCGCAATCAACGACGGCAACAATGTCATCAGCTACGGAGCAGTCGCGATGAAAGGGCGCCGTCGAACTGGATTTCAGTGATGATGCTCGGGCCGAAGGCCATTTCCAGGCGTCGACCAGTCTTCTAACTCAACGCGGGACGCGTTAGTCTTAACGCTTACCTGGTTGATTGACCTTGACATCCTCAAGGCTGTTTTCCTATGGATTGCGCCGGACAGCACTTCCACTTCATCCAAGGCAGCTAGTACGAAGTGTATGGGCGGTGTACCGTGGGCGCATACCCGATGCACCGCCCGTCCATTGATTCAACACAGCCTTTGATTCAAACTTCGCCAATTGCGAGGCAGCAACTCAATCAAAATGAAAACCAAACAAAATATCCTGATCTTGATGTTAGGTCTTTTGCTCTTTTGCAGCCGCTCCGTTTGCGATGCAGACGGTTTTGATTCCGTTCGCTGCGGATCTGACATGCGAAAGGCTCTCATTGGCCGCAAGATGCCGAATGAAAAAATCGCGGTTCTGGAAGAGAAGCACAAGGATCTGGGACTTAAAGATCTTGGAGCTTCTGAGATTTCTGATCAGTTATCCGTAATATCCTGGCAAATTTGTGGAGAAGAATACGCTCTTCTCGAAGATAAAGATACGGTGAGAGACGTGTTGAAATTCCCGAAACACTCAAAGGAATCACCGGAATTTATCGGTTCGTGTCAGTTAAACGGCCAGGATCTCCCGGGCACAGTGATTGGTGTTCTAAAGAATGACGATGGCGCTAAAATTCTTCCTGCGGCAAGCGCATGGAAAATTGACGAAAAACAGATGAAATTCGTCGAGCTCACGCCGGAGGGACTTCGTTGCTCACGTGATGGCATAATCACCGCCGACGGTGGACTTTAAAACGGTTCTCTTGCGGGTCGCTGGTTCGAAATCCGGCGAAAGCCAATCGCCAGGAGTCGTTAGGTAACGCTCGCTGCTGAAACTAAGCTGCCTCAATTTTCACCGTGCATTTGCCGGCGAGGTATTCCCAGACCCGCCTTGCGCCTTCGCCTTGCTTTAGCCGGACGACAGAACCCATCCCTCCCTCGGCACCGCTATCGAAATGCAAAGACAGGTATTCGCCCGCGCGTTCAGCATAAGTAAGATGTTCGAGGTTTATGATGCGACCATCAGGCAGGCTCAAAAGATTCATGAGTAATGCTGATTATCAGGTCTCGTAGGGTTAGACAAGCACTGCGTAGGCCTTCTGATCTCGCAGAAGCCAGACCGATCAGACGTTGCTTCCGCTCCATTTAAGCTTTTGTCGAACTACGCTAAAGAACGATGCATCGGGCAACGAAGCCAGAGGAAGCGTTTTCTTTGCTTTGCGCACGGTAACGAGTGATCCGCGCTCGACATGGATCGGTCTGCGGCCGTCCAGCGTCAGATATACCGGATAATCGGGATGACTGGCTTCGATTTCGATAATCGACTTGTCCGCTACAATGATCGAGCGATTCGTGAGAACGTGAGGGCAAATCGGCGTGATGACGAACACGCCCGATTCAGGATCGAGAATCGGTCCTCCGGCCGACAAGGAATAAGCCGTGGATCCGGTTGGCGTCGCGACAACTAATCCGTCTGCATTGAACTCCGTGAGCGGTTCGCCGTTGACTCGGGTCCGCAACATAACCAAGCGCGAGAGTTCGCCACGGCTCAGGACGGCGTCGTTCAGCGCGAGCATTTTGTTCGTTCTTTTGTCGCCAAGGGTAACCCTGGCCTCCAATAACGCACGATGACTGAAATTGATTCGATCTTTTGCGATGCTTTCGACGGCTTCGCGATAATTCGATGAGCTTGCGCACGTCAGGAAGCCGAGCGATCCGACGTTGATACCGAAGATTGGTTTGATCATCTCTCCGAGTTGACCGATCACACGCAGAATCGAGCCGTCGCCGCCAGCTACGACCAATAGATCAGCCATCGCTCCGAGCTCGGTCACTGGATAGCCGCGTTGTTTTCCGGCAACGCGCGCCGTCTCCTTTTCAAACAGAATGGAGATCGAGAACCGCTCGAATTCCTCAGCAATCGAATTGATCAACTCTGCAACACCACGCTTTCCGGTGTGCGCTATTAAACCGATCGTTTTCGTACGCATGCAAAGAATTCCTGATTGCCATCCGTGCCTTTGATTGCGGCCGGTGCGATCCCGGCGACAACGTGCCCCAGATCCTCCACAAATGCGACGATCTTGTCTTGTGCCTTCTGGTGCAAGCCAGCATCGCGGACGATCCCGCCTTTCCCGACATCTGACCGTTGCAGCTCAAATTGCGGTTTGATAAGTGCCAGAATTATCCCATCCGGCTTCAGTAAGGCGAACGAGTCCGGCAGGATCAGGGTCAGGGAAATGAAAGAGACGTCGATCGCGCAAACATCCACAAGTTCGGGAATATGCTCGCCTGTGAGGAATCGGGCGTTGATTTTTTCAAGAACGACGACTCGTGGATCGTTGCGGAGTTTCCAATCCAGCTGGCCGTAACCGACATCCACTGCGTAAACCTTTTCGGCGCGCCGTTGCAACATACAATCGGTAAACCCACCGGTTGAGGCGCCGATATCCAGCGCAATCTTTCCCTGGAGATCGACATAAAAATAATCGAGGGCGGATTCCAGCTTCAGCGCGCCGCGGCCGACATACTTTCGCGTTGGCTTTATGGCGATCGCTGTTTGCTCGTCCAGCAGCTCCGACGGCTTGTCGACGACGCGAGTGGCGACGCTGACTTCCCCAGCCAGTATGGCGCGGCGCGCTTGCTCGCGGCTTGGGAAGAATCCACGCCCAACGAGGAGCTGGTCAAGCCGTAGCTTTTTCGGCATCTTTGCCCGCTCCAAACATCATTTTTCGACTCAAAATTGTATTCTGAATATAAGGAATAAATATTTCAATGTATTTCCCATGAATAACTTATCAGGATTTATGGTTGCGAGAAACCGCGTGGTGCCTACCCCTCTAACGCCCTTTGGTAAGCAATCAGCTTTTCAACCGATGCGACGTCGTCACTCGAGGCGCGCCGACGCTGATATTTCCGCGCTAAAATCGCCTTTAAAGCCAACAAATCCTCCAGCAACGGGCGCTCGTAATAGGTCCAATCGAGCTCGTCTGCCGTTTTTGCCTGAAGCCGCCACACGCCGCCGAACCGCGTAGCACGCACTTCGCGCTTGCTCCCGTGCTCGTCCTTCTCAGTCCATATGTGTTGACTCCGCATCGCGCTAACCCCTTACATTAGCAGGCTTGAAAGATGCGGCCAGATTAGCAGCCTATTTTATCGCGATCGTTGCCGTCGGAGCGCTTCTTGCTCCGATTCTTTTCTGGGTCGCTCAAGCGCTTGCAGCGCACGGCGTGTTTCCTTTTCTGGCGAAGTACGATTTCGACACGTTCTTTCACCGCGCCATTCTCATCGCTGCCGTACTCTTGCTTTGGCCGCTTCTGCGCGTCAGCAATGTGCGAGGCTTAGCCGATCTCGGCCTTGCGCCGAATCCGCATTGGGGACGCGATGTTGGCATGGGAGTCCTGCTCTCGGTTCTTCCCCTGCTCTTTTGTGGAGCGGCTCTGATTGAGTTGCACATTTACTCGTTTCGGCATGTCTTTGTCTGGCCAAGGCTCGGCAAGGTGCTTCTCGCAGCCATCAGTGTTCCGTTCATTGAAGAGGCATTCTTCCGCGGAATCGTTCTGGGCCTCTTAATTCGGACTGGCCGAAAACTGCTATCGCTTTTAGTCGTATCCGCACTTTTCGCAGCAGTGCATTTCTTGAAAGGATCGGAACGCGAAACCGCGGTGGTCACATGGACCTCGGGGTTCCAATCGATTGGTGACGCCTTCGCCGGATTCGGCGACCCGATGATGGTGCTTTCCGCATTTGCCACGTTATTTCTCATCGGCTGTATCCTTGCCGATGCGCGGGTGCTAACTCGTTCTTTGTGGCTGCCGATCGGCCTTCATGCAGGATGGATCTTCGCCAGCGGCGCGTTTAGTTGGCTGGCGCGCCGGCAAATGTTGGCATTGCCGTGGCTGGGCAACAACCTGCTGGTTGGAATCGTACCTCTGTGCCTGGCCGCAATAACGTGGATAGTGATGCGGCTATGGTTAAAAGATGATCGCACTTCACAAATCTGAACTGTTCCAGGCAGCCGTGTCGCTGCTCTATCCGGCAACGTGTACCATTTGCAGGAAACACGTCAGAGCCGGCGAATATTTGTGTGATAGTTGTCAAGCAAAGGTCGTCCGAATCGTGCCGCCATTTTGCGAGACGTGTTCAGAACCCTTCGACGGTTCCATCAACACGGCGTTTACGTGCGCGAATTGCGCGCATCGAACAATCTACTTCAAGACAGCGGTGGCAGTATACCGTGGCCGCGGAATCGTTCGCGACGTGATCCACGAATTCAAATATAACCGACAGATCCACCTGCGTCATCTTGTAGCGCGCTGGCTTTGTGCCGCACTCGATGATGAACGGCTACGCGGTCAGAAGTTCGAGGTCGTCGTGCCGGTACCCTTACATCCGGCGCGGCAACGGGAACGCGGATTCAACCAAGCCAGCCTGCTGGCCAAACTACTGAGCGCGCAAACTTCAATTCCTTGCAGGCCTTTGCTTAAACGCGTTCGCTATACTACTACGCAGACCGCGCTTGATCGTTCCGAGCGCATGGAAAATTTGCACAACGCATTTCGTTTACGAAAAAACGCGGACGTGCGAGGCTTACGGGTGTTGTTAATCGATGATGTGCTCACGACCGGCTCAACCCTGAACGAATGCGCACGTGTCTTGAAACGCGCCGGCGCAACCTCAGTCCATTCCGCTACCGCCGCCCGCGCATAATTCCCATGGCAATCTTTAAAAAACCAGCAATCAAGGCGCAGTCTGGAAAAAAGCGTGAAATGCCGCGCGGTATTTTTCAGAAATGTCCCGGCTGCGGACAAGTCGTGCCCGATAGTGAGCTGGCGCAAAATCAACGTGTCTGTCCACGCTGCGACTATCATCAAGCGCAACCGGCCAGCGAACGAATCCAAAGTCTGCTCGATCCCGATACCTTCGCAGAGATGGACGCCGACCTGAGATCCGTTGACGTGCTGCGGTTCCAGGGAATGGCCACGTACACGGACCGTCTCAAGAAATATCATGAGAGCACCGGCCTACTCGATGCTGTTATCACCGGGCATGGCATCCTGGATGGCTACAAAGTCGCGATAGCAGTGATGGATTTCGGTTTTCTCGCCGCAACGATGGGCTCTGTCGTTGGCGAGAAAATTACCCGGACGATTGAATACGCCACCACCCAGCGCTGTGCGGTCGTCATTGTTGCCGCGTCCGGCGGCGCACGCATGTACGAGGGGATGTTGAGCCTTATGCAAATGGCGAAAACGAGCGGTGCACTGGCACGTCACGCAGAGGAAAAGCTGCCCTACATTTCTGTTCTCACGAACCCGACGACCGCCGGCGTGATGGCCAGCTTTGCTTCGTTAGGCGATGTAATTATCGCCGAACCAAAAAGCATGATCGGTTTCGCCGGACCACGCGTGATCAAGGAAACAACTCACCAGGACTTGCCTGAAAGATTTCAGACTGCCGAATTTCTCGAAGAACACGGCTTGATCGACATGATCGTGCACCGGAAAAAACTGCGCGACGAGATTAGTCGGCTGCTATCCTATTTCGCTGCGGCACGGTGAATGTGGCACCGCGCACGCGTTTGAATTACAAGCAGGCGCTCACCTGGCTGTATGGTCTGCAGCGGTTCGGCATTAAGCTAGGATTGGAAAATATCCAGCGTTTGCTCGACGAACTCGGCTTGGAAAGTCTGAGAAGCACACGCAGCTCGAACACTTCTACAAGAATCATCCACGTCGCTGGCACCAACGGCAAAGGCTCTGTTTGCGCCATGATCGACTCCATCTGTCGCGCGCAGGGCTACCACACCGGTCTGTACATCTCCCCTCACCTTGTCACGTTTCGCGAACGGATTCGTGTAAATGGTGAAATGATTTCCGAGGACGCAGTTGCCGACGGCCTAACGATCATACGCGGTGCCGTAGCGGATTGGGATCCGCACCCGACGTTTTTCGAGGTCGCAACTGGGCTCGCATTAAAACATTTTGGTGATGCAAATATCGATATCGCGATTCTCGAAACCGGCCTGGGCGGCAGACTTGATGCGACCAACGCTGTTCAATCCGATGTTTCAGTCATTACTCCGATCGGTCTCGATCATGAAAATTTGCTTGGCAATACACTGGCGGAGATCGCTGGTGAAAAAGCAGGAATTATTAAACCAGGACTTCCGGTCGTCTCCGCGCCGCAGCAATCGCAAGCCGAGGAAGTCATTCGTACGCGAGCTGATGAATGCGGGTCGCCAGTTCAATCCATAAATGACACTTATAAAAGGGCGCCGGTTGCTTTGCGTGGTGAACACCAAAAACGGAATGCCGCACTAGCAATCGCCGCGATTCAAGCTGCGAACATCCATCTCGACGAAAAAGCAATTGTACACGGACTCGCGTCCATTGAATGGCCTGCCCGCTTTCAGAAATGGGATGAACGCACCATCATTGACGGCGCGCACAATCCCGACGCGGCGCGCATTCTGGCGCAAACGTGGCGGGAAGTTTTTGGCGATCAGAAGGCGACGCTCGTACTAGCGGTTCTTTCCGACAAAGATTTACGCAGTATTTGCGAAGCGCTGGTCCCAATTGCCGCGTCAGTTCTTCTCCCGACGATCCGCAGTGAACGAGCCGCCGCACCGGCGGAATTGGCAAAGCTCTTGTCCATCATTACGCCATCACTCCCCTGCTCCATCACTTCGAGTATTGCAGACGCGCTGACGCTTGCACGCGCCAATCCGAATCCGATCCTGATTACCGGTTCATTGCACTTCGCAGGCGAAGTCTTGGCCCACTTGCACGGTCAACCCGCCGCTTTAGAAGAATGTAAGCAATAGATCGGCTTCTCGCAGAATGGAGCCAAAGGGCGCCGAGCGACATGGACGGGAAGGCCGGACGGCCGAGTGAGCGGGAGCGAGCGAGTCAAGCGCCCTACGAAATCCGGGTCAACTTGTAGGTCGTTTGTGTCAAACGCCTCTATCGATCTCGATCTTTGGAAAGAACGGCAAAAGTAACATGCTGGCTAGTGGCTTGCCAGGCGAGGCCCTACATAAACATTAGGCGGCGCTCGACTTGACAAATACGTGACGGTTTCCGTAACACCGTCAGAGCTTCTTACAGTATAGCAAGCGTACTAATAACCAGCCTGTATGACAACGAGCCAAGCGACAGCCGATTACGCGCTGGGCTATACCGACGCGGAGCAGGAACGCCTGATTCGACAAGCCACTCTGATCGCTCCTCATACCGAGCGCCTATTCCGCGAAGCAGGTATCGGAGTAGGTCATCGTGTGCTCGACCTCGGATCGGGCATGGGGGACGTTTCCATGCTGGTTGCCGGGTTGGTCGGTACTTCGGGCGAGGTAGTCGGAATCGAACGTGATGCGACTTCGATTGAACGGGCGCAGGCCCGTGTAGCGGCTGCGGGATTGTGTAACGTGAGCTTTCTCAACGTCGACGTAAACAACATTGTTACCGATCGGCCTTTTGACGCCGTCGTCGGTCGTTACATTCTAATGTTTCTCCCCGATCCGGTTTCCGTGCTGCGCTCCGTTTCTCGTTTGGTTCGTCCTGGTGGGGTGCTCGCCTTCCAAGAACCATCGTGGATACCGATGCTGGCCCTCGGTGATCGGCTGCCCCTTTGGTCTTGTGTGCTTCGTTCAATCCACGAGACTATTTTGCGGTCTGGCGCAAATCCGGAAATGGGATTTGCTTTGTACTCGATCTTTCAAGAGGTCGGGTTGCCTGCGCCGAAGATGCATCTGGAGATACCGCTCGGCAGTGACGTCGATTTCTTGCGGGTGATTTGTGGCCTTGTTTGCAGTCTGCGACCATTGTCCGAACAGCACAACGTTTCTCTGGAGGCGTTGGGAGACTTAGATACGCTTTCTGATAGGGTTTGTGCCGAGATTGCGGCAGCGAACACTGTGGTAAGTATCGTGCCTCTACTTGGGGCTTGGTCACGCAAGCCGGCCGACAGCCGGGGATCGTCAGAATAGCAATGGAATCACGTAAGCTCGGCCCGTTTGCGTTGCCCCTCTTGCTGCTAGTCCTATCGGTATTAATCAACTACATCGATCGCGGCAACCTCTCGATAGCCGCGCCGCTACTGAAGGATGAGTTGAGCCTTTCTGCATCACAACTGGGCCTTTTGTTCTCGGCCTTCTTCTGGACCTATACCATTATGCTGTTTGTTTGCGGCTGGTTTATCGACCGCTTTGATGTTAATCGTATACTGGCGTTCGGCTTTCTACTCTGGTCAGTCGCCACGGCAACCACGGGCGTCGTTTACGGATTTACAATGTTCCTTGCGATGCGACTCCTGCTTGGAATTGGCGAATCCGTGGCATTTCCGTGTTATTCCAAAATTTTGGCGCAAAACCTACCTGAACACCACCGCGGGTTTGCCAATGGAGCCATCATTGCAGGGATGAAGTGCGGACCCGTTGTGGGAACGCTTGGCGCGGGAGTCCTCATGGCAAAGTATGGATGGCGTCCGGTGTTCATCGGAATTGGACTGCTCAGTCTCGCCTGGCTACCTGCTTGGATAAAATCGATGCCGCGTGCTGAGGCCTCTTCGCATCCCGTTCAGCCCCCGCGAGTGATCGAGATTTTACGGCAGCGCCAATTCTGGGCGACTGCTGTGGCTGGCTTTTGTCTTGCCTACCCGCTCTATTTCATGATCACGTGGCTTCCTTTCTACCTCTCGCATGAGCAGCACCTCGCGATGCGTGACATGGTAAACACCGCCGCGTTGTATTACGCGGTTGATGCTGGCGCAGCGCTTGTAACCGGTTGGATGACCGACTTCTGGATTCAGCGAGGCTCGGTTGCCGGGATCGTGCGCAAGTCAGCCATGGCGCTCGGATGGACTATGGCAGCGATCGGTTTCCTTGGTTGGTCGTCCGCCCGACCCGATTCTTACTTAGTGTGGCTGATGGTGACCGCCGTGGGGTGCGGAATCGGCAGTTCTGGCATCTGGGCGTTTTCGCAGACCTTAGCCGGACCGCACGCTGTTGGAAGATGGACCGGGTTGCAAAACAGCTTTGCAAACCTGGCAGGTGTGGTAGGACCGGCGCTCACTGGATTTATCGTGGATTGGACCGGACACTTTCAAGTGGCGCTGGTGATAACAGCAGGAGTCTCCCTGCTGTCAGGGATTAGCTGGGTGTTCTTGGTAGGTCGGTTCGAGCCGGTTACTTGGATAACAAACACCGAGCCGTTAATAGCTGTAGCCCAAATTCAATAAAAAAGCGTCCTACAAGTTCCACCTCATAGGTATATTTAAGCTGTGCCGGCGATCAGGATTCGATTCGCGGGAACAGCGGCACCGGCTTACCGACCACGTGGCCGTCCGGCAGTCCGCCCCACTCCGCATCAGCGAGTGAGAACCGTTCTTGTTTCCCGCTCAGCTCCATCTTCCAATTAAGTTGATCGAAAATTCCATGCGACGCCTTCGACAACACCGGCGAAATCCAAATTGCGATGATGCGAAGTGATTCGGCAAGATGATAAAGAACGGCATCGAGTTGTCGACCGCTCTCTTTCTGTTTTGCCAGTTGCCATGGAGAAGTTCGCTCAATAAGGATGTTGCATCTCGCCGCAGCCTGGATCGAAACGTCCAACGCGGAATCAATGGCAAACCGGTTCATCTCTCGAGCAAACCCACTATGAGCATTGATGACTGATGCTGCGTGATCCAGAAGGGGAAGATATTCTGGCCTTTTAGATAGTCCTTTGGTATCCGTTGGTAGCTGCTGAAGCCGCATGAACATCTCGAGATATTCTTTATACTCGGGGTCCGTTCTTAGCAGGCCTCCTCGATACCTTTCTGACATATTCAGCGTTCGGTTGAGCAAATTGCCTAACGAGTTTGCTAGATCGACGTTGTATCGTTCGGTCAAACGTTCCTCAGAGAAATCCGCGTCCTGACCTGTGACAACGTCGCTCATCAGATAATAACGGAGTGCGTCGACACCGTATTTGTCTGCAAGCACAGATGGATCAATGATGTTTCCCACGCTTTTGCTCATCTTCGCGCCGCCGAGGTTCAACCAGCCATGAACGAGCAACTGCGGCATCTGGTCATCTGGAAAACCAATCGCGTGCAGCATGATGAGCCAATAAATCCCGTGCGCGGGAACGAGAACGTCTTTCCCGATGTCCTGGAGCGCAGGCCATTTGTCGCGGAAAGTTGAGGGTTGAGAGTTGAAAGTTGAGAGACTTGCATCGTAGTCGGCAAAGCTGATGTAGTTCGTTAGGGCGTCGAACCAGACGTAAGTGACAAACTCGTTGTCGAACGGAAGCTCGATTCCCCAATCGAGACGCGATTTTGGACGCGAGATGCAAAGGTCGCTGCTGATTCTTTCCACGGCATTACGTAGTTCTGTCTGACGAAAATTGGGAATGACTGCGTCTGCTCGTTTGTCGAGGTACTGAAGCAGCCACTCCTTGTGCTGGCTTAGCTTGAAATAATAATTTTCTTCCTCTCGAAACTCGATCTCCCCCCAATCCGGGCCGAACTGGCCGTCAGGGCCGCGTTCCTTGTCGGTCAGGAATTGTTCCTGACGAACTGAATAATACCCGGCTTGTTTATCTTTGTAGATTTGGCCTGCTTCAAACAACCGCTGCAAAATTCCTTGAACAACTTTCTTGTGTCGATCACTGATTGTCTCGGCCCACTCATCGTATTGGACATCAAGTTTTTTCCAGAGATCAATAAACTTCTGCGTGATTTCTTTGACGAATTCAGCTGGAGGCACGCCCGCCTTCGCTGCAGATCGCTGGACCTTTTGGCCGTGTTGATCAACACCGGTTAAAAAGAAAACGTCTTCGCCATTGAGCCGATGATAGCGAGCAATCACATCGGCAAGCACTTTTTCGTAAGCGTGACCGACATGCGGTGGCGAGTTCGTGTAATCGATCGCCGTGGTAATGAAAAACGTCTTTGGCATTTCGTGCATCATCTGTAGCGGCAGTGTCTCACTGTCGCAAACGTCGGCGGTCATAGACGGCCGCTACAGGACTGTAGCCGCGTCGCTATGCGACGCGTAAGCGCGGCCCGCAGGGCCGCGGCTACAACTAAACCTTCACCTTTTTCCAAACGCCGCCTTCTTGTTTCCAGTTGTAGAGCGCTTTACCGTTGATTTTGTGAACGGCCGTTTCCGTAACTGTCAATTTGTCGCCTTGTACCACCATCATGAAATCGATGTCGTACATTCGACCGTCGGCGCCTTTCATATCCACGCAGGCGAAATATTTGTTGCCGCCCAAGCTCGAGAAGCGGTCGTCGTGAAGTTTGACGAAATCTAAGGCGAGATCCTTCCGGTTGTACGGCATATGAAACTTCTTGTCCGCGGATTGCGCTGAGTAGCCGCTGATAAATTCCTTCAATCCAGCTGAAACGCTGGACATGGTTGCTTCTGTCATCGCAGCTTGAGCGCCCCCTTTTGATGACTGTGGCAGTTGCTGTCCCTGTGGAGCTCTTGGGTGCTCCTGGGCAACGAGCGGCAGAACAGGTGCGATAAGCAGCCCAATCCAGAGATGGGTGATGATTCGTGCGTTCATATTGAGATAAGATTGCCGGACGAATCGTTGCAGGGCAAGCGCTCCGCTTGCCTGTAGCCGCCGCCCTGCGGGCGGCGTTCGACCCCCGTATATCCACGATCCATGTGCGCTTCGCACAGCGAAGCGGCTACAGTTTGACTGTCCGCAACCGGAGCGCGTTGAGGATCACGGAGACAGAGCTAAAGCTCATCGCGGCGCCCGCGATCATCGGGCTGAGAAGGACGCCGAAAAACGGATAAAGAACGCCTGCAGCAATCGGAACGCCGACCGCATTGTAGATAAACGCAAAGAACAGGTTTTGCCGAATATTTCGCATCACGGCGCGACTGAGATGTATTGCTTTGGCGATGCCCATGAGATCGCCTTGCACAAGCGTGATGCTCGCGCTTTCGATGGCGACATCGGTGCCAGTCCCCATTGCAATTCCCACATCCGCGGCCGCGAGCGCAGGCGCGTCGTTAATTCCGTCGCCCGCCATTGCGACGATTGCGCCGCTGGCTTTTAATCTTTTGACGATCTCGATTTTCTGGTCGGGCATCACCTCCGCACGGAATTCATCGATTCCCAGCTCGCGGGCCACCGATTCGGCTGTGCGTCGATTGTCGCCAGTGCACATGATGATTTTCAGCCCCATGTCGTGAAGAGCGCGAATCGCTGTTCTGGTCGTTGATTTGATGGGATCCGCGATGCCAAGAACACCGACCGCGTGTCCATCTAGCGCAACCCAGACGGTTGTTTGCGCTTGTTCCTGCAAACGATCTGCTTGTCGTCTGAGCTCATCAGAAATATCGACATTCGATGCAGTCAGGAATTTTTCTTTGCCCACGAGCACACGTCTGCCATTCAGACTTGCCGACACGCCGCCACCGGTCGTGGATTGAAAATCCGTTATATCGCGCAACGCGATTTGTTCCTTTTTCGCATGTTTCCACGATTGCGCGAGCAAGTGGATGTTCGCTTTGCGCTTCCACTGAAGCCGCAATTCGTAAGAGGTCGTGTTCGCTCGTTCCTTTGTCACTCACTCGGCTGACGACGTCCGGTTTACCGGCTGTTAGTGTGCCAGTCTTGTCCGTGATCAGGTGCGTCACTTTTTCCGTGATCTCAATGGCCTCAGCGTTTTTTACCAAAATTCCCGCCTGCGCAGCGCGTCCGACGCCGACCATGATCGACATCGGTGTCGCGAGGCCAAGCGCACATGGACATGCAATAATCAGTACCGAAACGGCGTTCACGAGCGCGTAAGCCATGGCCGGCGTCGGCCCTGTAATCGACCAAATGATAAAAGTAATTACCGCGATGCTGATGACCGCCGGCACGAAATAACCTGAAACGGTGTCAGCGAGTTTTTGAATGGGGGCACGGCTGCGCTGCGCCTCCGCGACCATTTGAACGATCTGCGCCAGCAACGTTTCAGATCCGATTCGCTCCGCACGCATTAAGAACGCGCCGTACTGATTTACTGTCGCGCCAACCACTTTGTCTCCTGCGGCTTTGCTTACCGCCATCGGTTCGCCAGTGATCATCGATTCGTCGATGTTGCTTTGGCCTTCAACGATCACACCGTCGACGGGCACCTTTTCACCGGGTCGCACACGTAGCAGGTCGCCTTTTTGAATTGCGGCCACTGGAATGTCCTCTTCCTGGCCATCACGAACGCAATGCGCGGTTTTTGCCGCAAGGCCCAGCAGGGCTTTGATTGCCTGGCCTGTGCGGCTGCGCGCTTTCGCCTCGATCAGTTGGCCTAACAAAACCAGGGTCGTGATGACCGCTGCTGTTTCAAAATAAAGACCCACTTCGCCATGCCGCCGAAAGGACTCGGGAAAAATTCCGGTCGCGAGTACCGCGACCGCGCTAAAGACATAAGCTGCGCCGACGCCGACAGCGATCAGCGTAAACATATTGAGACTTCGGTTGACGAGCGACTGCCAGGCCCGGGTGAAGAAGAAAC
This sequence comes from uncultured Verrucomicrobiae bacterium, assembly GCA_963804875.1. GTDB lineage: Bacteria > Verrucomicrobiota > Verrucomicrobiia > Chthoniobacterales > UBA10450 > Udaeobacter. Next base: position 94,037 of record CAWDRX010000011.1, read on the forward strand.
CGCCCGCCCAAATAACCACCGGAGTCGTTAGGCCAAACTCGATCCATTTTCCGATGTGTCTGGGAACGATTGCATCAACATTCAGTCCTGGAATGGCGTGGCCCATCGCGAGGATCAGGACGGGGATAGTAAGCACAAGAGCGATCCAGAACTTGTGCGAGAGCGAATTGACTTCGCGTTGCTCTCCTTCATCCCCCGCTCCGGCCGTCTTCGGCTCCAGAGTCATGCCGCATATCGGGCAATTGCCCGGGTGATTCTGCTGAATCTGCGGATGCATCGGACAGGTGTAGATGATCTCGCGCGGCTCAAACACAGCAGGATTGCGCTCCAGCGTCATCCCGCACTTCAAACAACTCTCCAGGGTGTCGCTCTCCACGCCTTCACACATCGGACAGAAATATTTCTTTCGTGGCTGCGCGGTCTCCGCCGCAGCGACACTGATCGCATGATCGTGGTGATGGCCGCCGCAACAGGGATGTGCGGTCGAATCACTTTGAGCGTCAGTTTTCATCCAGTCACGGTACGCTGCTCAACGTAAGGTGTCGCGACCTGCGTTCGCAGGTCGTGGCAGTAAATCGCCGGCCCATGCCGCGAGTTATGGGGTTGTAGTTGGCTTGCCGGTCTCGGCAAACTGCTTCAGTCGATCGAGCTGTATGCGAAGCACGCCTTCTACAGCCGGCGCCATCTTTTCGAATCCGCCATCAATGAACCCACCGACGCTGTACAGCAGTTGGACGCGCGTGTTGTCTGCGCCGCTTGTCAGCTTCCAAGTGAGGGTTCCAGCAATACCCGACGACTGCAGCGGCCCGAGCGCTCCCGAGAGCCGCAGAACTTCATGCGGAACAATGTAGATGACTCGAGCGTGCTCAACTCCCCCGCCATTGGGCAGCTTCTCGCAAAAGCAGCCGCCCGGCCGCGCGTCGATCGAGAGGTTCTTCGCGTCACCTGAGTAGGTGTGCTGCGAGTCCCACCACGAACCAATCTGTCCAACCAATGTGTCGTACACCTTCGTCGCGGGCGCATTGACGCTTACCTCCAATTTCACCAGAAATCCGTTAGGCGTGATCTGCGGCGCCGATTGTGCCGGCATCCCTGAGAGCATCACCAGCACTAGGGTGCCTAACGAACATCGGCGAGTGATTGCTGCGCCAGTCATTATGCGGCCTTCGCGGTTTCCATCTCTTCGGTGTATTTGCCGAACCGCGCTTTGCTATTGCACCATGCACGGTGATGGAATGCCGTTTGAGCAGCGCTGATGTTTGCAGTCTCGCCTTTCCAAGCTTTGAGGACCGGAGCTTGCAACGCGCGCCCATAGGAAAAGCTCAGCTGCCACGGCAAGTCCCCGATACGATTCATCGCGTTTAGATGTTCGGTCGCTTGCTGATCGGTTTGGCCGCCCGAGAGAAACACGATACCTGGCACAGCGGCGGGAACCACTCCCTTCAGGCAACGAACTGTAGCTTCGGCGACTTCCTCCACCGAAGCCTGCTTTGGATTTTCTTTGCCCGAAAGCACCATGTTCGGCTTCAGCAATATTCCTTCGAGCACAACGCGGTGCGCCTCTAAGGAATCGAAGACGCTGCGCAAAGTTTGTTCGGTGACTTCGAAATGCCGTTCCAATGTGTGCGTGCCATCCATGAGCACTTCCGGTTCGACGATCGGCACCAAATCGCATTCCTGACAAAGCGCCGCATACCGCGCCAACGCCTCCGCGTTCGAGTCGATGCAAGTGCGCGTCGGGATCCCGTCGCCGATCGTGATGACTGCGCGCCATTTGGCAAAGCGCGCGCCGAGTTTTCGGTAGTCGGTCAATCGCTCGCGAAGTCCATCCAAGCCTTCCGTGATCTTTTCACCGGGAAAATTGGCCATGGCCTTTGCACCTTTGTCGACCTTAATACCGGGGACAATCCCCTGCTTCTCCAGCACTTCCACAAAACTCTGTCCGTCCCGAGTCTTCTGCCGAATCGTTTCGTCAAACAGAATTACGCCGCTGATGAAGTCGCCGGCACCTTTTGTGGTAAACAAAATTTCACGATACATCCGCCGGTTCTCTTCGGTCGAAGGCACGTTGATGCTTTTCAACCGCTTCTCGATCGTCCCTGAACTTTCATCGGCTGCCAGAATCCCCTTCCCCGATGCGACCAGTTGTGTTGCTACGGTTTTCAAATCGTCAGTTTTCATGCTTCTTCTCCTTCTCCTTATCGATAGGTTTGTTGCTCTCCATAATTGCCACTAACAAATTTGTCGCAAGTTTGAAAACTCTCGCTGCATCTGATGGAAGAGCAGCCTTTCGGCGATGTTCAGTGCGCAGACTTCGCGACGGGCAGCTGACAATCGGGCCACGTGGGCGAGTCAGGCGCATTCAGTGGACTCATTGGCGCGGGCACCGGCACTGTGGGGTCGACGATGCCGATGCGCTTGTTCACCCAGAGAACCTGGTAGGCCCATGCCGGCAGCGGTGCGGCTTTCCGTGAGCACGACCAGTTGTTAAAGTGCAGGTTCACGAGATAAAAGTTCCGCTTCAACTTTCGGAGCACCTCGAGAATCTGCGGCTTGTCGAACCCATGCATTTCCATCGCGAGCTGCGGAATCGACGCGAGCAGTTCGTCGGGCGCTGCGAGAAGCGATGGCCATTCCCCGCCTTCGATATCCATCTTAATGATTACACGCCGGCCGATATCACCATTCCTTCTGATCTGATTTTCCAGCGTGTCGAAGGAATGCGATTTCCTCTGTTCAGTACGATCGCCGACGCATTCGTTGTAAAAGATAAACCTGCCACCGTCGCACGTTGGTTTCGCTGGATCGAAACAATCGTATTCATACACCGGAACATGATACCGGCGCGACACCTCGCATCCCCAGTCGTCATTTATACCGACGCCGTACGAGTAGGCTGCATCAAGCGGCCCAATCAGATTCTCACACATCAGGTATCCGCCGTCGTTAGCGCTGCCGAAGCGCTTCAACGTGCAATTCTTCAGCATGACCGGCTGAAGTTCAGCGAGAATCGCCTCGCGCAGCTTGCGCCCGGCGGCGTGGTGCACAAAAGCAGCAATGAGAATGAAGACTGCTGCCGTGAAAACGATTACGACCAGCGCGATGCGAACGAAAGAACGTTTGATGAAAGCGTCTTGCATAGATCACGTCTTGGTAAGGCGACTCTCGCGCTCGTGATCAGAACAAGATTTTTCATTAGTGTGAAATGAATTTTTCCAATGCTGCGAAATTGATTCGGCCGAAAATTACGGTAGCGCCGCTCTACCGCGGCGCGGCCTACACTATTGCTTACTTGGGTTAATAGCCGTTGAACCCAAAGCTGATGCTCAGATTCAACGGGTATCCGTAGGGGTAAGGGGCATAGTAGTATCCATACGGATAGTACCAACTGGAGCGGTAACCATAATAGCCAGTTCCGTAGTATGGGTAGCCATAGCCCGAGCCGTAATAGCCGAACCGAGAATATCCGTAGTACGGATACCAGGAACTGCCTCCCCAGTTACCGCTGCGATTCCAATTATATGCGCGACCTGCATAGTACCCGCCGCCCCCTCGATATCCACGCGCAGTATAATACCCACGGCCCACGCGATGTCCGCGGCCCGCTTGGAACGCACGACCTCCATGACGTTCCCGCCCCACGTGGTGGGCACCCTTCACGTGCGCGCCACCGCTCCGCATAGCGTGGCCACCGTGGCCACCACGATGTCCGCCGTGACCGCCATGTCCTCCACGCGCATACATCGGCGGCGTCAATGCCAAAAAACCTGCCAGCACAAGCGTTGCAAATGTTGAACGGAGTAGCTTTTTCATTTCAGGACCTCCATTTCTTTGTTTCGTTAAAGAAGGGAAAATTGGCTGTGCCTCGGCCTTCTTTTCACGTGAGCTTCTTTCGTTCCCCGCGCACAACTCGCATGCGCGTAGATCAGATATCGCCTGAAATCTCTTGAGCTTGCATCGGCAAGCGTCACGCGCTTCCGTGCACGCATCGCTAAAAGCGCTAAAGATTTTGCAACGCGCGCCAAATGAAATTTTTCAATGTTACGAAGGCTTCGATATCACTGGCTATTGGGCTGGCACTTGTCGATGCCGCAAGTGGTCACGGCTTCGCCGGGGCGCGTTTTTTTCCTGCGACGCTTTCGACGGACGATCCGTTCGTGAATGATGAGCTGTCGCTTCCGACCGTCTCGACGATCAAAACCCCGGAGGGGCGCGAGACCGCGATCGCAGCGGATGTCGCCAAACGGATTACACCGAATCTCGGGATCGAATTGGGCGAAGAGTTCATAGCCTTGAATCCAAAGCATGACCACGATACAAGCGGCTTTGGGAATCTTGAGCTCAGCGCAAAGTACCAGTTCTTTACGAGCGCCCAGCATGAGGCAATTCTCTCGCTCGGTGCAGAAGTTGAAATCGGTGGAACAGGGCAACGGCGGGTGGAAGCGGATAGTTTCAGCACTTGGACACCCGCATTTTTCTTTGGCAAAGGCCTTGGCGATTTGCCGGAAACTCTCTTACTGCTGCGACCCGTTGCCGTGACCGGCGTGGTAGGCGTTGCCATTCCAACCACCTCCAGTACGCGCACCGACGATGAGATCGAGCGCCATCCAAACGTGCTGCAGTATGGTTTCGCGTTGGAGTACTCGCTTATCTATTTGCAGCAACAGGTAAAGGACGTCGGACTGACTGCTCCGTTCGACCGGCTAGTTCCTCTCGTGGAATTTTCCTTTGAGACGCCGCTGAACCGCGGACAGAACGGTCAAACCACGGGCACCATTAATCCTGGCGTGATTTGGTCGAGCAAGTACGTGCAATTCGGCGTCGAAGCGATCGTTCCAATCAATGAACGAACTGGAACTTCGGTCGGCGTCATTGGACAGCTGCATTTTTACCTCGACGATCTGTTTCCGAGGAGCCTCGGTCGGCCATTATTTGGTTCAAGGTAGAAAACAATGCCAAAACGACTTGTTCCTTTTGTTATCGTAACGCTCAGCCTAATAGCGGCAGCGGTGCGAGTGGAAGGGCACGCATTTTTGATTCGTGCGGAGCCGCAGGTCGGAAGCAAAGTGAACAAAGTCCCAACTGAGGTGCGCGTTTGGTTCAGCGAACCGGTCCAAGCAGGTGTGAGCAGCATCCAGGTTTTTGATATGAGTGGAAAGCAGATGGACAAGAAGGACACGCATCCAGATCGCAGCAATCACGCTGTAATTTGTGTCTCCCTGATCCCAGCGCTGCGACCGGGGACTTACAAAGTGATCTGGCGTACTACTTCCGCGGATACACATGTCACCAGCGGTGATTTCCGTTTCCAAATACTCCCGTAATCCGGCCCTCTCACCGTTCGATGAATAGTCGTCCTGGTTTGACACTTCTCGGTAGGGACGCTAAGACATCACACTAATGAGGTTGCTTCGGACATCGCGACTCAGTTTGCTGGCAGGCCTCGTTGTTCTGTTGGCGTTCGGCGGCGACATCGTTGCGGATTCAATCGTTGATGCGCGCGGAGACCATTGTGCTTCTGGGACATGCCCGGCGGATTCTGACCACGAGAAAGCACCTTGTTCCCACTGCTCATGCGCCGTTCACAACGGCAGTGTCATCGCTGCCAATAATGGCGTGCACGTTAGCGCGGAGGTCCAACCATCCGTTTTCATCTTGATAAGCGATGAAACGGCGCGGTTGGGTCCGCCTGCGGCAATTGATCATCCGCCTCAGTTGGCCTAACAACTGAGCGCAGGCGCGGTGTCTCCGCGCATCTTCTGCTCAGGTTTCCTTAGTCGGCACAACGCAAACGCGTTGTGGGTTCTCGCTCTTTCCTGCCAAACAATGTCCATTTACACACATATCAAATCATTTGTAGCGAGCGCCAGTGTGCTCGTGTGCGCGAGTGTGCTTGCCGAAACGCCGGAGACGCTGGTCGAACAGGCGCTCCAGCGGAATCCAGAGTTAAACTTCTTCGTAGCCGAGATCGCTGCTGCGAAAGGAGCGCTGCGAACTGCCGGTACGGTTCGTAACCCTGAATTTAACTCAGACGTTGGCTACAAGAATTCGCGCGAAAGCTCAGGAGGAATGAGCGGCAGTGGCGCGGTTGTGTCTCTCTCGATCAGCCAACCCATCGAATACCCCGGTCGAGTTGCCCTACGCAAAGCAATTGCAAATCACGATCTGGCAATCGCGGAACTTCATCTGCAACAGTTTCGGCTGACACTTGCCGCGCGGGTTCGCTCGCTGGCTTACGCGAGCACGAGCGCTCAAGAGCGAACAAGAGCGGTGCAGGGAATTGCCTCGCGAACTCAAGCGCTCAATGATGTGCTGAAGGAGCGGCCGCTCGCCTGGAGTCGCACCGCAACTCGAGGCACAGATTATCAGCGGCAATTTGCTCGCCTTCCAGCGGCAGGAACGCGAATCGATATTGGCCGAGAAAACGATTGCGACAGAGTTGAATCAGTTGTGCGGACGGTCTGCCGATGCGGCGTTAACGGTAAACGGTGGGCTGGTCGTTTTTACCGCGCTGTCCGTACCGAAGCTGGTTGATGCCGCGCGTTCAAATGCGTTCGACATTCGCATCCGTCAGGTTGAGCTCGCTCAACAGGGTTTCAAGGTCGCGTTATCGAAAAACGAGCGATTTCCAGCCATTGCGGTCGGGCCGTTTTACTCGCTGGAGAATGCAATCGATCGGGAGCAACGCGTTGGTCTGGGTTTCTCGGTACCGCTGCCTTTGTGGGACCGTAACCTGGGAAACATTGCAAGCAGTAAAGCGCGTCAGCAACAGGCTGAGGCTTCTTTGGCGCAGACGGAACGCGAAGTCGAAAAGACGCGTCGCACAAGCCGCGGCGACGCTGGAATCAAAACGAGCTGAGATTCAAACGTGGAGCAACGGGGCGATGGAAAAACTGCGCGAGGCCTCGGACCTTGCCTATCGGAACTATCGTCTCGGTGCGATTCCATTGACTATCTACATCGAAATTCAAAAACAGTATCTCGAAGCGATCAGCTCATTTAGCGACGCTCAGAAGGACGGGCTCGAAGCTGCACAGACGCTCGAGATTCTGACCGGTCGAAAGCTGTACCGCGAGGGACTGCAACGATGATCAACAAAATCCTGGAGTTTTCCGTTCGTCAGCGTGTCCTGGTGTTGATGGGCGCCCTCGCGCTCCTGCTCGTTGGTCTTTGGTCAGCAGCCAGACTGCCGATGGATGCGATCCCCGACATCACTGGGATCCAGGTTCAGGTGAACACGACGATTCCGGCACTCGCTCCTGATGAAGTAGAAAAACTCGTAACGGTGCCTTTGGAAATGGCGCTGGGCGGTGTCGCAGGCGTGACGGAGATGCGCTCGCTTTCCCGCTTCGGCCTTTCACAGATCACTCTTCAATTCACTGATAAAACCGACGTTTACCGCGCGCGGCAACTCGTGACCGAGCGGCTGCAAACCGCGGCGGATTCAATTCCGACAGGACTCACGCCAAAGCTGATTCCAATTACGACCGGATTAGGCGAAGTCTTTTACTACACGGTCGATTTTGCAGAAGGTACGCCAAAAGTGCCTGCATCTCGCGCGGCTCAATTGATGGCCCTGTGGGAGGTCCAGGAATACGTGATCAAGCCGCAGTTGCGGACGGTTCAAGGGGTAGCTGAGGTCAATGCCTATGGCGGGTACACCAAGCAAATCGTGGTTGAACCGAAAATCGACAAGCTGCGCGATGCCGGCTTAACCGTAAACGACCTCGCAAAAGTCGTGGGTGAAAATGTCGAGAACACAGGTGGCGGAATTGTGAATTCCGGCAAAGAGCAACTCGTTATCCGTGGTGTCGGCCGCGTCAATTCAACCGAAGAAATCGCGCAGCTGCCCGTAAAGTTCGGGGCGACAGTCATGCCGTCGCGAGTCAAAGATTTCGCGAACGTGGAAATCGGTCACGCGTTTCGCACCGGGGCAGCGACCCACAGTGGAGAGGAAGCGGTCCTCGGCGTCGCGATGATGTTAATGGGCGAGAATAGTCACGCTGTGGCGGAGCGTGTTGCCGCAAAAATCGGTGAGATTCAAAAGCAGCTGCCATCCGGCATGATCATTAGTCCGGAGTACAACAGAAAGAATCTGGTTCACCGCACCATTCGCACCGTGACCACTAATCTTTTGGAAGGCGCGTTCCTTGTCACGGCCGTGTTGCTTTTTCTCCTCGGAAACTGGCGCGCAGCGTTGATTGTCGCGACCGCAATCCCACTCGCCTTTCTCTTCGCAATCACAGGAATGGCGCGATTTGGCATTTCCGGAAATCTGATGAGTCTCGGTGCGATCGATTTTGGACTAATCATCGATGGCGCAGTTGTGATCGTGGAAAATGTTGTTCGTCAGTTGGGTACCAAGCAGCATCAGTTCGGGCGGCGTTTAACGACCGAAGAACGTCTGCACACCGTAATCGCCGCGAGCAAGCAGGTCGGAAATCCAATGTTCTTTGGCGTCTTGATCATCGCAATTGTTTATCTGCCAATTCTCGCCCTGTCCGGGATCGAAGGAAAAATGTTCCATCCTATGGCGCTGACAGTGATGATGGCGTTAGGCGGGTCGCTCGTGCTGGCACTGACACTAATGCCGGCGCTTTGCTCATTCCTGCTCAGGGGCAGAATCGCGGAACGCGATAACTTCATCATTCGCGTGATTAAGCGTATCTATTCACCCATTTTACAGTTGGCGCTGCGATTGCGGTGGCTCGTCGTGTTTGGCGCGCTCGCGCTCTTTGCCGTTGCCCTACTGATTTTCACGCGGCTCGGCGCCGATTTTATTCCCAAACTCGATGAAGGAACGTTCACGATGATGGTATTTCGTACGAACAGTATCAATATTGATGAGAGCATCGAGCAGCAGCGCAAAACGGAACGCGAGATTCCAAAGCGAGTTCCTGAAGTGACACACGTCTTTTCTCGAATCGGGAGCGCCGAAATCGCCACCGATCCCATGCCACCGAGCGATTGCGACTTTTACGTCTATTACAAGCCGGCAGGAGAATGGCGAAAGGTCGACAATCGCCCCATCAGCAAAGAGGATCTGGCAAAAATTATCGCGACGGAAATCGAGAATCTGAATCCAGGCGCTCGCGTCATGGTGGCGCAGCCGGTCGAAATGCGCTTCAACGAAATGTTGGAAGGCATCCGCGCTGACATCGCTGTGAAAATTTTTGGCAACGATTATGACGTCCTCGAGCGCCTCGGTTCCGAAGTGAAAGAAGTGCTCGAACAAATTCCTGGCACGCGCGAGGGCGAAGGCGAGGTTGAATATGAAACTACCGGCCGTGCGCCGATGCTTGAAATAAAAGTGAAGCGGGACGTGCTGGCGAAGTACAATCTGCACGCGGGCGACGTGAATCAGACAATTGCCGCAGCTCTCGGCGGACAAACGGTCGGAACGATGCTAGAGGGCAATCGCCGCTTCGATATTGTTGTTCGTCTGGCAGAGAAAGACCGCGAAAATTTGGACGCGATCCGCGCGTTGCCCGTGCGGGTCGGTGACGCGGGACTGCTGCCTCTTGGGGAGGTAGCCGAAATCGATCGAGTAAAAACCGTCTCGCCGATCCTGCGGGATTCTGGACAACGTCGCGCAGCGTTGATGGTGAATTTGAGAGGACGCGATATAGACAGCTGGGTGCGCGAAGCCGACGCGAAAGTTCGTGAACACGTCCAATTGCCGGGGGGCTACACGCTCGAATTCGGCGGTCAGTTCGAAAACCTGCGCGAAGCCAGGGCGCGACTCACAATTGTCGTGCCCGCGGCTTTGGCGTTCATCTTCGTTCTAATATTCATGGCATTCGGGAGTGTTCGACAAGCGTTGCTTGTTTACTCAGGGGTGCCTCTTGCAATTACTGGTGGCGTCGTTGCCCTGTGGCTGCGGAACATGCCATTCAGCATATCCGCTGCCGTCGGCTTTATCGCATTGAGCGGAGTCGCTGTGCTCAATGGCGTGGTGATGATTAGTTATTTCAATCAGCTTCGCGAAGAAGGACGGGATCTTCGCACCGCTGTAATTGAAGGATCATTGACACGTCTGCGCCCGGTCTTGATGACAGCAGCCGTTGTAGCGTTTGGTTTCATACCCATGGCCCTGTCCACCAGTGCCGGTGCCGAAGTGCAACGACCTCTCGCCACGGTTGTGATCGGCGGCATCGTCAGCTCGACATTTCTTACGCTCATCCTTGTTCCCGTGTTGTATGCATGGGCAGAACGAAAAAGCGGGTTGTCGGCTGCGCGAATTGCTGCTGTTACTGAAGTGGATCGCCAAAGCATAACGGTGTGAGACCGACCAATCTCATGAAGCGGCGCACATGAATGGTTCACACAGGTCGCCCGTATCTCCGGTTGGGTTGTGTGCATGTTCGACCTAATAGTACAAGATCGTTCGCAAACAGGAACATGAGGAAATTACACATCGCATGACGTCGGGGTTGTTTACCGCTATTGCGATAACCGGTTTCACAATTGCGTTCCTACACGCTGCGATTCCAACTCATTGGCTCCCCTTTGTTGTTGCTGCGAGAGCGCAACACTGGAATTCGGCAAAGACACTGGTCGTGACCGGAATCGCGGGCAGTGGCCATGTGCTTTTCACAAGCGTGCTCGGAGTCGTGGTCGCCTGGGGTGGTATCGCGATCAACTCGAAGTGGAGCAGAACCTTCCCCCTGATTGCGGGTGGCGCATTGATCGCAGTGGGCCTTTTCTATCTGGTATCACGACTCAAGGGCAGTCACGGGCATGTGCATCTGTTTGGCGGGCCTGGTCATCATGAGCCGCATCAGCATCACGATGATGCTCATTTACACGGGCATCATGCGCACGATGACGTTGATCGACATGATCATCACGAACACGACGAGATCGAAGAGATCGAACATAAATGGTCCCGGCCGCGATCGGATTGGGCAGTAATCGCGGGCCTTGTCGCGCTGCTCACATTTTCGCCATGCGAAGCATTTCTGCCGGTTTTTTTGACTGGAGCCAAGTACGGCTGGCTCGGCTTTGCATTGCTTAGCGGGATTCTCGCGATCGCGACCGTTGCAGGAATGATTGTATTTACGTGGCTGACGCTCCTTGGGCTGCAACGCTTCCGATTCGAAGCGCTCGAGAAATATGAGTCGATGACCGTCGGTATGGTGTTCTGTTTACTCGGCCTGATTATTATCCTGTTTGAGCATTAGGATTATGGGCCACGATCACAGCCACGCGCCAGCAAACCACAATAAGGCGTTCGCTATCGGCATTGGGCTAAACGTCGCGTATATCGTTGTCGAAGTCATCGCAGGGCTCGCGATCCATTCCCTCGCATTGCTTGCCGATGCCGGGCATAACGCCAGTGATGTTTTAAGCCTTATGCTTGCATGGGGCGCCTCGTATCTAAGTCAGACTGCGCCGACGAAACGGCACACCTACGGTTTGCGCGGCAGCACCATTCTCGCTTCGCTGGCTAATGCCGTCATTCTGCTGGTGGCGATTGGTGCGATTGCGTGGGAGGCCATTCAGCGTTTCGCCCAGCCGGTTTCTGTTCCCGGCAATCCGGTCATGTTGGTCGCTGCGATCGGAGTCGTGATCAATGGCGCGACGGCGCTGTTGTTTATGAAGGGCCGAGAGCGCGACCTAAACATCAGAGGCGCATTCCTTCACATGGCCGCTGATGCGGGGGTATCTGCTGGTGTAATTGTAGCGGGGTTCGCGATCAGCGTAACCCGCATTCAATGGATCGATCCGATGGTGAGCCTGCTCATTGTCGTCGTGATCGCAGTTGGCACGTGGGGATTGCTTCGCGATTCCCTCAACTTGTCCCTGGGCGCGGTTCCTGCGGATATCGATGCAATCGAAGTGGAAAAATTCCTGCTGGCACTGCCTGGTGTGACGAGAGTACATGATCTCCACATCTGGGCCATGAGCACAACTGAAACGGCATTGACTGCGCACCTTGTTAAACCCGACGCGCAAATCGATGACAAGATGCTCGCGTGCATTTGCGAAGATCTGCACAATCGGTTTGGAATTGGTCACTCCACAATCCAATTGGAAACCGGAGACGCTCTGTGCCCGCAGGAGGCACCTCACACGGTGTAGAATTCGAAGTTCACTGCAGCGGTTCAGGCCAGTCGGCGCAATACCACGAGAAGTGCTCGATGTCTTTTAGTCTGGGGGCAGTCCTGCGCGGCGCCATGGCAATCTTCCTTCGATTTCCAGTTGCAACGACAAACTCAGGAACGTGCGGATCAGCACAATTAATCCGAGGACAAGCACGTTTTGAATCGTGGGTGCTACCACAACGGTGCGAATAATGTCACCGGCAATTAGAAACTCCAGGCCCAATAAAATCGCGCGGCCGATGTCCTGCCGATAAGACGAATAGTAATTGCCTGTCTTGTGCGAGCGGTGAACCAGAAGACGCGCTGTGGCTACGATCGCACCGGCGGCGACGATGAACACCCCAACGCAATCAACGGCCGTGCCGATGATTTCCATAAGTTGTCGAAAATTCTCCATGAGCGTCTTACTTGCCGGAAAGCGCGACACGTTTCAATGCTGTTTACGATCAGAGGGTGCAAAACACTACGAGGTGAATCGCTTCTCCGAAGGCGACGACAGGTCCACGCCGAATCCGCGTTTTATGCAACGCGACTGAAGATGCGCCCCACCCGGCGTGCTACGCCTCAAGAACAACGCACGCCACGGCGTAATTTTCAGTATGGCTAAGAGTGATAAGCGCCGACGTGACGCCCCGTTCAGCCGCGAAAGCTTCGGTCGGTCCCGTAAAAACCAGGAAAGGTTCTCCGCTCTCTTTCTTGCGAATATCGATGTTGCGCCAGCCCATCGCTTTGCCGATCCCGGTGCCAAACGCTTTTGCCGCTGCCTCTTTGCCTGCGAAACGCGCAGCCAGATGTCGTTCCGGGAATTTCATCGACATCGAATATTCAATTTCACCATCTGTGAACACGCGATGCAGGAAGCGGTCTCCGAATCGTTCGATAGAGCGCTGGATGCGCGAACATTCGATCACATCAACGCCGATACCGATCACGCTCATTCCGGATAATCCGCCATGGCCGCGAGCATTTCCTTGACTGCGTTTTCCAAGCCGACCCACATTGCGCGCGACACAATTGCGTGACCGATGTTGAGTTCGGTCAGATGTGGAATTTGATGAATGAACGCGATGTTTTTGTAATTGATGCCATGACCTGCGTTGACTTGCAGATGCGATTCCGACGCTGCTCGCGAAGCCGCGCGCAATTGTTCCAATTCTTCCTTTTGGATCTTTTCCGTAAATGCATTCGCCAGGCTCCCGGTGTGCAGCTCGACCATTTCCACGCCCAGTTCCGCCGCGGCATCTACTTCTTCCAATGTGGGATTGATAAACAGGCTGACGCGAATCCCTGCCACTTGGAGGCGCTTGATGGTCGGCTCGAGTTCTTTGCGTTGTGCAATGACGTCCAAGCCTCCTTCCGTCGTAATTTCCTCGCGTTTTTCCGGCACGAGACAGACTTCATCCGGCAAAATGCGTAACGCCACGTCGATGATCTCTTCTGTGTTGCCCATCTCGAGATTCAATTTCGTCATGATGTTCTGACGAAGACGTTCGATGTCGTGGTCTTGAATGTGGCGGCGATCACTTCGCAAATGGGCGACGATCCCGCTTGCGCCTGCGCGCTCGCAAATCCGCGCGGCTACCAGTAAATCGGGCTCTGCATTCTTGGATTCCGGCATCGTGGCATAGCGTGCCTGCCGCAACGTTGCCACATGATCGACGTTTACTCCCAGATGCAGACTGCTCATCGCGCCAAATAGGACTCACTCGACGAGTGTGAGCAAGTTGGAACGAGCAAAAATCTTGCGCCGCTGTCGTTCTGAGCGAGGCGATCAATCTCTAGCCATCCGGGCTGACCAACTTCGCCGGGAATCGCCTCCCCAGATCACCGCCCATTCTCTATCACGGCGTAGGGCTGGGCACCGGCGTGTTTGACTCGCGATCTGCGCCCTGCTCTTCCGTCGTTTGTGCGTTCGTTTTGCTGGCGGTCTTCCGGGACTTGTGGTGCGTCTTTCGAGTGGTTCCGGCTGCTTTCTTGCCCGTGTCATCCACGGTTTCCTTTGTTTTTCTGACTACAGTCTGGCCGGTTTCTTTTGTTTTCTCGCCTATGGTCTGGGCAGTCTCCTTTGTCTTTCGGCCAACCGTTTTAGCAGTCTCCTTGGTTTTCTCTGCTGCTGTTTCCACTCCGTCTTTAATTGTTTCTCCAGTTTTCTTTGCGCCATGCTTAGCATCTTGAATCACGCCGTCCTGGCCGACCGCAGTCAGCGCGGCCGTCGCAACCAAGGCGGCAATCAAAGTCGCAATTTTCATATTCCATTCCTCCTGTTCATACCGTTCTAGTATCGGATCGGATCAGGAGTCGTAGTCGCGCGCACAAGCAACGCGCCTTGATTGAGAGCGACTCCTATACCCGCTCTGTGGCTAAAACGGCCTGCTCGTTCAGACCACAACAAGTGCGACGGTAGATGCGGGCCAGCGTGGATAAAGAGACGCCGAAGAGATAAAGCGTCGCGATCGAGCCGTAGGCAAACGTCAGGCGTGCCGGTCCGACTATTTCATAGCGACGTGGGCTCGCCCTAATTCGTTTGTTACTATGCACAACGCGCCCGCAGAGGCGAAGGCGCCGAAAAAATTCTACATCTTCCATGACCGGCACGTCCGGGAATCCTCCAGCGTCAAGAAACGCTGTTCGACGGCAGAATATTCCATGATCGCCGCATCGCATTCGCAGCAGGAGTCCTGCATAATGCGCAAAACTGTCCGTCAGGCGATATACCGCCGGCGCGGCCGGCAAGCGGATCCGGAAAAAACCGCCGCAGACTTTTGGATCGCGCATTATGCGATCAATCTCATTCAAACAATCCAGCGGCACTTCGGCGTCTGCGTGCAAAAACCAGAAAATATCGCCGCTAGCGGCATCGGCTCCGGTATTCATTTGCTTCGCGCGACTGCGTTCGCCACTCCGGATTACCTGATTACAGAGGCCTTGCGCCATCCGGTCGGTGCCGTCAGAACTCGCACCGTCGACGACGATAATTTCCGCTCCACGGGCTCGCTCTCGCAGATTCGAGAGAAACGGGCGTATCGACAGCGCCTCATTAAAAACAGGAATGATAATCGAGATCTGCATTGAAAATTCTTGTCTGAATTTCTCTTTGCGCGACAACGCACCAAAGACTTTCTCGAAATAAAATGGTTGCTCGATACGTTTCTTCGAAGAATAGAATTCAACGAACCTGAACGGACAAACTCATATGATCGCAAAAATCATCAGCGCAGCAGCCATTACAATATTCTTAACAGCAGCACCGGCACTCTTTTCACAAGAGCACCCGGAGCATCCAGAGCACCCGAAAGCAGGCGGCGCCAAAAAGCAAGTCAGCACGGCGGACATTTCGGCCGGCATAAAAAAGCACATCACCACGGACACCAATAAGAGCGATGGAAAATTCCACGTGAAATATGAAGGCCAGGACCTCGCTCTGGATCTAATAAAGGTCCACGATGATCGATTGCAGGATCTTGGCGACGGAAAATATTTTGCCTGTGTGGATATGAAAGGAACCGATGGAAAAACTTACGACATCGATTTCTTTCTGACCGGGCAACCGGGCAAGATGAAAGTCAGTGACACGGCCGTGCACAAAATCGACGGCAAACCGCTTTACAATTGGAAAGAAGAGAACGGCAAGTGGAATAAGGTGCCAGTCAGCTAATCTTCGAATGGTCAGTTAACGATGCGTTCTGTCGGCGTTCCAATTTTCCTGTTACTGGGCGCGGTCACCATTCATGCCGCCGGTGAGCCGGGTATCGTCAAGGGCGCCGACGAATTTGAGTTCGTTTATCGCGTCAAACTTCCGGAAATCACAGGCACCGCTCGCATCTGGCTACCGCTAGCAAAGACAGATGCTTTTCAAACCGTAAACGTGCAGGCAGTGAACATCCCAATGAAATGGGACAAGATTCAAGACCGCGATTACGGCAACGACATTTGCGTGGTCAATGCGCAGGCGCAGGACAGTGGCAAAACGATCGAGCTACGTTACAAAGTCGTGCGCAAGGAGAAAGCCGCGTATCCGGCAGGTAAAACAGATGCCGAACGGTATCTTCGACCCGAAAAATTGGTGCCAATAAACGAAACGTTTAAGACGCTTGCCGAGAAGACAGCAGCCGGAAAGACCGACGATCTCGAGCGGGCGAAAGCGCTGTACGATCACGTCATCAGCCGCATGCGGTATGACAAATCAGGTACTGGTTGGGGCCGCGGAGACGCCGTCTATGCGTGCGATGTCCGCACCGGCAATTGCAGTGATTTTCACGCCTACTTCATTGCTCTGGCTCGAAGCATTAACATACCTGCGCGTTTTGCCATCGGCGCGACCATTCCAGCAGACAAGAATGAGGGCAAGATCGAGGGCTACCATTGCTGGGCCGAATTTCTCGCAGACGGTCAGTGGGTCCCGGTAGACATCAGTGAAGCATGGAAGAACCCGAAGCTCGCCGATTATTACTTCGGTCATAATCCGGCCAATCGGTTTGAACTAACGAAGGGTCGCGACCTGGTCGTCGATCCAGAACCTGAGAGTGGACCGATCAATTTTCTGGCCTATCCGCTACTTGAGATGAACGGCGAAGTTATTAAGCCCGAGACCACTTTCGAGTTCCGGCGGATCGGGGCGTAAAATCTCGCTACGCCTTTACAATTCGCCCCGTCGTTCAAGACATTCCGAAAGCGGTGGAGCGCTGCTGCGCCGCTTTTATGCTCTGCTGAGAATACCGCCACAGGTAAAACGCTAACGTATGCCCAAGATTCCTTTGATGGATAACATCGGCAACCCTCTGCTGACATGCCTGTTTATCATCCTGCTCTTACTTCAATGGCGATTCCCGCTGCGACGACAACACTTCAAGATGCTCCACCGACTCGTCCGAAATTTTGTGCTCTCGCTTCCGGGTTTTTTCCTCGTACGACTCGCGATGTTGCCCATTCCGGTCGCAATCGCGTTCTGGGCACAACAGCAACACATCGGGTTACTGAATTGGATTCATCTTCCAACATGGGCCGTCGTGATCGCGACGTTCCTTTTGATGGACTACGCCTATTGGTGGTGGCATTGGGCGTTGCACATCGTGCCGTTTTTCTGGCGATTTCACAACGTGCATCATACCGATCTGGATCTCGATGTAAGCACGGCGGCGCGGTTTCACTTTGGCGAGATGATTTTATCAACGGGCTTTCTTTCGTTAGCCGTGGTGCTCTTCGGTATCGGTCCAGTCATGCTGGTCGTGTTCTTCGCCAGTTTTGAGGGAGCGACACTTTTTCATCATTCCAACTGGCGCCTGCCGATTCACGTCGAGCGGCTTCTAAATTTAATCCTCGTCACGCCTCGCATGCACGGCATTCATCATTCCATCGTGCAGCGCGAGACCAATTCAAACTGGGGCACAATGTTTTGCTGGTGGGATAAGCTGCATCGCACATTGCGGCGAGACGTGCCGCAGGACGCAATCACCATTGGTGTCGCTGCATATCGCGAGGAAAACGAACTGACGCTAGGCAAACTCTTTGCAATGCCGTTTCGTGAACAGCGCGAGTGGCGATTGCCGAACGGCGAGATTCCTGAACGGTCACAAACGCCGGCCCGAGGACTCGCCGAATGACTAGCCAAAGGCCAAGCAAATAGCCATGGCGGTTCAAAAAAACGCCGCTCCGATCAGAAACGCGCATGTTTCTTGCAACCAAGGCGTTGCGCCGAAACGATTTGCTCTAGGAGGAAACAACTATGTTAAAACGATTATTCGCAACTTTGCTGGGAGCGGGGTTCATCTGCGCAACCCTCAGCGCGCAGGATCAGCCGCTCATTCATCAACCAACCTTAACTCCGCAAGACAGCGGGACGACCAACGGTCTCATTGCAGTGTCGCCCGTGAATCCACGAGTAGTGTGGGCATCCGGTCGGAACGGCACATTCACCCTCACTACTGATGGTGGGCAGACTTGGAACGCCGGCGTCGTACCTGGCGCCGAAGCTTTGCAATTTCGTGACGTGCAAGGGTTCAGTAGGCGCGTTGCGTACCTGATGTCGATTGGGAACAACCCGACTGATTTTCGTGTTTATAAGACATTGGACGGCGGTGCCACGTGGACGATCCAGTTTGAGAACCAGATTCCGACTGGTTTCTATGACGGATTTGCGTTCTGGACGCCGCACCGTGGAATCCTGGTAGGGGACTCGGTCAATGGAGTGTTTCCCGATTTTCGCACGATCAATGGAATGCTGTGGGAAGATATCAGCAGCAACATGCCGCCAGCGTTACCCGGTGAATTCTCTTTCGCGTCGAGCGGAACCTGCGTGACAACACAAGGCGGGCGGAAAGCATGGATTGCCACTGGCGGCGCTGATGTTGCCAGAGTTCTTGCCACTACGGATCAAGGCAACACGTGGAACGCTTACGACACTCCGTTGTTTAGCGGACCCAGCGGCGGCGCGTTCACCGTTGATTTTCGCGATCCGCACCGCGGGATTGTTGGCGGTGGCGATTTAGACCCTGCGAATCCCAATAACGCTCGCACTGCGGTCTCGAACGATGGCGGCGTGACCTGGACGCTCACGGCTCCGCCTCCCGTAACCGGTGCGATTTTCGGGCTGAGCTATGTCGGACAAACCGGTCGCGGCGGCGGAAACAATCTCGGTCGCGCTGTGGTGATCACCGCGAATGACGGGGGTGCTGCCTGGACGCCGGACGAGGGTTCGACTTGGTTCACATTGCCGGACGTAACGGGATTTTGGGCGGTGGCTTTTGCCACTCCAAAGGCCGGATGGTTAGTGGGAACAGATGGCCGAATCATAAAGATCAGTTTTTAGCTCACAGGGAATATAATATAAAAGTTTTCCCGCAAAATTGGGACCCAGATTTGATAGTTATTCTCGGGATTTCAACAGGCAGCTAAGGGCTGAGTTGGGCGTGGCGCATCGGTGCGTAAATGTGCTGGCAAGTCGATTCTTTGATTAGATGTTTGAAAGGCTGCTGATGCTGGACGAACTCTTTCCGATTTGAAGGAAAGATGCGCCGAGAGACATCTCAAATTCAGGTCCGCCGACGCCACGCGAATGCGGCAGAGCGTATGATGACTGTCCTGCTCATGAAACTAATCATGATAGCCGGTCTAATTGCATTCATTTGCGGGCACGTTCACGCTGCCGAGCTAAGCAACGAACCACTTCCTACGGTTCAAGAAAACGTCGCGACACATAAAGCGGTTCTCGTCGATGTCCGGGAGCCAGGAGAATGGAAGGAAGGGCATGTTGAAGGAGCGATTTTACTGCCGCTTAGTTCGTTTAAAAAAGGCGATACAAGCGCGTTGGAACCCCAAGTTCCCAGGGATAAAATCTTATATACGCACTGCGTGATGGGAGTGCGGGCTCTCAAAGCTGCGAAGATTTTGGAGAAGCTTGGCTATGACGTCCGACCTCTCAAAGTTGGATACGAAGACCTGGTAAAAGCTGGTTTTTCGAAAGCCGCGAATTGATCACATCCAATTTCTCGACGGACGCCACTTACAAATGCGCGAATAGCGATAGCTGCTGTTGAATTTTTACGATGAACCGTTTCGCGCACAAGCTGAGCGAGCAATCGATCTCGCTTCGTCGTGCGCGACCGGAAATTCTTCAGGTCAACGTGGGTAAGCTTTGCAATCTGACCTGCGTGCATTGCCATGTGAACGCCGGGCCGAAGCGCAAAGAGGTCATGACTCGCGAAACAGTTGATCGAATTATCGATTGGCTGGCGAACACAGAGGTTCCAACGGTTGACCTTACCGGTGGCGCGCCGGAAATGATTCCCGATTTTCGTTATTTCGTGGAGCGTGTGAAAGAGCTAGAACCTCCACGTCACGTAATCGATCGCTGCAATCTCACAATCCTGGTTGAAGAGGGATACCGCGATCTCGCCGAGTTTCTTGCCGGTAAAGAGGTGGAAATCATCGCCTCGATGCCGTGTTATTCAGCGGAAAATGTGAATGCGCAACGCGGGGACGGCGTATTCGAAGGCAGCGTCGCGGCACTGCAACTCCTGAATTCGTTAGGCTACGGAATCGACCCAGCATTGCCATTGCATCTCGTTTATAATCCGGTCGGCGCGTTTTTGCCATCGCCGCAGCCGGAGCTTGAGGCCGATTACAAACGGGAGCTGCAAAAGCATTTCGGAATTGTCTTCAACAGTTTGTACACGCTTACGAATCTACCGATCGGCCGGTTCGCCACTTATTTGCGCCACAGCAATCGGCTCGATGAGTACATGCAGCTTCTGATCGAGGCGTTCAATCCAGCGACTATCGAAGGTCTCATGTGCCGGAACACGATTAGCGTCGGCTGGCGTGGTGAGGTTTATGACTGCGATTTCAATCAGCAACTTGGGATGCAATGGAACAATGGACGACACATTTCTTTGTGGGACGTCAACCCCGATTCGCTTGAAAATCGCGAGATCATTACGGGCGACCACTGTTTTGGTTGCACGGCCGGCGCGGGTTCGAGTTGCGGTGGCGCGATCGTGTAGTGACCTCTTGTAGCCGCTTCGCTATGCGAAGCGTGCGCGCCGCCCGCAGGGCGGCGGCTACAGTAATTAACAGCCTGATTTCGACACAACGACCACATGCGCAGCCATTGGCAAAACGAATTTGTCTTCTCGCGCGTATTGTTTGATGCCGCTTTCAATGGCAATGCGAATCGCCTCCAATGTCTCTGGCGATTGCCGCGCCAGGATTCCCGCGGTGCGAACACCGGCGTTCCGTTCTGCTTCGAAATAGTAACCAGCGTGCGGATGATGCCACTCAACCGTGCGCGTTTCATAACTCATCGAAGCGCCGTCGAACCCAGCTCGTTCCAGCACTTGCCGGCATTCCTCTCGTTCGCCGTATAAATATTTCGGCGGACCTTCGGGCAAGCCGACATTCAAATTCGCATAAGCTTCAACCGCATCGTTAACAATCTTTGCACCCGGATTCTTTTCTGGTCCCGCCCACACAGTAAACCCAAACTTCCCTCCCCTTTTCAAAACGCGGCACGCTTCGGCGCATGCTGTTTCTGGTTGTGAGACATGCAACAACCCAAAGTTCATAAGCACACGATCGAAACTGTTGTCTCCAAACGGGAGTTCATGTGCGTCGCCTTGAGCAAATCGAATTTCCGGAAACATCCGCTTCGCAATCGCGACCATGTTTTTGGAGAAATCAATTCCTGTTGGAATCGCATCCAATTGTTTCGCCGCAGCTGAGACGTAGCCGGGACCACAGGCGACATCCAAAATCAGCATGCCGGCGGAGACACTGGCATCCTCCAAAAGCAAGGGAATGAATTGCCGCGTTAGAGCCGACCACACGGAATCGTATTTGTCCGCTACGCCTTGCCAGCCCTCGTGCTCGAACCGAGCGAAGTCGTCGCCAGCTTTCACGATTGAGAATAAGTTGCGCTTCGCACAGCGAAGCGGCTACAGCTATT
>CAWDRX010000012.1:0-484076 GCA_963804875.1 uncultured Verrucomicrobiae bacterium
TCCGCTCGACGAAGTTTTTCGGTATCTCAATTCCAAAACCGTTCGTGATCTTTTGGTTCAAGCGTTACTCGACGCGCCAATGTTCACGATTCGCTGGCGCTGGAACGCAACCCGATCGCTCGCCGTGCCGCGTTTCCGTGGTGGCGCAAAAATCGCCGCGCCGCTGCAACGAATGGAATCGGAAAATCTTTTGGCCGCAGTTTTCCCTGATCAGCTTGCATGTCTCGAACACATCGTGGGCGACCGCGAAATCCCGGATCATCCATTAGTGAAGCAGACGATTGATGATTGCC
Source organism: uncultured Verrucomicrobiae bacterium (assembly GCA_963804875.1). Classification (GTDB taxonomy): domain Bacteria; phylum Verrucomicrobiota; class Verrucomicrobiia; order Chthoniobacterales; family UBA10450; genus Udaeobacter. Next base: position 294 of record CAWDRX010000012.1, read on the forward strand.
TGACCGAAGCGATGGACATCGACGGATTAGAGGAAGTATTGCGCAAAATCGAGTCCGGCCAGATCCGGTGCATCGCGCGCGATCTACCGGAGCCGTCACCGCTGGCAGCCGAGATTCTAAATGCGCGGCCATACGCATTTCTGGACAACGCGCCTTTGGAAGAACGCCGTACTCAAGCCGTTTACACGCGACGCGCCTCGGACAGAAACGGCAAGGACGGATTAGGTATTCTCGATTCTGCCGCGATCGAAAAGGTCAAAACGGAAGCATGGCCTACGGCATCGAACCCGGATGAATTGCACGACGCGCTGATGTTAATCGGTCCAATGACGCCGGAGGAAATTGACCGAAGCGCGAGCGAAAACGCGGAGCAGTTTGTCGAAACCCTGATAACTGAGAATCGGGCGAGGCATCTGCTCATTCACGCGCAGCATCGTATTAGCCGCGAGGTTTTGGAGTGCGGCGCTGCAGCGCCGCTTTCGAACGGTGACGCAGCCAAGACATTTTACGTCGCTTCGGAACGGTTACCGATGACTCAGGCGATCTACCCTGAGGCCACAGCTGTGCCGGAATTGACGTTACCGGATTCAATTAGCGGGAAAACTTGGGAACGAGCCGATGCGATTCGCGAATTGATTCGCGGTCGCATGGAGGTTTGCGGACCAATAACGGTTGGCGAGCTCATTGATACACTGGTTTTGCCACAGTCGGAAATTGATGCGGCGCTGCTTGCACTCGAAGCGGAGGGTTTTGTATTGCGCGGCAAATTTCATCCCGATGCCGGGGAACAAGAATGGTGCGATCGCAGATTGTTGGCGCGGATTCATCGCCTAACGATCGATCGATTGCGGGCGGAAATTCAACCGGTCTCGGTTCACGATTTCTATCGCTTTCTTTTTGCCTGGCAGCGAGCAGACCACGAGCATCAGGTCGAAGGCGTGGAAGGTTTGCAATCCGTCTTGGAACAGCTCGACGGTTGCGAGTTGCCACTGGCTGCTTGGGAATCGGCGGTGCTTCCGGGGCGTGTGGCTGATTACGACCCCGAATGGCTGGACCGGCTCTGTTCTTCCGGGCGAGTTGGCTGGGGGCGTTTGAGCGTCCCGCAAAATCCAAACGGACGAGCATCAGCGCCGCTGCGAACGAGTCCAATCGCTCTTTACCTGCGCGAAAATCTCGCTGACTGGCTCGCTTTGACCCAGCCAAACTCATCAGTCGAACTTTCGCCCATCAGTCAGGCTGTGTTCGATGCGCTGCAAAGTGGCGGCGCGCTTTTCTTCGGTGAATTGGTGAGTCGTACCGATAATTCGGTATTGCCTTCTCAAGTTGAAGAGGCTTTATCGCAACTCGCGGCGCTTGGTCTGGTAACTTCAGACAGTTTCGACGGGTTACGCGCCCTTCTTGTTCCCTCCAATAAACGTCCAACCTTTGGCCGAACTACTGCAAAACGCCGGCGCCGAACGAATCTTGCCAGCATTGAGTTTGCAGGTCGCTGGTCTTTGCTGCCGAGGAGCGTGGGCGCATCAAATGGCGCAGGCCCGCGCGAAGCCGCGGTTGAAAAATTCGCGCGGGTATTGCTGCGCCGTTACGGGGTTGTTTTTCGGCGATTGCTCGAACGAGAGAGTTTTCCTGTTACGTGGTACGAGATGGGACGCGTTTATCGGCGATCGGAAGCGCGCGGAGAAATTCGCGGCGGATATTTCGTTGGCGGAGTGAGCGGCGAACAATTTGCGTTGCCGGAGGCGATCGGTCTGTTGCGATCGATCCGCAAGAGTTCGTCAAACGAAGATCTGAACACGTTGAGTGCGGCCGACCCGTTAAACTTGCAGGGTATTCTTACACCGGGAGCACGAATCCCTGCATTCACCGCGAACAGGATTCTGTTCCATCACGGACTGCCTGTTGCTGCGCTCGAATCGCGCGAGATTCGAAAGCTATCCGATGAGCAAATTCCTGATTTACAAATCGAAAATGCTCTTCGAATCGGCAAGCTGCGGCCGTCTTTGAGGCCGTACTATAAATAATTTGTTGTAGCTGCCGCCCTGCGGGCGACGCGCGCGTTTCGCACAGCGAAACCGTTACAACTATTTCTTCACGATCTCGGCGTTCTCGATCATGGCGATGCCGCCGCGCTCGGCCATTTTGCCTTTCAAAGTGATCGTTTTGCCGCAGTACTCGGCCAATTGATCGTTCATCGGCTTGTGTTGGCCGACGACCAGGTATGCTTTGCCGTCACTGACGATCCCGACCGGACCACCGCTCTTGACGCACTTGGCCCCGCAGGTTTGCCCGTGCTTCTCTCCGACAGCGTTGTGATCGACGTAACACATCATATCCACGACTTCGCCGGTCACTTCTTTCGAGCTGGCTGCATCGCCATTGTGCTCGTGTTCCTGTGCGATGGCCAATGGCGAAACCGCGAATGCGCCGATGAGCGTCGCAGTAACTGCAATTTTCATTACTGTAGGTTTGCTGTTTGGTGCGTTGAACATGAAACAAATGTGAGCACCTTAGCGCATTGGTCAATTGTAGCCGCTTCGCTGTGCGAAGCGCGACCCTGCGTTTGCTGCAAACCTCACGCCGCCGCCGATAAGGCGGCGGCTACAGGTTCTTTTCGATCAGCTCGGCGAACTGGTCGAAGAAGTAACTCGCATCATGCGGCCCGGGCGCAGCTTCTGGATGATATTGCACACTGAAGATCGGCAGTTTCTTGTGGCGCATTCCTTCGACGGTGCCGTCGTTCAAGTTGATGTGGGTTACTTCAACCTCGGAGGGAAGCGACTCCGAATCGACAGCGAACCCGTGATTTTGCGCCGTGATCGCCACTTTGCCCGTGCGCAAATCCTTAACCGGCTGATTCGCGCCGCGATGGCCAAATTTCAATTTGAATGTCGATCCGCCAAAAGCGAACCCGAGAACCTGATGACCAAGACAAATTCCGAAGATTGGTTTCTTGCCCATCAAATCGCGCACCGTTTTGTGTGCGTAATCGAGCGCCGCCGGGTCGCCCGGACCGTTAGAAAGAAAAATTCCGTCGACGTTGAGGGCCAGCACTTCTTCAGCCGATGTGCCAGCCGGCACGACGGTCACCTCAAAGCCTTTCTGCCGAAGCAGGCGCAGAATATTTTCCTTCATGCCGTAGTCGTATGCGGCAATTCGGGAGCGGATCGGTGGCAGACTCCGTCTATCTTGTCCGTCCGGTGATTTCTGGATCGACCACGGTGCGCTAAGCTTGTCCTCCGGATCCCAACGATAAATTTTTTTTGTTGAGACTTCGCGGACGTAATCCATCCCGATCACGCCTGCGCCATCGATTGCTCTTCGCGTTGCCTCTTCAGGCGAAATGTCTTCGGTCGTCAGGCACGCTTTCATCGCACCGCGCGTGCGCAGATGCCGTGTGAGCGCGCGTGTGTCGATTCCTTTCGCTCCGGGGATATTCCATTTCCGCAGATAATCGTCGAGCGACATTTCCGAGCGCCAGTTACTCGGCACCTCGGTCAGTTCCTCGATGACGAACCCGCGGACGTGCGGCGACCGACTTTCTTCATCGACCGAGTTGACGCCGTAGTTTCCAATCAACGGATACGTCATCGCCACGATCTGCCCGTGGTACGACGGATCGGTCAGCACTTCCTGGTAACCGGTCATCGAGGTGTTGAAGCAAATCTCACCGACGCATGTTCCGGTCGCGCCAAAGGATTCGCCCTCGAAACATCGACCGTCTTCGAGAGCGATTAGTGTGCGCACGTCAGCGCGCAGTATCAATGGTGCGCATAAATTTTCAAATTAGTTGGTGCATGAAACAGAAAAACTGCCTGCCCACATTGCGAGCCTTGCAAAGATTGACTGCGCCACCCCAATAAAAAACCCGGATCTAAACTTCGATCCGGGTTTGAAATGTTACCCCGCCAATGCCGTTCAGGCGGATCACCCGTTCCCTTTCAGTAACGGGCGGATGACCGTCGCCGCAGCGTCTGACTTCCAATCAAGGCCTGCCATCTTCTGCGACAACCCAGCCTCCTAGTCTTCAAATAGCGGTTCGGGAATCACACCTCGTAATCTCGAACATCGCAGGGTAAATCATGAGCCGTTGGTCGAGAGTTGAGAGAAAAGCACTGGTTTTCTTCCCAACCCTCAACGAACGGCTCTGTTCTCAAAGAACTATTCCCGCAGCGTCACTCCCAACTCGCGCTTTAGTCGCTCGCGAATCTTCGCGTGCGCCGCAGTCACTTCCTCGTTGATCAGTGTGCGATTTTTCGCGCGGTATGTCAATCTATATGCGAGTGATTTTCCGGAATTAATCGAATCTGCTTCGTCCTTCGTAGTAAACAGGTCGAATAACCGCACGTTTTCGAGCAACGGTTCCGATGGGTTTTCGATCGCGCGAAGAATTTCAGCGTGCGTCAATTTCTCCGGAACAATCATCGCGATGTCGCGCGTAATTGCTGGATAGCGATCAAGCTCACGGAATTTTCTCGCTGATCTGCCGATCGGAAAACCATCCAGATCCAACTCGGTAATGAACACCGAACCAGGCGCGCTCGATTTGTCCGCCGAGAGTTGGCCTGCGAACCCGATCAGGTTTTTGTCGGAGAAAATCTCCACCGCGAGTGCGAAATCAGGACGTTTCGCTGGGCCGAACGACAAATTTGGAACAATGTCTTCAAGCGTGCCCTTGAGATCAAACAAGTCGAGATTTCGTCTCGTCTGCGATCGCCAATTGGATGCGTTCCCGATATTTCCCCACAGTAATATTCCAAGATGCCGTTCCTCATTTTGAGATGGCGGGAAGACCCGGCCAATCTCAAAAAAGGAGACACTCTCGGCTCCGGCACGAATATTTCGTTCGAGCACGTCGAGCAAACCGCTGATCAAGTTTGGCCGCAGCGCCACATGATCTTCACTCAGCGGATTGCGCAGCTCGACCGCTCTGTTGGAGGCCATTGCGGTTCTCGAGATCAATTTTGATGTCCGCACCTCGGACAAACCAGATCCTGCTAATCGCTGTCGCAGAACGATGGTTTCGAGATCGTGTGAACTGTCAGCCTTGCTCGTTGGCATGAAGCGTCCGCGCGTTCTTCCCGGGATTTTGTCTATTCCGTACCCGCGGAGAACTTCTTCGATTAAATCGACGTCGCGCTGCAGATCGCGGCGATAACTGGGAATCTTCCAGGTTGCGGACTGTTTCGTGCCGGCAGTTCTCCGCAAGCCGAAGTGTACAAGAATTTCGTCGACAGTTTTTGGTTCAATTGCGACGCCGATCAGGCGGGAGCATTTTTCGTAGCTCAACGAGACGTCACCTGGATCGGTTGGGAGTTCACCGGCAACTTGGATTTCTTTCGCGGAAGTTCCCCCAGCGATCTCACTCATTAATTCGGCCGCGCGCTGCGACGCTCGCAAAATCATTTCCGGATCCACGCCGCGTTCGAACCGATAGCTTGCGTCACTTTGCAGATTCAAATCGCGTGCCGTCCTGCGAATGCTTGACGGCAGAAAATAAGCGGCCTCGAGCAAAATGTTTTTCGTCGAATCGGTCACGCCTGTCTCTTCGCCACCCATCACGCCGCCAATTCCGACGGCACGTTTTTGATCGGCGATTACGCAATTGTCCGGCTTGAGCGAGTAGGTCTTTCCATCGAGCGCGAGGAATTTCTCGCCGTCGTGCGCGAGTCGCACATTGATGCCGCCCTCTAGTTTATCGGCGTCGAAAGCATGCGTGGGTTGACCCAGCTCGAGCATCACAAAATTCGAGATGTCGACGATGTTATTGATCGAGCGAACGCCGACGCTCTCAATTTTCGCGCGCAACCATTGCGGGCTGGGACCGACTTTTACATTGTCGATCTTCCGGAGCGAGAAGAATGGACATTCTCGCGTTGCGGAAATTGCAATGGAGCCGGCGCGCCCTCGCGCTGCTTCTCCGGTGCGCGGCGTGGGCGCCGCGGCTCCAGTTAACGCTGCGATTTCGCGGGCGAGTCCAAAATGGCTCAGCAAATCGCCGCGGTTCGGCGTGATTTCGACATCCAAAACTGTATCCGATGGAAAGAGATCCGCGATCGGTGCGCCAATCTTTGCATCGGGGGACAAGATCAATAGGCCGGATGCCTCTTCGCCGAGACCGAGCTCGATCGGGCTGCAAAGCATTCCTTCCGATTCGACGCCGCGCAGTTTGCTTTTTCGAATTTCCGTACCGTTCGGCAACTTCGCCCCGGGAAGCGCGAGAAGAACTTTGTCGCCGGCTTTGTAGTTCGTTGCGCCACAAACGATCTGGCGCTTCGTTCCGCTTCCATCGTCCACTTCGCAAACGCTGAGTCGATCCGCGTTCGGATGACGCGACGACGCGGTGATTTGCGAAACAACGACATTTTCTACGTTCGCGCCGCGCGTCTCAATTTTTTTGGTTTCAATGCCCGCGCGAGTCAGCAATTCGGCGATCTCTTCCGGATTTTTTGGAAGATCGACAAATTCGCGCAGCCAGTTAACGGAAAATTTCATTTCAATTCCTTGTCATTCCGACCGAGCGAGGCGGAGTGTAGGCTGCAACGCAACAGACGAAGGCTGCGAGGCCAGGCTTTCAATCCCGTGGCAAGACGCCGGGCAACGCAACGGGATGTCTCGACTTCGCTCGACATGACGAGTTTGTTCACGCGAATTGTTTCAAAAACCGCAGATCATTCTGCGCGAAAAGCCGAATGTCAGGAATGTCGAACAGGATCATCGCCAGCCGATCCATGCCGAGTCCGAATGCATAGCCGCTCCACTGTTCGGGATCGTAAGCGTTATCGCCACGAGCTTTGTTGACTGCTTCAAAAACGGCCGGATGCACCATTCCGCAACCGGCTACTTCGATCCATTGCTCGCCGCCCTTCAGAGCTTTTGATCGGACGTAGACCTCCAAACTCGGCTCGGTGAACGGGAAGAAATGGGGCCGAAATTCCACGTCGGTTTCGGCACCGAAGAGTTCGCGCATGAAAAATTGGAGCTCGCCTTTTAAATCGGCGACGCTGACGTTTTCGTCGACATACAATCCTTCGATCTGATGGAACTGTGGGCTGTGTGTAGCGTCGAGTTCGTCGCGACGATACGCGGCACCTGACGCAATCACGCGGATCGGAGGCGGCGCCGCTTCCATCGCGCGAATTTGCACGGTCGAAGTGTGGGTTCGCAGAAGCCGGCCATCCGGCAAATAAAACGTGTCCTGTTCGTTGCGAGCAGGATGGTCTGGCGGCGTATTCAGAGCGTCGAAGCAGTACCACTCGGTTTCGATGTCTGGTCCTTCGGCGAGCGCAAACCCCATTCGTCTAAAGATCTGAATTCCGCGCTCATGCATTTGATGAAGCGGATGCAAAGAACCAATGTCATGTGGCGTTCCCGGAAGGGAGATGTCGATGCTCGCGAGTGCGTCCGATTCTTTTTCAGAACGGACTTTTTCTCCGCGTTGGTCAAGGGCACTGGTAACACTGTTGCGCGCCTGGTTGAGTAACTTGCCGACCACAGGGCGTTCCTCTTTACCGAGCGTTTTCATCCGCTCGCCCCATTCGGAGATGCTGCCGCTTTTCCCGAGATACTTTACACGGACCCCTTCAAGCGATTTCTCGTCGCTCGCAGCTTCAATCTCGCGCAGCGCGTCATCGCGCAGTTGTTCGAGCGGGTGAGACATACCTGTCAGTTAAAGTGTTACAAGAGTTACATGGTTACAAAGGCAGAGGCCAACCCGATGTAACTCTTGTAACGTTTGTAACCCTATCTAGGCCGCCTTCTTTTTCGACTTCGCTTTGTCTTCCAACGCGCTCTTCGCTTGATCGACGATCGATTTGAACGCGACTTCGTCGGTGACCGCGAGATCGGCGAGAATTTTGCGGTCCAGTCCGATACCGGCAGCTTTTAATCCTTCGGTCAGGCGGCTGTAGGTCATGCCGTTCGCGCGTGCGGCGGCGTTGAGACGTTGGATCCAAAGATAACGAAATGTGCGCTTGCGAGTTTTGCGGTCGCGATAGGCCCAAGACTGCGCCTTCATGACCGCGTCTTTGGCGTAACGAAAAAGTTTGGAGCGGCGGCCGCGGTAGCCCTTCGCCTTTTTCAGCATTCGTTTCCGGCGCGCACGGCTTGCCGGGGCGTTTGTTGCTCTTGGCATGGTTGTTTTGCCCCGATGTTTTCGGGACTCCTCGTTCAGTGAGCTGTTGTTTTGTTATCGATCTTTCCAACCTCGCTCACTGATTAATCCCACAGACGCAGGATAGGCGGAGAGATCGCGGGCCGGAAACTAAATGCTGAACGCAAAATGACAAACGGTTTTACATTCGGATTCCGTCATTCGAGCAGGTGAGATTCGTCCTTGGGTTTTCGCCAAGCGAGCCAGGCAAGGACGCCCACTGCCGCGCCGCCTAGATGGGCCGCGGAGGAGACTGAACTCATTCCTGCTTTCTGTTCGAGAGTACCAATGATTTGGAACAAAAACCAAAGAACGAAAACGAACCAGGCAGGCAATCTAATCCAACGAAACCAGACCCATCCCCAGCGCATCAGAAAAGCGAGTCGCATTCGCGGAAAATTCAGTGCGTAAAACGTAATGACGCCTGCGATGCCGCCGCTGGCGCCGATGCACGGTATGCGCGACCGAGGATCAAGAGCGATATGCGCCAGGTCGCCGATGAGTGCTGCGAGCGCTATGAGTATAAGATAGCGCATTGGTCGGAGAAAATTTTCAACCGCATGGCCGAACGCCAGTAAGAAATACATGTTCCCGGCAAGATGAATGATGCCTGCGTGAAGAAAGAAGGACGTCACGAACGTGAGTCCGTCGAGTCGAGTCGCCTCCGCTGGAATCAATCCGAAGCGTTGAACAATCTCTCGTAGATTTAAGAACCCGAGGAGACTGGCGCAAATGATGACAGCTGAAAGCAGCCATGTTGCCCACGGCTTTCGCTGCTCTTCTGGTGCATCGAACTCAACCGGCATTCCAAGGAACGCAGCGATCTGTTTCCATGATTCATCGGGCGCGGCGCTATCAAGATCCGGACCCTCGGCCTGTTTGGACAAACGCTCGACTTCAGCCATCGCGAGCATCTCGCGCGCTTTTTGGGGGAGTTCGGGAGCGACCGGCTCCGGTTGGCGTGGAACGAGCGTATCTACTTCGTGCGCATCGAACCAGATGAAATGGCAGTGCTGACAGACATCGACGTTGATTTCCGCCTGGTCGGATAAGGCCACGCCGATCATCGGCTGCCGGCACGATGGACAAGGCAGGCCGACGCCTCCTTCGCCGCGCATCGCATGCAGCCACAATGGATTAATTGATTCCGGCGTAAAGCGTTTGCGCAATAACTCAATGGTCACTGCGCGACCGCCGCAGACATCACAGCCATAGAGACACCCCGCCGGAAGTCCGCACTTCCTTCAGCGGGACGTTGCAGCGCGGGCAGGTGAGCGAGGTGTCGTCCGGCATTCAGCGACGGATGTAAACGTCATTCCGAGCGAAGTCGAGGAATCCGTAACAAACCTCTCGGTGGCTTTGGGGTCCTTCGACTTCGCATTGCTCCGCTCAGGATGACAGCCGCGTGAGCTTCATTAATGACCTGCCATTCGGCATTGTTTTGCTATAATCGCGCGTGCGTTGGTTTGTCCGAGCCCGGTTATTGGTCCTGGCGCTGATCTGCCTCTTTTGCACGGGTCTGATCTTGGTTGGGCATTTCTTCCCAACTGCTCCGTTTCTATCAGTGCCTTGGCGTGGCGAACAGGCCTTTGAAGATTTGCTTCGGCGCGAGGGTCGCAAAACTACGCCGCGAGGCGATTTCGTTTTCCTGGCAATCGATCAAAGCACGTTGCAGTTGCCACAGCTGACTCCTGAAGAACTCGCCAATAATCGCGCATTGCAGCTGATCAGCGAGCGGCCGTATCCATGGTCGCGGGAAGTTTGGGCGCTTTTGCTTGATAAGCTATTCGCATCAGGCGCGCGGCTGGTCATTTTCGATCTAGTGTTTAATCCGCCCAATGATGGCGACGCGGAATTTCACGCTGCCCTCGATCGTTACCGCGAGAAAGTGGTTATCGGTGCGAATTTCGACATGGAAAATGGCGCGCAAGTAATCACGCCAAACAGCACGCTGATTCCCCCGCCGCAAATACGTGACGATCGTGTCGGGTTCGTGAACTTTTTCCCGGATTCGATCGATGGAAAAACTCGTGCTGCAACATATCGTGTGACGCAACGCCAGCTCGTAGGCATTCCGTCGTATCCCGGCGACGAGGTTTATGAGTCAGTTGCCGCGCGTGCATTGACAAAGATCGGTGATGCCAAAGATGTGCCGAATGATTTGCGCGGCCACATGATTCGTTTCACCGCGCCAGGCGTATTCGAAACGAAGCCCGTCTATTGGCCGCTTTACGAGGTGTTCGATCCGAAACTCTGGAAAGCGAATTTCAAGGACGGTGCAGTGTTCAAGGACAAGATCGTCTTGGTCGGCCCCTCTGCGCAAATCTTCCACGATGTTGTCGATACGCCGATGAGTCCTGGGACGTTAGGCCCCACTCTTCATTTCCAGGCGATGGCTGCCGCGATTAATCACGAGTTCTTGCGGTTTACACCGCGAAAAATTGAGATGCTGCTGGTTTGCGCAGCAGGACTGGTTGCGTGGTTACTCGTGGCGTTCGTGCGTAAACCGCTGGTGTGTCTGGGCGGGCTCGTGGCGATCACAGCCGGGTATCTTCTGACGGCACGATTGCTTTACGACAACATAGGGGTGCTGCTAGTGACCGTTCCCGTGTTGTCCGCGCTAGTCCTCAGCGGATTGTTTTCCCTCGGCTTCGAATACTTCCTCGAGCGCTTGGAGAAAGTGCGCACCCGGCGCACGCTTGAACGTTATGTGTCGAAGAATCTAGTCGCCGAAATTCTCGAAAACCCGGACAGCTACTACAGTTCGCTTCGTGGTATGCGCGTGCCGGTGACGATTCTGTTCTCGGACTTGATTGGTTTCACCACTTTGGCGGAGAAAGCGGACCCCGAAGCGCTGGTCGCGCAGCTCAACGAATATCTTTCACGGATGACCTCTGAAATTTTCAGCAATGGCGGAACGCTCGACAAATTTATCGGCGACGCAATCATGGCTGTGTGGGGTAACGTGCGCAGTCTTGGCACTGCGCAGGATGCGAAAAGTTGCGCCCGAGCCGCGTTGGGAATGCGCCGGGCGTTGAGCGAACTCAATCAAACTTGGCGTGAACAAGGCCGGATGGGACTCGGCATGGGCATCGGCGTCAACCACGGTGAGGTGATCGTTGGCAATATTGGTTCGCAGGAGCGAATGGATCCGACAGTGATAGGCGATGCCGTGAATCTGGCGTCAAGGCTCGAGGGCCTCACGCGAACTTATGGCGTAGATCTGCTCGTGGGCGCGTCGGTTGCCGAACTGGTGCGGGACGAAGTTTATTTGCGCTCGGTGGCTCGCGTGCAGGTGAAGGGCAAAACCAAACCAGTGGATGTTTTCACTTTCGTCGCTGCCCGAGGCGAAGAGACCGATCCGGAGTTTTTGAAATGGCTGGAAACATATGAGGAAGCGCTGGAAAAATTTCGCACACGCGATTTTATCGACGCGAAAATCCTTTTTTCAAGATTCCTGGAATTCTATCCCGACGATTTGCTGGCCAAGATGTATCTCCAGCGCTCGCTCGAATACGAACAGGCTCCGCCCGACGAAGCGTGGGAAGCGGTGGAAGTCTTCCAGAAGAAATAATTTTCTCACAAATCGCCGCAAAGGGCGCAACGCAACGTCTTGCCTGACTTTGTGCGTTGTGGACGTCGACAGAGATTCGAACAAACGCTGGCAAAATGATCCGTGCTGCGTAGAACAATGCGCGTGAAAGAAGCGCCCAAGAGTTTTCACTTGCTCGGAATTTGCGGGACAGCGATGGGTGCGGTTGCCGTCGCGCTGAAAGAGCGTGGCTTTAAAGTCACCGGGTCGGACGAAAATGTTTACCCGCCGATGTCGACCTTCCTCCAGGGGAAGGGGATTGAGCTCATGGAGGGTTATCGCGCGGAAAACATCCCGGCGGATGCGGAGGTGGTAGTGATCGGAAACGCGATGAGGCGTGGCAACCCGGAAGTGGAGGCCGTCTTGAACCGAAAATTACTCTATCTGTCGTTGCCGGAGGTGCTCAGGAATTTTTTTCTGCGAGGTCGCCATAATCTCGTGGTCACCGGAACTCACGGTAAAACAACGACCACGGCTTTACTTGCCTGGATAATGGAAAAAGCGGGACGCGAACCTGGCTATCTCATCGGCGGCATTCCGAAAAACTTTGGCGAAGGCGCGCGGCTTAACGATTCAAAATATTTTGTGCTTGAGGGTGACGAGTACGACACCGCATTTTTCGACAAGCGTTCAAAGTTCGTTCATTACCTGCCGGAGCTCGTGATCGTGAACAACATTGAGTTCGATCACGCGGATATCTTCAACAATCTCGATGAGATCAAGCTCAGCTTTCGGCGCTTGCTGAATATCGTTCCGCAGAACGGCATGATCGTTGTGAACGGCGACGATCCGAATTCTGTTGAAGTCGCCAAAGATTGCCTGGCACAGATGGTCGAGGTCGGTTTTTCGAAAAACTGCGCGCAACGAATTCGAGATGTTTCTTATTCGTCCGACGCTTCCCGATTCAAACTAGGCGACGACGTTTTCGAAATTCCGCTCGTCGGCGAATTCAATGTCCATAACGCCGCAATGGCGGCGACCGCGGCGCGCTTTTACGATGTGCCGACGGCAAAAATCGCCAGCGCATTCAACAGTTTCTCGGGAATTGCGCGAAGGCAGGAGCTTCGCGGCGAAGCTGGCGGCGTTAAAGTGATTGACGATTTCGGGCATCATCCCACTGCAATCTATCAAACGTTGCAGGGACTCCGTCATCGCTTTCGCGGGCAGCGGTTGTGGGCGGTGTTCGAGCCTCGCTCGAATACAACGAGGCGTGCGGTGTTTCAGCAGCAGCTTCCTGATGCGCTCAAAGTCGCGGACGGCGTTTTTATCTCGCAGGTCGCCAGGCTCGAACAAATCCCGCAAGATCAACGGTTGAAACCGGACCAGGTTGTTGCGGAGATCGCCAAGGCTGGCAAACCCGCGTTCTACGAGCAAAATGCCAACGCGATTGTAGATCGAATCATTCCGATGCTCCGGCCAAAAGACGTAGTAGTAGTTTTTAGTAACGGCGGGTTCGATAACATCCACGAGAAACTTCTCACACGCCTGCGCGGGTGAGTTGTTGATTCCAACAGCCGTAGAACTGGCTCTCGACGTAAATACATGCGCCGCGATCACTGCCCCCGTGACTTTAGCCATTCGGTCCAAAGTTTCGGTTGCCCGTTTGGATTCGCCCGAGCGTAGTCGTAGAATGAGCGGACAAATTTGGCCCGATCGGCCGCATATGGAGCCTTCCAGTCATCGGCGTCAGGCGGCTTCAACACGTCGTAGCCTTTACTGAGAATTTTTTGACGCTGGACGATGTCGCTGAGCGACACTCGATTGGCGTTTCGCAGCATGTCATAAAGCACCATGAAGGTCGTTGTGCGGCCGAGGCCCGCTTCGCAGTGGAAATGGGCCCATGCATTTTGCGGAAGCACTCGAACGGCAACCACAAATTCGTCGATGGCACTGTCGAGCGGACATGCGTGGTCCGTGACAGCGACACGGACGTAATGCGCGCCGGCACCTTCGACAACGTTCCGCTCTGTGCTTGCGCGGTCGACAGTCACGCGTTGCGGCGGAACCGCACTGCCGTCCGCATGTTTGACGGGCTGGCCGGGCCGAACATCGATGTCACTGCCAGGCTTGAATGACTGCACCTTCTCTGCTTCCTGCTTCTCGATGTCTGCCTGCGTTCGTCCGACGTTTGCCCAATCGTGTGACGCATACCAGCTCACAGGCAGGTCGTTGACAAATAGGTGTGTTTCCTGGCGCAAGTCGAACACGGTCACGGGACCCTGCATTCGCGGCAACAAAGTTTTCAGACCTTCCAAACTAAATTCGCCGCTGCCCGAGGCCCGCAGATCGCTCAACCCGGTTGTGGCAGTTATTTCACCGCTGCCCTTGTTAGGCCGATCGTTAGTGGTGCGAAAGTTTCGCGGAACATCATTTGCCAATTTTAAATCAATATCCCAGATCAAAACTGGCGGATCCGGGGAACGCGGCGGCTGATTGGGCTGGGCGGCAGCGGCTAACGGCACAACAACAAATCCAAATATGTGCCGGAGCCTGCTGGAAAAACTACCAAAGAGGTTCATCAAACTGGCGCAAGAGATCAGAGATGGCGTTTGTTTCATGGACGATAGGGATTGTGCGATTTCTTTGATCTACAAGCCGTTAACGATTGAAACACTGAACTGGCGTTGGCACTAACAAGTGACGGCACTCAAGTGATCGTAAACCGCGCGATTCGCGAACCGATTAATATTGACATTGCGGGACGAGTTTAGAGAATCGACGCCTTAAAGAGATCGAATCCGGCAGAGGACGCTTCTCCCCGGAGCTGCGTCTCGTGTTCAGACCTTCGGGTTACCACGGGTCAGCCAACACAAAAGAAGAAAGGTCTAATGATTAAAAACGCCATCCGTAAGCCGGACGCGAAATCAATGAAGCGAAAAATCTCAGGCGCAATTCTAGTCTCCCTAGGCTTGGGTTTTTTTTGGCAGGCACTAACAGGCACAGCTGGGGAACTTCCGGCGAGGTGGCCCAAGGGCTACACCGAAACCCAAGAGTCCCTGCCAAATTGAGTGTAGGAAAAGGATGAAGAGTGTACGAATAATGTGATGCGTTCGGGATTCGACCAAAGTGCCCTCCTGGCATGTGACGCCCAATTCAAGGCGTGTTGGAGGGGGTGCCCCAAATAACCCGCCACTCCAAAGGAAAAGATTTGATCTTGGAAAGGGTGTCCCTCTCGAAGGGCTTACAATAAAACGGACTGGGACCGTCGTTTTTCTGTCTATTCGTGAGCGGACGGCGACGCTGCCCTTCATCCCCATATATTCGGTGATCAAGTCTTGATGGTCGCGCTCGCGGGGATTGTGCTTGACCAGCAGGGGCGGCCTTTTCAAAGCTGGGCGGCCATGAATCCCTCAAGAATTGCTGTCTCATTACTACCCTTGACGATGACATCGTTGCTGCTCCTAAGCGGTTGCGAAGGAATGCTTCCGACCGAGAGCAATACGCCGGGCGCCGTCGTTCCCAACGCAACCAGGCGCACCGATTGCGGGTGGCTTACGTATTGTCTCTGCGCAGGCGACACCCCTGGTTGATTACTTTTCGAATATGAAAAAGGGAGCGGTGAATGTTCGTTTGAACGGCGCCGCCACTACGCGAGGTTATGTGAATGTTTCGGCGGTCGGGCGACTGTATTTCACCGCCTACACCTCTGCCGGAATCGGCTACTTTGTTCCGGGCCAACAGAGGTTCAGGTGCCGATCAGCGTTAACAAAGCGGGGCCCGGTGAAGTCCCATTGAAAGTATCGATTCAAGGTTCGTCAGCGGAGTTCCAAACCATGACGTATTACCGCGCCAAGCCCTAATTGCCTGCAAAATCATTCGCTCCCAATCCTTCAATCTTGCGTGCTATTGCTGCCAGTTGGAAGAAATCGGCAACGTAAAGTGGGTCCCGCGGAAACGTGTGCGCGGATCAAAAGGACGGCGTCTCTGGAGCTGAAATCGGCGACTCGCGAAAATGGTATTGACACCCTCTGTTGCCGTTTGGCAGAGTCGCGCTCGCGTTAAGGCTGTTAGGCGTCTCCCCCCCGGAGCTCCACCTGACACTCTTTTGCCCAGGAAGAAAACTGCGAAGGATTACTCGCAAACAACAAACAATCGTAAAAGAAAAGGAAGATAAACATGAAACTTCAAAACTTAATTTGCATCTTGATGGGGATTGCGGTTTTGCGCTCTGCCAACAACTGCAGGCCACACCAGATCCGGGGAGCGTCGACCCGTTCAACACGGCGGACGGGGACCATGCCCTTTTTAGCGACACTACCGGCGTTGCAAACTCAGCATTTGGTTGGTATGCGCTCTCTGCCATACCGACGGCAGCAACAACACCGCTGTCGGCGCTGGAGCGTTGGACCTCAATACCGGAAACAGTAATACGGCCGTTGGAACGGCGGCGCTTTTATTGAACACCAACAACGAAAACACAGCCGTTGGAACAGCCGCACTTGAAAACAACACCATCGGTGGCGACAACACAGCCAGTGGAGCGTTCGCGCTTTTTAGCAACACCACTGGCGACCTTAACACGGCTATCGGAGCTTTGGCGCTCTTCGCTAACACAGAAGGCAGCGGAAACACGACCATAGGCAACGAAGCACTCAAAAACAACACTACCAGCGAATTAAATACGGCCATCGGCGAGGGCGCGCTTCGCAATAATATCAGCGGCATCGGCAACATCGCATTAGGCGCAAGTGCTGGCTCCGACACCGACGGCGACAGCAATATCGTCATTGGCGGCCTTGGAGTTGGGGGCGAGTCCAACACAATCAGAATCGGCACTGGCGTCCAAACAGCTACCTTTGTCGACGGCATCACGGGTATTGCGGTCACCGGTGACCCGGTTGTCGTTAATGGAAACGGCCAGCTCGGCGTCGCCCCAGCGGGATCGCCTCTCGAAAAACGAGTTGCTCAAACAGC
The DNA here is from genome assembly GCA_963804875.1 of uncultured Verrucomicrobiae bacterium. Taxonomy (GTDB): domain Bacteria; phylum Verrucomicrobiota; class Verrucomicrobiia; order Chthoniobacterales; family UBA10450; genus Udaeobacter. The sequence goes on from CAWDRX010000012.1 coordinate 16,949, forward strand.
AGCAGCTCGTGCAGGAATTGCAGGCGAGGACTGAAAGACAAGCGGCAACCATCGCGCTGCAGGAGCGACAAATTGAAGCGCTAACCGCAGGTCAACAGAAAGTGAGCGCACGGCTGGAGCGAAACAAGTCCACACCGAAAGTCGTCAACAACCGCTAGAAATGCGCTCGCTCCAATAAAGCAGAAGCATTTTAAGAATGAGCCGCCACGCTTCACCGCTTGGCGGCTTTTTGTTTAACGCAGCGACCTCATTCACTTGTTGCCAGCCGCAGGCTATACGCGGATCACCGCATCGCGACGGAAAACCGTTTCTGCCCGCTGATGAAAAGCTAACGGGCTTTTCCGGAGCTGCAGTTGGCCGTTCGAGAAAATTCTATTGACACTTTGTCAATGGCTGCCAGGCTCTCCCTCGCACTAAGTCCGTTAGGCGTCTCCCCCAGGGATCCACCTGCCCTCTTTCCGCAGGGGTAACCGTGAACGAAGGGCTTGTTCACAAGCAAACCAGGAAAATAAAATTAACCTCTCTCGGACATGGTGGTGCACAGCATCTCACAATCCCCCGGAGAAATCCATGAAAAATCACGGCTCCCATGAAAATGAAAATTAGCAGCTTAATCGCATTCGTTCTACTCCCAGCAGCATCGCTGACAATGCTGTTTGGGTCACCCAATACGCAACCGAGCGGCAACCCTCAGCGTGAGCCCGAAGTATCAGTGCCCGGGATGGTTTCGACCAGCAGCGACAATGGAGGCATGCGTACTCGCGCTGACACGCTTCTACCCAGTGTACGTTACGGAGTGCACGTAGATCTGAACCAACCCAGCGTGACCTTGGGACAGGTGGACGCACGTTCGCTTACGTTGAAGCCGAACCAAATAGGCATCAACAGAAGTATCGAAGTCTCGCCGAACACACGCGCACAAAAATTCATTAATCCAGATGGCTCTCAGTTAATTGTCCTGGTCATCAAGAGCTCCGGCGCTTCTGGTGCAGGCGTACATTTCCGCAATTTTGCGCTTGCTGACGGCGAGGAGGTGTATGTCTACGGCACCGCGCCCGATAGCATCGTTTTTGGTCCGTTTACCGAAAGGGACCATGGGGCAGTGGAGAATTTTGGTCAGGTACTGTCAATGGGGACACGATCGTTATCGAGTTCTACAAGAGAAATGGTGAAAGCGGACAAGGATTCGAGATTTTTGAGGTGTCGCACATTTTGGCCCAGCTAGATTGGCGATTCCGATTCAATGAACCCGATGTTCTGAATTGCGAAGTTGATGCGTCATGTAACCGCGTTAGCGAGAACAATGCCGTTGGAAGAATTTTATTCAACCATGATGGGCCCACCGTCTGCACCGGCACTTTGCTGAGCAATTCTGCTCAGAACCAGACCCCCCTTTTTCTGACGGCCAATCATTGCATCCCAACCCCGGCAGTCGCTCAAACTGTGGAAGTATATTGGTTTTATCAGACGACCGCTTGTAACAGCGGCGTTTTGCGAAATTGGATTAAATCTCCGCCCGGCACCCTTCTCCTTGCAACGCAACGGTCGAACGATTTTTCCTTGTTACGCCTGCTGAGTGGTGCTCCCGCGGGAGCATTTTTTGCTGGATGGACTTCCACCGCGCAAGGAACAGGCACTAGCGTTTTCGGGCTCCACCATCCCGACGACGGGTCCCGTCCCCCCCCACAGAACCTTCATTCTTAAGAAGATCCGAAGGCACTATCACGGACACGCACTTTGGTGATGGCCCTAACCTGCCAAACGGCTTTAGGGTCGACTGGACGTCTGGAAACCGAACCTGGTTCCAGTGGGTCCGGCCTTTTCGCTTCAAATGGCCATAAGGTCGTGGGCGTTCTGAGTTGCTGGGATAGATCCGGCCCTCGTGCAATATGCGCGTCGGAGTTTACAGCAAGTTCGCCGACTTCTACCCCCAGATACGACAGTACATAAATTCACAGATACCATCGCCACCAGTAGCGAATCCGGCGACGTATGTGGCCACTTACAGCTTCAGAGCCAATTGGAGCAGGGTGAGCGACGCAGGCGGTTATCGGCTTGATGTGGCTACCGACAATTCGTTTACCAATTACGTGACAGGCTATGAAAATCGGAACGTTGGTAACGACCTTGACCATCTGGTTACCGGCTTACGCCCGAGCACTCCTTACTATTATCGGGTGCGCGCGTATAACGAGCACGGTACCAGTGGCAACTCCAACGTTATAAGTGTGAGTACACTTGCCCCAACAGGGTTTCCAATCGTCATAACGGATCAGGCAACGGGGATTACGAGTCTTTCAGCCAGGCTTAATGGATTTGTTAATCCCCACGGATTTAGAACCACCGTATACTTTGAATATGGAAGGACAACCAGCTATGGATCCAGAACGCCCGACCAGATCAAGAATGGGAATGGTTATCAAGACATCGGCGCCACCGTTTCGGGATTGAGTCCGGGCACCCGATATCATTTCCGGATCGTGGGCACCAACCAGGTTGGCAGGAGATACGGCACCGATAAAACGTTCACCACACGATAGGCCATCCTTACAATAGCCGCACCAGGTTAGCCTTCAGTTTCAAACATCTTCGTTGTTGGAGCGCATCGCGACCGAAAGCGTTTCAGCCCGCGCGATGAGAAACTAATGATGTTAGTGGAACTGGAATCGGCGAGTCATGCTGGTAACGATTTATGCTTGACGGGCGGGCGGGTTTTTCAAAACTGGGCGGCATGAATCCCTCAAAACTTGCTGTCTCCTTACTATTCCTGACGACATCGTTGCTTCTCCTGGGCGGTTGCGAAGGAATGCTGCCAACCGAAAATAATCCGCCGGCTGTCGTTCCTAATCCGCAGCTCGGTGCACCGATACCGGGTGGTTTACGCATTGTCTCTGTGCACGCCAGTCCGTTGAATCCTGATATGATGTCTTGGAAACCGGGCACGGTAAATGTTCGGTTCAACGGCGCTGCTACCATGCCAGGTGTTGTGGAAGTCCCAGCGCTAGAGCCAGGATGGCAACTCTATTCACGCGTCGGAACCGCTAAATTTTTTCCCGGCCAAACGGACGTTCAGGTGCCGATCAAAGTTATGATCCGTTCGAGTGACGAACCTGTTGACGTCCCGTTGAAAGTATCGATTCAAGGTTCGTCGGCGGAGTTCCAGGCCAGGACGCATTACAGCGGCAAGCGCTAATGCTACTGGTTGAATTACATAAAGAATGGATAGTAGCTTATGAAAAGGATTTTCCTCATCCTGGCCTTAACGAGTAGCCTTTATGCACAGCCTGACCCGTGTCCTAAGTGTGTGTTAAAGGCGACGCGCTACGTTCGGATCCCGTTAGGCCACGGCGCGTCGATTGAAGTTCACCAAGGGGAAACCTTTAACGGGCGAATGTGCCTCGACCTTGTGAAGATTGAGATTAACGGAATCCAGTATAAAGCAAGCCGGAACGACTTTTCGCTTGTCCGTTACTTGCCGCACGACTGAAGAAAACGAGGAGAAAAGATCAGGCCACGACCTCCTTTAGAACCATTGGTTAGGTCGGCGGTATCCTTCTTCCTGGCACCTTGATCCAGGAAGCCCGTGGTAACACCGCGCTGTACTGGCTGGCTGAAGACCAGCTTTTTTGTAGTTCCTTTACCTGTTAGGGCAGAATGTAGCATCTCCCAACTGTTGCCTAACGTTTTGACAAGCTGAGGAGAGTGTTTCCAGCATCGCCGTCAATAGGATTTCGTTTCAATCACCTGTTTACAACAGTTCAAAGCGTTTCACTGTCATTGGGATCGCTAGTGCATCAAGTTCCACATTTCAACAGCATCGGCGAACGTAGGAAAATAATAACCCGACCGGCGCGACGAGTCGTTGTCCAGTCGCCAGCCGAAGATTCCGGCAGCGTGATTCTTTTTTGCTTCGTCGGCAGACCTTTTTGGGTCATCAGGCGGATCTTCCGAATTCAGGCCATACACGATGCGCTCGTATGAACCGAGTTGCGCTGCAAGCGAATTTGCTTCGTCGAAAGTGAAGCAACGGCAAGCGTGACCGTAGGTCTGGACCATGACATACGTAAACTGTTCCAGCACGTCTTTGTTGAGGCCCACTGGTTGTCTGGCGCGATTGTCATGATCATCGGCCGCGTTGATGGGATCTTGTTCAAGCTGTGTCTAATTTGTTTTGCCAGAGTCAGCATGGCAGTCTGCGTAACGTTGGTATCCTCGAAGTCAATGTCGAAGCCATTGAGATCGTAAGCTTGAACAAGGGCGCGTACGCTGTCTGCGAATTTTATAGGCGTTTTGGCCGCTTTAACCAAGTCTGCGTTGCCCGAGCCCAACGAGATCAGGATGTTGATTGATGGATTCTTCTTGCGTGCCGTCTCGACAATCAGCTTAACCCGATCCCCATCCGTGTCGTTTGGATCCAACGGAAACTTTTTACGATTAAGTTCGGGAAGACGCCCATTTGCGAACTGAGCAACGTAAATTGGCCCACCATCGGCTGGAGGACGATCGAACCCAAAGGTACGAACGAACGCCAGGATCAGCAGGTTGCATTTGTCAAAAGGCGCCGCGGCGACAATGCGTCGGTAGCGTTCCTTGGAAACACCGTCGAAAAGGCCGAAGGTACTGTCCGACCACAGGGCCTCGAATCGGCCTGGCTTCCCCGCGGCCGTTCTCCGCGCTAAGGACAAGGTTGTCACCACTGTTGCCGTAGAGCGCCATCCTCGAGCTAGAGCCCTGGCCGATGGCAGCAAGTGTGCTCTCATCCCCATCTGTGTTAATAGGTGGATATTGGATGGTGACATTACAAGATTCGTCCGCGCCAAGGGCTTTTCCGGTACAGCCGTCGGCGGTAATCGTGAAGACAGTCGATCCAGACATACTGACGGTGATCATTCCAGATGGTATGTCTCCTGTATTGGTCAGCGTGAAAGTCTGCGATGGTGTCTGTCCCACTGGAACGGACCCAAAGTCGTATTGGGTAACCGACCAGGTGAGTGAGGCGGGAGTTCCTGCCGCGTGAGCCGGGGTTAACAGGGCCAGCACAACCAGGAAACTGACGATTACTGCGCAATGCAGAGTGATAAGGGGGCGATTCAGTGTTTTCATAGTTTGTTCGGTCATTCATTGTCGATACCGTTGTGGCTTCACCGCGCTCCGATGATTGATCACCGCCTCCACTCCGTGCGATTTGACCAGGAAATGCGCCGTCCGCCCGGACCGACATGACCTCGTAGCCCTCCTGAAATTATTATTTCGTTTCCAGACATTGATCCGCTGCTGCTTTGGCCTACCTCATTGGTTATCGTCACAGTTTGACCTGACACACTGATGCTTGTCGGTTTGCCGTCATGATACCAGCGTCCGCTAATGTCCTGACGCTGACTCGGAGCCGACCCATAATCAGATCCGCCATTATACCAGCCGCTGACGCTCGAACCCTGACCCGGAGCCTGTCCACGATCAGATCCGCCTTTGTGTGGTTCCCGAGTCCACTCGCCGTTATTCGACCAGGAAATGCGGCGTCCATCGTGACTAAGACGGCCTCGGAGATTGTCCCTGGGAATCAAAAACTCGCCAGGAGAAGTCACGTAACCGTCGGTTCTTCGTCCCACCTCGTCGATTACCGTCACATTTCGACCATCGGGTGCCACGTCTATACTTGTCGGCCGGTCGTAATGATACCAGCGTCCGCTTAGACCTGAAGCGAAGCCAGTTTGACTGGCAGGAGAAGTCGAGTGGCCTGTAGGCGCTGCTGGCCAGGGCGATGCTGCTCCAGAGGAACCCGATTCCATACCTTCGCAACCGGCAAGCGCCAGTGCGACAAAAAGCAAAAACAGTATTGTTAGGTTCGATTTCGCGGAGGAGCGGTTTTCGTCTGCGCGGACATCGCTTTTCAAGCTGTAGAGGAGATTTGTTTCCATAGGACTCGGTTTATAAGGTTCACATCCGGCACAAGACGAGCTTTTTTTCGGAATTCCTTGATCTGTTAGGGCAGCACGTATCGATGTTAGTATCGGCTCGTTGCGCTTCAATCACTCGGTCCAAAAGAGTCTTGACGCATCCGCAATGCTTCAACTACAAAGATGGTTCTAAGTTGAGGTTTCGTTGAAAAGAACCCCCTGAACAAATCGCTAACGTTCGCGCCGGTTTCACCCGGTTTCGGCAAGTCGCGTACCGAGCAGCACTTCATCCTATGAAAAAGAAATCCACTTCAAATCTGCCTTTTTTAATCTGCGCGTTTTAGTCGGACTGTTTTTGGTCTCGCAGCTGTTTTCCTTGGGCTTGCTAGGCTTTGGTACATTTTCGAACGTCATCTGCGCAGCCGAACGCGGCCCCTAACGGACAAGGAGTAGGCCACATGAAAGTTATACGGGCGGTGCACAGCGACCTGTCGCCGCCGCTTCGCGCTCAGCCAGTGGTATGGCCGGTAGAACGACAGGAGCGTGAACGACATGTCAATCCAAGGTTGCCGATTCGGCACCATGATCGCCCGGATCCGGTGATTCAAAGCAGCTTCTGGCAGCAGCAGATGACGACGTTGGCTATTCCCGCTCCGATCCGGCAATGGGCCGGCGTGGGCGAGTTCGACTGTGGGTATACTGTGTGACGGGTTCGCCGCCAGATACGAATGGCGCAGTTGGGAAAACTCAATATCGTCCAAATGGTGAACGAAGGTCTGCAGGTCTTTGATAAACTGACAGGGACATCCCTTCTTGGCCCGATTCACCTCAGATCAATTTGGATAGGGTTTGGCGACACCTGCTACACCAATGCGGGAGCGGGCGATCCGTCGTCGTTTACGATCGGCTCGCTGACCGGTGGGTATCAGCCAGTTCGCCTACGCCCGCCGGCGCGGACGACCGCAAGAACGAGTGTATCGCTGTTTCGCAGACCGGCGACGCCACCGGTAAGTGGTACCGATACGACTTCCGGCTCCGACCTCTCGTTCCGGATGCATGATTATCCCAAGCTCGGCGTCTGGCCGGATGGCTATTACATGTCCGCAATTGATACTCAGTTTCGTGGACCGATGCCACCAATGGCGGAGTGTTACTTGGGGTGAGGCCTTTTGTGTTTGATCGGACGAAAATGCTGGTAGGCGATCCCACTGCCACCGCGCAGACGCCTGAAGACTTTTCTTTTCAGGAAGATGGCGAGGATTTCTTTCTACCTTCCGACCTGGATGGGGTGATTCCGCCCCCGCTGGTGATCCAAATTTTTTCGTAGCAGTTACTATCGCTGCTGAAGAGAAGGAGAATCCAGGCCCGAGGGAAGTGCAGCAGAATGCTCCGCCACCGCCTGCAGTATCAAACGGCCGGCACCCATTTACAAGGTGTGGGCCTTCCATGTGGACTGGAACGATCCAGACAATTCCACCTTTACGCTTCGAGCCAATATTCCTGCAGCAGACTTTACCGTGCTCTGTCCGCGTAAAGGACAAAGACAAGCAATGCCGAGCCCCGCAGTGCCCCAATTGGGCGTAAGGACCCGCTGGATGCCATCGCTGACCGGCTGATGTTCCGCAACGCCTATCGCCGATTTCCCGATGGTCGCGAGTCGATGCTTAACAATTTTACGGTCAAGCGCGAATTCGGTGGCAGGCATACGCTGGTTCGAGTTGCAACGCAGGCATCCAACTGGGAATGGACACTTCGCCAGCAAAGTACTTACCGGCCAGACAATACCTGGCGTTGGATGGGTAGCATCGCCTCGGATAACCAGGGGAACATTGCGCTTGGGTTTCAGCGCTTCCAGTGAAACGATTCATCCGCAAATCCGTTACGCGGGTCGATTGACTACCGATCCACTGGGCATCTTGTCAGGTGAACAACATCTTTTTGAAGGTACCGGCAGCCAGATGGACCGCCCTTGCGATCCCGACGAGGACCCCGATTGCGATCCAGAGCGCCCACGTACCGCTGGGGCGATTACAGCGACATGACCGTTGATCCGGTGGACGACTGCACCTTCTATTATACTAACGAGTATTACGCAAAGACGGGCCATTACGACGAAGACACTGGCCGTGGTGCAAAGTGGAAGACACGGATTGGTTACTTCAAATTCGCGGGCTGCACGCCACCGGATAAAGCAACTGCTCACTTTGTCGCCTCTCGGTCGAGGCGCACCTCTTTCTAATACGCTGGTATCGATTGATGGCATTCCTTATGGGGCAACCCTTCCTGATGGGACTTACGATGCGGTATTGCCGCCGGGTTCCCACACCTATGCAGTCTCGAATCCGATTTTCGGCACGCGAACCGGGAACTTCAGTGTTACCAATGCTGAATCCACCACTGTTAAGCCCAGTTTTTAGGAAGCTTGCGGTAGCTGACCCAGACAGCAAAATTTGATTCGAGTATTTCTTGTCTTCATTTCTTTCATGCTGGTTTTTCGGTTTAGTGTCGATGTACGTGGTAATCGAGAGAGCCCTGGTTGGTGCTACTCTTTCGCCGCCGACGTGTGATCGAGAATAATTCTCCAGCCTTCAGGTAGCCGCTTGAAGACAAGCGTGAACCGACCATGCGGTTGGTCGTTCGCCCGTTGCAATTTCCACCGGCCCAGGACGACGGCAGAATCTGCCGACAGGGGAGTAACCTCAATCTCCGAAAACGTAAGCGTCCCCATTTTCGTGCGATCAGAATATTTTTTCCGGTAACGTTCTCGGACTGTGTCCCACCCGCGTGTGACCTCGTCCCCTGAGACAAACACCGTCGATGCCGATTGCGCGTAGCCGTTCATGAACGCGTCTATGTCGCCACGGTTCCAAGCGTCCTGCTGGGCGGTGAAGACAGACTGAATCTCGGCAGCTGAATTCGGAGACTGTTCTTGCGCAGCGCAAACCACGCCCGCCATCAGCATGTAGCCGAGGATTGGGAGGGTGAGTCTGGTTTGCAATGACACCGATCTCTTATAAACTAGCAATCCCTGCCGCGTCCAGGACTAGCAGTGAAGCACTGTTCCACAGAGGGAAATACGTTGACGGGTCCCATAAATCCACTACGCTCCGCAATCCAGCAAAAGAGGACTGTGCACCGGCTTTTCTGCATCGTGACGCTCGTGCTTGCCAGCACGACCGTAGTTTTTGCTCAGCGCGAGTCGCAGCGTCCCAAGCTGCCTGCGGTGAAGCCAGTTAGTCCGCCGACACAAGATGAAGCGCCGGCCGCTCCGCCGAATGCGCCGGCGACTGTGCGGCTGCAATTTCCCAATAGTGACGTCGTCGACGTGTTGCATCTCTACGAGCAGCTCACCGGCAAGAAGTTGGTGATGGATAATTTCGTGCAGGGCAAGGTTAACATTTTCATCGCCAAAGACGTGTCGCGTGAAGAAGCGATCAAGATCATTGAGATGAGCATGGCGCTGAACGGGATTTCACTCGTTCCGGCAGGTCGCGACATTGTTGATATAGTGGGCGCCGGTCAGAATCCGCGCAAGGCACCGGTTCCGATCATCTCGGATTTAGCCGACATTCCGGCGGGAAATCCCGTGGTTAGCTTTTTGTTCCGGCTGCAGTATGCCGATCCGCAGGAGCTCCAGCAAGTCTTGATGGCGTATTTTCAGGGGAGCTCAGGCACGATCAACATTTTGGCGTTGCCAAAATCCTCCAGCCTCCTTGTGACCCAGAACGCTGACATTATTCGGCAACTTGCCGGAGTGATTGAGCAGGTTGACGTGGCGCCGGCTGAAGTGGTGAGCGAGTTCATCAAGCTCGAGCGCGCGGATGCCAGCAAAGTTGTCGACATGCTCAAGGATATTTTCGAGAAAGGCAATGAGACCCAGGGCCAGTCGGGGGTTCGCGGGGTCAAGGTGCCCGGAGGTGTTCCGCAGCCGATGCCGGTGGGGGACTCAGGCGGGGGGGGCGGTATTCTTTCCGAAGAAGCAGTCATCGTGGGAAAAATTAAGATCACTCCCGATGTCCGCACGAACCGCATTCACGTCGTGACACGGCCGATCAACATGCCGTTCATCCGGCAATTGATACACGAATTCGATGCCAACGTTGAGTTTGGAAAGCCGGTCACCCGCTATTTGCAATACATTTCGGCCGGAGACATTTTGCCAGTTCTAGTCCAGGCATTGACGGAACCGGGAACAGAACAAGGCGCCGGCGCTGGAGGGCAGGGAGGACTACCGGGCATTGGCCCGTCGCCGGGAGCAGGTCAAAATCAACAAGGGCGGGGGGGAAACACAGGTACTTCTTCGCTGACGAACCAATACGGCGGCAGCGGCTCGTCTGGCACAGGCAGCTCGCTCAATATCTCCGAGGAGCTTTCCACTCAGCCTGTGGACACCGTGCCCAAGGCAGTCACGATCGGCAACTCAAAGCTGATCGCGGATCAACGCGCTAATTCAATCGTCATCCTCGGCAATCGCGAGGTCGTCACGAAGGTGGAAAAGATCCTCGACGAAATGGACGTCAAAGCCCCGCAGGTGTCGTTGAGCACGGTAATTGGGCAATTGACGCTTACCAACAACGAGGAATTCGGTGTGGATTGGTTCGCAAAGTACAACAGGAGGTTTGTGGGCACCTCGCGGAATAATAGTGTGTTTACGGCCAATGACCCGCAGGTTCCCATCCCTGGTTCCTCCGCAGCGCCTGGCAGCAGCGTGGCACCGATTGTCTCCCAAGTTCTCGATCCAGCCAATCTGATTAACTTCAGCCAAATCATCCAAAACGTAGGCAACGGAACCAATATTTACGTGGCAGCCGGTAACGCCTTCGCGGCTATTGTGCATATGCTGGAGTCTACGAATCGATTCAGAGTGATTTCTCGACCAACCGTTTTCACCAGCAATAACAAAAAGGCTATCATCGCTTCCGGGCGGGAGATTCCCGTGCCGGTAAATACCCTTACAAATGCGAACGCTGGGATTATAAATCAAACAGCTGCTGTTTCGGCGAGTATCGAGTACAAGAAGGTGGTGTTGCAGCTTGAGGTCGTCCCGCTCATTAATTCCGAGAAGGAAGTGTCGCTCGATATCTTGCAAAAGATCGACAGCGTCGTCCCAGGCGGCGACGTAAACATCAGCGGCAACCAGGTCCCAACGATCGATACGCGTTATATCCGCACGAATGTTTCGGCAGCCAACGGATCGACGATCGTTCTTGGCGGACTAATTGAAGATCAAAAGCAGAAGAACTATCAGGGGTTTCCTTATCTCTCGCGCATTCCTCTCATTGGCGCGGCATTCCGTTCCACAGCGAGTGGCAAGCAGCGTCGTGAACTGATCATTCTCATGTGTCCAGAGGTGACTTTGACGAAGCTGGATCTTTATCGATTGCGCCAAAAATGGGAGAACAACCATACACATTTTGGTCCGGAACTCGACCAGGCCGAATGCCCAGACTGCCCCAAAGTGGAGACGGGCAAACAGATAAACTTACCACCGCCGGATCTTCCCGCGGACAAAGACATGATGCATTAAACCTTTGCAATTATGAAACGAATAGCACTCGTTTTGGTTCTCGGGTTGAGCGCAACGGTCACGCAAGGCGACGAGTTTGACGTTGTCGATTATGGTATTTTTCGATCTATCGATCCTCTTGCTCAAAGGGACGAGTGGGGAACCACTCATCAGACGCCTCACGTGAATGCGACTGATTTCGCGCCCAGATATTCCTGGCGATGGATGTACTACTTTAAGGGCCGCGACCAACTCGTCTTGGATCCGGCTTATGTTGGATCGCTGCAAACGGCGTTACGTCGGCTCGGCTACTATTGCGGACCGGTGGACGGTGTATTCACAGCAGAAGTGAGCTATGCCATTGCGCGGTTGCAAAAGAATTACTCGATGCGCGTGACCGGTACTCTCACTACTCCCGTGAGGCGCGCGCTACACATGCCTTGAGTCCTGCTGAATGAACGCAGCTCCGAGTCAATCGCTGATTAAATTGCTGCTTGAAAGCGGTGTGCCTTCTACCGAAGAGGCAGCTGAATTAACGACTAACCTCAATGGAGGATCGTGGGTAAGTCAGGTGCTCGATTCGGGCAAGGTGGACGAACAACGTTTTCTTGGCGCCATAGGAAAGTTCTTCCGGGTGCCCATCGTGTCGATTGACGCGAAGAACATTGATAGGACGACTTTGTCGATTCTGCCGAGCCGTTTCGTGTTTCAACATCACATTCTGCCGATCGAGACGAAAGAAAACTCGGTGGTGCTAGCGACTTACGATCTTTTCAATTCGATCGGGCGCCAGCTGGCGGCGCAGCTGTTGAAAAAACCCGCCGAATGGGTGCTCGTGCCGCGCGCTCAACTTCTGCGCGCCATGAAAACCCTTTATGGCGTTGGCGCGGAGACGTTCGACGAGATTCTGAAGACCAGGGGTTCCATGGACGCGCTCGAGGACGTCGACACTGCGATTGAGCTGAATGCCGACGATCCCGAAGCGTCAGTGGTCAAATTTGTGAACCAGATCATTCGCGAAGCAATCGCAGAGCGCGCGACGGATATTCACGTCGAACCGCTGGAAAACGATCTGCGCATTCGGTATCGGATCGACGGTATTTTGCATGAGGTCGCCGTCCCACCGCAGTTGCGCGTCTTGCAATCTGCGATCATCTCGCGTTTGAAAGTGATGTCGCATATGGACATCGCCGAGCGACGGCTTCCTCAGGACGGCCGAATGAATTTGCACGCGAGCAATGTGGAGATAGACGTTCGCGTGTCCACGATTCCAACCGTGAACGGCGAGTCAATCAGCCTGCGTTTGCTAAGCCGCGGCGAACAGCACTTCAATTTCGACCGACTCGATTTGGGCGACAGGCAGGAGAAAATTGTTCGGAATCTCCTCACCCAACCGAACGGAATTATCCTCCTCACGGGTCCTACCGGCTGCGGGAAATCGACTTCGCTATATTGTTTTCTCAGCAGCATCAATTCTGTGCAGCGCCGGATCATTACGATTGAAGAGCCGGTGGAATATCGAATCCCTGGTGTCTCTCAAATCGACGTGAAACCAGAGATTGATCTGACTTTCGCCAAAGGTCTGCGACACATTTTGCGACAAGACCCGAATGTGGTCATGGTTGGCGAAATTCGAGACGTCGAGACTGCGGACATTTCGATTCGCGCCGCGATGACAGGTCACCTTGTTTTCAGCACACTGCATACAAATGACGCGGTAGGTGGCATTACACGTTTGCTCGACATGGACGTGGAACCGTTTCTGCTCGCCTCTGTGGTGAAGGCCTTTATCGCCCAAAGGCTTGTGCGCACGATTTGCCCGGAGTGCGTAGAAGTCGTCGATTATCCGCGCGATTACCTCTCCGGGATTGGTGTCCCGGTGAAAGAACTCGGCACTCGCTTCCGGCGCGGGGCGGGGTGCGATCAATGCCGCCAGACCGGTTACCAGGGGCGCGCGGCGATTTACGAAGTTTGCGTGATCACCGAACCCTTTACGGAAGCTGATCATGCACAGGCGTGATGGCAGTGAGTTGAAGCAATGTGCTGTTGCGGAAGGCATGGAAACTTTGCGACAGGATGGCTGGCGACGCGTAGCCCAGGGCAAAACAACTATCGAAGAAGTTGTGCGCGTCACGCAGACTGACGAAGTGATGGCTGAGACTACTGAAGAAGCCGAGCCCGTCGTCGCGGTAGGAGCAGCCGAAATACACTAAGCGACCGGCATCCTTCGTCGTATCATTCGCCGCGCAATTCACGAATTGCTTTGGCGTAATCCCTGGAACCAAAAATCGCCGTGCCCGCGACAAGGACGTTCGCGCCGTTTTCGACTGAGATTCGGGCGGTTTCTGGATTAATGCCACCATCCACCTCGATGTCGATCGTGTGCTTGCCTGATTGATTCCATTTCGCAGTGCGCCTGACCTTTTCCATCTGATCAGCGCGAAACGGTTGGCCGCCGAAACCGGGATGAACGGTCATGATCAGCAGCATGTCGACCTTGCCGAGGAATGGTTCGATCATCTCAAATGAGGTTTCCGGATTTAGCGTGAGTCCGACACGGCAACCGGCGTCTCGAATCTTTCGCAATGTTTTGAGCACGTCGTGTTTGGCTTCCGGTTCCACGTGGACGGTGATCGAGTTTGCGCCGGCTTTGACAAAACGCGGCACGTAGTGATCCGCGTGTTCGATCATGAGGTGTACATCCAGCGGCAAACTTGTTTCTTTGCGCACGAGCCGCACAACGTCTGGTCCGAACGAAATATTATCGACGAAATGACCGTCCATAATGTCGCAATGAATCCAGTCGGCGCCTGCGGCTTCGACGCGATGAAGTTCCTCAGCCAGCCGCGAGAAGTCCGCCGCAAGAATAGATGGGGCGATGATAATTCTTCCCATGGAGTGATGGAGTAATGGAGCAATGGAGTAATGGCAAGCCCATGGGCAAGACTTCAGCAGCTCGCATATTGCATTACTTCAACAGAATACGCTTGACGGCGGCCTACGCCTTCTCATGTTACCGCGTTTCAGCCGCCCGAATCGCGCCGCGTTTCCTTCGAGCTGGACAGTGCTTCTAATAAATATTTCATGTTCAACGGACTTTTCGGCTGGCTATCCAGCGACATCGGGATCGATCTCGGTACAGCGAACACCCTTGTTTACGTAAAGGATCAAGGGATCGTCTTACGCGAGCCGTCCGTCGTCGCGGTGCAGGCCGGCACGAATCGAGTGCTGGCTGTGGGAGACGAAGCCAAGCGCATGTTGGGACGAACGCCGGCGAATATTGTTGCGGTGCGTCCGCTGAAGGATGGAGTGATCGCCGACTTCGAAGTCACCGAGGCGATGTTGCGCCACTTCATTACGAAGGTGCATAATCGCAAGGTGCGGGTGAAACCGCGTGTTGTCATTGCGGTGCCCTCAGGAATCACTGAGGTGGAAAAGCGTGCGGTGCGTGAATCAGCCACTCACGCCGGCGCGCGCGAAGTATATTTGATCGAGGAACCGATGGCGGCGGCGATCGGTGTCGGATTGCCCGTGCAGGATCCCGCTGGCAACATGATCATCGATATCGGCGGCGGAACCACGGAAGTCGCAATCATCTCGCTTTCCGGAATTGTGTTTAGTCGAAGTGTGCGTGTTGCCGGTGACGAGTTGGATGAGGCGATCGTGCAATACATGAAACGCGCCTACAATTTAATGGTTGGCGAACGCACCGCCGAAGAAATCAAAATCAAAATCGGATCGGCGTATCCAAGTGAAAAGGAAACGAGCGTCGAAGTTAAAGGGCGCGATCTGGTGGCTGGCCTGCCCAAAACACTGATGATCACGTCTCAAGAAGTGCGTGAAGCTTTGCTCGAACCGATCTCGACGATTGTCGATTCGGTGCGCATTACCTTGGAGCGTTGTCCGCCCGAACTTTCTGCGGACTTGGTTGATCGCGGGCTCGTGCTGGCAGGCGGCGGTGCACTACTGCGTGGCTTTGATAAGCTTTTGAGTGAGGAAACCGGGTTGCCTGTCCATGTAGCGGAAGACCCGCTCAGCGCAGTGGCGGAGGGGACAGGTAAATGCCTTAATGAACTTAAGTTTTTGCGTCAGGTGGCCTCAGCCGATCGCCAGTGGCGCTAATTATGGCGGACACCGGAAATCGGAATCCGGCAGGTTCGTTAGGCCTGAGCCGTTGAGTTGTCGAGTGGCCGGTCGGCAAATGGCCGTCGGCAACTGGCAAATCCAATGAGCCGTACAAACATCATCGCGCTGCTGATTTTCGGAGCCGTTCTGGGGTATTTCCTCAGTTTCGGTCCAGAAACGACGCAGAAGTTCAAGACCGGTGTATATCGGCTGCTGGCGCCCTTCTTGACCGGTGGGTCGGGAATCAAAAAGCAGATTACCTCTGTGCGGTCGGGGTTGAAGTCACTCGACGAATTGGAGCATGAGAACTCTACGTTAAACGTCGAAAATCGAGAGCTACGCGCGACAAACCAGGGGTTGCGCGATGTGGAGCACGAGGTAAATCGTCTGCGCCACGCCCTCAATTATCGCGAGCGCTCGGTATTTAAATTAGTCGCGGCCGAAGTGATCGCACGCGATTCGTCCAGTTGGTGGCGAACGCTCACCATCAACCGCGGTAAGAAAGACGCCATCGAAACGGACATGCCCGTGGTAACCGACGTTGGTCTGGTTGGAAAAACGACGACGGTAAGCGACACAATTTCGGTTGTTTTGTTGATTTCTGATGAAAACTGCCGGGTCGCAGCTTCCGTGGAAGGGAGCCGCGAACAGGGAATCGTTTCCGGTGAGCGCGTGACGGGTGGACTCACGCCGTTTTTGGACCTGAATTTTCTATCAAAGCAGGCTGATCTGAAGCCCGGCCAGAAAGTTTATACGTCAGGAGTTGGGGGGGTCTTTCCATCGGGATTGCTCATAGGAGCTGTAAAGACTTACCGTATGCGCGAGCTGGACGGTCAAGCGCAGCTAACACCGTCCGTTGAACTTTCTCACCTGGAGGACGTCTTTGTAGTGACGGGTCGACGATGATTTTTTTCTTTGTTCTGGTGGGACTGGTGCTGGTGGCCCAGATTGCTGAACTTTTCATCCCGGCACTGCCGTGGCTTTACAACTCGCACGTCTACATTGTGCCAGTGATTGTTTTCTACGGTGCCATGGCATTGCCTTTTCCCCTCATGCTGGGCCTGGCGTTTTTTGCCGGGGTTCTGCTCGATGCGCTTACCGTTCAGGTGATCGGAGGTAAGGTTGAAATCTCAGCCGGATCGTCCATACTCCTCTACGGTGTGCTGGCGGGAATAATGCACGGTTTGCGACCACTGTTCGCCCGCGGACGTTGGGAAGTGCATTGTATCCTGAGCGGTGTTTTCACCTCGTTAATAGTTCTGGCGCAATATCTCATGATTACGTTTCGCCGCGGCTCGCTTGTATTTAATCGGGAAATCTGGTGGCAGATCGGCGGACCCGGTCTTATCGCGATGGCGATCGCGCCCATCTTCTTCTGGGGATTACAATGGCTCGGACAGATTACCGCTTATTCGTATGGTCCTGAAAGGGGACAACTCGAATGAGCAAGCGACGCCTGAATTCCCGTCTGCGGATTCAATTTTTGGGACTCTTCATGCTGTTGGGCGTCGGCTCGCTCGGTGTCCGGCTTTGGTGGATACAAGTGGCGCACGGTCAGGAATGGACGTCGCAGATTCGTGGCAGCTCTCAAGCGACTGTGCGCATCCCTTCAGTGCGCGGCGAAATCAAGGACCGCAATGGCCTTACCATGGTTCAGAACCGCGCCAGCTATGAAGTAGATTTCTATCTCCCTGAAATGGTCAAGGGCTACCGCGAACGGTTCGGTTCACCACCTACCAGCGAATATCGGGCGGTCATCAGCGGGATGCCGAAAGACATGAAGGAGCCGGATATTATCAAGATCGTAAATAATGGGGTCGTTCCGCGCCTTAATGAGCTTGACCTGGCGCGCGATTACAACGCCAGCAAGCTGCAGCGACATTTTCGGAACGATACCGAGGTTCCCTTTCAATACATCAAGGACATTGACTTCCCTACCATGGCGAAGTTCGCCGAGCATGATGTCGGGCTCCCTGGTGTTGATCTCGCGATCAAGCCGGTGCGCTCCTACGTTTACGGTGCGCTGGCATCTCATATCCTTGGTTACGTCGGTGCGCCGGACGATATCGATAAGGAGGAAGCCAAGAAGTTCGCCTTCTATCAGTCCGACGTTGAAGGAAAATCGAACGTCGAGAAATCGATGGACGAATATTTACGCGGGAAACCCGGTGTGCGGTATTTGCGGCGCAATGCGAAGGGCACTATTGACGGGATCTTGCGCGAAGATCCGCCGCAACAGGGCGCGAATGTTTTCTTGACGATCGACGCCCGTATTCAGGCCATCACAGAGGAAGCCTTGCGATCGGCTGGGCGCGCGGCTGCGGTAGTCGTTGATCCAAACAACGGCGAAATCCTCTCGATGGCTTCGGTGCCGTCCTTCGATCCAAATACATTTGTCCCCAGCATCAAGGCAAAAGATTGGGCTGAGCTCCAGAAAGACGAAGCCAATCCTCTGGTCAATCGCGCTGTGAGCGGCTTCCCGCCGGGATCAACGTTTAAGTTAATTACGTCACTCGCTGGACTGCGTCGCGGCCTGGCGAAGCAGAGGTTTACTTGCACTGGCGGTGTTCAGTACGGCGATCATTATTTTCAATGCTGGGCAGCCGAAAAACATTACTCGCATGGCAGCCTTGCATTGCCGGAGGCGATCAAAGTGTCGTGTAACGCTTTCTTTTATCAGTACGGCAACGCTGCAGGCATCGATTCAATCGACCGTGTAGGCGAGTTGCTTGGATTGGGGAAACCTTCTGGCCTGAATTTGACTGGGGAACAGCCTGGAGTTTTGCCGGGTCCGGACTGGCTACGGATTAATTCTCCTCAAGAAAGATGGTCCCAGGCATACACCGCTAACGTTTCAATCGGACAGGGCTACGATCTAGCCACGCCTCTGCAAATGGCCATGGCCTACGCGGCTCTCGCTAATCGCGGCATTTCTTATTACCCGCGCCTGGTGAAAAAGGTGCTTAATCAGGACGGCACACCGGTATTGGATGAGGACGGAAAGATCGCCGTCCCTGACCAGCCCAAAGTGCATGCGGACTTCCGGACAGAAATTTCACCGGCCGATATCGAGTTGGAACGGCGCGGCTTTTGGAACGTGGTGAATGCAGATGGTGGAACCGGTGGCCGGGCGCGTTTGGCCGGAGTGCAGGTCGCAGGCAAAACGGGGACCGCTCAGGCGAAATACAAGGGCAGACAAGATACAATTTCGTGGTTTGTTTGCTGGGCACCCTTCGATAATCCCAAATACACTGTCGCGGTGATGGTACAGGGCGGGGAACATGGCGGCAGCGTCGCCTGCCCAATCGCAGCGCGAATTATGGAACGCTCGCTAGCGATGGACGAAGGCAAGTTCGATGCCCAGGTCGCGTGGCTTCCTCCCGCGCACAAGGCTAATCCCTTCCAGATGATCAAGGAAGTTAGTTTCAAGGATTCCGGAATAGACCAAGGGAATGGTGACGAGGAGGATGCCAGCTCGCAGGGCGCGGATGTCCAAATGGCAGGCGCGGGCGGTGATCCCGACGTTGAACCGGAGGCAGATTCACAAGGAAAAGTGGCCCGCCGTGCGGCTGCCTCGGCACGCGCTGTCCAGGTTGCCGCGCCTCAGCCGCAACGTCCGCGCAACTTCTTTGAGCGACTCTTCGGGGCAAAACGCCAGCCAGCACCGCCGCCTCCTCCGCCGCCGCCCAGCCGGAAGCAGCGCACAACCACAAGATGAACCTTCGGTCAGAATCACTTCGGCAGCTCGCACTGGCAGCCCGACTAATGACCGGTCAACCGCTCCATTTTTATGATAGACAAGGTGAGAAAGATTTTGGGTCTCTCTTCACGCAAAGCAGGCAACAAGCTCGTTTTGAGCGTGGAAAAACTCGAGACCCGCGTGGCTTTGCTCGAAGGTGGCCGACTTGAAGAATACAGCGTTGAGCGGAAGAGCTCTCGGAACATCGTAGGCAGCGTTTACAAGGGTAAAGTCAAAAACATTGAGATGGGATTGAAGGCGATGTTCGTTGACATCGGCTTCGAAAAAAATGCGTTCCTTCATTTCTGGGACGCCATTCCCGCCGCCCTCGACAGCGGAGTCGAAGAAATTGACAGAAGGTCGAACAAGCGCCCTCGAAAACGGATCACAGTAAAAGACATACCGAGCATTTACCCGGTCGGTTCCGACGTGATTGTGCAGGTTACCAAGGGCCCAATCGGCACCAAGGGTCCGCGCGTCACAACGAACCTTAGCTTCGCCGGGCGGTATGTGGTCTTGATGCCATTCAGCGATCGCAGCGGTATCTCGCGAAAAATTGAAGAACCGAAAGAACGCGAGCGACTGCGCAAGGTCTTGCGTCAATTGGATATTCCCGAAGGCGTCGGCGTAATCATCCGTACAGTAGGCGAAGGTCAGCGTGCCAGGTATTTTGTCCGCGATTTGCGAGTTCTGCTGGATCAGTGGGCTAAAGTCGATCAAGCCATTCGGAACAATCCGGCCCCATGCCGGCTCTTTGAAGAACCTGATCTCGTTGAGCGCACGGTCCGCGATTTTCTTACTGAAGAAATCAATGAAGTCCTTTGCGACGACCGCGAGGCAACGGATCGGATGCTGGAGATGGTCGGTCAAATCTCCCGCCGCGCTCGAAATCGGGTTCGCTTTTACGATGGTGCCACGCCGATTTTTGAGACTCATGGCGTGCAAAAGCAGATTGACGATGCCTTTCACCGGCAAGTTTGGCTTAAGTGCGGAGGCTATATTGTGATCGACGAGACCGAAGCATTGGTAGCCATCGACGTGAACACCGGTCGCAACAAAGGTGGACGCGACGTCGAGAAAACGATCTTGCAAACCAATCTCGAAGCCGCGGACGAGATCGCGCGCCAGCTTCGATTGCGGAATATCGGTGGATTGATCATTGCTGACTTCATCGACATGAAGAGCCGCAGAGATCAGCAGGCGGTCTACAACTTAATGAAGGAAAGGCTCAAGCGTGACAAGGCGAGGACACACGTGCTTCCCATTTCACAACTCGGGCTGATGGAGATGACGAGGCAGAGGGCGCAGGAGAGTCTGAGCGACACGATTTATGAAAACTGTCCTTATTGCGGCGGCCGCGGCGTGGTGAAAACGACAATGAGCACGAGCGTGGAGTTACACCGGACGCTCAACACTGTTATGCGCAGGTACCAGGATTCCATCCATGATATTCGGGTGATCCTGAACCCTGACGTTTTAAAGCGATTAAAAGAGGAAGACGAAGAACTGCTCGTGGAACTCGAGCGGCGTTATGCCGGCCGGTTAATGTTTCGCGGCGATCCCGCATTTCATCACGAGAAGTTTGTCATTACGGACGCTAATACGGGGGTCGAACTGAAACCCTAAGGCCGATGGGGAATGCCCGAAAAGGCTTGCAATTTTAAACGAGCAGGCTCAGACTTTCCTCATCCAAAACCGGCTGCGAACGTGGTTTACTGTTGGGCGTACGCTGCTTGGAGGGTACTTAACCAAAAGGAGAAACAGATGAAAAAGCTGCGGTTGTGTCTGCTCGGGCTCACTTTGCTCGCATCGGCCGCTTTTGCCGGAGTTGGCTATTCAGGTAAGGAAATAAAGCAGGTGGCTCCACCGCCTTGCCCCGAGTGGTACGCGGACAGGGAATTTAATGTTTCGCTTTGGGGCACGTACGTTTTTACGGGAACGAATTGGATAGATGACCGTTATATCGAGGCTGATCACGCGTGGGGTGGTGGTATCGATCTTAAGTACTTTTTCATGCGTTACATCGGCGTGGGAATTGAAGGCTGGGTCGTTGATGCGAACCAGGCCCGCCAAGACGTCTTTGTTGATTTCAGCGACGGAATTTTCGCCAGTAGCATCCATCGCGAGAACAACGCGATCGGGGCTGTTCTAGGCACTCTCACCCTGCGTTACCCAATCTCGTGCACTCGCTTTGCGCCGTATATTTTTGGCGGAGCTGGTGGGATCTTTGGAGGGGGTCAGAAGCAAGTTAACGAGCGATTTGTCGAGCCGGGAGAAGGTTTCGATATCGTCGCGACCACCGGTCATACAGATGCCGAGGCGCGAGCAATCGGCCAGGTTGGCGGTGGCATGGAAATCCGCTTAACTCCACACATCGGTTGGGTGAGTGATTTCAGCTGGAATTTTGTAGATGGTCCGAAGAACAACTTCGGAATGGTCCGCACGGGCGTGAATTTCGCGTTCTAATCCGTTTACAACGGCATTTGCTATAGCGGCGTCCGGAATATCGGACGCCGCGTTTTTGTACGTGCCAGATTTGCTAAGCTGGTTGTGCACACGAAATTATCCTGATGTCGTTTATCGAGACCTTGGACAGCCTTGCTCTGAGAAAATCGGAGTTGATCGGGCGTTTTGAGCAACTGATCGCCTCGAAATCTGATCAGGAACTCGAAGCGATGGCGCAAACTTCCCGCGGGCTCACTTCGCAAAATTTCGGGCGAACCATGCGTCTCTTTGCACCGCTCTATCTTTCCAATGAATGCATTAACAATTGTCAGTATTGCGGTTTCTCGCGGGATAATCCGATCCTTCGCGTCACACTTAGTATCGATGAAGTAATAGCCGAAGCGCGGCATCTCGCGGGGCAGGGATTTCGCCAAATCCTTCTCGTTGCGGGCGAGCATCCGAAGTTTGTGAGCGGCGATTACCTCGCTGAATGTGTTCGCGCTCTAACGCCCGATTTTTCGTCAATCTCCATTGAGGTCGGCCCGATGGATACCGAGGATTATGCACCAATTGTCGAGGCCGGAGCCGAAGGCCTCGTCGTTTATCAGGAGACGTACAATCGTGGTGCATATGCGGAAATGCATACGGCGGGGCCGAAGCGTGACTTTAATTATAGGCTCGAGTGCGCCGAGCGCGGTTACGCCTCCGGTTTTCGGCGGCTGGGAATTGGTGCGCTCATCGGGTTAACACGGTGGCAGGATGAAGCCGTCGCCCTGGCTGCCCACTTGGAACATTTATTTAAACACTGTTGGCAAGCGCAAATTAGCGTGAGCGTGCCGCGTTTGCGTCCGGCAGCTGGTGGATTTAGCCCGCTATTTACAATGAGTGACCGCGAGCTGGTGCAATTGGTGTGCGCGTTGCGCATCACATTCCCGCAAGTTGGGATCGTACTCAGCACACGCGAGCGCGCCCAGCTGCGCGATGCGCTCGCCTCGATCGGAGTTACGATGATGAGCGCAGGCAGTCATACCGAACCCGGCGGCTACACCCGGCAAGGCCGCGAACATTTGCATCGCACCGTGCGCGGCCGAATCGTCGCGCCGGAATACCAGGACGGCGAAGATCAACTCGCCACCGGGCAATTCGACATTAGCGACGAACGTTCCGCCGCCGAGATCGCTGCAGTCCTTCGCCACCGTGGACTTGAACCGGTTTGGAAAGATTGGGATCAGGCTCTCTCCTGCGTATGAAGGTTGCAGTCAACGGCGAATCTGTGGATACCCGCGAAGCGAAAACGATCGCGGAGCTGATCGACCGTTACCAACTCCCGCCGCAATCAATTTTAGTGGAGCACAATGGTCTCGCTTTGCATCGACGCGAGTGGCCAGAGCGTCCACTTGCTGAAGGCGACCGCATCGAATTCATCCGGGTCGTCGCTGGCGGATAGCCAGGATTCGGTACCTAATCGGCGCTTTTCACCACCACGCGCATCCCATCTGTTTGGATGACGGTCACTGGGGTTTCGCGGGCGATGAATTCGCCTTCAGTAACGACATCCACGACGTTGTCGGCGAAACGCGCTTTGCCGCTGGGTCGCAATACCGTGACGGCCGTGCCTTGCATTCCGGGTGGGAGCGCCAGGGCGGTTGCAAAGTGTCGCGGCGTACCGGCCAGAGATGGCCCGGAAGGATTTGAATCGATCAACGCAAAGCGACGGTAAAAACTGGTACGCGGGAGATAACGCGCAAGGAGCGCAATCACGATCAACGCCCCGATGAGTGCGATAAACATGTTGAGCAACGGGATGGCAAGCATTTTGCCAGTCGGTACAAAGGGTTGTTGCGGGTAACGGTCAACCATCGTCCACAGCAGCGATGCGATGATGAGAAAGACGCCGAGAACTCCAAAAATGATTGTACTGTGCGCGAAGAAAAGAATTTCGATCAGTACCAGGACCATCCCGAGAATGAAAAGAGCGACGACTTCCCAGCCGGCAAGCCCGGCGAGATAATGGCCAAGGAAAAAGAGCGCGAAACAAATCGCAGAGATAACACCAGGCCAGGTCACCCCGGGAATCTTAAATTCCAAATAAGCTCCGAGAATTCCGCCAAGGAGAAGCAACGGCGCGAGCTCTGTGATCCAAAATGCGAGCTGCTCGAAGCCAGTTGGTTCGATCCTGGCGATGTTGCCCTTCACTCCAGCTTTCCTGGTTAAATCGGAAATCGAATCGACAATGCCTTCTGCCAATAACGGTTTGCCGTTGACCTTTTCGGTGGCCTCCTGGGCATTGAGCGTGAGCACTGCGCCTTTTGGGTGCACCACGCGGTCGCCGATCTTTACTTCCTTCTCTTTGTTCATGAAGGCTTCAGCGAGGTCGGGATTGTGGCCGTTCTTGATAGCCGAGCCGCGGACGAGTGCAGACCAGTACGAAATTGTTTTTTCCTTTGCCGTGGCGGGCAAATCTTCTCCCGTCGAAAGGATCGG
Organism: uncultured Verrucomicrobiae bacterium; assembly: GCA_963804875.1. GTDB lineage: Bacteria > Verrucomicrobiota > Verrucomicrobiia > Chthoniobacterales > UBA10450 > Udaeobacter. The sequence continues at coordinate 41,145 of CAWDRX010000012.1, forward strand.
TGCAGCTGCCCCAATTGCGCTCACTGGCGCCATGTAGATGTGTTGCGTGGCGATCACGATGAGGGCGCCAGCCGATCCTGCGTTCGTGTTGATGAACGTGTAGGTGGGAATTTTGATTTGATTGAACGCATTGACGATCTCGGTCGCCGTGTCGAGGCGGCCGCCGTAGGTGTTCATGTCGAAAACGATGGCTGAGGCGTCGTTGCTCTCGGCCGTTTTCACCGCCCGTCGCAAGAATGTTAGCAGCGACGGCGAGACTTCACCGTGCACAGGCACCACGACAACGTCGCCTTTTTGAATCGTTTCGCGGGCCGAAGCAGACCCCGAGACGCCAAGGACACAGGCGACGCAAATGCTGATCGCGAACATCTTCATGTTTTCAATTGGTCAGGCGCGGATAGCTTGGCAGTTTCTCTGTGGCAATTCCATCAGAAACAATCGAGCAAGTAGCGGCGGCAAATGACATCGTCGAAGTGATTGGTTCGTATTTCCCGCTGAAACGTGCAGGGGCGAATTTCAAGGCCCTCTGCCCGTTTCATCAGGAAAAAACACCGTCGTTCATTGTAAGCCCGGGTCGGCAGACATTTCATTGCTTTGGATGCGGCGCAGGCGGCAGCGTCTTCAGGTTCGTAATGGATTACGAGCACATCGATTTTCCAGCAGCCGCACGAAAACTCGCCACGCGCGCCGGGATTACCATCGTCGAAAAACATGGCGCGGGAGACGAAAGTCGACAATACGAAACACGCCGCAAATTAATAAAGTTACATGCCGAAGCTGCGGAATGGTTCCACGAGAATCTGATCAAGAAGGAAATCGGGGAACCCGCCCGGAAATATTTGAGGCAACGCGGAATTACAGCCGAAATTGCGAAGCGCTGGCAGCTTGGGTACGCCCCGGATGAATGGGACGCGTTCGGCGGTTGGGCGCGGACGCATGGGTACGAACAGCGCGATCTGCTAGCGAGCGGCCTTATCAAAACGAAGGACGAAGATCAAACCTCAAACCTCAAACCTCAAACTTCGTATGATCGGTTTCGCGGCCGGATCATGTTTCCCATCTGCAACGACGTGGGCGAAGTCATCGCGTTCAGCGGACGACTGCTGACACAAGAGGAAGGCGCAGCCAAATATCTGAATTCACCCGAGACCCGCGTCGCGCCACCCACCGAAGATCTCCAGGAGAAGGAGACGGTGCTCTTTCGAAAGGGCAACGTCCTTTTTGGATTGCATAAATCCAAGCGCGCATTGATTGAGGCGAACTGTGCGATTGTTTGCGAAGGCCAGCTCGATTTGATCAGTTTGTTCGAGGCAGGGATCACGAATGTCGTCGCGCCACAGGGGACTGCGTTCACAGGCAATCAGGCACGCATCCTAAAGCGGTATGTGAGCGAAGTGGTGCTCTGTTTTGATTCCGATGCCGCCGGCGCCAAGGCCGCCGAACGCTCGCTCGATGCACTGCTCGAAAACGATTTTATCATCCGCGTTGTGGAGTTACCGCCCGGCCAAGATCCGGATTCGCTTGTTCGCCGCGACGGACAGGAGCAATTCGAAAAACGCATAGCGAACGCGCGAGATTTTTTTGATTACTGGATCGAGCGAGAGATTGCGAACATCGATTTGGCTTCCATGAGCGCAAAGATTCAAGCCGCGCGCAATTTGGCGGGAACGGTGTCGCGAGTGCACGATCCCGTCCTGCGAGGAGAGGTTGTGAACAAGGCATCGGCGCGCCTCGGGATTGTGCCGGCGGATTTCGAATCACTGCTGGCAAAGCGCGCGCGCACGGCTGGCGGTTCTGTGAACTCAAGCCCGACGGAAGCTCGTGCCGCGGCCAGTCCACCGCATGATATTGTGATGCTTTGCCTGCTGGCATTGCGTAACGCAGAGGCCCGCAATTTTCTTCACGCGCAAAAGTGGCGCGAGATTCTTGAGCAGGTACCGGACACGGAGATTCTGATTCGGATTCTCGAAAGCAAACTCGATCCGGACGACACTGCGTCACTCAACGCGTTCATGGCTACTCTTTCGCCAGACGAAGAGCGGCTTATTTCCTCGTGGTTGATGCAAAAATTGCCCCCAGCCACAGGAGCAGTGGTCGAGAAGTGGTGGCAGGGAACCTGCCAGAGTGTCGTGCGTCGTCGTTTGGAGACAGCAAAAAACCGAATCAACGTCCCGGGTTTGAGCGCCGGTGAGGTCTTAAATTTGCAAAAACAAATTCTTGACCTGCAGGAACAGCTCCACGAGTTTTGGCGGCCCGTCGGCGGGGGCGACACCTAGGTGTGCTCGACTGCCGCGTGGCAGGCCGAAGGTCTTAGACCAAATCCTTAACCGAACAAACTTGGCAAGGCATTCGAAACGAAGGGGGGGCAGCCGACAGTCGTCGGCTGGTCGGCTTAAAAGCAGCCGAAGCCATAGCGCATCGAAAAAGCGTTTGAATTCACAAGGAAATCACAGCAAAGGGCGGCGACTCACCGGTCGGAAGCGTTCGCGCAACAAGTCTTCGTCAGTTGGAGGCAATGGCTCTCTTTCGATGCCGGCGATCGGGGTGAGCGGTTTGTATTCGACGGTTGAAGTTCAAGCCCGTATCCGGGAGCTGATCAAGCTAGCGAAAGAACAAGGGTATCTCACGTTCGACGATCTGAACGAAGCGTTACCGGAGGGAGTCACGGACGCCGACGAACTCGACCTGATCCTGACACGTCTGCGCCGTCTGGAGATCGACATTATTGAGGCCTCGGAGGTTGACCGCTACCGGGACGGCAAGAAAGACGTCGACGAAGAAGAAGAGGAAGAAGAGGGCAGAACGGCCGCTAAAGTTGATATTCTGGATGATCCGGTGCGGATGTATTTGAAGCAGATGGGACAGGTCCCGCTGCTGACCCGGGACCAGGAAGTCCAGATCTCGAAGCGTATTGAGGAAGCCGAAGGGATGGTGCAAAAACATCTTAGTCGCTTCGGCTTTGTTGCCCGCGGGCATCTAGATCTTGCCAGGAAACTCATCGAAGGCCGGGAACGCTTCGATCGCGTTATCCTCGATAAAAAAATCGAGAGCCGCGAGAGATACATGAAGAACCTGCCGCGCTTGTGTAACCAGGTGGAACAATTGAGCGCATCCGTCAGTCGGCATTTTTCGGACGTTGTTCGCGACGTTTCAAAGAGGGCTTCGCAAAAGCGCAAGACACTTCAAAAGACGATGGCGAATCTGCAAAAGATTTATCCTCGTTTTTATCTGAAACAGCGCGTGACCGAAGAATTCGTGCACTTCGCCGACGAGGCACACCACACGTCGTTATATCTCCAAACTGAGCTGGCCAAGAATCCTCGCAGCAAAAAACGGCGATCGCAGCTTCAGAATAAGGTCCACGACTTAGAAACGAGCCTGTGGTTTTCGCTTTCCGACTATTCTGAGGAATATCGGACGCTCAAGAGCTGGCTACGTCAGGCGTTCAAGGCCAAAACCGAAATGGTCGAGGCCAATCTTCGTCTCGTTATTTCCATCGCCAAGAAATACACCAATCGCGGTTTGTCGTTTCTGGACCTCATCCAGGAAGGAAACATGGGATTGATGAAGGCAGTCGAGAAGTTTGAGTATCGGCGCGGATACAAGTTTTCGACTTACGCTACGTGGTGGATTCGCCAGGCGATTACGCGGTCCATCGCCGACCAGGCGCGCACGATCCGAATTCCCGTGCACATGATCGAGACGATCAACAAGCTTTTGCGGGTCCAAAAACAGCTCGTGCAGGAATATGGACGGGAGCCCACTCCCGAGGAAGTCGCTGAGGAAGTCCTGCTCCCGGTTGACCGTGTTCGGGCAGTGCTAAAAATGGCACAGCAACCGATTTCGCTGCAATCACCGGTGGGTGAGAGCGAGGAAACCAACTTTGGCGATTTCATCGAGGACAGAGGCGCCGAAAATCCCGAGCGACATGACGGCGATTGTTCTGCTCAAGGAGAAAATCAAAGATGTCCTGGAAACGCTCACCGACCGGGAACGGCAAGTCCTCGAGCAACGATTCGGCCTCGTCGACGGATACAGTCGAACACTGGAAGAAGTAGGCCGGCAATTCCAGGTTACTCGTGAGCGGATCCGCCAGATTGAGGCGAAAGCCTTGCGTAAAATGCGGCATCCAACCCGTATTCGGCAGCTGGAAGGTTTCCTTGAAGCGCCGGGGATTTGAACATAACTTTCGACGGCCTTATAGCGCAACTTCGAGGCATGCAAGCTGTTGAATCGGATGGACAACATGGAACCTCAAGATGATAAAGAGCTTTGGGATGTTCTCGGCCGGCTTCCTAAGCCTACGCTTTCGCCATTTTTTGCCCGGGATGTCCTGAGAAGAATTCGGCAGGAACCGACTCGGTTCGAGCGGGTGCGGAACTGGTTTAGCGTGAGAAAGGTTGTTGGAGCGTCGGCCGTGGCAGCGGTGTTTGTCGCCGTGGCTCTTGTCACGCATTATCCAGGTCCGCGCACAACGTCTTCGAGCGACTCAGATATAGTGGCTAATGTTGATCCACAGGATTATGACGTCGTGGCTGATCTGGATGCATTGATCGCCTGGGATGAAAATAGTGTGTGGGAAGATAAGCCGACCTTGTAAATTATTCATCGGTTTGGCCTTTGTTTTGTGTAGCGCTGCCGCGCAAGCGCAGCCGCAGCAACCTCGCGGCCCCGTCGGCCGGCCGCCGCCAATGTCTGCGCCTCGTGGACCCCAGCAAATGACAGCGCCACACGGGCCACCGCCAAGCCAACCTCATGGGCCGCCGGCCGGTCAGTCTCACGGGGCACCTTCCGGACAAAGCGTAAGGGACCGCTGGCTGGCGATGCCGCCAGATGCGAGGCAAAATTTTCAGCGTAACGCCCAGCTTTGGATGCAGATGACTCCGGAGCAGCGCAACCTCATGCGGCAACGGGAGAATACGCGACGTCAAATTTTGACACGCGATGCAGACGCGGCAGTTCGCGACTCGGGGCTTCAGCTCAATCCACAGGAGCGCGCTCGATTTGAATCTCGGTACATTCAGGAACGCCGAAAGGTCGAACAATCGCTCCGACAGCAAGTCGAGACGGAGAGGCAAAAGGAAATACCGGCATTGATTCAGCAATTGAGAAAAGAATTTCAGCTCGATGAGCCGGGCAAAAGCCCTGCCAAATCTGCTACTTCGCCAAAGTCGGGAAAATAGACGCCTTTTGGCGCCACCAGAACTTCTCTGCGAGTTACCGCTCAAAAAATTGGGCTGGCCCGAAATAACATCGAGCCAGCCCGGTGTGGCTATTCCAAATCAAACCTAGTGCCGGTAATAGTAGGGGTAACGATGCCGGTAGTAACGGTGACCCCCGTAATAATACGGCCGGTAATAGGATCGATAATAAGGTCTATAGTAATACCGGTACGGATTATAGTAACCGTAAGGGTAATATCCACCGTAATAGCCAGGACCGAACCCGATACTGAAGTAAACCTGTGCATCAGAACGCGTGGTCCCCGCGACCAACAGACCCCCGGCCACGACTGCAATCAATAGAAGTTTCTTCATGATTTACCTCCGAGTAATTGAACAGGAGAATCGGTGGAAAGTTTCCTAGTTATTCGCAGCCTGAACCTCTGGATAGCCGCTGATGGAGAGGGTTTGACCGATCTGCTGATACTCGATCGCGCGTAGCCGTAACGCATCGACAGTTTTGCCTGCTCCTTTTCCCGGGAAGGCGAGAACCGGTCCTCCAGTTAAGATTGGTCCCAAATAAATCTGCAGTTTGTCGATAAGGCGCCTGTCGAGTGCCTCGCCAAGAATTTGTCCGCCACCTTCGATCAACACGCTGGTGATGCCGCGTTTGCCCAAATCCTTCAGCACTGACGCCAAGGATTTTTGTTTATAGATCAAAGTTCGGGCAGCAAATTTGTCGGACAAAAGATGAGCTTGGTGTGGCACCCGACCCGAGCGGGTTAACACAATGCGCCACGGTTGGCGCGCCCAAGAAACGTTGCGGACCGTCAAACGGGGATTATCGACGCGGACGGTTTCCGCTCCGACGAGAACTGCATCGACCCGTGCGCGCAGTCGATGGACGTCGCGCCGGGCTTCGCGCCCAGTGATCCAGCGGGATTCATCAGGCGGACGTGTCAGTCGGCCATCCAGAGACATGCCGCACTTTGCAATTACAAATGGCTCCCCCGTTACAATCCATTTGTTAAACGCTTCGTTAAGCCGCGTGCACTCTTTTGACAAAATTCCATCTTTCACCCGGATTCCTGCGTTTCGTAGTTTGACGATACCTCTGCCGGAGTGTTGCGGATTGGGGTCTGTTGCGCCTATGACGACATTTTTTAGTCCGGCTCTGATTATTGCATCTGTGCATGGCGCAGTGCGTCCGGTCGTCGAACATGGCTCCAGAGTTACGTAAAGCGTCGCACGAGCCGGAATCGGAGCGCCGAAATCGCGCAGACACTCAATCTCAGCGTGCGCGCGCCCTGCTTCTCGATGATGTCCTTTCGACACTATCCGGTTATCAATTACCAGCACCGCGCCGACCGCAGGATTCGGACTGGTCAAACCAAGCGCCTTTTTCGCTTCGCCCAAGGCAGAGTGCATGAACTTTTCGTCTCGGTCCATTTCAACCTTTGCTTGGGTTTTGCTTTGGTTTCGCGTTTTAGTTTGAAAATGACCCACCACCACCGGCACCGGCATACCCCCGCCGCCACAGGGTCATGGCGTCCCCGTCTCTGGGTCCGGCAACCCAAAAGTCCCAAATAGTCTCAAACAAGTCCTATCGAAATTCGCGAGCTGAACGAGGAAATAAACATTATGAAACTAAAACAAATATCTATCAGCATTCTGGCAGTTCTGTTCGTGTTCCCATTGATGGGGACGTTCGCTGAGCAAGCGGCGAACTCAGGCTCTATTGAAGTGATCACGACTTTTGATTATCCCGGGGCCGGGAACAACACCTTGCCCCAAAAGATTAACGAAAGAGGCGACATCGTTGGCGAGTTCATCGATTCGAGCGGAGTGGTGCGCGGTTTTGTCCGGTTCGGCGATGGTAGCTTTAGCGCTCCGATAGTCGACCCTAACGATAACGTCGGTTTTACCGAAGGGCGAGGGATCAATAACCCACGCACGGTAGTCGGTGACTACGTCACCAGCGATGGGAACACCCACGGGTTTTTCCTGTCGAGCGGCACCTTCACAGAATACGATGTTCCCGGCGCGCTCAGCACCCTTGTGCTTGGGATAAACAATCCCGGCGACTTTACCGGTACGTTTTCTAACGACAACGTGATCTTCCAAGCGTTCGCCAACATTGGCGGAACCTTAACGTCGTTTAGCGTTCCGGGAGCCAGCTCGACCCTTGCTTACCAGATCAATAATTCAAAGCGGTTGGTGGTGGGATACTATATAGACGCATCAGGAATCGTTCACGGCTATTACCGGGACGCCAATGGGGCGTTGCACTTCCCGGTCGATCCTTCGGGCTCCGTTGCGACAGTCCTGTTTGGACTTAACAATAGGAACTGGGTGGTGGGCAGATATGCGGACGCCGCAGGCGTGACTCACGGACTCTTCTTTGTCCCGCCAGACAGTTTCTTCACTTTCGATTATCCCGGGTCAGCCTTTACATCGCTTAACGGAATCAGTTCGCAGGGGAATATCACTGGTCGTTTCGTCGATGCTTCCGGCATTGCCCACGGATTCATAGCTCGCGTCAGAGGCACACCACCGACAAAAGCAGCGGGGCTGGAAATGAAGGCGAAGCATGCAATGCCGGCGCGCTGAGTCATTTGCAACGCCTACGCACCCACAGAAACGGGACGGGCCATCGGCTAACGTTTCTGCGAATGCCCGGAGTTAATCGTTCAAGGGCAAGCGCATATCATATCGACCGACCGCTTGCTGTCCTTTCAGAGTGTCGCGTGCGTGCGCGTGCGCGAGGGAGGCAACAATTCGCGCCAGCGGACCTTGAGGGGGCTGCATTCAATTGGAGCGTACTGTTCGCCCAGGAATTATTTTTTCTTTACGCGGTCGAAATCGGCATAAGTCTCTTGTAATCAACACCGTGCCTGGAGGGATTCGAACCCCCAACCTTCTGATCCGAAGTCAGAAGCTCTATCCAGTTGAGCTACAGGCACTGGTCTCGAAGCGCCGGGTGGCCGACGGGACTCGAACCCGCAACAACCAGAACCACAATCTGGGGCTCTACCATTGAGCTACGGCCACCACAACTTAAGCGAAACAGAGTCTAAGATTCTCGTTCCTCTTTGCAAACAAAGGGCTCGACTTTTCCCGTCCGCTCCACTAATTGTCAGCGCCGGTGGACCGAAAACCTCTCCCCAGGCGGTTTGGTAGGGCGCCGCAGCCTCGTGTAACGCGACGACGCGCTGCGTGGCTCGCCGCTTTATTTCTCCTGACCGCAACGATGGGGGCGGTCGCGCAACAGGACGATCCAAGCGAGATCTTCCTTAAAGCTTATCTCTCAGCCCAACAGGGCGAAAAGCTCGAGCGCCAGGATCGGTTTAAGACTGCGTTGGCAAAGTACCGGTTCGCCGGAAGCCTGATTGAGGAACTGCGCAAATCACACGCTCAATGGCAGCCAGCAGTTGTGGAGTATCGCGGGCGCAAGATCAGCGAAGGGATTTTGAGACTTCAGGAGCGAATCACAAGGCAAACTCAACTCAACGCGAGCGCAGCTCCGTTGCCGGACATCGCGCCCGCGGCGCCTGAGAGTGACGCCTGGTCTGAGCCTGGTCCAGAAGCCCTGGCCCCTCAACCAAAGGAAACCGGCAGCGACCGGTCCCGGGACACTACAATCAAAGCCGGCACAAAGAACTTGCGCGACAAAGTGGCCGAGCTGCAAGCAGCGCTCGACAAAACGCGAACGGATTTGGAGACAGCACGAAAAGAAAAGGAAGTCGTCGATACGCGTTTGAAAGAGACGAATTCAAAACTGGAGCGGGCTCAGAACGATCTCGATGGCGCGAAGAAATCGGAAGGTCAAGCGCGCGACCAACTCGCCCAGCTCCAGCAATCAGTTCAGTCGGAAGGCAACGGTGACAAGGAACAGCAGCAGTTGCATGCCGAAGTCGCACAACTAAAAGAAGCCGTTGCCGCTGCGGATCAAGCGCGTGTAACTGCGGAAAAGCAGAAGGACGACATTCAAACAAAGTTCGCCGAGGCGAACACTCATATTGTTTCGCTTGAGCATGAGCGCGATGATGCGCTTTCCCAATTGAAGTCGGCGAAGGAATCAGAACAGCGTTTTCAATCACTGGTCGCCGAGAAGAATGATCTGCAACAGAAGCTTGTGGCCGCGGAGGAAAGGATAAAGAAACTCAGCGAGAACGATCCAAAATCCGCGGAAAAATTGACCGAGATGGAACGCCAAATGGCACAGCTCCAACAGCAGCTGACTGAAACGCAAAATCGGAATCATTATCTGGCGGCCCGAGCAGCGGAGCTTGATGTGGAGCTGGAGCACGCAGGCGCAGAACTTCAAGCCGCCATGGTCGCCGGGGAGAACAGCGGGGACTCGTCTCAGCTTGTTAGAGAAAACGAATTGCTTCGAAATATCGTTGTTCGTGAGCGGCAGGAAGAAGCGCGGCGCGACGAGGCCAGAAAGCTGGTATTGGCGGAGTTGGACAGACTCAAGGTGCGATCGGAGCTGCTGAACAAAGAAATCGAATTCCTCGCCCAACCCGTAACAAAATTAACCGCCGAAGAGCTCGCGCTGTTTCGACAACCTGTGGTCTCGATTTCGAAAGAAAATCCTGGTGCGCTCAAAATGAGCTTTGTGTTTGAAAAGAAATCGACGGCCGACATCGGGAAATCGAACGCGACCGCAACAGTCGCCCCGAAGGCTTTGCCGAGCGAACTTCAGAACGTTGCGATTGTCGCCCGGAAGAATCTTGAGCAGGGCAAATATCGGACAGCGGAGAAGCAGTATCAGACAGTGCTGGAGAAAAATCCCAACAACCTCGACGCGTTGTCCAATCTTGGCGTGGTTTACTTTCGTAGCGGCAAGATCAGATCCGCGGAATCAACGCTGAAGAAAGCTCTGGCCATTGCGCCGAATGACGATTTTGTACTCACAACGCTAGGCATTGTTCATTACCGCCAGTCGAGGTTCGATGAAGCGCTGAAAGAATTAAGAAAGGCCATCGAGATTAATCCGAACAGTGCTACTGCTCACAATTATCTGGGTATTACTGCCAGCCAGAAAGGCCGGCAGAACGAAGCCGAAAAGGAGATGCTTCAAGCCATCGCAAAAGATCCGGACTACGCCGACGCTCATTTCAATCTCGCGGTTATTCTGATCACCACGCAACCTCCATCGAGGGAACTTGCCAAGGAGCATTACGCGCGGGCGACAGCACTCGGAACACAGCCCAGCCCGTCGTTGGAAAGATTGCTGCAGTGATCGGAAGATCGAACTGCAATTGATTCTGTAGCGCGGATCTCTGATTGTCGCACCGCAAAACGTGCAACCATTCCTCACGGCCAATTGGCGTTATTTGGCGATGTTGAATTATGTCGTCGATCCCGAGCTGATCACCTCGCTGGTTCCGGCCAAAACCGAAATCGATTTCGACAACGGTGAGACCTTCCTCAGTGTCGTTGGGTTTCTGTTTCTTGACACACGGCTTCTAGGTCTCCCGATTCCGCTGCACCGCGATTTCGAAGAAGTAAACCTACGCTTCTACGTCCGCAGAAAATCGACAGACACATTGCGGCGCGGTGTGGTTTTCATCCGGGAACTTGTGCCGCGTCCCGCAATTGCTCTGGTAGCACGCTCATTCTATGGGGAAAATTATGTTGCCCTTCCGATGAAACACGAAATCGAACATCTCAATCAGAATTTAAAGGTGGAATACTCGTGGCGACGCGGACGCAAATGGGAATCACTCAAGATGAGGGCTATCGGCGACGCGCAATCTATTCCGACAGGGTCGCACGCCGAATTTATCACCGAGCATTACTGGGGTTACACGGCGTTGCGCAATGGCTGCAGCGAATACCGCGTGGAACATCCCCGCTGGAAAGTTTGGAACGCGACCGGTTTCGAACTCAACGCTGACGTTGCAACTCTCTACGGCGAGCAATTCGCCGAAGTGTTAAATCAGCCACCACGCTCCGCATTCATTGCCGACGGCTCACCGATTACCGTCCAAAAGCGCGAGATACTGTAGTCCGGTGCGGTGGAAGCGGCCTTCGATCTCGAGTAATACGCTTTATCTTGGCTTGCCGCTTTGCGTGCTCGTGAGCCCGCCGCCGCGGGTGCGGATGACGGGCCCCTCGAACTGCATCAGTTTCTTAACGTTTTGTAACTGCCTCGGTTCGGTTAAGCAGCCCACCTCGTTGAACCGGTCGGAAATAGTGTTTCCGGAGGTAGTGAGCGACCTTATTGCCAAGCACCGATCCTTGCACGTCGGCGGTGCGGAAGTGAATGCCTGCCCACACGCGAGCATCGATGACCTCCTTCAGCGCGTCAGAGAACCGCTCAAAGCTCCGTGTCGTACACGATTTGTTGCTGAAGGCGCTGAAGCTGATCTTGTCGGTACCGAAAAAGTTCTGGAGCGTTTGCACGAAAGCAGAGGTCGCGCTGCAGTGGCCTGATGGGTGGTCCGGGAAGGGCGGCGTGAAGAGAAGTGGCGGGTTGCAGACCGGTGTCGATGGGTCGAACAACGGTAGCCAGATCGGATCGGCCTCGGTCGCGGGGTTACCGTCGGTATCTGCCTCGCGGATTGCGGTTATCGGCCGCCAGAACCAAAAATAGTACTTATCGTTCCAGCAACCGATTAGCGCGTCAGCCGCAGCCAGGTTTTCCATCGCGAACAGGCGAGCGCTGTCGACGATGTTCAAGTTCTGGCTGGCGGCCAGCGTGCGAAAGATCCGGTTCCAGAGCGCCATCGCTTGGTCCTGCCACCAGATCGCAGCATCGGTTTGGTCCGGCGTTCGAGTTATGCTCGTTAGGGAGCCTACCTCTTTGATCTCGTTGAAGTCCTCCGCGTATTCGGTGCTGGTGAGCGGGTTCGGTCCATCCGTGCGGAGCATCGCTGCGCTCGGAACGAGGAACGGCCGCACGTTCCCGACCCAAGGTGCAGGGTCGTTCGCGAAGTTCGGCGGCGTCGGTCGCCAAATACCCGGCGCTATTGGGTACGGAGTTGGCGCCGGTCCGAAGCGTCCGTCGTTCATCCGATTGGTGAGCATTGCGCTAGCTGTTGTCTCGCCAATCGCGATCCCAGCAGCCTTCGATCCTGGCGGGTTGTCGGGAAGAGCTGCGATGTACGCGTCGTAGAGCGGCTGGAGCGTCCCGACTTGGTTCGGGAAGATACCTACGAGCACGCGGAACGCCGCCGTCGCGGCGGCTGCTTCCTTCGAATCCGTCGGGTTGGAAGGTGGCTGTACGAGATATGGCTGGTAGCCACGGTCGATCGCGTTGACCGCGTCGTACACCGCGCCGTGCACCATCGCGAAGTGCAGCACCGACACCGGCGGCGGCTGCCCCGCAGTCACGACGATCGAGTTTGACGCGATCAGGTTCCAATCAGTCACGGCGTCCGCACGGGTGACTCTGGGTGAAGCGAGCGCGACGAGCGCCAGTGTAATGAGAAGTGGCAGAATTGATATCTTTTCGGACTGAGTCAGTGAATTCATTTTTATTCCTTTTTTGTCTTTGACTGGCCATTACTGGCCGCGACTGATGGGATCTACGCCGGCAAAGGTGAGAAAGTCGATCATGCGAAAGCTTTGTGGCGTTCCATCGTGGGTCGGCAATGTTGGTAACCAATCGGGTTGCACACTGAGGTAAGAATCCGGATCTAGCTGGAGCAATCCAATGAATACCTCGGCGATGATTCGCGCCCCCACAGGGCCGAGACGTAGTCCGTCTTCTCTTAGCTGAGCTTCCTTCAAGATGTAATAGAAAAGCGGTGTGGCGGTGACAAACGAAGGTCGGATGGGCTGTAGCTCAGCTAACTCGGCGTTACTGAGTGACGGGATTCCCATTTCACTGGCGATGCGCTGACCGGACGGAAGCGACCACGTCAGACATCTCAATAAATTACGTTGCATGAGCGAGTCCGGTGGCATCCCATTGAATATCGTCCCCAACGGAAGGTGGAAGAGTGGCGTCGAAACTATCGTGTCGATCCTTTTGTTCGGGCGTGCATCGGCACTCAAAGCGCCGCCGAAGTCGAAGAAAGTCTGCCAGCCGATAAAGCGTCTCGGAGCTCTCGCGCCGCCACGCAAGTCAACGGGGTCAGGGCTGCCTTCCCCCGCAGGATCGAAAATCAGACCAAAGAATGGCTGTCCATTATCCCCGTGAAGGTTGCCCCGGTATGAGGGCCGCACCATACTGTGCCCGAAGCGATAGGTGATCTGGAACTCTACCGGAATAAACGCCCGGTTCTGCAGCGGGTTATAGAAATGGCGACCATTTGTTAGCACATCATCTATCACTGACTGTGGGATAATGTGTGGCAGAAACTCGTGAAGGATCATCCACTCGTAGTGCCACACCGTCAGGCGCTGGGCTTGTAAGTAGGCGTCATTGTCAGGGATGCCCGGATACTCTGTTCGAATGAGATCCAGCGCATGGTTATGAAACAAAAGAAAGGCCGCGTGCAGACCGGCGATCACCATGTTCTCATCGTTCCGTGGATCGCCGATAATCGCCACGTGGTTAACCGGATCTCGCGGCAAGTCCTCAAACTGGCCATCGCTTTCGATCCGGAATTTGATGGGATCAACAGGGTCGTATAACTCCGGATTAACGCCTGGTCCGCCAGCATAAACAGAGTCCAGGTCAAAGAAGCAAGTGCGAGCGTTTTGTGAAATGATCGGCTGCGTTGGGAATCCGAGCCGAGACCTCTGGTCAAACGTCATATCGTGGTCAAGGAACTGGCCGAAGAACGTCACTCCAGCGGTATGGGTTGGATTGTTCCGATTAACCAGACTGAGATTGGGATCCACGATCAGCGCCACAGGGCCTGCTGCCAGATCGTCGTTCGCATCCATAATCCCGCCCGGACTGCCGAGCTCCATAAGAGCGTCGCGAACGGCATTCGTTGGCGGCGCGAACGGTGGCAGATGAAACATCCGACCAAAATGCCCGGTCAGCGCTGGATCTGGTGGCGGAGCGGCGTTAGTGGCCTGCGCACTGGACCAAACCCCAAAGCCAGCGGCCACTAAAAGCCCGAAGGAAGCGAGCACCATCGTAGGTAGGAGCCATGTATCGCATGCGTCTGGCCGGTGAGTATTCGAAGCTTTCATGGTGTTCTCTTTCTTTTGGCCTTCTCTGAGTTCACCGACTTGCTCTTTCGGTCGCCGCAGCGACTTAACAGCGCATCAAGAAAACTCAGTTCTGGCCGTTTCTGATTCTCTCCTTTACAAAAAGCGTTCAGGAGCGCGTGCTGCACAGAATCTAAATTTTTTTGCGGGCTTGCTTTTCTTCAGCGATCTAGGTACAAACCAATGACGTGAAGGCGCTGGCAGCGAGTGGGTGTCGCCAGAGCGATTTCTTTCCTTCAACGAACTGGAGCGTAGTTCTGGCGGCGGGAAGAAGCCTGGGTGAGTCTGAGATGGCGCAAGCTGCGGTTGCGGAGCTTTGCCAAAACTATTGGACACCGCTTTACAGTTTCGTGCGCAGCCGTGGATACACCATGCATGATGCCCAAGATCTCACGCAAAGCTTTTTTGCCCATCTGATCGAGCACAAGATCTACGCCGGCGTCGATCGGCAAAAAGGCAGGTTCCGTTGGTTTTTGCTCGCTTCCGTAAAAAACTTCATCGCAAACGCTTCCGACCGCGAGCGAACGCTCAAGCGGGGTGGCGGACAAAGTTTTCTGCCGCTGCACGAACAGCAGATCGACGATGCAGAGTTGCTTTTTCAAACTCACGGTAGCGTGAGCAATGGAGATCAGATTTTCGATCGGAGTTGGGCGGAGGCGTTGATTGCTGTTGGCATGGATCGCCTTTCGGCAGATTACAAACGGGAGTCCAAGGAATCGCTGTTCAATGAATTGAAGATCTTCCTTACGGGTAGCGCTGAGCCCCTGCCAACTTACTCTGAGTTGGCACGTCGACTAAAAATATCGGAATCTACGCTGCGTAGTCATGTCGCCCGCCTTCGCGCTCGCTATCGGGAAGTACTGCGTGCCGAAGTGCGAAGAACCGTCGACACGGAAGCGGAGGTCGACGAAGAGTTACACGAGTTGCTTCAGGTATTAACGAGAGGTTGAGGGAGACGTGCCATGGAAATCTTGGTGGCTTCAAGTGTCGCCACTTGCTCGGTATGCGGTGAGCCGTTGAACACAAGAGGTGAATGCCTGGCCTGTCTTCTTCGCACAGCTCTCGACAAGTCAGTGGTTGAGAGCGCACCGCCAATCTCTTTAGTTTTCGGCGATTTCGAGATCGCCCGGCGCGAAGATGACTCTGCGTGGGAACTGGGTCGCGGGGCCATGGGCGTAACCTACCTCGCGATGGACAAAGTTTTGCATCGCAGGGTTGCCCTCAAGATAATCGAAGTGCCGGCGACCACGCGCGGGTTGCACACGCTGGATCAACGTTTCTTACGCGAAGCGCGCTCCGCAGCTTCCTTGCGGCATCCGAATGTAGCTGCCGTTTATCAGTTCGGCGATTCGCCGGATGGCAGTCACCGGTATTATGCAATGGAGTTAATCGAAGGCGAAACGCTTGAGGCCCGGCTGCGTAGGGATGGTCCGTTGGATGCAAAGCTGGTTCTAAAAATTGCGATTCAAATCACGCGAGCTTTGATGGCCGCCGCGGCGCACGGTCTGATCCATCGCGATCTGAAGCCGGGCAATATCATGCTGGCGCCAGGCGATACGGAGGAATTCGAAGTGAAGGTCATTGACTTCGGCCTTGCCAAGGCGATCTCCGGCGCCGAAAGCGAAATGGACCTGACACACGGCGGATTTGTTGGCACGCCAAATTTCG
This sequence comes from uncultured Verrucomicrobiae bacterium, assembly GCA_963804875.1. GTDB lineage: Bacteria > Verrucomicrobiota > Verrucomicrobiia > Chthoniobacterales > UBA10450 > Udaeobacter. Next base: position 57,095 of record CAWDRX010000012.1, read on the forward strand.
CGAGCCCGGAGCAATTTGGAAGCACCTCGATTGATGTGCGCTCGGACATTTACTCGTTAGGCGCCACCCTCTGGTTTGCGCTTACCGGGAGAACGCCATTCGCCGGCAGAAGCATTGAGGAGCTTCGAAATGCTCAAAGGTCGAAAGCGCTTCCAATCGAACAACTGAAAATAGCGCGCGTCCCGTCTGGCATGAGATCGCTGCTTAAATCCATGCTCGCAATTGAGCCGGCTTCCCGGCCTAATGTACAGGAGCTGGCAGCCAAGCTGCGACTTTGCGCCACGCACGCTAGCGGCCTCCGTGGGGCTCAAGTCATTATGGCAAGCGCCGCTATCCTCATTCTCGCCGTGTCTGCGTTTGTGATCTTCCGTTCGCTACATGTGCATCCAGCATTAGCAGGAGCGGCTTTGGAGGCGCCGGAAAAAAGCATCGCAGTGCTGCCATTTGAAAATCCGAGCAAAGATCCGAACGCAGAGTATTTGTCGGAGGGAATTTCAGAGGCGTTGATTAATAGTCTCACCGATTTGCAGCGACTGAGGGTAATCGCACGTTCGACGGTTTTTCAATACAAGGACAAGGAGGTCGATCCACGGCAAGTCGGGCGCGAGCTGCACGTCGCAACGGTACTAACGGGGCGGGTGCGGCAAGAGCAAGACGGTCTCAGTATTCAGGTAGATTTGGTGGACGCGGTCACAGGCGCGCAGCTTTGGGGCGAAGAATACCACCGCAAAATTTCCGACCTGATTGCGGTCAAACAGACAATCGCACGGGAAGTCACGGAGAAGTTGAAGTTGAAATTGTCCGGCGAAGAGCAGCGCCGACTTGCGAAAACTGATAGCACAAACACTGAGGCGTATCGGTTCTATTTACGGGGGCGTTATTTTTGGAACAAGCGCACTCCGGACGGAATAAAACGAGCGATCGTCGAATTTCAGCAGGCGATTGAGCGCGACCCGCATTTCGCTCTTGGCTACGTAGGGTTGGCGGATTGTTATACTGGGTTGACGTTTTACAATTTTGCAGCGCCGCAGGAAGCCATGCCCAAGGCAAAACAGTCCGCAATGAAGGCGCTGTCACTGGATAGCACAGTCGCCGAAGCGCACGCATCACTGGCACATGTTCTCATAAACTACGATTGGGATAGGCCGACGGCGGAGAAAGAGTTTAAGCGCAGTATAGAACTCAAGCCGGATTATGCCACTGCTCATCAGTGGTATGCGATTCATTATCTAACTGCTATGGGTCGGTCGGAAGAAGCTATACTGGAAATGAAGATAGCATTGGAACTGGAACCGGCGTCGCTCGTCATGAACACGTTTATGGGAGCGACCCTTTACTACGCGGGCCGGTACGATGAAGCGATAGATCAATGCCGGAGAACTGTAGAAATGGATCCGAATTTCGCCGTCGCGCACTGGTATCTTGGTCTGGCTTATGAGCAAAAGCAGCTTCTTGGTGCAGCCACCGAAGAGTTTAGAAAAGCAATCTCTCTGTCAGGCGGCAGTCCGCTAATGAAAGCTGCACTCGGTCGTGTATATGCGAAGGCGCAGAAGACGCAAGAGGCGCATGAAATGCTCAATGAGTTGAATGGGCTTGCAAAAGGACAGTACGCATCGGCCTACGAACTAGCGACGATCTACGTCGCGCTTGGTAACAATGAAGAGGCATTTCAATTGTTGGCAAAGGCCTACGCGGAGCACTCGTTCCATCTTGTTAATCTGAGCGTGTCTCCACAGTTCAAATCCGTCAGGTCGGATCCGAGATTTCAGGATCTCGTGCAACGCATTGGACCTTCCCGATAACTCCGCAGAACGCTGGCCTCCTTCTGGCGAACACGCTGCGGGACGATCCTCGCTTCGACAAGATCGTTGCCGCAGCCAAAGCTGCCAGCAGATAGTTACTTCGCGAGTAGTTGCCGCAGCACAAACGGCAAAATGCCGCCGTGCTTGTAGTACTCGATCTCGATTGGCGTATCGATCCGAAGGTTCACTGGCAACGCGCGTTTCTCTCCGCTCGTCTTTTCAATCTCCAGCGTGACCTGCTGTCCTGGCTTGATCGAATCTGACAATCCCGTGATCGAAAACTTCTCTGAACCGTCGAGTCCAAGCGATTGCGCTGACGTGCCCTCGGGAAACTGCAACGGCAACACGCCCATTCCAACCAGGTTGGAACGGTGAATTCGCTCAAAGCTTGCCGCGATCACTGCTCTCACGCCTAACAAACGCGTCCCTTTCGCTGCCCAATCGCGCGACGAACCCGTCCCGTATTCGTGGCCGGCGAGAATGACTAATGGAGTCTTCGTCTCCGCGTATTTCATTGCCGCGTCGAAGATCGACATCTGTTCGCCCTTGCCGTTCTTTGAACCGCCAGTCCGGCTCGGACTGAAGTATTTCGTTACGCCGCCTTCTGTTCCGGGAACCATCAGATTTTTGATTCGCACATTCGCGAATGTGCCGCGGGTCATCACGAGATCGTTGCCACGGCGGCTCCCATAGCTGTTGAAATCTCGCGACTGAATTCCGCGGGACACCAGATATTTTCCGGCGGGAGAACTCTCTTTGATTGCTCCCGCAGGCGAAATGTGATCGGTCGTTACCGTGTCGCCGAAAATTCCAAGCGCGCGAGCACCCCTGATTTCCGTGATGTGGCCCGGATTCCATCGAGAAGTTTTCGAAGAATGGCGGGTCATGAATGTAATCGCTTTTCTCGTCCCACTGGTAAATGTCGCCGGTACTCGATGAAATTTCGTTCCACTTCGGATTTTGCTCTGCGAAATCGCGATAAAATTTGCGGAACGTTTCAGGCGTGAGCGCTTTCTGCATCGTGTGCTGAATCTCGCTAAGAGTCGGCCAGAGATCCTTCAGGAAAGTTTCCTTGCCATCTTTGTCTTTCCCCAGCGGGTCGCGGGAAAGATCGATGTGAACTCGGCCGGCGAGGGCAAAGGCAACGACCAGTGGTGGCGACATCAGGAAATTCGCTTTGATATGCTGGTGAACGCGCGCTTCAAAGTTCCGATTTCCTGACAGGACCGAGGCAGCAACCAGATCGTATTTGTGGATCGTCTTCTCGATGTTTGGATGCAGCGGCCCCGAATTGCCGATGCAAGTGGTGCAACCGTACCCGACGAGATTAAATCCCAGCTGGTCGAGATACTTTTGGAGTCCGGTTTTCTCCAGGTAATCGGAAACAACGCGCGACCCGGGTGCGAGCGACGTTTTCACGCCAGGATCGACACGCAGACCGCGTTCGACTGCTTTTTTCGCCAACAATCCAGCCGCAATCATGACACTCGGGTTGCTCGTGTTTGTGCAGCTCGTTATCGCGGCGATCAGGACGCTGCCGTGGCCAATGTGAGTACGCCCATGTAAGAAGACCTGGCTCGATTCAGCTTCGATTTCTTTGCCAGGATCGGGTGTAGGCCGGTTTGAGACCATCTCGAGGACGTTCAGTGCTTCGCCCGGTCGAATTCCCTGCTCGTCCTTGGTGTCGGTAGAAAACATCGCGGAGTCGCGCGGCGCGCTGCCATTCAATTCAACGGGATGCTTTTCGCGAAGATCGACCTGTTTCTTTCCATAGCCGCCGTCGGGCACCGGTTTTTCAAGGAGTTCGCGAAATTTTTTCCCCAGCTCTGGCAAGTTAATCCGGTCCTGAGGCCTTTTGGGTCCGGCGACGCTTGGCTGCACGTCCGCCAGATCCAAATCGATATCAACGCTGTAATCGATTTCACCTTTCCGCGGAATGCCGAACATGTTTTGGGCGCGAAAATAATTTTCAAAGGCGAGACATACTTCTTCGGTGCGTCCCGTAGCTCGCAAATAATTCACTGACTCCTGGTCAACCGGGAAAAAACCTATTGTCGCACCGTACTCCGGCGACATGTTGCCGATTGTGGCTCGGTCGGGCACCGGCAGCGACGCAGCGCCTTCACCGTAAAACTCAACGAATTTGCCAACGACCTTTTGCGCTCGCAGCAGCTGGGTGATGTGCAAAACAAGATCGGTTGCCGTCACACCTTCGCGCAACCGCCCGCTCATCTGCACGCCCACCACTTCCGGCGTCAAAAAGTAAACCGGCTGCCCGAGCATGCCCGCTTCGGCCTCAATTCCGCCAACGCCCCAGCCGACCACGCCGAGACCGTTGATCATCGTCGTGTGTGAATCCGTGCCAACGAGCGTGTCAGGGAAAAAGATTTCCGACTTTTGACCTCCGACCTCCGACTTATGGCTCAACACGCCTTTCGCGAGGTATTCCAAGTTGACCTGATGCACGATTCCGATTCCCGGCGGAATGAGCTGGAACGTCTTAAACGCCTGCTGACCCCACTTAAGAAACTGGTAACGCTCACGATTGCGCTTGAACTCCATGTCCAAATTGAGTTCCAACGCTCGCGGTGAACCGAAGAAATCGACCTGCACCGAGTGATCGACGACCAGATCAACCGGTACGAGTGGCTCGATGATCTTCGGGTCGCGCCCGAGCCGTTGCACAGCGCTGCGCATCGCCGCTAGATCGACGATCAGCGGAACTCCAGTGAAGTCCTGCAAAACAATGCGCGCAACGACGAATGGAATCTCGGCGTTTGCGGGTGACTTCGCATTCCATTTCGCAAGCACTTCGACATCTTTGCGTCTGACTTTTTCCCCGTCGCAGTTGCGCATGACCGATTCGAGGACAATCCGGATGCTCACCGGCAACCGCGAAATTTTGCCGATTCCCTGTTCTTCCAGCACCGGCAAGGAAAAGAAGAGTCCTTCGCGGCCCTTACCGGCGTCGAATGTTTTCAGCGTTTTAAATTCGTCGGTCATGATTTATTGCACAACGGCGACAAAGAACCCAAAGAAAGCGTCCTTTCGGAAGTTCAAAGCGGTGAGATCTTGGTGTTCTTGGTGTGAGGTCACTTCAATTCTTCCAGCTTCGCTTTGATTTTTTCGAAGTTTGGCAACTGCCGCGCGTCGTCATTGCTCTCGGCGTATTGGATCACGCCGTTCTTATCGACGATGAACGCAGAGCGCTTGGGCACGCCGCCCATGCCGAGATTCATTTGAGGCAGGAAAGAGTCGTACATCACGCCATACTGTTTCGCGACGTTGTGGTCGTAGTCGCTTAGCAGTGGAACTGTGATCTTCTCCTTTTGCGCCCATGCTTCCTGCGCAAACGGATTGTCGCCGCTGATTCCGTAAACGGTAGCATTCAAATTCGTATAACCGTTTAAGCCCGCACTGACTTCGCACATTTCCGTAGTGCACGTGCCTGTAAACGCCATCGGAAAGAAAAGCAGTAATGTGTTTCCTTTCCCGAAATTCTCGCTCAGCTTGATTTGTTTCGGCCCGTCAGCCGTTTTTGTCGATAGCGTGAAGTCTGGCGCTTTATTTCCAACTGCAAGTGGCATGTGTGTGAATCCTCCGTTTATGATTTTAGTGTGAAAATTCAGTATAGGTTTGGCATCGGACGGGTCAAAGGAAGATCGAAATTCGTGAGGCGTGAACCGTCATATCGTTAAACCGTCTGCTCGACGATCGTCGATTCTCAATTCACGATTTACGGTACATGGAACTTTTCTGGTGGCTTTTGACGATTGTGCTTTTCGCCGTCGGTTTGATCGGCGCCATCGCGCCGGTTTTGCCGGGTACCACTATTATTCTCGCCGCTGCAATTATTCATCGGTTGATGCTCGGCCCGGACAAGAGCATTGGCTGGCATACAATCATTGTGCTGGTGCTGCTGACGCTCGCGTCGTACGCGCTTGACGTTCTCGCGGGCTATTTGGGTGCGAAATATTTCGGTGCCACGAAGTGGGGAACGTTTGGCGCGATTCTCGGAGCATTGATCGGGTTATTCTTTGGACTCATTGGCCTGTTTGTTGGTCCAGTGATCGGCGCGATCGCCGGTGAAGTCATCGCGGGCAAACGAATGATTGATGCCGGCCGCGCGGGTTGGGGAAGTTTGCTCGGGAACATTGGCGCAATGCTTGCCAAGCTGATCATCGCACTGGCAATGATCACAATTTTTCTGATCAGCGTGCCATCGCCCTTTTGAGTGTCTGTGATTGCCGGCAAAAAAAACCAAAAAAAGTTATTGCGCGTGATTTTACTTTGTAATACAAAGTTCCGGCAATGGACCAGGAACGAGCGAAAGCCGAGCGGGATCTGCACGTTATTCGGTCGCTCATGGAACGGGCCACCGTCTATCGCGCGATTTCGGCTCCCGCGGCGCTCGTAGCCGGTTTTTTATCAATCTTCGGCACCGCTGCCATTTACCTGAACAATCAAGCCAGTAGCAATCGCCCAGTACAAGGCCGGGCGTTTGCTGCCATCTGGCTGGCCGTGCTGATACTCGCTGCGGCGGCTAACGCATTTTTTATCTGGCGTGAAGCGAAGAAGGATGGACGCCCGTTCATTTCGTCCGGGATGAAATTATCGTTAAACGCGATTGCGCCGAATCTGCTCGTTCCGGCGGCGGTCACTTCATGGTTTTTGATCTCCGGCTACAAAGGGGCGGCTGAGCAGGAGCTAGTCGTAGTCTGGATCGCATTCTATGGATTGGCATTGCTTTCTACCGCTCTTTTTGCACCGCGTTCGCTCGTCTGTCTGGGATGGGCGTTCTTGCTAAGCGCTCTTGCACTACCCGCATTAAGAAACGTGATCGGAGATTTCCCGGCTAATCTGCCGAACCTTGCCATGGGTATCACATTCGGTCTGTATCATCTGATTTACGCGGTTTGTGCCTGGCCGCGGAAACGCGCGGACGAAATCGAACAATTTGCCGTCGAATGAACGATGTTCGACTTCCAGAAACTCGACAAGATCATCCACGAAAAGTGGCGGCTGGCGATTATGGCCCTGCTTGCCTCGCGTCGGATCTGGTCGTTCCAGGAGCTCAAAGCCGAATTGAAAATGAGCGACGGCAATTTGATCACGCACATGCGTACGCTGCACAAGCAAGGTTTGGTATCCGTCACCAAGGAAATCCGGGGCCGGCCGCAGACGACTTACTCATTGACTGCGAAAGGGCGCTCCGCGTTTCGGGAGCACATCAACGCGCTGGAGGAGATCGTGAAGGAATGGAAATCGTGAGGCAAGATGGCCCAAAAATTTTTGCTCTATTACTTTGTCACACAAAGTGAAGCTCTTTGGGAAATACATTAAATGAAAATTGTTCTGGCTGAGCATTTCGGAATGTGTTTCGGCGTTCGCGACGCCATCGCGCAAGCCGAACAAATGGCAGGGCAGGCGCCGCTGACTATTCTCGGCGAGCTGGTCCACAATCCGATCGTGCGCGAGCGGCTTCGCGCGCAAGGCGTGATTGAGGGCTCACTCGAACGATTAGGGGCGGCATCAGGTCAGGTGATGATTACCGCCCATGGAGTGTCGGACGCAAAGCGCGCGATTTGGAGTGAACGTGGATTCCACCTTGTCGACGGAACCTGTCCTCTCGTTCGGCACGCGCATGAACAATTGAAAAGGCTCGTCGCGACCGGTTACTTTCCCATCGTCATCGGCAAGATCGGGCACGTCGAGGTTCGTGGGCTAACCGAAGATTTTCCGGAAGCGCACGTTGTCGATCTTCCAGGCGACATCTTGAAATTGCCACGACGCGATCGATACGGCGTGATTTCTCAAACCACACAGCCGATTGATCGAGTGCGCGCGCTGGTGGCAGAAATCAAGAGAGTAAATCCCGCAAGCGAAGTGCGCTTTGTAGACACGGTCTGCAAGCCGACGAAAGATCGACAATCAGCGTTACAGAAACTGATCGATGTTGCAGAAGTCATCGTGGTCGTCGGAGGGCGCGAGAGCAACAACACCCTGCAGCTCGTCGAGAGTTGCCGGGCAGCAGGCAGGCGCGCGTTTCATGTTGAACGGCCTGAGGAACTCTGTTCCGAGTGGTTCCAGGACATCAGCGTTGCCGGTCTGACCGCCGGAACCTCGACACTGCGCGAAACCGTTGCCGCCGTGCTTCGGCGACTGGAGGAGATCGGGAGGCCGGAGCTGTGATCGGACGACTCAAGCTTCTCTTGCGAGGCGATGCCGATCGTGTGGCTGGGTCGGTTTCGCGAGCGGATTTTGAATCGGTCGCGCAATTTTCTCTCATCATTTTGATCGGAGCTGGCCTCTATGGCGCGACCCTCGGGTTGTGGCGCGGTCCGCTGCAAGCCTTGTATACGGCGGTCAAATTTCCGCTGGTGATTTTTCTCACTTGCCTCGGCAACGGCGCGATCAACGGAATGCTGGCGCAAATTCTCGGATCGGGATTGTCGTTCAGGCAAACGGCGGTCGCGATCCTGATGAGCTTCGCGATTGCGGCGATAATTCTGGCTGGGTTTGCGCCGCTCACATTTTTTGTGTGGTTTAATGCGCCGCCGCTAGCATCCAAAGACGCAATTCTGGGGCACAGCGTCATGTTACTGGCGCATGTTTTCATCATAGCGCTCGCCGGTATCATTGCTAACCGGCGGCTGCTGGGATTACTGCTGAAAATAAGCGGTAGCGAAAAGGTCGCGCGCGCCGTGCTGTTCAGTTGGCTGGCTGGAAATCTTTTCCTTGGAGCGCAAATCGCGTGGAATCTCCGGCCGTTTATTGGCTCACCGAAACTCGCGATCGAGTTTCTCCGCAGTGATCCATTACGCGGCAATTTCTACGAAGCCGTCTGGCGCGCATTGCGGCATCTCCTTCTCTGAATCGAACTAACGCAAACCCTAACAAATGAACACACCACCAACTCAAAATCAGTTATCCAAACCACCATCAATTCCCGGGCGGTTCGCCTTCGAACCGATGCCCAATGGAGCGGCAGCACCTCTCGTCATTGAGGCATTACTCAAATTCCCGGGCCGAATCATTTACGAGTTACAAAACAATTGGCGAGCAGTTCTGCCGCTATGGCTCCTGTCTTTCGCCCTGCTGGGCATGCTGGCGTACGGCGTCGTTGTTGGCAGTTTTTCCGGCGGTGCCCAATTGTGGATCGCGCCGGCGAAAATCGCCATGGGAACGATGCTGTCGATCCTGATTTGTCTGCCGAGCCTGTACATTTTCACCTGTCTGAGTGGAATCGATGCGCAGCTGAGAACAGTTACCGGCGTGTTATTTGCAGCCGTGAGTTTGGGTGCGCTGCTTTTAATCGGCTTCGCACCGATCGCCTGGATTTTTTCACAATCGACGGACTCCGCTGCGTTCATGGCTGCGCTGCACATTGCTCTGTGGGCGATCGGGATCGTGTTTGGTTTGCGTCTGCTTGAAGCAATGGGTCATTTGCTCGGCGGTTTCGCCCGAAACCATCTGAAGTTTTGGAGCGTAATTTTCATTGTTGTTTGCCTGCAAATGATGACCACGTTGCGTCCCATTGTAGGAAGGTCCGACCGTTTTCTACCAAGCGAGAAGAAATTTTTTCTCACCCATTGGGCAGAAACTCTTCGGAATGAATCAGCGAGAAAATGACGGCGGAATACGGCGCGAATGCGGCGTTCTCTGTCAGCGGCGTTTTCTTTTCAGGTCATTATGTTAAACTATGCGTCGATGGCAGATGATCGCTGGTGAGTCCCGCGATAGCGGGAGTTACTGGAGGAAAGTCCGAACACCAAACGGCAGCATGCCGCGTAAAATGCGCGGGCAACATTAACGAAAGTGGGCGTTGACGGAAAGTGTCACAGAAAAGACACCGCCGGTTCTTTGAGAAAAGCACAGGTAAGGGTGAAAAGGCGAGGTAAGAGCTCACCGCTCGCGGAGCAATTCGCGAGGCACGAAAAACCCCATGCGGTGCAAGACAAAACAGAGGAAGGGCAGCCGGCCCGATAAATCCTCGGGTATCGTCGCACCACGGCGACTGTAACGGCGGTCTATGACCGCCGAATCGCGGTTGCCGGGCGATTCACGAAAGTGAGTCGAGATGAATGATCATCAGTCCCGCGCTTGCGGGACCGACAGAATTCGGCTTATCGCCATCGAAACTATGAAGGGCGCTTTCGGAAACGAAGGCGCCCTTCCTTCTCTAATCCAGAGATTGAAAAGGTAACTAAGTCGTAACTTGATTTACCCGGACATTATTCGGCAACGCTGCGATCCTCCAAACCATGAAACCTATGAAGAGGCTCTCAGCGTCATTATTCAACACGTCGACATCAAATGCCAAACCGCCGAAACGCGCTACCAACCGCCGTTCCTTTTTGGGCGCGTCATTCGCTGTTGGAGGCTTAGTTTTTGTCATGGTCGCCATTGCTCAATCGGCCCTGGCCCAGAACTTGGTCAGGTTCAGTGGAGGGATTGGCGTTATTCCCACTGGTTCAGCGAATACCACGGTGCGAACCGTCGCAGCCGCTGGCCAGATCTGGGTGATACGGGATCTTGCAGCCGACGTGAAGCAGGACGGGAGCATCCGACTCGACGGCCGGGGACTCCTTCTGGGCTCAGGCAATGCCGTCGGGAGCAACGCCAACCAAAGTGTTTTTGCGACGTTGTTCTGCGCAAATGACGGGAATGCCCCACACAGCTCAAATCTTGCAGGCGTCCCGCTTGAAGTGAATGGCGATTTTCGCATTGACGGCACGCTTTCGCCTGTGCCTCCGAATCCCTGCACGAGCCCTGTGCTTCTCATCCGGTCAGCTGGATCCGGGTCGTGGTTCGCCGCGGGGATTCCCAAGTGATACTCGTGGCTCGCGCTGCGAAAAGACGGGCGAGCGGTCATCCGATCTGGTCCGAAAACGAGGATATACTTTTACAACCCACGACGCTGTAGCGGCGGTCTCTGACAGCCGAAAATTCATCGCGTATTTGGAGAAATCGGGATCAGATGAATGATCATCAGTCCCGCGGTCGTGGGAGTGACAGAATTCAGCTTACCGCTATCGAAGTTATGAAGGGCGCTTTTAGAACGAGCGCCGTTCGCTTATCAGGCCACAGATGGCCTGAGCTCGGATTTTTTGCGAAGGAGTGGAAGCACTTTTTCAACCAGCGCATCGGCCGTGATTCCGTGCTTCTTCCTAAGGATTGGGACGGCACCGTGTTCGATGAATTGATCGGGCCAACCGATTCTCACCACAGGTGTATTGATCATCTGTGAGTGCAGATGTTCCATCACCGCGCAGCCAAAACCGTTGTACAAGACGTGATCTTCGATCGTACAGACTACGTCTACACTTCTGGCGAAAAATTCGAGCGTGCCGGTATCCATGGGTTTGATCCAACGCGGATTAATGAGCGCAACAGAAATTCCTTTTTCTTCGAGCTTCCGCGCGGCTTCTTCGGCAATCTCGAACATGTTGCCCAGCCCAAAGATCGCCACGTCGCGGCCATGTTGCACGACTTCCGCTTTGCCAATCTCGAGAAGTTTTGGTTCCGATTTGATTTGCGCGCCTGTTCCCGAACCTCGCGGGTAGCGGACGGCGATTGGACCGGAGTTATAGTGCGCCATTGTCCAGAGCATGTCGGCGAATTCGTCTTCGTCCTTTGGCTGCATGTGCACCCAATTTGGGATGTGGCGCAGATAACCGATGTCGAACAAACCATGATGCGTCGGGCCATCGTCGCCGCTTAATCCGGCGCGATCCATGCAGAGCCTGACGTTTAGTTTTTGGATCGCCATGTCGTGAATCGCCATGTCGTAGGCACGCTGAAAAAAGGTGGAATAGATCGTGAGAAACGGAGTCATGCCTTGTGTCGCTAACCCACAGGCGAAAAGCGCAGCATGCTCTTCCGCAATGCCGACGTCGAAGTAGCGAGTCGGGTGCGCCTTAGCGAAATGCGCAAGGCCCGTCCCGCTCGGCATCGCCGCCGTGATGGCGACGAGCTTCTGATTGGTGTCCGCGAATTTTGCCAATGTCTTGCCAATGATTTCCGAATAGGTCGGCGTCGGAGTCGGCGCAGTCTCGCCGCTTTCGATCTTGTATTTGCCGAGGCCGTGAAATTTATCGGGCTGTTTAATGGCCGGTTCGTACCCTTTCCCTTTCTTGGTGAGAATGTGCAGAAGCACCGGCTCGTCCTGCGTTTTTAAAAACTCGAATGTCCTGATCAATAACGGGATATCGTGTCCATCGATCGGGCCGTAGTAGCGGAGACCGAGCTCTTCGAAAATCACGCTCGGCACGAGCAAACCCTTGACGCTTTCTTCCACTTTATGCGCGAGCTGCACGCCGGTTTTTCCAAGAATCGCCTGGACGAAATCGCGCGCCTTATCGTGCAGATGCGCGTAAGTGGGATTGGCTACGATGCTGTTCAGGTAGTTAGCGATCGCGCCCACGTTTTTTGCGATCGACCACTCGTTGTCGTTGAGCACGACGATGAAACGCTTGGTATGCGTTTTGACATTGTTGAGCGCTTCGTAGCTGATTCCACAGGTGAACGCGGCATCGCCCGCGACTACGACAATGTTTTCATCGCCGCCGCGCAGATCTCGTCCCACAGCCATGCCGAGACCAGCGGAAAGCGCCGTGCCAGCGTGACCGGCACCGTAGCAATCGTGTTCGCTTTCCGTGCGCAAGAGAAATCCGTTCAGGCCCTCGAATTGACGCATGGTATGAAATCGATCGAGCCGGCCGGTAAACAGTTTGTGCACGTAGCCCTGGTGGCTGACATCCATCACAAAACGGTCATGGGGGGTGTTGAACACCCGATGCAACGCAATGGTCAACTCCACAACGCCGAGGTTGGGTCCGAGGTGCCCGCCGGTTTGCGATAGAACCTTGATTAGCTCATCGCGCACTTCCTGAGCGAGCTGCGGCAGATCCTGTTCACGAAGCGCTTTGATGTCGGCTGGTGAACGGATCCCATCCAGCAAACGCTTCGGTGCATTTGTTGACTCGGTGCTTTGTGGATCTTTAGAAGAGTTTGATTTCGTCATCGGTGCTTTCGGATTCGATCGCTGTTTGCTCGGGAGGACTCGCTTCCTGCGCCGGCTCGAATTCTTTAACTACGGCTTTCCCGGCGCTGTTGCGAGTAATGATTTCAATCTTTTGCTCGGCGTTAGCGAGACGTTCCTGGCAGGTCTTTACCAGTTTCATCCCTTCCTCGTAACGAACGATTAGATCTTCGAGTGGTAGTTTGCCCGACTCCATCTGCTCGACAATTTTTTCGAGCCGATCCATCGCGGCCTCAAAGTTCAGATCCGCTTCTCGTGGCTTCGGTTTACTACTCATGGGGAAAACGGAGGAATTAAGCACAGCTTGGCTGGGAGAAAAGGGCGACTTCCATTGTAGTGTCCGCCGCCCCCAGCGGATTTCGTGCGCGACGCCTGCAACCCCTTCCTGCGCTGAGGACAGCACACGCCATGGCAATCCCTTCTCGGCACACGAAATAAACGCTCGCACCAGTTTGAAGCTCAGGGAATGTTTACTCACGAATCAGCGGAAGATGCGCGTATTCCAACTCCCTCAGCGCCGCGAATTGAAACAAACGGCTCAAACGTCATCGCCGACTGCATCCTTTTACTCGATGTGGGATGCGGTGGCGCGTTTTGCCAGGGAAATTCGGGCCAGCGAATTCATGGCGGACATGATTAGCCGGCGAGACGGTCACGGCAGTGAAGGGGCAATGGGAGCGATTGATTGCGCAACTCTTTACGGACTAACGCGTTGGTTGCGCCCGGGTGTGATCGTCGAGTCCGGGGGGTTCATTGGGATGTCCTCGGCGTTTATTTTGAAAGCGCTTGCGGACGAAAAACTCACTGCCTCGAAACTCTATAGCGTCGAATTGAGCGAAGACTGCGAGCAGGGTGCCTTGATTCCTGAGGAACTGCGATCCTGGGGTGGTTTTGTGCCGATGCGCGGTCGAATTGAAGATTTTCTCAACGGCGACCAGTTACCCCGGTCCATTGACATGTTCTTGCACGACAGCTCGCACAGCTACCAGCATATGCTATGGGAATTTCGCCAGTTCTGGCCGCGCCTGCGCGACGGAGGATTGCTCGTCTCACATGATGTCCAGATGAACGCTGCGTTTGCTGAATTCGTCACCAAAACGTATGTGCACGAGAAAAAGACTGGTCGCCGCGATGTGCAGCGCACTTCGCACTACGAATGGGGTCGCTGGGGGTACATCGGCTTCGCGATAAAGAAAGCCGTCCGCTAACGTGCGCCTTGTCGACCTTATTTCGCGGCAGGACGCGCGTCATCGCCTTGGTGGGATTGGCCGCCGGTGCGGCGGTTTTCTTTGCCGCGAGGGGGCATCTTCGGATCTGGAGTGCGGCGATTGCAGGTTGGAATGCAGTCGCTGTCGTTATCCTTGGGCTGGATTGGCTTACAATTCTGACGAAACCGCAGCGCAAAATACGTCAATTAGCGCAGCAACAAGATCTCAGCCGCTTCCTGGTTTCCTTTTCGTTGTGGTCGCCGCATCTGCTGCGCTGTTCGCAGTCGGATTTCTCGTCAGCGTGAAAAGGAGTCAGACGGACCCGCATTTCATTATTCATCTGTTGCTCGTGTTGATGACCGTGATCTTTTCCTGGACGCTGGTCCATACGGTTTATGCGTTGCGTTATGCGCACGCGTTTTACGGCGATAGCGACGAACCTGGCGTAAATCAGCACGCCGGCGGACTGATTTTCCCTGGCGATCATCCGCCGGATTACTTTGATTTTGCGTATTTTTCGTTTGTGGTTGGAATGACCCGTCAGGTGTCGGACGTGCAGATCACCTCACGCCGCATGCGCCGCATCGCTCTGTTCCACAGCGTCCTCTCGTTCGGGTTCAACACGATCATTCTCGCGCTGCTTATCAATATTGCCGTCTCCGGTCTGTCATAGCTGAATTGCTCTTCAGCAAACGCTGACCGCTATTGAAGCAGGCGTGTTCCTTTGGCTGACTCGCTGATCAATTTTGCCAGTCGAGCCCTTCGCGTTTCTTCTTTCTTCGCGCTGATAATCCACCAGCCGATCATTTTTCTATACGACGGCGGCTGCTCTTCGAAGAAGTTCGAGGCTGCTTTGTTCTTCCTTAGCACTTTTGCGTATGGCTCGCTCAACTCAGTGCTTCGTTGTTCGTAAGAATAAATGCCCGACTTGTTTTCGATGCGCGCCTCGAACGCTTTCAATCCGGTCGGTCGCATCTGTTTTTCCCTAACGAGCTCTTTAGCCCGTTTGATATTGATCGCGCTCCAAATGCTACCGCGCCGCCGGGGCGTAAATCGAATTTGGTAACTGTTTTCGTCAACGCGCTTCCGAATTCCGTCGATCCAACCGAAGCAGAGCGCTTGATCTACCGACTCGGGCCACGTGATGCTTGGCTTTCCCGAATCTTTTTTGTGAAAACCAACCCAGTGCTCAGTCGCCGTCGCGTGATTCTTCTCCAGCCAGGTTCGAAAATCCGCGGGAGTTTTAAAAAACTCCGGTTTCAACCGATTTGCTTTTTGTAAGCAGAGGCGTCTTTCAGATTTTTAAGATCGTCGGCGTTCTCGATCTTTAAAACGAATATCCAACCTTGCCCGTACGGTTCGCGATTGATCAACCCCGGGTCCGCTTCAAGCGCCTGGTTAGCCTCGACAACAGTGCCTTTTACAGGTGCATAGATGTCGCTCGCAGCTTTTACTGATTCGACGACCGCGATCGGCTCTTTGGCGTTCACCTGCCGCTCGAGTTTCGGCAACTCGACATACACCACGTCGGTCAATTCGGATTGTGCGTGATCTGTGATGCCCACGCGGATTTTATCGCCTTCGCGCTTAATCCATTCGTGGCTTTCGGTGTAGATCAAATCGTCTGGGATAATCATGATGCTGGTTTTTTGTAGAGCGGTTTCTTTTCCACTGTCGCTGGGAATTTTTGCGCGCGAATCTCGATGTCAATCTCAGTGCCGATTTTCGCGTGTGCCGATGACACATACGCCATGCCGACGCCCCAGTTCAAGCTCGGAGAAAGCGTGCCGCTTGTCACTTCGCCAATGCGCTCGCCATTACAAAAAACGGCGTAGTGCGGCCGCGGCGGAGGACCTTTCTCCTTCATCCGAAAAGGCACCAGCTTTTCGCTAGGGCCTGATTCTTTTGTCTTCACGAGTACATCGCGACCGACGAAGTCTGGTTTGGCCAGGTCGACGAAGAACCCCAGTCCGGCCTCGATCGGGTTTCTCTCCGGCGAGAGATCGGAACCGTTAAGGGGGTAGCACATCTCCAGTCTCAGCGTATCGCGCGCGCCGAGGCCACACGGCTTGATTCCGAGCGGCTTACCTTGTTCAAGCACGGCGCTCCAAAACGTCGCCGCGTCCTTTGCGGAGAAGAAAACCTCAATGCCATCCTCCCCGGTGTAACCGGTGCGGGCGACCGAAACGTTCTCTGCACCAAATGGAACATTAACAATGTGGTTTCGCGCCGGCATCTCGACGTCTTTACCAAAGAGTGCTTGGAACAACGCCATGGTCCGTGGCCCTTGAATGGCCACTGCACCAAAATCCGTGCTGCGACTTGTTAGGGAGCAATCCTCTTTGAGATGATTTTGCAGCCACGCAAAATCTTCATCCGCTCGAGCGGCATTCACCACGAGCAGGTACTTCTGATCTTCGATGCGATATACAATCAGGTCGTCGATAATTCCGCCGCGTTCATTGAGCAAAAACGTGTACTGACCGGTGCCGATGTCGAGCTTGTCGACGTTGTTAGTCAGCATCCCATTGAGCCAAGCCCGCGCCCCGCCGCCGTCGACGATGAACTGTCCCATGTGCGAAATGTCGAAGACGCCAATACTGTTCCGCACTGCCTGATGTTCCTCGACGATGCTGGTGTATTGGACAGGCATCAGCCAGCCGGCGAATGGAACCAGCTTTGCGCCAAGCCGCATGTGCTCGTCATAAAGTGGTGTTTTGCGAAGTGCAGCTTCAGTCACGGGCCAAGCTAAGCGGCGGTGTGATTATGTGCAAAGGTGGATCGGCTTTTCCGAAGACGATGAAGTCATCGCGTTGAGGACAACGCGATCCGCCTTGCACGCGAACTGCGCGACATTACCGTGCGCGAAGAATGACCTTGCTGGATAAACTTGAACGCCGTTTTGGCTTCCTGGGCATTCCCGGACTGATCCGGATTGTGATTGGCTTCACCGCGCTCGTTTATGTGCTGGTTTATCTCAATCGGGGCTTCGAATCATTTCTGACGCTCGATCCGGCTTTGATTCTTCGGGGTCAGGTTTGGCGCCTCGTCACTTATATCTTTCTTCCGCAGACATTCAGTCCGCTATGGATGCTTCTCGCGCTCTGGTTTCTCTGGTTTATCGGAGAAGGCCTCGAACGCGCCTGGGGGTCGTTCCGGCTCACGCTCTACTTTTTCCTTGGCATGATCGGCACGACCATCGCGGCATTCTTTTTTGGCAGCAATTTCTCCAATGGCATGCTCATCACGTCATTGTTCTTCGCATTCGCCCGCTTTTACCCCGATGAGGTCATCTACATCCTTTTTATTCTGCCCGTAAAAATCAAATGGCTGGCATGGGCATACGCGGCGGTTTTGCTGTTTTGGTTTATAGTAAGCACAAATTCGTATCGCGCGGCGCTCATAGCCGCATTCATTAACTATTTAATTTTCTTTGGGCCGGAGATTATCCATCAAGCGCGGCATCGGCACGACGTTTCGACACGGCGCAAACGTTTTGAATCGCAATTGCCGAGCGCGACGGAAGCGCTTCATCGCTGCGCGGTGTGCGGTGCCACGGAGCTTAGCGATCCGAATCTCGATTTCCGTGTCGCGCGCGACGGCGAAGAATATTGCATGGCGCATTTGCCGAAGGTTCAAACGCCAGCCGGTGGAAGTTAGTTGTACGGCGCTCGCCGCAGCGAGCTCCTGACAGTCGGCGTTTGACACAAACGCCGCTGCAACGCTTGACCAACAATACTAGAGGTTGAGACTACCGCGATGACTGACAAGAACACTACGCTTGTTCCAGAAGAAGGCTGGCATTGTTTGCATTTGTTTTACCGAATCGAGTACAGGCCAATGGCAGTTACTCAACCGCGAGGAGCAAAACGCTGCGAAAACAAACCTGGCGTCGCTGGTGCAGGAAGTGCGTGCGATGGATTCCACTCAATTGCTCACGCTGGGGATGGTGACGCCAAAGGCAGATATCGGCTTCATGCTGGTCACGCCTGACTTGCACAACGCCAACAGCGTTGAGAAACGATTGTCGCTCTCGTTAGGCCCAGACGTGCTCACGCCGATCTACAGTTATTTGTCGCTGACGGAGGAGAGCGAATATATCACGACGGAGGAGGAATACGCTCAGACACTCGAGTCCAGTGTTCGCAAGGATCCTGCAAAACTCGACGAGGCATTGAATTCATTTCGCGAGCGAATCAAACATTACCGACAGGAGCGCATTTATCCTACGCTGCCCGATTGGCCGGTTGTTTGTTTTTATAACATGAACAAGCGACGCGGCGAACAACGCAACTGGTACGCACTGCCTTACGACGAAAGGCGTAAATTGATGAAAGGCCACGCCAGCGTCGGACGCGAATTCGCCGGCAAAGTAAAACAGCTCATCACCGGCTCGACCGGTCTCGACGATGCGGAATGGGGTGTGACTCTTTTTGCGCGGGACACCTTTCAGATCAAAGCCATCGTTTACAAAATGCGGTTCGACCCGGTAAGCGCGGAGTACGCCGACTTCGGCGAATTTTTTATCGGCATTCAATTGCCCCTGGACGAATTGTTCCGGCGCTTGCAGCTGTGATAATCTTCCTCTCCCGCTACCTCTTGGTCTTACTCTGTTCCGATCGTTTTTCGACCGACTGAGATTAAGATTCAGCGGAAGAGGAAGATCATTCTGGATGGGTGACAGAGTGGTTGATTGTGCACGCCTGGAAAGCGTGTGTGCCGAAAGGCACCGGGGGTTCGAATCCCCCCCCATCCGCTGCCTTGCGAATCGCATTGGAGGGTCAAAACGAAAACGTTCTTGACAAAAACTCGGCGAATTTCTTAAGAATCTTTCCTTGAGTAAAGGATCTAGATCGGGGCACTAAGAAGGCCAACTACCGACGTTTTCTTCATCCCTGTCAGACCTGGCAGTCCCAAGGCCTAACTACCGAGAAAAGGAGACGAGCAATTATGGATATATCGTCCGGAACCTCGGGTCTTCGTAGTCCGTACGACGAGACATGCGGCTTGGTCTATTTCGGTCGAATGCTGGACAAAATCCGGAGTCTTGCCCGAGGCGAATTACCTCCTGAACACGTCGAGGACTTCGAAAAAGACTTCGATCAACAATGCGCGATGTTTTTAGGAGTTACTTACGACTTATTGGTCAGTTACGTGAACGAAGGGCTCACAGACCACGCGATTTTGCAGTCCTGTTTCGGAATGGGCCACCGACGTACTGAAGATGAGATTCATATGTGGAATGAATTCATGCGCAAACGAGGATGGAACGACGAACTTACAGCGACGCTCCAAGACCAGAAGAAAAAACGCGCGATGCTTTCTCGCTCGGAAATCCAGACCATGTTTCAGTTTATCGATGCCGATTCAGGGCGGTTAGTAAACGATAACCACACGAAGACCGCTCGAACGCGTAAGAGAATTGCTACACGTGCGATAGAATGGCCTTCTGATAAGGCTACCACCTCCGACATCTCTAAAAGGCTGGGGCTATCAAGCGTCCCACGACGTAATCATCACTTAACCAGACCAGCCAGCCAATAACCTTGCTATTTCGCTTCGCGCTCGGTCTCGTGAGCATGTTTCGATATCGGTGGCCCTGCTGTAATCTGTGAGCAATTGGTAGCACGTCGGCAAAGTACGCAAACATTAGATATTTCGATAGTCACTCATGCGCGAACGCCAAACGCTTAAGACAGACGCGGCTCGGAAGATTTCTGCATGTGCTGTCCAACACGACTATCTGACTGGGACGGCTCTTGAATGAACTCTTCTATGATGGACAGCAGTTCGCGAATGGCGCGGACTTCCTCTTTGATACTGCGCTGAAGCATCCGAATAAGAGCAACACCTTGGGGCGAGAGCGCTTCCTCGCGCAGCAGGAGCTGCAACACTAACAGTGTTGGTCCGAGTGGCTCATGAAGTCGGTGCCTGATGAGTTTAATTAGCTCTGACCTCGCAGATCCGTTGTTTGGTTCGGCGCGCAATGGCGGACGGTTTTTTTGATCAGAACGACCCATCGGTGGTCCCCTTCAAACAGTTATTTCGGATGCAAGCCACCTTCGAGACGTTTATTGCGTCGGAAAAAATCCGGCGACCATAAGAATTTTTTACACTTTCTTGTTGCTGCAGCCGTTTCCGTGCGCACGACTGCACGCAAAAACAAGATCGCCGGACTTGTTCCTGTGTGGTTTTGCCTTCGATTGCTGGATAAAAGAGGGTCTGGATCTGCTTGCTACGGAGTGATAGCCAGCAAGTCAGTGTTTCCCGATCACCTGCAAATCCTGCCGCAGCTTGACCCTGCTGCCGTGTGGCAGAAAGCCTCGGAAATTTACGCTTGGGTAAATCAAGCAATCGCGGCCTATCACCGAGCCGGGATTAATCACAGAATTGCAGCCGATCTCTGTTCCGTCTCCGACGATCGCGCCGAATTTTCTTAATCCGGTTGGAATGTCGCCGTCCGGTGTGCTGACCGCGATTTCGGCGTGATTGAGTTTGACGTTCGAGAGAATCACACCCGCGCCGAGGTGCGCGTGGTGTCCCAGGATGGAATCACCGACGTAATTGAAATGCGGTACCTGTGCTTCATCGAACAGAATGCAATTCTTGAACTCGCACGAATTGCCCATGACGACGCCATTGCCGGCGATGACGTTCTCGCGCACATAGCAACCGCTCCGAATCTGGCAGTTTTCTCCGATCCATGCCGGGCCCTTTAAAACGGCGCCCTGCTCCACGATGGTTCCTCTGCCGATGAACACGCGATTGCTGATAAACGGTTTACCTATTAGCTCGCCGAAGACCGCTGGCTTCAGCCGAAATTGCAAATAGCTCGCAATCTGTTTCAGCGCATCCCAGACGTAACTCTGGTTCTCAAACAGCTTTGGATGAGCCGTGTGTTCGAGGTCCAAAAAGTCTGCAGGAGCAAATGTATTCACTATGCAGCGCGCCGCTCGCTCACAATTTTCCGAGCGTCACATATTCGCCGTTCGGCTGCTGAAACCATTCAGGAAGCTCAATTCCAGATTCCACGATACTTTCATAACAGTTTTGCGTGATCATGCCGCGTCGGGTGCTTTCGCCAAACACTGCATAATTCTGCTCGGTCACGAACAACCTGTGCTCGGGAAGTTTCGGCACGTCATCCTTGAGATCATCCATTGCCTTGGCGCTGGGAATGTGATCGGGCAGGTTCTTAAAGAGATGTCGAAGCACTTTGGCACGCATGATCTGATGGATCCATATCTGCCACCAACCTTTTCGTTCGAGATAAACATCGCCGAACAAGTTTTTCACTTTCTTAGGGTGGAGCGTAAGCGCAGGGATGCTCAATAGCGCTCTGCATCTGCAGAACAACAGCCCATCGATTCCAGGCGAACGCATCGCGTGAGAAATAAGGCCGGCGACCTTGTCGGTTGGTAGCTGAATCGGATACTTATCGTCCACGCACCAGTAAATCCATTCTTCGTCATCTATGTCTGCTAGGAGATGCAAGACGGTCCCCTTAATGTCCTCGGGTGCCGCGTGGTATTTGATTCGGTCAGTATCAGTTCCACGCAGCTCCTGGTAGGGAATTTGAAAGACGAACGGGTGATCCGGCCACAACCGCTCGTATTTGAGTATCAGGTGTCGTGTGATCGCTCGCCAGCGGTCACACGTAAGGACGATCGCTTTTATCTTACCCGGCAAACTCATAATCGAACCGCTCAATATCTACTTTGAACTTCGCTGCAATGATATCTCTCGTTCGAGGAGTGTAATACTCAGTGTAATGACGCGCCCGCGGGTTTTCACGTCGGTGCGGCAACTTCTCCTCCACGCCGAGCTTCTGCGCTACAAAAGCCCAATCCTCATCGAGCCGCTCGAATTTTCCGATGAAATCCGCCAAAAGATTTCCGTTTGCATCCACAAACCAGTCGAGTTGGTAACGGTGCGGGGACGAATGCACGCATGTGGCGCTGCTGTAATGGATCAAATCGACAAATTGTTCGAAGTTCATCTCGTTCCTGAGCTGTAATGCTTCCGTGCGCTCATACAGCGATACAACCCGGTCCCATGGATTGCGAACAAATCCGAACTTGAAATAGGATTCGAATTGTCTGCGCCCGGTTTCTTTTCGGCGCTCTTCCGAACGCAGCAGATACAGCGCGGCCATGATCCGGTTCGTTCGTCCGCCGAATTCGGTCCAGGACGTTTCCATTAGCTGTTGGATCTGCACCAGATCCAGATGCGGCCTCCATGCTTTGCCAAGGATTGCCCTAACGCTGGTCGAGCCAGTCTTCGGTACCTCGACAAAAATGCATTTGTGTTTATGTGAGATCACGCCTGATTGCGTGGCATTCTACATTGAAAAATCCCGCAGGCATTACAAAGTGAAGCCCTGCGCGGGTCGGTAGCTCAATCGGTAGAGCAGCGCCCTTTTAAGGCGTTGGTTCCGGGTTCGAGTCCCGGCCGACCCATTGTAGCCGCGTCTCTGTGAGACGCGCGCACGCGGTCCGCAGGGCCGCGGCTACAGCTTAAGCAGATCACGCAACGAATTTCGTGGCCGATCCAATCGAAAGACCGACAAGCCAGCCGCTGCTGCTGCTTTCCAATCGCGTTCCGGATCGTCGCCGACCTCGAGGACCTCGTTCGCATCCAGATGGATTATTTCCAACGCACGTCGAAAAATCTCCGGATCGGGTTTGTCCGCGCCGAGTTCGCTAGAGATGAATACGTGGTCAAAATATTTCGAGATTCCAAGATTCTGGAGAATCAGTCGCAAACGTCCGTCAAAATTTGAGATTACGGCTAGCTGAAAGCGTGATCGTAGCTGCGCGAGCACCTCAGGGACTTCGGGGTAAATCTCCCATACACCTGCTTCTGCGAAATGTTCGTAAGCGACTTCGAAAAAATTATCCCGATCCAGTTTGCTCAACGAAGGCGCGACCTGATCGAATACGCGACCAACGAGGTCGCGCCACCACCCTTTGTCATCATTTTCCCGCGGACCGTCTATTGCCGGGCGATGCGGCATTTGTTGCCATGCAGTGTGGAATGCGCGGTCCAGTTGCTGCGCGTCGAGATCTAATCCGACTTCGCGACCGACGTAGGCGTAACGATCGCCGACTGTTTTGGTCAGATAAAGGAGTGTACCTGCGGCGTCGAAAAGAATCGCTCTGATCACTTCAGTGCAAACGTTCAGCGTGGCAACCTGCTTATGCAACGCCACGGGTCGGAAGCGATCAGCATCATCTGGAAAGCGGCGCATGCAGGTGGACAAGCATGGCCGAACGGCGCATTAATTGGTATGCTGCCGGTTGAGCACAACGATCCGATTAACGCAAAAATTCTCGCCGTTTCCGAAGACAAGATCGAAGGATTTGTTCGCGAGCCGTTTGAGGAGATCGCGAATCGTTCGGGGGTTGGTGTGGAGATTGTGATGGCGCGCATCGCCGCGATGTTGCGTGCGGGAACGATCCGGCGCGTCCGGCAAACTTTGCTGGCGACGAACCTCGCCGAGGGCGCACTGGTGGCATGGAAGGTTCCCGAAGAGAAGATCGACGCCGCGTTCGATTGGATGTTTCAGCGCGATCCGTTTTCGGGCCATGTGGTCCTCCGCTCGACGGACACAGTCACCGCCGGATCGGACTACAAACTTTGGACGACTGTAAAGGCTCCTCAGGGATTTTCGCTGCAAGCGCATTGCGAATTGCTGGAGAAAAAAGTTGGCGCGGAACGTTTTCGCCTGATGCCAGCAAAAGGTATTTTCACACTCGGCGTTGGACATGTTCGGCGTAAAACGATTGAGCCCGGAAGCAAAGCTGATGAGCCGGCGAAAATGATGCCGGTACAGCGCGTCGAGCTGAGCGAACACGAATGGGATGTCTTGCTTGCTCTGAAGCGCGAATTCACTCCGGATGAGGTCAGGCCGTCGCCGTGGGGTTCCCGGGCAAGCGAAGCCGGGGTGTCGCTCGAGGAATTCTGTCGCGTAGCCGAAGACTTGAATGCGCGAAAGATTGTCGGGCGTTTTTCAACTTTCCTCGAACACGTCAAACCATCCGTGGGCGGCGTGCGCGTCACACGGTTTAACGCTCTTTTTCATTGGGCGGTGCCGGCGAACCGCGAAATTGAGACCGGAGGTGAGGTCGGCCGGCATCACATTTTGACGCATTGCTACTGGCGCGAAGCCGGCCCGGAATTCAAGAACGTCAACATCATGGCCGTGGCGCATGGCACGGACAAACGACTGCTCCTCGATCACAAGACGGCGATTGATCAACATCTCCGCGCGAAGGAGATCCCGGTTTCTTACACAAACGTGTTCTGGGGTGGGCGCAGCGAGATCAAGCCGTCCGAAATTTCCCCGCGCGTTTATCGCGAGTGGTTGTCGGAGCAGGAGACGTTGTAGCTGCAGGCGCAATCATTGAGCTGAGCTCACCGCCGTCGGCTGCAGAGTCACGATCGAGGAATTTTTGGCGGTACGTTACATCCAGTTTTTGCAGCAGAGCGACAGCAAACTTCAGACGGTCAACTTTCTGGCCTAACGACATTGCGAGAGATATGGCCCTGTCTTGAAGTCCAGGGGGGAAATCCTCTCGGCGTTGGTTCACATTAATCCCGATTCCGACGACGGCCAGGTGCGGCGCGTTGTTTTGCGCGCGCATCTCCACAAGTACGCCTGCTATTTTGCGTCCATTAACCTGAACATCGTTTGGCAACTTGATCGCGGGTTCGAGGCTGAGCTCCGTGCGAATCACGTCCGAGATTGTTTCGATGGCCCAAATCGTGAGGCGTCCCGAGTCGCGGAGCTGGATCTTGGGTCGTAACAGGATTGAAAACCAAAGACCTTTTCCACTGGTTGATTCCCAGCGGTTTCCACGCTGACCGCGCCCTGCCGTTTGATGCTCTGCGAAAACAACCAAACTATCTGGTATGGACGGCAGGCCATCCATAGATGCTATCCGAAAAATGGCGTCATTCGTCGAACCGGTTTGTTCGAGCACAATGATCTTCCCGCCGATGATGGCGGAGGAAAGTGCCGCTTGTAGTTCCTCAGCCGCCAACCGGTCCAACTTCTCAACCGTGGACATTTGTCATTTCCATCCCGAGATCGACCGCGTTTGCTGAGTTCGTCAGCGCGCCGATGGAAATGAAATCAACGCCGGTGGCTGCTATCCGCCTGACGGTTTTCAGTGTAATGCCGCCGCTCGCTTCGAACTTGATATTGTTTCTTCTCAGCGCCAAAGCTTCCCGAATCTGAGCGGGAACCATGTTGTCCAGGAGAATTGCGTCGATGCCCTCGATCTCCACAAGTGCCCGCACCTGCTCCAAATCGTCAGCTTCCACTTCGATTCGGATGTTGGGCCGTTCCTTGCGAAGCCGGCCAATCTGATCGGCAAACCCCGAGAGCCCTCCGAGCGCGGCTAGATGATTGTCCTTTACTAAAACCATGTCGTATAGCCCGGAACGATGATTAACCCCACCACCAGCCACAACCGCGGCCTTTTCCAGCATACGCAGGCCAGGAGTCGTTTTGCGTGTGTCGAGTATCTTGGCCGGATGATTCCCCACCGCGTCGACGAACTGCCGGGTAAGCGTTGCGATACCGCACAGGCGTTGAAGAAAATTTAGCGCAACCCGTTCGGCTTTGAGAATCGAACGCGCAAGCCCGCGCACTTTGATCACGATATCGCCGGCGGCAACTGCTTCGCCATCCGGCCGAATGATTTGAACTTCCGTCTCAGGATCGATCTTCCGAAAAATTTCTGCGGCCGCCCCAGTTCCTGCAATGACCGCCGGTTCATGTGCAACGATGCGCCCGCTGGCGCGCAACCTTTCGGGAACGAAAAACTCGGTAGTGATGTCGCCCTTGCCGATGTCTTCTTTGAGCGCGGCAGCGATCGGATCGTACTCGTCAGCGTCCATGGAAGAGTGGAGCCCGCACGATACGTATAAAACCACCGGCGTCTATCGAACCCACCAGCAAAGCGTCGTGCTGTTCCCAGAATTTTGGCAAAAAAAATGATTCGGGCAGCGCACGCTAAGGAGAAACAACTTCTAAAAACTCGTGCCACCGCCCGAATCGCCTTAACCTGTTAGATTCGACACCCTGCAAGGGGATGCGTTCGAAACTTTTTTACGAAAAATTCGTGCCTGGTCAGATTTTCAGTGTTTCCGGGGCTTAAACGAGGGCGAAAGGCGATTCGGTCTTGAAGATTTCGGCGAGGAGCCGCTCAAGCCCTTATAGAAGATTTCCCTGCACAACAGTCCCTACTTTGGCTGCTTCGTCGCGCACCTCCTGCAGAAGCGACTTAAACTCACATTTTTCCAGCGCGGATATGAAAGCGCCATAGTCGGGCTTGATTTGCAGCTCATCGATCGCCACAGGCAATTCCATCTGGCAGTCCAGATCGACCATTTTCCGGTTTTGCAATATCTGCTCGCGAGCGTTGGCGATTTTCTCGCGAGTGCGCTCGTTTTTCACCCTGTCGATGCTGTTCAGTAACCCTTCAAGACCACCGAATTCACGGATCAACGCGGCCGCGCTTTTACGGCCTATCCCGACCCCGGGTATGTTGTCCACTGAATCTCCGGTCAACGCGAGCACGTCGCCGATCAGCCCGGGTGAAACGTCCCATTTCGCCGTAACTTGCTCTTCGCCAAGCAATGCGAATGCATCCTTGGGCGAGGCGAGATCCGCCTTCGCTGTTGAATAGACTTTCACGCAAGGACCCACGAGCTGGAACAAATCCTTGTCATTCGTCGCGAGCACCACTTCCATTCCGGCGCGCTTGCACGCGGCAATGGTATAACAACCCATCAGGTCGTCGGCCTCGGTATCGGGGAGGGAAATATTTCGGAACCCCAGCAAGGGTGTAAGGTTCTGGATGAACTCCAGCTGCGGAACCATCGGTTTGGGCATTTCTTTGCGCGTCTCTTTGTAAGCAGGCTGCAGCTCTACTCGCTTCTGCGGCAGGCCTTCATCCCAAACGACCGCGCCCAGTTCAGGCTGCAAATGCTTGATCATTAGCCGCAGCGTTTTCGTGAAACCAAAAATGGCATTGGTCGGTTCGCCCCGGGAATTTGAGAGATTCGGGATGGCGAAAAATGACCGGTAAACGTAGTAATGACCGTCGATCAGCAGCAGTTTCATTGCAGGCTAATACTGGATTCTGAATGCATGATGCTGGATGATCAAGAGATGACCGACGAATGGATCGTGCGTGTGCAGGGCGCGGAATACGGTCCGGCAAACATCGAGACTCTTCGTGAGTGGAAAGCGGAGGGGCGACTCCTTCCGGGCAATGAGGCGCGCCCAGCCAACGTCGATCTTTGGACAATCGCAGCCGAAATCCCCGGGCTTTTTACTGCGCCACCCGCCGTGCCGGTCGTGGATGCTTCCATACAACCGCCAGTGCAACTCTCGCGGTGCACGTTTGCTGAAATTGTAACTGAGACGTTGCAGATTTATCGAAAAGGTTTCTTTCAATTCCTCGGTCTCGCCCTGCTGGTGTTGCTGCCATCGGTGGGCAGTCAATTGATAACGACATTCGTGAAACCGCCCCAGGGCTCAAATGTGGATACGCTCTCGGTCCTCGCCGCGGGCTTCGCATTTCTGATGTTCATTCTTTCGATTGTGATGTGGCCGGTTTACATCGCGGGAATCCAAATTCTTTCGGCTGAAATTGTGCGGGGGAATCGATTCAGTTTGGTCGGGGTACTCAATGAAGCTGTGAGATTTTGGCCGCGAGTCGCCGGGCTCTGCATCTTCGTCTATGGCGTGTTCTTCCTACTCATGGTGTTTGGCCTGGCGATCGCGGCCATGTCTCTTGCCGCTGGAACGTCGATATTGGCGGCTCTCGTGGCGATGGGTTTGCTGATCCTGCAGGTTTGGATGTTCGGCCGTTTTTTTGTGAACGTTTTGTTTTGGCAGCAGTTTGCCGTCCTCGAGAATGCAGGATTCATCGATTCATTGCGGGAGAGTCGGAATCTGGCGCGCAGCGGACGCGATCTTCCGTGGTTTCAACGCCCATTATGGCGGGCTGCGTTGATCGCTTCCATCTGGTGTACCGTTGTGCTGGCAATCACAGTCGGTGCGCAGTGGGGGACGCTGCACCAGTATTTCAATCAATTGCTGACGACGCAGGATCCTCAGGCGCTATTGCAACAACTAACCGAGGCGCAGAAAGCCAGCGGCTTTAACGTTTCCGCTTTCGTTTTGGGCGTTGTCGAGAAAGTTCTCCAGCCGTTGGTGGGCATCGCTTTCGTGGTCCTTTATCTGGACAGCAAGCTTGAACTGCCTTCACGTGCGGACCCAGTTGTGCGCGCTAGTGAAGGCGACGCTCTTCCCTGAGAGTTCGAGGCGGAAGGGTTCGCCGGTTAGGAAGAAGTCTCGTCAGCAGGATCTTTTGCCCGCCATTCCGCGCGCGCCTGCGCAATCATTGGCGCGAGCTTGGTATAAAAAATTACGACGTAGGACAAATATCCGGCGAACGCGATCAGTTGCAGCGCGATTAGCCAGATATGTCCGTCGCGGGCGAGAAAAAACTCAGGTCGCAAATGAATTGCGACTGCACAGGCAACATTCACCAGAAAGAAAACGGGCAACAACAGCAGGATGTTGATCCGTTGATCGCGTGTCACAAGCGCATACAGCCGGTTGCTGACGTCGCCGGTGCGATCCCGCGCTCGCATGCGAATCAGGCGCAGATCATACGCAAACAGCAACCAACCGACGGCGAGAAATGCTGCTACGAACGCGAACCAGCGCGTCGGGTTGCCAAGTTGCGCGAATGCGAACGCCTCCACCAGCGCACAAGTAACATAGAGAAAATTGTGTCCGAACTCTAAAGGCCATCGAATGACAGTGAGAATGTGCAGCACCACACGCGACCAGAAGACCAGGATGATGACCAGACCCGAGAGCACGTACGGCCACATCATCCAATCCAATCTTGCAATCGGCTCACGCGAGGTCTCGATCAGCACCGTGAGCGCGACACCTTGAATGATGCTCACCAGCGTGAGCTCGATGTCGGCAATCATCGCATCAAGTTCGGAGCGGCTTTCGCCCGGCGAAGTCACAATGCGACTCGTAACTGTTTCACGATAAAATTGTCAAGCCGTCGCCAGTCATGCGCTGGCATGAACAGTGAAATTTTGTCACCACAGCTGGTGATTTTCGAATTCATTTGTGCCAATTAGGCCAAACCTCTTTCGCAGATAACGAACGGGTTTATTGGCTAAATGGCTGAAGGTCTCGAATTTATGAACAGGCGTTTGCTGCCTGCTCTCTTGGCATGGAGCGAGCTACTCGAATCGTCGAACGCAAATCATTAATCCAACAAAGGAGATTTCAGAAATTATGAGACTAATTCGTTATCAAGCTCCGAATTCGACGCAGTGGCCGGCATTGGACCGTTGGAGCAATCTACGGGACGAGTTGAACTCGTTCTTTGATATGCCTTCCTGGTCTGGTTTCGGCCGGACCGGTCAACTTTTTACCGGCTGGTCACCTGCATTCGATCTTTATGAGAGTGGCGATCATTTCGTCGCCGTAGTCGAGCTGCCCGGAATGCGTAAGGATGTCATAGACATTTCCTTGCACGACGGAACGCTGACGATCAGCGGCGAGCGCAAACAGGAGAGCGGCAACGGCGAGACGGCGCAGCGCACTGAGCGTTACGTCGGTAGCTTCCGCCGCAGCATCGCGCTGCCGACGCGTGTCGATTCCAGTAAGGTCACTGCCACCTACGAGGATGGAATTCTTAAGGTGACATTGCCCAAGGCTGAGGAAGCAAAACCAAAACAAATCCAGGTGAGCTAAACCTGGAAAACTGAAAGGAAATTTACTATGAACACTCTAACCCGAGAAACTCGTGAATCTGATCGCAGCCAGGCGGAGCAGTTTATTACGCCAGCTGCCAGCGTCACAGAAATTAGTGACGGTTACATGCTCGAGATTGAAATGCCCGGCGTGAAAAAGGAGGGTCTCGAGATTTCGGTCGAAAACAACGAGCTGACAATCATCGGACGGCGTTCGCTTCCCTCGGTGGAAGGAACGCTGATTCATCGCGAATCGCGTCCGGAAAATTTCCGGCGCGTGTTCGAGATCGATCCGTCAATCGACGCCAACCAGATCAGCGCGAAGATGGATCAAGGTCTCGCCACGTTGACTCTGCCGAAAGCCGAGCACGTGAAGCCCCGCAAGATCACTGTCTCGTAAGGGATCAGGATCGTCCAAGCTTTAAAGGTCGCGAGCGCTGAGCTCGCGGCCTTTTTTCGTTGCAGTCCGTGGACGGCAATCGCTTTTGTGCTTGGCGAATGCTCACCTGCGTCGTAGTTAGATTCTTCCTGATATGGCGACCAAGACCGAAGAAAGAACCGCCGCTGATAAGCTGGCTGCCGCGCGCAACAAGAACCTCGACCTGGCGATCCAGCAGATCGCGAAAGATTACGGCGAAGGTGCGATCATGCGTTTGGGCGGGGAAAAGATTGTGGATATCGATGTCATCCCAACTGGAAACATTTTGATCGATCGCGCGCTCGGCGTCGGTGGATTTCCGAGGGGACGAATAGTCGAAGTCTTCGGCCCTGAATCGTCCGGCAAAACGACGCTGGCATTGACGGTCATCGCTCAGGCACAAAAGGCCGGAGGTCTTGCAGCGTTTATTGATGTCGAGCACGCGCTGGATCCCGCTTACGCAAAACGACTCGGCGTGAATCTGGATGATTTACTCGTCTCGCAGCCCAGCTCTGGTGAGGAGGCTCTGCGCATTTGCGAGACGCTCATTCGGTCAAACGCGCTGGACGTGATCGTACTGGACTCCGTAGCGGCCCTGGTTACCCGAGCGGAACTGGAAGGTGAGATTGGCGATACGACCGTCGGCGCGCAAGCGCGCTTGATGAGCGCGGCATTGCGCAAGCTCACATCGCTTATCTCGAAAGCGCGGACCTGCTGCATTTTCACAAATCAAATACGCGAAAAAATCGGCGTCATGTTTGGAAACCCAGAGACCACTCCTGGCGGAAAAGCTCTAAAGTTTTACGCCAGTATGCGGGTCGATATCCGCCGGATCGGGGCAATCAAGCAGACCGACGGCGTCGTCACCGGCAACCGGACGCGCGTCAAAGTGGTGAAGAACAAGGTGGCGCCGCCATTTACCGAGGCCGAGTTCGACATCATGTATAACGAGGGAATTTCCTCAGCCGGCGCTCTTCTCGATGTCGCGTTGGAAAAGCAAGTCATCGAAAAGCGCGGTTCCTGGTTGAATTACAAGGGCACGCAGCTGGCCCAGGGCCGGGATGCCGCAAAGGACGTCTTGAAGACCGACAAGGCGCTTTACGACGAGATCGAGGCCGCTGTCAAAGTGAAGCTGGACGAAGACAAAGAGTAACTTCCCGCCGAACGCAGCGGCAAGTACGCAGTTGCCACACAGCCAGTGGCGGTTTCAGGATTCCTGAAATTCGTGTTTATTCGGTTACCCATGACGTCAGCTGAGATACGGCAATCATTTCTCGATTTCTTCCACGAGAAACAGCACACCGTTGTGTCCTCGTCGTCGCTTCTGCCCGACGCGCCGAATCTCCTGTTTACGAATGCAGGCATGAACCAGTTCGTGCCGATTTTTCTCGGGCAACAAAAACCGCAATGGACGCCACCGCGCGTTGCCGACACGCAAAAATGCATCCGTGCCGGAGGAAAACATAACGATCTCGAAGACGTCGGGCTCGACACTTATCATCACACGTTTTTCGAGATGCTCGGCAACTGGAGCTTCGGCGATTATTTCAAAAAGGAAGCAATCGAGTGGGCGTGGGAATTACTGGTGGAACGCTGGAAATTTCCGCCGCAGCGCCTTTACGCGACGGTTTATCAGCCCGACCCCGGCGAGCCGAGTGAGTTCGACCAGGAAGCGTACGATCACTGGGCCCGTCTGTTTCGTGAAGCCGATCTCGATCCTAAGGTTCACGTTCTCAGCTGCGGCAAGGCCGACAATTTCTGGATGATGGGCGACACGGGTCCGTGTGGGCCGTGCTCTGAGGTGCATATCGATCTGACGCCAGACGGCGACACGCGTGGCGCGCTAGTGAATAAGAACGATCCGCTTTGCATCGAGATTTGGAACCTTGTGTTCATCCAGTTCAATGCGAACCCGAATGGTTCATTCACGGCGTTGCCGCAGTGTCACGTCGATACCGGAATGGGTTTCGAGCGCGCTGCCGCAATCATTCAGGGCACAAAGAATCTCATCGATTTTTCCGGAACAACTTCGAATTACGAGACAGACGTCTTTCGCCCGATCTTCGACGAGCTGGAAAAGCTGAGCGGCAAAAAATACGCCAGCACGCTGCCAACACATGGCAGTGGCGGGAAAAGTGAACAGGAAAAAATCGACGTCGCGTTCCGCGTTATCGCAGATCATATTCGCGCGCTTTCGTTCGCAATCGCTGACGGAATAATTCCTTCAAACGACGGCCGCGGTTATGTGTTGCGGCGGATCCTGCGTCGAGCGATCCGATACGGCCGCACGCTCGGTTTTCATGACCCGTTCTTCTACAAACTCGTCGACGTCGTGGCGAAAACGATGGGCGACGTCTTTCCGGAAGTCCGGAAACAGCAATCAAAAATCAAAGAAGTGCTTCACCGTGAAGAAGAATCGTTTAACAAAACGCTCGATAGAGGCATCGAGGAGTTTGAGGCGATGATGCGAGGAATGACGAGTGACGCTTCGATCGTCGCTCCGGTTGGCGGTTTGCCAATTTTGCCTGGCCGGTCCGTGTTCAAGCTATACGACACGTACGGATTTCCCCTCGATCTCACGGAGCTCATGGCGCGGGAACGAGGATTTATTGTCGATGTTGCCGAGTTCGAGAAAGCGATGGACGAAC
Organism: uncultured Verrucomicrobiae bacterium; assembly: GCA_963804875.1. GTDB lineage: Bacteria > Verrucomicrobiota > Verrucomicrobiia > Chthoniobacterales > UBA10450 > Udaeobacter. Next base: position 90,022 of record CAWDRX010000012.1, read on the forward strand.
AGCGCCAGCGCGCGCGCCAGGCGCAAAAGAAGGAGGAAATTACTGTTGAGGCAGACCAGCTCGAAGTCGAGCCAACTAAATTTCTTGGGTACGATTTTCTCGAGACGGAATCAGTTGTCGACAGGGTCTTGCCTGGCAAACAGCCGAACGAAGTGAACATTGTTCTCGATCGCACGCCGTTCTATGCCGAGATGGGCGGGCAGGTCGGAGATCGAGGATTGCTCCACGTTCCGGGGCATGATTGGACGGAAGTCGGTCAGTTGCGCGTGATCGATACCCGAAAGCGCGGTGACGTTTTTGTTCATCGGGCGACGATAGTCGATGGTCGCGCGCCCGAACCGGGTGAGGCGGTGCGCATCTCCGTCGATGTTGATCGACGTAAACTGATTCAAGGACATCACACCGTGACGCATTTATTGCACTGGGCATTGCATGAAGTCGTCTCGCGCGATGCCTCGCAGAAAGGAAGCTACGTCGGACCCGATAAACTAACGTTCGACTTTTCAAGTGCGCCGCTCACGTCGCAACAAAAGCGCGATGTGGAAAAATTGGTGAACGAAAAAATTGCCGAGAATGCAGCAGTTTCGTGGACTGAAATTCCATTTGCGGAGGCAAAACAGCGGAAAGACATCATTCAGTTTTTCGGGGAGAAATACGGCGACCAAGTTCGCGTATTGCAAATCGGCGGGACTCCTCGCGCGCTTAATGGTTATTCAATGGAGCTCTGCGGTGGCACACATGTCAGGTTCACGGGCGAGATTGGGCCGTTCCGTATAATGAAAGAAGAGGCCATTGCCGCGGGAACGCGGCGCATCGAAGCGGTCGCTGGCGATGCGGCGCGCACGTGGGCGACACAGGAAGCCGCGCGACAGCAGGAGAAGTTTGAAACGCTCGCGCGGAAGAAACCAGACATCGCGATGCTGCCGGCTTTCCAAGATGACGCAACGACAGCCGAAATGCTGAAGCAAATCGACGCGCGCGTGGCGCATCTTGAAAAAGTGGATGCGGACGTTCGCGAGTGGGAAAAGAAAGCGGCGAAGTCCGCGGAGGCAGAATTGAAGAGCAGGGCTGCCGAGATCTCCAGCGAACTGGCACGATCTCATGGGGGAAAAGACTTTACCGTTGCTGAAGTGCCAGATGCGGATGGAAAACTTCTTCAGGCAGTTGTCGACGCATTGAAAGCCAAATTCAAAGGCCCGATTTTTCTTGCCGGCAAGCGCGATGGATCAGTCGCTTTGATTGCTCATGTGCCCGCAGCGCTGGCTGAAAAATTTCAGGCGAACAAATTGATTCAACAGGTTGCGCCGATTATCGGCGGAAAAGGTGGGGGACGTCCGGAGAACGCGCAGGGATCCGGGAAAAACGCCAGCAAGATCGACGAGGCACTTACGAAAGCGCGGGAACTGCTCAGTTGAGGCCAGATGTAGCCACGGCCCTGTGGGCCGTTTCTGTTTTGTAACGCAACACAAACCGGCCACAGGTCCGCACACCGGACGGATTCGTCCTGCGGCGAACCGGTGGCTAAAGCTTTCTATGCTACGGTGCACTCACGCTCGGAGTTCGCGCGTGTTTAACGACTAGCTTCGGATTCTTGCCCTCCAAAGACATCCGGTAAATCGAGGGTTGGTTTTCTTTCTCCTTCTGCATGATGCAAAAGAATTCGTCCGCGCTTAGCCAGAACGGTTCCCAGACGTAGTCATCCTTGCCGCTAATGCGCACTACCTTGTCAGCGGTGAGATCGAGTTTTTCAACCGCGGGCTGCGGACCATCCCAGTCTTTTCGCTCGTGCTCCGAGCCGCAATCGACATCCATGAGCAGCGAATTGCCGTCCGCCGAAATGCTAAGTCGACAACCACTGTTCATGCTCGCGTCTGTCAAAATTTTCGAGAGTTCCCATTTTTTCAAAACGTTTCCGTCGAGATCGATGTGGTAAATGTTGTCTAGATCGTGGCAGAAAATCGATTTGCCATCGCGTGCCCATTCCGGCGCTCCAAACGCGTCGGGTTTTAGCTCTGCGTTCTTCACCAACCGGAACCCGGAGCCATCGGCATTCACCAAACCGAGGTGCCACGCATTGTCTGTCATGATTGAAAAAGCGAGCTGTTTCCCATCGGGCGACCAGACGGGACCAAAACAATTGTCGCTCGGAATATTCGGTACAACTGTGAACTTGCCGCTGGCGACGTCGGCGATTGCAATGTGACGCTCAGGACCGGGGTGATTCTTCGCGTCGCTGTCGGTGTTAAACGCGACGCGTGTGCCGTCCGGTGAAATCACTGACCAGGAGCCCTCTGCAATTTTCTTTGAATGCGTACCATCGACGTCGGCGACAAAGATCTTTCCGTTGCGATTGTAGGCGATTTTGCGTTGTGCAGCGTCAACCAGCGCGGAAAAGGCGATGCAAAGACTGATTGCGACAAAGAATTTTCTCATGTTTTCGGAGCGCTGACGGTTGGAAAGCGCGCGTTCTTGATCAGTAGTTTCAGATCCTTGCCGTCGACGGACATTCGATAAATCGAATCTTCCTTTTCGCCGGCGTCGCGGCTGAGAAAAAGAATGTTGTCGTTGTCGAGCCAGACGCCATCCCAGCCAAATAATTTTTGCGGCGTAAGCCTGGTCGCCTTTTTCGATTGGATATCGAACGACCAGAGCGCCGGCAATGGCCCATCCCAGTCTGTGCGCCCCGATTCCTCGCCCATATCGATGCTTAGAAGCAATCGCTTGCCGTCAGGCGATACATCAATGCGGCCGTCGCCGCTCATGTCGCCTTCCGGCACGATCTTGTCGATCTTCCATTGCGTGCGCACCCCGCCGTCGAGGCCGATCTGGTAAATGTTCGACATGTCCTCGCAAAAAACCGATTTTCCGTCGCGCGCCCAAATGGGTGAGTAACGCGTCACTTCCCCTTGCTTACCGGGCTTGAGCACGTGGAAATTCGTGCCGTCGGAATTCAACACCGCAAGATCCCAGACTTCGTGGGGCCGCGTCGTGAAAAGGATCTGTTTCCCGTCAGCCGTCCAGCTCGGGTAATAAGAGTTATCGCTCGGTACGTTTTTGAGAACGTCAATTTTTCCCGTGGCAATGTCGATCACGGCGATATGGCGGGCATACGTCGTGTCGCTCGTTTTCTCAGTTGTGTTGAACGCGATGCGAGTTCCATCCGGCGAGATTGCCGGGAAGATGCCGTCCGCGACTTTTTTCTCACTCGTGCCGTCGAGATTGGCGATCCAAACAGCCTGATCTCGTTCAAAAGCGATTTGCCGATCACTGCAAAAAACTGAAGCGGGAGATGCTAAGGCCAAAGCGACGACGGCGCGGACGCAGTAACGCGTCCTACCGAGGATTATTTTCTTCATGATGGCAATACGAGTGTGGCGAAAAAGGTGATGGCGAGCGCCGCTAGGAGGACAATCAGATACACAAAGCCGCCAAAAAGGAACTTAAAAATGCTGAAGAACCAGCCCTGCCGATAAACGTACCGGATCGACAGGAAAATCTGCGTCACAAACGCGATCCATAGGAGCGCAATCAGCCATCCCGCAATTGCACCCGGCGCGAGTCGAACGAGGCCCATGGTTGCCAGCACAATCAACATGACGGCGGCATAGAAGAAGCTGTGGATATGCAATGCGTAAATCAGATGGTCGATGTAGAAAAGACGTCGCCGGATATAGAGAAGTTTCAAAACAAGAGCGAAGAGCGGGATGCAGCACAGCATCATGTAGGGCAGGTTGCTGAACAGGGTGCGGATAAAAAGCCCCATTTTGGTTCCGTGTTCGCCCATCTTCTCTTTCGCCCGTCCTTCAATCCAGCGTTCGAACGGGGTGGTGGACTTCGCATCGTCAAAAACAACGAACGGCCTGTCTCCTACGGGGCCATAGGTTTGCTGACCCGATTCGGCTCCAGGCGATGCGCTTGGCGCCACCGTGGGTGACGAAGCTTCTTCGGGCGTTGGTGTTGTCGTCGCAGAAGACTTTGGATTTGCCAGATAGTCCAAAGCTTTCTGCAGCTTTTCCCGTTGCGCCGGGGTGAGATTTTCCTTACTCAGCTCCTTTTCGATCTCGCCGCGTTTGTCCGCGATTGCCGCGGCAACCTCCGCCCGTTTCTCGTCGGGGAATTTCGTCGGGTCAATACGTATCCACTTTGCTCCGTAATTCACCGCAAAGAAAAACAAGATGCTCGCCAGCAGATACAGCCGGAGCGGATTTACATACCGGACGCGCTTGCCGGCGAGAAACTCATTTGTTAGTCGCCACGGCTTTACGATGAGAAGCGCGATGCTCGTGAAGAATTTTGAATCCCAATTCAGGAACTCGTTCAGTAGGTCGGCAACAACGTACCGAAAAGAACGGCGATACTCGATCGCAGGTTGGCCGCACTGAGAACACCAGTGCCCCTGCAGTTCCGCGCCACAATTTTCGCAATGCGCGAGCGATGGACCTTTGTCTTTCGCTTTACCGAATCGGCGCTGTCCCGGAGTTCCCTCGAATGAACTGATCGCGGTGTCGCCGAGAATAAATTTTGCCGGCTCATCGGACATACACCTGCGATGCTACAAAACTATTTTGCGCGCGTCGACTCAGCATAAATACGCGCCCCTTCGCTCCCTCGAAGCTTTGGATTGACCACCCGAACTGCTTGATGAGACGATCTCGCGCGGTGGCACTTCAACTGTTCAGAACTAAAAGTCCGGACCGGTTGGTTTCTGAAGCGAAAGCGCCGGAGCGACAAATGAACCGCACGCTCACGGCGTTTGATCTAACGTGCATAGGCATTGGCGCGGTGATCGGCACCGGAATCTTCGCACTCATCGGCACTGCGATTGCCGGTCAGACATTTCCCACGCGGCTTGAAACGCCGGTTCTTAATTTCCTTCAAGCGTGGTTGTCGGGTGCTGACCTCTCCCTGGGCCGGTCGGGTGCCGGACCCGCTGTGGCGATTTCCATGTTTGTAGCGGCATTGGCCTGCGGATTCGCCGCGCTGTGTTACGCCGAGTTGGCGGCGATGATTCCGGTCTCGGGATCGGCTTATACTTATTCATACGCGACGCTCGGGGAAATCGTTGCGTGGATCATCGGATGGGATTTGATCCTCGAATACGCGGTTGGAAATATGGCAGTCGCAGTGGGTTGGTCGGGATATTTCGTGAAGCTATGCGGCAGCCTTTTCGGGCTTAAATTTCCGATCTGGGCGGTAAACGATTACCGTACCGCCAGCGATCTCATCGCAAAAGGAGGCGACACCCTCAAAGACTTTTCGTCGACAACGTTTCCCGTCATCGCCGGTCATCCGATTTCCTTAAATGTTCCCGCTCTCGTGATTGTTGCTTTGGTGACGGTGCTGTTGATCTACGGAATTCGCGAGAGCGCCCGCGCGAACACTTGGATAGTAATCATGAAGGTCGCCGTTGTGGTGTTCTTTATTTCATTCGGCGCTTTCATGGTGCATCCGACAAACTGGCATCCGTACGTGCCTAACGGATTTGCCGGCGTGATGAGCGGAGCGGCTATCATCTTCTTTGCCTTCATCGGTTTTGATGCCGTTTCTACTACTGCGGAAGAGACGCGTAACCCGCAACGAGACATGCCCAAGGGGATCATAACCTCCCTGATCATTTGCACGCTGCTCTACGTCTTAATGGGCACAGTTTTGACCGGTATTAAGAAATACTCTGTTTACCTTGGCGATCCCGCGGCCGCGGCGACTGCGTTTGCCAGTAAGCCATGGGCAGAAGCGTTGATTAGCGCCGGCGCGCTCGCAGGTATGACTTCGGTGCTACTGGTTTTTCAACTTGGGCAGCCGAGAATTTTTATGGCGATGGCACGCGATGGTTTACTGCCACAATACTTTGCCAAGATTCATCCACGCTTCAGGACACCGCACGTGACGACCATCTGGACCGGCGTGGTGGTTGGCGGGGTCGCCATGCTGACCGACATCGGCTCGCTTTCAGATCTCACAAATATCGGAACTTTGTTCGCTTTTATTCTTGTTTGCATCGGTGTGGCGGTCTTGCGACGAACCGATCCAACGCGCGCCCGGCCGTTCCGTGTTCCATTTGTGCCGGTGTTCCCGATCATTGGCGTGATCTTGTGCTTGTCCCTGATGCTCAGTCTGCCGGTGCTCACGTGGATTCGGTTTGTGGCGTGGCTGGTAATCGGGCTCGTGATTTATTTTCTGTATAGCGTGCGGCACAGCAAACTTCGGCACGGCATTGACACCGGCGAGACGGAAGACATTCCTCCACCGATCATCAAGACATAGTCGTGCGCATTTCAACCGCCACGCTTCCCGCTAACGACATTGTTTAGCGACGATCCTTACAGCGATGACGGATGAGTCAGTTCAGCAGATTCCCGCGAACAAACTGAAGGCAGGCTGGGAGCTGCTCAAGCTTACGTTCGAAGAGTGGACGAACGACAACGCTTTCGAGTTGTCTGCCGCACTCGCGTTTTACACGATCTTCTCAATCGCGCCCGTACTGCTCATCGCGGTGGGTGTGGCCAGTTTCTTTCTCACGCCCGACACGGCGACCGATCAGATCGTCGGTGAAATGGAACAAATGATCGGTGCGCAGGGGGCCAATGCAGTGCGGCAAGTGATCGAATCGTCCCGCGGATTTGGCAAGGGCGTCTGGGCGATGAGCATAGGAATTGTCACGCTTGTCATGGGCGCAACCGCGGTCTTCGGAGAATTGCAATCTGCGCTGAATCAGATTTGGGACGTCAAAGCTAAGCCTGACCGTGGTGTGATCATGTCCTTTGTTGTCGATCGGGTACGCTCGTTTTCGATCGCCATTGGCGTTGGATTTCTGCTCCTGGTTTCACTTGTGATCAGCGCGCTCATCAGCTGGATTCAAAACTACATGAACACCTGGTTGCCTGGCATCCCGTGGGTTTGGCAAATGGCGAACGTTGTCAGCTCATTCTTCGTGATCGCGATTCTCTTTGCCATGATCTACAAATTTTTACCCGACGTTGTGATTTCGTGGAGAGATGTGTGGATCGGTGCAGCTGTGACGGCCGTGCTTTTTACCGCAGGAAAATACGCGATCGGCATTTATCTCGGACGAACTGCGACGGCGAGTGCGTTTGGGGCCGCGGGTTCGCTCGTTGTCCTGCTGTTCTGGGTTTATTATTCTGCGCTGATCAGCTTTTTGGGAGCGGAGTTCACGCAGGTTTACGCGCGCCGGTATGGCCCGGGTATCCAGCCGCAAGAACACGCGGTTCGCGTCGGCCGTAAAAGCGATTCGATCTGATGTGACAAAAGGTGGGAGCAGCCGCATTATTTCCAATGGTCCAGGTCTCAGTGAAGTACACCGGGGACTTGCATTGCGACGCGACGCACGGTCCCTCGCAGGCAAAAATTTCCACGGACGCGCCGAGCGATAATAAGGGTAAAGGCGAAGCCTTTTCGCCTACGGATCTCGTCGCCACGGCTCTCGCGACATGCATCAGCACAACGATGGGAATCAAGGCGGAGGACCTCGGAGTTGATTTGCGCGGAATGACTGTGTCCGTGCAAAAAGAGATGTCCAGTGATCCGCCGCGCCGGATTGTTGCTTTGCCTTCAGAAGTTCACATCCCGCTCGCGCCTGATCATCCGAATCGTGAAATCCTTGAGCAAACCGCGCTCAATTGCCCTGTGCACAAGAGTCTTCCGGCGGAAATCCGTCGTCCCACAAGATTCTTCTGGGAAGGCTAATGCCCATCGTCCCAATAGAATGAGCGATGTCGCCTCAAGGAAAGCGCGTTGTTCAACGGTCTCAGTGTGATCAACGAGTCCCCGCGTGATCCTTTGTTCTACTCATGACAACGCTGGAAATCCGAAAAGCAGTCGAATCCGATATTCCAAGCTTGCTGCCTTTAATGCGCGAACTCGCCGAGTTCGAGAAATATTCGAAGGATTTCGCTATTTCGGAGGAGGTGTTACGCGAACAGGGATTTCGGCGTTCGCCACCTGATTTTTATTGTCTTATCGCGCAAGACGGCTCCAGCCTGGTCGGATTTCTTGTTTATTATCTTGTTCCCTTCACGTATCGAGCGAAGCCGAATCTCATCGTTAAAGAGCTCTATATCGCCGATCGACATCGGAGCCTGGGAATAGGGAGACAGCTGATGAAAGCGGTTGCGAAAGAAGCTCAGCAGGCAGGTTGCGGAGTGATCAAATGGTGGGTCGCCAGGTGGAATGAGCGGGGCATGGAGTTTTACAAGCGCCTGGGTGCGACAATCGACAGCGAGTGGCACGAATTTCAATTGTCCGAGAAAGCCTTTCGCGATCTGGCTGCCTCAGAGTAACCAGAAGGCTGCGCTACGGGTATAACCACTGCATGTAATCGCGCACGCCCTCTTCGAGCGAGAAACGTGGCTCGTATTTGAGTGCTTTACGCGCCCTGGTCAGATCTGCTTGCGTGAAGTTTTGATAATGCGCATGCGGATTATCGAAGTATTCGGGCTCAAAGTTTGTGCTTAGACATTTATTTAGCACCTCTATGAGTTCGTTAAACGAGCGCGCCTCGCCTGCACCAACGTTATAAATTCCGCTCGTTTTAGCGTCGAGCGCGCAAAGGGTGCCTTCGACAACGTCCCTGACATAGACGAAATCGCGTTTCTGTTCACCGTGCTTGAAAATGCGTGGTCGTTTGCCCGCCTTTATCTGCTGTGCAAGATGATAAATCATGCTTGCGGGCACGCCCTTATGGGCTTCCCTCGGTCCGTAAACGTTGAAGTAACGCAGCCCGACCATGATCCAATCCGGCGATTCGGCAGCGGCCTGTCGGGCGATATTATCCATGATGACCTTGGAAAACGCGTAAACGTTCGCCGGCGCGGCGCTGTTTGATTCCGTGCTTGCTTCAGTCGCTGAACCGTAAGTCGCCGCAGAGGAAGCGTAGATGATTCGTGTCTTTGTGGGCCGCGCGAAATTCAAAAGCCGGCGGAAACTTTCCACGTTGTCGTGCACCTGGACGAATTGATCGTGAACCGTTGTGTCGGTAATCGACGCGAGATGAAAAATCGCGTCGAAGCCGGCAGCGGCCGGATCACCAAATTTTTCCTGCCAATCGAACGTCGCCAGATTTTCGGCGATGAAATCTCCGCGATACCCTGCCAGATTCTTGAAATCACCAGACCGGAAATCATCGATCACCGTAAGACGCGCGTCCGGAAATTTTTCCTGCAACGCCAGCGTGAGATTCGAGCCGATGAATCCCGCGCCGCCTGTGACGATGAATTTAGAAGTTGGCTTTGCCATGATTAGATCGCTCTGTTGTCATCCCGGGCAATTGTAGGGTCGTCTCTGTCAGTCCCGAACGCTTTCGGGATTTACAGAAACGCCCTAAAAAAGTCTGTATAACAACGAGAGTCAGTAGTGTTGATTAAATAATCTTGACGCTCAAAACGCAAGCCGCTACTCCTCGTCCCAGTTCTTTGCGAGCTTGGAAAAGTGGATCGGCGCAAGAAATCCCGTGAGAATCGGGAGCAGTTGCGCTGCTGTAACTGGATACGACTTCCCATTGGGCCAATCCCCGAAACCATTTCGGGGGTGAAGGCGGGAACGAGGTGCGATGCCACGCAGGCATTATAAGCCAGGAGCCAGAATATTTGTCCGGTCCACCTCATTCGTTTCGCGAATGCGGAGCGAAAAACTTCTTCGCAAAAAGAAGAATGAGAGCTGGGCAATGCGACGCCTCGTAGTATTCGGGGCCTAACAAGTCCGACTCTCGGAGTTGGAGGAAACTTGTTATGCAAAATCGTTCAGTCTTGTTTTTTCCGGTCGCGATACTGGTCTTCGCGCCCTTCGTCTGTCACGCGCAGGAAGCCACGCCGACTGCTTCGCCTGGTGAAGCAGAGGTGGAGTCGGTCGTCGTGTCAGCGACGCGTTTCGATATTCCGCTCGATCAATCGCCCGCAACTGTCACCGTCATCTCATCGGAAGACATCAAGCAGAAGCAAATCCAGCGCGTGAGCGATGCACTTCGCGAAGTGCCTGGCCTGGCAGTGGTACAGACGGGGACGGCCGGCCAGTTGACCTCCGTGTTCATGCGCGGATTGCCAAGCCAGGACATGCAAGTGCTGCTCGACGGTATTCCGATTAACCAGGGTTTATCCGGCGCAATGAACTTCGCCGACATTACCACGGACGATATCGACAGGATCGAGGTCGTGCGCGGGCCGCAAAGCGCCATCTACGGACCGCACGCACTGGCAGGAGTGATTCAAATCTTCACGAAACAAGGCACCGGAACTCCAGGCGTGATGGTTGCCGGCGAAGGCGGATCGTACGACTCCTTCCGTGAATGGGGGCAGAGCGACGGCAAAATCGGCGATTTTGATTATTCGGTCGCCGGTAGCCGGCTCGACACTGATAACGCGCGTCCCAATAACAATTATCGGAATACTGCTGGGATTGCGAACGTTGGCTGGTCGCCTGACCAACAACTACGAATTGGCAGTCTGTTTACTTATTCATTTAGCGACACTGGAAATCCGAACACGATCTTCGATCCACGTCCCATTGATCATTTTTACACTGAGCGTTGGTTAATTGGACCTCATATCGATTGGAAGCCGGTTGAGTGGTGGGATCACAAACTCATTGTCAGTTACGATCACGAGCGCCAAATAAACGATCCTAACGAGGACGGTTTCACGGGGCCGACACGGGCGCTCTTCGAACGGACCCAGGTTGATTATCAAAACAATTTGCGTCCAACCTCATGGCTTACGCTTACCTCTGGTTTTTACTACAGCCGGATTAATTCCGGGCAGGAGCGCCCATTTGTTTCGCAAGCGTTCGGACCGCAACCGACTTTTATAGGCGACAATACACAGGAGATCGCCGGCATTGCGCAGGCCACGCTAACGCCAGTTGAAAATTTGATCGTTGTCGCCGGCGGCCAGTTTGCTGACTTCAACGCGTTTGGCGGCGTGTGGACTTATCGCGTTGCCGGCAGCTATAAGGTCGACAAGACGAATTCGACGCTACACTCGAGTGTTGCGACAGGATTCAGTCCCCCGAGCAGTCAGGACATCATTTTCGGTAACAACCCTAATTTGGAGCCGGAAAAAGTTTTCGGCTGGGACATTGGCGTCCGACAGGAGCTTTGGCAAAAGCGTGTTGCGCTCGATTTGACGTACTTTCATAACGATTTGTCGAACGTAATCGGATTCAATGGACTGTTTCAAACGCTGAACCTCGGCGCTGCGGAAACGCAAGGATTGGAAGCCGAGTTACGAGCGGAACCGATTTCCAATCTCGTGTTCATGGCGAGCTATACTTATCTGGACACCCTAAAAACTTCGTCGGCTGACATTTCGCAACCGGAAGGCTCGCGTTTGCCCCGGAGGCCGCGCAATGAAATTTATTTTTCTGCTTCGTATTTTTGGTTCAAAAAATTGCGCACGGTAGTCGAAGCAAAATTCGTGAATGCGCGAGAGGAACTGAACTTCGGCGCCCCGAATTTCGATATCGAGGATTATTCCCTCCTAAACGTTGCAGCGGAGTATGAAGTCACGCCACACTTCTCAATCTTCGGGCGAGTCGATAACCTAACGAACGAGCATTATTCCGAAGTCTTCGGTTTCCCGTCGCTCGGCCGGGCTGCGTACGGTGGCGTGAAGCTTAGATTTTAAGTGTAGCGGCAGCCGGGGCCGGCTGCTTTCACGTAAACTATTGCAGGCGACACGCCTGCCTCTACAGCTGCGGCCAACTTGTCATTCCGAGCGAAGTCGCGGAATCTGCTACGTGTTTAACATGAGTCCGCTGCTTTATCTCGCGATCGGGTTCGTCGGCGGCGGGTTGATTGTCGCCGTGGTCGTTCTGTTAACACGGCGCGGAAATCAAGGCCCGGCAAAAGAGCTGGCGAAGCGATTGGAGACGATCGATCGCAGTTTGCGCGATGAGTTTTCGCGCAATCGCGAAGAGGCAGGCGCCGCGGCGAAGAATCAACGTGAGGAATTAGCCAGTTCGTTGGAAGGCGTCAGGTCGATTGTCGATGTTCGACTGCGGCAATTGCAGGACGACAACGCAAAGCAGATCGATAAGATGCGCGCGACAGTCGACGAAAAATTGCAGGGCACACTCGAAAAGCGGTTGGGCGAATCCTTCAAGCTGGTCAGTGATCGGCTGGAGCAAGTGCATCAGGGTCTTGGCGCGATGCGGCAATTGGCAAGTGACGTTGGTGGATTGCAACGCGTGCTCACAAACGTGAAGACGCGAGGCGGCTGGAGCGAATGGCAGCTCGGCGTTCTCCTGGATGAAATGCTTACCCCGCAACAGTTCGCTAAGAACATGAAGACGCGAGATGACACGGACGAACGCGTCGAGTTTGCGATTAAATTGCCAGGTGACGAAAACGGCGCGCCGGTTTGGCTGCCGATCGACGCGAAATTTCCGATGGAACACTACGACCGGCTGGCAGCGGCGCAGGAGAAAGGCGATCCCGGAGCAGTGGAAAGCGCGATCAAAACGTTGGAGACCCAATTGAAACGCTGCGCCAGGGACATTTGCGAGAAGTACATTAATCCGCCGAAAACGACCGATTTCGCGCTGCTATTTCTGCCAAGCGAAGGACTTTACGCCGAAGCGATTCGGCGTATCGGCCTGGTTCAAAATGTGCAGCGCGATTGCCGCGTTACGTTTGTGGGGCCGACGACGCTCGCAGCGTTGCTCAATAGTTTGCAGATGGGATTTCGCACTCTGGCGATCCAAAAGCGCTCCAGCGAAGTCTGGAACCTGCTTGCAGCTGTGAAGACGGAATTCGGCAAATTCGGGGAATCGTTATCCGCAGTGAAGGAAAAGATCGACCAGGCATCGCGCAAAATGGAAGACGTCGATGTTCGCTCTCGCATGATTACAAAGAAATTGCGGGACGTAGAAGAATTGCCCTCGAATCCGCAGCCTTTGCTCAAGGATTTCCTGCAAACCGACAGCGACGACTAAGCCGAATCAGGGACATACATGAAAACGGCGTTGATTACCGGAGCGAACAAAGGCATTGGCCACGAAGTAGCGCGCCAGCTCGCGGCCAAAGGATTTCACGTGTTCGTTGGTGCGCGGAACGCCAAGGCTGGTCGCAAAGCAACGGAGGAGATCGCAAAAAAATGCGGCAAGGGGACGTTCTTGGAAATAGATGTCGCCGACGAAGATAGCGTGACAACGGCGGCGCGTGAATTCTCTAACATCGAGGATTGTCTCGATGTGCTCGTGAACAACGCTGGGATCATTGCTGACGGAGACAATGCAATTTTGGAAATTAGCGACGACCTGTTTCGAAAAACACTGGAGACAAATACGCTCGGTGCGCTGCGCGTAACGCGCGCATTCGTGCCGTTGCTTCGGAAAAGCAAGGCGCCGCGCGTGATTAATGTCTCGAGCGGCGGCGGTCAACTCACCGGCGGCGCGGACGGCTGGGCGCCCGCTTACTGCATTTCGAAGACTGCATTGAATGGCGTCACTGTGCAGCTGGCAGCGGCGTTGCCGAAATTCGCCGTCAATTCGGTGTGTCCTGGTTGGGTCAGGACGGAAATGGGCGGTAAAAACGCCAGCCGGTCGGTGGAGGAAGGCGCGGATACGATCGTGTGGCTCGCCAGCGAAGCGCCGCAGGATCTTACCGGGAAGTTCCTGCGCGATCGCAAAGAGATTCCGTGGTGAGGTCTTACCTGTAGCCCGTGCGAAGCGCAGGGCTGACTAATGCAGCGTCGCCCGCAGGGCGACGGCTACAAGACGCATTCGAACTATTGCAGAAATGGATTTGTCTGGCGTTCCTGGCCGATCGTAGTCGGCGGCCCGTGGCCGGACAGCACCGTCACGTCATCGCCCAGCGGAAATAACTTCGTCCTGATCCCGTTGATTAGCAGATCGCTATCGCCGCCGGGTAAATCACCCCGACCGATGCTGCCGGCGAAAAGAACGTCGCCACCGATGAGCAACCGGTCCTTCCGGGAAAAGAAGCACAGACTCCCCGGGCAATGACCAGGCACTTCCAGAACCTGGAAGTCCGCACCGAGAAAATTTCGGTTTGGCGTCTCCTCGATCAGGAAATCTGGTTCGGCCGGTTCGACTTCCAGCGCGAATCCGAAGTTCCGAAAGAAATCGCGATCAGAAATCATAGGCGCGGTGAGCTGGTGACATCCGATCTGGCAATGAAACTGTTGTTTAATTCTGGCGACGTCCTGAACGTGATCGACGTGTCCGTGTGTTAGCAACAAAAGCTTGGGATGGATACTGAGGGAACGGAGCCATTCACACGCACCATCAGGTGCGTCGAACAAGATCCAGCCATCGGGCGCTTCGAACAGATAGCAATTGGTTTCGAAAATCCCTCCGCAAAACGATTTGTGGGTCGCTGGTGCCATCGTGATAAAGTTTTTGAATGTTCGGCGCTGTCGATTGTCTATCTCTACCCAATAATGCCGACTTTGTCTCGTTGTGTTGCGCTGCGTGGCGAATTCTGCGAATGTCTTAAACCTCCTTTTTACCAATGAGATCATCTTTTCGGCGATCACTTGCCCTTTGCACCGTCCTTTTTGCAGCCGCGCTTGCCGCTCCGCCGGCACCGGCGAGTTCGAGAGAAACAGTGGCGATGTCCGTCGGGCGACTCCTGGAGGAGGGGCATTACACCCGGGCAAAACTGAACGAAGACGTTTCGAAGAAATTCCTGCAGACGTATCTGGAGATGCTCGATTTCAGCCATCTCTTTTTCACGCAGGAAGACGTTAATTCTATCACTGCGAAGTACGCGAACGCCATGGCCGGGGACGTTCTGATGGGAACGCTTAAGCCCGCTTACGAGATTTACGCGCTGTACACGAAGCGGGTTGACGAGCGCGTTGCGAAAATAAAAGAGCTGTTGAAACAGCCCACGGATTTTAAAGGCAATGCGACGGTGGAATTGAGCCGTCAAAAATCGCCGTGGCCAAAAAATGAGGCTGACGCCGACCAACTCTGGCGCGGCCGGATCGCAAACGAACTGCTTCAGGAACATTTGAGCGAGCACCCGATCGAGCCCGCGCCGCAATTGGTCTCTCGCCGGTATGAGCGTCTGGCCAAGAACATTCACGAGCAGGATAAGGACGAGCAGATGAAGCTTTATCTCGACGCGCTCGCCCAGGCCTATGACCCGCACTCGGAATACCTGAGCAAAGCGGATATGAAAAATTTCAGCATCAACATGGGCCTCTCGCTTGTGGGTATCGGTGCCATGCTGCGCTCCGAAGATGGCTACGCGAAGATTGAAAGCCTCGTGCCGGGTGGACCCGCGCAAACGGACGGAAGGCTTAAGGTGGGCGACCGCATCAGTGCGGTGGCGCAGGGCCCGTCGGACTATGTCGATGTTCGCGAGATGCGACTCGACAAGGTCGTGGAAATGATTCGCGGAAAGAAAGGCACAAAGGTTCGGTTGCTGGTGATTCCCTCCGATGCCACTGACCCGTCGCGCCGGAAAAATGTCGAGCTGGTGCGTGATGAAATTAAACTGAAGGATCAGGAAGCCCGCGCCGATATCATCATTAAGAAAGATGAGAACGGCGACCCGATAAAACTCGGCTGGCTAACGCTGCCTTCTTTCTATGCCGACATGGACAGACATCAGAAGAGCACGACGCGCGATGTGCTCGCATTGCTGAAGCGACTGAAGAAAGAGAACATCGCTGGTCTCGTTGTCGACCTGCGTAAAAATGGCGGCGGTTCCCTGGAAGAAGCGCTCTCATTGACTGGCCTGTTTCTTAAAACAGGTCCGATAGTTCAGACGAAGGATTATAACGGGACGATCAGGATTTCGTCCGATCCGGATTCGGGCATCGCTTACTCCGGGCCGATGGTTGTTCTTACCAGCCGGCAGAGTGCGTCGGCGAGCGAGATTTTCGCTGCTGCGCTTCAGGATTATGGCCGCGCGGTCATCGTCGGCGACAAGAACACCTTCGGCAAAGGCACTGTGCAGACGATCCTTCCGATCGGCCGGTTTGCTTCGCTACTTGGCAGTCATACTGATGAAGACGGGGCGTTGAAGTTAACTATCCAAAAATTCTATCGTGTTGCGGGCGGCTCTACGCAGCTCCACGGCGTTACCTCGGATATTGTTCTGCCGACCTTGAGCGATATTCCGGAATTCGGTGAAGGCGCGCTCAAAAATGCCCTGGCATATGACGAAGTCACCAAGGCGAAGTACACCAAGTGGTCGGACAACCATTCCCTTTTTATTGATCAGCTCCGCCGGCGTTCGGAAGAGCGCGTGAAAGGCGATCCCGAGTTTCACTACGTCATGGAAGACATGAATCGTTTGCGCCATAAGATCGACGAAAACCAGATCTCTCTGAACGAAGACCTGCGGAAAAAGGAGCTCGCTGAAGATAAACTGCGCAAGGAAACGCGCTCAAAAGAGCGCCTGGCACGGAACCAGGAAGAGCCCAGCATCTATCGCGTAACGCTCGACTCCGTCGATAAACCCAATCTGCAGTTGATCATGTATCCGGGAAAACTGGCCGAGGCGAAAAAGAACGGCACGGTCCCGAAAGTGGATTCCGCCGCTGCTCCCGATGCGGATTCTGATCTGCCTGACGCTGCTACGGGTGACGGCGACAACAAAGATCCTTTGATCGATGCGGAGCACGACGAGGCGCTCAATATCCTGGCTGATCTTGTGCAGCTTACGAATGGCCCCAAGACCGCCAGCGCCGTCACTAATACCAATCCCAACCCCTAATCGGGCGGGAGGAACGCGACCGCCCTAGCGTGCGCTGCCTGCCGAGTCGGAGCGATGCGAAGACTGGTCCCCGGCGCATTTGAAAGACTGAATCTCATCCGCTGACACCGGGAGATTCTACAGTCGATTTACCGCCACCACCCAGGAGGCGGCGGTGGAGGCGGGTAGCCTGGGCCCATGAACGGGCCGAAACGCGGCCGGCGCGGAAAGCCCTGCTGCTGTTGACCCGAGTAGTAGCGATTGACTGGCGTCCTGCCGAACACAGTGACGGGAGTCCCGACCTGTATGGCATTAAAAAACGCAATGGCATATCGTTCCGGCATGCGGACGCAGCCGTGCGAAGCAGGATAACCCGGTAAATATCCGGCGTGCAGTCCGTCTCCACCGTTGAATCGCATAAAATAATGCATGGGCGCCGGGATAAACTTTCCACCGCGCGGGACTTGCATGTCGGCATCCGCGTCCGCCACTACGGTGTTCCCGTTCGCATCAACAATTTTCCCATACAGGCTCGAGTAATGATTGCTCTCCTTTTGCAGGACCCTGAACGAGCCAGTCTGTGTCAGGTGACCATAGCGTCCACTCGAGATCGGCGAGGCAAGAACTGGACGGCCATTTTGCAGGAGGTACGCCCTTTGTTCTTGTAAATCTATCTCCACGGAAGTTTGCGCGCATAACATTGCCGCTGCGCAGAAAAACAGCGTTAGCCCCAGGATCACCCTCATACTGGTTTTTAACCCGCGCGAGGCACTAAAGTCGCGAGCCTAGACTGCGATTGGCGCTTTGATCGATGGATGTGGCTCGTACCCGACGAGTTCGAAATCTTCGAATTTGAAATCGTGGATATTTTTGATGGCCGGATTCAGTTTCAATCGGGGTAGCGACCGGCATTCGCGGGAGAGTTGCTCGCGCGCCTGGTCGAGATGGTTTTTGTAAAGATGAAGATCCCCGAACGTGTGCACGAAATCGCCAGGCGCGAGATCAACCACTTGCGCCATCATCATTGTGAGCAGCGAATACGAAGCGATGTTGAACGGCACACCGAGAAACAGGTCGCAACTGCGCTGGTAAAGCTGGCAGCTTAATTCATCGTTCTGGACATAGAACTGGAAGAGAACGTGGCAGGGTGGGAGTGCCATTTTCCCAATCTCAGCGGGGTTCCATGCGCTCACAATAAGCCGCCGGCTCTGCGGGTTGGATTTGATTTCCGCAATCAGGTTATCGATTTGATCCACGCGCACGCCGTCTGCGCCTCGCCAATCCCGCCATTGCGCACCATAAACCCGGCCAAGCTCGCCCTCTTCGTCAGCCCATTCATCCCAGATCGTGACGCCGTGCTCGTTCAAGTAGCGAATGTTGGTGTCGCCGCGCAAAAACCAAAGCAGCTCGTAGACGATCGATTTGATGTGCAACTTTTTTGTGGTGAGCAGCGGAAACCCCGGGCCGTCGTTGCGCAAATCGAATCGCGTCTGCGCACCAAACACCGACAACGTTCCTGTGCCTGTTCGATCGATGCGTTCACAACCGTTCTCAAGAACGAGCCGGAGTAGATCGTGATACTGTCGCACGCCGAAATTTTATCGCGGCGTATCGCATTCGCGAATCAGATTTTATTGTTGCCCGCGAATTTGTGACGCCGAGGGGCGTAATGTTTGCAGCGCTTTCGAATAAGTATGTGAGTGCAAACGCACTTCGCGAAAGCTGATTTCTATTTTGTGCCGATTACGATGAATCTGATTCTCCAACGGATGGTGACAGGATTGGCTGCGTTGTTCGGGTCGGCTTTGATCACCGCTTGTGGTGCGCATTCAATGAACTCATCGACCGAAACTTTCACCGTTTACGAAGACGCACCAAAGATGAGCCTGCTTGATCTCGGCGCGCCGGGAAACAGTCTCGGCGACGTCTATCATTTTTCCGCTGCGCTTCATTCCGAGCGCGGCGGCCCGGTGACGGGTGAGCTAATTGGTTCAAAGACGCTGGTGAAGCTGCCCACTGATGCCGAGCCAAAAATGGAGAGGCGTGCGACGCTGATGTTTTTTACTTTTGCCGACGGCAAAGACCAGATCATTGCGTTTGGAGCTGCCGATTATTCGTCGTCCACTCCCGAATTTGAGGCTGGCAAATCCGCCGTCCGTCCGGTTCTGGGCGGAACCGGCAAGTACATCGGTGCGCGGGGCCAGGTCACCAGTACGCGCGAGGCGGACGGTTCGTACACGCAAGTATTCACGCTGCTCAAGTAGCGCCGATTAAGAGATGGGCGGGGATCCTCCAACTCGCGCTCGTCCTCTAGAAAAAGACGGGCGTAGATGAATAGAACCTCGAATGAACAGTGCCGCGTTGGCTCATTGCCGTTTTGACTGACCGTTAAAACGAGCCGAACTGTCTCGACTGAGGATTTGTAGTTTTGCGCTCTATTTCGTTTATCCTTTCGTGATCAAGCGTTTACGTTGGATGTCCAGGATTGGTCCAACCCTTGCTTAGAAACAGCATGGGTAAGTCTGCCGATGCGGGTTCTCCACCCGGTGGCGGGCTTCAACAGAAAGGAAATTTTCAATTTATGGCAAAAGTTTTAGGTATCGATTTGGGCACCACCAACTCCTGCATGTCTGTGATGGAGGGTGGCGAGCCGGTAGTATTGGAAAATAGCGAAGGCGCACGCACGACGCCTTCAGTAGTTGCATTTACAAAGAGCGGCGAGCGGCTGGTCGGCCAGGCCGCGAAACGTCAGGCAATAACGAACCCGCAAAACACGATTTCCTCGATCAAGCGGTTGATGGGTCGCAAGTTCGATGAAGCATTCGAGGAACAGAAACGCGTTCCGTACAAGATCGTGAAGGCCGCCAATGGCGACGCGCACGTACAAGTAGACGTTAACGGCCAGCTCAAGACGTTTTCTCCGCCGGAAATCTCGGCAATGATTTTGTCGAAGCTGCGCGCTGACGCGGAAGCGAAGCTCGGCGAAAAAATCACGCAGGCCGTAATCACTGTGCCGGCTTATTTCAACGATTCACAACGCAACGCGACGAAAGACGCGGGCAAAATCGCCGGCCTCGAAGTTTTGCGCATTATCAATGAACCGACTGCGGCATCGCTGGCTTACGGTCTCGACAAGAAAAAGGACGAGAAGATCGCGGTGTATGACCTCGGCGGTGGCACGTTCGATATTTCCGTTCTCGAAATCGGCGATGGCGTGTTCGAAGTGAAAGCCACAAATGGCGACACGCACCTCGGCGGTGATGACTGGGATGCACGGATCATGGATTGGATCGTGCAGGAGTTCAAAAAGGACACCGGCATCGATCTGACCAAGCAGCCCGACGCGATCCAGCGTATTAAAGAGGAAGCCGAAAAGGCGAAGATCGCCTTGTCGAGTGTTCAGGAATACGAAATCAACCTGCCGTTTGTTACAGCGGATGCGAGCGGTCCGAAGCACATCCAGAAGAAACTGACTCGCGCAAAGCTCGAGCAGCTCACCGATGATTTGGTCCAGCGAACAGTTCCGCCGGTCAAAGCGTGCTTGAAAGACGCGCAGACGACCGAACGCGACATCAACGAGCTGGTGCTCGTGGGCGGCATGACGCGTATGCCGAAAGTGCAAGAGGTCGCGCGGGAGTTGATTGGCAAGCAGCCGCACAAAGGCGTGAACCCGGATGAAGTTGTCGCGGTTGGCGCAGCGATCCAGGGCGGCGTGCTCAAGGGCGAAGTCAAAGACGTGCTCTTGCTCGACGTCACGCCGTTAACGCTGGCGATCGAAACCGCCGGCGGAGTTGCTACACCGATGATTCCGCGGAACACCACAATTCCGACGCGCAAGTCGCAGATCTTTTCGACTTACAGCGACAATCAGCCAGGCGTGGAAATCAAAGTCCTGCAAGGCGAGCGACCGCTGGCGCGCGATAACAAACAGCTGGGCGTTTTCCATCTCGATGGAATTCCACCGGCCCCGCGCGGCGTGCCGCAGATTGAAGTTACATTCGACATCGATGCGAACGGCATCCTCAACGTTAGCGCCAAGGACCTCGGCACCGGTAGAGAACAGAAGATCTCGATCACCGGTTCCAGCGGTTTGAACAAGGACGAAGTCGATCGGATGCAGAGGGAAGCCGAATCGCACGCGGAAGAAGATCGTAAGGCGAAGGAAGCGATCGAAATCAAGAACAACGCCGACATGCTGGCTTATCAATCCGAGAAACAGCTCAAGGAATTGGGCGACAAAATCTCGGGCGACAAGAAGAAGCTCGTCGAAGACGCCATTGCTGCGGTGCGCGACGCGCTCAATCGCAACGACACCGACGCGATCAAGCGCGCTTACGACGATCTGCAGAGCAAATTCCAGGATGTCAGCGCCGACCTTTACAAGCAGGCCTCAGCGCAAGCCGGTCCGCGTCCAGGTCCGCAACCCGGGCCTGAAGCGCAACCAGGCGGCGCCGCTGAAGAAGGCGCAGGTAAACAAGGCGACGTCGTAGATGCGGAGTTCGAAGTCGTTGACGAGGACAAGAAGAAATAAGCGGTGATGCCTCGAGCATTTCGCTGACAAATAAATTTGCCGATGGCCCCGGAACTTTTCGGGGGCGCCGGCTTAACAACAAACAAGGAGTAAACGAAAAACCTATGGCAGCAGTTAACGTAAGACCTCTCGGAGACCGGGTGCTGGTTCAGCCGCTCGAAGAGCAGGAAGTAAAAAAAGGCGGGATTATTATCCCCGATACCGCCAAGGAAAAACCACAAGAGGGGAAAGTGGTCGCTTTAGGCACCGGCAAAATCGATGAAAACGGAAAGAAAATCGATTTCACCGTGAAAAAGGGCGACAAGGTGCTGATCTCAAAGTACGGCGGCACCGAAATCAAAATCGACGACGAAAATTACCTGATCATGCGTGAGGACGACATCCTCGGCATCATCGGATAACCGTGTCGATCAACAATCAACCAACACTTATCAACAAATCTTATGGCAGCTAAACAATTACAATTCGATGAAAACGCGCGGCACACGTTGCTGCGTGGTATCGAGAAACTGGCGAAAGCCGTGAAGGCCACCCTCGGCCCTAGCGGTCGCAACGTCATTCTCGATAAGAAATTCGGCAGCCCCACGATCACCAAGGACGGTGTGACGGTCGCGAAAGAGATCGAGCTCGAAGATCCATATGAAAATATGGGCGCCCAGCTCGTGCGCGAAGTCGCATCCAAAACGTCCGACGTGGCGGGAGACGGCACAACCACAGCGACGATCCTCGCGGAATCAATCTATCGCGAAGGTCTGCGCAACGTGACTGCCGGTGCGAACCCGACTTCGTTGCAGCGCGGCATCATGAAAGGTGTCGAAGCAATCGTTGAAGAGCTGAAGAAGCTCTCGAAGAAAGTCAGCGATCGCACTGAGATCGCGCAGGTCGCAACCGTTTCGGCCAACTGGGACAAGACGATCGGCGAGATTATCGCCGACGCCATGGACAAGGTCGGCAAGGACGGTACGATCACGGTCGAGGAAGCAAAATCGATCGAGACCACGTTGGAAGTGGTCGAGGGCATGCAGTTCGACAAAGGTTATCTGTCGCCCTACTTCGTGACCAACGCGGAGGCGATGGAAGCCATTCTCGAAAACGCCTACATCCTCATTTACGAGAAAAAAATCTCGAGCTTGAAGGACCTCCTTCCGTTGCTCGAGAAAGTTGCGAAAGCCGGACGTCCGCTCCTCATCATTGCTGAGGACGTGGAAGGCGAAGCGCTTGCGACTTTGGTCGTGAACAAATTGCGCGGCACGTTGCAGGTGTGCGCGGTGAAAGCTCCGGGCTTCGGCGATCGTCGCAAGGCGATGCTGGAAGACATCGCGGTGCTCACCGGCGGCAGACTGATCAGCGAAGACCTCGGCATCAAGCTTGAGAACATCAAGATCGAAGATCTCGGCAAAGCCAAGCGTGTCACCATTGACAAGGAAAACACGACGATTGTCGAAGGTTCAGGCAAGAACCAGGACATCCAGGGTCGCGTTGCTCAGATCCGTCGTCAGATCGACGAGACGACCAGCGATTACGATCGCGAGAAACTGCAGGAGCGCCTGGCGAAACTCGCCGGCGGCGTTGCAGTCATCAACGTCGGCGCTGCAACCGAGACCGAGATGAAAGAGAAGAAAGCTCGCGTCGAAGACGCGTTGCACGCCACGCGTGCAGCAGTCGAGGAAGGCATCGTTCCTGGCGGCGGTGTTGCGTTGCTGCGTGCGCAGAAAGCGCTCGACAACATCAAGGACTTGGAAGCCGACGAGAAGATCGGCGTACAAATTGTCCGCCGCGCCATTGAACAACCGACGCGTACGCTTGCCGATAACGCAGGCGCAGAAGGCGCGCTCGTTGTCGAGGAAATCAAGAAGCGCAAAGGCAACGAAGGATACGACGTTGCGACCGAGCAATACACCGACCTGGTGAAAGCCGGTATCGTCGATCCAACCAAGGTCACGCGCAGCGCGCTGCAAAACGCAGCGTCGATCGCGGGCCTGTTGCTCACCACCGAAGCATTGATCACGGAAATTCCTGAGAAGGAAAAAACTCCTCCAATGCCTCCGGGCGGAATGGGCGGCATGGATTACTAAGCGACAGGCGAAACAACAATTAACAAACAGCCGAGCTCGTAAGGGCTCGGCTGTTTTGCTTCAACGCGCGCACGGTTTAGAAGTCATGTTGTGCAATATCTGCTGACGAGTTGATCAAAAATCCAAAGCGATTCGAGGGACGGCGCGTCACCAGATGCTGGGAGGGAGAATCGGGAGGGGGTGAATAGGGTGAAATCTAAACATGTGACATTTAAGACGCATGAAACCTAACCGCAGAATCTCGATCGAGATGGTTGGACAATTGCTGAAGTGATGGCGGCGCGGTAAACTCGGTTCAGCATGCGGGCGAGACCGACGAAATTTTCAAAGTCGAGATCGATGGAAAACAGAAGGGGCTGGAATTTCTCGCGTCTTTGTGTTTGGCGCTGCGTCAGTCTAGTTGCGTGGCTTTTTCTCGGCGGCGGATTTTTTTCCATTAAGGCCGCAACGTTGCCGGCTGGCTTCACCGAATCACGATGGGGCTCGGCTATGCCGAGTGGGGCTACGGCGATGGCTTTCGCGCCTGATGGCCGGTTGTTCGTTTGTTTGCAGAGCGGTCAGGTGCGGGTCATCAACAAGGATGGCATATTGCTGGCTAACCCGTTTGTAAGGCTATCGGTCGATTCGAACGGCGAGCGCGGTCTTCTCGGCGTGGCGTTCGATCCGAATTTCGCAAGCAACCATTACGTTTACCTCTATTACACCGTGCCTGGTTCCCCGGCGCATAACCGCATAAGCCGGTTTAGAGCGAACGGGAATGTCGCCGCGGCCAACAGCGAATTGGTCCTGGTCGATCTCGACAACTTGAGCAACGCCACTAATCACAATGGTGGCGCGATCCATTTTGGACCAGACGGCAAGCTGTACGCTGGTGTTGGCGAAAACGCTAACGGCGGGAACGCGCAGTCGTTGAGCAATCGTTTGGGAAAAATCCTGCGCATCAATTCCAACGGCACCATTCCGTCCGATAATCCCGGATCGTTCCCTGGAATCGCCGGCACGACTTCCGGCGCGAACCGCGCAATTTGGGCGGTCGGTTTGCGCAATCCTTTCACGTTCGCGTTTCAACCGGGAACCGCTCGCCTATTTATCAACGACGTTGGTGCAGGCACGTGGGAGGAAATTAATAACGGTATTGCCGGATCGAACTATGGCTGGCCGATCGCAGAAGGTCCTGCTTCCCCGCCGAATCCAAATTTCCGGGACCCGATCTTCGTCTATGGGCACGGGTCGAGCGGCACTACTGGCTGCGCCATCGTCGGCGGAGCGTTCTACAATCCGTCAGTGCTGCAATTTCCGACCAGATTCCTTGGCAAATATTTCTTCGCCGACTTGTGCTCCGGTTGGATTCGTGTTTTGGACCCTTCCAACAATACGACGAGTAATTTTGCCTCCGAAATTTCCGGTCTCGTCGATCTTCACGTAGGCTCAGATGGCGCGCTTTATTATCTAACCCGGAGCGGGGTCTTTCGCATTCAGGCGACGCCCTCGCAGGCGATGAACATGTCGACGCGAGCGCGCGTGGAAACCGGCGACAACGTTTTAATTGGAGGATTTATCGTGACAGGGAGTGCTGCGAAGAAAGTCATCGTCCGTGCGATTGGGCCGTCACTGTCGCAGCATGGAGTAACCGATGTGCTGGCCGATCCGACACTTGAATTGCACGACCGCAACGGCGCATTGCTTCGATCGAATGACAATTGGCGGGACGATCCCAGTCAAGCCTCTCAGATTATCGCTAACGGCCTCGGCCCCTCGAGCAATCTCGAATCGGCTATCATCGCCACGCTGCAACCAGGCAATTACACCGCCATCGTGCGGGGAAAAAATTCCCGCCAGGGCGTCGCTTTGGCGGAGGTGTACGATGTCGATCCGGCAGCGGATTCACAATTGGGAAACATCAGTGGCCGTTCCTATGTCCAAACGGGCGACGATGTGATGATTGGCGGATTCATCGTCGGCAATAACATCGGCGCCACCAAGATCGTCATCCGCGCGATTGGGCCGTCGCTGTCGCAACACGGAGTGACCAACGTTCTGGCGGATCCAACTCTGGAATTGTATGACGCTGACGGCACGTTGCTTGAATCGAACGACAACTGGCAGGCCGATCCCGATCAAGCTGCGCGGATCAGAGCCGCCAATCTCGCACCATCCAATCCACTCGAGTCAGCGATTTGGGCGAGTCTGACGCCTGGCAATTACACGGTAATCGTAAGAGGAAGGAACAACGGACTCGGTATTGGTCTCGCCGAAATTTACAGCCTGCCGTGAACAATGCAGTTTAAGCGTTGGATGCTCTACTATGATGTGCCGCACCATTTTCGTTCATAATCGCTTTCGCTGATGTCGCTACTATTGGTCACGGGTCACTTCCCGTCTCGGAGAATCCCGTTCCTCGATTCCTGACTTCCTGATTGGTTTTTCTTCGTGGTCTTCGTGTCCTCTGTGGTGAAAGATTCTTTAATGCGCCGGATATTTGTCTTCGTCCTTTGCGGTTTTCTAATGTCTAGCGGAAGCGCGCGTGCGGCAGACGACATGAATGCCGTCGCCGAGCGGTATGCACATCTCGTGCTGGCACTCGGGCAGCACGATCCGGATTATGTAGATGCGTTTTACGGGCCGTCTGAGTGGAAAACGCAGGCGGAGACGGAAAAGAAATCGCTGGATGCGATCGGCGCCGAGGCCGCGGAACTGATCGCGACCCTGGCGAGAATTCCCGACGCGGCAACTTCTGCCGATGAGATGCTCAAATTGCGGCGCGAATATTTGCAGAAACAAATTTCGGCGATGGCGGCGCGAGTGCGGATGGTGAAGAGCGAGAAATTAAAATTCGACGACGAATCGCGCGCTCTTTACGACGCCGTTGCGCCGACTTTTCCAGATTCGCATTTCGACCAAATCATCAGCCAGCTCGAGGCAAAAATTCCGGGAAAAGGTCCGCTATGGGAGCGCTACGAGAAATGGCGGAAGCCGTTCATGATTCCGAAAGAAAAACTCGATACGGTATTTCAACTTGCGATCAAGGAATGCCGCGCCCGGACGCTGGCACACGTCGCGCTTCCGCCTAACGAGAGTTTCACCGTCGAGTACGTGACCAATAAGCCATGGGGCGGTTATAATTGGTACAAGGGCAATTTCCACAGTGTGATCCAGGTCAACACCGATCTGCCGATCTACATCGATCGCGCGGTCGATCTCGCGGCGCACGAAGGTTATCCCGGTCATCACGTTTACAATTCGCTGCTTGAAAAGAACATGGTTCGCGATCGCGGCTGGCCGGAGTTTTCGGCTTACGCGCTTTTCTCCCCGCAATCGCTCATCGCCGAAGGGACGGCGAATTTCGGGCGGGACGTTGCGTTCCCTACCAAAACTGAGCGCATGAAGTTCGAGAAAGAAGTCTTGTTTCCAGCGGCGGGGATCGAGTCCAAGCGTGCCGACGAATATTACGCTGTACAGGATCTGATGAAGGAGCTCGACTATGCCGCAAACGAAGCCGCGCGAAGATTCGTTAACGGCGAAATCGACGAGAACGCTGCGGCGCAGTGGTTGCAAAAATACGCGATGATGGATCCGAAGCGCGCCCAGCAGCGGGTGAAATTCATCAAGCGTTACCGAAGTTACGTAATCAATTACAATCTTGGGGAAGACATGGTGCGCCGTTACATCGAGAAACGAACCGGCGGCGATCCCGAGAAACGTTGGAGCGAATTCGCCAACCTGCTGTCCTCGCCACGATTACCAAGTGGCTTAACGAACTAATCTAATCAGTAACCCAGGAATTAGAATTAGAATCAGGAAACTAGGAAAACAGGAAAAGAAAAAACCTTTTGCTGGGAAACTGTGGAATCCCTTTCCTGCGTTCCTGCTTTCCTAATTCAAATCTCTTGGTTTCCTGGTTTCCAGTTCCGATCTTGTTTTCATGATTCCGATTTTGGGTGAGCTGACGCCAGGCACGACACAGCGGCACTTGATCAAATTGCCCGGCGCTGCGTTAGCGAACGATGAGCCGCGGCCGGTAATTTCAGTCGCCGGGACTAACCCGGGACCGGTCTTATTCGTCAACGCAGGCGTGCACGGCGGCGAGTATCCTGCGGTCGAAGCGGTGATCCGATTGAGCAAAACGCTCGATCCAAGAATGATTTCAGGCACGGTGATTTTGATGCCGGTGTTGAATCTGCCGGCGTTTCGGACGCGGACTCCGTTTGTTTGTCCGATCGACAACATAAATCCGAACCGCGTGTTCCCCGGTGATCCGCACGGCAGTTACTCCGAGCAAATGACGCATGCGTTGATCAACGAATTCGTCGTTTACGCTGACGCATACGTGGATCTTCACGGCGGCGATATCCCGGAAGCGCTCGTGCCGTTTGTAATCTGCAGGTCCGGTGACGACGAAGTTTCCAGGAGATCGAAAGCAATCGCGATGGCGTTCGGGTTGCCGTACGTGCTTACGATCAGCAAGCCGGTTCAACCGGCGAAAGGTTTATCGAGCTACGCTGCTGCCGCGGAAAAAGAAATTCCAGCGATTCTAGCGGAGGCTGGAGGAGTGGGACAGATGCAGAAGGAGGCGGTGCAGTTACTCGTCCACGGCGTGATGAATGTAATGCGGCACTTGGGGATGATTGCAGGCGACACGCCTGCCACCACAGGAAAGGATGAAGCACGAATTACGGATGACGAAACAAATCCGAAAACAAAGGAGACGGCCCGCAGGGCCGTGGCTACAACAAGAACATCTGCGGCCGATGCGATCACCTCAACACTTTTGACGAAGTTTGAGTGGGTTTACACGAAGAACGCCGGAATGTGGTATCCAAAAATCGCGCCGGGCGATGTAGTGAAAGAAGGCCAACAGATCGGCACGGTAGGAGATTTGTTCGGGGAGATGTTGGAAGAAATTATTTCGCCGGTGAACGGCGTTGTCTTGTTTTTGACCATTAATCCGTCCGTACTCGAAAATGGATTATTAATGGGAATCGGTGTGGCCTAACAAGTGACAATTAGGCCCTGCAGCGAAAGGACAGTAACGGCCATGTTTTCGACGCTACAAGGCGACGGTCGCGTTGCAACGTGCGCCTGCCGGAGATAAAATGGCAACATGAGTTTGGCCGAGATAAAGAGTGCGATCCAACAGCTATCGTTAGAACAACGGGCTGAATTGGCGGCTTGGCTGCACGGTTGGGAAGATGACGACTGGGATGAGCAGATGAAGCGCGATGTCGCGAGCGGTAAGCTCGATGACGTTTTGCGAGAAGTTGAAGATGACATTAAAGCAGGACGGGTTCGCGAAATGCCGTGAGATCAAGAACGCATCGGCGTTTGAAACTCGCTCGGCTCCCAACCTCGCTCGCTGCTACCTCGCAGCTTTGCCTTCTATCTCGGAAATCCCTTCCCTCGATTCTGGAACGAGTTCAACAGATTACCGGCTCACGTCCAATGTTTGGCGCGAGAAAACTTTCAACTCTGGCTACGCGATCCATTCCACCCATCGATGCAGTTCAAACCGCTTCTCGGTAACATCTGGTCAGTCCGATTCGGCGATCATTATCGTGCGCTGGCGCGTCGTGACGGCGAACGGGTCGTTTGGTTTTGGATCGGCACGCACGAAGAATATAACAATTTCGTTAAGCAACTGCGGTAGCCGCTTAGCTACTCGGGAAGTGTTTCACCTGATCCGCCGATTTGATTCGTGCGCGCCCGCGCAGCTCACCTGCGGCCCCCGCAGGTCACCATCTATCCGCCGGCTCCCAGCCGGACCGTATTCAGCATGGTTGAGGTTATTCGAGAAGTGTTTCGCCTGAACCGCCGATTTCAGCCGGAAAGTCTTTCAGTTTTAGCAGTCCGTCCTTCATCGGAAGAATCGTCTCGGCGTAGTTCAGGTGAACTTTTGGCTTGAACGGAAAATTCCGGAGAGCGCCGATTCGCACATCGATTAAGCCGAGCGTGGGATGATCGACGCTGATGTGGCTGCCGCATTTCGTGCAATAACGACGATCGCTGATGTCGCTGCTTTTGAATCTGCCGAGAAACTCCGTGCCTTTGATGAGAGCCACATCCTCCCATTTCCACAACGTGAACGCGCTCACCGGCGCGGCGGAATAACGCCGGCAATTTTCGCAATGACAGTAACCCACCTCCAACGGTTCACCGCGCACCTCGATCTCCACTGCTCCGCAGTAACATCCGCCTGTATGTGTGTTTGCCATGGTCTAGGTATTTAATCAGGAAAAAAGCTAATTAGGAAAGCAGGAATTGAGGAATGGAGCGCGCGGACGCGCGACAAAGAAGGTAAAACCGCGAGGTAGCGGCGAGACAGCGGGGACGCGACCGAGTTCAAAGGGATTTCCAAGATTAAAGGAAAGTCCGAGGGTAGCGCCGAGGCGTCTGGCACAGACGCCCTATCACGGCGCCGTAAAATCTTTGGCGACGGATACTGCAGTTGCATTGTTTTTCCTGCGTTCCTGCTTTCCTGATTCGAATCTCTGATTGCAGTCTTTGCTTATCAGCAGAGCGATTCCACCGCGGCGATTATGCCGCCTACGATTCCGCCCACGACGCCGCCGATTGGATTCCACCCGCTCATCCGCAGACCGCCGAATGCGCCACCGGCGACACCGAGCAGGATGTTACGGATAGGATGTTTCGCGGCTCTCGCCAGCGCCCTGCCGCGGCGGCCAGAGCTGGAAGGAATAGAATAGTTCGCGATCGCTCCGATGATCGCCAACGCGACGGCGCTCGCGCTGCGATCGGCTAACATCCGCTTGTGCAAACCTTGCACGTACGCGACGAACTTTTCTGCCTCGCGGTCCGAGCCGACGGCAAAGCCGCGTTTGCCGAGTTCGAGCAGCGTGCGCTGTTCGGCTTCTGAAACGGCTCCGCCACCGGCAAGTTGGCGAATAATTTCGTAAAAAGCTTTCTCGTGATCGGGCCCGAGCTTTTCGCGCAGTCGAAACGCTTCAGTCTGAAGATCGCCAAACTGAATTCCGGCGGACGCTGCCAATGTTCGAACCGACCCGCCGCATCCATCGCAGTTGCAACTGCCCTTATTTTTCATAGTCGCCCAAGGTTGAGCCGATGCACTGCATGGGCAACAACGAAAACGTCAGCGGCAGAAACTGGAATCAGGAAACACGAGACAGGATTTCAGGGCCGATGAAATTCCTGCGTTCCGGATTAATTAATAACCGAGCGCCTTCTTGCGGTCGTTCGCGGTGGGGAGCGCATCTTTGCGGACTGTGATTGCCGCCGCGCCGGAATCCTTGATCTGGTTGGCCTCGACAGCGTTGAACTCGATGTCTTTCGTGTATTCCGTAGGAACGTCAGCGTCCGCATAGATGGCGTGCACAGGGCAAACCTCCACGCAGGCCATGCAATCGATGCAGTCGTCGGCATGAATCACCACCTGGGTGTCCATTTCGTAGAAGCACGCGACAGGGCAGACTTCTACGCAATCGGTGAATTTGCATCCGTTACATTTCTCGGTCACAACGTGGGCCATAACGTTTCAGTAATTAATTCAGGGTTGCGTGAAAAAACTCTGTTACGAGTAAAGAGCGACGACGGCGAGTCAACTCCGAACGCTTTCGGGGGCTGGCGTCGACCTGACATGCGCTCCAGCAGTGGCGACCTGGCTCTCCGGCGTACGAAAGAGGATGCTGATCGAAATCGTCACGAAACAACCGACACAGACGAACCAGGGCCAGGCGATCTTCGGCCACCAATCAGGCATGAACCAGCCGAAGTTCCAGTCCGCGTGCCTGAACTCGCCCCGTAAAAGTGCACCGACATCGAACGCGGGCAGCGCGACTTTGCACAGGATTAGCACCGACGTGATGCCGACGATCATCGCGATCACGTTCGCTCCGTCGCGGCCGCGAGTGCGCGTGAGCATTCCGAGAAGAAAGACAGCGAGCAACGCTCCGTAGGTGTAACCGAGAATTCCGATCGCAATCGGAATGATCGTCAGTTTCGCGTCGTGCAAGACCGCGTTAGCCGCCATCGTGGCGACGAGGATCATGAGAATACCAAACACGGATGTGGCGATCCGCGCGGCACGGATAGCCTGCTGGTCGGTTGCGTTGCGGTTGAAGTAGGGAAGGTAAAAATCTTTCGTGAAACTCGTAGCGAGCGCGTTCAGCGCCGCCGAGGTCGAGCCCATCATGGTTGCAAAAACGCCTGCGATGATGAGTCCGCGGAACACCACCGGCATCTCATGCACGATATAGTAGCCGAAGATTTCGTTATCTGCGGCTGGCAAATCTGGGCTCGGCACCACCGTATAAAAGACGGAAAGCAAAATACCGACGGTGAGAAATGCCCCGGCGATCGGCAAATCCATTACGCCGCTGAGGATGAGCGAGAGTTGCGACTTGCGATAATCGGGCGCGGTCAACATTCGTTGCACCATGTCCTGGTCAGTGCCGTGTGTCGCCATCGTCAACATGGTCGAGCCAATGAATGCGGCAAAGAGCGTGTAGGGTTCCTCCAGCATCGCCTTGAGCGCCGGACCGAACGGCAGATCGGAGTTCCACCCGGTCTGAAACACCTTAACATTCCCGAGGCCGCCAGGTTTTGCTTCACGGTCTCGAACCCGCCTGGAATATTGTGAAGCAACAGAAAAATGGCGAAAATCACCGAACTAAACATTAGCACCGCCTGGATGAGATCAGTCCAGACTACGGCCTTGATGCCGCCGACCGCCGTGTAAATCGTCGTGATGACGGTCACGAAGATAATGCCCCAAATGTAGGTATTGAGATTGATCGGCAGGCTCGGAAACAGATAACGCCAGATCACCACCATGATGGCGCCGCCAAGATACAAACGAACGCCGATTCCCAGCACGCGCGTAAACAAGAAGATGCCGCTTGCCATGTTCTTGGTTTTTGTTCCGAAGCGCACGGTGAGGAACTCGTAGATGCTCTGCACCCGATAGTCGTAGTACGGCTTGATGAAGGTGAAAGCTATAAACACGCGCGCCAGGATCGTCCCAATGACGAGCTGGCCGTAA
This sequence comes from uncultured Verrucomicrobiae bacterium, assembly GCA_963804875.1. Classification (GTDB taxonomy): domain Bacteria; phylum Verrucomicrobiota; class Verrucomicrobiia; order Chthoniobacterales; family UBA10450; genus Udaeobacter. The sequence continues at coordinate 122,322 of CAWDRX010000012.1, forward strand.
AAGTATCCCCTCGTTTTGAAACCTTCGGCCGGCGTCCCAAGAAAAGTGGCGGCGCTGGTTTCGGCTGCAACGATGGAAGCGAGAACTGCCCACCAGGGAATCGATCGCCCACCAAGCGAGAAATCCCGCAGATTTTTATTTCGCCGGCCCGCCCACAAACCAAGCGCGACATATGCCGAAAAAATAAAGGAGCAAGACTGCGGTATCGATCGCCAGCCGAGCGTCCATGTCGGCGGTCATTTAGCCACGGATTGACCCGGTGTCATACAGATAAAAATCCGTGTTTCATCTGTGTTAATCTGTGGCGGTAAATGAAATTCACGAAAATTCGCGCGCCTGATTTCGATCTGGAGAAGACGCTTGATTCAGGCCAGGTCTTTCATTGGGAGAAAAGCGGAGGCGGATTTGTGGGTGCGATTGGGGATCGTGGCGTCTTCGTGGAGCAAGCCAACGACGCATTGAAAGTTCGCTGCGGCGGAACGCCGCAACCAGCACGCCAGAGGCGCCCGCTCCCCGAAGTCGTCGCGCGGTATTTCGCGCTGGATCACCCGCTGGCAGAGATTTGCGAATCGTTTCCGAAAGACCCGGTCATGAATGCTGCGCGCGGTTTTTGTCAGGGGTTGCGGATTATTCGGCAGCCGAAATGGGAATGTCTCGCCACATTCATTTGCTCATCAATGAAACAGGTGGCGCACATTCGCCAGATTTCGTTGGCGCTCCGGAAACGATTTGGCGAGGAACTGAGGATCGGCGATCACCCGGTGTACTCGTTTCCTTCGGCGCGCCGACTTGCACAAACGTCCGAGAAACAGTTGCGCGATTGTAAGCTCGGCTATCGCGCCAAAAATCTGCTTGGGACGGCGCGGCTCATCAGCTCCGGCCAGGCGGATCTCGAGGCGTGGTCGGCATTGTCGGATGCCGACCTGCGAAAACGATTGTGCGCGTTGCCAGGCGTGGGACCGAAGGTTGCAAATTGCGTGATGCTTTTTGCGTACGAACGGCTGCGAGCTTTCCCGATCGATGTCTGGATTGAGCGGGTGTTGCGACAACATTACTTTTCTCGTCGAAAGAAGATGACGGCGCAGCGGCTGCGTGCGTTCTCCGAAACCTATTTCGGCGAACACGGTGGGTACGCGCAGCAGTATCTATTTCATCACGCCCGGATGGCACGCGGACGGCGGAATCCAAAGCGCCGGAGCACCGGCGCACTCCACAACGCAAGCGCGAATTGCGCATAGACGTGCGGCCACGTTTGGACTGCGACGCTCCTGCGCCGCTTTTTCAGCTTTGAACAGCCAACTTGGGTCACCCACGGTAACCGGGGAAAGACCTCTGGCACCCCAAGTTGTCAGGGCCTGTGGCCTGAGATAATGTTCCAGCCTTACAGAGCTTCTACTCCCGAATGCTTCTTCACCAGGCAATCATTGCTCCATGACGACGGCTGACACTGTTTTTGCCCAGCCGGGCAACCCTGTCGGGCTGCGTGATTACGAACAAAACACGCGAACGGTTTTCTGGGCGCTGCTTGTAGCGATTCTGATTCATTTGGTGGTTGCGTTTTTGCTCGCTGCGTTCAGCGGGTTTTTTTCGCCGAGTCTTCCTGCGCCGGAAAAACCGGTTGAATTGACATTTATGGATCTGTCGCCGGCATCAATGGCTTCAAAAAATTCTGCGTTTATCGAGACGGACGACAAAAAAGCGCCCGAGCCCAAAGACAAAACCTTTGAATCGAACGCCAATTCGATTGGAGCCAGCGAACTTGCGGCGACTGGCGAGATGCCGTTGCCATCGCAGACAGGAAAAGACCAGCCGCTGATGGATTTTGAGTCAAATCCCTACTCGCTCGACAGCAAGGGCGCGCAGGCACAGCAAAAACAGGCATCGCAACAGAAGGCTGCGCAGCCTGCGGCCCACCCCGAACCGATCACTGCTGCGGAGCAATTTGCGTTACTAACTCAAAAGTCGGCGGCTGCGCTCGATGCAGCGAGCGCATCCTCGCAAGCACAGTCGGCCTATCGCCGCCAAAAGCAGCGAACTAATATCGCTGGAAACATTACCAACCGCGGAATCTCGTCGGTGAACGCCCTTGGCACACCGCTCGGCCGTTACCAGAAGATCGTGGCTGATTCGATCGGATCCCGTTGGTACACGTATGTGGATCAGAAGCGCGATTTGATTAGTATTGGGACGCTCCGGCTGGGATTTGTTATCGACCGAAGCGGACGAGTGAAAAATCTCAAAGTGACCGAAAACAGTTCGAACCAGGCGTTCGCGAGCGTTTGCGTGCAATCGGTGCTCGAAGCGCACCTCCCGCCTATTCCCCCGGACGTGGTACAGAGTTTGCCGCCCGAAGGCCTGGAAGTGGAAGGGCTCGGGTTCATCATTTTTCCTAACGGATGATCATCGCCTGGATCATTGCCGCAACGGCGGGAATCGTGGATGTCGTGCTCGGATTTTTCTCGAGGGGCGGCCTTTTCATGTGGCCGCTGCTCGCCTGTTCGATTGTGTCGGTGACGACCATGATTTTACGCGGGCTCGTGCTACGAAGGAAAGTTGTGATGCCGCCTGCGATCGAAGCCGAAATAGAACGCATGGCGCCGGGAGAAAATCCCGAGCTGCTGTCACGTCTTGTGTATCACGATCCGTCGTCGCTGGCTCGAATCACACGCGTGGCGTTGCAACACGTGCGCGGGCCACGTTCGGAGAACGTTGAAGTGGTTCAAACGCGCGCGCGGCACGAGATGGTGCGACTGGAGCGAGGTCTAATCACTATGGAAGTCATCGTGGGCATTGCGCCGCTGCTCGGATTGATCGGCGCGGTCTCGGGTTTGGTGCACGTTTTCTCGCATCTCGGGTTGAGCTCCGGCGGCGGGTCGGACACGCGACAGATCGCGCTTGGCATCGCCGAAGCGTTGAACGCAACAGTATTCGGACTTTCGATCGCCGTGCCGACGCTGATCGGGTTCACCTATTTTTCCCGGAAAGTGGAAGTGATGTCTGTCGAGATGGAAACGCTTGTAGTCGAATTGATCAACAAATGCTACTACGGCCGCGCTACGCGCGAACACAGGACAGCGCAGATTCCAACCTCCGTCGCGTGAAGCCCGCGACGCAATCGATCGCATGAAGTTCGCAGTACGAAAACGACGAGCGCCCGTCATCATCATCGTTTCGCTGGTCGATATTCTCATCATCCTGCTGATATTTTTTGTCGTCTCTACGACGTTCAAAAAAGATCAGCCGGAAGTGCAGATTAATTTGCCGGAATCGAAGACCGCGCAGAAACGGCCGTCTGAGCTTGATCACGCTATCGTGAGCATCTCCGAAAAAGACGAGATCAAGTTGGATGGACGCGTTGTGAATGTGGAAGAATTGGAAGGCGCGGTGCGCGGTTTGCCTGAAGAGCGCAAGTCGACGCTCGCGCTGCAAGCGGACAAGAAAGCGTCGTTCGGCACAATCATAAAGGTGATGGACGCGCTGAAGCTCGCTGGTGTGAAAAATTTGCCGGCGTTCACCAGAGACGAAGGACCATGATCCTGGAGATCATGCAGTATGGCGACCCGATCCTGCGGGCCAAAGGTGAACGGATCGAGAAAATCGATGAGCGAATCCGGGAGCTGGCGCGGAACATGATTGAGACGATGCATGAAGCGCACGGTGTCGGGCTGGCAGCGCAGCAGGTCGGTCAGCCGTTGCAGCTTACAGTTCTTGACGTTTCGGCCGTCGAAGACCGGCCAAGCACGTTGAAGCTCAGTGGCAAAGACGTCGATCCGAAGAGCGCGATGCCGATCGTGTTGATCAATCCCGAAATCGAGCTGCGCGGTGAAACCGAAGTCGGCATGGAAGGCTGCCTGAGCTTTCCCGAGATCACTGGAGATATTGAACGTGCGCACGCCGTGCTCGTGCGTGCGCAGACCTTGGAAGGCGAGATGTTTCAAATCGAGGCAACCGGTCTCCTGGCGCGGGCGATTCAACACGAACACGATCATCTCCAAGGGATATTGTTCATCGATCGGATGAGCTCGGCGGCAAAAGCGGCGTTATCGAGTCGCTTGAAACGCTTGCAAAAGGAAACGAAACGCGGCATCCGGCATCACGAAGACGTTGTGAGTGAAACCGTGATGTAACGCTTGACGAACCCGCAGAAAAACACTGTAGCCACCGGCCTGTGGCCGGTTCCCGTCTCGTCCTGTTTTTAAAGACAACGGCCCGCAGGGCCGTGGCTACAGTGGGCAGGCGGAGCGCTCGCCCTACAATTTCCGCGAAATTATTTCGTGAGAAATCCAGTCAATGGACTGGTGGCTGACGCTGCGTTGAGTTTTTCAGCTAACCCGATCTCGCGTGCTTCACGTCCGGCTTCGATGGCTTTCTTAAATGCTTTGGCCATGCGAACGGGATCGGACGCAATTGCGATTGCTGTGTTCACGAGCACTGCGTCGGCGCCCATTTCCATTGCCTCAGCGGCGTGACTCGGCGCGCCGAGTCCTGCATCTACAACAACCGGGACAGTGGCCTGCGCGATGATGATTTCGATCTGTGCACGTGTTTCGATGCCGCGGTTGCTGCCAATCGGCGAACCGAGAGGCATCACCGTGGCCGTGCCGACATCCTGCAATCGCTTCGCGATCACCGGATCAGCATTGATATAGGGAAGAACAGTAAATCCGTCTTTCACCAAAGTTTCCGCCGCCGCGAGTGTCTCAACAGGATCGGGCAGCAGGTATCGCGGGTCGGGATGAATCTCGAGCTTGATCCACGTCGGCAAACCTGCGCTCGCAGCGAGGCGCGCGAGGCGGATTGCCTCCTCCGCATTTCGGGCGCCGCTGGTATTTGGCAGGAGCAGAAAACGCTTGGGATCGATAAAGTCGAGAATGTTCGCAAACGGATCGTGTTTGCCTGACAGATCCGCGCGACGCAGAGCGACGGTGACCAACTCCGTGCCGCTGGCGAGGAGTGCGTCCCGCATCAACTCGTTCGACGCGAATTTTCCGGTGCCAACCAGCAGACGCGACGTGAACTCGCGATCGGCGATCTTCAGTTTCGAAGGCTTGTCAGCCATGGAAAAGAATAATCGAATTCACGGACGCGCGCGAATGTGCGGAAATGGAGCGTGCTGCAGGTAATTTTGTGCTTGTACGCGCAGCGCAGTTACACAACATTTCTTTGGATGGCGAAATTCGATTTTCACGAACAGGATTGCATCAGAGGTTTGTCGCGCCTGGCGGATGAAACCGTTGATCTTGTTGTTACATCGCCGCCGTACAATCTCGGAATCAGCTACGGGAAATATTCGGACCGTCAGGATCGGGTGTCGTATTTACGTTGGTGTGGCGAATGGGCAGCGCAAATCAGCCGCGTCTTAAAACCGAACGGTTCTTTTTTTCTTAACATCGGCGCGGCGCCGTCCAATCCGATGCTGCCGCACGAGATCGTCATGACGTTGCGCGAGTTGTTCGTGCTCCAAAACACGATTCACTGGATCAAATCCATCGCGATCGAAGATCGCTGTAGCCGTCGTCCAACGGGCGACGTGAGGAGCGGAGACCAATCAGTTGCAAAAGACGCTTCCCGTAGGGAAGCGGCTACAGTTCGCTCATTCGGTCATTTCAAGCCGATCAATTCGCCTCGATTTCTCAACGATTGCCACGAATACGTTTTTCATTTTACGAAGTCCGGTCGCGTCGAACTGAATCGATTGGCGCTTGGGGTGCCGTATCAGGACAAGAGCAACATCGCTCGCTGGTCGCATACTCGGGGAAAAGATACTCGTTGTCGTGGTAACACATGGTTCGTTCCGGTACGAAACAATTCAAAGCCGCGAGAAGGAACGGCCGCATCCGGCGACATTCCCGATTCAACTTGCCGAATGGTGCATCGAATTGCATGGAGCTTCCCGCGTCGAAACCATGCTGGATCCCTTTCTTGGCATCGGTAATTCCGCGGTAGCAGCGCAGAAATGCGGCATAAAAAAATTTATCGGATTTGAAATCGACGACACCTATCTCGGAGAAGCGAAGCGGCGAATTGCTAATGGTCGGGCCGCTCGATCGCGAAAATGAAATTCACCTGCGGAACAATGACAGCACGGCCGCCGCGACTTCATCGGCGCTGATGGCTTTCATACAGCGGAAATCGATTGGGCATTCGCGAAGAAAACAGGGGCTACATTCCACGTGGTGTCGCAAAATGATGTGTCCGGTGCCGAGTGGTCCAGTCAGGAGCGGTTCGGTAGATCCGAAAACGGCGACGACCTGCACGCCAAGTAACGCGGCAAGATGCATCGTGCCTGTGTCGTTGGTGAGTAGCAAACGGCATTGTCGCAGTTCGTGGATGAGTTGATCGAGTGTGGTCTGGCCAATCCGGTTCTCGCAATGATCGCCCATTGCAGCTGCGATCTGTTCGCCTATTGCGGCGTCGTTCTTCGTCCCAAACAGGATCCATTTCGCTGACGATTGTGCGGTGATCTTTGCCGCTGCCTCAGCGAATCGTTCAGGCAACCATCGCTTGGCTGGGCCGTATTCTGCGCCAGGACAAAGACCGATCAATGTTTGATGTTTGCTTGTCAAGCCGTAGCCCTGCGAAGGCCGGAGGTTTGAGGTTTGATTTGGAACTTCAATTTTCGATGCTTCCGCCCCGCATTCGCGAGCAATCCTAAGAAAACGGAGCGAATGATGTTCGGGAGGGCCGGGCTTACGTGGCTCGCGTACTATTTGATTGACGAGCCAATCTCTGGAATGACCGCGATAGCCCACTCGTCGCGGAATTCCGCTCAGCCACGTTTCAAGCGCGACGCGCAATGAGTTGGGGAAAAGAATCGCCACATCAAAGGGGCTTTGTTTCCTGAGGAGTCTGACGCCTTCAAAAAGTGAACCGTTTGGCAAAGGGATGATTGCGTCCACTTCCGGAATGAGCTTCCACATCGCTGCGATCTTTTCCGGCGCAGCGATTGTCACGTGAACATCGGGTCGCCCATTTTTGATCGCGCGAACTGTCGGGACGCTCATCACGGCGTCGCCCAGCCAGTTACTTGAACGAATAAGAATTCGAAATGGCTTGAGGTCACCCGCCGAAATTCCCTGCGGCAGATAAATGCCGCGTTTGTAATGGGCCAGAAGAAAATTTGGCTGCGGCGTCTTCCAGCGATTGTGCACCCAGAACCAATCTTCGGGCGCGTGGCGAATTTGTTTTTCGATCACTTGATTTATCTTCGAGGTCAGCACCGCAACCGAAGCGCCGGCGTGATCGAATCGCTCCGTGAACACCATGCGCCAGCGCGCGCGTCCTGTTGTGTAAACGCCAGCGGCAATCAACGCGGCCCGCGTGCGCTTGGCGAGTAAAGCTGGCAACGGCGAAGTGGACGCAAGTCGTCCGAAAAATGGGGTCCACACTCCGTGGTCGCCCGCATGTTGATCCGACAAAACGCCAACACCGCCACCGGATCGCAGCAAGTCGATCACCGGCTCGAAGCCATCGTGTCGGTCGAACAATTCCAAGCCGGTCTGACTCCTGGTTCGCCGTACGTGCTGGTCAATGAAACGGTTTCCCAGTCCTTGGTACACACTCGAGTTTCGAACAAACCCGACGAACTTCGGCATCAATTGCGCGAACACTTCCCACGTTCCAAGGTGACTCAGAACCAGTACCACGGGAACGCCCGCACGAAATTCGCGCGCCATCGACTCGATGTTCTCGACTTCCACGTGCTCCAGAATTTTCTCCGGCGGCATCTGCGTGAGTTTTGCGCTGCAAAGCAGATTGGCCCCGAGCCGCCGGAAATGACGGTGCACCAGCTGGCGCAATTCGACCGGCGACTTTTCGTTGGCAAACGCAATCTCAAGATTTCGCGTTGCCAGCCGCCGATATTTTCCGGAGAAAATCCACACGCAAACACCGAGGAATTCTCCGAAGGCAAAGAGAAACGGTAACGGCAGCGCGGCGGCAACGGCCAAGCCGGCGCGATAAAGGAGGTAAACGGCAAAATCGAACATTGCGGAGGTGGGTCGGCTTCTCCGAAGACGATGAACTCGTTCAAAGAACGCATTTCACCTTCGGCGCGGCAGGGTAGATTTGCCTGCAGCTTGCTTCAACCAATATAATGTGCCCAGTGTCGCTGCCATTGAGTTATTCGAACCTATCGGATTTCGCTCACATTCTAACAAAGGGCTGTGCAGCAAAATGAACAAGGAACTGGACGCTTTGGAGCGAAAGCTTGAAATCCGCAATCGCGAATTGACGGAAGCGCACACCCATATCGCGGTGCTCGAACAAAAATTACTTAAGCTGAAAGGATATCGGCGTGAACTGAAGTTGCTTAAAGAAGAGAGGCGACGCTTGCGGGAATCCCCGGAACGCAGGGTGGGTCAGATATTGCTCGCGCCTTTTCGGCTTTTGTTAAAACCTGCCAAAACAGTTTGGACAAAAGTTCAGCAGCAGAAGCCGGCGCGTCGCTTGCCTGCTGTACCGACCGAATACCAAAAGTGGTTTGAGGAACATCGTGCGAGTACGGAGAACCTGACCTCGCTGCGTCATGAGGTGCGCGCTTTCGCGTCGCAACCCCTCGTCAGCATCCTCACGCCAGTGTTTGATACGCCGGTTTCGTGGCTCCGTGAGGCTGTGGAGTCTGTGTTGGCGCAAGTTTATGAAAATTGGGAGCTTCTACTGATCGATGACGGGTCGACCGACGCCGGTTTGCTGCGCGCGTTGCCTGGCTTGACTGCGCGCGACCGGCGGATTCGTCTCGTTAGGCTTGGTGGCCATCAAGGCATTTCGGCCGCATTAAACAAAGGCCTCGAGCACGCGAATGGCGAGTGGCTCACTTTTCTCGATCACGATGATGTCCTTGAAGCTGATGCCCTCTTCCAAAATGTCAGGTTGCTTCAGGAAAATCCCGAACTCGATCTGATTTACTCGGACGAAGATAAACTGACGGATCAGGGCTTTGACTCACCGAACCTGAAACCGGACTGGTCGCCCGACTTCTTTTTGTCCTGCAATTATTTGTGTCACATGATCTTTTTGCGCCGCGATCTTGTGCGAGAGGTTGGGGGATTCCAATCGCAGTTTGATGGCTCACAAGATTACGATCTTCTGCTGCGTGTTATCGAACGAACCGAACGAATTCATCATATCCCCCGCGTGTTATACCACTGGCGGCGGAGCGAGAATTCCAGTGCAAGCGATGTTCGCCAAAAACCAGGACAGCTCGAAGCTTCGTGGCGCGCGATTGGAGCTCACCTTGATCGCCGAGGTGAACAGGCCCACGTCGCCGTTGACTGGCGGACCCACGCGTTTTACGTGAGGCGAGAGCTGCGCGATCCCAAAAAAATCTCCATTATCATTCCAAGTTTTCGCGGTTCGAGTGCACTCGAGCGATGTCTAGAAAGCCTGATGAGCAGGACGAGCTATCCGAATTACGAAATAGTGATCGTTCAAATGGGCCAGCGCGACAAAATCGCTGAGGCTGCCACAAGCTCCTCGCATCGTGTGTTGCATTTCGCAGACGCTGTGAACGATTCCGCCGCGAAAAATCGTGCCGTCGCCCACACCGACAGCCCCTGGCTTCTTTTCCTGGACGACAACGTGCAAGCAATCGTTCCGGACTGGCTCACGATCATGGCTGAGATTGTGCAGCGTCCTGAGACTGGCGCAGTCGGCCCGCGACTGATCAACCGGGGCGACACCATCGAGCATGCCGGGTTTGTTCTGGGCGTCAATGGAATCGCGCAATCTGCTTTTCGCGGTTTCCCGGCAGAGCATCCGGGCGTGAATCGTCAGTTGCAGATGACCCGCAATTACAGCGCTGTTTCCGGCGCGTGCCTGATGGTGCGCCGCGAAGTGTTTCAACAAATTGGCGGATTTGATGAACAGCTGTCAGGCGAGCTCGCCGCTGTTGATCTTTGCCTCAAAATGCGACGCGCGGGTTACCTGATTGTTTACACCCCTCTGGCAAAGCTTTACTGGGATCCATCGCCATCCGAAGAACCCGAGGTTAGTGCCGAAGGAATCATGCGCCAGCGGTGGTCTGAGGTTCTAGAGAGAGATCCTTACTACAACCCGAATCTTTCTCGTGATTCGGCTGATTTCTCTCTAGGGGAATAAGTCCAACTTCTTTCTCGAACCAGGAGCGATTCACTCCAAGAATACGTCGGTTCGGCGGGTATTTTTCGATTAGCGCACTGTGTTTTTCGAACAAATGAGTGACGAGTTCGCGCTCGAAAAGATTGGTCGTATTGCTCATCGCATTCTCATGATGCCGATAAAGACAAAGAACGTTCGGGAGAAAGCTTACCTTTAGTTCTGCCTGCGCAATTTGCAGCCATAAGTCGTAATCCTCCCAGCCAAACCAACCGAGTTTGTACAGTTCGTTGTCGTAACCGCCGATTTTGATGAGCTGCTCTCTATCGAACATCGCCATCGCATCGATGTAGGGAAACTCGACCAGCATCCGCGGGTCCCAATCGAAATAGGAAAGCAGTCCTTCCCGATCAGTTTGGCGACTTCGAAAACGACAGAGCATCGAGTAGACAGCGGCCGAACCGTCTTTGATGATCCTCGCGTGCAACTGTTCGAGCGCATGAGGAAAGACGAGATTGTCCGCGTCCATGATGAACACATAGGGTGCGCGCGCCAGCCGCAGGCCGATGTTCCGCGCATCGGCTAACCCGGTGTTTAGCCGTTTGTCGACAATCCGAACTGGATGGCGTGAATTTTTTTGGGCTACCATTGCCTGCCTCAACGAGTCGTCGGTAGAAGCGTCATTAATGATCACTACCTCGATGCCTCCAGGAATCGCTGCAGTGTGCGAGTCTTCCAAACTTTTCAGGCACTGCTGAATGTAGGTCTTGTAATTGTAAAGCGTGATGATGATCGAAAGCGCAGGCGCGCTGCCATTAAAACGGGAATTGTCGATTGATCTAAAAATCGCTTCTTCTTGTTCCAGGGATTTTTTCTGCCGCTCGAATCGCTCGACGTATCCACGCCGGGTTTCGGAGACGACGGCGATGCGCCGGGCTGTTTCGGTTGGATCAGTGGATGTTCTGCCGTTCCCTACTGGTTCTGTGGGCGCGGAACGAAACAGGTTTGAGAGATCTTCGCGCAACGCCGAGAAGAACAGCGTTACAGGTTTTCGCGCCAGATCTTTCGTCAGCGACTCGGGCAATGGTTCGGCCTGCGAGTCGGCGTCGTGTGTTGCCAGGTTCAAAGTCGGTTGTGTCCCGGCGTTTCGGCGCTGCAGTTCTTTTGTTAGTTGTTGCAGGAACGCTCGGCAATTTTCTTCCTGGGTGAAGCAGTCACGCGCGAAATTGTAAGCGGCTTCAGCAATTGCCTGCCGCCCCTCTTCGTGATTGAGATAGTATTCACAGCAAGTGATCAAATCGTCCGCTTTCACCATTACAAAGTGTTTGCCTGGAACAAGCGGCTCGAATCCCTGGCAGGTTTCGGTGATCAAACAGCACCGGTTTGCCAGAGCGATCAGCGCTCGGTGCCATTCGAAATATTGCAACGCCGAGTAATGTACATTCAGCAAGATCTTCGACCGCTGTAACAACATGTTGCGTTGTGAAGCAGACAAGTAACTTCGCGTCTCTTTCGTTTTCGCGAATTCGATCGGAACCAGTCTGAGATGACACTTACGCGACGCGAAGAAGTCGGCGTTAGCAGCGATGAACTCCTCACGTCGATCCGTCTTTGCAGCCAGCATGCAAATGTCGATGTCTCTCGCGGATTTTATCGGCTCGTCCCTATGCTCGAGCAATGAATCGTACCCGAGCGCCAGATGAAAACAGCGCAGCCCGCGGGCGCGGTATGCGTTCATACCCGCCAAATGAATGTCGAGCATGGCCCGCGCATGCGGTGCAACGATAAGATTGCTGTCGAACCACTCGCTCTCGGGTTGTTCGGTCCCCAGGAGGAACAAATGACTTGCGAGGCGCTGCATCTTCTCCCAGGAAAGCTTCTCCCTCAGGAATAAATTAAAGAACTCGTGAGGTGTAACCACGATTTGAATCTTGCCTTCTTCCGTTTTTTCGGCCGGAATTTGGTCGATCAAAAGCTGCGCTTCGCATCCCGCAGCCCGGAAGCCGGCGCAAAGTAAATCGGCGATCTCGCGGACGAACAGATTCGATTTCGAAGTAACGAACAGGTGTACCGCTCTAACATTGCACTCTCTTGAGCCGGGCTCACTTCTGAGGCTTTCCAGCTCCACGGTAGGCAACCCGCCCTCAATCTGACTGAGCGGGTGTGGCTTGACTGAGCTTGCAGCGTTTTGCCGGCCTCCGACAAAAAGTTGCGCAAGATAACTCGACAAGAACCGCTCAACTCGCAGTAGACCCATTCGACCAATCAATGTGAGAGGAAAGGCCCGGAGGCTCGTAACAAAAATCGTTCGCCAGACTTTTCTGATCATCCTGGACCTGGAACGTGATTTCGTTTTGTCCGATACGGAGATTGAGCACCAGAAGAAAACCGCTTTGCCCTGCTTCCGGCAAATCCGGGTAAGCAGCCGCTATCAGTGGTCGCGATCTTTTGCGGCGTGCCTTGAAAATCGATCGGCGTCGCAGGAAGCCGCGAACAATTCCACGAATTCCATGAATCGGTAATCCCTGGCGATGCAACAGCCACCCGGTGATTTTGATTTGTCCGCTGAAAGTGACCGGCTCTGGCAGCGCATCGAAACGAAATGCGTAGTCAGCGTCTACTATTTTGTCTTCGATTAATTCGGTCATTATCGATCCAGCAGGACTTCAATCAGGCGCAGTTAATCTGCGACACTCTTCCACGGCTTGGTCGTACGTGGCGGGAAAGCCAGCGTGAAGAGATTTTCGTCGAGCGAGAGGTTCAGATTGTAAAAGGGGTCGCGCTGCAAGATGTGGCCCCATTTCGATTTCATGTAATCGATTTCCGTTAAAAATCGGACCTGCTTCGGCGCGCTGTCATCGAAACCACGACTGGCCGATTCGTGGTGAATCAATTCTGCGTATGGCGTCCAGAGAACGCGGTAGCCCGCTTCACGCAATCGCAGGCAAAGATCGACGTCATTAAAAGTGACTGCCAGTTTTTCGTCGAACCCTCCAACTTGTAGAAACGCTTCCTTCTTCACCAGCGCGCAAGCAGTCGTCACTGCGGAAACATCTTGCGCGAGATGTGCCCGAGCAAAGTAACCGGGTTCGCTGCGCCGAAGACCAATGTGCGCGTGACCGGCAATGCCACCCGCTCCGATGATTACTCCGCCGTGCTGAATTGTCCCGTTGGGATACCAAAGTCGTGCGCCAACCATTGCTACTTTTGGTTGCATCGCACGGCTCACCATTTCGCTGAGCCAGTCCGCATGGAGCACTTCTACGTCATTGTTAAGTAACGCTACGAACGACCCCCGGGATAATTCGACGCCAAGATTATTCAGGCGGCTGTAATTGAATGCCTCATTGATCCGTTCCACTCGAACGCCATCGCGTCTTTTTAAGTCGTCTAGAAATCTTAAGGCCTCGGAATCGCAGGTTTCGTTATCGAGCAGGATTACCTCGTATGCTGGATAATCGGTTTTCTCGAAGAGGCTATTTACACACTTCTTCAAGGATGAAGCTTGATCTCGTGTCGGGATAACAATGGAAATCATCGGTAGCTCGTTAGGCAGCGCATATTTGGTCTGTAAATAAACGCCGTGACTGGGCACGACGGTCCCCGCGGCTCCCGTGCGTTTGAGATGCTCCTGCACCGCTCGCCGAGCCGCGTCTTGCGCATACGGTTTGGCAGTAGGATCCGCTGCGGTGCTTTGATCTCCTGCGCGCCAGTGATAGAGCACCCAGGGCAAATGTTCGATCTGCTCCGGTTTAATCTGTTCTATGCAACGCAGCGCCAGGTCGTAATCCTGCGAACCTTCGAATCCGACGCGAAAACCACCGATACGTTGGATCAAATCGGTTCGGTACACACTGAGGTGGGAGACAAAGTTTTGCGCCAGAAAAAGCTCCGGGTTCCAATCGGACTTAAAATACGGTTCAGAGCGTCGATTGCGTTCTTCGAGCTTGTCCTCATCGCTGTAGAGCAGTTGTAAGTCGCGATTTTTGTTCAATGCCAATGCCACAAAGTACAGTGCCGTCGGCGCCAGCTCATCGTCGTGGTCGAGCAACGCGACAAAATCGCCGGTTGCAAGGTGCAATGCATCATTTGATGCGGCTGAGATGTGCCCATTCTCCGTCCGGCGCGTCAATTTGATTCGCCGATCGTGACGCGCGCACCTTTGCAGAAAAGGCCAGATCTTTCGGTCGGTCGAGGCATCATCGACGACGCAAAGTTCCCAACGCGGGTACAATTGCTTTTGCACCGACGAAATCGCACGCCCCAGCCACTTCAAATTTGAATTATAAACGGGCAACAAAACCGAGATGAGCGGCGAATAATCAAATTTTGCGATTTGCTCGCGAATGCGTTTCAGGTCATCTCGTTGCAGCCGATCGTAGGATCGAATCCAGCGCGCATAATCACCGGCGATGTCTGCATCGCCATTTAGTTGGTCCCGGAAAATCGCGCCGTGCACAGGATGAATGAAAAAGGTCTCCCACGGTCCACTGCCGCTGCGCGCTTCCATGATCAATTCATTGCGCCCGGGCGGAATGATGGCTTGTAATGAAAAGCCACTTCGCAGCGCGCCCGGTCGATTGTCGTACTCAACACCGATGTCGGGCCGTGGCGTGCCGAAGCGCGCCGGGAAAAACTTTTGCCGCACACGCGCGCGCACTTCGGTGATCTCATCCCCGGAGATCGCGAAACACCATCCGGTTACTTTAAGCTGGCGCGCTTTTTTGGGCCAAACCAATGGACGATCAAGCCAGAATTGAATTCGCCGGTTAGCGCCGCGATTCGGAATAAAATATTTGGGATCAATGGGAGCTGGTGAATCCACATTCCGAGCGCCAAACACTGCGCGGCTCGAAATTGCTCGCCACAGGCCATCGGACTCCTGCACTTCAACTATCACGTTCGATTTTCCTCTTGGCAGAGGCACAGCAATGGCAAACCCGATTCGCTCGGACGCCGCGCCTACGTCCTTTCGTTCAATTCCGTAGTTACCCAAAAATTGCTGTCGGCCCCGCTGGGCACGAATCGAACGAATTCTCTTGCCGTGCCGGCTCACACACCAACCCGCGATGTAGAGCGTTCGCGCCGGCCGCTCCCAATCGACGGGGTGATCGAACCACCAGTAATATCGCTGTTCTGCACTCGCGATTTGCTCTCTGAGAGCACGCGCGCGGTTAGCCGCTCCAGCAAAAGCCGACGAGATGTTCACTGAGAAGTATTAACTGTTTGCGAAAAATTCCGGCTTGATTCCTGACGCGCGGATCCAGTCATCATCCGTACGGATTCGCACATCCGAAAAGCCTGCGCGTTTCAGGTACGTCTCGATTTCCTGAGGAGTAGAGTTTTGTGTCATGTGGGGCGGGCGATTTACAGGTGAGAATGCACGGTGGGTTTCGAAGACTTTCCAGCCGCCATCCGAGCAGAGATTGATGTTGTCCACATAAATTCGACCTTTGGGTCGCAACACGCGAAACGCTTCTGAAATGTAATTGTATCGGTCCCAGGATTCGAGGTGCATAAACACCACCGTGGAATAAACAACGTCCACCGAAGTATCTACAACGCCGCTCAAATTGTAGCCGGATATCTCCACTAACTCCACATTCGGCAAACCCTTCAATCGTTGGGCGGTCAGCGAAAGCATGTTCGAGGCAACGTCACATCCGATCCATTTTCGGCAGACTGGCGCCACAATTTTGCCTACCCGCCCGACTCCGCACCCGATTTCGAGGACCACATCCTCCTTTCCAATACCGACCGTATCCTGAAGAAACCTTAAAGTTTCCTCGCCAGTTGCTTGGAAAGCGGCTTCGTCCGTCACCCCGATTACATGCAGTTTTGCCTGGTCTTCGGTGGTGGAGAGGGCAGACCAAACCTTCTTGTATTCGGACCGTCCCGGCTGGTGTTCCATTCGGCGTTAATTAGCTTGCGATTCCGATGCGTCAATCGCGGTAGTTCTCTATCAGTCGATAAACATTCAGCACGCGACCAGTCCGCGGAGGTCCGGCGGCTTTATTGGTCCAATAACGCACCATTTCGATATTTTACGACATCCACAGAATTTTCGCTTGCCAAATGAAGCTGTTTTTGATCCACTCTGATTCATGGGCGGGGTTTTGGGGAGAGCGCGGATTAATTTTTGCCTGGCTTTCGCGTTCACGGTTGTCGCAACGGCCGACTTATCAGCGCAAAGCCCGACACCTACGCCGACTCCTTCGGCCACACCGGCATCGCGACTGGGCAACATCAGTACGCGCGCCTTTGTGCAGATCGGCGACGACGTGATGATTGGTGGCTTCATTGTTCAAGGCACCGAACCAAAAAGAGTTATCATTCGCGCCATCGGCCCGGAGCTTAGTCGTTATGGTGTTCCCGATGTGTTAGTTGATCCGACATTGGAATTGTATGATGGCACCGGCGCCCTGATTGCGTCTAATAATGACTGGCAGCACACGATCATCGGCGGGATTATTACCGGTGACCAGGTCGACGATATCAGGAACAGCGGTCACGTTCCGAGACATCCAAGAGAATCAGCAATTATCGCGGATCTGCCGGCAGGCAATTACACGGCGATCGTACGTGGCGTAAACAACACGATGGGCGTTGGTTTGGCTGAGGTGTACGATTTGAACCCAGAGAGCAGTTCCATGCTAACCAACGTTAGTACTCGTGCCCTGGTGCAGCTCGGCGATAACGTGATGATTGGCGGCTTCATTATTCACGGTACTCAACCAAAGAGGGTGATTCTGCGAGCCATTGGCCCTGAGCTCAGCCAATATGGCGTGCCCAATGTTTTGCCTGATCCGACGCTGGAACTGCATGACGGCACCGGGGCGCTAATTGCCTCTAACGATGATTGGCAGCACACGATTATCGGTGGGATTATCACCAGCGACCAAGTACGCGATATCCGAAGCAGCGGCCACGCTCCAAGGGACCCAAGAGAGTCGGCGATTATTGCAGAGTTGCCTCCCGGTAACTACACCGGGATCGTGCGCGACAAAAATATCATCATTGGAGTTGGTCTGGTGGAAGTGTACGATTTGGATTGATAGTCCCTGCTAAGGGAAAAATGGTTATTTCGATTCTGCGCCCCCTCGCGAATCAAAATCGCATCTTGACCGGTTTGTCGTCACCGTCTTACGCTCTTGGCCACGTGTTTAAGTGTTGGGGTTTCTACCTGTCTTGCGTGATCGCTGCGCTCTTTTTGAACGCAACCAGTGCGCGAGCGGCGACCATTACGGTCAACAATGGGAATGACAGCGGGCCAGGTTCTTTGCGGCAAGCGATCGTTGACGCGTCGGCAGGCGATACAATAAATTTCGCCCCCAGCGTTACGACTGTTAATCTAACTAGTGATGAGTTGGTAATTGACAAGAGTCTCACTATCGCCGGTCCCTTCGCCCACCGAGTGACGGTACGGCGAGGCAGTAATTCGCCTCCGTTTAGAATTTTCGAAATATACAGCACCAACACCGTTTCTATCTCCCGCGTAACGATCTCAAATGGCAGTGTCGTTGGCGAGGTGGGGAGCGATGGTAATGGAGGAGGTATTCGCAGCAGCGGCGTATTGACACTTACCGACTGCACTATCTCAGGTAATCAGGCTGCAGGTTCGGAATTGGTCGGTGGCAACGGAGGAGGGGTGTTCAGCGAGGGAACAATGACTATAACGCGTTGTACCATCAGTAACAATTCCGCGCAGTATAACACCGGTTCAAGCGGTGATCAGGCAGCTATCTCTGGCGGTGGGATAGTGAACTATTCGGGCGGTTCACTGACTATTACTGACTCCACCATCAACGGTAATTCATGCACTGTCCACGATGCCTTCGGCCTGAACGAAAGTTTCGGGGCCGGCGGCGGCGTTAGTAATAGTAACCTTGGATCCATGACTATAAGGAATTGCACGATTAGCGGCAATTCAACGGTCGCCACGGGCTTTGGAACGACGACGCTTGGTGGTGGAATTGCGAACTATGGCAGCAACCTTCGAATTACGAGCAGTACAATTGTGCATAATTCTGCCTCCGGTGATAGCGAGGCATTGGGAGGCGGAATTTATGGCTCACCAAATGGGTCTACGAGAACAGACAGCAGTATCATAGCGCTTAACACTGCTTCTACTGGACCGGACTTTACGGGTGGAGGCGGACTCCAGTCGATGGGCTACAATATCATTGGTAATAACGCTGACGCTGTTATCAGCTCTCAACCTACAGACCAAATTGGTACCCCCGCTGCTCCCATCGATCCGCTCCTAGGGCCTCTAGCAGCTAACGGGGGGCCGACTTTAACTCATGCTCTTCAAGCCGGTAGTCCGGCGATTGATCATGGTGATCCCGCTGCGCCACCCCAGGACCAGCGTGGCTATGGCCGTGCGGGCATTCCGGATATTGGCGCATTCGAGTATGGCGGGGTAGCCACAATCCTGGGCAACATTAGTACGCGCGCCTTTGCCCAGACAGGCGACAATGTGATGATTGGTGGTTTCATTGTTCAAGGCGCCGAACCAAAGAGGGTAATTATTCGCGCTATTGGCCCTGAGCTCACCCAGTACGGCGTTCCCAATCCGCTTTTGAATCCAACCTTAGAGCTGCACGATGGCACTGGAGCTTTGATTGGCTCCAATGATAACTGGCAGCAGACGATAATCGGCGGGATTATCACAAGCGACCAAGTGAGCGATATCAGGAATAGTGGCCACGCTCCAACGGACGGAAGGGAATCTGCCATTATAGCAGAGCTACCAGCAGGCAATTACACTGCGATTGTGCGCGGCATAAACAACACGATCGGCATTGCTCTGGCTGGAGGTGTACGATTTGAGCCCCGGCAGCAATTCAAATCTAGGCAACATTAGCACTCGTAGCTTTGTGGAGACGGACGACAACGTGATGATTGGCGGCTTCATTGTTCAAGGAACTCAACCAAAAAGAGTGATT
This sequence comes from uncultured Verrucomicrobiae bacterium, assembly GCA_963804875.1. Taxonomy (GTDB): domain Bacteria; phylum Verrucomicrobiota; class Verrucomicrobiia; order Chthoniobacterales; family UBA10450; genus Udaeobacter. Next base: position 141,344 of record CAWDRX010000012.1, read on the forward strand.
ATTCGCGCCATAGGTCCCGATCTCAGTCAGTATGGGGTTCCCGATCCATTGGCTGATCCGACCTTGGAACTGCATAATGGCATGGGAGCTGTGATTGCCTCTAACGACAACTGGCTGCATACGATCATCGGCGGCATCATAACTAGCGACCAGGTACGCGATATCCGAAACAGCGGCTACGCTCCGGGCGACCCAAATGACTCGGCGATTATCGCGGAGCTGCCACCAGGTAATTACACCGCGATCGTGCGCGGCGTAAGCAATACCACAGGTATTGGCCTCGTCGAAGTGTACGATTTGGATCGGTAAAGTGCCGACCAGAAAAGTCTATTGGGAGTGCGCCGCTTACCCTCTCATGCGGCTTCATTAGCCTAAGGTTGTAATGCGCTCATTGTAGAGCGCTTTTCTACCGGAAGGCGGTGATGTGCAAGAACTGCACAGTTTGTCGCAAGATCTGGAGAGCAAGATGTCAACTGCTGCGCTTAGATGTTGCCTAACAACAGAGCGTGATGAACAAAGTTGTTTCGACCAATTTTTTAATTTCGACAGATTTTGTAAACCTTCGCTCTCATCAACGCACCAGAATTCAACCAGGCCATATGAAGACAAGAAGTAAAACCAGCGCTTACATCGTTCACAGCATCGCGGCGGCGATGCTACTTCTAACTGCTCAAATTAGCCTGGCAGGCAGCGCGACCTGGCTGTTGTCTCCGCAGGATTCGGCTTGGGAAAACGCAAACAATTGGACGCAAGGCGGGCCGCCGAATGGGCCGTCGGATATTGCAACATTCGCTCAGTCTTCGCAGACAAACCTGGGCATCTCGACCTCGGTAGAGGTGAACAGTATCGTGTTCACCTCGAACTCCTCCCCTTTCAGTTTGTCCGTCTTACTCTGCCCCACTTATCCATGCGCGAGTCAACTAATTATTAGCGGCACCGGCGTCATCAACAACAACAGCGTTTGGCAAAGCTTCATAGCTGAGAATGAAGGCCAGATAATCTTCAACAACGCATCGACTGCGGGCACCGCTCTGTCGATTGCTAACATAGGTCCAGAGGGAGGCTTCCAAGACGCAGGTCAGACAGTCTTCAACAATAGGTCGACTGCAGCTGGCGCTTCGATCTTCAATGGTGGTAGCATTTATGGAGCCGCCGGCGGTCAGACAATCTTCAACGACACATCGACTGCCGACCACGCGTCCATCACGAACGACGGAGCTGGTGCCAGTAGCAATCCCGGTAACCCCGGCCAGACAACTTTTAATGGCACATCAACTGCGGCGAATGCTTCCATCCGTAACCAGGATGCTCCTGGCTACGGTGTCGGCGGTCAGACAATCTTCAACGACACGTCGATTGCCGGGCACGCGACCATCACCAACGATGGCGACCAACCTTACGGCGGCACGACAATCTTCACCGGCTCATCGACTGCCGACAGCGCAATCATTATCGCAAATGGTGGAGGTGACGGCGGTGGGATCGTTTTTAATGGTGCTTCGACGGGTGGTACCGCGCGGGTGAAGGTTTTTGACTACGGCTACCTCAACATTAGCGGCCATCAAGGAGGCCTGACCATCGGTTCTATCGAAGGCTCAGGAAATGTTTATTTAGGCGCTAACCGACTGACAGTTGGCGCAAACAACATCAGCACCTCCTTCTCCGGCGTGATTTCGGGAACCAGTTTGCTGGCCAAGATCGGCAGCGGGGTACTCACTTTACAAGCCAACGACTGCATCGCGGACAGCGTCGGTCTCGTTCTGGTGAGTGGCACAACTATCAAACTTGATTTTACCGGGTCTCCGGATGTGATTGCCTCTCTAAAGGTCAACGGGGTTCCGCAACCGCCCGGCGTATATGGAGGTCCAATGAGCGGCGCCCCAAATATCCTCCCTGAGTTTGGAGGCATTGGGGCAGTGCGAGTTCGCTCTGCGTCCACTCTCGGTAACATCTCTTCGCGCGCCTTTGTTCAAACCGGTGACAAGGTAATGATTGGGGGCTTCATTGTTCAAGGGAACGAACCGAAAAGAGTAATTCTTCGCGCGATTGGTCCTGAACTCACCCAGTATGACATCTCCAACGTGCTCGCTAATCCCTCATTGGAGCTGTACGATGGTACCGGAGCACTGATTGCCTCTAATGATAACTGGCAGCACACGATCATCGGCGGCATTCTCACTGAGGACCAGGTCCGTCCTATTATGGCCACGAGGCTGGCGCCGCGGGACCCGAGAGAATCGGCAATCATCGCAGACCTTCCGGCGGGTAATTACACGGCAATCGTCCGCGGCGTAAGCAATACGACCGGGGTTGCTCTGGTGGAAGTGTATGATCTTAGCCCCGAGACTGATTCATTTTTAGGGAACATTAGTACTCGCAGCTTTGTGCAGACTGGCGACAACGTGATGATTGGCGGATTTATGGTTCAAGGGCCGCAGACAAAGGGAGTGGTTGTGCGGGCGATTGGCCCAGAACTTACTCAGTTATGGCATTCCCAATGCATTGGCGAATCCCAGGTTGGAACTGTACAACGCTAATGGTGTTTTGATTGCTTCCAATGATAACTGGAGGGCAACGATAATCGGCGGGATCATCACCAGCGATCAAAGGAGCGCTATCCGAAACAGCGGCCATGCTCCAGTAGACGGGAGGGAGTCGGCGATCATTGCAGACCTACCACCGGGTAACTACACGGCGATCGTGCGCGGCGTAAACAACACCACCGGCGTTGCCCTCGTGGAAGTGTACGATTTGGATTGATAAGTGCTGGAAAGAACAACTGAGCTAATTTCCGCGCGCACGAAGCGACGATTAGAGGTTGCGTAGACGGACATCCACATAGAGTCATACGGGTGAATGCCCAGGTTGAGCCGCCACCAAAACGAGGGATCGGGCTGTTTCGGAAAAGGTTGCATGATGTTAATCGTACTTTGGATCTTGCTCGTTGTGGTAGGGGTTGGCGGAACATATTGGAGCCTCCGCCACGTCTATCTTTCCGATAAACCCGCACCGGTCCCTGAAACTTCTGAGCCCAGCGAAACAACTGCGCCCGCGACGCCTGCTGAAACAAGCGTGCCCCCACCGACCGAAAGAAGTACTGCGGTTCGCGAACGCCTCGATACCATGAAGAAGACTGCGCGCGCTCATGAACAAACCGATGTCGAATTGACTGCGGCGGATATCAATGCGCTGATAGCTGCGAATCGAAAATCGCGAGGCACGGCTTCGGTTGGCATTGATGGCGGTGTTGCGCAGGCTCAGTTCTCCGTTCCGTTGAAAAGATTGGACGTTCCCTTTCAAAACGCATTCGGTTTGGGGGATCGGTATTTGAACGGCAGTGTCACGATCGTAGCGCCGCCGGGAACCAACGCCAGTACCGTGCAACTGAGCGAGGTGAGCATTAACGGCCACAGCGTTCCTGGTAACCTGCTTGACTGGGGATTACCTGGAGTGGGACGATCGCTGCGAAGTTACGTGATCAAATATGCCAGCCAGTATGGAGTGACGGGCGGAGAAATCAGAGACGGTAAAGTAATTTTGCACACCAGTGGCCACTAATTGCATTAGCAACGGGAGTATGCATGGGACCGAATTTTTCTCGCGAACGCGCGGATTTCTTGCTAGGCAAGTAGCTCTTGAAAAAACTGATGACTGAAAGCGAATCAAGTTTGTGGCTGGGCGTGAGCGAGGCGGCACGAAATGCATTGACCCCGCGCGATTATAAAGTGGGCTCCTTGCCGCAACGAGTCGCGCAGTCGGGGGTTCCTGCGGGCGAACTGGTAAGGGCAGACCGGTCGAGACCGGATATAAAGCGCGCCTGGATCCCCGGCGTGGAAATTTTTTCTCGCACCATTCATTCGCAGCGTCATCGCGGGGTTTTCGGCGAGTTTGTCCGACGGGACGAAGGAGTTCTGGCGAAAATCGGATTTTGGCCGAAGCAATGGTCGGCCGCGCGCATGTTTGCGCCGAGCGCCAAAGGATTTCATGTGCACCCACCCAGCATTCCGGCCGATACGACCGCCGAGAAATGGCTGCGTCGTTTGTTCATGCGCGGGCCGCAAAATTATTCGCTACGTCCTTACGATAACGAACAATGGGACGTCATGTTTTTCCTCCAGGGACGCGTGGAGATGATTTTGTGCGATGTGCGCACCGGGTTTTCAAAACGCATCATGCGTTTTTTCATCGATGGCGACAATCACCAGAGCAGTAACAATGTGGGAGTGGTCGTTCCACCTGGGGTTGCACACGCAATTCGCGTAGAAGGGTCGGAAGATGTCATCATGGTTTACGGAACGAGCACGATTTTTCATCCCGAATTTGAGGGACGCATCGCAAGCGAAATCGAAACCGCAGAGTTGCCGGAATCCTGGCAGAAATTCTTAGATCAATCAGGAAAGTAGGAAAACAGGAACTGATCTTTCCGTTTCCTGCTCTCCTCGTTTCCTTATTCAATTTTTCCCTGAATGAAGCGACGCTTCGATCCGACCGTTCTGGAAATGATGGATCGGCCGCAACCGGTCTCGATCGAGTTAGAGCGCGATCTTGAACGGCTTCGGCAACTTAATCGCTGGTTCGGCAGCTACCGTTTGGTTTCAACTTTCATTCGGCGCTGGATACAGCCCGGCGCGCAAATGCGCGTTGTCGATCTTGCTACGGGTTCGGGCGACATTCCGCGGTTGGTCGTGGATCACGCGCGAAAGATTGGCGCGCAAATCGAGATCGATGCTGTCGATCAGCAACCTGCTACGCTGGAAATCGCACGGAGCTTGAGCGCCGAGTACCCGGAAATTTCGTACCATCCAGCAAACATTCTGGAATGGGATTGTTCCCAAGGCTACGACATCGCGCTTTGTTCGTTAGTTCTTCATCATTTCAACGATGATGACGCCGTAAAACTCCTGCGACGATGTCGCGAATTGTCGAAAAGATTTGTGCTGGTTTCGGATTTGCGGCGCGGATTTCTGCTCCAAGCGGGCGTTTACCTGTTGACCGAGCTTATCTTTCGCGAACCCATGACGCGCTTTGACGCACGTCTTTCCGCTCAACGCGCATTTTCATTTGATGAAATGCGCGAGCTCGCGATCCGGGCGGGCTGGAAAGATTTCGATCACAAAAAATTTCGATTCGCGAGGCAGGCGATTTGGCTGGAGTAATTGTTCCGAATTGCTCTTGAAAGTTCTGGCCCACCGGGAGTTAAATAGGCTGAACCATCAAACAGGGAAATTTATGCCACTACTGAAACCAGATCCCACGTTTTATCCTTCGCCACGCCTGGCAATGGAGGCTCCACCGGAAAAACACGCGTTTGTCGCTGCGCTGAATCCGCCCGACACCAAACTTAATGACGCAATCCTGGTCGTGGATGTTGATCCCGACTCGGCCACGTACGGCCAGCGAGTTGGCGAAGTGAAGATGCCAAAATTTGGTGATGAACTGCATCATTTCGGGTGGAATGCGTGCAGTTCGGCGCTGTGTCCGTACGCGCCGCATCCGCACGTCGAACGGCGTTACCTGGTTGTGCCGGGGATCCGGTCCTCCCGGATTCACATCATCGATACGAAGCCCGATCCGCGAAAACCACAGGTCGTCAAAGTCATCGAGCCGGAGGAAGTTTTCGCGCGCACGAATTATTCGCGTCCACACACTATTCATTGCGGGCCGGAAGCGATTTACGTTAGCGCGCTCGGAGATCCCAATGGCGAGGGTCCCGGCGGCATTTTCATGCTCGATTGCGAGACGTTCGAAGTCCTCGGTCAGTGGGAAGTCGACCGCGGCGATCAGTTTTTGCATTACGATTTTTGGTGGCACCTTGGGTTCGACACACTCCTCAGCAGCGAATGGGGCACTCCGAATATGATCGAGAACGGCGTGCAACCCGATCTCTTGTTAGGCGGTAAATACGGGCACCAAATGCATGTCTGGGATCTGCGCCGGCGACGACATCTTCAGACCCTCGATCTGGGCAATGAGCAGCAAATGGTTCTCGAGATGCGGCCCGCGCATGACCCAAGGAAAGCTTACGGGTTCGTGGGGGTGGTTGTTTCGCTGAAAGATTTGTCGGCGTCGGTCTGGCTCTGGCATCGCGACAACGGCGCCTGGGAGATCAAGAAGGTCATCGAAATTCCAGCTGAACCTGCCGACCCGGAAAAGCTGCCTGCGATGCTGAAAGATTTCAAAGCGGTCCCGCCACTGGTGACGGACATTAATTTGTCGCTGGACGACAAATTTCTCTATGTCTCCTGCTTTGGAACGGGCGAGTTTTTGCAATACGATGTTTCGGATCCATTCAATCCGAAAAAAACCGGATCGGTCCGCATCGGTGGCATCGCCAATCGCGCGGCGCATCCGAAGAAACCGGATCAACCGCTCGCGGGCGGTCCGCAAATGGTGGAAGTGAGCCGCGACGGGAAACGAATCTATTTCACGAACTCACTTTATGCTGCGTGGGACGAACAATTTTATCCCGACGGCGTCGGCAGTTGGATGGTGAAGCTTGATGCAGGTCGCAATGGCGGCATCACGTTTGACGAAAACTTTTTCCTGGAAAGCAACGATTACCGGGTTCATCAAGTCCGCCTCGAAGGAGGCGATTCCTCAAGCGATTCCTATTGTTTTCCGTGAGCGACCTCTGGCCGTGGCTGGCGGTCTTTGGGCTGGGTATTTTTCACGGAATCAATCCTGCCATGGGCTGGCTGTTTGCCGTGGCGCTTGGATTGCAGGAGCAAAAGCGGGGGGCGGTCTTTCGCGCGCTGCCTCCGATGGTGCTGGGCCACGCACTTTCCATCGGGATCATCATCGCCGCGGTTCTGGTGGCTCGTGTGAGCATGCCGCATCGCGCGCTGAAAATTGCCGCGGCCGCGATCCTCTTTGCCTTCGGTTTGTATCGTCTACTGCGTTCACGTCATCCGAACTGGGTGGGCATGCGAGTCGGCTTCGGGGATTTGACGCTTTGGTCTTTCATAATGGCGTCCGCGCATGGCGCAGGATTGATGCTCGTCCCGTTTTTTTTGCCATCGCCGGCCGCGGGAGAGTCGCATCACCACGACGCCCACCAGATGCACGCATGGGCATTCGCAAATTTCAACGCGCCGTCTCTGCTCATCGCCGCGGTCGCAGTCCACACCCTGGGATATCTTCTAACGACTGCGCTGGTCGCGTTTGTTGTTTACGAAAAAGTTGGGGTCGCGATACTGCGTCACGCGTGGTTCAATCTCGATCTGATTTGGATGCTCGCGTTGATGATCACCGGTGTGTTTGTTCTGTTTTTTTGATTTGTGAGCGCGCCGTTCAGCGACGGTGATACGAAAGCGATGCGAGGACGCATCGCACTCCAAGGCGCTTGCGCGCGAAATGTTCGATGAAGTCTGCATGATTTCGCGAGGCTGGGAGTGCGCACGCGTCCGCGCGTCGCTTTTTGCTCTTGTGATCTGATACGAATCTTAAGCGTCGAATTTTGCAATTCGCGAGAGGACGGAATTGAGTAAAGCTGCTGAGGTGAAAATTCTGACGACAATTGCGGACACGCAGGCGCGGCTGCATGCAAAACGGCGTGTGCTGGTGCCGACGATGGGTGCCCTGCACAAGGCGCATGGCGAACTGATCCGCGTGGCGCGTCAGGCAGCCGGCAAAAATGGCGAGGTCGCCGTCAGCATTTTTGTTAATCCGCTCCAGTTTGAGCCGGGCGGTGACTACAAGCGTTATCCGCGTCCGGAAAAAGCAGACGAAGAATTCTGCCGGAATGCTGGTGTCGATTTTTTATTTCGTCCGTCAGCTGAAGAGGTCTACACAGCCGATCGATCGGTATTCGTGGAAGAGACTTCGTTGTCTACCACGCTGGAAGGCAAATCGCGTCCCGGACATTTTCGCGGCGTTTGCACGGTAGTCGCGAAGTTGTTCAACATTCTTGCGCCTGATGCGGCCGTGTTCGGCGAAAAGGATTTTCAGCAACTGGCGATTATTCGACGGATGGTGCGCGATCTGAATTTCAACATCGAAATCATCTCGGTGCCGACAATGCGGGACGAAGACGGCCTGGCGTGCAGTTCGCGCAACCAGTATTTGAATTCCGACGAACGGAAGCAGGCATCCGTGCTCTACAGAGCACTGCAAGCTGCAGCAAATTCCGGCAAGAAATCCGCCAACGAGATCGTCGCGGTTGCGCGAGACGTGATCAATGAGGCTCCGCTGGCGCGAATCGATTACGCAGAAGTCGCCGATGCAGAAAAGTTGAACCCCGTTGAAATGGTTAGCGCGAACTCCGTGCTTCTCTTGGCCGTGTTCTTCGGCAGGACACGCTTGATCGACAACGTGCGGTTGTCCTGAAGTTGCACGGCAACAGCAAGAAACGGAAGCACTTGTCGCGTGGTTGAATGAGCAGGAAGCGCAGTTTCGAGAAGTCAGCGCCCAGATTGAAATAGCTAAATGAAAGGCACAAATGCTGGCTGAAAACCGGTAAATCCCCGCTTTCAACTGAACCGGAAATCCTGATTCTGAAGCCTGGTCTGGATCCATTTCACCGGAAGATTCACTTGCCTAAAAGCCAGGAATCGGATAGAAGAGGACGGCGTTTGTAATGAGGAGACTTCTTGTGGCCTGTCTCAGTCTGGCGATTGCTGGCGTCCCCAAAGTCTTCGGGGATGAGCAATCTACGTCCCCCTATGCCACGGCGGCGGATTTCGCCAAGTACGCGATGAAGTTGCGGGAGCAGGCGATGATCAAAGTGGAGCCGCAGGTCCTCATCCCGACCAGCTCCCGCCCGGCGGTGCAGCGTTACCCGTGGAAAATGAATATCGTAACGACGGTGTTCTGGGTAGGTGAAGAAGCGGGCGGAAATAATCCGGTGCCGAACTACAAGAGTTGCTGGGATCTCAATTGGACGTCGAATTACGGCGGCACGGACAGTCCAGAGCCGAGCGCGCGCCGAAATTACATTCCAATAGCCTTCGTCCCGAGGCAGAATCCTTTCTACGTCGCACTGCCATATAACGATGTGACGCATGGGCAATTTAAACCGGAAGCGCCGCTCGTGATCCCTTGGTTCAAGCAATCCTACACCGGACCGGGACAGTCAGTCTGCCGTAATCGCTGGATTGCCATTCGGAAAGGGAATCGCCTCTGCTACGCGCAATGGGAGGATTGCGGCCCGTTTCGCACAGACCATTTTCAATACGTCTTCGGGAACGAGCGGCCGAAACCGAATCTTAATCACGGGGCCGGCTTGGACGTGTCCCCCGCGGTCCGCGATTATCTGGGGCTAGCGCCGACTGACGTGACTGACTGGCAATTTGCAGAAGTCCGGGATGTGCCTCCCGGTCCTTGGCGAAGCTACGGCGATAACAATCATTTCGTGATCGCGCGTCGCCAAAACGAGCAGCGAGTGGCGGCTGGCGGCAATGGCGCTGCCAAGAAGTAAACGTTCGACTCGGACGCTGTAGCCACGGCCCTGCGGGCCGTTCATTTGGAATCAAGTAATCCGCGCACTCGCGACCGGCCACAGGCCGGTGGCTACACTAACCACCTGGAGAAGACGCTGGTGCGACGGATGGAATAGTAACGGGAGCAGCAGTAGGAGCGGCTTTTGCAGCGGTTTTCTCAGCGGGTTCCGCTTTCGGATGCGGCGTCTCCGGTGTGGCCATGCTGAGGAGCTCCGAAACGGTGACAAACTTGAAACCCTTGGCCGCCAGCTCATCGAACGTAGAAGGCATCGCCTCGATTGTTCCCGGATGAATGTCGTGGGATAGCACAATTGAACCGGGTCGCGTTTCCTTGAGGATACGATTGCGAACGACCGCTGGACCGGGTCGTTTCCAGTCGAGAGGATCGACGTCCCAAAGGATGATGGCATATCCGAATTCGTCATGGATCCATCGTTTCTGACGTTCCGTAATCGATCCATACGGTGGCCGGAATAATGTAGGACGTGCGCCCGTGGCGCCTTTAATTTCATCATCGGTGCGCTGCAATTGGCTGCGAACGCCTTCCTGCGACATCTTGCCGAGATTGGGATGCGACCAGCTGTGGCTCGCGATTTCGTGGCCTTCCCGAGCAGCCCGCGCGAGAATTTCAGGATGCTCAGCGACCATTTCGCCGAGGACGAAGAATGTGGCCTTGATATGATGCGCAGCGAGTATATCGAGCAATTTCGGGGTAAGCGCCGCGCTCGGTCCGTCGTCAAACGTCATCGCGATGTAAGGCCCATCGACGTGCACTGAATTAAACGAAATTGGCGGTTCCTTGGGAGGAGGCGGAGTTTTTGACGTAGCTTCCTTGTCCGTGTTTGGAGAAGCGGCGGCTTTAGGCGCCGCTTCTATCGGGTGAACGGGTTTAGCGCGCCTGGGTGCCGGCGCAGGTTGGGCTGCGAGCGCAACAGTGAAACTTAACGCGGCCGCGCAACACAACGGCAGACGGTAATTAGCCATGAGTGTGAATGTAAAAAACCAAGCCCGTGTATCTAGCAGAGGCCTACAGTTTCGCAACCCGCCGGGATGTGTAGGTATTTGAGGGACGGCCGCCTCCAAGAAAAACTAACAATCGCGTTACTTTTGCACCGCTACTGCTGTCGTAAACCCTTGACAGGTAGTGGGTCTGCTGTGGTAGAAGGGAGGGCGGGAGAACAACTTCTGGGGGTCTATGAAACGTTTCATTCTTATTATCGTAATCCTTGTGTTCGCGCTGAGCACCCTTGTTCCGCGAACGAACGCGCAGGTTAACGTGACGCAGAAAAACAATAATCCTTCGCGGGACGGTCTCTATATCGATTCCGTGTTCACGCCGGGTAATGCGGCCAACCTGGTGCGCGATCTGAACTTCAACGGGACGATCGTGGGCAGCGTTCACGCGCAGCCGCTATACATCGAGGGCGGTCCAAATGGCCCGATGATCATTGTCGCGACCGCTTCGAATAATATTTATGCGCTTCGTGCCGATACCGGGACGGTGATTTGGTCGCGAACCGATATCGGTCCTGCGGTAACATCCGGGCTTCCTTGCGGCAACATCAATCCGGCTGGCACAATCGGCACGCCTGTTGTCGATCTTGCTTCGCGATCGCTCTTCCTTGACGCATTGATCAGCGGCAGTCCCATTAAGCATTTCATTTTTTCCTTGAATGTGGACACGGGGGCAACGAACTCGGGCTGGCCTGTGGATTTGAACGCCACTGCTAGCTACAACGGAATTCCATTCGTTTCCCTGGCGCAAGAAAACCGCGGGGCACTCGCTCTCGTGAACGGGATCGTTTACAACTCGTACTCGGGCTACCTTGGGGATTGTGGCAACTACCGTGGCTGGGTTGTTGGCATCGACATTAACAACCCCGCAAATGTGCATGGCTGGGCAACATTGGCACTGGGTGGCGGCATTTGGGGACACAGTGGCGTTGCCAGCGATGGAACTAACATGTTTGTAATTACCGGGAACACGTTCAATACCGGCGGTAACTGGATGGGTGGAGAAGCAATCATTCGCTTGCAAGCCGGGCCAGTCTTCACGAACCAGCCGACAGACTTCTGGGCGCCTACAAACTGGTTCTCCCTCGACAATTCGGACACCGACCTTGGTGGTGTCAGTGCGATGCTCATCGATGTGCCAGGGGCTACCCCTTCACAGCTTGTTCTTGCGTTAGGTAAAGATGGCAATGCCTACCTGATTAATCGCAACAATCTTGGTGGTGTTGCGGCGCCGGTGGCTCAACTTAGTGTCGATGGTACGATCAGAGGCCAGTCGTCGGCTACCTACCATACTAACCAGGGCACTTATTTTGTGTTTCGCGCAAGCAATCAACTGAAGGCCTACAAGGTTACCGCAACCAGTCCGCCGACAATTGTGTCAGCCTGGAACGTGACCCAGAACGGGCAGGGTTCACCTTGGGTTACAACAACGGACGGAACGAACAATGTCATTGTGTGGGTGGTTGGTGCTCAGGGTGATGGCCAATTGCACGGCTACGATGGTGACACTGGCGCTGTGATTTACCCTGGCGCCGACGTCATGTCCGGCACGCGCAAGTGGAACAGCGGCATCGCTGCTCGCGGCAGCATCTACGTGGCCAATGACAACAAAGTTTATGCTTTCCGGGTCCCGGCAGGAACGCCTACCCCTACACCTACAGCATCTCCAACACCTACAGCAACTGCCACGCCCACCGCGACCGCTACTCCCACTGCCACGGCGACTGCAACTTTCACTCCAACGTCGACGCCAACAGCCACCGCGAGTGGTAGCCCGACTTCGACACCTCGTCCAACGCCCACTGCTAGACCCCGTGCGACACCGAGGCCGCGGCCAACTCCGCCGCCAAGGCCGTAGGGCGCGCGAATAATTTGGAGCGCACGCGTCGCGCCGTTGTTTGTGCTGCCCTTAACCATTGACAAACAAGCGGCAGCCTGTTGTAAAGGAAGCGGGAGGAGCATCTTCGCGCGGCATATGACACGTTTCATTTTCATTCTCACAGGTCTGGCTTTCGCGCTGAGCACTGTCGTTCCGCGTACCAGCGCGCAAGTCAACGTGACGCAGAAAAACAATAATCCTTCCCGGGGCGGTCTTTATATCGATCCCGCATTCACACCGGGTAACGCGGCCAATCTCCTCCGGGACCTGAACTTCAACGGGACGATCGTGGGCAACGTCCACGCGCAGCCGCTATACATCGAGGGCGGTCCAAATGGCCCGATGATCATTGTCGTGACCGCTTCGAATAATATTTATGCGCTTCGTGCCGATACCGGGGCGGTGATTTGGTCGCGAACCGATATCGGTCCTGCGGTAACATCCGGTCTTCCGTGTGGCAATATCAATCCCGTCGGCACCATCGGCACGCCTGTTGTCGATCTCGCCTCGCGCTCACTTTTCTTTGATGCATTGATCGATGGGGTGACTAAGAAGCATTTCATTTATTCACTGAATGTAGACACGGGCGCTACAAACCCGGGCTGGCCCGTGGATGTGAACGCCACGGCGATATACAATGGCATAATCTTCAGCTCGCTGGTGCAAGAAGACCGGGGTGCATTGGCTCTTGTGAATGGGATCGTGTACGTGCCGTCCTCCGGGTATGCCGGCGACTGCGGGGACTATCATGGTTGGGTTGTAGGAGTGCAGATACACAATCCTTCCACTGGCGTGATGGCTTGGGCGACAACGGCCAGCAAAGGCGGGATTTGGGGGCACAGTGGCGTCGCCAGCGACGGCACGAACATGTTCGTGATCACGGGCAACACGACTGGCACAGGCGGCTTGTGGGGCGGCGGCGAAGCGATTATTCGTTTGCAGGCCGGCCCATTCTGGAGCGGTCAGACTACCGACTACTGGACACCTACTAATTGGTTTCAGCTCGATAACACCGACACCGATCTTGGCGGTGTAAGCGCGATGCTGATCGACGTGCCTGGAGCAAATCCTTCGCAGCTGGTGCTCGCGATAGGAAAAGATAGCAACGCTTACTTGCTTAATCGGACCAATCTTGGTGGTATCACAGCACCAGTGGCCCAGCTAAGCGTTGGTTTCGCAATCGGCCAATCATCTGCCACGTATACCACGAGCCAGGGAACCTATTTTGTTTTCCGTACTGGGAGCACTATTAAGGCTTACAAGATTACTCCTACAACTCCTCCGACGATAGTCTTCGCCTGGAGCATGAATGAGACGGGACAGGGATCTCCTTGGATCACAACTACAGACGGAACAAATAACGCGATTGTATGGGTCGTGGGTGCCGAAGGCGATCAGCGGTTACATGGTTACAATGGTGACACGGGTGCCGTTGTCTTTGGCGGCGGGGGGACCAACGAATTGATGACCGGCACGCGCAAATGGAACACTGGCATCGCTGCGCGCGGGAGCATCTACGTAGCCAATGACAACAAGGTTTATGCTTTCCGCGTTCCCGGAGGGGGAACGCCTACTCCAACTCCAACAGCAACTGCAACGGCCACGCCCACCCCCACACCTACAGCGACGGCTACAGCAACTCCAACCCCTACTCCCACTCCCACAGCTACGGCGACTGCAACGCCTACTGCTAGTGTAACGCCAACGCCCAGTGAGGCGCCTTGTGCAGCGACCGGTTCCCAGCCAGCCTGTAACAGCATTGTCCTTACCCAACTGACTGATTTTACCGTTTACATCAGCGGCTTTGTCAGTTCTGCTCCCGCTCCGAGCGTTTTCACGGTTAACGGGATCCCTGCGGACAGCGCTAGTGGTGGTGGATCGACGATAGGGTTCCACTTCAATGCCTCGCCTGTGATACCGGGACAAAATACGATGGATATCCCCCCTGGCGCTTTCACGTGCTCCAACAGCGGGCGCTCCTTCGAGGGTTTCCACTGCACCTTCACCTACCAGCCACCTACGCCTACGCCGACACCCAGACCAACGCCCACTGCTAGACCCCGTGCGACACCGAGGCCGCGGCCGACCCCGCTGCCAAGGCCTGCAGTTCGATCAGCGTTCGGTGCCGAGTCAGCCACAGCTGGTGGGAACAGTTCTGCCAGAATTGACGGTCCTTATCCTACCCCCCGTCGGTCCCGGCCGACTCCGGCACCGCGTCCCTAGGCCTCGACGCCCGTTAGTCATTCGAGATCGCCTGGCGCTCCGAAATAACGGATCGCGCGCTACTCTTAAGGTACAGCGTAAAATCGTTGACGCCGTTGGGCGGTTTTTGATAAAACCGTCATAGGCGCGTCAAATTGTTTATGAACCGTAGTAATGGCAGCACGTCGTGTTCGGTGCTTGCCTTAGTTCGCGCAATCTTGTTCATCGTGTGCGGCGTTGCCTTAATCGCGGCAATTATCGATGCGCGGGATTTAGACCAAGCGGGATCGACTTTTTCTGAACAAGGTCGCCAGCAGACCGGTAGACTTTCTGTAGAGGGCCCGACGCCGACTCCGCTACCATGTCCGCTCTGTTGGCAACAATTGAGTTTCAGCGAAAATTTTGATGGATTCACGCCGCCGGCGCTGCCACCAGATTGGCTTGCGACAAATGCGCAGGGTCCACCCCGGTTTGGATGTCGTCTAATTTTGGAGTTCCAGTGCCGCCCGCCGACACACTGCCAAATGCCGCATTCGTTGACGATCCTGCTGTAATTAGCGATAAACGAATCGATTCGCCAGGGTTCACTTTCTTTGAGGGGGGTGGGGTTACGTTTAACCTTTCGACACAACTTCAATCTTGAGGCGCCCGAACAAAATCAGAATGTTGGCTACGATGGCGGCGTGCTAGAGGTGAGCAGTGATGGTGGAAACACGTTTCAAGACATTCTCGCGGCCCACGGCAGCTTTGTAGTCGGCGGATATAACCGTACATCGCTGCTGATCGCGGCAGTCCAATTGCTGGTCGGCAAGCTTGGAGTGGGACCTCAGATGGCTTCATCACGACTGTCGTGGACGTTCCAAACTTTCAAACACCGAGTACAAAAGTACGATGGCGTATGGCGAGCGATTCCAGCGGTCCAGGCGAAGGCTGGCGGATAGACACTGTCAACGTTACTTGGTGCCACGGCCAGGGCACGCCGTGTGGGACGCCGACGGCTACGCCGACCCCGTCACCAAGACAGACGCCAATACCTCGCGTGCGCCCCACCCCACCGCCGCGTCAATAAGCAGCTTTTCCAAAAGTAACATCGCGATGATCACGAACTCAAACCATGCGTCGGGATCGTTGCAATTGCGGACTCTGCTTTGCGGCTTGTTGCTCATCGGGGCTGGCATTGCCGTAATATGTGCGACGGGCAACGGGGAGCACGAGCATCCTGCTCGCTCCGGCTTGTATGTCGGCAGTCAGTTTACTAAAATCGCGCCGTGGGTGATCCAGCACACCGCTAACGACGAGAAGGCAGAGTTCTTTGTCCTGCTCGCTGACCACGCGGACCTCAGCAAAGCTGCGGCTCTAGGAACAAAGGCTGAGAAAGGTCGCTACGTCTTCGATGCGCTAAGGAATAAGAGCCAAGCAACACAAGGATTGGTACTTCGATGGTTGCGTGAACGCGGCATTGAGCATCGTTCGTTTTACATTATTAACGCGGTCCTGGTGAAAGGCAGCCGTGAAGTAGCTGAAGCGTTGGCTAGCCGGCAAGACGTGGCGCGAATTGAAGGCAATCCGCACATTTACGATTCGCTGCCTGAGCCTGCTGGCCATCTTGGCGGTTCGTCGCAAGCGAGGCCGAACACGGTCGAGCCGAACATCACCTACACTCATGCCCCGGATGTCTGGGCAGTGGGGTTCAGAGGCCAGGGAATTACCATCGGCGGCGCAGACACTGGTCAACGTTGGACGCACAACGCGTTGAAACCTCACTACCGCGGCTGGGATGGAATCGCGGCGGATCACAATTACAACTGGCATGACGCGGTCCACGACAGCGTTGGAAATCCATGCGGCAATGATTCGCCGTTTCCATGCGACGATCTTGGCCACGGCACGCATACGATCGGGACGGCAGTCGGCGATGATGGCGCGGGTAACCAGATCGGCATGGCGCCAGAAGCGCAATGGATCGGTTGTCGTAACATGGATCAAGGCAATGGCACGCCAGCCAGGTATCTCGAATGCATGGAATGGTTTGTCGCCCCTTACCCGATAGGCGGCGGTCAAGGCGACCCTCTTCAGGCTCCCGATATCACAGTCAACGCATGGCGCTGTCCGCCATCCGAAGGTTGTTCGGTCGATACATTGCGAGCGGCTGTCGAAGCGCAAGCTGCGGCTGGCATCATGATGGTGGTCGGAGCGGACAGCTCAGGCCCGAATTGTGCTACCATGGAAAATCCGCCGTCTATCTACTCGGCGTCCTATACGGTCGGTGCGTTGACTACAGGCACGGATAACGTCGCTTCCTTTAGCAGCCGTGGCCCGGTAATCATAGATGAGAGCAATCGAATAAAACCGGATGTTAGCGCGCCGGGAACGAACATTCGCTCGAGCTACAACGGCTCCGATACTGAGTATGCAAATCTTAGCGGCACATCGATGGCCACGCCGCACATCGCTGGCGCAATTGCATTATTGTGGTCGGCCCGGCCGGAGTTGCGTCACAATATTTCTAACAGTCGGACTGTCTTGAATGAAGCCGCTTTCTTTCTCGCGTACAAGCAGTGTGGCACGCCTGGTCCACCAAACAATGTTGTTGGTTGGGGGCGAGTGGATATTTCGGCTGCCGTGCCCACTCCATCACCGACTCCCTCATGCTCGCCCTTTCCCTGTTCCCAACCGGTATCGTTGAGGGAGCACTTCGACAGTGTCACTCCGCCTGGATTGCCACCGAACTGGACAGCAACGAATGACCAGGGGCCGGCGCCGTTGTGGGTTACATCCGATTCCGGAGTGCCAATGCCGCCTGCGGATTCACCACCTAACGCTGCATTTATCGATGACCCAGCGGTGGTAAGTGACAAGTTGCTCGACTCGGAAGGCATTTTCCTTCCTACAGCGACCTTATCGTTGACTTTCCGCAACAATTTCAATCTCGAGGCGTCAGACGAGGATCCTAACCTCGGCTTCGACGGTGGGGTTTTGGAGCTGAGTACCGACGGCGGAAATACGTTCCGCGATATTCTTGTGGCCGGCGGGACTTTTGTCACGGGAGGGTATAACCGAAGGATCAGCGCCGATCGCGGCAGCCCGATTGCAGGTCGTCTGGCTTGGAGCGGCAATTCTGACGGCTTCGTCACGACTGTGGTGGATCTCCCCGGTTTTCTTCCCTTTGGCAGCAGGCTACGCTGGAGGATGGCTAGCGACACGACTGGGTCCAATGAGGGTTGGCGCGTTGATACAGTCGATATTTTTGGTTGCGTGAAGAAACCGTGTCCGTCGCCAACGCCGACTGCTACGGCGACCGCCTCATCTACGCCAACGGCTACGCCTACCCCGACGACCAGACCCGTACCCCAACCAAGATCGCGCCCGACCCCCGTGCCTCGTCCGATACCATAACAAAGAACGCGTGATGGTGACCCCAAAGAAGGGGCGAACCGCGCCATTGACCTGAAGTCACAGCGCAAAAGCGTTGACATTCTTAGTGGTTATTGGATAAAACGCTCGCACGGGCGGGCCACCGATCATGAATCGCAATTGCAGCCGCACACAATTTAGATTGCGTGCATTACTTTGCGTTTCCTTGCTCATCACAGCCGGCATTACCGTGATATCCGCGACGGGCATTGGGCAGCGCGAGTCTCGAAACGCTTTCGGGATTGCCAGTCAATCCAACAAAATCGCGCCTTGGGTGTTTCAGTACACTGCCTATGGCCAGCGCGCCGAATTCATTGTGGTACTCAATGACCAGGCGGACCTTAGAGGGGCAGCAGCTTTAATGACCAAGACGGAAAAGGGCCGCTTTGTATATGACGCGTTGCGGGACAAGAGCAAGGCGACGCAGACGCCTATCCTGCAATGGTTGCGCGAGCGGGGTATCGAGCATCGCTCCTTTTACATTGTGAACGCGATTCTTGTGAAAGGCGGTCGCGAGATCGCAGAATCATTGGCAGCGCGTTCCGATGTGGCTCGAGTGGAAGGCAATCCGCAGATTAAGAATGTCCTTCCTCAACCGGAGGCCATCGCTGAGGCGACGTTGCCCGCGCAGCGACCGGAGACGATTGAGCCCGGCATCGCTTACACACACGCGCCGGACGTGTGGGCGCTGGGCTTCAGGGGTCAGGGGATCACGGTGGCCGGTGCGGATACCGGAATCCGCTGGACACACAATGCGCTGAAGCCTCATTACCGTGGCTGGAACGGAGTTGACCCCGATCATAATTATAACTGGCACGACGCCATTCACGACAGTGTTGGAAATCCCTGCGGTAACGATTCGCCTTTCCCTTGTGATGACAACGGACACGGGACTCACACCATCGGAACCGCGACGGGCGACGATGGTACGGCTAACCAGATCGGAATGGCGCCCGGCGCAAAGTGGATCGGCTGCCGTAACATGGACCAGGGAACCGGAACACCAGCGAGATATATCGAGTGCATGGAATGGTTCCTCGCACCTTACCCAATAGGAGGCGGTCAGGGGGATCCACTGAAAGCGCCTGATATTACGAGCAACTCATGGGTGTGCCCGCCGTCTGAGGGTTGTTCGGCTAACACGTTACAAGCGGCTGTAGAAGCTCAAGCTGCTGCCGGCATCATGATGGTGGCTGGCGCTGGTAATGACGGTCCCGATTGTTCGACTGTGATGTATCCTCCGGCTATCTATGCGGCATCCTATACCGTTGGCGCGCTGACCACCGGCACCGACAACGTGGCTCCCTTCAGCAGCCGTGGACCGGTTACAGTCGATGTGAGTAACCGAATTAAGCCTGATATTAGCGCGCCGGGCACGAATATTCGATCGAGCTCTAACACGTCCGATAATTCTTACATCAGCCTTAGTGGCACATCCATGGCAACTCCGCACATCGCCGGGGCGATGGCATTGCTCTGGTCCGCGCGGCCGGATCTGCGTCGCGACATTTCTAATAGCCGGACTGTCTTGAACGAGGCCGCTTTCTTTCTCGCCTACAAGCAGTGCGGAACGCCCGGTCCTCCAAACAACGTTGTCGGGTGGGGGCGGGTCGATATTCTTGCCCCCGTTACTTCGGGCCAGCTGCAGTGTTTTCCTTGTTGGACACTGGAGATGACCACTCAGACCTTCGATAACGTTACCCCGCCTGCACTGCCTCCCGACTGGATAGCAACAAATGCACAGGGTCCAGCTTCGCTTTGGGGGACATCAAATTCTGGTGTGCCAATGCCGCCTGCCGATTCACCGCCTAACGCTGCATTCATCGATGATCCCGGCGTAGTGAGTGACAAACGCCTGGACTCTTCTGAATTCAGTTTTTTCGAGAGCGGCCCAGCGCGCTTAACTTTCCGACATAACCTGAACCTTGAAGCCTCGGATATGGATCCTAACCTCGGCTTCGACGGTGGCGTGTTGGAACTGAGCACTGACGGCGGAAACACGTTTCAAGATATTCTAGCTGCTGGCGGGAGCTTTTTCATAGGTGGCTATAATCGCACCATCAGCGCCAATCGCGGCAGTCCGATTGCAGGTCGTCAGGCTTGGAGCGGCAATTCGGAAGGTTTTATCACGACCGTCGTAGACCTACCGGCGGTTCAGACGTTCAGTAGGTTGCGTTGGCGGATGGCTAGCGATACCAACACTTCCAATGAGGGTTGGCGCGTTGACAATGTCAATATAACCTGGTGCCAGGGCCACGGTACCCCTTGTGCCACGGCAACAGCGACCCTTACGCCGACGCCGACAGTGACGCCCACCGCTACGCTAACACCATCTCCAACCGTCACTCTAACGCCTACGCCAACGGCAACAGTGACTCTAACACCAACCGCTACTCCTACAGCTACAGCCAGACCAACCCCGACTGCGAGACCGAATATAACACCAAGACCGCGTCCCACACCAGTGCCGCGACCAATCCTGCCTTAGAGTGTGATCTTGAAAAACCGGTTGAATCGACTCAGTTGCATTATGAAACACAAGTCCACAGTTGGGTTCAGCTTATTTAAGCGGACCGTTAGCGCCAGTGTATTTCTTGGCCTCGTCGCGTCTCTGGCGGTATTCGCCGCTGCTGAGAGAAGTAATGAGTTCCAGAATGTGCCTCTCCCAGCGCGAACAATCATGAGAGTTACGCCCGATGGCGTAATTCCAAATTGCGAGATCGAAACGAAAGTAGCGCCTGTCGCGGCACGATTGTCTGAAAGTCGTGTGATCCGACCGTCAGGCAATACGCTCTGGATGGTTGACGACCAGAACGCCATTGCAGATGGAGTTGCGATCGATGCAACCAATGTCTGGGCGGCTTGGACTCTTAGTGGCGCGCGTTTGAGTATCTATCCCATCAACGGCAACGGCACAGAGGCGTGGCATTTCTCCTCCTTTAATAGCGGCAACTCGGGTGTGGCTGCTGCCAAGGCGGCCGATCGACTTGGTTTTATGGAATCGAATGCACCAGGAAACGATTTTCGGCAGCACAGCTTTACTTCTAACAGCAACGGCACCCCGGATTGGTCTTTCCCTTATCCGGTGAGTGATCCGAATCTGCCGGCTGGCTCAAGGAAAGTGGCAACCTCCCGTGATGGATCCACCATCGCGGCTGTTGTTAGCGATTCGGTTACTCAGAATTCAACCTTGTATGTCTTTGACGCTACGACCGGTGCGGTCAGACTTAGCTGGACGGATCCTCTTCGAATGAACGGGGTCGACTTAATCGACAACGGATCGATAGCGCTGGTCACACAGGACAATCGGGCCGTTCTGGTAGATACCAGCACCGGCACTATCGTGTTCAGTGTGGCGGGCTCCGGGGCGGGGAACATCTTCTATCGCGTTTCGGGTGATGGCCATGTATTCGTGACCGGCGGATTCAATTTCGATGTGTATGCGTTCAATGGCACGACTTACACACGTGTTATTCATTTTGGCCAGGCGAATTTCTGGTTTGGCGGAGCTTGCGCCATTTCGCGTGATGGCTCGACCGCAGGTACATTTGGGAGCAACTACGTAAATAACTGGCTCAACGGCGTGGTGTACTTGTTCGATGTTGCAAGTGGTACCATGCTGGGTTCTTATCCAGTTAGTGGTAGCGGTATGTATCAAGGAACCCCCGTCGGCGCGGGTTCCAATGATGATGGTTCCGTCATGGCTTTTGCTTCGTGGGGAACACAGTTTCACGATTGGCCGGAGGTCATGGTTTTTAACCGCAACGTTGAGTTAATCGGCCAGATTAATTTTCCGGGCTCAGCCTTCTCTGTCGACGTGTCGAGCGACGGGCATAATGTAGTGGGCGGCTCAAAGGCGGTTCACGCGAATCAATTCGGGAGTGGTGGACGCGTTGAATTGATCCAGCTTCCGACTACTCCCACACCGACGCCAACTCCTACAGTCACGCCAAGTCCAACGCCGACCGCGACACCAAGGTCTACTGCAACACCGAGGCCGCGTCCTACACCCGCAGTGCGACCATAGTTGATGAAAAACAAATCAAATTCTCGACCGCGTTTTATTTATAGGCGATTCTCATTTGCTGTAAGCACCTTATCCGTCGTTACAGCTGCGTCACTCTTTGCCGGGGAAATGGAGCGAAACTTGTCCGGTGGTCACGTGCGTCGACCAGATGGTCAACTCCATCGAAGTGGGCTTCCCGCTGGGTACATCGCCGACGTACGAGAAGCGTGGGTTGCGAATTACACTGGAGTCTTTGATGACGAGCCGACCGCGATGGTTGCGGACGGCTCAGGGAATGTATATGTGACAGGATACACTGGGGCGCCTGATCATTATTCTTATGTAACAATCAAATACAACGCGGCCGGCCAGGAAGAGTGGAATGTCGCCTATAATCCTCCCAACGGCATTAGCTTCGCAGCAGCTGTTGCCATAGACCACTCAGGGAACGTCTATGTGACCGGCACAAGCGGGACGTTCGGATCTGGCGATCATGATTATGTCACTATTAAGTACAGCAATTCCGGACAACAACAATGGGTTGCGCGGTATAACGGCGCGCCAAATTCCGATGACGGCGCCACTGCGATCGCAGTCGACGGTTCAGGCAACGTGTATGTCACAGGCGGTAGCGGCTTCCCCTCCGGCGATTACGCGACTGTTAAGTACGACAGTGCAGGGCAACAGCAATGGGTTGTGCGGTACAACGGTCCTGGCAACGGCGATGACCGGCCTGTGGCCATCGCTACCGATGAGTCAGGGAGCGTCTATGTGACCGGGTCGAGCTTGGGCGCGCCCCCTGGAACTGATTACGCCACCATTAAATACAATAATGCAGGACAGCAGGAGTGGGTCGCTCGTTATAGTGGCCCGGGGGTTGGTGACCAGCCGGTTGGCATGGCGATCGATAGGTCAGGGAATGTGTATGTCACCGGAACGAGCTGGGGCTCACGCGGCATCTCCATCTCTGAATACGCCACCATTAAATATAATAATTCAGGAGAGCAACAATGGGTCGCGCGTTACAACGAGCCGGGCAATGGCAGTGATGCGAATGCTATCGCCATAGACGGTTCCGGTAACGTTTATGTTACCGGCCGAAGCTTGGGATTAGATAACATCTGGGAGTACGCAACAGTCAAGTATAACTCAACCGGACAACTGCAATGGGTTAGGCGCTATCGCGCACCGGACAGTCCCGGCGATGCTGCAACGGCAATCGCTGTGAGTGCCTCAGGAAATGTCTACGTAACGGGACAAAGCTCAGGAGATTATGGTACGATCAAGTATAACTCAGCCGGACAACAAGAATGGGTCGTTCGGTATAATGGTCCTCAGGGTTTTGATGATTATGCCCGTGGCATCGCGCTTGATCGGCGAGAAAACGTCTACGTAACCGGAACAACGCACCAATCAGACGTACAATACGATTGGGATTTCGCGACGATTAAATACATACCAGATCGCATACCGCTGCCGCAGCCGAGGCCATAAACACAACAAACCTGAACCGCTGTTGTAGCCAAGGTTGGTGACCGTCTGTTAGAAGAAGGAGCCTCTGTGTTGCCGCGGTCAACGTCCGCGGCTAACGCGATGCACTTACACACGGGTGAGTTCTGATTTTGGATTCGTGCGATACGTCCAACTGGCGGGATGATCAGTCGACGAATTTGTATTGTGCAGCACAGCATCAACGATCATCCGGTTCGGAGAGAATTCGCAGACCGGATCGGTGTTTCCAGCGTTGCCAGTCAGTAACGCTGCCTGACAACGGCAACCGCCGAAATCGATTTCCCTTTGCGGACAGCTCCGGCACGGCTCGGGCATCCATTCCGTTCCGCGGAATCGGTTGAAACTTTCAGATTCGCGCCAGATCCAATCGAGATGTCGAGTTCGGATATTTTCGAATCGTAAATCGGGAATCGCTGACGAGGCAGTCGGGCAGGGAAGGACATCGCCGATGGGATTAACGGTAAGATAACGTTGGCCCCATCCGTTAAGACAGGGTTTTGGACGTGTCTCATAATAATCCGGCAGCACATAAAAGATGTCGATCTTGCCCGCGAGGCGCACTTTCGCCTCGGTTGCGATGTCACGTGCGCGATCCACTTGTTCGCGGGTAGGAAGTAATGCTGCACGATTGCGAAATGCCCAACCGTAGAACTGCACGTTCGCCAGTTCGACTCTTTCGGCACCCAGCGCTTCCGCGAGGTCGAGCATTTGTGGGAGTCGATCAATGTTTCGCCGGTGAATCACAAAATTCAGACTAAGCGGAATTCGGGCTTCACGAATTTTTGCGGCGACATGGAGCTTGTGCTGATGCGTGCGCGCGCCCGCGATTTCGTCGGCCAGGGCTGATTCATCGGATTGGAAACTTAATTGGATCGAATCTAGTCCAGCATCCCGTAAGTCACGCACGCGATCGTCATCCAAGCCGATGCCGCTTGTGATGAGGTTGGTGTAAAGGTTCGCTTCGCGAGCCGTGCGAATTAGTTGTGCGAGGTCGGGCCGGGCGAGTGGTTCGCCTCCGGAAAAACCAACTTGCAGCACACCAAGCGCGGCAGCCTCACGAATGACCCGGTTCCATTCCTCCGTGGTGAGCTCGCCGTTACTGTAGCCGCCGCCCTGTGGGCGGCGAGGCGCTTCGCATAGCGAAGCGGCTACAGGGTTTGAACAATACGGGCAATGCAGCGGACATCGATACGTGATCTCGGCGAGCAGCGCGTATGGACGCGGCGCTGTCATTTGAATTCGATCAGCTTGCGTCGTTGCAAATCCGAGAGCGTATCACGTACGTCCGCAGCGAGTGCTTCGGAGTCGGCCTCGTATTCTTCTGCTAATTCGCAAACGATCTTGCCCAGCATTCGTCCGTCGCAACGGGAGAGAATTTCGTGCGCGGTTTCGTTTAGTTCGACAATGCCTTCGGGATAAAGCAGCACGCATTTACCTGTGGCAGGATCTATTTGTAACCGAACGCCTTTCACCAGGCTCGGCCTAGCCAAATCGGAAATACTTGCAGCGCACATTTAAGCAGGAGCTATGATTCTCGAGCCGCCGTACGCGTGATGAATTGCGTCGAGCATGGACCAAAGCACATCGCATTTGAATTCGAGCGCGCGCACAGCTTCCCGTTGAAGCTCGGGCGTGCTGCAATACTCCAAGGTAATGGTGAGCGCTTCGTCGGAATCGCGCCGAGCTTGCCCGACTCGCCGGCGGAAATAATCAAGTCCATGCGGATCAATCCACCGATAAAATTTTTCGAAGGCTTCAAGCCGGGCGGCCATTAGATCCGGCGCAAAAAGCTCCGTCAGCGAGGACGCGATCGCGATCGGCCACGGCTTGGTTCGCGCGAAATTCACGTATGCGTCGACAGCGAATCGCATTCCAGGCAGAAGATGGCGATTATCCAGTAGCTCATTATGCGATAGACCGCACGCTTCCCCAAGTCGCAGCCATGCTTCGATGCCGCCTTCTGTCGAGGGGCGAGTTCTCCCGAGCCCGTCTTCCCCCGGCGTCGTTGGAGTTTCGCCATCCATGGCTTTGGGTATCACGCCATCGTGGTCGAGAATGCGATGAATCCAAACCCGTCGCACTTCGCGCACCGAACAATTGGCAAGAATCGCGGCGTCCTTAATCGGTATGTTTTGCTGATAATAGAACCGGTTCGCGACCCAGCCGCGCAGCGCTTCCGGCGAAAGCCGGCCTTCGTTCATAAACACATGAAACGGATGTTTGTCGTGGTAGCCGCGCACGCCGATCGCGCGCAATTTTTCGACAAAGCGTTCGTGGTCCCAAAGCTCAGCGGTCATAAGACAATCTCCAATCCATCGCGCGCAATCTCGATTCCGGCCTGCTCGAGTTTAGCGCGTTCCGGAGAGCCAGGCATCAGGATCGGGTTTGTGTTGTTGATATGAGTGTAAATCTTCCGGCGCGCTGGCGATTGGCGCAAGAAATCAAGACTGCCGTCACTGATGGGCAAATGATTCATCTGTCGCGCGCTGCGGGCACCGGGCCGGACGGCTACAAGTTCATGATCGCTCCAGAATGTGCCGTCGAACAAAATCACATCGGAATTGGCAGACGCTTCAGACAACTCACGTGTAAGCTCGCTAACTGCTGGTGCGACTAACGCCAATCGACCCGACGCTTCATCTCGAAACTGAAATGCAATGCTTTTCGGCAATTCGATTGTGCGAAACGCGATGTTGCCGTTCAATCGTTGAAAATCTGAACTGACCTTTCCCCATTCGATTCCACAGAACCGCGCCAGAGTGCGATCAAGCCAGGCGAGTGCCGATCGCGTTTCGTCCGCAGCGTAAACGACAAGCGCCTTCTCCTGTTGCCGCAGGAGCAGCAGACCCAGTGCATGATCGATATCTGCATTGGTCAAAAGAACGCCGGCGATCGGAGTGTTGCGCCACGCGTTGCGTCGCGGCTGCAACCCGGCCGCGCTTTCGATTTGCCGGGACAGATCAGGCGAAGCGTTTATTAGCCACCAGTTCTGAGATTCTTCCGAGTCGCCGCCGATCGCGATGCTTGATTGCGTCTGCGGATTAATCTTTCCGCTGCGGGCTGCGACGCAATTCACGCAGACGCAGTTCCATTGCGGCAGGCCGCCGCCGGCCGCGCTGCCGAGGATTTGGATCCGAATCAACCGAACTTATCGTCCTAATGTCGCTCCCGATCAGACCGCGCCGGCGTAACAGGTGCATTCAAAAAAGATTGGCACCGTTTTGAGCGTCGGTTTGATCCACCTTTTTTTCGTTCTCATGAGTCGTTGTGCTTTATAAATCATATGCCCTATGGGTCAACTTATTTTTTAATGAAGCTGATGTCGCCGCTGCGTTCGACGCGTGCGACTTGAATATTGGAAAGGTCGTCGATCTGTGCGTTAAGGCGCATATCTTCATCCAAATCATGCATTGAGGTGTGATTGCGCCACATCATCGGTACGTCGCATTGTCCATCGCGGACAATGACATCGGGTCTGCCTTTAACGAGAATGCCAAACCCATGGGAATAGAATGTGAGAAAAAGCGAACAGCCGATGGAGAAGCACCAAAACCACGCCCCCGGCCGAGCGTCGCGAAAAAAGCTGCTGAACCGTTAATGGCGCGGGAAAGCACTGCGGCGAGAATAACCAGCAGGACCGCGTCGAACGGAGTTTTCCGCGAAAGTGAGCGCTTGTGTCCAAGCCGAACCGTGGCCAGCGTGACCAGAAAAACAATGATCGCACGCACAGAAATTTGAACGAACGTCAGATTTCTCGGTTCCACGCCGAGGCCAAGCAAAGTTTCAAAAGAATTCCAGAATGCATTCATAAGTAGGATTTTATCGCCCGAAAACAGCTTGTCGCGCGGAGGTCCAGACTTGGCGCGGCTTGCGCGAGAAAGCTTCGCATGGCATAAGACGACCCTTACCCGGTTTTCAACTGATAGATCCCGACGTTTATGCCCACAGCGCCACCTCCATCTCGCGATGTCGCACTGGAAACCCGTTTCTTTTGGGAGCGTTTCCAAAAGCCGATCATCGCGGCTGCGATCATTCTCCTGCTCGCGGCGGTCGCATTCACTGGTTATCGCTTTTATTCCGATCGGCACGCGGCAGCCGCTTCGGCGGCGTTGGCGAGCGCGAACACTGCGCGGGAGTACGAACAGGTAATTGCTAGTTATCCCAATACGCCCGCCGCCGCCGATGCGTACATCTTGCTCGCCGAAGCGCAGCGGAGCGAAAAGAAATTCACTGAAGCGAACAAAACGCTCGAAACGTTCATCGCGAAATACCCGAAATATGAGCTTCTGACCACGGCGAAAATGGCGATGGCGGCGAATCTGGATTCGATGGGTAAAACGGATGAAGCATTGACGATGTATCAACAGATCGCTTCCGGTTATCCCAATAGTTACTCTGCACCGCTAGCCATGCTTTTGCAGGTATACATTTTGAAGGGAAAAAATCGGAACGATGATGCGCGGCGCATTTGCGAAACGATCCTCACCCAATACCGAACGAGTTATTGGGCGGGAGAGGCGATGCAACAACTGCGCGTACTGAAGCCGATAACGACATCGACGCCGCCTCAGGCGGCCTCTGGGCCAACGGTGCCGCCGATGTTGGCGGTGCCTGCCGGGCCAGCGCCCCAAGCTCCGCCCGCGCCGAACCAGCCGCAAAACGCACCATCGCCGAAGAAACCCTAGGGTAGGGATGCGATAGCCACCGGTTCTTTGCAGGACGAATCCGTCGACTGTGCGGACCTGTGGCCGGTATTTGCCTGCGCAGCGCTGTTGCGCTGAAAACGGCCCACAGGCCGCGGCTACAGATGTGCTCTTAGCGCTTGGAGAACTGGAACCGCTTCCGCGCGCCGGGTTGCCCGGATTTCTTTCGCTCTTTCATGCGCGGATCGCGACGCAATAAGCCTTCGGATTTCAGTGAGCCTCGCAAATTTGCGTCGACTTGAAGAAGCGCACGCGCAATCGCGAGTTGTGCCGCACCGGCCTGCCCCATAATACCGCCACCACTGGCGTGAATGAAGACGTCGTAAGTGTTAACAGCCTTCGCATTCTGCAGAGGTTGCAACACCACATTCTGCAACGGCACCGTCGGGAAATAATCTTCGAAGGTCCGGCCGTTGATATCGATTTTTCCGCTGCCCTGCATCATTCGAACTCGTGCGACTGATGTCTTGCGGCGACCTGTGGCGATGAATTCCTCAGCTTGTGGCATAGATCGGGATTTCTAAAGTTTAACAGCTTCGGGCTGTTGCGCTGTGTGCGGATGCTCATCGCCGCGATACACTTTTAACTTGCGATAAACACTCCGACCGAGACGATTGTGCGGGATCATTCCTCGAACGGCGCGTTCGATTAGCAATTCTGGATGACGAGCGCGGCGCGACCGGGCGCTTTCAGATTTGTGTCCGCCGACGTATCCGGAAAAACTCATATAGGTTTTCTGTTCTTCCTTCTTTCCGGTGAGCCGGACTTTTTCCGCATTAATGACAATGACAAAATCTCCCGTGTCGACGTGTGGCGTGAAAACCGTTTTTTCTTTCCCGCGCAGCAAATTGGCAGCCTTTACAGCGACGCGCCCGAGCACCTGGCCTTGAGCATTGATGACCCACCACTTGCGCGGCACTTCGGTGGCTTTTGCGGAAAAGGTTTTCATGGCTGGAAAAAAGAGCACGAAAGCTACGGTGGGGCAGGCCAATGTCAACCTGCTGAGCGGTTCTTTGGGTCGACAACTCCTGCACTTTGATCGGCCCCGGATAAAAACACCTCTTGGCGGCTGACCCAGCCGCCCTACAATTGTAGCCAGCTTACAATGGACACTTCAGCTAAGACAAAGACTGCGATCTCGCCGCGACGCGACGAAGATTTTCCGGAGTGGTATCAGCAGGTGGTCCGGGCCGCTGAATTGGCAGAACCTTCGGATGTTCGCGGTTGCATGGTCATTCGTCCGTGGGGCTACGGGATCTGGGAAAACATGCAACGCCAGCTCGACGCCCTGATTCGCGCCACCGGTCACCGCAACGCCTATTTTCCTTTATTCATTCCGTTGAGTTATTTCGCCAGGGAAGCTGAGCACGTCGAAGGTTTTGCCAAAGAATGCGCGGTGGTTACGCATTACCGGCTTAAGGCGGATAAGGAAGCCGGCTTGGTGCCCGATCCGGAGTCGAAATTGACCGAACCGCTGGTGGTTCGGCCGACGAGCGAAACGATCATCGGCGCGAGCTACGCGAAATGGGTACAATCGTATCGTGACTTGCCGATCCTGATCAACCAGTGGTGCAACATCGTGCGATGGGAGATGCGGACGCGATTGTTCCTGCGCACAACGGAATTTCTGTGGCAGGAAGGCCACACCGTCCACGAGACGGAAGCAGAGGCGCGCGAAGAAACGAAGCGGATGTTGGGCGTGTACGAAACGTTTGTGCGCGAAAGGTGCGCGATTCCGGTCTTCGCAGGTTTAAAATCGGATAGCGAAAAATTCCCCGGCGCGGTGGAAACGATGGCGCTCGAAGCGATGGTGCAGGATCGCAAGGCCATCCAGGCCGGCACATCGCATTTTCTTGGGCAGAACTTTGCGCGGGCGAGCGGAATTCAGTTCCAAACGCGTGAAGGCAAGCAGGAATTTGGCTGGACAACGAGCTGGGGGATGACGACGCGAATGGTCGGCACAGTCGTCATGGCACACGGAGACGACGACGGCGTTATCTTGCCGCCCCGCATCGCCCCGACGCACATCGTTATTTTGCCGATTACCCCCAACGAAGAGACGCGCTCCAAAGTTTTGGAAGCCTGCGACAGGCTCGCCGCGGAGTTGCGTGCGAAAAAATTTCTGGATGACGTTGCGATTGAGGTTGAAATCGATCGGCGCGATCTCGGTGGCGGAGTTAAGAATTGGGATTGGATCAAAAAAGGTGTGCCGCTGCGCGTTGAGATAGGGCCGCGTGATCTCGAAAAGAATTCCGTCACAGTCAGCCGGCGCGATCAACCGGTGAAAAACAAGGAGTCCGTGCCCATGGCCGAATTCGTCGCGCGCGCTCCAGAAATTCTTGGCTCGATTCAAGGGTCGCTGTATGCGCGTGCGAAAGAGTTCCAGGATGCGAATACCCACGTGATCAATTCGAAGACGGATTTCTACGATTTCTTCACCGCGAAAAACTCCTCAAAACCCGAGATCCGCGGCGGTTTTGCGCTTGCGCACTGGAACGGGTCAAGCGAAATCGAGGAGCAAATTAAGAACGATCTGAAAGTCACGATTCGCGTTATTCCGGTCGATGATGCTTCAGAGCCGGGCCAATGCATCTTTACCGGTGAACCGAGCAACCGCCGCGTCATTTGGGCAAAATCGTATTAGCAATCAGTACGCAGACGATTCTAAAGGGGGACGAGTTGACGGCGAGGCAGTGACTGGTTTATTTCCGCCCGCCCATGCAGTTGAAGCTATATAGTCGTGAGTGGTGCTCCTGGTGTATCGATGCGAAGGATTATCTCAGCGAGAAGGGCTATTGCTTCCAGGAAATTGATGTCGGCAAAGATCGGCAGGCGTACGAAGAGATGAAACAGCTTTCGGCTCAAACCTACGTGCCTACATTTGTGGCAGGCGACAAAGTTTTGGCAAATTTTGACACGAATCAGCTTCAAAGATTTTTGAGCGAGCACCAGATCAATCCGTAGGCAGATTGTTTCCGTAATGTTTTTCGGCCTCTTTCTTACGCTCGGCGTGGCCGTGCTCAGCATGGGTCTCCGCACGTTTCGCAATTCGTACGCACAGAAAGCCGGGGCGCTTGGGATTCTGGCCTCCACTTTTCTCATATTCTATTTTGCTACGGACAATTGGATGTGGGGTTTGGTCGCCGCGCTGGCGTGGTTCTTTCTGCCATGGCTGGAAATTCTCACTCGGATTCGCGCGTTGCGACTTCCGAAAGAGAAACAGCTGCGACCGAAAAGTCCGCCTTCATCGGACACGTTCCCGGCGCTTAGCGAAATCACGCGCGAGATTGAAGAAGAAGGATTCGTTTATGTGAGCGATGCCGGGTGGGATTGGGAAGATTACCGGCAGTTTTTCCGATTGTTCTACAGGGAAGAAGATCATGCCCAGGCTGCGATCTGCCTCAATGAACAGCGTGATTTCTCATTCTATTACCTGCGCATTTCGTCTCGCACTAAGGATGGCACAGTTTGGACCACGTGGAATTATCCACTGTCGTACGGTTTAAAACTCTCTCCTGCGTTCCGGATCAATCGGCAGCGGCCGGATCGATCTTTCTGGCAGCTGGATCAAAGTCATCGAGACTTTTTGCGGCGAAGCAAAGTAGATCCTGCGGAGATCGAACCGCTCGATGAAGAGCAGATTGAGATGGATATCGAGAAAGATCTGCGCGACCAAATCGCGCACAACATTCACAAAGGCGTTCTGAAGCAAACCGCAGCAGGCGATGTGAAATATTCCTGGCGCGGGATGATTTACCTTTGGTGCCAGTTTCTGGTCGATCTCGTACGGTTGTAGCGCATTTCGGGTCATCCCGAGCGGAGCGAGGAATCTCACAACCATTGCTTCGCGCGCTCTCCTCAAGAAATTCTGGCACCTAGTGGTCTACGAAAGATTCCTCGCTGCGCTCGGAATGGATCTGTTCATTTGAACTTGCTTGATCCTGCGCTGTGACGGATGGTGTTTGCATGCTCACCGACCGGCAAAGGAGCGTGCTTGATTTTATCCAACGCGAGCAACGCGAGAAAGGTGTTACGCCTAGCACGCGCGAAATCCAGGGTCACTTCGGGTTCGCCAGCCAGACATCCGTGATGCAATACATCGCGGCACTCGAGCGCAAAGGTTTTCTCGACCGGCACGCGCGGAAAGCTCGAGCGTTGATCACGCCGGCCATGAAGGTTCGGATTACTGACATTCCAATTTACGGTCAGATTCCAGCAGGAATGTCTGCATTGACTGAGCAAAGCATCGAAGGACATGTGTCGCTGGACGCCCGCTCGGCAAATGTGCTGAAAAACCGGGGCACATTCGCGCTGCGGGTGCGTGGCGATTCAATGATCGGCGCGCACATTGTTGATGGCGATATTGTGATTTTGGAGGACACGAAAGAGGTCCATGATGGCGACATCGTTGCGGCATTGATCGATGGCGAAACCTCATTGAAGCGATATGTGGTCGAGCGCGGCCGCCCATATTTGAAGGCGGAAAATCCGCGTTACCCCGATTTGGTGCCGGCTCGCGAGCTGAAAATCCAAGGAGTAATGGTCTCACTGATCCGAAAACAGGAGCGCCGGAAAAGACATTAAGGCGCAAAAGGCCGAAGTTCAGTTAATGTTCACTTGAACATATAACCAGATGCGCTATGTTTATGTTCCATGGCAGCGAGCTCCAAAATTATCGATCTTCGCAACCTGCTGGCGGAACGTTTTCCTCATCCTTCGTCCGCGACAGCCAGTCGGTTAAGTACCGGATTACCTTGTCTTGAAGAACCCATTCGCGGGGGATTGCCGCGTGGAGCGATCACTGAATTGATCAGTCCGGGAACGAGCGCGGGAAGCGCATCGCTCATTCACGCGCTCGTCCATTGCGCGTATCGCGATAATTATTTTCTGGCGCTCATTGATGGACGCGATTCGTTTGATCCTTGCGGGTTGGATAATGCGTGGTTGCAACACCTGCTTTGGGTCAGGTGCAAGAAAGCATCTGAAAGCATGAAAGCGGCGGATCTCCTTTTGCGTGACGGTAATTTCCCATTGGTGATCGTTGATCTGGTGCTCAATGCCCCCGGGGAATTGCGTAAAATTCCGCAAACGAATTGGTATCGCTTGCAACGCTTGGTCGAGGTTTTGCCAACGGCATGCCTCGTTCTGACGCGATATGAAATAGTTAGTAGCGCGCAACTGAAACTGGTGCTCGAAAATTCCTGGGACATTCAAACTTTTGAAACCCAGACGGCGCTTCCACGACTCCGAATTGTTGTGAAACGATCGCATCTCCAACCAGAAAGCCGAAGTCAGCAATCAGCGGTCAGTTAGATGATGTTCGCCACGATTTATTTGCCGAATTTCTCTTTGCAGGCAGCCACGCGCCATCAGCCGGAATTGTGCGGAAAACCAGTAGCATTGATCGAAGAACACGAAAAGAAACCGGTCATCATTCAATTGAATGAACCCGCAGAACACGCCGGTATTCGAAAAGGAATGACTCCGAGCCAGGCATTGGCGCGATCTTTGCGGGTGGTCATCAAAGTTCGTGCACCCATGCAGGAAAAATCGATACAGGAAATTTTGCTTCACTCCGCGTTTACCCTCAGTCCTTTTGTCGAAGAGACCGCGCCGGGTGTTTGCACGGTTCAGTTTACGGACTGCCGCAATTTGAGTGAAAAGATCTGTCGCCTTATCGAACATTTAGCCGAGTGCGAAATTCGCGCTCAAGCCGCAGTTGCTCCGACGTCAGACAGCAGCTTTCTGGCAGCACATCTGGCTCGGCCGGTCCTGCAGATCGAGAACTCAAAAGAATTTCTGGCGTCCCTCCCGATTGAAAATCTGGCCATTGCTGCGACGTAGATTGAGCACCAAAGTCAGTGCTCCTTTTTATCCTGCCTGATTTCTTCCGATCGCTTTACAACGGACGATTTCACCCGGGCGTACTCTTTCTGAGCTCCGTTGGCAAAATCGCGCGGCCCGTACTCGAACAACACCACGAAGGAAAAAGTCAGGATCAGGAACAATCCGAACCAAAAAATGCTCCGCAGAACTGCCATCTCCAAAAATAGCGGTTGCGTTCGCGCTATCAATAGCGGCGCGAAGCTTATGTCAGTTGCAAGCTGTATGGCGCGAGGATATATGAAATCCCTCGCGCTAGACGGGTAGGTACCGAAGTGGCCAAACGGGGCAGACTGTAAATCTGCTGGCTTTACGCCTTCGCTGGTTCGAATCCAGCCCTGCCCATATTTTCCAAATGGGCCTTTACCATGCGCTGTCCTCAGCGCAGAGAATCAAATCGGCAGCAAGCGCAAATCCGCTGAGACAGCGGACTCTACAGCACCTGTCTCTAGGCAACGCCGTGTGGCTAGTAGCCGCCTCTTCGCTGGCCACCACCGTCACGCCGCCCACCCCCGCCGTATCCGCCACCGCCGTAACGTCCGCCGCCCCCGCCCCCGCCACCTCCTGGCGGCCGCTGTTCGCGCGGACGCGCCTCATTCACAGTCATCGGCCGGCCATCCATGGTTTGGCCGTTGAACTTCGAGATGGCGTTCTGCGCTTCTTCGTCCGAACTCATTGTCACAAAAGCGAATCCACGTGATTTGCCAGTGAATCTGTCCTGCATGAGAGTCACTTCCTGCACAGCGCCAGCCTGCGCGAAAAGCTCCTGCAGATCGTTCTCCGTAGTGTTGAACGGGAGATTGCCTACGTATAATTTGGTTCCCATTGAGTTTATTCTAGAAAACGCAGCCAGGTAACTGTTTCCGCTTATCGGATTTCAAATCGCCATTGAATAAACTCAACTGACAATCCACCAACTTCCGGGCTTCCGTTTCCCGTATTGCGGTCACTTGTAAAATGCTTCTTTTAAGAAAGCAATAGAAATCAAGGTCAATTTTTGGCGTTAAACATGGCTCAGGGACACAAACGCGAAATAACGAATGATCCAGCCCGCGTGGCAGTTACGGCGGCGGGTGTCGTTAGCCCGCTCGGGTTTGGTTTGGGCGAGACGCTCGAATCGTTGCGCAGCGCACGGGACTGCGTGACTCCGGTGATGCGCTTTTCAGTCACGCAATGCCGTTGCAAAACAGCGGGCCAGGTTTCCGACTCGCGTCTGCTTGCCAGCCACGTGCAAATACGTCGTTCGGAACGGCTCCATCGCGCGTCGCACATGATGATTCAGGCGATGCAGGAGCTTGTGACGCAACAGCCTGACTTTGAACCGGAATTAACAGTAGTTGGAACGACAAGCGGAGGCATGTCTTACGGCGAACGCTACTACCGCTCATTGAGCGGAGCAGGGGATCTGCGGCATGCGCCGACATGGATTTCTAATTACCCGTCTCAAAAGCCGGTGATCGATGCGCAGACCGTTTTTGGAATTTCAGCGCCCTGTCAGGTGATCGCCAATGCCTGCGCTTCCGGGACAAATGCGGTCGGGCACGCGTTTGAATGCATTCGGTCCGGTCGTTACCAACGGGTGTTAACGGGCGGATACGACGCACTGGCCGAAATGGTTTTCATCGGCTTTGATTCGCTTCAAGCTTCAACGCCGGAAAAATGCCGTCCATTTGATCGCCATCGTTCCGGTATGGTGCTCGGTGAAGGCGCCGCAGTTTTGGCCCTGGAAAATCTCGACTTCGCCCGCAAGCGCGGCGCGCCTGTTCTGGCGGAAATCATCGGTTACGGTATTTCCACAGATAACTTTCACATCACGCAGCCGGAGCCGTCGGGTATCGGGGCGCGACAAGCGATGGAGCGGGCTCTCGAGAGCGCGGATATTTCTGCCGCTGCCGTCGATTACATTAATGCGCATGGGACTGCCACAGTTTTCAACGATGCAACCGAGGGCAAGGCAATCAGCGCGTTATTCAACGGTGTGGCGGTAAGCTCAACCAAAAGCATGATGGGTCATTCTCTCGGCGCTGCGGGCGCCATCGAAGCCGTCGTTTGTTTACTTGCGCTTCAACACCAATTTTTCCCGGCGAACATCAATTTCACCAATCCGGATGATGGTGTCGATTTCAACATCGTCGCAAACAAATCGCGACCAGCTGCGGTGGACATAACGCTTTCAAACTCGTTCGGGTTCGGTGGAACGAATGCTTCGCTGCTAATGCGCAAGCTCGAAGCATGAGTTTGGCGATTGCCGGCATGGGGTGGGTTACCCCTCTGGGCACCGGCGTTGATCCCGTTTGGAAGCGATTGCTTCAAGGTGAAGAGGCATCTGCAACGACGATTTCCGAAAAATTCGCCGATGCCGTTTATAGCGTTTTTCGCGTACCCGACTCAGCGCTAAAGGGCATTTCCCATCCACGCCTCCGCCGCGCCAGTGCTATTTCGCGTTTCGCCGCAGCAGCCGGGTTGCACGCATTGGAGTCCGCAGGGCTAAAACTTGGATCGCATAATGCTGAACGAATTGCGGTCATCTTCGCGATCTCAAATGGAGGGGTTACCTACACGAAACGTTTTTACCATGAAATCGTCGGGACAGGTGCGCAGGCAGCCAGTCCGCTGCTGTTCCCCGAAACTGTGTTCAATGCGCCCGCAAGCCATCTCGCCGCTATCCTGGGAGTGACCGGCGCTACGTACACCCTTGTCGGCGATGGCGCCGTGGGTCTCGCTGCCATAACGATGGCTGAAGAATTGATGGAGAATGAGGCGCTGGACTATTGTCTCGTTGTCGGCACCGAAGAGATTGACTGGCTATTATGCGATGCGTACCGGCGATGGCGTTTGTTACGCCTGGCACCGCCGATTGAGCCCTTTAGCAGGCAGAACCGGGGAATGATTTTAAGCGAAGGCGCAGGAGCGATCGTGCTCGCGCGCGACGGATTTGTCACAATCGAACGCGCACATCCAGGCGGATATTTTAGAAAACGAGCCGAAGCGGAAAAAATTTTGAAGAACATTCTGTGTGATCTCAGCGAGGTAGAAATCGATTTAGCTGTTTCGAGCGCAAACGGGACATTTATCGATCAAGCAGAATCCTGGGCGTTTCACGAGGTTGTTCCAAATGCACTGGTTTACACAGGCAAACCCGCCTTGGGCGAGAGCGTTGGCGCGGCAGGATTGTGGCAGATCATTCTGGCGGCCCAAGCGCTTTGTTCGAAAGAGATTCCGCCGGTGCTTCACGCGGGTCAGGCGGTCGGATTACGGCTTTCACTTTCGCGAACGCCGATTACGAGCGCGCGGCGTGCGATCGTTTTAAGCTGCGGGCTTAATCAGCAGGCGGCCGGTTTACGACTGGCGATCCAGTAACACGCCGTCCGATTTTTGTCCGTCGCCGTTGGCAATAAATCCCGCTGGAATGGTGGACGTTACAGCTGAATTTTGTTTACGGAGGGACGCAAAGTTTTTTGGCGAATCCGCTTGCGTGCATGGATAAACGTTCTTAATTAAGCGTCCATTTTCCCCGCGCGAGTCGATTAGAAATGGCGTTTACAAATAGTCACCATGGCCAAATCAAAGAAAAAGAACAGATCCGCGGCGAAGTCTGTTGTACGAAAGCCACGTGCGGCTGGCAAACTTCATGCGAAGTCCAAGCCGAAAAGTCCTGCTCGTGAAAAGAAGACCGCGCGTCGATCGCCAAAAAACAATTTGGAAGTCATCCAATCGCCGGCAGCGGTCCTGCTGGGATTAAATCATCGCGAAAAGAAATTGGATCCCTTCGTTCGCCAGCAAAAACAAAAATTGCTTCAGCTTCGGGATGCAATGGTGGATTCTATGGCTGGAGTGGCCCAGGGTACTCTTCGCTCGCGCGCTGAAGGCAGTGAAGCTTCTGCGTTTGGAATGCATCAGGCTGACGCCGGATCGGACGCATACGATCGCGATTTCGCGCTGAGTTTACTTTCACAGGAACAAGACGCTCTTTACGAAATTGATGAGGCGTTGAAGCGCATCGAGGTCGGAACCTACGGGAAATGCGAGATGTCGGGTAAACCGATCCCGCGCGCACGTCTCGAGGCGATTCCATTCGCCCGTTTTACCGTGGAGTGTCAATCACAGTTGGAGAAGCAGAGTAGAGCAACCCGGATTCGACCATCAGTTACTTCCTTGTTTGGCTTAACCGAAGAAGAAGGCGCCGAGTCTGAGGAGGAGGAAACCACTGCTCCCGAAGTGAAGGAGTGATCGAGGTTTATGGCACAGGAGATTATTACCCTTGAATGCACCGAAGCTAAAGCGCTTGGGAAGCCGCCGTCGCGTTACATGACAACGCGCAATAAAAAAAGCCCACGAACGCCGAATCGCTTGGAGAAGAAAAAATACAATCCGTTTTTACGGCGGCGAACATTGCACCGGGAGACCAAGTAATCAGCATGCAACCTAAAACTCCAAAACGCCGTTCCGCATTTCGCCGCGCAAATCGTCCCATGCCACGGCGCCGAATCGATATCGCCTTGGAAGCAATCGATTACAAGAATCCGGATCTTCTAAAGAAATTTGTCACCGAGAGCGGCAAGATTCTGCCTCGTCGAGTTACCGGCATGCCGGCATACATGCACCGGAAAATCACGCGCGAAATCAAGCGCAGCCGTTCGGTGCTCTTGATGAAGTGACAACCCGTCTCCGCGCTTTGTCATCCTGAGCGGGCCGAAAAGATCTCTGATTAGAATCAGTTGGATTGCTTGTGAGCGCTGGCGTTTCACACAAACGCCCTGCAAAACATACTGCTTACGCCTTGGGCGTCCGCTCGCCTTCCTCAATCAATTTCCAGAACTCGCGGGTTTCCCCCAGTTGCGCATCCTCGGAAACAGGCAGTTTGCTACGGAACAAAAAATCGCGAAGCGTGTTTTTGTGTAAGACGCGGTGCACTTTGAGACCTTCGTCTGTCTTGGCGAAGTAAATACGGTAGTTCTTCGCGCGATAGCGATAGAGCTTTTTCCCTTCGCGTTCGATCACGCCAAAGCGTTCAGAGTCGAGTTGATCCAAATCCTCCGGCAAGATTTGAAACTCGGCCAGCAACTCAAGCTGCAACCTTTTTGGTAATGCCGAGATCTCGGCTGCGCTCAGCTCATTGAAGACGATTTGGAACATTGGTGAAAAGGCTGTCGCCCACTATCTCGCTGCTGTCCCTG
Source organism: uncultured Verrucomicrobiae bacterium (assembly GCA_963804875.1). GTDB lineage: Bacteria > Verrucomicrobiota > Verrucomicrobiia > Chthoniobacterales > UBA10450 > Udaeobacter. Next base: position 180,571 of record CAWDRX010000012.1, read on the forward strand.
TGAACTGGGGCGACGTTACTGACTAAACATAGACGCGCCGTACGCGCACGCCAATTCGCGTCACAATTTCCCACGTGATCGTCCCGGCTTTTTCGCTCAATTCAGAGCAAGGAATTTCTTCGCTCCCGTCACGGCCCATGAGAACAACATCGTCGCCTACCTGGACGTCATCGAGTCCACTCACATCGATCACCATCAAGTCCATGGTCACCCGACCGAGAAGAGGGCAGCGCTTTCCACGAACCAACATGGCGGCGCCACGATTGGAGAGATACCACGGATAACCGTCCGCATAGCCGGCTGACAACGTTGCAACACGCATGTTTCGCGGCGCAATGAAGGTGCGCCCATAGCTGATTGAACTGCCCTTGGGTACTTCGCGTATCAGACAAATTCGCGTCTTCCACGTCATCGCTGGCTTAAGCAAGTCGCGAAACTCGGGCAGCGGCGAAATGCCGTAGAGCATGATACCGGCGCGCACAATGTCGTGGGTCGGTTCATTAAAGGCGAGTGTGCCGGCGCTTTGCAACACGTGCGCCTTGTAACTTCCCGGAACTTCCGCGCGAATTTGTTCAACGATTTTCTGAAATCGGACCAACTGGTCGCGAGTATATTCGGCATCTTCATTCGATACCGGCATGTGCGTTGATATGCTGTGAATCTCAAGATTCGCCATTCCCGCCACGCGTTGGAAAATCTCGCGTGCCACATTCTGCACAACACCCATTCGCCCCATGCCAGTGTCGATCTTGAAATTGACTGATGTCGGCTTTAACCGATCGAAAGCCTGGGCCTCCTCCAAACTCGAGATTGTCGGAATAAATCCGTGTTCGGCGATTACCGGACGTTCCTCAGGAGTTGCCGGTCCGAGAATCACGACGGGATGCGGCAGCGTTTCGCGCAGCGTGAGAGCTTCCTGAAGATTGGCGACGCCAAATAATTGTGCCTGATCGGCCAGGGTTTCCGCGACGCCGACCAATCCGTGGCCGTAAGCATTCGCTTTCACGACCGCGAGCATCTCAGCAGATCCGATTCGGTCCCGTACGACCTTGGCATTGTGCCGCAATGCGGTGCGATCAATTTCAGCCCAGCAACGGTAAGTTTCTTTCATATCGGCATGGTGATGTGTGGTTCCCGCAAATAAAGTGGTTCCAGCGGTGGCAGACAAAAGCGTCGCCGGGGCTCCTTCGCAAGTCTGGCTAGATTAAGAGCCGAGGGAAACAAAACCACGGGGGCCTGAAACTGAGGAAGCGACTGGGAAGAGAAAACCGGCTTTGCCGGGTCGAGCGATTCGAGTTTGGCGTTCAGCTCGGCTTCGGAATAAAGCGTTGGGCCTTCTACCACGTCGTTTTTGAGAATGCGCGCAAAGAAAAAGGACTTTCTGCGCGCGTCGCCGATCACACAGTATTCCTGCGCATCCCGTTCCATTGCGCAAATCGAGGGATAGCCAATTAGGCGCGCATTAGAGGAAAGTTGTATCCCGATCGCTGCCGAAATCGCGATACGTGTTCCAGCGTATGAACCTGGGCCAAGTCCGACGATAATCGCCTCCGGATCGCCAAATTTTTCTCGCACCGCCTGAAGGTTCTCGAAAAACGCAGCGGAATTTCTTCGGTCGTTAGACCAATCGCGCGTAGACACGATTTCGTCATCCAGCCAGGCCAGGCTGCCTCGCGAGGTCGACAATTCAAGCGCGAGAGTTTTCATACGCTTGAGGAGACAGCGTTATGATCCGTTGACCCTCCGATTTTATTTCAAAGGAAATCCAAAGCGCCTGCTCTGGAATCAATTCCGGGAATCGATCGGCCCATTCGATCACTGAAACGCCATCGCTAAAAAAATAATCTTCCAACCCAAGCCGCACGGCTGATTCTTGATTTTCCAGCCGAAAAAAATCGAAGTGGTAAACAGGCAATCGTCCATTTTGATATTCGTGCACGATGGTAAAAGTCGGACTGGTCACTGCGGCGTCGCTCTTTAGAGCCGCCACCAGGGCCTGCGTAAACAAGGTCTTGCCGCTGCCCAGTTCACCCTGGAGAGCTAGCACGGACCCGGCAACAAGATCCTCCGCAAACCGTCGCGCGATTGTTTCCGTTTCAGCGGGACTGTTGGAAATGAACGTAGCCACGGGGCAATTTGCAATTAGCGAGGTGGGATTTGTGATTTAGGGCACCAATTCGAGTCAGCAGCAATTTCGGAAATTTTCGTCGCCATTGTCGCTCCAGAGAATTTCTGTTGCGTGCCGAAATGGCGAATAGCAGTTCGTAGTCCTCGCCTTTTGAAATCGCGTTTTCGATCGTTGCACCGCGGGCGACTGGCAAATTTTCCAGCTCGATATCGAATCCCACCTTGCTAGCGCGGGCAAGACGAGGAAGATCGGCCCCGAGTCCGTCGCTCAAATCCATCATGGCGTGGATCGAAAAATGTTTTGTGAGCCAGCGCGATTCCACGATGCGTGGAATGAACTTCAAATGCTCTTCCTGCGCGCTTCCAAGCCGCCCGGTGACGAAAAGATCGTCACCAGGTTTTCCACCCTGGCGCGAAGCCGCGCGGGATTCCTCAACGAATCCAATCACAGTCACCGAAACGGCGATTGGCCCTGGTGTGTTGCTTGTTTCGCCGCCGACAATGCTCACTTCGAATCGGCTTCCCGCTCGCCGCAGGCCCCGATAAAGTCCTAGCACCCACGCTACATTGGTTTGCTGCGGAGCAATGAGGGTGATAAGCGCGAACCGAGGAAGGGCTGAAGCTGCAGCGAAATCGCTTAAAGGACGCATCATTGCTTTCCAGCCGACGTCTGACGGATTGGTTCCGCGCAAAAAATGAACGCCCTCGACAACGCAGTCGGTTTTTAGAACGAGATATTTTTTGCTTCCCGATATTTCGACAATCGCGCAGTCATCGGCTGAACCGGCAGGGACTTTCCGGCGTCTACCGCGTGGAAGATGAAGCAAGATTTTGTTGAGCAGTCGATCTTCGCCCAGAGCACCAAGTTTCATTGAGAAATGAACTCTGGAAACGCGAGGGCAGTGAGAGTCAGGGAGTTGAACAGCGAGTGCATACTCATCGAAACAAGAATCGAGCCGCTCCATTCATAGGCAATTGCGAAACAGCAACCCAGGACAAACAGGGGCACGAATGAGGGAAAGTGTGCGTGGGCCGCTGCGAAAAGCAGCGAACTGAGTAATACCCCGAGAAAGCAGCCGACGTAGCGTTTGAGCACGCCGTAGATGAAAAATCGGAAAACAAACTCCTCGACGATCGGTGCAATCGCTACCGCGAAAACAATGATCATAATGCGCTCCTGGATGGTGCGCGATGCGCTGAAAAACTCGACGATGCTCTGCTTGCCTGAGCCGCCGCCGAAGAATCGCTGATTGATCGCCTCGGAAATAGCAATCAATGGATACGCAAAAAAGAGAAGAATGGCCCCGGTGACTAAGGTTCGAAAAAAACTGATTTTCAAAAATCCCGCTAATGCGCCGAGATCAAAACCGCGAAATTGCAGGAGAGAGGCTATGACGAGCACCACGAAAGCGCTGAGGAGGAAATTAGCCACAAGATTACGTGGATGAAATTGAAGCGCCGGGTCCGGAACTGCTGAGGTGATCGTCAGTAGAAAGAAAAAGATCAGCACACCCGCAAGAACGGCTTCTGGCAGTCCAAAAACGCGCGTCGGAAAATCGGCCTCGGACGCGGACCGAATCCGTGCACTGATCTGGTAAATCAGCGACACGTACACGCAAATGCTGGCGATTGAGTAAACAAAGGAAAGCAAACCCAGAGCAACGGTCGGGGCCGCACCGAATGTCGCAAAAACGTTCCCGAATTGCATGAGGGTGTGCTGAAGTGGGCGCTACCCTCAGCGCTTACGGAGCGTAGTAACTGGGCAGGAAATAAGCGCGCCCGGATTCCAGTTGCGGCAGCAGTTGTTTCGGAAGTTGCAGTTCGATTTTCGAATCCGATTCTCCAAACACGCGCAGGAACCGGGAAAGAGTGAATGGCGGTCCATACTTCACGACTTTCGCGTCCGGCGCGTTGCCGAGTTGTTTTGCTTTGGCGAAGGCGTCGTCCAGTTCACCGAGACCGTCTATGAGTTTGTTCTGCAATGCTTCTTTGCCGGAGAGAATTCGTCCATCGGCGATTGTGTTGCGGAGAAGATCAGCCGGTAGATTTCGCTCTTTAGCGACGATGCCCAGAAATTTGTCGTACGTGTTCATGATGAAGTTCTGCACGAGCTCTCGTTCCTCCGGCGTAATCGGCCGCGCTCCGTTAAGCATGTCTTTGAATTTGCCGCTCTTAAAAACCACGGACGCAAGACCGATTTTGTTAAACAGCTGTTCGTAATTCAGGGTTTGAATAATTACGCCGATGCTCCCGGTGATGGTCGTTTCATTAGCCATCAAAAATTTGCCGCCGCAAGAGACATAATATCCGCCCGACGCCGCCAAGGAATCCATGTAAACCACAACCGGCTTCTTTGCGCGCGTCTTGACAACCGCGCTATAGATCTCGTCGGAAGCGGTCACTTCTCCGCCGGGCGAATCGATCTCGAGTACGATCGCCTTCACGCGATGATCCTCGCGCGCCTGTTGAAGTGCGGCGCGCAAATCGTCCACCATCGAATCGGTGACATTTCCCGGGATCGACGTACGAATCAGGCCCCGCATGGTGATCACCGCGATTTTGTCTGTAGTCGCGCGAGCACCCCTTTGAAGCAGGATCTCACGGAAACGGGCGATCGGTTCTGCTTCTCTGACGCCGCTGACGCGTTGAAACGCGGCGATCATCAACACAAAGTTCACGAACAGACTGGCGCAAAGCGCGATGAACAAAAAGATGCTCAGACAACCCAGCCTGCGGTCGGACGCCATACGGGAACGAAACTGCCGGAGAACTGACGCGCGCACAAGCGCTTTTCGTACTTCGGATGAGGATCCGTGACTGATCTGTCGTCAAGCTCGAGCGAAATAGCGTAACGCGCGTAAGCTTGGCAAAAAGAAGTAGGCGCCGCCGCGCAGCGTCACGAATTGTGGCAAGCCGGACACACGGCGCCGCACGGAGCCATCGCCAGGGATGGTGAAGTTGCCAGTAACGGGACAACCGGGCATTGATTCACGATTGCCAAGAAGCGGGTCGCTTTCTCCGGTTATGCCGGAAAACTTGGTATTTGCTATCCATGCATTTTGCAGGAACTCGAACTGGCGCGAAATATTGGCATTTAGACAAATGAAATGTAATCCGCGCGGCGCCTCGTTAGACGGTCCTGGCTGCAGCGCGTTTTCGGGGGGCAATTCCGAACCGGTACTCACGCCCCCGACGCAGAATGCGATGAAACCGAACCGATGATGTTATGTCTTCATAGAATCCTTTTGGACCGAAACCCAGCATAATGATCAATTTTCGAAGTGCGCTGATGCGCCGCCCCGGAAAATCGCTGTTGCGCGGATTCGTTCGGCGAACATGCGCGCCGAAAGGACACCGCGCGCCAACTGGATCGCTTTGATAAGTAAATTGATTCTGCGAGGCGGTGCCCGGATACATCCCGGGGATCGCTTCTGCCTGGACCGGCACCAAAGGATCGCCTGCTCGCGTACGACCGACCATTTTCGAGCCTAATTGGGCGGCATCTGCAAAATTGCCACCGGCTTGCTCGTGAACAAACTTCCAAAAGCCCCGGACGTCTTGCTCCAGTTGGCGGAGCACCAGATAGCTTCCGTTTCGCGCCAGATCTTTTTTGGAAGGTGAATCTTGTGCATTGAGTAGATCCGAACTGTCAGCATCGGAATCGAGCAAAGGCCGGTCGGTTATTTTTCCGTACTCGTTAGGATAACCGAGCAACATCTCGCCGAGCGCGACAACGTTGGTGTATCCCAATTCCGTACATGGCCTTCGCAGTTGCTGGTCCCAATCGATCTGTGGCTGGCTGATTCCGTCGGCAAATCCGAACGGTTCGTCTCCGTCGAGATCGCTGGTGCCAAGTGAAGTGATTTCCTCGAATGCTGTATTCCAGTTTTGGTCCCGAGATCTTTGGACAAAGGCATCGAACTGGTCCGGCTCGGCAAAAAACATCACCAGTGCATGAGGCTCGCGGCCGTGGCTGCCCCAAGTCCAATTTGATGGCGCGTTTTTTCCAACATCGCCCAATTGTCGCGCGCGGCTTTCTTCCCCCATGCCTCCACGAAACTCATGCGAAAAACCTGAAATGATTGACTCCGGAACGCCCAACGCCCTGAGGCCAGGTGCCGTGAACGCGATATTCATGGCAGTCTTCGGTGGCGGCTTCTGCGCAACAGCTGTGGTCACCGGAGCCAGGCGGAGCCACGCTTTGGCCGCATCGGCGTTCTTCACGCGCACAAGCATATACGACGCATTTGTCATGCGGCCGTACCCAAACCGGAGTAGGCCCTGCACGTCCGCGTAATCGACTTGGCTCATAGTAGTGCCACCCAGTCGCGGGCCTGGTCGTCCGTCATCAAAGACATTTCCAGTCCCTGACGAATCCGAGTGTTTCTTTCCAAATCGATCGCACTAAGTCCTGGGTACGCCTTGTACCAAACCTGGCTCGGTAACGTGTGGCGCCGGAGGTATTCCTTATAATTTCGCTCGTCGACGCAACCATCCCGCACGAGCCAATTCGTTCTTGGATAACCGATCCCATTGCTAAAAGACGCGTTCAGCCCAAAACCTGTCTTGTTAATGAAATCATCCATGTAGCTCTCGACGCTCCCGTCGTAGTTGCTGCAAAAGATCATTCTCTCTCTGCCGGCAACAAAGACCCATCGCGCAAAGTGAATCGAGCGTATCCGGCCGAGCCGGCCGGGTCGCGTGATATGCCGCGCCCCGTAGTTGACGGTTTTGAGCACGAAGGTGGTCGTCAACAGTCGCACCAGGCCGGGTTTCAAGCTCCCCATGGCGCTGAATTGATTTGTGACGTCGTGGTCCTCGAAGCTCGAGAGGTTCTCAGAATGGTTTTGATCCGCGGTAGGACAAACCACGGGATCGCTTTTCTCCAATCGGCGAAGCGCAAAAATGTAAAACGGGGTGGCAACTAGTAGCAGTGGCGATAGCACCAAACCGAGCAATGGAAATCCGATCATGTGCGCCAGATTTTTGATCTGCCACCCGATCGGCGTTGGATCTTCCTTTGATAAAGTTAGGTGTCCCGCCGATCGCTCTGCGTTGACGAAGGTCTGCAATTTCTCATGAATCTCGCGCGGTCGCAGGTCGTGCAAAGTTGAATGGTTTCGGTCGACATAATCCTCCAGCGCGTCATAAAGCGTGGCTTCTTCGCGAATCTGGCGCACTGTTCGCCCCCGCCAATTCACGTAGGCAGCAATGGGCGGCGCTTCATGTTCTTTCATCCAGGTGAGAACGTCCATGTCAGCAGCGAAGCCCTGACAGCATGAAAAGATTTTCCTCAAGCCTTTGCCAGCGCGCTTGATCAACTTGCCGAGGAACGCATTCGCATCGCCATCGACATCTCCCAGGAATGCCAGATAAAGCGGGTAGCTGCGCGGCTTTAATCCGTAGACGCGCACATCTTCGGTTGTTTTGTCCTCGAGAATTATGAATCGTGCAAAGTGTAGCGTCTCGAATTCCGCGAAGGGCAACAAAGCATTATTCGGATCGACCTGCCCCGGCCCGCGGTTCATCGAATCGAGTAACTGGCGAAGCTCGGTCTCGCGCTCCGGAATGATGGGCGCGAGCACCATGAAATTCGACTGAGGAGTCATGACGTCTACTCGAATACCTCATCACCTGTAGGCTCGTAATGAGGGACGTTGTTCATGTTATGGCGTAGCTGCGATAACTCAAGGTACATCCGACGTCGGGCGCGGCTTTGATTACCCAGCGGACGGTGCTCTGCGATGGTATGCCAGGGGTTGTAAGAGAGCTTTCTGGCAAATTCCATTTGCGCCGGCGAATCGAATTTCTGTTTCGGCAGCCGAAGCGTTGCCACTGAGACGCGTGGCGAAAGTTTCTCCGGCCACAGCACGCCGTTGTTCTCAGTCGGCATCAGAAACGGATCGGTTTGCAACTGCAAGCGAATGTCGAGTTCCACGTCTCCTTCATTCAGCGCTTTCACCATGGCAGCGCGCAGATAATCATCCGGTGGACGCAAAGGCAGTCGCGGGATCGGCGTTTTCTTGTTCGTTTTCGGCCAGACCGAATATTGCATCGCCTGGCCGTCGCCTAACAGATACGGGACACAGCTGAAGTAAGGAGCTTCAAACGGGCTGCTTTGGGTTTTCACCCACAACCCCTGCATGATCATGTCCGCGATGTGGGGTTGCTCGAAATTAACGAAATGAAAAATCTGCGCGTTTTTGACGCTCCATTTTTGCAGGTGCGCGTTCGACTTAATGTCTTGTGTTACAAATGTAGGCGTGGAGACGCCAAACATGTCCAGAGTAGATTTCTCCTCATCCATCAATTTCGGCCCGGGCACGCCCATGAGTTTGATGCTGATGCTCATGAAGCCGACGTCGTCGATATCGGGCGTAATGTAGGGCCCTGGGCCGGAAAAGCGCACCCAGCAGCGGAAGGTTTGCGGCTTGGAGTAGATGCCGTGTCGGAACTGCGGCGGAAGATTGTCGTGGACGATAAACTCGCCGCGCACGATGCCTTGAGTTTTTGTGTTCCCCCCGCGCTCAAATCCGCCGGGTTTCCAGAGTCCGCGCATCTGCGCGGTAAAACTTTCGATGACAGAGTCGAGAAATTCCTCCTCGTTAGGCAACAGCTTTTCCTCGGCGATTTTCAGGCCTTCGTCCTTACGTTTTTTATTCATCAATGCAGTGACGATGCGCGCTACCGGATCGCGCAAAGTGGCGTCGAATATCGGCCGCAGCCAGGGATCGACTCGACGTTCCATCTGCAGGAGGAACATCGTGGTGTTGCTCATCCAGTTGAGAAATCGCGAACCAGTGTTGGCTCGCGGCATTGGGCGGCTGACGTTTGAGTTCACGGCACCTCCGATGGCCGCACGATCTGATTACATGCCAGCCGGAAACTCCAGGGCGAAATCAATCAATCGCTTTTTGCCCAGGTAAACTTTACCGAGGTAAGTGCGCGGCGCGACTTCGCGAATCTCATCACGGACCCAATGTGCTATCAGAGAAGTCTCTGAGTAGTCGAGGACGATGCACTCTTTTTTGTCCATCCAACTCGGACCCTTGTAGACCTTGGCGATGATCGCGTTCAATCCGAAGGGCGAAATCTTGTTTCGCAAAACCCCTTTGGCCGGATCAAAAACTTTTCCCTGCCACGCAAAATGGTTTATGAAATTCGCGATGTCCTGCGTGTAAGTCGTCCCCGGTGCGACGATTGCAGTTCCCTTGGCCTCACCGCTGGGAATTTCGCCAACCGGACTTTCCGCAAACAGGTCGTCCAGTTGCGCCTGCGACATCTTTAACATTTCTGGTCCTGTAACTCCCATTTGTTTCCTTTCTTTTACGCGCTAAAACGTTTTCAGATATTCGATTAGCGCGCGCTTGTCTGAATCCGGCAGGTCGGTGCCGAAATAATGTCCTTTGTCTTCGACGAAGTCGGGACATTTATTGGCTGCGATCAGATCCGGAATGAGCTGGTTGAATTCGGCAGCGGCTTCGTCGCGCGAAAGCTTGGCGGTTTTGAGCTTAATCAATTTCTCCGCGATTTTGCGAAACACATTAATGTGTTGAAAATTTGGATCCAGATTGGCGACCAGGTTCACCGGCGTGCCTTTTGGAATCATCCCTGTCCTGATGTACCCGTCAGGATCCGCGAACGCTCGAAGCGGTTTCAGCAACGGTGGCACAAATTCCTTGCGCAAATGCAACGAGCAATCTTCTTGCGTACGCCAGATGGAATCCTTGTTCGGCCGTTTCTCTGGCCAGAGCAATTTTTCAATCGCGTCATTAAATGCGTCGATGCGGCCTGCCACTGAAGGGTCACCAGTAAACTTTCCGAGCATGTTGTTATGCAATAACGGCGCTGAACTCCAAACGCTGACCAGCGACGGAACCCGATAATACCCGGGCGCAACATCCTTCTCTTTCGGCCTGAACTTGATCGGCTGCGTTTCATCAAACGGGTTGAAAAATTCAAGCTCGTCGACGGGCGAGAGTTCTTTATAGGTGAGCGAAGAAAAATTGTCCCAGACGTGGCCCGCCTTGGCATTAGTTCCGAACGCGCGAGCAGAATTGGTTTCGATTTTCGTTAGCGGATAACGCCTGTCGTTCGATAAGAAATTGTTTTCCAGGAAATCCGGTGCCATAACGGCCGCGCGGAACCACGTTTTTCCTTCTCCGGAGTGCGGATCGACGCTCGGCGGCGGTTGCTTGCTCGAGTGACACGCCGCGCAGCTTTCTGCGAAAACTTCCTTTCCGCGCGCCATCACAGCTGCATCCGTAGTGATATAAGGCTGTCCGCCGGGAGCATCGGCCAGATGGAATGGTTGAAGCCGGCGGAAAAAGGCGGCGATGTTTGGCAACCGCTCCTCCGTCGCACGCCAGAAAACGGAATGTTCCTGCGCGTATGGGATCTCGAAGGGTTCTTGTTGTGTTAGGCCAATCAAACGTTCGTGGCGCGTCAGCCAATATTCGGAAAACATTCCGATGTTCACGTAAACCCGGATCGTTGCGCCTGGAACACCGACAGAATCTGCACCGTCCTTCAGGATGTGCGGCACCGGCATCTCCTCTTTTTCACCGGGTAACGCCAGTGTTCCGCCGGCCATCTTTTCGGGCACCGCGATGCGCTCTCGCTCAGCGAGCAAAAAGATTGGGTTAATTGCGTTTGGGTTGTTGATGTGATCGGTCGCGATGCGCGACGTATCGGAAGTGCCGCGAGGTTGTGTGAGAAGCATCTCGTAAAAGAAGCCGCCCTTTTCAACGTTGCAGGCGAACACTTTTCCCTCGTTGATGTATTGATTTCCGATCGCTGAGGCCAGGTTTTCCCAGCGCGGGTTTTCCGGATCGAGTGGCGGATTACTCGGGTTCGGCGCGATGTGGCAGGAGCCGCACGCCACACCTACGCGATAAGGGCGGATGAGCTTGTTGTCGTTGTAGTAACTGGGATCGTTCATGAAACGATCGCCGTTCCATTTTTTGCGTGCTTCTTCGTTGAAATCCGGATTCGGAAAAAGCCGGAAACCGAGCACACCCGAAGATTTGCCGTAAACCGTTTGATTGATCCCTGCCGGTTCTGACTCGACTTCTTGATCGAGCCACAAGCCGAATTCGTCCGGCTTGCTCGCCGCGCGAAATCCCGGCTCGTTCACCAGACCAAGCACTTTGAAGCGTTCGGCGCGCGCAAATTTGCGATTATCGAGCATCTTTAAAAGATCCATTAGGCCGTAGCTGTCCTGCGCCGCGTGATTCCAAAAATGCTCGTTGCCTCCGCTCCAGAGGTTCCAGGTATTGCGGCCCATGATTTCCTCCGGCGAAAGATTGATGCCGCCATCCATCGGTTTGAAAATGTCTGCAGTGATCTGCGGAAAATCGGCCGTGCTTTTTCCTGCTGCTTTAGGTTCGTCGATCGGCTCGCTTTTCTTGCAACTCGCAAACGCGAGTAGAGCGCACATACCGACACAGAATCCGACTCGATTGAGACGGAAAAGATGGCCCCTCGCTTCCAGCAGTGCCTTCACCGAGCCATCATTGATACGTCGCTGTTGAATCGCGTGGCAAGAAAATTCCAAAAAACAGAAAATCAGTAGCTTGCAGTGGAACTAGAACGCCCATTCGGCGCGAGCAAATAGAACGGCGAACAAGGTGAAGAACATGAGAGACCACACTGTGAGGACGCACGCCCAAAAACGGTTTTGGCTGAGCAAACCAAACAGTATGAAGATTGGAAACATCGTCAGCGTGTAGCGCGGGATGCTTCGGAAATAATCAACACTGGCGAACAAGATCCAGTTTCCGGTCATCCACACGGCGTAGATTGGGCGCAGCTTGATCCAACTAACAATCGTGCAGACAAACCCAATTCCGAGGAAAACCAATTCCTGTACGCCTGCCATTTCCGCTTCTTTAGGCGTTGGATATTGCGCATAAATGGCTTTGAAGATGCCAGCTGTAGGCAATGCAAACGATTGCTCGAAGAACGTCTTTCGCGTCTGCAAGAATGCGAATGCATTTCCGGTCACTCGCCAGTTTATAACCAGGTATGCTGCGAAGCCGGCGGGCACTAATGCAATCCACAACCACCGCCGACTCCATCGCCGAATGGTCGAATATTGTTGCGCTGCTTCGACGGTCAGCGCCGGGACGAGAACAGCCCCAGTCGCACGTGTTAGCCAGCAGAATCCGCCGAGCAACCCAGCTAGCGGCCACCGATTGACACGCGCAGCCAGCACCGAAGCCAGCGCGAGAGCGAGAAACAGGCTTTCACTGTATCCGACCTGAAGAAAGTACGCCGTCGGAAAAATAAGAAAGAACCACACACTGCGCAGCGCTACCCCACTGTCGTAATCGAGTTGTACCAACCGGCGCAACAGTATCGCTGCAGCAACCGAAGCGATGCCGGACACGATAAGCCCGGCGGCAAGATAACTTCCAGTGGTATAAGCGACTAACCGAAGGAGCCACGGAAATAGCGGGTAAAACGCGAGCGAGCCGTCTCGCTCCTCGTACCCAAATTCTGCAATTTTCTGGTAATAGCCGAAATCCCACTGATCCCAGATGTTGAACCATCGGTTTAAAGTTGGTGGATAACTATCCCAAAGCATGGCGTAACTCTCCACCGCCACGACGAAGAGCAGTATCTTGACGGCCATTACCCAGCCGATAACGATCCAATCTTCTCTCGGAAGCAAAGCTATCAGTCGCTTCATTTGTCCGGAGAATTACCTTCGACCGCGCGGAAAATGGAACGCAGTCCCGCCCGTTGTTTCATAGAGGGATCATTGAAGATTGGTTTTGCCACCGTGGAGCAAAAAATGCGAACAGTCGCAAGCAGTGATTTAAAAATCCGCGGTCCCTGCGTCACTCAACGTATTCGATTTGGCTAGGAAGATGGACGTACCCCTTCTCATGGGCGTCACCGAGAAATTTCCGAATAGCTGCGCGCCCGATCTCGCCGTAATCGCGAGTAAATTCATTCACGTACATGCCGATGAATTTGCTGGCGAGCTGCGAATCCATGTCGCGCGCATATGCGAGCGAATAAGCGACGGCTTCGTCCCGGTGCGCGAGGCCGTAGTCGATGCTTTCGCGAATAATCTGGCTGATATCGCGTCGGACGGGTGCTGGGATATCCTTACGCACCACATTTCCGCCTAACGGCAAAGGCAGCCCGGTCTTGCGCTTCCACCATTCTCCGAGGTCGACGATCTTCTCGAAGCCGGACCGTGCGTATGTGAGTTGCCCTTCGTGAATAATCAAGCCGGCATCGGCATGTCCGCTTTCCACCGCTTCAAAGATTTGGTCGAATGGAACGACCATGAATTTGAATTCGCCGAGGAAAAGCTGAAGTGCGAGAAATGCGCTGGTCATCTTGCCGGGGACAGCAATCGTTCCGCTGCGCAAAAAATCGCGCCCATCAGCTTCTTGATTGGGCGTAGAAGCTTTTCGGACGACCAGTGGGCCATATCCGTCGCCCATGCTCGCGCCGCACGGAAGTAGGGCGTATTTGTCAGCGATGTAGGCGTACGCGTGAATGGAGATGGCAGAAATGTGCAGCTCGCCGCGCTGCGCGCGCTCATTCAACGTCTGAATGTCTTCCAGTCGATGTTCAAACCGATAACCACGCAGATCGATCTTGTCTTTCTCGATCGCGTAGAACATGAAGGCATCATCCGGATCGGGCGAATGCCCTAACGTCAGCGTTTCAGAGAAATTATTCGTCATCTGGAATTCTTATTCAGATCGTATTCGCGTTTCGTAGCTACACAAAGCGCTGTGTAATTCAATTTGTGTTCTGTAGAGCGGATTGCGCGAATTTAACTGTAGCCACCTCTCTGTGAGAGGCGCCATGTACTTCTAATCGGCGCTTTCTATAGCGAAACGGCTCGAGTACAAAAAAACAGCCGCCGCGCGTGTTCGCGCGGCGGCTGAATGTATTGAGGAGCCGCTGACTTCTCTAACAGCGTTCCTTAATAACAGTTTTATCGATTCTCCACGACTCGCGGTGTCGGGCGGATCATTTCAAGCTGAGCACTGACCTTCTGAATCTGGTCGGCTTGCTGTTTGAGCGCTGCGGTCAGGGTCTGAATTTGGTCTTGCTGCAAAGCAATCCTTGCGGCCTGCTTTTCAGTGGTGGTCTTCAATTGCTGCACGATCTCACGCTGTTTCTGCACTTCTTTCAGCGAGAGAGGACTGCCAGCAGCAGCAGTGCCGAGTTGACCGGCTGCGTCTACGACAACCGGGTCACCTGTAACTCCGACACCCGAGATGCCCTGGATAAAGCACGCACTGATGAACCCTTGTTCGCCTATGCGGATATGCTGGCTTTCATTGCCAGCGCCGGTTCCAGCGCCTGCGCCGATGTAAATGTTATCGCCGCCGTCTGTAATGTCGGGTCCTGCAAGGTCGCCAACCACCGTGTTAAAGTCGCCGCTTGAGCTGCCGGCCATCGCTGAGTCGCCGATAGCCACGTTTGAAGCGCCATCATCGTTAGATGACAGAGCGAAAGCTCCCATCGCCTGGTTGAACAACCCTGTGAAGTTGGCCTGAAGAGCCGAAGCACCGACAGCGTTGTTTGAATCACCAGTAATATTCGATTGGAGCGCCTGGGCGCCAAAAGCGCAGTTGAAGTTCGCATCGCCGGCCCCATTTGAGTCATTATCCTCGAGCGCAAGATCACCAACAGCTGTATTCGCAGCGGCAGTGACATTTCTAAACATAGCGGAATCGCCCATGGCATTGTTGCTGAATCCGGTCGTATTGCTATTTAGCGCAAAGGCACCAACAGCACCGTTGAATGATCCGTTACCGGAGGTATCGCCTGCGGTAAAGACCATCGCGGCCGTTCCAACAGCTGTGTTTCTGGTGCCATCAACATTGAGTATCAGGGCAGCAGTGCCTAAACCCGTGTTCGCATCCGCGTGGTTGAGAACCAGCGTTCCAGCACCACAGCCGGTATTGAAGCTGCCGGTGAAGTTTTGCGCGAGCGAAAACCAACCGAATGCCCCGTTTCCAGAGGCAGTTATGGCGCTGCTAAGGGCATTAGTGCCGTCCGCCGTGTTCAACGAGCCGCCTACGAAACCGGGATCTGGTGTCGTTTGCGCGTTCGGTGCAAATGCAAGCCACACCAAAATGAGCGGGATGAGAAGGAACCCGCGCCAAAACGGCGAGCGAGCCGGATCTCGTCCGCATGAGACTAATTTGTTAACTTGATTCAATGAATACATGGATGTGTTCTTTCTCTTTCCCGGTCGTGTTTTTGATTATATTTTATCTCTCACTGGGAACCGAATAGACAAAGAACCCTACCGGGCAAAAGTCCTTTATCTCTTTTGGAACCTTCCGCCGTGATACTGGATTTGGGCTTCGAGTGTCAATACTTTTTTTAGTGTTTTTGAGGAGCGAACCTGCGGTACACCTTCACAATGACCGACGGACTTCCGGGAAGGACTTGAGGGCAACCAAGCCGTTACACCCCTTGGCGCTTTGCTGTTTGCGTTGAGAACTCTGTTCCGGTACCCTCACCCGCATGGCACGGTCAGGTTTGGGCAAAGGTCTTGGCGCGCTGATCGGCCCTTCCGCGGTCGCTACGCCAAAAGACGGATCGGATACGGGCGAGAGAATCCACCAGATCGAACTTACGAGCATTGTTCCCAGCACGTTGCAGCCGAGGAAGGATTTTGCGCGCGACGTGCTGCTGGAACTAATCGAATCGATTCGGCAGCACGGAATCATTCAGCCGCTCATCGTTCGCCAGGTAGGCACGCGATTTGAATTGATCGCCGGTGAACGTCGATGGCGCGCCGCGCAGGAACTCAGCCTCGCCACGGTGCCAGCCATCATCCGCACGGCTAACGACTTGGAAGTCCTCGAACTTTCGTTGATCGAAAATCTGCAACGCGCCGATCTTAACCCAATCGAAGAAGCGCAGGGTTACGCCAGATTAGCTAACGAATTTGGAATGCGACAGGAAGATATCGCGCTCAAAGTCGGGCGCAGCCGGGCGGCAGTGGCCAACGCTCTGCGGCTTCTGGATCTGCATCCGCAGGTGCAGATCTGGTTAGCTCAGAATTTGGTTTCGGTCGGACACGCCAAAGTCTTGCTGGCGTTGAAGGCGCCGGAAGAACAATTGGTCGCAGCCGAAACCGTTTTGCGCCGCAACGCCACGGTGCGTTCTACGGAGCGGATGGTTGCCCGCCTGCTCGGCGTGGGTCGTGGACGGCGCAAATCACGGCGCGCAGCTGCCGGTTCGGGCGGTACCGCCACGGCGGTAGAAGAATTGCAAAATCGCCTGCAACAACATCTGGCTACCCACGTCGTGATTCACCATGGGGAGAAACGGGGTCGAATCGAGATTGAGTACTACGGAACGGACGATCTCCAGCGTATTATTACTGCTCTTGGCTTGCCGGAGCAGGAATGACTCGGTGGAATGTTGGAGTAATCGAGCAGTGAATTCGCGCCAAACATTACTCCGTTACTCCACCGCTCCATTATTCCTGCTCGCATTAATCTGGATTGTTTTTGTGCACCAATCACGCGCCGCGGAGACAAAATTCTGGGATGGGTTCTCGGGAGAGAAAGCTCTGGCTCACGTTCAACGGCTTGTTGATTTGGGGCCACATCCCGCCGGATCGGAGGCAATCGAAAAAGCCAGAGAGTACATAGAAGAGCAACTGCGGCATTCGGGCTGGGAGGTAAAACGCCAGGCATTCACCGATGACACGCCACGAGGTAAAATCCACTTTGTAAATCTGATTGCCCAATTCCCTGGCGAGACAAAAGCGGAATCGCCATCTTTCTTATTCTGCTCGCACTACGACACAAAATTATTTGATACGATCCGCTTTGTAGGAGCGAACGACGGCGGCTCCAGCACGGGTCTGCTGCTGGAGTTGGCGCGCGTGCTCGGGCAGCATCCGAATGTTGCCAGAAAGGTTGAGCTGGTGTTTTTCGATGGCGAAGAAGCCCTCGAAAATTTTTCTGAAACCGATGGTTTGTACGGGAGTCGTTATTTTGCCAAAGAACTCCAAGGTAACGGTGCAAAACAGTTCCACGGAGGAATCTTGTTCGACATGGTTGGTGACCGTTCACTCGGGATTACGTTTCCCGCCGATACACCGGCCGCGATAGCGCGCGACGTTTTTGCTGCCGCTGAAGCGTTGAAGCTGCGGAAATATTTCAGTTACCTGGACCGGGATCTGATTGACGATCACGTGCCGCTGAATGCGATTGGGATTCCGACGATCGACATTATTGATTTCGATTATCCCTGGTGGCACACCGCGGATGATACGATGGACAAAATTAGCGCACAGAGTCTCCAAATCGTCGGCTCAGTCGCGCTGTATTATCTCGCCGAATTCGGGTTGAAGCGGTGAAGCTGCGAAAATTCTGGATTGCGTGGAAGCATTTTTGTCGGCACGCTGTTCACTGAACCGCCGACCTCATGGAGAGTCCCGCGTCCGCATCACAACCAAGGCACACAAACATCGGAGTCGTCGGACTTGGGATCATCGGTCGCGGAATTGCTGCGCATCTTCGCCGTAAAGGATTTTCCGTCTTCGTTTGGAATCGATCGCCGCGGCCTGTTCCAAATTTTGTCGGTTCCCTCGGGGAATTGGCGGAGTTGTGCAATCATATCCAGATTTTTGTGTCTGATGACGACGCGCTCCTGCAAACTGTGGAGCAGCTAAGCGGAAAGCTCACACCGCGCCACATCGTCTTTGCGCATTCTACGGTTGCGCCGGATTCGATGCGTGCTGCGGCGGACATTGTCGAACGCCGTGGCGCAAAGTTCGTCGAAGCGTGCTTCACCGGCAGCAAAGGCGCAGCTGAAAAAGGCGAGCTTGTTTACTACACTGGCGGGACAGATGAAGCGCTACGTGAAGGGCGGCCAATTCTTGAGGCCAGCAGCAAAGAGATCGTGCATATCGGACCAGTTGGCCACGCCAGCGCTATTAAGGTTGCAACAAATATGATAACCGCTGCGACCATTCAGGCATCAGCCGAGGCTCTGGCGTTGGTGCAATCGCAGGGTTTAGCGTTAGAAAAATTCATCGAAGCCATGCGCGTCAACGCAAGTTATTCCGGAACGTTGGCGATGAAGTTGCCCAAAATGGTCGGGCGCGATTTCGCGCCGCATTTTTCGGTTAAACACATGTTGAAAGACATGCAGATCGCCAACCAACTTGCTTTATCGCGTTATCTGGACCTTGGCGTCACTGCCGCTGCGCGCGATCAGTTGTCGGAGCAAATGCAGTGGGGGCATGGCGACGACGATTATTCCTCTGTGCTACGCAAGTATCTGCGCGAGCCAAGTCCGGAATATACCGAAGAGACGCAAATCCAGGAATCCCTGGAACTATCCGATGCCGACGAATTGATGACCGCGTCAGCAGAAGCGCAGACGTTAAACGTCATACCGCAAGAAGCAGGCCTCGTTGCGTCGCCGGAGCCTGTGCTGAGCTTCAGCGGAACGATGAACGAAGCGGCTCCTGCTGCAACGCCATTGCGGCGTGGATTTCTCAAACAACTGTTAAGCCGTTTTTCATCGGGAGCGGAATGACGCAGCGCTCAGGAACAGAGCGAGCCTTTCTCGACCTCTCCGCGCGCGCAAAACTTCGCGTGACCGGGGCTGACCGATTCCGATTTCTCAACGGGCAAATCACAAACGATTTGCGCAAGGCGAGCGAAACAGCCGCGATAGAAGCCTGCGTGCTCAATGCGAAAGGCAAGGTGAACGCGCATATTTTTATCGCCTCAGCCGGGGAAAGCTTCCTGATCGATGCCGAACTGGAGCTTCGCGAAACGCTCCGGCTACGCCTGGAGCGCTACATCATTGCTGACGACGTTGAGATTGAGGATGTCACGGAGCAATTTTCACTCTTTCACGTTTTTACAGACGAACCGCCAGCCTTTGGATCTGACCGGAGTGTGTCGGCGCGCCGTTTTGCCACGACAGGTTGGGACATCTGGAGCGACATGGCACGTCACGATGCTCTGCGGGATCATTTGTCTTCAGGATTTGTGTTTGTCGATTCTGCTGCCACAGAGCTTCTGCGAATAGAACAAGGGCTGCCACGCTGGAACTGCGAACTGACCGACGAGATTATTCCCATCGAAGCAAATCTCGAACAACGCGCGATCGATTACCAAAAGGGTTGTTACATCGGCCAGGAAGTGATTTCCCGAATCAAAATGTCCGGGCAAACAAATAAGCGATTGTGCGGATTGATTTCGCTAAACGATGCGCCGCTCCACCCTGGGATGAAACTTGTCGCTCCTTCAGCGTCCGGAAAAGAGGCCGGCTGGGTAACGAGCGCGACACGCAGCCAACGACTTGGAAAAGAAATCGCGCTTGCGTACGTAAAACGCGGTTTCAACGATCCTGCCACGATTCTAAATGCGCTCTCGCCGGACGCGGCAATTCCAGTCGAAGTCATTTCACTTCCGTTCCTCTGAAGAGATTCCCAGTGTTGAGAATTTCTCTCGCGATTTTGCGAGCGAGCGGGCAATGAAATTAGAAAGTGAAATTTTGTTTTGCCCTCCGGCTGTGCATTTATAGAATCGTCGTTGCTCTCTAGGCAACGATTAACCTTAACCACTTGCAGCGTCTGAACGAAGCACATCCTGACGACAGTTTTTATTCGTTGGTAGTTCGCCATGGGACGAATCCGCCGTGGCGGACCGGGCGGCTTTGCATTTTCAGCGCGGAGGCCGTCTAGCACCATGGCCAATTTCTTTCCACGCTGGACGAATTGGATACCGATCAAGATGGTCGTCTGCGTGATTGTGCTTGCTGGTGGGTTAACTGCGGCCACCTGGTATTACGCCACGCCGAAATATACAAAGGTCGGATACCAGCCGATCCAGCCGGTGCCATTTCCGCACGATATTCACGTAACGCAATTGGGAATGGATTGCCGGTATTGCCACAGCTTCGTCGAAGTGGCCGCGCAATCGAACGTGCCCAACACTGCGACGTGCATGAACTGCCACACGCAGGTGGCGAAAGATAATCCCAAGCTGCAACCAGTGCAGGAAAGCTGGAAGAGCGGTCAGCCAGTCGAGTGGGTGTGGCTCTATCGCACCGTGGATTACGTTTATTATAACCACTCTGCACACGTGAACCGCGGGATCAGCTGTTTCACCTGTCACGGCCCGGTTAATCACATGGCGACGGTTCACATCGCCCAGCCTCACAGCATGGCCTGGTGCCTGGATTGCCATCGGCACCCCGAGAATTATCTGAGGCCGGACGACGAGGTTTTCAATCTCGATTGGAAACCTGAGGACGTTAAACCGGCCGCGTTTGTCGCAAAATATGGTCAGCCAAGTGATACCCGTGAAGATCTTTCAAAGAAGAAGCAGCTCACCCAGTCCGAGATCGGCCAGACGTTGAAAGAGCGTTGGAAGATCACTCCACCTACCAATTGCCAGGGATGCCACCGATGAAACGCGTTTTCCATCATCCAACTGAGCCATCCAACGGCACAAAATATTGGCGCAGCATCGCCGAGTTGAATAACACGCCGGAATTTCGGCAATGGTTGGAACACGAATTTCCCGCAGGCAGTGCGGAACTGAATGGCGATGAGTGGTCCCGGCGCGATTTTGTGAAATTGATGGGCGCCTCAATGGCGCTCGCAGGCATTGGCCTAACGAGTTGTCGTCGCCCCGAATTGCATCTCGTTCCTTTTACGAAGAACGTGGAATGGACGATTCCCGGCAAATTCCTTTACTATGCGACTGCGATGCCGCGCCGCGGCGGTGCAATTCCACTGGTTGCGACAACTGTTGATGGTCGGCCGATCAAGCTCGAAGGCAATCCGCTGCATCCAGCAAGCGGAGGTGGCACGGACACGTTTGTTCAGGCATCTATTCTCGATCTCTACGATCCGACCCGGTCCAAACGTTTTGTCCAGAAGGGGAAAGCAAGTACCCGAGAAGAATTCGAGAAGTTCCTCGGCGATTTTGGCAAAAACCTCTTGAATGACCAGGGCCAAAGTCTTGCGTTTCTGGTCGAGGAGACGAATTCGCCGACGCGAGAGCGCCTTCGCGCAGAGTTAGAGAAAAAATTTCCGGGAATGCGCTGGTGCGTTTACGAGCCGCGCCTGGGTCAGGATGCAACCGCGGCGATGCAATCAGCTTTCGGCCCCAATGCACGGGTGTTGCCGAAATTGGACCGCGCCGACGTGATCCTTGCGTTGGACAGCGATTTTATCGATTGCGGCGAAGGCGATCTCGAAACGGTGCGCGGTTTCACTTCGCGCCGCCGCGTAAGTGCTTCCAAAGACAGCATGAACCGGCTGTATGTGGTGGAGCACCGGTTCACTCTTACGGGCGCGATGGCGGATCATCGGTTGCGTTGTCCCGCCAGCCAGATTCCCGCATTTGCCCACGCTCTTGCGACAAAAATTCTCTCGGGAACGAATGATTCCAATCTGGGGTCTTTGCTTGGAAATTTCCAAGGGGGGTCAAACAATTTCGATCAGCAATGGATCGATGGCGTTGCCGCTGATTTAATGGCGAAACCGGGTGCGAGCCTGGTGCTTGCCGGCCCGACGCAGCCGGTTGCGGTGCAAATGTTGGTTTATGCCATCAATGCTGCGCTGAAAAATGTGGGCCAAACGCTCATCGTCCGGCAGGTGCCACGCAACCCGAAGACAATCGACATCGCTCAACTTGCGACGGATATAAACGAAGGTCGCGTCAAACAACTGTTCATTTTCGGCGGCGACCCCGTCTATAACGCGCCGCGCGGGTTGGTCGAAGACCCGCAAACAAAAGTGCCGCTCGATTGGGCAGAGTTGCAAAAGAAAGTCCCGAATATTGTACGGCTTGGTTATCACGAGGACGCGACATCTGCGCTGAGCCGGTGGCATATTCCGCTTGCACATTATCTCGAATCGTGGGGAGACGCGCTGACAGCTGGTGGCGATTATTTGTCTATTCAGCCGATGATCCTGCCGCTCTTCGGCGGACTTAGCGAAATCGAACTGATGAACATGCTGCTGGGCGGGCCGAAACTAGAAGGCCCTGAACTCATCCAAGAGAGTTTTCGCCTAACGAATCCGCCGGGCGATTTTCAAACAGTGTGGTCGCGTTTTCTGCACGATGGTTTTGCCGCGCACGTTCAAAGCGCTGATCAGCCTGCCGCATTCAACGCAGGCGCAGCGGCAACCTTGCCGCGCGATTCTTCGCCGACGCCTCCTACACCAGAATCGCCGGAGATCGTGTTGACCGGCAGCTACGGCATGGACGATGGCCGGTACGCAAACAATGGGTGGCTCCAGGAATTGCCTGACCCAGTCACGAAACTGAGCTGGGACAATGCGGCCTTGATCAGTCCTGAGTACGCAAAAACGCTCGGCGTTGAAACGGGCGATTTGTTGCAAATCGCGATTAACGAAAAGAGCGCCGGTGGGACCGTGATGAAACGCGAGCTTGTCATTGCAGCGTGCGTGTCCCCAGGCCATGCCGACAATTCCGTTACCGTTACGCTCGGTTGGGGCCGGAAAATGCCGCAGTTTGGCGAGCTCCCATATGCAGGGGGCAATTTAAAGGAAAAGTCAGGGCTTACTGAGCAGGCTGGATTCAATGGCTATTTCTTGAGAACAGCAACGAATCCGCATGTTGCTGTTGCTAACGCAAAGGGCGTTGAGACCGTTCAAGTGACCAAAGTCGGGCGCACTTACCCGCTTTCAATCACGCAGGAACATTTCAGCATCGAAGGTCGCGGCCTTGTTCGTGAAGGAACGCTCGAGGGTTATCGCAAGAACAATGATTTCGCGAAAGAGGTCCCGGGCGCAGAGGAAATGCCGCATCCGCCACCGAGTCTTTACACACATCCGCCGTTGGACGCGCCGCAACAGTGGGGAATGAGCATCGACTTGAATGTATGCACCGGTTGCAACGCTTGCGTGATTGCTTGCCAGGCGGAGAACAACATTCCGGTTGTCGGAAAACTACAAGTCTCGCATGGCCGGATCATGCACTGGATCCGCATTGATCGTTACTACGCGAGTCGCGAGCCGTTCAGTCAAGACCACGGCCACTGGCCGGAGCATCCTGAGATGGTGTTTCAGCCGATGCCCTGCCAGCATTGCGAGAACGCGCCATGTGAAACGGTTTGCCCGGTCAACGCGACCGTTCACAGCGAGGACGGACTCAATGTGATGGCTTACAACCGCTGCATCGGCACGCGGTTTTGCTCGAACAACTGCCCCTACAAAGTGCGGCGTTTTAATTATTTCGATTACAACCAGCGTCCCGTCGGAAAGAAAAAGCTCGTCGGCGCGTTGAACATCTTTGAGGAATATTTCGCGCCGCTCACCACCAAGGGCGCGCCCGATACGATGAAGATGCAGAAAAATCCTAACGTGACGGTGCGCATGCGCGGCGTGATGGAGAAATGCACCTACTGCGTGCAACGCATCGAGGAAGCAAAGATAGTCGCGCTCGCGCGCGCAGGCGCTTCGCCGGACAAGCGCATCCCTCACGATTCGTTCACCACTGCGTGCGCGCAAGCTTGTCCAACCGAAGCGATTGTTTTCGGCGATATCAAGGACCCGGAGAGCAGCGTCTCGAAGATGAAACAACAGGACCGCAATTATCGGATCCTGGATTATTTGAATGTTATTCCGCGAACGAGTTATCTCGCACGTCTTCGCAATCCGAATCCGAAAATGCCCGACGCGAAAGATGTCGGCATCGCAAGCCTGGTCGAGTCATTACCGGAGTAGCGCGATTTAATATGAACGGAGCACCAGCAGCAGCACCGGAAATCCAGGAGGCAGAGCGGCGAATCGCGCACGTTCCACTGGTGTTAAACCGGCGCAGCTTTAACTGGCTCACACAGCGTATTTCCGGCGTCATCGAACAAGCCGCGCCGCGGTGGTGGTGGGTGTGTTTTGCCATCACTGCAAGCGCCGCGATTTTCGGCCTTTTTTGCATTGGCTATCAGATTTCTACCGGCGTTGGCACATGGGGAAATCAGGTTCCGGTCGGTTGGGCCTGGGACATTACTAACTTCGTTTTCTGGATCGGTATCGGACACGCCGGCACCCTGATCTCAGCGATCTTGTTTTTGCTTCGCCAAAAATGGCGTACGTCGATCAATCGCTCCGCAGAGGCGATGACGCTGTTTGCAGTGATGTGCGCGGCGATTTTCCCAGGCATCCACGTCGGCCGGTTCTGGATGGCATGGTATATGGCGCCGATCCCGAACAACTGGGGCATCTGGCAAAACTTTCGCAGCGCGCTCATGTGGGACGTTTTCGCCGTATCAACTTATTTTACCGTGTCGGTCCTATTCTGGTATACCGGTTTGGTTCCGGACTTGGCGACGTTACGCGATCGGGCCACCACACGTATCAAGAAATTTCTATTCGGAATTTTCGCTCTTGGCTGGCGTGGCTCGAATCGGAACTGGCGCCATTACGAAATGGCGTATCTCCTGTTGGCCGGTCTATCAACGCCGCTGGTTCTCTCGGTGCACAGCGTCGTATCATTCGACTTCGCCTCGACGCTTATACCGACGTGGCACACGACTATTTTTCCGCCTTACTTCGTCGCAGGCGCAATCTTCGGCGGGTTCGCGATGGTGCTGACGCTGCTGTTGCCGGCACGCGCAATCTTCAAGCTGCAGGACGTGATCACGCCGCAGCACATCGATAAAATGGCGAAAGTCATTCTGTTGACCGGCTCATTCGTTTCTTACGCCTACGCGATGGAGTTCTTCATTGCCTGGTATAGCGGCGATCATTACGAGCGGTTCGCGTTTTGGAACCGCATTTTCGGTCCGTACTGGTGGTACTGGTGGTTCGGCATGCTCTTTTGCAACGTGCTTTCGCCGCAGTTGTTTTGGTTCCGCTGGTGCCGGCATAACGTGCTGGTCGTTTTCTTCGTCTGCATGTGCGTTAACGCCGGCATGTGGTTCGAGCGATTTATTATTATCGCAGGCGGTCTGGTCCGGGATTTTCTGCCATCGTCATGGAGAGTTTATCACCCTACTTGGGTCGATATTTGGACGTACATCGGCACGATCGGAATTTTCACTTCGCTGTTTCTTCTATTCATTCGATTTCTCCCGATGATCGCGATGTCGGAAGTCAAAACCGCCGTGCCCGAGGCGGATCCGCATTATGGGGAGTTGCCGGGACCCGAATCGGTTCCTCCAGGTGGAAAGGAGCGCACGCGATGATAACGCCATGGGTTAACTGTAGCCGTGTCTCTGCGAGACGCGTGAGCCGTGCGTTGCAAAAATTTCAGGGGTGCGCCTCGCATAGCGAGGCGGCTACAGCGATTCCCATGAGAAAGGAGCGCACGCGATGATCACCACTCCGTACGGTCACAAGGTTTACGCCATGGCAGCGGAGTATCCTACCGCAGCCTCGCTTTACGAAGCCGCCAAGCGCGTGCGCGATGCCGGCTTCCGGCGATGGGACGTGTTTTCGCCATTTCCGATTCACGGGATGGACGAAGCGATGGGGCTCGGCAAATCGTGGCTGAGCGGCTGGGTTCTCTTTGGCGGAATTTCAGGGTTCCTTACCGCGATCATTGTCGAATTTGGCCCGTCATCGTTTCTGTACCCCCTCGATGTTCACGGTAAGCCCACAGGCTTTTTCACTGTTCCCGCCTTTTTCCCCATCATGTTCGAGCTGACGGTGCTGTTCGCGGCATTTTCGGCGTTCTTTGCCTGGCAAATCATGAATCGCTTGCCGCGCTGGAACCATCCGATGTTCAACTGGGAACGCTTCAGCCGCGTGACCAATGACGGATTTTTCCTGGCAATCGAAGCTCGCGACCCGCGGTTTACTGAAAACGGTGTGTACGAGCTGCTGGAGCAAACCGGCGGACGGCATATCACCATCGTGCACGAGGACTAAATATGCTCCGCGCGTTCTTCGTTATTTTTATCCTGTGCATGATCGCGATGGTCGCCGTCCTGGGCTTTCGCGGACAGAAAGGCACACAGCCGCCATCGGAAGTTTTCCCTGACATGGTGCGACAACCCAAGGTACGCGCACAGGCGCCGCTGAATTTTTTCGCTGATGGACGCGGTCCCCGTTTGCCAGTAACTGGCACGGTCCCCGTCGGCTACGAAATGCCGAAAGCGAAGACTGAGAGCTCGCCAACCGGCATGATGGGAGACGCGCCGGAGGAAGCGCACATGCGAATCGCGTTCAGTGCCGGGACCGATTATTTCAACACCGGAAAGATGGGCGACCAATGGGGAAGCGGGATTCCACTGCCGGTAACGCGCGAATTGATGGAGCGCGGGCAACAACGGTTCAATATCACGTGCGTGATGTGCCATGGCGCTGCAGCTGGCGGGAACGGGATCACAAAACAGTACGGACTTGCGACCGTGGTTTCGCTTCAAGACGATCGCCTTCGCAAAATGTCTGACGGCGAGATTTTCAATACGATTACAAATGGAAAAAATACGATGATGGCCTACGGACCGAACGTCGTCGTTGCGGATCGCTGGGCGATTATTGCTTACCTGCGCGCATTGCAGCGCAGCCAGCACGCGACAATTGGTGATGTTCCAGAAGATCGTCGCGCGGAACTGGACAAACCGGCGTCACCACCGCCGACTACAGCGAGTCCTGCAAAATGAGCGAGCGTTTACATACGCCACCGATGCCGGAAGGCGAATATTTCGACAGCCGTCGATTTACGGGGCTTTCAACTCTTCTCGGCCTGATTGCCGTTGTGAGCCTGGTGCTCTGTCTTGTCGGCGCGTTCGTGAATCCGCATCAGTTCAGCTACTCCTGGTTGTTTGCGTTCGTGTTCTTCTTTACGCTCTGCGCCGGCTGCTTCTTCTGGACGATCGTTCACCACGCTACTGACGCCGACTGGTCGGTGGTCGTGCGGCGTCAATTGGAAAACATCGCTGTGTTGCTGGGGGTTCTGGCGGTTCTCTTCATTCCAATCCTTCTGCTGCGCCGGCATCTCTTTTCGTGGATGGACATTCCACCTGGGCATGAGGCGAACCTCGACTCCAAGCGCGCGTATCTGAATGTTTCCGGGTTTTTCATTCGCGCGATTATCTTTTTTGCTTTCTGGATCATCGCGTCACTCTTGCTGCGGCGTTTTTCCTCACGCCAGGACAAGGACGGAAATCCGCTGTTCACGATCTGGATGCGCCGGGTGTCGTTCATCAGCCTGCCGTTATTTGCCATTTGTCTCACGTTTGGCGCAGTCGATTGGATGATGAGCCTCAACTTCCGCTGGTACTCAACAATGTTTGGCGTGTACATCTTTGCTGGGACAGCAGGCAGCTCGATGGCGTTGCTGGTCCTGGTGATCACCGCTTTGAGACAGGCTGGTTACCTGAAGGGCATCGTTACGCTGGAGCACTATCACATCATGGGGAAATGGATGCTCGCGTTCTGCGTTTTCTGGGCCTACATCGGTTTTGGTCAGTACATGCTTATCTGGTATGCAAACATCCCGGAGGAGACCCAATTTTTCCTGATCCGAAATACGCAATCGTGGTGGGCGCTTAGCATGTTTTTAGTGATCGGCCGGTTTTTTGTGCCCTTCGGGATTTTGCTAATACGCTCGATCAAAAAAAATCCGCATCAGCTTAGTATCCTCGCCGTCTGGATGATTCTTATGCAAATGCTGGACATGTATCTGATCGTTTTACCGGCGTTACACGGAACAGGCGTGCACGTGAGCATCTGGGATTTGATTTGCCTGGTCGCGATCGGTGCCACGCTCAGTTTTTTCTATCTGCGAGTTGTGCCCAAGACTTCGCTCTTCCCAGTCCGGGATCCGCGTCTGATTGAATCTCTAACGACCGTAAACTGAAATGGCCGACACCCAATCAGCTCGCATCGTTGCTTACTCTCGCGCGCCATTCTCCACATGGCTCGGCGTTGTATTTCTCTTTGTTTTATTTGGTCTCATCGTGCTCGCAGTGATCGGGCCGTCGCCGCGCACGAGTGATTATGAAGAAACGCGGGCAAAGAAGCGCGTGGAAAAATTGAAGGCGCTCCACGAAGAAACCCAAAAGGACCTCACAACGTACGCTTGGGTCGATAAGAATAAAGGCGTTGCCCGGATCCCGATCGACCGCGCGATGGAACTCACAGTTGCCGATCTGGCGCAAAAAAAGCCAGCGCCAGCGGGTCCGATTGCTACTCCTGCTGCGCAAGCCGCGCCCGCCGCAGCGCCGCCCGCTGGAGGATCGCCAGCGCCAGCCGCTCCGGAGAAGCCAGGCACGGCGCAGCCGGGTCAGCCGAGCGCGCCTGCAGGATCTCCCGCTGGCCAAGGCGCCGCGTCGTCTCCTCCAGCAGCTCAACAATCATCACCAGCACCCGCTTCGCCCGCACCAGCCACTACGCCATGAACACTGAGCACTTTGACTGCGCAAGCTGAATGAACACTACCGAAATCCCATTGAAAAATCCGGCGGTCTCGGCCGCTGCGGGCGACACGGAGCAGTTGGAGCGCGCATATATCGACGCATCGACGCGTGTGCCAGTGCTGATGTTTTATACCTCGGCGATCGCGTGGCTGATTGTGGGGACCGTTTTGGCGATGGTTGTCTCCTTCAAGTCGCACTCGCCCGATCTGTTGGGGGGGATCAGTTTTCTGACATGGGGACGGCTGCGCCCGGCTCACATGAACGTGATGGTTTACGGTTGGGCGTCAATGGCCGGAATGGGCACGGCCGTTTGGTTAATGGCGAGATTGTGCCGAACCACATTGCGATACCCCCTGTTGATCGCCGCTGGCGGTGCATTTTGGAATTTGGGCGTGCTGATTGGCGTGGGCGCAATTCTGGTCGGCGACAGCACCGGTTTTCAATGGCTCGAGTTTCCGCGGTATGTCGCCATCATTCTGTTTGTCGCTTACACGCTCATGGCTTCCTGGGCGGTGCTCATGTTTCGGCATCGGCGCGGCGACCAGATTTACATCACGCAATGGTATTTACTCGGCGCGTTCCTCTGGTTCCCGTGGCTCTATGCGGCCGGGCAATTGATGCTTTTTGTTGTGCCCGTGCAAGGAGTCCTGCAATCCGCGGTGACCTGGTGGTATGCCAACAACCTGCTGTTTCTATGGTTCGGCGCCATTGCTCTCGGCACGGCGTATTACATGATTCCGAAGGTAATCGGTCGTCCGGTTTACAGTTATCACCTGGCAACCATCGGTTTTTGGACGTACGCGCTTTTTTCGAGCTGGACCGGAATGACGCGATTAGTGGACGGTCCGTTTCCGGCGTGGATGGTCACGGCGAGCATCGCCGCAACGATTTTGACGATGATTCCTGTCGCCACCGTAGGGCTGAATCATCATTTGACCATGCAGGGATATTTCCCACTGCTGCGATACAGCCCCACCCTGCGCTTTACTGTCTTCGGCGCCATGTCTTACACAGTCTTTAGCATCATCGGCGTGTTGATCTCGTTCAGGTCGGTTGCGAGCTACGTGGATTTCACCCAGGTAAGCATCGCGTATTCGCACCTTGGCCTGTATGCATTTTTCGCGATGACGATGTTTGGTTCGATGTACTACATCGTCCCGCGACTGGTTGGCCGCGAATGGCGTTACGGATCACTGATTAAACTTCATTTCTGGGCATCGGCGTACGGTATAGGACTAATGACGCTGATGCTGCTCGCCGGCGGCTTTCTCCAGGGCGCGAACTTGGAAAATCCGACGCTGCCATTCAGCGAAAGCATTGAAACGGTGTTGCCGTATCTTCGCGGACGCAGCCTTGCCGGTATTCTGCTGACCGTAGCGCATTTCATTTTTGCATATCATTTCTGTCTGATGCTTTTGGGATTGGGCCGTACATCGACTGTCCCGACATTTCTCAACCCGGTTGAAGCCGAAACATCCGGAGGCCATTGATGAAAGGACTCGCTCCTCTTTTCCTGGGAATCTTCGGCACGTTCGCGTTTTCGTGGATTGGCCTCACCGTGATTCCGACCTGGCAAATCGGGCATCTCAATCCTGAATCTGACGAAGAGGGGACGGACATTTATCCGCGCCCCCAATCAGGAATGTTTCAGCGGGGCGCGCACGTTTATGCAGCCAACGGCTGCGTCTATTGCCATAGCCAACAAGTCCGCGCCGATTACATCGCCGACGATATCGAGCGAAAATGGGGAGATCGCCGCAGCGCGCCGCGAGATTACATCTTTGAGCGACCGGTATTTCTGGGAAAAATGCGAATGGGCCAGGACCTGGCAAACATTGGCGCGCGCGCACCCGCGCCCGAAGAATCTCCGGCGCTGGCAGGAGCAGCTAGTCCTGCGGCTCAAGGAGCTGCGGCTTCACCGGCTGCTGCACAAGCAGCATCACCTTTACCGGCAGCTCAAGGAGCGGCTGTTTCCAGTCCGCCGTCTTCACCCGCGAGTTCGCCTGCAACAGCGCCCGCGACGTCGCCGGCAACTGCGGGTTCGCCAAATGCATCACCGCCCCCGGGACAACGGACTGGCGTTGCTTCTCCGTCACCCGGACAAATGGCGAACACTACTCCGGGAGGAAGCAGTCCTGTCGCGCCGAGCGCGCAGACTCCAGGCGCGCCATGGCCGATCCAGACAGCTGGTCTTCCGCCGATGTATTCTGCCGCGTGGCATCATGTGCATCTTTATGCGCCGCGTAGCATCAATCCTGATTCAAACATGCCGTCGTACCGTTTTCTCTACGAAAAACGACGCATCGCCGGAGAGCGTTCCGCGGAATCGGTGCAACTTTCGGGTCCCGATGCGCCACCGGATGGTTGGGAGGTTGTTCCCACGTACGATGCAAAATGTGTCGTGGCATACCTGATGGGGCTCAATCAATCTCATCCGTTGAAAGAAGTCAGATCGGTCGGAGGCGCACCTGCGACTGGGGGAACTCCATCGCCAGCAGCCCCGGGTGCACCACCCGCTCCTGCAGCCGGAGGATCGCCCGCTGCCCCTAAATAACGACGCAATGAACGACGAACCGAAAATGCCATTACGCACAGGGCAGGGAATGGATTACGGGGAGCAGGCCGACGTGCAACAGGTACACGCAGCCGTGCAGCGCGAAAAGCGCGAGCCGCGTGTCGGCGCCGAGCCGCTTTCAATATGGCTGATCGCAATCTACGGACTGGCGATTTTCTTTGGCGGCGCGTACCTCGGGCGTTACTCGGGAAATTTCACCAGCGGCGGACTCGATCCGATGGGTTCGCCGCCAGCACCGAAGAAAGCAGTCGCAGGAGGACCAGGCGGCGGCGAGCAAGCTGAACTGTCGCCGCGCGATCGCGGCAAAAAGATTTTTGCGGCAAATTGTCAGACCTGCCATCAGGCTAACGGTCTCGGAGTGGCTGGCCAATATCCACCGCTTGCCGGTTCAGAATTTACGATCGGCGGATCGCGGCGGCCCGCGATGATCGTCCTTAAAGGCTTGCAAGGTCCGGTTAAGGTCAAAGGCCAGGAATATGGCTCGGCAGTGATGCAACCGTGGGACAAAACGCTGACCGACCAGAAAATTGCCGACGTTCTTACATACGAGCGCAGCGAGTGGGGCAACAGCGCAAGCCCAGTCACAGCTGAGCAGATTGCCGCACTTCGCAAGGAACTCGCCAGTCATCCCGAATCATTCGTCGAGCACGAAATCCTCGCCGTTCCGGATGAAGATCTTCCCGGCGGTCCAGCATCCGCTGGCGGCGCACCACCGAAACCCGGTGAAGCGGCAAAACCCGCGGCCCCACCGAAACCGTAGCGTTGCGCGCTATTCTTCCCGATTGGGTGTACCGAGGATGTGAGTTTTCGGCGGCAGCATCACGTTATCGAAATTTTGCGTGAACATCGCGGCCGCGAAAAATGCGACTGCTCGCAATGTTTCATTGCCCACGTTGACGAGATCGTGTTTCACCGGTGTCGGGAGGACAAAAACGCTGCCAGGCCCGACCGAATGTTTCGAACCATCTTCCATGTGCAATTCCCCGTCACCGGCGATGATGTATTGCGTTTCTTCGGTCGCATCGGTGTGCCAGCCAAGCCGTTTACCAGGCTCAATCTCGTACACGATCGTGGACGACGCCGTCGTGCCGTGTCCGCCATAGACTGCGAATGCGCCGGCCCAATGAACCGACTCATCGTCTTCCGCCCAGACTTCAGTGCGTTTCAGTTTATCTGATGCAACAATTGGATCCATGTGCCGAGGCTAGGTTTTGACCTGGCAGAGTCAATCTCGTAAGGGCCGACGTGCCACTAACGTTGTAGCGCTTCGGCGAGCAACTCGGCCATGTGTTTCGGCCGGATACTTGTCAGATCCGTAATCTGATGGCGGCAACTCGTGCCTGACGCGATCACTTCGGTCCCCGGAGGCTGATTATCGATTTGATTGAGCAGGCGTTGCGCTACTTGGAGCGATAGATCGTATTTTTCTGCAAGCGCGCCGAACGCGCCCGCCATCCCGCAGCACGCTGTATCGAGTACCGTGGCTTTTCTTCCAGGCAAACGTTCGACCAGTTTTCCCATGAATGCCGGACTAGTGATCGATTTCGCATGGCAATGCGGGTGGATGAGGACGTTCGCCGTCCGCTCCTTAAACCGAAGGGCCTCTGGTTCTCGCGTCAGCGTGTCGTCCACGAACTGCTCGAACAGGAAACAGCGTCCCGCGATGCTTTCGCTGTTCTCGACTTTTAGCTCGCGATAATCTTCGAGGAACATCGACCAGCACGAAGGCTCAAGGAACAGAATTGGAGCGTTGGAGTATTGGGGGAATGAGAGAATGCCGATGTTATTTCTCGCGAGTTTTGCGGCGGCATCGAGATTTCCCTGGCTGAATGCCGGTCGTCCGCAGCAACGACGGTTTTGAACGAGCAAGACTTCGAATCCGAGCGCCTCGAGAACATTCACTGCGGCGATGCCGACGTGCGGCTCGTGATAGCGCACAAAGGTATCGTCCCAAAGAATAACCTTGCCTCGTCTGGGGAGCGCGGGCGTCTCGCCCACTGTGTCACGCGCCTCGCGGGACACCTGAGGAAGCGCAGAATCCTCGAACTTCGGAGCCGACACACCGGTTTTCGGCGAGGCGTCCGCGCTCCCCAGACGTTTATCGAACCAGTTGTTGAAGCGTTCATTAGCGTAATGAGGCAGTGAGCGGCGCCGGGAGATTCCAACGGCTTTCTCCACCGCGACACGCAGGAAGTTGGAATCGAGAAACCGATTCATCAGCCCCGGCATCAGGCAGCCTAGTTTGCCTAACAAATCGACATTGCTCAAAATGCGCTCGCGCAAAGGCAGACCATCGCGACGCCAGCGCGCGTGAAGCATTTCCGCTTTCAGCAGCGCCAGATTCACGTTCGACGGACATTCCGGAGTGCAACCCTTGCAGGAGAGACAGTTACTGAGCGCGGCGTCGAGCTCGCCGGATTTCAGCGGGTCGTGTCCATTTGTTCGCAGTTCAAGTGCGGCCCGAATCATATTCGCGCGACCGCGTGTGGACATCACTTCATCGTGTGTCGCAATGAACGTGGGGCACATGATGCCGCTCTGCTTAAGGCAGCCGCCACAACCGTTGCATTGTTCGAGATTGCCTGTGAAGGACCGGTCTTTGAACGCAAACGCGAGCGCTGGCCGAAATGGAAGCTCGAGCGGACGAGTGAAATTCTCGCGCAAATGACTGTCGATTTTGTGTCGATGCCCGTCCGGCTCGGACCTATTCGAGAAAATTTTTCCGGGATTGAAAACATTCTTCGGATCGAACGCGTTTTTGATTTCACGCATCACCTCGAGCAACTGATTGCCAAGTTGGTCGCGCATATATTCGGTGCGCGCGATACCAACACCGTGCTCCGCTGAGAGCGAACCTTTGAACTGACGTACCAGCGCGGAGGTTTCATCCGCGACTTGCCGGAATTTTTTTAGATCCGCACCGCTATGCATATCGAGCACCGGTCGCACATGCAAAAGCCCACTGGCGGCATGCCCGTAATAGCTCGCCTTAAGCTCCAGCGGCTCCATGATGGATTGCAGACCACGCACGTAATCGGGCAGTTGCGCGGGACGAACTGCGGCGTCCTCAATGAACGCGACCGGCTTCGCCGGCCCAATGCATCCTGTCAAAAGGGACAGACCGGATTTACGCACAGACCAGACCATGTCCATTTGCGTCGGATCGGTGATGATTTTTGTGCGCAGCCCAATTTTTTTGGATTGCAGCATGGATAGCCGTTGCGCGACGTCTTCATAGAACTCAACG
The DNA here is from genome assembly GCA_963804875.1 of uncultured Verrucomicrobiae bacterium. Classification (GTDB taxonomy): domain Bacteria; phylum Verrucomicrobiota; class Verrucomicrobiia; order Chthoniobacterales; family UBA10450; genus Udaeobacter. The sequence continues at coordinate 214,890 of CAWDRX010000012.1, forward strand.
ATCAGAATCGATTCGCACGGTTTCGATTCGAGCTCGAGTAGGTCGCGCGCGGCCTGAAAGTGAAGTTGACCTTTGGTTCCATCGAATAAAGGCCGATCGATGTGTTCGATTGCGGCTGGCTTGAGATCGAGAAGCTCAACCGTCGCCTGCATCGCTTCGGTTACCGACGCGAAAAAGATCAGGCCCAAACCTTTCTCGCGGGGCAGGCGAGAAATCTTCAGTTCAGCGGAGAAGATGGCCGCCAGGGTTCCTTCGCTCCCGGCCAGAATATTGGTCAGATCATTTGGCACGCGCAGGAATCGTTCAATGCCGTAGCCGGGCCAGCGTTTGATCAAACCCTGCGGCCAGCGCTCCGCCATTTCGGTATTCGCCGCGTGAACGAGCTTCTCAATCTTTGCGCGTTCGTGGATTAGCGATTCATAGCCTGCCCCGATCTTTTCAACGCGACCGTTAGCCAGTACGATTTCGAGCGAAATCACATGATCGGCTGTTGTGCCGTAGATGGGGCAACGCGCGCCAGAAGAATTGTTCGCGATCATTCCGCCGAGCGTGGCACGCGAACTCGTTGCTACGTCGGGGCCGAAACAAAAACCGTGCGGCTTTAAAAATTCGTTGAGTTGATCCAACACAACTCCGGCCCCGACGCGGACGCTGCGTTTTTCAAGATCCAAATCAGTGATCTGCCGGTTATGACGCGAAAAGTCGACGATTAGTCCATCGCCAATCGCATTGCCAACGAGGCTCGTGCCGGCGCCGCGCGGCGTAATGGAGAGACCTGCATCCGCCGTTGCCCGAATGACAAGGCTTGCCTGCTCGGCGGTCTTCGGAAAAGCCGCACCGACCGGATGTATTTGGTAAATCGATGCATCAGTCGAGTAGAGTTGTCGCGTCAGGTTATCAAAGCGAACATCGCAACCGGTTTGCTTGATATTCCGTTCCTGCGCTGAAGTCATATTGTGTTTTGAGGCGAAACAAAGAGGCTGGATCTAAGAAGACAATCAGAGATGTTTCGCTTCGCTCAACATGACATATGCGGGAGAATCGGAGGACGCGCCGTCAGGTCTGCACCTAGAACAAATCCATTTGTGCGTTCTCCGGCATCGGCTCCGCGAAACGAACGCCGACACCGATCAAACGCACGGGTTTGCCAGTTCGCGCGAATGCTTCCGCCAAAAGTGAGCGGAAAGCTTCCAGCGTTGGCGCGAGGCCAGCGCGCTCGGCCGTCGTGCGCGTGAAATCGTTGAACTTCAGCTTTACAAAAACCTTTGTGATCTCACGCGCTGATTCTTTTTGCGCCAGATCAGCCATCACCTCCTGGAAGAGTTCTTCAAGTTTTTCTTCGCATTGTTCGACCGTGGCGAGATCGACAGCGAAGGTTTCCTCGGTGCTCAGCGATTTGCGTGGACGGTCGGGTTCGACTGGCCGATCGTCGATGCCTCGGCAGAGATCGTAGAGCTCAAGACCGAATTTCCCGAATACATTAACGAGCTCCGGCCGCGAGAATCGCTGGAGTTCGCCGCAAGTCTTGACTCCAAGTTCTTCGAGTTTTCGTTCGCTCTTCTCGCCGATTCCCCAGATTTTTCGCACAGGCAAGTCTTTCATGAAATTGGCGATCTGTTCCGGCTTTACTTCGCACTGGCCGTTCGGCTTGTTAATATCGCTCGCAATTTTTGCGATCAGCTTGTTCGGAGCAATCCCCGCGGAGGATGTGAGTCTTGTCGTGCGAAAAATTGCGCCGCGGATTTCCTGAGCAAGCGCGGCCGGAGCGCTCGAATGAGACGTGACGTCGAGATAAGCTTCGTCGAGCGACAGCGGTTCGATGATGGAGGTGAACTGGTAAAGAATTCCGCGGATGACCGCCGCTTCACGTCGATAAACATCGAACCGCGTCGGCAGCACGATCAAGTTTGGGCAGCGTTGCAGCGCCATGAACGTTGGCATGGCTGAGCGGACACCGAACTCGCGTGCTTCGTAATTGCACGTGGTCAAAACACCGCGGCGCTCACGTGCACCGCCCACACCGACAGGTTTGCCGCGCAACGAAGGCCGATCCCGCATCTCGATCGCTGCGTAAAAGCAGTCCATATCGAGGTGGATGATCGCTCGTGCGTTCTGTTCATTTTGCACATGGAAATTTCGCACACCGCAAGCCGGAGACCATCGGGCGTTTTTCTCGCGTGATTTGAAATTTCTGGCTTTGCAATGACGGCTTCTCTTCTGATATTAACCACCTTAACTTTCTGGAAATGGATACCTCTACTTCCGTTGACACCCATCACGAACCGCACGCGCACGATGCGCACGAGCATCACGAGCTCGGGTGGTGGCGAAAATACATTTTTTCCACCGACCACAAAGTGATCGGAATTCAATATGGCCTCTGCGGGCTGGCGTTCCTCTTCTTTGGATTCTGCCTGATGATGCTGATGCGCTGGCAACTGGCTTATCCTGGCCAGGCACTGCCGGTGATCGGGAAATGGCTGCCACACATCTTCGGCCCAGGGATCGCGGATGGGAAAATGACGCCTGATTTCTACAACTCGTTAGGCGCGATGCACGGCACGATCATGATTTTCGCCGGCGTCGTGCCGCTCGCCTTTGCAGCGTTCGGCAATTTCGTCGTACCGCTGCAAATCGGCGCACCCGACATGACATTCCCGAAAGTGAACGCGGCAAGTTTTTGGGCCTTTGGAGTGGGCGGAGTGATTATGATGGTCAGTTTCTTCGTGCCGGGTGGGCCAGCCAAGAGTGGCTGGACGTCCTATACGCCGTTGGCCGACATCTCCGATACGGGTCCGGGCCACAATCCCCTGTTCAATGGGCAGACGCTCTGGTTGATCGGATTTATTTTTCTGATCTCGTCATCGCTGCTTGGCGCCGTCAATTTCATCACGACCATCATTCAACTGCGTGCCAAGGGACTGACCTGGATGCGGTTGCCGTTCTTCGTCTGGGCCCAGTTTGTTACTGCATTTCTGTTGCTGTTGGCATTTCCGCCGCTCGAAGCGGCAATCGTCATGCAGCTAATGGATCGGGTCGCGCACACCAGCTTCTTCCTGCCGGCCGGCATGATTTTGAATGGTGCACCGGCAAATATCAGCGGCGGTGGCAGCCCACTTTTGTGGCAACATCTGTTCTGGTTCCTTGGCCACCCGGAGGTTTACGTGCTGATTTTGCCTGCGTTTGGGATTGTTGCCGAAATTCTGGCCAACAATTCGCGCAAGCCGCTTTGGGGATATAAATCGCTGGTGTTTTCCGTTTTGGTGATCGGATTCCTGTCGTTCATCGTGTGGGCCCATCACATGTGGATGACCGGCATGGGCAGTGCAGTCAGCGCATTTTTTCAAACCACCACGCTTCTGATCTCCATTCCATCGGTGATAATCTTGAGCGCATTTTTCATTTCGCTTTGGGGTGGCTCCATTCGCTTCAACGTGCCGATGCTGTTCACCATTGCGTTTCTCCCGATGTTTGGAATCGGAGGACTCACCGGGATTCCATTGGCGTTTAATTCAGCCGACCTTTATCTGCACGACACTTACTACATCATCGCGCATTTCCATTACATCGTAGCACCGGGCACCATCTTCGGACTGTTTGCCGGCGTTTACTTCTGGTTTCCGAAAGCGACCGGACGAAAGATGAGCGAATTCTGGGGAAAAGTGCACTTCTGGCCGACGCTAATCTGTATGAATGCGATTTTTCTGCCGATGTTCCTGCAGGGAATGGCTGGGATGCATCGGCGTTGGTACGACGGCGGCCAGGGATGGAACGTGTCGAATGACCACACGATCTGGGGATTGACCGGCTTTGAATGGAACAAGCCTATCTCCTGGGCGGCGTGGACGATGGGGCTCGCCCAAATTCCATTCATCATCAATTTCTTCTGGAGCATCAAGCATGGCGAAAAAGTGAACGACAATCCGTGGGAAGCGACGACGCTCGAATGGACGGCGCCTTCGCCGCCACCGCATGGAAATTTCGTCACTACGCCAGTTGCATATCGCGGCCCGTACGAATACAGCCTGCCTGGTCGCGAACGCGACTACACAATGCAAAATGAACCGGTGGAACCCGCCGAGCGAACGCGCCGCAAACCCCCCGCAGAGCTCATTCACGCATAGCTGGTCTGTTATCTACTGAATCATGGAAATTCCGTATACAATTTCTACTCGTCCCGACACCGGTCTTTGGAACGCGAAAATTGGCATCTGGCTTTTTCTGGCGTCGGAAGTGATGCTCTTTGGCGGGCTTTTCTCCGCCTACATTTTTCTGCGCATCGACGCGCCGCCGGGCATGTGGCCACATGGCTTACTCAATGTTCCGGTAGGCACCATGAACACCGCGGTCTTGATCCTATCGTCAGTCACAGTGGTGCTGGCGTGGGCGTCGCTGAAGATGCGACAGTATCGCGCGTACTGGTGGTACATGCTGGCCACCATCGTCTGTGGCATCATTTTCTTGACTGTGAAACTGGCTTACGAATGGCCGCAGAAGTTCGATCACTTTGGCGCTTACATTAAAACGGAAGCGCTGGGGAAATATGAACAATATTTGGGCAACGATTACGCTGCGCAAAAGGGGCTGTCGCCGCGGCTCGAGATTACAGGCCATTTGCACAATCGCGCAGCGCTAAAGGATCCGAACATCAAGGAATACGAAGTCGCGCTCGATCCGCTCAATGCCGACCCAACGAACGCGGAGATGGATCGGCCGCACTTCTGGCCGCATTCTGCGACGGAAAAGATCGCCACGATTGAAAAGGAGGACGTGCAGTACGCAACGATGTTTGAGCCAAGGCACAGCGCGTATTTTGCCAGCTATTTTACTATTACCGGCTTACATGGTCTGCACGTGCTTGGCGGCGTGCTGGTGTTCATTTATATGTGGCTGCCGGTGAGCAAACGGCTCTACCAACACAATCCAGAACATCTGGCTAATCGTGTCGAGGTCAGCGGACTTTTCTGGCACTTTGTCGATTTGATCTGGATTTTTGTGTTTCCGCTTTTCTACCTGCTCTAGCCATGAATAACCCGCCTGACATTTCGCAAGATTCTAAGGAATACGAAGAATACGCGCATGGGATTCGCAAGCACGTTCGCGGGTACTTGATGGTCGGCGCAACCCTGCTGGTATTCACCGGGGTCACGGTCGCGTTGTCGTACGTTCATTTCGGCACGCAAAAGGCGAACATCGCTGTGGCAATGTTGGTCGCTACATTCAAAGCCGGGCTCGTGGCGGCAATTTTTATGCATCTTGCCGCGGAGAAACGGCTGATTTACCGGATCCTGGTTTTCACCGGGTTTTTTGTGCTTGGCCTCTTCTGGCTTACATTTTTGGCGTGGTACGACTATCCGATCTTTCGCTAAATGTCGCTTAAAGCGTTCCATATTGTGTTCATCATCTTCTCGACGCTGCTCGCGTTGGGGACCGGGGTATGGTGTCTCTGGGTCAACCTCGTGGAAGGCGCCCCGACTTACGTTGCAGGCGCGGCCGCCTCGTTCGTGGTCGCGATTGTGCTGATGGTATATGGCGTCTGGTTCTACAGAAAAATGAAACGGCTGCGCATCATCACATGAAAAGAGTCGCCTCGTTATTGTTGGTATCCGGTCTGTTTGCTGCACAGCAAGCGTTGGCGTGCCCGTTTTGCTACGGCGCCAAGGACGGCAAATCGACCGAGCACATGGCCGTCGCGATTTGGTTTCTTTTTGGTGCTGTGATGTCGGTCATCGGCGGGATCGGCGCATTCAGCTTTCACCTGTGGCGCCATGGTCGCATGCCGATCGAGCCCCATCAGGAGCTAACCGAGGAGGACTTGAGCAAGTATGAATAGCCTTGCGTTGATCAACGAGTTTTTGGGGCAACCACCCAATGCTTCATCTCACGGTTATCAGATCGATCATATCATTGAATTTTGCCATTGGTTCATGGCCGTGTTGTTCTTCGGGTGGTCGTCGTTTTTTATATACGTCCTGTTTCGGTTTCGGAAGGGGCGCCAACCACACGCCGATCATGCCGGCGTGCGCAGCCACATTTCGACGCATCTGGAATTTTCAGTTGTCTTGATTGAAGCGGTACTGTTGCTGGGCTTCGCGATCCCGCTCTGGGCAAGGCGCGTGAACCAGTTTCCGCCCGGGAAAGAAGCGCTTCTTGTGCACGTGGTCGCGCAGCAGTTCAGCTTCAACTACCACCTTCCGGGAGCGGATGGGCAATTTGGCCGGCGCGACATCAATCTTGTCTCGAATTCAAATCCACTGGGCATTGATCCAAATGATCCAGCTGCTAAGGACGACATCGTTACGACCGGCGAACTCCATGTGCCCGTGGATCGTCCCGTGATTGCAGAGCTTTCCTCGAAAGATGTGATCCATGATTACTTCATACCGGACATGCGCATCGCGGGGGATGCCATTCCGGGCTCGCTAATTCCCATTTGGTTCACACCTGTCAAGACGGGAACCTATGAAGTGATCTGTGCCCAGTTGTGTGGGCTGGGTCATTACGGAATGAAAGGCACACTCGTTGTCGACTCGCCCCAGGATTACCAGGCCTGGTTGAAAGAACGCGCCGAGCTTGCCGGAACGCAATCAACTCCGCCTGCGCCGACGCAGCGTCCCCCTGGCGAACCAACGGGCGGTGGAGCTACGCCGGGGACAATTCCGCCGCCAGGTGGGCCGAAGCCTTCGAGTGGCGACGCAGAAGGAGCAGGTGCTTCGCAGCACCCTGCGCAACAACTGCACAACGCGCCTGCGTCTTCAGCTTCGCCAAGCCCGCACGGATAAGCTGCTGCCGTAACAGCGACGCTGCAGCGGAATCAGTTCCCGCGAAAACGGGTTGCTGGTTGGAGTTTCAATGTCAGATACGGTCCTGAAAAGACTACCGGGCGCGGTCCACCTGCGACGCAACTAGGGCAGAAATGACCGTCGGTTATCAAAAAATTCTCGGCACTGAAGCTCCATGGGACATTGCTGCCGGCCCCTGTACCCATTACTAATGCCAACGGCAATTGCCGTATCGCGCCGTCCAAATGCCTGGTGAACGTTACGGTCAGTCGCGCGTTTACCATTGCGTCATACGTGCCGCCATCAGCTGTCGTCTGTTTAATCGTAATTCTTCCTCCCTCAGGAGTACCGCCCTGGCGTGAGACCCGCACATCCCATTGCTCAGGATCGTGCCCCGAATTGTAAGTCATCGTGATGGGAGTCACACTTTTGAGTTCAAGGGTGAGCAAGTCGAGATTCGCCGTTACCGGCCGTGCGTCTAGGACAACGTTAATCACTTCTGGCCGGGCCATGATCGTGTCGGTTGTACCGAGCGTCGTGGGATCAATCGGATCGCCCTTCAACCGGATGGCTCCCATAAAAGCATCCGAACCCGGACCGAAGAAACCACGAGCGATAACCTCGCGAATGATATTCCGCATTGGCTTACGAATGAGAAACATAGTGTTGCGTTCTTTGTTTTCTGCCTCCCAAAGGGTGTCCGATTCGCTGCGGGGAGAGTCAAGCTTTTTCAGAAAACTAAGGAGAAATTTGTATCGTCCGTGCCTCCCGTCGTATCCTCTGCATTGTGCGAGAATCGAGAAAGTGGTTGAACCGATTTGCATGGCTTACGTGCGTCGCAACGCTCTTGCTGATTTGCAGCGGAGGAATGGTGACGAGCAAAAACGTCGGGCTCGCAGTTCCAGATTGGCCGACCACGTTCGGTTACAACATGTTTTTGTTTCCGATTTCGAAATGGGTGGGCGGAATTTTGTTCGAGCACACGCATCGATTGATGGGATCGCTGGTCGGACTTCTCACGATCATCCTCGCCGTGTGGCTTTGGCTGCGCGACGGCCGGCGATGGGTCCGTCGTCTCGGCGTGATCGCGGTTGTCGGTGTGGTTCTGCAAGGGATTCTGGGCGGTCTGCGAGTCACGATGATGAAAGATCAAATCGGTATCTTTCACGCGTGTGTCGCTCAGGCTTTCCTTGGACTGCTTGTTTTCATTGCGATGGTGACGACGGAATTCTGGTCATCGCTCGCAGATCGGCTTTTCGATTCACAAAAGTCTTCGCCAATCAAGGCGCTCGCGATTGCAATCACGGTGGCGATTTATGTGCAGCTGGCGCTTGGGGCGACGATGCGCCATCAACATCGCGATTTGTCGATTCTGGATTTTCCAACCGCGAATGGCGCATGGATTCCGGATACCAGCGCTGCGGCCCTGGCAAAGATTAATGCGTGGCGCGACGCTCGCGCGTTATCGGACGTGAGCGCATTTCAAATCTGGCTGCAAATGGTGCACCGGTTTCTCGCGCTGAGTATCGCGATTGCAATTGTCACGTTTTGCGCCCGGATCTGGAGAGAAATGCGCGATTTCGCCACCCTTAAACGACTATCACTTCTTTGGGTCGTTTTGGTGTTCGGCCAGATTACGCTCGGTGCCTGGGTAATCTGGAGTAATAAAGCCGCGGATGTCGCCACCGCGCATGTCGCGCTCGGCGCGGTAATGCTATCTTTTGGCGTGAGCATCAGCGCGATTTGCTGGCGAATTTCTGGTAGCTTCGGCTCCCTTCGCCCGCTGGACGCGGTAGCGCGGCGTCCCTGCCACGACCAACCGATTGCATGAAAACGGCCGCCGTCGAAAGCACTAGCATCGGGACTCCGCGCCCCGGCTTTGTGAGCGATCTTGCTGAACTGGTCAAAGCGAGATTGACAATGCTCGTCCTGCTAACGACGGCAGTCGGCTTTTATCTCGGAGCCGAACCTCCGATCAATTATTGGGCGCTCTTTCACACAGTTTTTGGCACGGCTGCGGCAGCAGCAGGGGCAGCGGCTCTCAATCAATGGTGGGAACGTCGAGTTGACGCGCTCATGCGACGAACAAAGACACGGCCGATTCCGGCCGGGCGCATGGCCCCGCTGCAAGCACTAGTCCTCGGAACCGCCTTATCCGTTTTCGGCGTCGTTTATCTGGCGATTGTGTGCAATGCACTCAGCGCGGTACTGACGGCAATCACTATTGGGATTTACATTTTTGCGTACACACCACTGAAGCGAACTAGCACTGCAAACACGGCTGTAGGTGCGATTCCCGGCGCAATCCCGCCAATGGTTGGCTGGGCGGCTGCGCGCGGAGATATCAGTCCAGGAGCGTGGAGTCTCTTTATTATCGTGTTCTTGTGGCAAATGCCGCACTTCTTCGCCATCGCATGGATGTTCCGCGAAGATTATTCACGCGCTGGGTTCCGCATGATTTCGAGCGACGATTCCAGCGGCGAACGGAGCGCCAGTCAGAGTGTGTTCTTCTGCATTCTCCTCCTGGTGCTCGCCGGTCTGCCCGCATTTGTTGGAATTGTCAGTTACGCCTATCAACCAATTGAGCTTGTGCTTGGCGGTCTATTCGTCGTGGTCGCGATGCGTTTTCTGCGACTTCGAACGCCGGGCGCCGCGCGTTTACTGTTCTTCGCATCGATAGCGTATCTTCCGCTGTTACTGGCGGCTTTGGTTTTGACGAAATTATGAACACGACCTCTGCCACCATGAATCGTGTGCCCGCCACGGAGCGGTATCGCTTGGAAAGCGACGTTGATTTTGATTCCGATTATCACACTGGGAATGTTGCTATGGTTGCGCAATCTCGAAGTATCAGCGCTGCGTCAACGCACGGTTTCTTCTTACGGCACGGTGCCGGCTTTTCAGCTTACGAATCAAATGGGACAGTCGTTTGGGTCAGGTCAGTTAGCCGGTAAGATTTGGATCGCGGATTTTGTTTACACAACGTGCCCTGGACCTTGTCCGATGATCAGCGGCCGAATGAGCGAACTGCAAAAGCCGCTGGAAAAAAGCGACGTGCATTTGGTTTCGTTCAGCGTCGATCCGGAGAAGGACACGCCGGCGGTTTTGCGTGGTTACGCAACGAAATTACAAGCCGAGCCGGGACGCTGGGATTTTCTCACCGGACCGAGATCCGCGATTTACAAGCTTTCGCATGACGGTTTCAAATTGGCCGTGTCGGACGGAAGCGATGCAGAGGGACTTCCTGTGCACAGCACTCGAATGGTCCTGGTGGATCGACGTGGTCAAATCCGTGGCTACTACGATGCGGTGGAGCCCGACGCGATAACAAAACTCGTTGCTGACACTAACCATTTGCTTCGGGAGCAACCGAAATAATGAGTAACACCGGCCTTCACTAACCGACCGGCTCGGGCCCGGCATTAGGCTCCTCGTCACAAACCGTGCGGAGATAATCGCGGTACTCATTCTTGGGTAATCCGTCGATGATCTTTTCGAGGTCGCTTTGGCTAATGAAGCCCATTCGCAGCGCGATCTCTTCGAGGCATGCGATCTTCAAACCCTGCCGATGCTCGATGGTGGCGATGTAATTGCTGGCCTCGAGCAGCGCTGTTGTGGTTCCCGTATCAAGCCACGCCATGCCGCGGCTAAGCAGTTTCACCTGCAGTTGGTTCTGCTTGAGATACAGCAGGTTCAGATCGGTGATTTCCAGCTCGTTACGCGCTGATGGGCGTAATGTCCGGCATAAATCCACCACTTGATTGTCGTAAACGTAAAGACCGGGCACCGCGAAGGAGCTTTTTGGTTGTTTCGGTTTTTCTTCGAGGCTGATGGCTCGGCCGTTACTATCGAACTCGACCACGCCATACCGCTCGGGGTCGCGAACTTGATAGCCGAAAATGCATGCCCCGCTCTCAATGGCGAGCGCGTCGCGGTAGAAGTCGAGTTTTCCGTAGAAAATATTGTCGCCTAGAATCAACGACGCGCCGGAATCGCCAACAAACTTTGCCCCGATCAGGAAAGCTTGGGCGATTCCTTCCGGCTTCGTTTGCTCGGCGTAATCGATTCGAATTCCGAACTGTGTTCCGTCGCCCAGATAATGTTGGAGCATTGGCAAATCTTTTGACGTGGAGATGATCAGCACTTCGCGCAGACCGCCGAGCATGAGCGTCGCCAGCGGATAGCAAATCATCGGCTTGTCGTAAATCGGGAGTAGCTGTTTGCAGACGATTTTAGTCAACGGATAGAGGCGTGTCCCCGCACCGCCGGCGAGCAGAATGGCTTTTTTCATGTTCGGTTTTCGATTTTCGATTTTCGGTCGCTGCCGCTCCAGCCTAAAAGCAGCCCCGCCCATTGCTGCCAAAAACGCGAGCCTGTCGTCAAATCGATATGAGTCTTTTGAGTGATTTGCCCAAGCGTTTTCTTAGGAGCGGAGCGGAATGTCGTTTTGTCCAGGAAGAACGCGCCGCCGCGTTCCTCGACCATTTTCTGGTTGCTTAGACGACCGCCTACACATTCGGACAACGCGTTCTGAATCCATTCGCGCGGTAACTCCGTTCGCGGCTCGATCGTGGCGCTTACTGTCACACCGAGAAGCTTCTTTAAGATGAGCGCGCAAACCAGTGCACGGGAACTCGTAGCATGAATATGCGATATGTTTTTTTCTTGAATTAATTTTTGCAGCACGAGCGCCAACCGACACTGACGGAGAAAAATTGCAGCTGGAGCGCGCCTGCTCTGCTGTGCACGATCTTCCTCTAACTTTTGCGCCAGAACCGGATTCGCCCGCCATTCGGCTTCTAATACCATCGCATCGGGCAAAAATTCTAGTGACGGCGCTGCTTGTTCCATGGCGCCATTGAGCTTTGCACTGGAATTCAACTCGCAGACAAACGGCAGAATTGGCACATTCCGCCGTGCCATTTCCTCAACCTCACGTTCCAGGAGCGGCAAATCCCGGTCAGGCCAACGATCGATCAGATACGCAACCGCATGATTCTCCGTAGCAGAGCGTTCGTGGGGCGCATGCTGCAGTGGCGAGCTCCCTGATTTCTCTAACATTTTAACCAGCGGCGCGACCGTTTGCTCAATTCGGAAATGCTGCTCGATCCGCTCTCGCCCGGCGTTTCCGAACTGCAATCGCAGCTCAGCAACGCGCAGCAACTGTTCAAGTGCCTGAGCAAGCGCAGCAGAATCACCGGGCGGCACTAACAATCCGGTCTGGCCATTAACAACCAGTTCGGGAACGCCCGCCAGTCGAGTTGAAACTACCGGTCGCGCCGAAGCCATGGCTTCGAGAATCACAGTGGGAAAAACGTCGGTGGCTCCCTGCGCGTCGGTAGTTGAAGCTAATGCGAAAATATCAGCGGCCTGAAGCTTTTCCAAGACTGCGCCTTGCGATAGTGAACCGAGCAAATTCACTCGCGACGAAAGATCCAGTCGCTCGATCTTCGCCTGAAGCGTCTCGCGCAGCGGGCCGTCGCCAATGATGTCGAAGACAAAATCGATTCGGCGGCGCTCGAGTTCGGCGCAAGCGTCGATGAGATCGCCGAAACCTTTGAATGCGACCAGGCGGCCGACGCTCACGATCCGAGGGACGGGATTATTGGCCGAACCAGGGACCGAAAAACGTTCGAGATCGATTCCGTTGTAGACGCGATGAATTTTCGCTGCCGAATCTGGACAGCGCTGGCGGAGCAAGTCGCGGCTGTAATCGGTTTCGGCTGCGACGAATTCTGCTGCGGCGCAGATCTCGCGAAGTAAATCGTCGCTACCGAGATCTTTCATAAAATCCTGCCCATGCGCCGTGACGCTGAACGGAATCCCTGAAATCTTCTTAATGAAGACTGCAGTATGCGCTGCCCGATTTGCGAAATGCACATGCACATGATCCACGCCGTTGCGGGAAAAGAACTCGGCGAAGTACAGGGCGTTGCGCGCGCGCTGCGCTGCTTTGGCTGTAGGCCCGTATTTGGCGTCATGTTGTTCAACGAGGTCGCGCGGCCATTTGCCGTCGGTTTTCGCGTTCCGCTCAAGAATCTTTAAAATCTCCTGCGGCGGCGCGTAATGAATTGGTGCCCTTAACCCGCCGATGTATTCATGGCGCAAACTGGTGAGCGGTGGATACACCGAGCCGATCACGAGGTTCATCCCTTGCCGCTCCAACGCCAGCATCTCCGCATCGCAAAACGTTTGCGAGATTACCGGATACCGCGAATACAGATAGCCGAGCCGCATTGAGATCGATGATTACGCGTGGCGCGTCGAATAGCAATGAACCTGTATTGGCAGGGCCTCGCGCCTGCTCCTCTACACCGCAGCGGGGACAGCCGCGGCTACAATCAGGAAAATCGCACGTCTTTACCCGGATCCATCTCGAAATCCAGCACCAGCGAATCTTCAGTATTCGGCTTAATCACTTCCTCCACGAATTTCACGTAGATCGAATCTTCTTGAAACATGGCGAATTTATCCATCGACTCAAAATCGATGGCGATGAAGAACGGCCAGTCGATCTCCGAGTCAATTCGCTTACCGCATTTGATGCTTAGAACTTCAGGGATTTTGAGGAGCTGCATCCGCGTGTTCATCATCATCTCCTCCACGCGGGCAGGGGTGACCTCAGACTTCAATCTGTAGAGAACGATATGGTGAACCATGAGGGTAAAGCTAATAGGCGTTTCCAACGCCGCGTGCAAGTGCGAATCCGTTGCGGAATCGAAGCGCGTGCAACGAACGGGGCGGTCTCTGGTCTGCCGCCAATTTTGACCTCAACCGATTCTGGCGACAATCCGTAACAAAATATTTCTCGGAGCATTGCTGTAAATCGGCAGGGACGATAATCTTGACTCAATGGATGATGTTTCGATGACTGCTCCGCTGATTTCAGTGGTCATCCCGCTGTACAACGAAGGTTCGCACTTGAGAGACCTTTTATCGGATCTGAAGGCTGCATTGCAAGCGATCGGATGCCGGTTTGAAGTGGTTCTCGTCGATGACGGCTCCTCCGATAATACGTGGACAAAGATTGAGGATGAAGCGCGAATGTGGCCGAACCTATGCGCGATCCGGCTGAGTAGAAATTTCGGAAAAGAGTTGGCACTCTGTGCGGGCTTGGAACGTGCCCGCGGCAATGCCGTTATAGTGATGGACGGAGATGGGCAACACCCCCCGTCACTTTTGCCGCTTCTGATCGAGAAGTGGAGGACTTCCGGAGTAGACATTGTTGAAGCAGTTAAGCTCAAGCGTGGCCGCGAATCCGTAGCGAGTAGAATTGGTGCGCTGACGTTTTACGTGATCTTGAATAAACTTTCCGGATTTGAATTGAAAGGCGCTTCAGACTTTAAACTCATCGATCGCAGGGTATGCGATACGTGGCTGGCGATGCGCGAACGGAATGTGTTCTTCCGGGGAATGACTGCCTGGATGGGGTTTAGGACCATCCAAATTCCCTTTGAAGTAGGTCCGCGTCGCGCGGGGAAGTCGGGGTGGTCCTACCTGAGGCGCGCGAAGCTCGCCTTGATTGGAATAACGACATTTTCTTCCTTCCCATTGCGCCTCGTGACGTTTGCAGGGATGATCTTTTTTCTCTTCGCGGTTGGTTTGGGGATTCAGACGCTCTATTTGAAACTGGCCGGCCGCGCTTTCACTGGTTTTGCCACAGTGATTCTACTCGAGCTCATCATAGGCAGCCTTTTGATGATCAGCCTTGGTATCATTGGCGAATATCTGGCGCGAATTTACGAAGAGGTGAAGGGGCGTCCGCGCTACATCGTGAGCGAATCGATCGAACCTGAGTAATAACGAGATCGCGCGCGGCAAGTTCAGGAAACGGATGCGGGAAAATAGAAGAACCCAATGCCTTCCTCGGTGCTGTCTGTTACTTTGCCTTGTAAAGCAGGTAACACCCGCTTTTCTTGATGGGTTGGCAATTCCGGCACTCAGAGTTTGAGCTGAGCACAATCGCGCCAGATGGAGGTCTCGCCCCAGCCGGAAGACGAACAAAGTCGGATATGGGTCTGCCTTCCACGGTAGCATACCAATACGCATCCATGTAAGCCGGCCCCCACATACCGTTCTCCAGATAGATTGGCCGCTGTTGCTGTGCGATCGCTGCATCGTAAGCGGCCTTGTAAGGAACGTCGAACTCATTAATGCGCTCCGGTCCTTCTCGGCGGAAGGTAAGTTGAAAGTCAATCGCTTGCGCAAGAGTGGCTACCAGCAGGATGCCAAGAAAACCGAGTCGGATCGGGCGCGAGAGACCGTGGCTGACAATCGCGGCACGACCTCGCTCGCCACCCTGCGCTTCTTGGCTCGTGGTGTATGGACTCTTCTTTGGTTCATCCGGAGCAAGCAGCCATTGCAGCGCTGGGATTGTAAGCACCAGCAAGAAAACGAGATAGCCCATCAGACGTAGCTGGTGAAATGGCTCGTTTGTGATCGCGCCCGGCACAATTGAAACTGCAAGTCCATAAACCACAAAGCGCCACCAGGGATCACGCCAGCCGCAGACAATGATTAGCCATACACCTATCATTGCCAGAATAAAGGTGGCAAAAAATATCACTCCGCCCGAACCTTGGACGTGATGGCGCGGGTGGTAGTCGCCCGTCATAAGCAAAGTCGTCAAACTCTGATCCTCCAGGTAACGCCTGACAAACTCAGATGCGATATCCTTCGAAGGCATGCCTGGAGTGATGTACCAAACCTCATAGAGCCGCTTTGTTAGCTGGCCAGGATGGGACCGATTGAACAGAATGGAGTGGTACCAACGTGACGCCATACGCCAGCCACGTCTTGAGTACACCAAGGAAACGGTGCTTTTTCGTGGCAAAGAAGATTAATCCTAACGCGAAGAAGGGTGCCAAGACGCGCCCGCTAAAATAACCATACGTCACCACGGCCAGGCTTCCGGCGACCATCGTAATGTCGCGCCAGCTCCACGTTTCTTTGGATTGAATGCCGTAGGCGGCAAGCAGGAACAGGACAACTGTGAAAGCGGAGAAATGCGCATCCCAGACCAATCGGCCGATTTCGAAGAACCAAGGCGTCACTAGCGCGCTTCCGGCAACGACTACGCCGATCGTACGCTGGCCAGAAATGCGTTTTGCCAACACGCCGAGTGAGTAAAGACGCCGCGAACATCCAGAAGGCAGCGAACTCCCGTGCGACGGCAATGCTGGGGGGAACGAATCGGAACACGATTGCCATTAAGTAGATCGTGAGAGGGTTAATATAAGTTGCGTTACTGACTGCATACTCCTGGAAGAGTAGAGGAAACCGCGGACCGAACTCGCCAGCCCCAGTTCGGGAGACGAGATAAGCGTTGTAAGCGGTCGCTGACTCGTCGAGGTAGAAACCTCGTGGGTTCTGCGAAATGCCCCAGGTGTAGAGGCAGAAAAGAAAGATGACAGCAGTCACGCCCAGCAAAATTCGCAGGCTTTTTTGAGCCAACTTCGGGGCGGTTCGTCCTAAAGGCACATTGTCCATCGAATCCGAGCGTGTAAGACTTCGCACAATATTTCCGCGAGCGAAAAAAGCTATCTGTTCTGTAAACCGATCACAGATACTCGCGCAGAACCGCTGTTCAGGACAAAAAGTTTGTCCTTTGCGAGCGCGAGCGCCGATGGATTGTTTAGTTTGTCTGGCAGCGTAGGGGTTAAAGTTCCGAGTCGGTTCCCCTGAAGATCAAAAACGAGAATTGTGCTCATGTTCGCGCTCGACGCGTAGAGACGGCCTCTGTCGGGATCGATGGCCAGGTCCTCAAAGCCATGCGGCTGTCCCCATTCGGGAACTGACCACTTAGTTAGAAAGTTACCATCCGAATCAAACACCTGTATCCGTCTGTTGATCGGATCGGCGACATAAATTTTATTTGTCCTGGGATCAACCTCGACGGAAGTCTGATCGCTGAAGTGTCCATCGCCACTTCCGCCAGTGCCCCAGGTTCCGAGCACTTGTCCATCGGGATTGAATTTAACAACTCGAGTGTGCCCCTGATCAACGACGTAAATCGAGTCGTCAGGTCCAA
This sequence comes from uncultured Verrucomicrobiae bacterium, assembly GCA_963804875.1. Lineage (GTDB taxonomy): Bacteria > Verrucomicrobiota > Verrucomicrobiia > Chthoniobacterales > UBA10450 > Udaeobacter. The sequence goes on from CAWDRX010000012.1 coordinate 231,702, forward strand.
TGGCGATCCTTCGCGGTCCATACAGCGCGGGTGCCCACTGTGCGATGGGTTTCCCATCAGGCGTCAGCTTTCGCACCGAATGGGTTGAGACGTCAGCGACGTAGATGTTACCTGCGCGATCGATGGCAAGTCCATTCGGTTCTCCCAATTGGCCGTATCCGCCTTTTGTCCCGATGCTGGTAATGTACGTTCCATTCGGAGAGAACTTCTCTATTCGACCGTTGCCTGTATCCGCGACAAAGATGTTCCCGATATTATCCACTGCGAGACCGCGAGGATCGTCAAATTGACCTTTTCCAGTTCCTTTCCCGCCTTGGAAAGCGCTCACGGGGGGCTCTGATAAGTCGATGCTCGTCAGGTTTGGGGGAACCGACGCTGGAACCTGGTAAATGGCCAATTTGTGATATCGATTTTCCTTGTCGTCATAGACCCTTTGAAAATACCTGACATAAAGGTATTCATTGGCACCCCTGATGAAGTCGCTATGTCGCACACCATCATCGATCGCGACATAATCGATATGGTTTTGCTTGAGTAACGCAAAAACGCGTCTTAGGTTTTTGCTTTCGAACATCTGCCGATACATCGGTTCGCGTCCCGCAGAATCGTATCCAGCAGTTAAGTCATGCGGGCCAAGAAATATTTTTCTACCAGCTAGTAGAACCGAGTGGGTGAGGAATCTATCCGTCAGAAAAACATCCTGTGGCTTCGTATTCTTGTTGAGCCATTTTACCAAGTCATCATTCACGTAATTCGTTTCCACAAAGGAGCTATTTCGAATTGAAGCGAGATCGACTATTCCTCCTGCCACAGTGCAGGCTGTTAGAATGGTAGCAGTGAGTGGTCCGACGATAGGTACACCTCTTGAGTTCCATAACCACCATAGTCCGTAGGCGACGAATACGTTGGCCATAACCAACCAGGTATTGAGAAAGGTGTAGTCGGTTGAGGTCGCGGTCCCGAATCGGATGCAAAAAGGAAGCATCAACAAACTGGACAATGCCAGGAAAAATCGGCGTTGGAACCATGAGACCAGGATGAGGGCAGCGATTATCACCGGCCATTTCGTACCAGCCGCAAATCCGATGTGACCAATCGCGTTGGTGATAATTGGATTATCGACAGCGACCCAATGAAATAGCGGCGATTGGGGACCGCCCAGTGTTCCTGAAAAGAAAAGTTGAGGGAAGGCGACCGCAGCTGCGACGATTCCAAGCAGCATCACTTGAAAGCGATAGGCGAATAGAACCAGCAGAAGTGAGAGAACCGCCGCCGCGCAGATGAAAACCGAAGCATTCCAGAGCGGCAACGCGCCGAGCAAAAGGCCAGAGAATATGAAACTGGAGCTGAGTTTAGCAGGAGCCGTGTCCGTGTGGGTGTGATTCGCGGTGGGCTTGGCGCTCGCTTCTGAGTGCGGTGGCCTTTGACGATACTGATCGAATAAAAAGATTATCAAGAGGAGGAACACTCCGATTGCGCCGGGCAGGTGGCGCTGGTTAACAAATTGTGTCACCGCCGGGACTACATCATTAATTGGCTCGTGAGATTTCCAAAATGGGATAAACGCCAGTGAACCAGAAAAAAAGAAGAGCGCCGCACCCGCGCGTCCGATCACGCGCGAATTGAAGAGTAGTTCACCCAAAGCCATCACCAAGGCGAGCATACTCGTTAACCCAAGCACACTGAGAACGGCCATAGCCCACGCCAGATTTAAGCCGAGGATTTCCAGGTTCCCTGCCTGAAAAAAGAAAAGAAAATCAAAATGAAGCGGTCGTCCCGCATAATAAGGGCACTCGGGGGGGAAGTTGTGTCCGAAGACAAAACCGCGGGCGATGGCTGACTGTAGGCCAAACGCGTTAGCTTCTATTCCCGAGACGCGTATTCGGCCCTGCTTGGTAACATAGAGCGTTCCCATCAACAGAACGCACACCGCGATAAAAAGAGCCCCGAACGTGATCCAGTCGTAAACTGTCCGCCCGCAAGCGCGCGGTTCAATCATCCGGACGTTAGGCGATTTTCTGGAAAGCCAGATTGCTACAGGAGCAGCTACGAAAAACAGAATGTCTGCCCAGAGCAGAGGCTTGGCTGTGCGGTAGTGCGCAAGCCCGGCCAGATACGTGAACCAAGTGCTAAGCAAGACTCCAACCAGTGTGGCTGCTGCACAACGGTGCGGAACGGAAACGAACCGGTAAAAGCGCCGGCAAAGATCGTCACCCAGAGCAATCGCCAATGCCAGATAAATCAGAGCTAACATACCCCAACTCTGGCTGACTTAACGGCTAGCCCCGGCGCCAATTACCATGACAATAACGATGCCATGTGCTGTTTATTACAAGGTTCGTGCGAATTTGCCACCTGCCTAAAGATCGATCACGCTTACACGATTCCCACCCATGTTTAGCACGTACAGCTTCCGGTCTGCCAGCGCCAGCGCCGATGGACCTTCGAGTTTATCCGGAGGCTTTGGCGTCAAGCTACCAACCCTGTTGCCATTCAAATCAAACGTCAGCACCGTCTTCATGCTGGCACTCGATCCGTATAGTCGGCCCGTCTTTGAATCGATGGCCAGGTCTTCGAAGCCATGTGGTGGACCCCATTCGGGGACTATCCATTTTGTTAGAAACTTCCCATTTGAATCAAAGACCTGTATCCGCTTGTTAATTGGATCGGCGACATAGACTTTGTTGGTGGTGGGGTCGACCGCGACCGAAGTGGGATCATTGAACTGTCCGTCGCCACCTCCCTGGGCGCCCCAAACTGCCAGCACCCGACCACTGGGGCTGAACTTAGCGATCCGTGTTCGGCCTTGATCGACAACATAAATTGAATCGTCAGGGCCAATGGCAACCCGGCGCGGCCCGTAAAATCCGAGCTCGGGCCCTTTCCATTCAGCGATAAACGTTCCGTCCGGTTTCAGTGTTAACACACGATGGTTGCCCGCGTCTGCAACGTAAATGTTCCCGACGCGATCGATGGCGATCCCATTAGGCTGGGCAAATTGCCCTTGGCCGCTCCCTTTGGTTCCTATAGTGCTGAGAAAGGTGCCAGTCGGCGAGAATTTCTCGATCCGCCCGTTATTTGTATCGGCGACTAGAACATTTCCACTTTCATCAACAGCAATTCCTGTTGGCGAATCAAATTGTCCTCTGCCAATTCCCTTTCCGCCTTGAAACGTGTTAGTCGCACTTTGCGGCATGGAGGTGAACTTAGGAGTCGCCGGGAATGCGGTCACGCGTTGCTGAAACTGCGGAATCTTCTCGGCAGGGATGTTCAGCACGTAGAACGTTCTTACTCTTCCGCCAAAGGAAAATGAAAGCGAATCCTCTGTTCCAAGATCCCGGAGCGACTGGAACATTCTGATGATCCTTTCTGTCTTTGGATCTCTTTCCCAGATCAACTTCAGATTCTTATTGGCGGGAACATAAGTTGAAATGGCCTTTTTGTTCGCGTTCCACACATCCTGCTCAGTCATCACCCAGAAAAAGGGCAAGCCGGAACAAAACGATAGGATTTTACCGTCATCGTAATCATACAAAAACAGGTGAATGATCGAATAAGCATCATTCTGGCAGATCATTGTGTCATAAGGAGCATCGGAAATGCCCTTAATCCGGTTGAACTCGTTGCGTTCTAGGTGAGGAGTGCCCGGGTGTTCCTGCCCGGCTACGATATGTTTTAAGAACCGTGACACAGCGACCTGCTGTTGCGCAAAGTGGTGGATTGAAACCGGACTTTTCGTCTTGGAATAAATGTATCGAATCGAGGGGACCAGGCCGTCGATCAGTATTACTGCTGATGTTACGCAAACAACAATCTGCACGCCTCGCCACGGCCGAAGCTTCAACAGCCCAGCAAGCGTGAAGGTCATTAGGATGATCCAGAATGGGATTGCAAGCAACAGTCGCTGCTCAACGGCAGCTCCCCCAGTGACAAATACTCCTACGACTGGAAGCGTTGCCAGCAGCACAACCTCAAAACGCTTCTGCCAAAGAGCTAGCACAAAGCCGGGCAGTAACAGCCAGTAATATGGCAACGGAATAGGCAAAGCATCCGGAAACAAAAGCCGGGGCCAAAAATGGGCAGCAAAAAAACAGTTCCACAGCCCCGTGGCATAATATCGCATATTATTAGGAGCCGGGGTTCCCCGCACCGCATTCCAGAACTGGTGAAGGTACGCGCCTTCATAATATGTATAGTCGCCGAACTTGAAGATAATGTAACAAAGAATTGGCGTGGCAGCTGTCAAAAAGCTGTAAACGATAACGGCCAGCGAGCCCCATGCGGTGGTTCGCTTCAAGCTGCTCCAATAAAACACAGCGTACAGCGGCGCAACAATCAAAAGTGTCAGCACATATTGCTTGCCGGGTATCGAGCTGGCTAAACAAAGCCCTGCCGCAATCCCGCCCAGGGAAAGGTAAAACCGAGAAGTGGTTCTAAACCCCAAGTGCAAAAAATACAGAGAGACCACGGCTAAGGCCACCGTCAACGGGTAACGGTATCCAACGAAAGTATAAATGAATGCAAACGGAAGAAAATTGAAGATCAGCGCCGTGACAAAGGTGACAATGTAAGACCCAAAGAAGAGGTCAACAAGCAAGAGCGTGAATACAAAGACCGTCAGCCAAATAACAAAGAGCGCTGCTTCATACGACAGGATATTAAAGCCGAAGAGCTTAAGAAAACCCCATACATAGTAATGAAACAGGGTCTCTCTCGAAATAATGCCATGAAACCAGGCCGCCTGATATGGATGACCGATAACGTAGCTTTTTAGATACCCGAGGTCATTGCCGGACTCGTCAAAAAGTGCGTCTCCGTTCCAAGGCGCCGTACGGAAGTTCCAAAGGTGCGAAACTGTGAAGAACAGGATCCAGAAGAGAAAGAATGCTGTCTTCAGTGTTATTAAGCCTTTCAAACTCCTAGGCAATGCACGCGGGCCTGGCACGAAAGCCAACACCAGAAAAAACATGCTAAGCAGCCACCCGATTGGCTGCCAGATGTCCCCCCATGGCAACTTCATGTAGTGCGCAGCAGCGGCAACCGTGCAGGTCCCCGTCGAAACAAATGAGAGACCGAGAAAGAGACTTCTCGGAGTCTTAAGCTGTGATTTCAGGGAGGGCAATTCCAAAGCCTGCGGCAGACTAGCTTAAATCAGTTACATGCGATCACCGAGCGTTGTTTCAAAGATCGATGGCCGTGACGCGATTACCCGCCATGTTTAGAACGTACAGTTTTCCGTTCGCGACGATGAGTGCCGACGGCCCATCGAGTCGCTCACCAGACTTTGCTGTTAGGGCGCCAATGTTTTTACCGTTCAGATCAAAAATCAGCACTGTGTCCATATTTGCACTGGAAGCGTAAAGGCGATTCCTCTGTGTATCGATGGCCAGATCTTCGAAGCCATGTCCGCGTCCCCATTGTGGTACGGCCCATTTCGTTAAGAACTTGCCGTCCGAATCAAATACCTGAATTCTGCGATTAATTGGGTCGGCCACATAAACCCTGTTGTTCCTGCTGTCGACGGCTACAGAAGTGGGGTCGTCGAACTGTGCGTCGCCATTGCCTTTGCTGCCCCAAGTCGTAAGCACCTGTCCGTCCGGACTAAACTTCGCAATTCGAGTGCGTCCCTGGTCGACGACATAGACCGACTGGTCCAAGCCGATAGCGATGCGGCGTGGCCCGTAAAATCCGGGCGCAGGACCTTTCCATTCAGCGGTGACAGTCCCATCGGGTGCTAATTTTTCCACAACGTGTTTGGAAGCGTCGGCTACATAAATGTTACCGGCGCCATCGATGGCGATCCCGTTCGGTGCGCCCAACTGTCCATAACCGATCCCCTTGATTCCCATACTGCCGAGATAGCCGCCAGTCGTTGAAAACTTTTCGATTCGAGCGTTGTTTGTATCGGCCACGAAAACGTTTCCTTTAGGATCAACAGCAATTCCCGTCGGACCGTCAAACCGGCCCTTATCGTTTCCTCTGCCGCCATCAAACATGTTAGTTACACCTTCAGGCACTGCGCTCAAATTAACCGGCGGCGTGTCTGGTATCTTGTAAATGACGAGCGAGTTATACCTGTTTTGTTTATCTTCAAATATCTTGGGGAAATACGTCGCGTATACCTGTTCGTTTGGCCGCTTGATGAATGAAGCCTGACGAACGGCGCCATCGAATGCCACGTAGGTGATACCATTCTCTTTCAACAGGCGATAGAGCTTCCACGGATCCCTGGTTTCGAATAAGTCAATGTAAACCCTGTCACGTTTACCCGCGTCATATCCCGCCGACCATGCGTAGTAAGGCCAGCCGCAAAACACCCGGCGTCCAGCCATCAAAATAGGATGGTTAACAAAGCGATCTGTCAGAAAGATTTCTCGCGGTGTAGTATTCTTGTTAAGCCAGTCGATTAATGGATCGTTCTTGTACGTTATCTCGCTCCAGCCAGTGTTGTGGATCGGGAAGAAATCGATGAGGCCGCCCGGAATGATGAGAAGGGTTGCAGCAATGGCGGTGAATTTTCCAGGCAAGGTCGTTCCCGCGAGCCGAAGACGCCACAGGCGCCAGACCGCAAAGGCAACGAAAAGGTTGGCGATAATTACCCAGATGTGAATGAACTTTTGGTTAGCCAGTACCTCAATCGTGAACTGGAAACAAAAGGCAACGGCGATCAGACTCAAAAATGCCAGGAAAAACCGCCGTTGCAGATTAGTTGCGAATACTAGCGCCAGCGCAATCAAAAACCACTTGAAGCCAAAGGTAAACCCAAGGTACTTGGCCACATTCAGCATGGTCGGATGATCTATCGTATAACCCCAATGAAGGAGCTTTGGCATGTGTGCTCTACCGCTCCCGGTACTCAGAAACAGCATCTGCGGCAATGCGATCAGTCCGGCTGCAGCGGCTAGCGCCAGCATTTGCAATCGCAGCGGACAGAGAACGAATAACAATCCAAGAATTACGGCTGCGGCGAGAAACACCGCGCTGTTCCACATCGGTAGCAAACCAAGAATTGCACCCGAAAAAATGAATGGTCGTAAAGTCGCGAAAAAAGGCTCTCGCGTGCTGATGGTTTCTTCGGGGGGTCGCAAGGCTACCGATACCGAGGTTGTCTCGATTTGCGATTCCCGAATATCTTGAAGTCCGCTTGGATCAATTGAAGTCGAGACGGGAACGGTTTCCGGCAGTTCGCCTGGCGGTGCTGTTATCGTCCCGGTGTCAGCCCGTGCCTCCGTTCGTTTAGCTGCCACGGCACGGTAGCGGATCACGAGAAAGACCAGAACGAGAAGGATTATTCCGATCGCGCTGGCGAAGTGCCGCTGGTTAAGGTACGTGACTTGGGACCACGTACCCCACGCTTCCCCGCGATACGGAAATATCGTCTGAAGATAGTCGCGTTGATGGGTGATCGCTTGAATAGCCGCCCGAACTGAAGCTTGCTTGTGAAGAAACGGGACGTAAGAGAGCGACCCGAAAAAGAAAAAGAGCAACGATCCAAGTCGTCCGACTGCGCGCGAGTCGAAAAGGACTTCTCCAAGCGTCATCACCACCACTAGCATTGCCACGAGGGTGGTTATGCTCAGTAGATTCAAACTCCACGCTGGGTCGAGTCCAAGGTACTCCAGGTTTCCCGCCTGAAAATAAAATAGAAAATGGTAACGGATCCTGTCGCCCGAAAAATGCGGGTATTCGGTTGGAAAATTATGTCCAACAGCAAAGCTCTGGATCAGCGCTGTATTTGGTCCGAAATCGCTGTACTCAGGATTAGCGATTTGAAGTTTACTTCCCTTCGTGGCGAAGGAGGCGAACATCATCCATGATACCAGGACCACGTATGCGGTTATGAGCAGCCAGTCGGCCATGCTCGATCCGCGAGGACGTGGAAGATACAAATCCGATCTCTTGGAAGGGTGTTCATCCGGATGGCGTTTAAAAACTTTGCCTTTCCATTTAGGCCAGGAGAGGAGCGCTACTGCCGCTACGAAAGATAATATATTGGCCCACAAAAGAGGCCGCGCTGTCCAGAAGGAAGCCAGGCCCGCGAGGTACGTGAACCACGAGCTTGCCAAGAGCCCCACGAGGATTGCCGCAGCGCACCGATGTGCAATCGACTCAAACTGGTAAAAACGCCGGCAAAAAAAGTCACCGACACAAACGGCCAGAGCAAAATAAATCAGAGCCAGCATTCCCAAGTCCTCGATTTACCACCCGCATCCGCCTTCGCACGAGGCTTCGGCCCGGCGGGGATAAGCGCAAATCGTAAGCGCTCGATTTTTTTCGTCAAACAAGTCCGCGTTTCCAAGAAAGATAGGCCCGTGAATGCTGCGATTCTCCAACCTGACATCGTTGCTACGGCTGGATCTTATCGGTCCACAAAAACAGCCAGGTAGCGGCCGCGTTGATCGCGACCGAAACCGCGAAAAGTGAAATCTCGGTGGCACTTATCTTGGGCGGTCCATTTCCTGTGAGCAAAAGAAACATCCACGGCAGAAGAATCATGGCGTAACGATACGAGAATTGCCATCCGCCAGGGTTTCCGTGGCACCAAAGAATGAACGTCAAAAGTCCAATCGCAATCCAGCACATTACTTTGTATTTTCCGCCACTTCTAAAAAGAAGGAATAGGAAGGGACTGCTCAGAAGAATCGAACACCCAAACGGGTCGAAACTTATGAAGGGAAAATTGGGGTCGTCGCGAAAACCTTGAAACACCATTTTGTGGATGTTCCAGGGAATCGAGTGCAGCGAAAAGAGGCCGTGCGCATACCAAGGTTCTTCGCGCACGTCAGGGATATGAAAATAGCCAAAATCCAAAATTGAACGAAATCGAACGAAATTATAGGCGGCAGTCAGCAGACCCAATGTTACCGGCAGAGTTAAGAAATCGATTACCGTGGGTGTATTTACCCGAAGCCCTTGTTTCATTCGAGCAGTGCGCGATTGGCCGGAAGTCTTTTCATTTGAGCAACGCCAGAAAAGATAAAGGTAAAAGGGAGCTGTAAGGAGCAACTCAGTTCGGTTTCCAAGAGCCAACGCAAAAAAAGCTCCCGCAACGAAGGGTAGCGGTCGCACCAAGGTGAAATAGAGAGCTGCGGTTTCCCCCAATAACGCGAGACCGAGAGCGATTTGCCACGCACCACCCATTCCAAGGTTGCACCACGTCCAGGTTCCAAAAACTGGAAACAGCGCCAACAAAATTCGACGGGCGAGTGGTTTCGGTTTGAGGCTTGAGTAGTCGGGCCCAAATGCTTTCGCGAGCTGAAAGAAGAAATAAACACAAGCTCCGGCAATCAAGGCTGCCAGAACGCGCGCGGGAAAATTCTGGATCAGTGACGCTTTTTTCAGCGCCGCGACCGGCACCATGCTGATAATGGCGCCCAGAGGAAACGCGGAATAATATCTGTTCCCGTAGGGAATCATCTCGTTAAGCCACTCACCGGGTTTTTCGCGAAGACCGAGATCGCCGCGCAGGAAGGCCGAGGCGATCTCGAAGGTGTAATCCAGATCCTTTAGCGTCGGGTTGGTTGAGAAGTAAAAAGCCAGCGCCGCCGCGAGTGACAGTCCGAGCGCCACCCAAACATCTCGCATAATCGGCTTCTTTGGTGCTTCCGCGTCCATCACTCCGATCAGAGAGGCGTTACATGCGTGGTCGGATATTTTGTTTGGATCGAATGAGTGTTGCTCGCTCAAATTTTGAAGCCGGCGGCAATCGCATCTTGGTGGAACATCCGAACCGTATCCAAGGAGAGTTCGTCCAGATCTTTGCCGCCGAGATCGAGAAGCTTTTTTAGAATGTTGTGTGGCACAGTAACAATATGACAACCGCAAGCGGCAGCTTGGAAAACATTAAGCACCTCGCGAACGCTCGCCCAAAGGAGTTCAGCGTTCGGCAACGCCTTTACGATTTTGAGCGACTCCTTCATTATCGGCGATGGGTCGACTCCGGTATCGGCGATTCGTCCAGCGAAGACTGACAGGATCGATGGGACGCTCGAGTTGAGCACGGCGACGACAGCTGTTACCTGACGCGGCGTCAGCATTGCCGTTATGTTTAGCTTCACACCTTCACCAGCTAATCGTTCAATCAAGGGAATAGAAGATTCGCCGCTCGTGTTTGTGATTGGAATCTTAACGTAAACGTTGTCCTGCCATTCGTGGATCTTAAGTGCTTGCCGGCGCATCTCGGCAAAATCATCGGAGAAAACTTCAAACGAGATCGGTTTAGTTTTCACTTCTTTCAACACTGCTTTGGCAAAGCTTTCGTAATCGGTCAGACCGACTTTTCGCATCAGAGTCGGATTTGTCGTCAAGCCATGGATATAGGGTTGGCGCGAAAGCTCCGCGATCCCCTTAAGATCGGCGCCGTCCGCGAAGATTTTCACGGGCAAGTCCAGCAGGCGTTCGGTCATCCCTTCAAGCCTACTCAACGGCTGCCCTTGAATGCAAGAACTTCTCAGGAACTCGCGTCGCGGAGAACGGCCGTCACGGCTTCGTTAAAATTCGCGACGGTAAAATCCGGGGCTTCGCGCAAGGTTTCTTTATAATCGCGCTGGATGAGAATTGCGCGACAACCCGCGGCGCGCGCGCAATCGACATCGCGCCAGCGGTCGCCTATGACATAACTCCTTTGGGGATCAATGTTCAGCTCAGCGGCTGCCTGGAGGATCATGCCCGGTCGCGGTTTACGGCAATCGCACGGTTGGCCGTAGCGCTCGCCCCCGTGATAACAAATTTCAATACGATCAAGCAACGGAAGCGCCGATTGCATTTTCAAATTCATGGCTTCCACGGCTTTGCGGGTCTGGGTGCCGCGGCCAACGTCAGGCTGGTTGCTGATGACAACCAGAAGAAAGTTCGAAGCCTTAAGCCGCGCACACCCGTCCGGAACATCTTCGTAAAGCTCGAACTCATCGACGTGAGATGGAGGATGCGGCATTCCGTCCCGGACTGTGACGCGATTGATTACTCCATCGCGATCGAGAAAAACCGCGGGACGCCCTACTTCATGCTTTCCCATTTCGTCTCCGCGACTTTGAGAGTGGGATGCGAAATCCACAAATGCCAAACCACGGCTTGGAACGCCTCCGTGTGTGGTGTGACGTTTGCGGGATTGACTGTAGGAATGACTACAGCCACGTCGGCAACCTGCGCTGTGTATCCTCCGTCGCGACCCACGATTCCGAGGATTGCGCTACCGCATTCCTTCGCGAGTTGTAGTGCGCTCACCAAATTGGGACTGACATTTTTTTCAAGGCTGCCGCCGCCTACTGACAACACAAGAATCGCGTCTTTTTCATTGAGTCGGCTTCCTTTAAGCCATTCGGCGAAAACTGAATGCCATCCGTCATCATTGGTGCGAGCGGTCAACTCAGAGATATTATCGGTAGGCGCGTAGGCTTCGATTCGTGCGAGCTTTCGGAAATCGTTCACTGCATGGGAAGCATTCGCCGCACTGCCGCCTACTCCAAGAATGAAAAGCCGGCCACCACGCGCGCGTACTGCTGCGAGCAATTCCACCGCTTTTTCGCAAAGCGCCGGGTCAAGCTTTGCGACGATTTCGTCCACCTCACGCAGGTGTTGTTTTGAATAGCTCATGCTTGAAGGAAAACTGCCTTCTCGCGCAACACCGCATCAAGTTCCACGAGACCGTCAGCCGATCCGATCTCATAGAACCGTTGTTTCACTTCGTACGCTGCCATTTTTTTCTCGGAAACGAGACGCGAGTACACGTCGGCCACATCAAATGTCACTTTGTCACGAAAACCAGCGAATGCCTCTGCGCTGAGAACGCTTATCCCGTAATCGATATGATGCATTTCCGGTGCGCGCTTTTTCTTGTCATACTGGAGAATTTCCCCCGCTTCGAATCGAACATTGCTCGCGTCCCACCGGCCTTCGTTCTTGAACACAGTCATCAAAGCCGGTTTCTCGCTCCTGACGAAAGCGTCCACGACTACGGCGTAATCGACCGGCATGTATGAGTCTCCATAAACCACCAGAAATTGCGTCCCGAGCCTGGCAACAGCGCGCTTCAACGCACCGCCTGTACCGAGGAGCGTTGGTCCGTCGAACGAGTAATCAATTTGCAAGCCGAGTTGTGTTCCGTTGCCAATCTTTTCCTCAATCAGCTCACCCAGGTGACCGACACAGAGTATAATCTTGCGAAATCCTTTAGAATGAAGGAGGCGCAACTGGTGGAGAAGGAATGGCTCGCCCGCCACGCTCAATAGCGCTTTGGGGATCTTTTGGGTTGTCGGGCGGAGGCGTGTGGCAAGACCCCCGGCAAGAATGGCCACGGGCCAATTCGCCAGATCGATATCTTTCTTTCGTGGCATTATTGAATGAGAATTTTTGTGCCTTCGGGCTCGAATCGAAAGCGCACTTCCGTCAATCTTCGCTCGCGCATCGCACTTCGCAGGCGAACTTTGTCTTCGGCGTAGAACATGAGAAAACCACCACCCCCGGCGCCAATTAGTTTTCCGCCCAGGGCGCCATTCGCCATCGCAACATCGTAAGAATCGTTGATGAACTCGTTGCTCATGATGGCCGAGCGTTGCTTTTTCCGCTGCCAGTGAACATCCATCAAGCGCGCGAATTCGGGAAGATTGTTGTTCTCCAGTGCGCGTTGACTCTGGCGTCCGAGTTCTTTTACGAAATGCAAGTTCTCCAGCATCGCTTCGTCAGATTGCGTGCTTTTGTCGTGTTGTTCTTGCAAGATTTTTGAGGATGAGCGCGCATAACCTGTAAAGAACAGCAGCAAATCATCCTCCAGCTCCAACAACGTTTCTTCAGAAACGTTGAGAGGTGATGCCTGAACGCGACCATCCGGAAGAAACTCAAAGCATGTGACCCCGCCATACGCCGAGATGTATTGGTCCTGTTTACCCACCGGTTCGCGCAGTTTCTCCATTTCGATACAACAGGCTTGCTCGGCCAACTCGGACGGGTGCACCAGATTTTTGCGTAAGGCGTGTAGGGCTTTGAGGAGGGCCGTCGTGAAACTTCCAGACGAGCCGAGGCCGGTCCCGGCTGGGATGTCTGCCATGCTTGCGATCTCCAGGTTACGTTCCTGGACGCCCGCTAGTGTAAGTGCTTCCCGGATAATGGGATGTTTGATTTCGTCGATGCGGGCTACTTCTTCGAGATTGGAGTACTTCAGCAAAAACCCATCCACAAACCGCCGATGAACAGTGATGTAAATGTACTTATCGATTGCCGCGGCAATGAGAAATCCACCGTGATTGCGATAGGACGAAGGCAGATCAGTCCCGCCACCACCGAGGGAGATACGCAATGGGGAACGCGTGATGATCATGTTGGGAATGCCAACATGGAAAGAGCAAGACGCCTTGTCCAGCGTTCCATTCGTCAGTTAGCCTCGTGATGTTCCGCCTAAAAATTGATTCCATTTCGCCTTGGTTGCCGCAGGTACATTCATGTCTGCCTGCACCAGCCACGCGACGGTCGACAACGAGTTGATCACCACCGAAACGACAACGAGTGCGCTAAGCACATAACGCAGTTGAAATGCGATTTTGCTCTGCCGCAAAAAGATTAGAAAAGCGAAGATTAGAAATGGAAAGAGGTCGGCGATGTAACGCTGGCACAATCCCATGAAAGCTAAAATCGCGATGACTTGGAGGAGAAAAATCGCTGCGATTGCGCGATCCACGCCGTCAACACCTCCCGGTCGCAGCAACATCGCTATGCCGATCACAGCTCCGAGCAGAATCCACGAAGAGGACCACAGGAGCGAAGAGTAGGTCTCTGTGAAAGGCATTACATAAAGAGCCTCATAGCGATAATCCTGCCGGCTCGCTTTGAAAAACGGAGCATCACGCTGCAGCCTGGGTCCTCGCAAGACGAAGTAGTCCGCAAAACTGTACGGGATCCGTTCTATACGAAAGAGGCCGTGCTTTGTGGCGAAGTCACGTTGAACCGGATTGATGTTATACTTCATGTTCATGCCGCTGAAGTCCCCGAATCTCGCGTAACTTAGAAACAGGTAGAAAACGAATGCAGCGCCGAGCGGCAAAAACAGCGCGCTGAGGTTTCGGATCGGCTGTCGGTTGAACAAACGAATTGCAAGTAGCGGCGCGATCAGGATGAAGGGCACGCCAAACGTTCCCCGTGAAAGAAGAGCCGCGCCGGCGCAAAACGAAAAAGCAAGCAGGGAGCGCGTTAAAGCTGCGCCTTCAGTTATTCGAGATCCGCACGCAAAATAGAGCGCAGCCAGAGACCAGGCCAATCCCCAGATGATTGCCTCGTCGTAGATGGACAGATTGCCCAGCAACAGGAGCAATGGTGAGCCAAGCGCGAAGCCGATCACACAGGCGTTACCGATCCAGTTGCGTGCGTTGGATGAAAGAGTTGATGAACGCAACGCTGTTTGCACTAGACCGGCAAAGGCAAACAACGCGATCACTCCAGCGCAAAATCCCGAAATGCGTGACCATTTACTGTGCCCTGGTGGATAGACGAAGTTCAGCGGAATTCGAAACAGCGCGGGGAACGGCCCAAAGTACATTCGCACCTTGCCATTCACGATCATCGTTTCATGTGCAATGGCATTTGAATCAACCCCAACGTCCCCCCGCAAAAAGTGTTCCGCCTGCGAGTCATAGGCGCCACCGAGCACTTCTTTAACAAAAATGTCGCTGCCGCCGGTCATGGTGAACAACCACAAGACCGCCGTGAGAACTAGAGTGACGGGGAGCAGATTCGGCGCACGGTTATCGTTGGTGATCTCCACAGGAAGCTAGTATACCCGACTGAAAGGCGATCAGTCGAGGATGTGACAAGTGCCGCTTGTTATATCCCTCAACGCCGTCCCTCTAACCGCACTTATGATACCGCTATCGGTTCGACTTGATTTGACCTAATGCCGGCGAACGATGGCGAACGTCTGAGAAGTTTGGGGAAACTCACCGCCTTGATCTCGAGATGACGCGGTTTGCCACTTCCATGAGCAGGGTAAAACCGAATGTTTGAAATCCGAGGATAACCAGCAGTAGGCCAAGAATAGCGGGATGCGAAATCGCTTCGAGTTGCAGGCCATGTTTCAAATAGTGATAAGTCAGATTCCCGAGAAGCACCAACCCCGCGAGGCTGAGAGCTGCGGACACGATCATCCCACGATCGTACGTCAGCACTTTCTGCAGTCGCTCCACGAATCGAGGTTTTAATCCGTGCAATACTCGTGCAAGAACTCCGATTTGGATTGAACTGTAACCCAAAGTTGCACACATCACTCCCAGCAACATCCAGTGCAGGCTAAAACCAATTTTTCCGATCCTCACCGGGCCGGCTGCCAGGGCAAGGGAAAGCACTAATCCAATTATCAAAAGCACAGCGCCAGCTTTGAGCAGGAACGAATCTGCCGCGTAGATCAGCATCACTTTGAGGTTGACCCAGCCTGCGAGCCACGGCGATCTCCAGCCCACGCGCAAGTGATGACTCAGTCTTCCTTCGCGATCCTTGTAAAATTTGATCGGCACTTCTGAACTGATGAGTTTCAGTCGTGCCGCCTTTAACACCATTTCGCTCGCATATTCCCAACCGCGCGAAGTGATGTTGATTCTGTCCAATGCTTCACGAGTCACGCCGCGTATGCCGCAATGAATGTCGGAAAAGTTGCTGCGATAAATTTGGTTGAGGATCCAGTTGGTTAAAGGCGTGCCGAAATAACGGTGCAGCTTTGGCATCGCACCTTGTTCGATGCTCCCTCGAAACCGGCTGCCCATGATGAACTCCGCACCTTTCCGGAATTCCTCTACGAACGGAGCGATCTCGCGAAAGTCATAGGTCAAGTCGGCGTCACCCATCAAAAGCCATTTTCCGCGGATGTACGGAATTGAGTCCAAGTACGCGCTACCGACTCCCCGCTTCGGAACGCGTAAAACCTCGCCCCCGTGTTCGAGCACAATCTTCGGCGTGTTATCAGTCGAACTGTCCACAATGAGGATTTGTGCAGTCACGCCAGCGCGCGCGATGCCTTCCTTGCACCATTCCATGAATTCCCCCACGGTGATTTCCTCATTCATCGCCGGGATAACGATGGTCAATTCCACATCGTCCGGTGTCGTGCCGTGCGGGAGAAGGTGCTCGATAGCCCCAGCATTGTCGTGGGCGGATGGCTGAAGTACGTGCATGGCGGTAGGATGTAACGAATCGGACGTCGCCCAAGGCAAGGCTCAGGCGTTATTTTCTAAAGTCGAGCGCGCCTTTTTTGAGGGCGTATACGTAACCAACCATCAGGATGGTAATGAAACTGAGCATGCTCCAGAAGATCGTGCTGCCTTGCTTGATCGCGTCGCGGTAAACGACCGCCCAGGGATACATAAATACGATTTCGAGGTCGAAGAGGATGAAGAGCATGGCCACGACATAAAACTTTACGCTAAACCGCGGTTGCCGTTCGCCCTGCGGGATCATTCCGCATTCATAGGCGGTGTCTTTCGCTCGCGTGCGTCTCCCGCGCTTGCCTACCAGGATACTGAAAAGCAATGCTGAAACAGCAAACAGTGCGACAACAGTGATTTGCAGGAGCACCGGCAAATAGTCGCGCAGCATCCTGAAGTTTGGCTTAAAGCCAGGTGGTCGTGAAAGCGGTTTACTTTACGCCGGCGAGATGGCCATTCTGTTGCGCAATTGCCTGAGCCAGAGCTGCCGGCAAGCCTTTGTATTTCTTGCCATTCTTCTTAACCGCACCACGTGCCACGAGGTTTTGCAGTTTCTCGTAGGCTCGCAGCCGCAACATTTCCTCGCCGCCACTGGCAGCATTTCGCGCCCGAAGATTCTCATGCACGATATCGAACAGCTGCTTGAACTCGAACGAGGAACGTTTCGAGAGGACAGCAACCAGCTCCTCAGTTACCAGATCGGGAACACGACGGGAGAATGCGTTTTTCTTTAGAATAGCCATAGGGGCTAAACGGTAACAGATTTTTGAGAAATTGCAGTAGTTTTCTTCGCTTTCGTTAGGGAAACTCGAGGCGTGCCGGAATGGCACAACACACACGGCTGAGGCCCCAATTTCGGGGTGCCCCAACGAAGGGACTGTAAAATTACTTTACTTTTAAGGTGTCGGTGATGGGGTGGGTGCCATGGGAAGTACCTTGGCAGGGGTGCCAAAACCGGTCTGCCGCGCAGCTGCTGCTCCAAAACTGCTAAAAATGGCAACACCAATTCCTAATTGGTCCAACGTGATGGGTCCGATTGACTCAGCCACGTAGCCGTCGCCGTCGTATCGCTGCGAAGAGACAATAGGGCTCAGATGTTTCGTGATGACTTCCGGGGCAGGAAGTTTGCCGGGATCGATTGACCCAGCCACGGCCGGGACGAATGCGGCTGCCATTAGCAACATCGGCCGCAGCGAAGCGTCGAGCCGGGAGTACAATTGGGCTGTGTCGATATAGGCGAAAAAGTTCGTGGGAGCTGGCAGCAGCCGGTCGGCTGCTTTGTAAGTTGGAGACTCTGCAAGCTCAGACGAAGCACCGCCGGCGCGCTTCATTGCCTCTTCTACAGACACGGGATCCAGACCGCCGATCAGAATCCGATCAGACAAAGCGATCGTAGGAGTGATCGCGACAAAACTGGACGTAGATTGCTTCGAAAAATAACGGACCCCATCTTTTTCGGTCGGTGTCCACGAACCATCTTCGTCAGCTCGTACGAGCGCTTGGACTATCTTTCCTGCTTTAGTCGCGTCGGTAACGGGGAGAGTCACAAGCAGCGACGGCCAATGTGCGTTTGAAGGCCATTGAGCCAAAGATCCGAGCTCCGTGCCGAAAGCCGCTTTCCAATCAGCGGCCGTGATGCCGCTATCGCTAAGCGCCTGAAACGTCTTCGTTCCTGCGAATGTCGCCGCCTGGTTGAGAGTGTCCATTCTTTCCCCGAGATTGAGTAGCATTGCCAGATAAAGGAATGTCTCCTTCGTTCCGAGAGACAATGATGAGCGGGTGAGGGTCATGTTCTGCTCCAGCTTCGGCATGCCCATGTAAAACACGTCGTGTATTTTTCCGTTCTCGAATCGCATCGAGCCGGTAATGCAGTGCATTTTCTCGAGCATCGTACCCTCGCCGGGAGCCGGGGTTGATCCCACAGCAGCGCGCAACGCAGCGAGTCGCTGTGAAAATGTCTTTGGTTGCAGATAAAAGAATGCCACGTCGTTGGAGGGCCGACGCGAAATGGCTGCACGGTATCTCTCATCCTTGTCCAGCCGGTTGTCTGGATTCGATGCACGGCGATCGACTCGATCGAGCAATGACTGCACGTCAGAGGCGTCGGTCGCCATGAAAAACCACGGAGAATCAAAGGCGGTCGCAATAGTCAGCGAACCCGTTTTGGTCACCGCGATTTCGTGGCCTTGATATTGCACTTTCTCCTGCTTGAGGCTTGAATTTTGCCCCGTTACCATCGAACGCCATTTGCCAATAATTCGCTCTGCCTCTTCCGGGCTGCCGGAAAAACGAAAGCCGCCGACAATTCTTGGATTATTATTGTCGATAGAAGTCAGCGCGACGAAGACATTCCTGGGTGCGAGTCGTTCGATTTCGCCCAGCGTTTGAGAGACCGCATCCGTTTTTGGGGCGCTGCTTAACGGCTTGCGCAAAAAATCCTGAACTGCAGGCTCCCGGTAAAGCTGATAAATGTCGCAGCGCTGCCATTCATCGCGCGCGCGATTGAAATCCGGGATTTGCGCCAGGAAAATCGTTTCGCGCGGTAGAAGCGCGGCCACGGGAGCGCTTGAGACTCGTTGCGAAAATTGCCAGTAGTACCAACCAGCAAATGCGGCGATGATTAGTGCGATTAAAACGAACAGAATTCGCTTCATAGAAATAGCTGCCTCACGACGAGTGGATGCTGGATACTCGATGGTTGATAGGCGTTCAACAGAAACTTGGCACGCTCCCGACCCTGACACCTCAACGCGGCGTCCCTGCCTACGCGCGCGGGTGAAATTGGCGATGCACGGCCTTCAGCCGTTGTTGATCAACATGGGTGTAGACCTGTGTCGTCGATATGTCCGCGTGGCCCAGCATTTCCTGGATGATTCGCAAATCCGCGCCGTTGCTTAGCAGATGTGTTGCGAAACTGTGCCGTAGAAGATGGGGATAGACGTTCGTTTCCAGTCCGGCCCGCTGCGCGTGCTTCTTAACGATCTGCCAGATCCGCGCTGTGGTTAATTTCGTGCCTCGTTCGGAAAGAAAGATTTCGCTGCTGCTGCGCGGCTTCACCAGTTTTGGTCGTTCAGTAGAAAGGTACGCTGCCAAGGCTTCACACGCTTTTCGTCCGACCGGCACCAGACGGGTCTTGTTTCCTTTGCCGGTCACCCGCACTATTCGCTGTTCGAAATTGAAATCCTCGAGTCGCGCATGTGACAGCTCCGAAATGCGCAACCCGCTTGCGTAAAGCAGCTCGATCATCGCACGATCGCGTAATCCGTGAACGGCTTTGGTGTCGATTTTTTCCAGGAATTGCTCAACTTGCAATTCGTTCAGGGTCTCAGGCAGATACCGCTCTATCCGAGGCAATGCCAGTGCCTCGCTCGGATCACGCTCTATGATTCCCTTGGCTGCGAGAAACCGAAAAAAGATCTTGAGCGCCACGACTATCAACTTGATCGATGCGGCTGAAAGGCCGGTGCGCTTGCGCTCGGCGAGATACTCACTCATCGCCGCCAGAGTCACGTTGCAAGGGTGAGTGATCTTTTTCTTCCCACTGCACCATTGCGCGAATTCGCTCAGCGATCTTTGAGTGGAAAGCTGATAGTTTTCGGAAAGACCGCGTTCAACCGCAAGAAAGCGGATGAACGCATCGATCGAGTCTTCCATCGAAGCAATGCTAAATCAGCGGTGTGTAGTGACTAGTGGAAATTTGTGTCAATGATTCATCAACTTCGCATGGCTGCCCAACCGTGAAGTTATTGACAAGCGATCACTAGATGCTGGATGTTTCGTACGATGAGCTTGGATCTCAATACCATTCTAAAAGATTGGCCCTACGAGAGCGGGACCGTCAAAGTGCGCAAGATTACCGGGCTCGACGGTCGCGAAAAATTGCAGCTGCGCGTCGATCTCGGCGTGTTGCAGATGGAAATCACTGGACGACCTGATGGCCGGCGTCCGCACAATTGCGAATCGCTCCTGGAATACCACCGGAAGCGTGCGGCCCGGGCCGAACAAAAAGGTGAGGCGTACGAGCTTACCTCAGAACAGTGCGCGGAGCTCCAACAGGAAGGCATCCAATATTATCATCGGTATCTAAGCCTGTTTCAGATTAACGATTTCGAAGGTGTCGTGCGCGATACGCAGCGGAATCTCGATCTTTTTAGTTTTGTGAACGAGCACACGGATCGCGAGGATTTCTCCTGGGGCCTGCAACAGTTCCGGCCTTACGTACTGATGATGAATACGCGCGCCAAGGCTTCCATTTTTCTTGCGCAGGGAAAATTTCCCGACGCCATAGCGGAAATTGAACGCGGTCGCGAAACGATTGTGGATTTTTTACAGCAGTCGAACTTTCCCGAGTTGGCGTCGAAGAGCGCGGAGATCGCATTTCTCGACGAATGGCTTGAGGAAGTAAAAGCGAAGCGTCCACTCTCGAAGCTGGAGATCATGCAGCGCGAAATGGAAACGGCGATCGCGAAAGAACTTTACGAGCGGGCTGCCGAGTTACGCGACGCAATCAAGCTGCTCAAAACGCAAAAGCAGGTATAAACGGTTCTCTCGAACCCGCCTCGCATTCCGCGAATGCGTTTTTCGATTCGTTAGGCTACGGCCGAAATGAGGGCGCGACACGTTGCCAGCACTACCAGCAGGATTGGTATTGCAAGAGCAATCCCGTTCAGCGCCAATCCGGCGATGGCGAACTTGCCCGCTTGCGTGGGATTACGGGTCGCGCTGAGAGCTGACAGCAGTCCCGGCATTGCTAGCGCAAAAATGAGCAAGGCAAAAAACGGCAATGCCCAAATAATATCGCTACCGCCTTTACCGAATGGAGGCATTTCCATTAGCGATAAACCGACCAATACTTCAATTCCCAGCGCAAGAATGCCACTACCTAACGAGAAATATCTCAAAGAATGTGTTCGCGATTGTCTGACCGCAACCGGATCGTCTTTATCTGCAAGTCGTGCCTGGCTCGAATAAAACGCACCGTTTTGCTCTTCGCTCGCATGAGGATCGAGTGCGTGATTGCCGTAACGCCGCCGCGGGCTCGCACACCCGGAAGCAGCGCGCTGTCACTGATCCCGGTCGCGCAAAAAATGATGTTCTGCCCATGGGCGAGATCGTCGGCTGAAAAGACGCGGTCGATATCTTGTTCATATCCGCCGGCGACCAGGCTTTTTCGTTCCTTGTCGTCGCGCGGCCACATTCTGCATTGCATATCGCCGCCGAGACATTTGATCGCAGCCGCCGCGAGCACTGCTTCGGGCGCACCGCCGATGCCCATGTAAAGATCGACATCTGGCTCCGGCAATGACGGCGCAATCGCCGCTGCGATGTCGCCGTCGCCGATCATCCGCAACGATGCGCCTGCAGCGCGAATCTGTTCCACAATTTCTTTGTGACGCGGCCGGTCCAACATCATCACCGCCACGTCCTGCACTCGCTTGTTCACCGCGTGTGCAACAATTGCCAGCATTTCGGCAATCGGCATGTCCAGATGAAGCGAATCGCCGCGTTTCTTCATGTATTCGATAACGCGCGGCCCATAAGCCAGCTTTGACATATAGAACGAAGGAATGTCGCGCAGTGCGACCTTGACGCCTTCCTCGGGGCTTGCTGCTGCGATGCAACTGATCGAATTGGGCGCGCCCTTGGAAATGTTCGTTGTGCCGTCGATTGGATCGAGGGCAATGTGAAATTCGGGCGAACCGGGATACCACGTGCCGAGTTGTTCGCCTTTGAAGATGCCTGGTGCATTATCCTTGATTCCCTCGCCGATCACCACTTCGCCGCAGATGTTCATTAGATCGAACATGCCGCGGATGGCGTCGCTTGCTGCCGCATCGGCGGCTTCTTTGTCGCCACGCCCGAGCCAGCGCAGGGAGTTCAGCGCTGCTGCTTCAGTTGCACGCACAAAATCCAGTTCGATGACGCGCTCAATGTCGTGATAATCCTGTTTCGGCAGTCGCAGAGCCATGGATCGTTGATCTTCACGCAGGACGCACGCGATGACAAGGCAGCAGGAATGACAGTTTCCGAGCCGTCACGCCAATTCAACGGCTGCCGAAGCGATTGCTCTCGGTGGCTTCCACCCGCGGAAGGCCGTCTTCAAGAATCACGGGGATCAAAGACACCGATGAAATTTTCGCGTGGTTATTCAAACCGACTTCGAGTAACGCGCCGCGATTCCAAGACGAGACCGATGGCGCGCCGTCGAACACCAGATTACCAAGCGAATACGCGATTGGGCAGCCGTGATAAAAATCGAGCGGTTGCACGCAGTGGGGGTGCGAGCCAACGACGAGATCTACGCCACGATCGATTAGCCAACGAGCGAGTCCGCGCTGTTCGTCCGTGATTTTCTCGCTGTTTTCGATTCCCCAGTGAACGAGGCAAACGACAAGATTTGAGTTGGACCGCGCTTTCGCAATCCCGGCGCCAAGGTTTGCTCGACTTGAGTCCGTTGTGATTTGGCTACCTGGCTTAGAGTTAACATCGTTGATCGCGAAGAGCGCGATTTTTTTTCCGTCGGACAGAGAGAAAAAGCTCGGATCGCAAGCCTTCCTGGTTGGTGTTTCAACTCCGACTGCCTCTATTTCTTCTTGAATCAGGTGTGCTGCGGAATCGTGCGATGCGCCCGCGCCAAAATCGAGCGCGTGGTTATTTGCCAAGCCCATTGCGTCAAAGCCGGCCCTGCGGAGCAATTGCGCGGATTCTGGCGGAGCGCGAAATGCATATCGGGATTTGGAGCTTCCTAGATTCGAAATCGTGCATTCCAAGTTTGCGGCGGCGAATGACGCCTGACGAACCAGCGACGAAATGCCTTCAAATGGGTCTGTGCCGTTTTGGATCTTTGCTGCACAACTGCGGCCAAGCATGACGTCGCCGCCGAAAATCAAACTGGCTGCGGATTTCGCTGACGGGACGCGATACAAATCGAAGCGATCCTTTCTACGCTCTCGGAGGAGTTGACCCAGCGTCACCAGTTCCGGGGCGACAGGGAGCTGGTGTGCCACCAGATCGTTCTCATCAAGAATGCCCATGGGATTTCGATCCGCGATCACTGCGGCGACGTGTGTTCCGACGTGAACAATTGTGCCGCGCTGCAAATCCTCCTCTGTAATTCTCGATGTGCCGGAAGTGGTTGATCGCGTGACAAGGTCAAGGTGCTGCCGCAGTTGCTTTGGGTTCGACCATGGAATGCGCTGGCCCTGCCGGCGCATCGCGTAAACCACGAAGTTTGCGCAATCAGCGCCGAGATTGGTTTCCGCTCCGGTATCCGAGGCTTTTGATAATTCGCCGCTCCCGAAAAGATAGGGGAGACCGAATTGCTCGGTAACGGCTGAGCGAAAACCGCTGCCCACAAATCTCCGCAATTCGATCACGGGCGTTTCGCGAACTTTTCCATCGACCACAGCGCGCGCTCGCAAACGCACCGAGCCACAGTGCAACTGTTGATCGAACAAATTTTCGATCTTCGTTGTCGGCAGAAAAGAATCATGGCAATCAATCGCAATCTCGTTCCATGCAGGAAGTGGCGCGGCATTCGCGACAAAGCCGACTTGATCGGCGGACAAATCGGTCAAGTTGCAACGCCAAAATTTGGGTACCAGCGCAAACCATTTGATCTCCTCCGGTTTCGCCATCCAAGGTTCGACAACCAGTTGGACGTCGGCGGAATCATCGGCCGGAATGCGCCAAACATCATCCGTAGAAGGGTCGCGATTTCTAACTTCAAGGTGCAATCGCGGCGCTTCGTCGTTCCAAATGCGCAACAGTTGCTGCCAACGTGCGGTATCGTACACCACGTTGATGCGCTGACGGTCGGACAAAATTCGTGCCCGAAGATCTTGAGTGGATTGCGCAACATCGAACGCCGCCGGCTTTTCTCCTTTTAGCATGAGTTTCTTGGCGAGATTTGAGCGATCATTGGCAACGGTAACGAAGGGCTCGAATTCAATTTGCGCCGTGGGCAGCGAAAGCGCTGACGTCAACGCCAGCTTTAGCAGCCGATTCGCCTCGAGTTCGCTGTTTAAGTACGGACGCGAAATTGAGAATGTGATCGCGCGGAGATTTGGCCGCTCAATCACGAAATTCCAAATATGAGCGAATGCTTGCTCCTGTTCCCCTTCAGGCAGTCCAGCGAAGTAATCGAGATCAATCGTAACAATCAGCTGCTCGGTGGGCTCGATCTCTTTTTCCAGATCTTTGAAATCGGAAACAATGTAAGCCTCTTGTAATGATCCCGATTTCCGCGGCGCTGCTTCGAGATGACCGTCGAGCAACTCCGTTGCCTGCTTTCTGTGCTCGCGAATTTGAGATACCGAAAGTTTCTCGGCCGGCACCCAAATGACTTTCGCAATCGGCGCCGGCATGAGCGGTTCGATCCAGTTGAAGCATTGGACAGCTCCTTTACTGCGCCAGCGATCAAGCAGGGTTTGGCGATCCTGCTTGGACGCAACGTTTCGAAGCGCATCGCGAATCTTATCGGAATCGAAAATGCCCGAGGCGTCGCTGTGCGCATCGAAAAGGATGAGTGTGTACGGCTGATCGAGATCGATCTTTTGTGCCAGCCAGTAAAACGTCCCGGCATGATTGTCCTCGATGTAAATCGGCAAAATACTCGCTCTCCCGGGTGGGGGACTAGCGGCAACCAACAGCGCCGCCGTGCACAGCACGAGTGCTCGCGCTGTCATCGCGCGTTCGTGACTTCCGGTTTTTTGGAAAGCGGCACTCGCAACTTAATGAGCGAGATGCACGTATCACGGAATTGCGTGCCGCGATGCACACCCTTGATCACCAGTTTGATTTTGTTGACCGGCTTCGTGTAATCGCCTACGCGAATCAGGTACGGCCTTTTGAAGAGCTCATCGGGAATGTTCGCCGTAAATGTGTGTTCGTCATTGAGCGTGATTTCGAGCGCCGCAACGCGATTGTTTTTCCGCCACGGATCTTTGTTGTCGTAGTCGTAATATCCAGGTTGAATCAGAATGCCGTAAAGCGGCAGCGGACGCTTCACGCTAAGCGTTATGCTCTCGCCGATGCCATCGCCCTCCACTCCTTCAACCCACGGCGTTTGAATCTCTCGGCTTGGATCGGCCTTTATATTGACGACGTCATAATTGTGTTTTCCTTGCGGAGTCCGCGTTGAGCTTGCCGTTGCATCATAATCGGTATGATCGAGAAAATATTGGTGGTCCTTGAGAACATACGCTGCACGGCTGCTAAGTTCTTCTTCGGAATAACCAGTCGGATACTCATCGTATTTTGAATGCACGACGATCCGGATGTCGTCGGCCATTGTTGGCTTCAGGTTTTCAAAATCCCAAACGTACTGCGTGTCGCTGACTTTCTTGAACTGTTCCTTCGGTTTCTCGATCGACACGTCTTCAGGCTCGGGATGCAGGATGTTGATTTCGATTTTGCCTTTGCCAATTGGCCCTTTCCAAGTCGCCGCGGGCGAAAGCGAATATGCAAAAGTCGCGTTGCTTATGTGTAAGTCGTCTGAGACCGATTCGTTGTTTTCGGAGTACGGGGCAATGTAATGAATCAACACGTCGCGCGTTTGATTCCGCTCAAATGGGACGACCGATTTTTTCCATGACTTGATTGTGGAGACTTCTTCTTGCCACAACGGTCCCGAAGTCGTTTCAGCCCCTTTTTCCTTTGCCTCGCTGTTACCTTCTTCCGCGGCGCTGTCTTCTTTCTTCGCTTCGCTGTTTTCCTGGTTCGCTTTACTCTTTTCTTCTTTCGTTACACTGCTTTTTTCCTTCGGCCCGGCCACATTAGTCGACTTCGATTCTTTCCCATCAATGCTGATTTGGTAATGATTGATATCGTCACTCTCCCGATCCTCGTCAGCGGTCTGGATTTTCCCCCAGCGCTCGACTGGAAAGAAGAAATCCTGTTGCACCTTCGTTCCAGTGTTATGCATGCGATAACGCACAGTCACGTCCGCGTACTCCGGATGCAGATCGATCTTCAGCATTTCATTTTCGATTGTGACATCCGTGTGCCGGTCATTCTTCGAGGCACTGGTGTTACCAGTTGCCGGAATTCCGGTTTGCCATGCGCCGCCGTTGCCAAAAAGCGTTGATCCGCTACCGACGAACAATGCGAGGGCGAGCCATAGATTTTTCATTTCGGATTTCTTAACATGCAGGTGTGCCGAGTGTCGAAAGCAGAATCTTACTTTACGATCGTGCTCCGAGGCGTTTGCCGTCTATTTTTCCATTCCGGCAACGTGCTCCGCATGGTCGTGCTCGCCGTGACTGTGCTGGGAAGGCCGGATGCGCAGGAAAAATTGGAAGGCGTATCCGAGATCTTCGCCGTAGTAGCGGTCGAGAGAATCGGGGCGGTCGTTAATCGTGAACTGGGTGCCGAGACCGACATCGATGCCCTTGCCGTGTGATAAGTCGCGCACGTAACCGAATGAGTATCCGCTCACTGGAAAGATTGTGGATTCATCCGCCTCGTCGAGGACGAGTTCGTGACCGGATTTCTGTACGCGTTCCCAGCGAAAGTAGACCGTGTTGCGGCCACGCTGATAATTCGATTCGACCAGGAACGATTGCGTTTTCCCCTCCTTAGTGGCGTTGTTTTGGCCCCAGACAAAGCTGTTCGACCAGTTGGTATCGCGACCAAGCGGAAGGTTGTAAATTGCCGAGGCGGTCGTGCGATGGATTTTGGTTTCGGGATGAAGCTCTTCGGGACTCTTGATGTAACCGTACGAAACCTGTAGCGCCAGATTTCGCGTCGGATTCCAGGAGAGTCGGCCACTGTATGAATCAAAACGCGGACGGTCGAAATCGTAACGGTCTTCATCGGGCTCGCGTCCGGTGAAGATGCTGCCCTCAAGTTTCAGGTTGCGCCACTGCGCACCAAGTGTCGCGACCCCAAATGTGATGTGCGTGGAATCCTGCCAGTGATGCCCGATCGGTGCGTCTGGATCGTCCATTGCCGACGGGCGATGCATGAATGCTGGTGGACCGAGCGCCGGCTCACCCGGGTAACCGAAATAGATGTACGTGCTGAGATCGTGCTCGAATTTCTGCGATAGGCTGAACGAAAGTTCGTCGAAGAGATCGTGAGGATGTTGACGGTCGTGCAATGGCTCTCCGTTCCATACTTCGCCGGTTTGAAACAGAAGCGGATAACCGCGCCCTTGTTCGGTGAGCGGATCGAGACTCATCATTAAACGAGAACCGAACTGAGTTGAGTCGCCGAACGGATGGGAAAACATCGCCATGAACCAGTTCGGCGCATCGATTCGGTCATCGCCGCGTCGCGTACTCACGTTCGTGTAACGTGGGAAAATTCCGCCGTGCAACATCAGCATGTCCTCTCCAAACATGAACATGCGTCCGTACATCGGTGACGAATCCGGTATCCAGCTTGTGCCGGAGCCTTCGCGGCTCATCGGATCAGCGAGATCGACAGTGGAGTGCATTTCCATCTGCATATGATGCTGGCTGTGTTTCAATGGGGTGATTCTCCTTCGCTGAAGCTACGGCGGACGAGTGCGACGCATGCGACCCAGTTGGCGTTGAGAGCTGAGAGTTGAGGGTAGAAGTGTTTGTTTTCTTTAAGGGGCACGAGCTTCATTCCGCATTTCGGGCAGTTGCCCGGCTGATCGGTTATTACGTCGGGATGCATCGCGCAGGTGTATTTCTGGGACGTCGCTCGCTCTTGCTCGCTCGCCGCGCCGTAGCCGTGCGAAGGCGGGTGCTCGTGATGGGAGTGCTGCGCGATCCCCGTATGGGTCACCGACAGCGTCATTACACTCGCGATTAAAATTGAAATTGGTTTTAGCATGCAGCCCGTATGTTTCTGTAGTGGCAGCCGTGTCGGCTGCGATGGTCTGCGCGAATGCAGGCGGCACGCCTGCCGCTACAGTGAAAACCCGCGATCGCGGGTTACGATTCTTAGACGAGAACTGGCGGAGCGTGAGTGAGAAGACTCTGCTGCAAGATCAATTCAGCGAACGAAAATGCGCCGGGCGGCCCGGTGTCGAGTAACAGCGGCGCAACAGCCCGCGACGAGCACACAACGAACGCCCCTGCTCAGAACGGGAAAATTCGCGTCGCAGAATTTCGCGTCATTGCGTGCCCAATCTTTTGTTTTCGCAAAAACGACAGCGCGCAGGATTTTGCAGCACTGCACCTGCGAGGATTGTTCCTTTTGTTTCGCAGGCTTGGAATGGAATGGGCACTCTGTTTGCGCCTTGTCGATTTTCGCTGCGACCGCGGCGAACGCGCAATGATTCGAGACCGCGATCCATGAGCAGATCGCAATCGCAACACCGGCGTGACGCGTAATCGCTTCATCGCGAACTTCAGTCGCTCACGCGGGGAGAATCTCAAACATTTTCTTCGGAATCAAGAATCGGCGCGATCGCTGCGGACGGCGTACTCTCTGGTGGGATAACGTCGGGAACGGGACCGGTCGAGACACCCTGGATGTCCGGTTGTTCCACGCGCGTTGCCATGAGCATCGCGGTGAAGAGCAGACCGCCTGCAAGGAAATAAGGCGCTCCCGGCAGGTGAACCTGATTTTTGGGATCAATAAACCATCCAAAAATTCGGAGAAATAACCAGGGTCCGATGATGAAAGTGATTGATCGCATACTTTGCAAGGCGCCCTGCAACTCACCTTGTTCTCGCTCGCTGACGCGGTGAGTCATCATGCTTTGTGCCGCCGGCATGGAAATATTCCAAAGCGAGATGATTGGGATCGAAGCCAGCAACCAAGCCCCCGTTTTAGCCAACCCGGCAATGACCATCCCGCTTGCGCCAAAAAATTGACCAATATAAAGCGTCCGTTTCTCGCCGAAACGTTTGACCATGCGACCGGTCAACCCTCCTGAAATGACTGCGGTCACGATGCCGACGATCATCAACGAGATTCCGATCATTCCCTGACTCCAACTGTAGCGATAGATGGCGTACAGCGCCCAAACGCTAAAGACGTTGTGGGAAAGATAAGCAAGAAACTGGATCGTTGTGAGCCGCCAAAGTTCGTGATGCGAACGAAGTAGAGTGAGCGACCCAACTGGATTCGCGCGGCGTAATTCAAAAGCTTTTCGCTGTTCGCGCGAGAGTGACTCCGGAACAAAGAAGTAGCCCCAGAGCCAGTTTGCGAGGCTAAGAACGGCTGCGATCCAAAACGCGTAACGCGGATTGACATCACCTGCTAATCCACCAATTGCAGGTCCGAACGTAAATCCGATGCCGAATGCCACCCCGATCATGCCGAACGCTCCAGCTCGCTTTTCTTTCGGCGTAACGTCGGAGATATAGGCCATAGCCGTCGGAATACTCGAAGTTGTGATTCCGGAAATAATTCGCCCGAGGAAAAGCCAACTTAGGGTCGGTGCCATCGCCATCACGATGTAATCCAATCCGAGACCGAGATTGGAGAGCAGGATGATTGGCCGTCTGCCGAATCGATCCGACAACACCCCGAGCAAGGGTGAAAAGAAAAACTGCATCAGCGCGAAGACCACTGCGAACCGAGCGCTCCATTTCGCTGCGTCGGTCATCTCGCCCCCAAGAAAATCGAGAATTAGCTTGGGCAGTACCGGGATAATCAAACCCATCGCCAGGATGTCGAGAGTCACCGTGACAAGGATGAAAATTACCGCAGCCGGGCGTGATTTCATTGCGCGCGAAGTATCAACGCAACGTTGTAGCGGTGTTTGTGTCAACCGCTGAGGGGAAGGCGCTTGGCACAAGCGCCTCTACAACTATCCTTTTGCGATGAAACCGTTTTCGTACCGCTCTCCGAAAACGGAAGTGCGGGAGAGTAAAATTCATGGGCGCGGTCTATTTGCCATGTCCGACATTGCCAAAGATGAAATCGTCGCCGTCAAAGGCGGGCACATTGTTGATCGGAAAACTTTGCGTGAAAAAATCACGCCTGTGCTTGGCCCTGTAGAAATTCAGGTCGACGATCATTTGTTCATCGCACCGATAACCAATGAAGAGCGCGAGTTGTCGATGCTGTATTCAAATCACTCATGCGCCCCGAATCTCGGAATGCGCGGCGAAATCACCTTCGTAGCGATGCGGAATATTCGTGCTGGCGAAGAACTCACCCACGATTGGGCGATGACCGACGACGATGATTATTCCATCGAATGCAACTGTGGCGCGCCTGATTGCCGGAAAATTTTAACAGGCAAAGATTGGCAACGCCCGGATTTGCAGGAGGGTTACGTCGGCTATTTTTCAGCCTATCTCGCGCGCAAAATCGCTCTGCTCGAAAGCACGCGTTAAATGGTAGCGTAGTCCGTAGCCCAAATGTACGAGAATCGAAAACAGCCTCTTCTCAGCACGGCTAAATTTCTTAAGCGTGTTGCGCGACACTGGCTGGCGGGATTTGGAGTTTTGGCTTTTGGACTTGGAGGCGGCATCGTCGGCTACCATAACATTGCCGGCTTGAGCTGGATCGATTCGCTGTTAAATGCCTCGATGATCCTTGGCGGAATGGGTCCAGTCGATCCGTTGCGGACGAACGGCGCGAAAATCTTTGCGTCCTGTTATGCGCTGTTTTCGGGGTTAGCGTTTATCGGCATCGTGTCTGTGTTGCTTGCACCATTTGTTCATCGCCTGTTGCACCGTGTTCACGCGGAGGAACGCGAACTCTGATCTTGTAACGCGCTTCAGGAACCACTCTGGATTTGCTAGCATGAAAAAGCCTTCATTATCGTTGCTGATTGCCGGAGCCGCCCTGGCCGGAATCGCTGGGTGCGCACAGATAAAAAAGCCGCCGGCACAGGCGAGGGCGGTGCCAACGGGTTTGCGGTTCGATCAAGTCGGCTCGGTCAGGATGTTCCCCGGTGAGCCCTGTACACCGCAAATCATGTTTAATTTTCGGGGCGAAGGTTCGACGGTCTCGCTCGGTGCGCCAAAGAGCGAAACCAAAATACTCACTGAGGCGGCGAAAAATAACCGGCGAGTCCATATTTCTGGAAAATGGCGGCGTGGCGGATTATCGAACTGCAGCTACGTTGAAGTCACCAGCGCGGAGATAACGAGATGAAATCAAACGAGATTGAGGAAGTAAGAGGAGCGTTTGGCCCGATTGCAATTCGCGCGCTGGCCGTCGGCGCTCAATCAGTCGGCGCAATCGCGGTAGGCGCTGTTGCGCTCAGCGCAGTAGCGATCGGATTCATAGCGATTGGCCGGCTGGTCATTGGCCGCGCTAAGATCAAGCGACTCGAAATTGGCGAGCTAAGAGTGACCCGGTTGCATGTAACCGACTCAATCGTCACGCCCAATCAACCGCGCTAGTTGCGAGCGACGCGCTGTTGGAGTCGCGACGCCCTCGTCGCGCCCGGCTCGTGGGCGAGCCGTCTCCATCCATGGGTCGACTAATCAATAACGGTAATGCTCTGACTTAAACGGACCGTCGACCGAAACGCCGAGATATTCGGCCTGCTTTTGTGAGAGCTTTGTGAGCTTGGCACCGATCTTGCCCAAATGCAGGCGCGCGACTTCTTCGTCGAGTTTTTTCGGTAAAACGTAAACGCCGACTTTATAGGTGTCGCGGTTTTTCCACAGATCCAATTGTGCGAGAACCTGATTGGAAAATGAATTGGACATCACGAAGCTTGGATGACCTGTGGCGCAACCGAGATTCACCAAACGCCCTTCGGCGAGAAGGAAAATTTCGTGGCCGTCCGGGAACGTATATTTGTCTACTTGAGGTTTGATATTGGTCTTCTTTACGCCCTTAGCGTCGCTGAGAGCGTCGACCTGAATCTCATTATCGAAATGGCCGATGTTCGCGACGATTGCCTGATCTTTCATGCGCTGCATGTGTTCGAGTGTGATCACGTCAAGATTGCCGCTGGCGGTAATGTAAATGTCGCCGCGTCCGAGCGTTTCTTCGATGGTCGTAACTTCGTAGCCTTCCATCGCTGCTTGCAATGCGTTGATAGGATCAACCTCGGTAATAACAACGCGCGCGCCCTGGCCGCGCAACGATTGCGCGCAGCCTTTGCCAACGTCGCCATAGCCGCAAATGACGGCGATTTTTCCTGAAATCATGACGTCGAGTGCGCGATTCAATCCATCGACCAAGGAGTGCCGGCAGCCGTAGAGATTGTCGAACTTCGATTTGGTGACCGAATCGTTGACATTGATCGCGGGAATTAGCAGGCGTCCTTCCTCGTGCATTTTGTAAAGGCGATGGACTCCAGTCGTGGTTTCCTCAGATACGCCGCGCCAATCTTTCATGATCTCGTGCCAGCGATAGGGATTCTCGCGCTGGATTTCGAGCAGCAGATCTTTGATGACTTGCTCTTCCTTGTTTGCCGATTTCGTCTTTGCCCAATCGCTGCCTTCTTCGAGTTCGTAGCCTTTGTGAATGAGCAACGTTGCGTCGCCGCCATCATCGACGATGAGCTGCGGCCCTTTGCCTTCGGGATGCGAGATCGCGCGATACGTGCATCGCCAGTAGTCCTCAAGCGATTCGCCTTTCCACGCGAACACCGCGATGCCGCGCTTGGCGATCGCCGCGGCAGCGTGATCTTGCGTGGAAAAAATGTTGCAGCTCGCCCATCGCACGCTCGCGCCGAGATCGGTAAGTGTCTCAATCAAGACCGCGGTCTGAATCGTCATGTGCAACGACCCGGTGATGCGGACATCGGCCAGCGGTTTCAGCGGTGCGTATTTCTCGCGGATCGCCATCAATCCGGGCATTTCTTTTTCCGCGATCGAAATTTCTTTGCGACCAAAGTCGGCCAACGAAATATCGGCGACTTTGTAATCGGTTTCGGTTCGTTCCATTGTCGATGTTTTCATAAATTTATTTGGCGGCTTTTTTTAGCTCCTGTGCTTTGTCAGCATTTTCCCACGTGATTTCGGGATCATCGATTTTACCGAAGTGGCCGTAATTCGTCGTCTTGGAATAAATCGGGCGAAGAAGATTCAGCTGTTTGACGATGTCGGCCGGTTTAAAACTGAAAGTGGCGAGCACGGCCCGCTCGATTGCTTCTTCATTAACTGTGTGTGTTCCGAATGTGTCGATGTGAACACTAAGCGGTTCCGGATGGCCAATTGCATAGGCGAATTGCACTTCGCATTTTTTCGCCAGACCTGCCGCCACCACATTCTTCGCTACCCAGCGTCCCATATAGGCAGCGCTGCGATCGACCTTGCTCGGATCTTTTCCCGAGAACGCGCCGCCGCCGTGCCGGCCCATTCCGCCGTAGGAATCGACGATGATTTTGCGGCCGGTCAGGCCAGCATCGCCCTGTGGGCCGCCGATGACGAAGTTGCCGGTAGGATTGACGAGAAATTGCGTTTTCTCGGTTAGCATTTCCTCAGGCAATACTTTCTTGATGACTTCCTCGATTACGAAACTGCGCAGTTCAGAATGCTTCACGTCGCGCGTGTGCTGAGTTGAGACAACGACGCAGGAAATGCCAATAGGTTTGCCGTTCTCGTAGATCACTGAAACCTGAGACTTCGCGTCCGGCCGTAGCCAGCCGACCTTGCCGTTCTTACGAATACGGGTGAGTTCGCGCCCGAGACGATGCGCAAACATGATGGGCGCTGGCATGAGCTCCGGT
This sequence comes from uncultured Verrucomicrobiae bacterium, assembly GCA_963804875.1. GTDB lineage: Bacteria > Verrucomicrobiota > Verrucomicrobiia > Chthoniobacterales > UBA10450 > Udaeobacter. Next base: position 265,449 of record CAWDRX010000012.1, read on the forward strand.
GTTTCGTCGCACGCGTATCCGAACATCAACCCTTGATCGCCTGCGCCCTGTTCTGCGGTGTCCTTACCTTCAACTGCGCGAGCGTCGACACCCTGAGCGATATCGGGCGATTGTTTCGTGATGATGTTGGTGATGAAAATTTTGTCGGCGTGAAAGACGTCGTCGTCATTCACGTAACCGATCTCGCGAATGGTATCGCGAACGAGCTGTTCGACAGGCAGCACACTCGCCAGCGGATCTTCTGCAGGCAGGCTCGGAATGGTGATCTCGCCACCGACGACGACGATGTTGCTCTTGGCGAATGTTTCGCAAGCCACGCGACTGCGCCGGTCATGTTTAATGCATGCATCAAGCACGGCGTCTGAAATGGCGTCGCAAACTTTGTCGGGATGACCTTCACCGACTGATTCGGATGAAAAGATGTAACGGCGGGACATGATTGACGTTAAAGCGTTGAAAGGTTGAAGCGTTAAAGCGATCGATCTCGCGAATCGCTTCCACCGTTGTGACGATTCAACGCTTCAACGGTGGACCGATGTCGAGAGACATATTGACCGATCATGATGCGTCGATATATCGTAGTCTCCAATCATGGCGTCAACCATTAATTTGTTGCGGTTGCTGGCGGATCCGACACGTCTGCGGCTTCTGTTGCTTATCGAACAGGAGGAACTTTCGGTCGCTGAATTGCAGCAAATTCTCGGGATGGGCCAGTCTCGCATCTCCAGCCATCTCGCTCAGTTGAAGCGAGCCGGCGTGGTGGCGGATCGCCGCGTAGGAAAAAATGTCTATTATGGCGCGAACCACAATGGGCAGAACGCAAAACGTGAGCGTGTGGCGGAGATTACTCGACTACTGGCGCGCGAACTGCCGGAAGGCTCGCGCGATCGCACGAGTCTGAAACTTGTCCTGCAGAAACGGCAGGATAAGGCGCGGAAATACTTCGATGAACTCGCTGGCAAATTCGGCCGTGGCTATGTGCCGGGGCGATCGTGGCAGGCGCTTGCACATACACTCATCACGTTACTCCCTCCATTGACCGTTGCGGACCTTGGAGCAGGCGAGGGGACACTATCGCAGCTGCTGGCCAAACGAGCTCGTAAAGTTATTGCCGTCGATAATTCGCCGAAGATGGTCGAGTTCGGATCGCAACTGGCGAAGAAGCATGGGTTCAAGAACCTTGAGTACCGGCTGGGTGACATTGAGGATCCTCCGATCGCTAAAGACAGCGTCGACCTCGCAATTCTCAGCCAGGCCCTGCACCACGCCATTCATCCCGAGCGGGCCATTGACGCTGCTCACCGGCTTTTGAAACGCGGAGGCCGTCTGGTGATTCTCGATCTCTTGAGTCATCGATTCGAGAAAGCGCGTGAACTTTACGCGGACCACTGGCTTGGTTTCAGTGAAGTGCAGTTGCACCAGCTCCTCGAGAAAAGCGGCTTCCGGGATGTCGAGGTCAGCGTCGTTTCCCGGGAAAAGCAGAGTCCCCATTTTCAGACCCTCTTCGCCGGCGGGATTAAGTGAACGCCGGGGCTGCCTCGGCTGTCAATAAGGCAGGTCCTTGGTTTTATGCTCGCACCCGAGAAATCTGTAGCTTTGCCCGGGTTCTTTGGAGAGGTGCGGCGGCGCAAGGTATATCGCGTGGCCGCGGCGTACATCATCGCATCGGGCGGCATCATTCAATTGGCTTCGGCAGCGTTTCCCGCCTGGGATTTGCACCCCTGGACCTTGCGCGTGCTAATCGTCTGTCTGCTACTGGGATTTCCCATAGCGCTCATGCTTGCGTGGGCGTTCGACATTACCGCGGATGGAATTCAGGCCACCCCTGATGTGGCGCCCTCCAGCAGGCACACTCGCCGTAATATGATCGTGCTGGTCGCCTGTGGATTGCTTCTTTCCGCCGCGGTGGGGTTTTTTCTGCTGCCACGAGTGGCTGCGGATAAAATCGATAGGTCGATTGCGGTGTTGCCATTCCAAAACCTCAGCAATGAGAAGGAAAACGCCTATTTTGCGGATGGCATTCAGGACGATTTGCTCACGAACCTGTCCAAGATCGGGGATCTGAAGGTAATTTCGCGCACATCGGTGATGGCTTACCGCGATGCGTCCTCTAATGCTCGCGAGATCGGAAAGGCTCTTGGCGTCGGCAGTATTCTGGAAGGGAGTGTTCGCCGGATTGGGAATCGAGTGCGCGTAAACGTGCAATTAATCAATGTTGCGAACGACCGGCACATCTGGGCGGAAGACTATGATCGGGAGCTGACGGACGTGTTCCGCATCCAAAGTGATCTGGCGAAAAAAATTGCCGGTGAGCTCAGCGCTAAATTGTCGCCGACTGAAAAAGCTCAGATTGAACGCAAGCCGACGGAGAACACCGAAGCGTACCTGGCTTTTGTGGAGGGTCACGATTTGCTTACACGACCCGATAAACTCCGGGCCGACACGGAAAAGGCTGAGCAACTGTTTGAAAGAGCGACAAGGCTCGATCCAAATTTTGGCAAAGCCTTCGCAGCGTTGGGTTGGGTCGAAGACTGGATATATCACACCTTCGATCCGACACCGTCCCGTAAAGCAAAAGCGCATGCAGTGGCTGAAGAAGCGCTTCGATTGGAGCCGAACCTGCCCGAGGCACACCTCGCAATGGGATTTTACCATTATTATTGCGAACGCGACTATCAGGGGGCATTGGATGAATTCGCGAGCGCCAGGAAAAGTTTGCCAAACTCTTCGGAAGTTTACTTCGCTATTGGTGCGATTCAGCGTCGCCAGGGCAAATGGGCCGAATCCACTGCGAACATGGAGAAAGCCGCTTCCCTTAGTCCGAAGGACGCATACCTCTTCGTGAACCTCGCTGACAATTATCGGGCCGTCGGTAATTTTGAAAAAGCCGACAAGCTTTTCGATCGTGCGATCGAAGCTGCGCCGAACTCGGTTGGCGCGCGCACAGGCAAAGCGATGCTTGCGGTAGATTTGAAAGGTGATCTGTCCGAGATCGACAAACAATTGCTGCACATTCAGCTAGGCGCTAGTCCTGATGCAGAGAGTATGATCGGTCGAGCGTATCTCTTGATGCTGCAGCGAAAATTTCACGACGCGGTTGCCATTCTAAAACAATTGCCTGGCGACGTTCGCAGCGATGAGAAACCGAAAGAGTATCTTGAGGGCGCTCTTTACACTTTCGTGAATGATAAAGAGCAGGCGCATTCGGCGTTTCAACGCGCTCGTTCGATTCTTGAAAAAGCGATACAAGAAGGCTCCGATGATGCGTCGCATCACATGACGCTCGCGTTGGTACTTGCGGGTCTGGGCGAAAAAGATGCCGCTATCGCCGAAGGCAAACTCGCCGTCGCACTTCTTCCCGAATCTCAGGATGCGCTGGATGGGCCCAAGATGACGCTAGCGTTGGCGCAAATTTACGCTTGGACGGGCGAAAACGACTCAGCCTTTGAGCTTCTTGAACGCTCGTTGACGACTCCAGCCGGAGTTACGGTCTCTTCACTGAAACTGAATCCAGTTTGGGATCCGCTGCGAAGCGACGCACGTTTTCAGGCCTTAATCGACGTTGCGCAAAATCCTGAGGTGAAGTTGTCGATGAATTGCAAGTAAGCGGCGATTCACTGCTTTAACGGCGCAATCGACTGCTCAAAGTGAATGTTGCGCCTCAATTTGTGTCTATATTCACGGCTGCAGTATAATCCCGGCGAACCAAAACTTTTGCTATGACTGGCTTCTTCGAGGAGGTAAAACGACGCAAAGTTTATCGCGTCGCAGCAGCGTACATCATCGTCGCCGGCGGCATCATCCAAATTCTTTCCGCTACGTTTCCCGCCTGGGAATTGCCAGGCTGGTCGCTGCGACTGGTGATTCTGTTACTGCTCGTCGGATTTCCAATTGCCCTGATTCTTGCGTGGGCGTACGACATTACCCCGCAGGGGATTCGTGCAACACCTGAACCAACCGTGCCCAGGACCGGTCGGCGCCGAAACATAATTATGCTGATCGCAACCGGCGTGGCCATCTCCGCGGCCACGGGCTTCTTCCTGATGCCACGCGTCGCCGCGCACAAGGTCGATAAGTCAATCGCTGTCCTGCCATTTGAAAATTTGAGCGATGAAAAAGAAAACGCCTATTTCGCTGACGGCATACAGGACGACCTGCTCACAAACCTTTCGAAGGCAGGCGACCTCAGGGTGATTTCGCGAACATCGGTAATGCAGTACCGTGGCCGGCCAACGAACATTCGCGACATCGGTAAGTCGCTTGGCGTTTCCAATATTCTCGAGGGAAGCGTACGGCGATCGGGGAATAAGGTCCGCGTGAATGTGCAATTGATCGACGCCAACACCGACGAGCATCTGTGGGCCCACGATTACGACGGTGATTTGACTGACGTTTTCGCGCTCCAGAGCGATCTGTCACTCCAAATTGCCAAAGCGCTGCAAGCGAAGCTATCTCCAGCGGAGGAATCGCGAATGACGACGAAGCCGACGGAAAACGACGAGGCTTATCAGGATTATGTGCAGGCGCATGATCTTTCCTGCTCTTGGGAGGATCAGGCAAAATTAAGGCAAAGCGCGCAATTATATCAGCGTGCCATTGACCTGGATCCAAAATTCGCTCTCGCCCTGGCGCGTTATTCGCAATTGGAAAGCTGGATGATGCGCACACACGACGCCTCGCCGGAACACCGCGAACGAGCGCGCAGCCTGGCCGATCGGGCCTTGCAGCTACAACCTGATTTGCCGGAAGCTCATCTCGCGCTGGGGTTCTCGTATTACTACGGCGACAACAATTACGACGCGGCATTAAAAGAGTTCGAGATCGCAAAACGCGGATTGCCCAACGAATCGGAAGTTTATTTGGCGATCGGCGCCATCCAGCGTCGCCAGGGGAAATGGGCGGAGTCTACTGAAAATCTTGAGAAGGCAGCCAATTTGAATCCCAAAGACACCTGGCCACTGCACAATCTCGCTTTGAATTATCAGATGCGCCGAAATTTCGACGCCGCGAATAAAACGATCGATCGCGCAATCCAGATCAATCCAACCGGGCTGGGGCTCTGGCAGATCAAGGTCAAACTAGCGATCGCTGAAAAAGGTGACTTCGGCGTGTACGAGGATGCCATGAAGAAAGGACAATCATTTCCGATCAGCAACGAAGATCGGATAAAGTTTGTCGGGGATGAGGCTAATTTTCTCCTGCTCACCCGTAAGTACGACCAGCTTTTGCAACTGGCTGAGAAATTCCCGGACGATGCATTTGCGACAATGCCGGGTTCGCTTGCCATGAAGTATTTCGCCCTCGGTATTGCTCGAAAAGGTTTGGGCGACGAAGCAGCGGCGCGCGCTGCTTTCCTCAAGGCAAAAGATATTCTTGCAGAGCAGGTGAAGCAAAAGCCGGACGATGCGGATTTACGCGTTCAACTGGCGAAAATGTTAGCGTGGCTTGGCGAAAAGGATGCTGCCATCGCAGAAGCGCAACGAGCTATGGATTTGCGGCCGGAAAGCAAAGATGCGTTCGAAGGTCCGCCGATTACCGAGCAGGCCGCGCAGGTCTACGCGATCATCGGAGACAACGCCCGCGCAATCGAGTTGTTGGACGGATTATTGAGTCGGCCCAGCGAAGTGACGTTGCAGACCCTGAAAGTGAATCCCGCATGGGACTCGCTTCGGAACGAGCCGGCATTTCAGGCGCTCTTTACCAAACACCCCAAAGCTTAAGCCCCGGCACCACTCGTGCGATTTCGCTACACTTCTGCCGCACGATTGTTTTATGGATCGCTTTTGGTCCTGCCGGTAGCGCTTGCTGCGACCGCGCAGGCAGAGTGGAAAATTGCTTCAGCCGAATCGGAACCTGGCCGCGCGGGGATTGAGCACCGGCATCTGGTTGTGGAAGACGCCGCTGCTGGTCAGCGAGTGACTGTCGAGGTTGCAGTTTTCTCTGCCAAATCGACGGCGTTGCGTGTCATCGATAATCCTGACGGTCAAAGTTTGGCCGCGGTGATGAAGGGAGAAAAATATATGTGCGGGGTGAACGGCGGTTATTTCGATCCGGAATTCAAGCCGATTGGCTTACGAGTTGCCGATGGTGCGACTTTCTCGCCGTTACGCCGTGCACGGCTGATCACTGGAATCCTGTTACAGTCGGACCGAGGTATCGACGTAATGCGCGTCGGTGAATTTTCCCAGACGAAAAAACTCATCGCGGCAATTCAATCCGGACCATTTCTCGTCGAGGGAAACAAGCGCATTCGCGGTTTGAACAATTCACAGCTTGCGCGGCGAACGTTTGCCGGGATAGCAAGCGATAATCGCGCCTTGCTCGGCTTTTGCTCGGACGTTTCGCTTTCGGGGTTAGCAGAGATCCTGGCCACGACGCCGATCGTCGCGGATGCGAAAATCCGACGTGCAATGAATCTCGACGGCGGTTCTTCGAGTGCGTTCTGGTTCGCGCGTGAGGACGGCAGCGCATTTTCAATCTCAGGGCGAAAACCGGTGCGCGATTTCGTGGCGATCGTTCAGAAATAAAAATTGCAGCGCGCGCCCACCGCCTGCCAGTTTTTGATTCGGCAATCGAAGCGGTTGCCCTACAATTTAGGGAATGAAAATATTCGGTGGGTTCAGGTCGGGCGACGAATTCTTCTATGGCGAATTGCGCGGCGACGAAGTGCATCGGCTGTCACAGCCGTACTGGATTCAGGTTCAACCCACGGGCGAAATAATGCCGCTGGCGAATCTGCAAATCGCGGTTCCAGTCGCGCCGTCGAAATTGATCGCAGTTGGACTGAATTATGCAGATCACATCGCGGAGATGAAACGCACCGAAATCGGTGCGCCGTTAATTTGGTTTAAGGCGCCGAGTTCGGTGCTGGCACATCTCGGCGTAATCGAAATAGCATTCCCAAAGCACAAAACTGACTTTGAGACTGAACTTGCAGTCGTGATCGGCCTTCACACGAAGAATGTCCCGGCGGAGGATGCACTCGACCATGTTTTCGGGTACACCATCGGCCTCGACATTACCGATCGCGATTTGCAAAAAGAGGAGAAGCAATTTGGCCGCTGCAAATCGTTCGACACCTATACGCCGATAGGGCCCTTCGTGTATGCAGATGTCGATGTGCGCGACGCGTCGATAAAGCTCTGGCAGAACGGCGATCTGCGCCAGAGCACGCGCACAAGCCGAATGATCCATTCAGTTGCCCAAATTATTTCATTCGTTAGTCAATCGCTCACGCTTTTCCCCGGCGATGTGATTCTAACTGGAACACCTGCTGGCGTCGGTCCGATTCAAGCGGGTGATGAATTGGAAGCGGAGATCGCTGAATGGCCGCGCTTGCGAAACACGGTCGCGATGGCGCAAGATTTTTCCGGCTCGCAACGCTGAAAAGTTCCTAGGGAACACAATTTCAAACACTTGCTTACGACCTTCCGGTGTAGATATTTCGAAATATAGATGTGCCTCAGGCGCAAGAAGTATCGCGGAAAAAAATGAAAAGTTTTGCTGGACTCTCAAACAATTCCTCTGCGATAACGGAAACCCTGCACCGAAATCGAACCGGTCATTAAACTCGTGCTTCAACTATGAAAACACTACTCACCACCTGTCTCTGTTCACTCGCGTTCGCGTTGGTTTTATTTGGACAAGCTCCGCCTGCGGCACAAGCGCCACCGGCAACCGGAGGTACGAGTCCGGCTGCTCAGGCGCCGACGAATCCAGCCGCCGCAGCCCAGCAACCGGCTGCGCCGGGACAGCAACCACCTGCGGCAAACTTGCCGCCGGGGCAGCAGCCGCCGCCACCGCCGCCAGGAGAACCCGGCGTCGCAGGCCAACCTGGAGCGCCAGGCGCGGTGACCAGTCCCGCAGCAGCAGGTGCAACAAGTCCTGCTGCAGCCGCTGCTACGACTCCATCTATTTCAGCCGCTCCGGAAAAGCCCGCTGGTGTGTTAGGCAGTAACTGGTTAATCGACCAGTTTCGCAAAGGCGGTCCGGTGATGTGGCCGATTCTGATCGTTTCAATCGTTGCGCTCACCGTTGTGCTCGAGCGATGCATTTGGTGGAGTGGCCGCTGGTTCCGGCGGGATCCGAAACGGATCGAGAAAGTGTTCACCGCGATTGAAAATGGTGACACGGCGGAGGCTTCCCGGCTGTCGCGCGGTTCCCGCGACCCGGTGCTACGAATGCTTTGGAATGGTCTGAACCATCAGCACAGCTCGCTGGAAGCCGCCCTCCAAGTTGCCGCAGGCATTGAAATCAAACGTGCCGGACGGTTTCTGGTGGTGATGGATACTTTGGTGACTCTCGCTCCGTTGCTCGGTCTGTTGGGCACGATCACCGGGCTAATCCGTTCGTTCAGTTTCCTTGGAAACGAAGAGCTGGCGGTGCAAGCGGTGACAGGCGGTATCGCCGAAGCGCTCATCGCTACGGCTTGCGGCCTTGGCATTGCCATCTTCGCTTTGATTCCCTTTAACTTTTTCACCTCTCGCGTGTCTAACTTAGAGTTCGAATTGCAAACGGCAGCCACGAATTTGGAAGTTATGCTCCAGGCCCAAACGGCAGATCGGCACGTAGCGATCGAGAGCGGCACGCCCTCATCGGCGACACGATCATCTATTTAAAGATTCGTTATGCGGCTCACCTCACCTATTCCCCACAAGAAAGCGCGGATCGAGATCATCCCGTTGATCGACATCATGTTCTTTCTGCTCGCCAGTTTTATGATGGTGAGCCTGAGTCAGGTGCACATGAAGGGAATCAAGGTGAATCTGCCTTCGGGGGCTTCGGGTGAGGTCCAGACAAAACGCGAATACGTCAGCGTCTCAGTCGACAAGGATGGCCATTATTTCTTCGATAAGGACGAAGTGAAGGACGAGGAATTGCTGAATCGTCTTAAGATGTCGCATCAATCGGCGCCTGACGCGAAGGTGTTTGTTCGAGGGGATAAGGATTCAGTCCATCTGAATGTTGCCCACCTGCTGGACCTCGTTCGCGCAGCCGGCTATTACAAAATTTCTTTCGAAATCAAGAGCGAAGCGCTCAAGGGGGTTCCCGGGGCACATTGATTTGGTATGGCAGGATCACCAGGACAAACGGAAAAGCCCAGGCCGCTCATCTACCGGCCACCCCCGCGCTGGTATTTCTGGACGGCTGTGGGTGGAGCTTTAGCAATCCATCTCACCGCTGTTGCGGTTTCTCAGCGGCACGAAGCTCCTCCAGAAGACTTGCCGCCGCAGCCACCGCAAGTGGTAGAAGCGGTGCTCGCGCCGCCTGAGGCGACTCCGCCCCCGGAAGACATTCCGATTCCAGAACCTCCTCCTCCGCCGGAGATTCAACCTGAATTTGTTGAAGAGCGAACACCACCACCGAAACAACAGCAAGTGGCACAGAAATTCGTGCCTGTTAAGAGTCCGGGGCCGATGTCGATGTCGAAAGCGAAAGCCCTCGCCTTATACGCGCCACGACCTCAGTATCCTTACGAGGCTCGTTCACGGCACGTCACCGGTAGTGGAGTGATCGTTTGCACAGTGGACTCAGGTAGCGGCAGCGTCGGTGGCTGTTCTGTTTCCTCAAGCACTGGGAGTCCTATCCTGGATAACGCCGCCACTAGCGCGTTTCGGCAGTGGCGATTTAGACCTGGAACAGTTTCCAAGGTTAACATTCCCATCACCTTCACCATGACGGGAGCTTCCTACTAATATGAAAGTATCCTCGCCAGTCCCGAAGAAACACGCACGGATCGAGATCATTCCGTTGATCGACATCATGTTCTTTCTCCTGGCGAGCTTCATGATGGTGAGTCTGAGCCAGACTCACATGAAGGGCATTCGCGTCAATTTACCGGCTGCGGTTGGCCCGCCGCCGAGCGGTGTAAAAGATTTCGTATCCATCAAAGTTTTGGAAGGAAACGCGGTGTTCTTCGACAACCAATTCGTAGAGGATGGTCAGGTGCTGCCCCGATTATTCCAGCTTCACAGAGCGAATAAGGACATCAAAATCTCAATCAGCGCCACACCGATGGCGATGTATGGCGACGTGATTGGAGTCCTCGACAAGGTTCGGTCGGTGGGCATTACAAAAGTTGGGTATCAGATCAGGGCAGCCGGCGGCGTCACGCAAACGGGCCCGGCTACTGCTGCACCACCACCACCTCCGCCGCCTCCCTCTCCTTAGTCGCCTAACTCAAGGCGTCGAAGTCTATCGGCAAGCGCGTGAACCGCTTTGGCGCGATGGCTGATTGCGTTTTTCACTTCGACAGGCAATTCACCAAAGGTTTGCTCGAATCCGTCGGGGACAAAAATTGGGTCGTAACCGAATCCCAAGACACCGCGGACGTTATCAGCGATTCTTCCTTCCACAATTCCTTCGAAGGTTCCAAGGAGATTGCCGTTACGCGCGACCGCCACTACACAGCGAAACCGAGCACGACGCCCATCTTCTGTGGCGCGAACGCGAACAAGCTCGCGAAGTAACTTGTCGATTTTGTCCGTATCCGTCGCGTTAGTGCCAGAATAACGCGCCGAGTATATTCCGGGCGCGCCGTCGAGAGCGTCAACCTCCAACCCTGAATCGTCAGCAATCACCAGAGCCGGCAACTGTTTTGATGCGGTTAGCGCTTTGAGTTTCGCATTTTCCTCAAACGAGATCCCGCTCTCGACAATTTCCGTAACTTCGGGATGCGCTCCGAGATCGCGCACCCTAAAGTCCGGTCCAAGGATTTGCTGAATTTCGCGCGTCTTGTGTGTGTTGCGTGTTGCGACTACAAGCTCGATCACGTTTCAATTGAATGTGGAAACCGGAAATCCAAGAGTAAATTCTAGTTTCTTTTCCCGGTTTCGTGTTTTCCTGATTTAACTGCAATGAGTAGCGACCGCCGTAAACCATATCCGTTCGATCAGATCGAGCCGAAATGGCAAACCATTTGGGAGGAACGACAGTTTTTTCACGCGCCTAATCCAGGCGAAAAAGATTTCGATCCTGCGAAGCCAAAATTCTATGTGCTCGATATGTTTCCTTACCCAAGCGGGGCGGGGCTGCACGTTGGGCATCCGGAAGGCTACACGGCGACCGACATCGTAGCGCGCTATAAACGCTTGCGCGGCTTCAACGTCCTGCACCCGATGGGCTGGGACGCTTTCGGATTGCCCGCGGAACAATACGCGATCAAAAGCGGTCAGCATCCCGCCATCACCACGCGTGAAAACGTGGCGAAGTTCAAGAATCAATTAAAGCGGATCGGGTTTTCTTACGATTGGCGACGGGAGATCAACACAACTGACCCAACTTACTACAAATGGACACAGTGGATTTTTCTCCAGATTTATAACTCCTGGTTTAATCCGGAGACAAATCGGGCTGAGCCGATTTCCACTTATCGCGGAACCGACCCGAAAAGCGTTCGACTCGCGTACGTTGCTGATGTTCCGGTGAACTGGTGTCAGGAATTGGGCACAGTTTTGGCGAATGAAGAAGTTGTAGACGGAAAAAGCGAGGTTGGCGGTTTCCCGGTTGTTCGACGACCAATGCGGCAATGGATGTTGCGTATCACCGCATATACGGAGCGATTACTCAATGAACTCGACGGCCTCAATTGGCCTGAAGGAATCAAGTTGCTCCAGCGCAACTGGATTGGCCGTAGCGAAGGCGCGGAAATCGATTTCAAGGTTGACAAGACCGACCAAAAAATTCGCGTGTTCACGACGCGTCCAGACACGCTTTACGGCGCTACGTACATGGTGCTCGCGCCGGAGCATTCGCTCGTCGAGCAAATCGTGACGGAGGAGCAATGGCCTGCCGTTCGCGAGTATCGTGAGCGCACTGGCCGTAAAAGCGATCTTGAACGCACTGAACTTTCCAAAGAAAAAACGGGCGTATTCACCGGTGCGTTCGCGGTCAATCCGGCTAATGAGGAAAAAATTCCGATCTGGATCGCGGATTACGTTTTGCTTGGGTACGGCACCGGAGCGATCCAGGCTGTGCCGGCGCACGACGAACGCGATCTCGAATTTGCGCGGAAGTTTGATTTGCCGGTTCGGCAAGTTGTCCAACCATCGGGCGACGAAGATCCGATCGGATTCGTGGGAGACGGCATCGCGATCAATTCCCCGATCATCGATGGGCTTCAATCACGCCAGGCCATTCGAAAAATCACGGAGTGGCTCGAAGAGCGCGGCCTCGGGAAGCGCGCGATCAATTACAAATTACGCGACTGGTTGTTCTCGCGGCAACGTTATTGGGGTGAGCCGTTCCCGATTGTCTGGCAAGACGGAAATCATCGTGCGTTGACCGAAAGCGAACTGCCGGTTGTCCCGCCACCACTGGAGGATTACAAACCGACCGGCACCGGCGAGCCACCCTTGGCGAAAGCGGAAGATTGGGTCCGCTATTCAGACAAAGCCACGCGAGAGCTGAATGTAATGCCGCAGTGGGCAGGATCATGTTGGTACTATTTGCGATTCTGCGACCCGCAGAATGACAAACGATTCGTGGGCGAAGAGCCGGAACATTACTGGATGGGCGGCGATAAACCTGGTGGCGTGGACTTATATGTCGGAGGAACCGAGCACGCAGTGTTGCACCTGCTTTACGCTCGGTTCTGGCAGAAAGTGTTATTCGATTTGGGTTACATCTCTAAGGCCGAGCCGTTCCAGAAACTAGTGAACCAAGGAATCATTCTAGGCGAGGACAATCAGAAAATGTCGAAATCGCGCGGGAATATCGTCAGTCCCGACGACGTGATCGATCAGCATGGTGCGGACGCATTTCGTTGCTACGAAATGTTTATGGGACCGTTCGAGCAAATGAAACCGTGGAGCACTCGAGGGGTCGAAGGGGTCGCCCGATTTCTCGCGCGCGTCTGGCGCCTGCTCATGACAGAAAATCAGGCAGGCGAATGGGTGCTATCCGACAAAGTCAAAGAGATCGAGGCGAACAAGCAGCAACAAAAGGTACTCCATGCCACAATCAAAAAAGTCACTGAGGATATCGAGTCGTTCTCCTTTAACACGGCGATTTCGCAGATGATGATTTTCGTGAACGCGTTTACAAACACCGAAACGATCCCGTTGTCTGCGATGCGAACCTTTCTGATCCTACTCAATCCGTTCGCCCCCCACGTTTCCTCCGAGCTATGGGAGAGATTAAGCGCTCAATTCGATGACGCACACGAAGATGTTACCCAACAATCATGGCCGACTTACGACGAGGATTTGCTAATCGAAGACGAAGTTGAAGTCGTTATTCAAATAAACGGCAAACTTCGCGATCGAATCAAAATGCCACTTGTGGCAACAGAGGAAGAACTGAAGACGGTTGCACTGTCGAACCAAAAAGTTCAAGAGAGGATCGCGGGTAAGACGGTTCGCAAGGTGATTGTCGTTCCTAAAAAGCTGGTCAATATCGTCGTTACCTGATCGAATAAGCGGCATGTGGAAGGAATTTAAAGAATTCGCGGTTAAGGGTAATGCAATTGATCTCGCCGTCGGCGTCATCATCGGCGCGGCCTTCGGAAGTATTGTTACTTCGCTCGTGAAAGATATTCTGATGCCGCCGATAGGTTTGGTTACGGGCGGGCTCGATTTTTCGAACAAGTTTATTGTTTTAAAAGCCGGCCCGGATGGGATGAGCAATTTCTCAACGCCTGCTGACGCACTGGCTCACAAGGCGATCACTTGGAACTACGGCAACTTTATCACTTTTATTATCAACTTCGCCATTGTTGCGTTCTGCATTTTCCTTGTCGTAAAAGCAGTTAACCAAATGAAGCGCCCGGCCCCAAACGCACCGCCAGTGTCAAAAGACTGTCCGGCATGTGCAATGACTATTCCGATCAAGGCGACACGATGCCCACATTGCACAACGGAATTCACGCCAATAGCGTCGAAGTAAGGTGTTAAATCGCCATTGCTGAGGCGAGTCCGGAAGTTCAGCGTCTTCGGCTTTTTGTTGACGAGTGGTACCAGACCTAGGGGATTTCCGTAAAAAACCGTTTGCCGATCTCTGACCCTACTGCTATGGAGGGCGAGACGCTGATGCCTAGATGCCTTAACCTAGCGTTCGCGGGAGCTATGGCGTGCTTTGTCGTAGGCTGCGCGACGCAATCGAAACCGACGCTCACCGCCACCAGTGGACGACGCATTCCAAAGGTGCGGACCACCGCGTACAGCCATAATGAGGGAGGAAGTGGGGCTCACAACGCAATCGGCACCTATCTATCCGGTCGGCACGTGTTGAGTGCCGCTTCGGATTGGTCGCGATACCCGCTCGGAACGCGCTTTCGCCTGGTAGATTCGAACGAAGAATACGTGATCGACGATTACGGGAACGCCCTGGTCGGCACCGACACTATTGATCTTTATAAGACCAGCCGGTCCGAAGTTAGAAAATGGGGCGTCCGCTATGTCGACATCGACATATTGCAATGGGGTTCGGACGAAGAAAGTTTGAAAGTTCTGACGCCGCGTCGCAAACATAATTGCGTTCGAAAGATGGTCGCAGCTCTTGAGAAGAAGAAGGACAAAGCCGTCGCGCAAAATACTCCGCGGCGCACTGCGGTTTCAAACTAGCAGTCCCACGACGAACAGCTGCGCCGTAGGCATCGCTAACCCAGCGATGCTTCTTTGATTAACCGCTAATCACGTTGCATTTTTCCCGCGAATGAAAATCTTTGTCGTTGGGGGGGCGGGCTATATCGGGAGCGTTTGTTCTGAGCTCTTGCTAAATAAGGGGCATGAAGTGGTCATATTCGATAATCTGACCGAGGGACATCGGGGCGCTGTTGATTCGCGAGCGCATTTCATTGAAGGGGAACTTGCCGATCGCCAGCAAATCCAGGCTGCCCTTTCCACTCATCGCCCGGATGCCGTGATGCACTTCGCCGCCAACGCACTGGTCGGCGAGTCAATGCACAATCCCTCCAAATATTTTCGTAACAACATTTGCAATGGATTGAATTTGCTCGATGCCATGGTCGCGGCTGATGTGCGACGCATCGTCTTTTCGTCCACCTGCGCGATCTTTGGCCCGCCCGATCGGTTGCCGATTGACGAAAGCGCACAGCCACGCCCTATCAATCCTTACGGCGAATCCAAACTTGCATTCGAAAAAATTCTGCGCTGGTACGACGAGATTCATGGACTGAAATTTGTTTGCCTTCGCTACTTCAATGCCTCCGGCGCCTCGGAAAGATTTGGCGAAGACCATCGACCGGAGACACATCTCATTCCCAACGTGTTGCAGGTGGCGCTAGGCGAAAAACCGAACGTGGAAATCTATGGCACCGATTACGACACACCGGATGGAACCTGTATTCGCGATTACATTCACATTCTCGATCTCGCCAACGCGCATATTCTGGCTCTCGGCGAAGCTGCCAGCGGCTGTTACAATCTCGGCACAGGCGGTGGTTCGAGCGTCAGGGAAGTGATCGAATCGTGTCTCAAGATCACTGGACGAAAAATCGAGACGATCGAAAAACCACGCCGTCCAGGGGATCCACCCCGGCTCATCGCGTCATCGAAGAGGATCAAGAAGGAACTTGGTTGGAAACCGCAATTTCAATCACTCGACGCGATTATCGAAAGCGCTTGGAAATGGCACCAGAAGTTTCCACGCGGCTATGGCGACTGAGTCCCGCGCGAATCCCCTTTGGCCAACTTTTGGTTCAAAAGGCTACAGTGCTTCGGCCAAAGCCTTCTCAACCTGTTCGATTCCCAAGTCGCTCAGCTTTGCATTTGGCGCGCGCAGAATTCGCACGTTGTCATTTTTCGGCGGCCAAACATTCGGATCCGTCGGTCCGAACAGGAGGGTGCACCTTGCGCCTGCGGCTGCCGCCAGATGCGAAATTCCACTGTCGTGCCCGATGAATACCGAGCGTTCAAGGATAGCGGCGAGGCGAGGCAACGGCAGACTTTTGGCGAAGCGGACATCGCGACTTTTCCATTCGCGTTCCAGTTGCTTGGTCTGAGCTTCGTCTGCTTCGCCTGAGACCACCACAAGTCCTGCGAGGTTTGCGGAACGACTACCTCCTGAAAACAAGCCAATCCAGTTTTCCAGTGGCCAGTTCTTTTCGTGGCTGCCGCTTCCCGGATGAATCGCGATAATCGGTTGCGGCGCCGACGCGAGAAATTCGCGGGCAAACTGCCGATCTTCCACCGAAGGAAAAATTCTTTCGGCAAAATCGACGACTCTTATTCCCAGTTCCTCGATTGGTCGCGCAAGCTGCCCGGCTGCGTGGCCTGCGTTTTCGACGATCTTCGCCGGTCCGCAAATCAGATTTTCCACGCCACACCGACGAAGATTCGTCTCGAAGATCCGGTCGGGGTCGTACAGATAACTCACGATTACATCGAAGCTGGCGAAATAATCGGTCAATTCCGCAGGCAATTCAGAGTTGCGCGCGAAAAATCTAGCGAGCGCTCCGTATTCAATCGAACGCACCGCTTGCGCATAGAACCGATTTTCTGCAATCACTGCAATGTGCTTGTAGCCGAGAATCTCCATGTGCGCGTGCGGTCGCGCGTCACGAAACGCTTTGAGCGCTGGCAAAGTGAGAATGAAATCGCCGATTGCGCCGCCGCGGATCACCAGAATGCGGTTCATGCTTTTTTGCTGTAGCCACGGCCTTGTGGGCTGTATTCACAAGTCCGCACACCGGACGGATTCGTCCTGCGGCGAACCAGTGGCTACAGAAGTGCTCCTTTAGTATTGCGTAAACGCGAACCTAAGAATCACGCAGCCGTAAACCAGGGCGATAGCGTGCAGACAGCGCCAGCGGAAAACACTGCGAGCGCTCCAGTTAATTTGATCGCGAAGGACATACGGAATAGCCACCCAAAACAAGCCTGCGATTATCAGCAAGTAAGCAAATACCGTCAGGAGCAAGCGGCTCGTTTCGTACCGCAAAAAGGCGGCATCGAGCAGCGGTTCGGCCATGAGCAAACAGAGAATTCCGAGAGCGCGTACCGCGAGGAACTCATCCACGAAAAACAGCGTGAGCACATAACCGATTGGTAACCCAATCAGGAGTGGACGACGAAACCCGGCGAATTCGCCCATCTGAATGGTGACCAGCAACCACATGGTCCAAGCCAGGCAAATGGTGAGCAACACAACTCCGGCAACGCGAGAGCGAGGAAACTGTTTCGCGACTTGGGCGAGGTTCGGCTTCAGCAATCCGAGCACTCCGACCAGCACGAGAAACGCGCCGGCGATTACTCCTGCTGTATGCAAAGAAAGATGGTAAATCATGCGTCGAACTAGACTGATGGCTTGTGAGTTTGGATACGGTCGCGCAAGTTTTCAACTTGCGATTCAAGAGGCCCTACTTCAGCAGGGCACTCCATACAGGCTGAATCCGTTGGCCCGCTCAATTCGCACGTCAACAAGCTCCCCAACCAGCTCTTGGCTTTCGCCCGTTGGCCGCCGCATTTGCGAAGGCGGAAAGACGACAATCTTGTTCGTGCGAGTCCGCCCCGTAAGGCGTGCGCGGTTTGTTTTGCTGGGGCCTTC
Organism: uncultured Verrucomicrobiae bacterium; assembly: GCA_963804875.1. GTDB lineage: Bacteria > Verrucomicrobiota > Verrucomicrobiia > Chthoniobacterales > UBA10450 > Udaeobacter. The sequence continues at coordinate 282,954 of CAWDRX010000012.1, forward strand.
GCAAAGAACTTCCACCTGGCGTCCAACCAAACGTTCGAGAACCCGGCGATTCGATTCGTTTACGACCTCAAGTAAATCTTGATTGCGGTGTTCTTTGACCTGCTCGTCGATTTGATCGGGCATTTCCGCAGCGGAAGTATCGCGTCGCGGTGAATAACGGAACACGAATGCATTATCGAACTGGATTTCGTCGACTAATTCGCGCGTCTGTCCGTAGTCGTCATCTGTCTCGCCGGGAAACCCGACGATGATGTCGGTAGTGATCGCAAGGCCTTTGCGCGCTTTCCGAATGCGCTCGATCAGATCCAAATATTTCTCCGCAGTGTAGGCGCGGTGCATCGCTTTCAGAATCTTGTTCGAGCCGGATTGCAAAGGCAGATGAACGTGCTCGGCAAGTTTCGGAAGCCGCGAGATTGCGTCGATTAAGTCGTCGCGAAAGCCAATCGGATGAGGGGAAGTGAAACGAAGTCGCTGAAGGCCTTCAACCTCATGAACAGATTCGAGCAACTGCACGAACGGAGATTTGTTATCGATCTTCGGAAATTCATGGCGCCCGTAAAGATTCACGATTTGCCCCAATAGCGTGACTTCTTTTGCTCCGCGCGATACCAGATCGCGCACCTCGGCCACTATTTCGGCTATTGGCCGGCTGCGTTCCGTGCCACGCGTCTGCGGTACTATGCAGAAAGTGCAATGCATGTTGCATCCTTGCATGATCGAGACAAAAGCCGTCGCCTGCCTTGGTCTCAGCTGCTGATCGCGAATAGTCGATTGCGAACCGGCTTCCTCGTCGACATCAACGATCGAAAACCGCAGGTCATCCATCGCGCCATTTTGGTAGTCCACCACCGGCGGGTGCGCCGTCTTCCGCGTTACGAGTTCATCCACGTACTCGGCCACGCGATGAAACTTTTGTGTGCCAACGACAAGATCGACGTGCGGCAAACCTTTCAGCAGCGCCGCGCCGCGCACCTGGGCCATACAGCCGAGAAACCCGAACACCACGTGCGGCCGTTCTTTCGCTAGCCGCCCGAGCATGCCCATCTTGCCAAGCGCTTTTTTATCAGCCATATCCCTTACGCTGCATGTGTTTAGAAGCACAACGTCGGCTTCTGACTCGTGCCCGACCCGCTCATAGCCGTGGGCGATAAGCGAGTGCGCGACCTGTTCGGAGTCGCGCTCGTTCATTTGGCAGCCATAAGTCTTGATGAAGAATTTCGGCATCGAAGTTGAAAACAATACATAGCGACGCCACGTGCGCTACGGGTATGGTATGAGGAGGCAATATTGTCAATGGTTGGTTTATTTAGCCTTATTTTTTTATCACATTATCTGCTTTTCATGGTGGCCATTTGGGATTAAGTCGCCGCTCGCATGAATAAAGACGTTCCGGCGATCGGGGTTATCGGTGGCAGCGGCCTCTACCAGATGGAGGAGTTACGCGATACGACTGAACACAAAATCGAAACACCCTTTGGACCGCCGTCGGACATACTCGTCGGCGGAAAATTAGGCGAGCGTCAGATTTATTTTTTGCCCCGACATGGCCGCGGCCACCGGATTCTGCCGCACGAAATAAATTACCGCGCCAACATCTACGCGCTTCGTTCGTTGAACGTTCGCTGGATCATTTCAGTGGCCGCAGTAGGCAGCTTGCAGGAAAAATATGCGCCGCGAGATATTGTCTTGCCGTCGCAGTTTTACGATCGAACCAGTCAACGCACCGCGCATACATTTTTTGGCGAAGGCATTGTGGCGCACATTGGATTTGCCGAACCGATCAGCACGAACCTGCGTAATATCGTAGCGGAATCAGTCAGGTCACTGGGTTATGCCGTTCACAACGGCGGCACTTACGTGAACATGGACGGTCCTGCGTTCTCCACGCGCGCCGAATCTGAATTCAACCATCGCAACGGGTTCGATGTGATCGCCATGACCAATCTTCCGGAAGCAAAGCTGGCTCGCGAAGCGGAGATTGCATTCGCTACCATGGCCATGATCACCGACTACGACGCGTGGAAAATCGAAGAGGAACCGGTCTCGGCTGAAATCATTCTCAGTCACTTGTTCGCAAATGCGGAGACAGCCCGAAGCGTCATCGCGGACGTCATTCCGAGAATTCCCAACCAGCCGAACTGGCCGGAACATTCTGCGTTGGATACGGCGCTGGTGACCGACCAAAAGTTGTGGCCGAAAGGCACGATCAAAAAGCTAGGACCGATTTTGGCGCGCTTCGTCGCTGAATAAAATCGGGGGTAGGGTGCCTCACTTCGTGCGCGCTCTGCCTTTCGCAATCACATGGGTTTGAAGTGCTGCGCCATGCGGTTGAAGATCGCCACATGAAAACGCGTTGCTTTGATCATATCGACTTACGTGTAAAAGACATGGCTGCGGCAAGAAAGTTTTACGGAAAATTCTTACCGCAGCTGGGATTCGTTCACGAAAAACCCGGCCGATACTTCCATACTTTTTATTCCGCGGTCGGCGGCAAACCGTCGGAATTCTTTGGCCTTAGTCCGGATAAGAACCACAAACCGAATCGCACACGCATTGCGTTTTGGGCCGATACGCGAGAAGAAGTGGATCGGGTTGCAAAGGTTGTGCGCGAAGCCGGCGGGAAAAAGCTGGAGGGGCCGGAAGTTTGCAAAGGGTACAGTCCGGGTTACTACGCCTTCTTTTTCGAAGACCCCGAAGGGAACAAATTCGAAATTTGCTCACGCAAGAAACCGGTATTTGCGGGTTAACCTGCAGACGCAGCCGCGCAGGCTGCGACCATCTCGATTTTGCAGGCAAGACGGGTGCCACTACAGTTAGGAAGTGGCCGAACCAAGAACGAAGAACCCGGCGCGTCACGAACCTGCCATTTTGCAGGGCGCCCGCCGTGTTCGATATCTCAAGCTGATCGCGCTTTTCAAAATCGGCAAAGGCGCGTTGTTGCTGGTAGCAGGTGCTTCACTGCTTTTTCTGAACGCGCGGGCTCGCTGGATGGATGCGTTGTCAAACTGGACGGCGGATGAAATTCTGCTCGAGCACAGCCGCGCCGTCGTCTGGCTGCTTCACAAACTACAAGCCATCCTTGCAGACGGTGCGGTGCGGGCGACAGGTTTTCTGGCGCTGTTTTATGCGGCGGTCCTTTTCACGGAAGGGATCGGCGTTTACATGCAGCAACGCTGGGCCGAGCTGCTTATGATTTTCGCAACGGCCAGCCTGATTCCAATTGAGATTCGACATCTCTGGCATCGGCCGGGTCTGGTGGGCGTGCTCATATTGCTGGCGAATTGTTTCATTGTCTGGTTCTTATATCGGGTGCTCAAACCCGAGAAATCCGATCCCCAAATCGTGCCTGAGCGCCATCTGGTCGAGACCGTTTAGGTGCATTGATTTGTTTGCAATCGCCAACACGCTCGGAACAGTGGCGAGGGTCGAATACTTTAGCGGGAACACGGGAGCTGCTGCCCATGCAAAAGCCGAAAGTTGATGACGACCTGACGTTGCTGACAAGCGTCGGAAAGACTGAAGCGATTGTCATCGACGTGCTCGACAACCCGGCGACAGAAGAGGGCGTTCTGCTCAAAGTGATGACTCGAGGTTCGTTCGAGCAAGGCCAGCAGGTGTGGATACTTGATCGCGACGGATCGAAACTCGGCGCCACCGTCGAAAAAGTAATCAAGGAAACTATCGACAAAGAAGTGACGCTCTCGACCGTGCTCCCGGCGTAATTGTAGCCGCGGTCGGTGACCGCGCCGCCAGAGTCTCAACGACTCCGGCTACAGGTCTGTTCCGCTGCATGAGGGCTTGCTTTCAGTGCGCCTTTGTACTGTGATTAAGCTGTGGGCGCCCCTCACGATCACGTGACTTCGCATGCCGCCAGTGGTCCAACACGGGTGCCGTAGCAAAGCTCTCGGGCTGTTACGACGACATCGAGCGTCTGAAACGAGTAGGAGGTTGGTGCGTTCTATCCCCGCCAGCCTTTTTACTTATGACCAACCGCAATAACACGGCGCAGAGGCGAAATGCGGTCCCTACCAGTAAGTGCCAGCTACAGTTCGGCGCTTTTTAGAAGAATCGCGCCGGCATCTTTCAGTTCATCCAGCGCGCGAAGCATTTTCATTCTGTCTTCGTGCTCGTCGTTGAGAAGTCGAAAGAAAACGTCTGCGTTGGTAACGCAACGCTTTCTGTCGCCATGTGGGTCAACAATCGGCTTTGGCGCTGCGCTACAAAGTACAGCCTTCAATAATTGTGAGGATAAAGGGGGGAAAAGTAAGACCCCTTCTGAAAGAATCGTCAGCCCGTTCTGTCCGTCTGCACGAACGTGAGGAATTCTTGGCGACATCAGTCGACCAGATCACACCGGCAGATCCGCATTTCACATTTGGGGTTGACCTACGCCTCGTTGCGAACGAGCATCCCATTGCGTCAAGTTCGTTAGGCGTCTCCAGCCAAGCCCCTGACCCTCTTCCCGTAGGAAACCGCGAATCGCAGGGAGTGGTCCGCATAACTGAGGTGTTGGCCATGAAACTTGTTCAGAGTGTTGTGAGTTTTCTCTGCAACGGACCATTTAGTCGGACCTGGCTCTTTTCCCGCTCTCGTCCGAATCGGTGTGGCAGTACTCGCCCAAGTAAGGCTTCTGCATTTCCCCATAACCTCACGCTTTTTCCGTTCTTTACTTCGGTGAACGGCCAGAAATAGCTCCTCACGATGAGGAATCAAAGAAGGCCAAAACAGGCAAAACCAAATAGAAAGAAACAGTAACTATGAAACCAAAATTAACTAAAACGATAATGAGCTCCCTGGCCTTCACTTGTGCGTTGGGCTGCCTGGTTGCCGCGATGGCGCTGGGCACGTCCAGTACTGCGCGGGCGACGGAGCGGTTCCCGCAGGCTTGCAGCATGCAGATGCTGCACGGCTTGTATATGTGGACGTTCGACGGGTACGCAGACCTCGGTGGGACCCTGGTACCGAAAGCCGTTATGCAAGGCACCCGGTTCAACGGAGATGGTACGACGTTCAATGAATTCGGCACGGTGAACATCGGAGGCACGATTATCATCGACGTCACCGGCCCGGGTGGAACCTATACGGTCGCACCGGACTGCACGGGTACGATATCAATCCCCAACGGCCCAAGCTTTAACATGTACGTCGGACCGGGTGCAAAGCAGCTTTGGATCACCCAGGTTGTAGGTGCTGGCGCCACGGGGTTAGGTGTAGGAACGGCGACACGGCTGCCGTAGTAAAGCTCCCGGGCTGTTACGGCGACATCGAACGTCTGAACGACTATGGGTTTGGCGCGTTCTATCCGCGCCAATCTTTTCGCTTACGAGCAACCGTAATAACACGCCGCGAGGCGAAATGCGGTCCCTACCACCAAGTGCCAGCTACAGTTCGCTGCTTTTTAGAAGAATCGCGCCAGCATCTTTCATTTCCTTCAGCGCGCGACCGATGTCGCCCGGATTAAGCTCAATACCGCGGCAGCCGTCGACGATTACATACGTATTCAACCCGAGGTGGCGCGCGTCGAGCGTGCTGTATTTGACGCAATAATCTAAGGCGAGGCCCATAAGGTAAATGTCTTTGATCCCACACTTCTCCAGGTAATGGGCGAGTCCGGTGTGTCGACGATGAGCGTTATCGAAAAACGTGCTGTAACTATCAATGTTTCGCTCGGTTCCTTTGTGAAAAATGTGAGCGATGCGGCTGGTGGCGAATAACGGAGCGAACTCCGCACCGTGCGTGTTCTGAACGCAATGCACCGGCCATAGGATTTGTTCGATTCCATCTAGAATGATGCGATCCCCAGGCTTTTTGCCCGGGTGATTTGCAGCGAAGCTGCCGTGGTCGGACGGGTGCCAATCTTTGGTCGCGACAATGAGATCGAAGCGTTGCTGCAATTCATCTGCAAGCGGGACAACCTCATCGCCGTGCGGCACGGCTAAAGCGCCGCCGGGCAGAAAGTCATTCTGAATGTCGACGAGAATCAGCGTGTTCATTTCGTTTGGCGTGCTCGATCAATTGCGACCGTAACTCGTGCAGTGACTGTTCGAGGCCGACGTTATAGGGAGATGGGTCAGTCAGCTTCAATATCTCTGGAGGGGCGCAACTGAGTTGCTTACGCAGATGCTCGCGCGACGTCTCAATGTTCGGCGGTTCATAAACAACTTTCCCGCGTCGCAAAATCGGCACGAGCAAATCTGAAGAACGAGTGTTGGCAGGGATTTGCGTCTTGTCTTTTGTCTCAGCATCGACGATTTCGCAGGGCTCAGAAACGCCATGATCATCTTCGTAGATCGCGTCCGCAATGAATCTGCCGTTCGGGTGATAAAACCGGCGGACCTGCAATGAGCCTGGGACTGACGCCTTAGCTGATTCTTCCGAAAGTTTAATGCGGTGTTGCCATTCGCCACCAGGGCGCCGAATCGCGCCGAGTTTGTAGATGCCACCGAGAGCGCCATCCGGTTGGCCGGTGCTAAGCTTTGTTCCCACGCCCCAGACATCGATTTTTGCGCCGCGCTGTTTCAAGTCTGTGATCGTGTACTCGTCGAGATTGCCTGAGCCGACGATCTTTGCATTCGCAAAGCCTGCCTGATCCAGCATTTGGCGAGCTTTGATGCTCAAGGCGACGCCGTCACCGGAATCCAAACGCACGCCGATCATCTCATGACCCTGTTTGCGCAGTTCGCTTCCTATCTCGATGGCGTGACGCATGCCGTCGATGGAGTCATAGGTGTCAACGAGAAAAATGCAGTTGTTAGGCATTGCTTCTGCATAGGTTCTGAACGCCTTACGCTCGTTTTCGAAAAACATGATCCAACTGTGTGCTTGCGTTCCGCTTACCGGGATGCCGAATTGTTTTCCGGCCTGCAAATTCGATGTACCAGCACAACCGCCGATGTAAGCGGCACGGGCTGCCGTCAATCCGCCATCGACTCCCTGCGACCGGCGGAGACCAAACTCGATGACCGGATCACCGTGAGCAGCCAGACAAACACGCGCCGCTTTTGTAGCAATAAGGCTTTGGAAGTTGCAGATGTTGAGCAGGGCCGTCTCGAGTAGTTGGCATTGCGCAATGGGACCGCGTATGCGGACCAGCGGTTCGTTAGCGAAGACCAACGTGCCTTCAGGAATTGCATCCACGTCGCAAGTCAGTTGCAGCCCGCGCAGGTAATCGAGAAAATGAGAATCGAACAGCGGTTTGCCGTCATTGCCACGCTGCGAGGCAAGGTACTCGACTTCAGCACCCGTGAAGTGGAATGCGCGCAGGAAGTCGATTGCTGTCGCCAGTCCGCAAGCGACGGTGAACTGCCCAGAAAAAGGGTTCTCCCGGAAGGTGACGTGAAAAACGGCCTCATGCTCGGCCACGCCCGCTTTGCAGTAGCCGCACGCCATCGTGACCTCGTACAGGTCGGTCGTAAGGGCAGAGAAGTTGTGAGTGGATGATTCCATCATCAAGCGCGCGACTTTGTGCGGTTTTTTCGTGAAGTGCTCTTCAGTGAGCGCTGCACGTTCCAAACTTATTGACGAACCAAGCGCTTGCCAGTTTGGCTACTTGCTCCAGCGCTCCCGGCTCCTCAAACAAGTGCGTTGCCCCTGGAATAATTTCCAGCTTCACTTCGCAGCGGATCTGATCGCGCGCCATTTCGTTCAGCTCGATCACAACGTCATCGTTGCCGCCGACCATGAGCAATGTCGGCGCCTGGACCTTTCGCAAGGCATCGCCGGCCAGATCTGGACGCCCCCCACGTGAAACGACCGCACTGGCGTCCTCTGGAAGTTCCGCTGCCGCAACCAGTGCCGCGGCGCCCCCGGTACTTGAGCCGAAATATCCAATCCGCAAATTGCGCATTTGCTCTTGTTGCCTGATCCACTTTGTAGCATGCACAAGGCGCTGGGCCAGCAGACTAATGTTGAATCGATGCTCACGAGTGTGGATGTCGAGCGCTTCCTCTTCGGGCGTCAGCAAGTCGAAAAGTAACGTTCCGAGGCCAGCGCGATTGAGTGTGCTCGCGACAAATTGATTACGCGTACTGTGCCGGCTGCTCCCGCTGCCGTGCGCAAACAGCACCAGCCCCTCCGAATTTTCGGGAATCGCAAGGCTACCCGAAAGCGCTGCGCGGCCAGCGAAAATTTGCACGTCAATCATACTTAAACAGAATCGTGATCGCCTTCGCCTGATGGCGTGCCGTACAAATCTAATCGCTCGCTTCACGAGCAAGCGCAGCTTGGGTCAGCAGTTCGCGCACGTCGTCGTCGCTAGTCTGCGAAAAGTCTTCGTAATACTGTCCCACGGCTTGAAAGAATGGAGGCGTGCTTAGACAGACGGCTTCATCAGCTTCGCGTGCAAGCTCTTCGCAAGTATCTGGCGGTCCCACCGGCACTGCCATGACGATTTTCGCCACAGCGCGCTCCCGCAACGCCTTTACTGCTGCGCGCATGGTGGCGCCAGTCGCCAATCCGTCATCGACCAAAATCACGATTTTGTCGCGCAATTCCGGTGCGGCGCGTCCTTCACGATAAATTTGTTCGCGCCTTTGAAGTTCGACTGTTTCCCTGGCGGTGACCGCTTCAATCGCCTCGCTTGCGTACGGTATTGCGCGCACAACATCGTCGTTCAAAACACGGACACCGCCTGAGGCGATCGCACCAGCAGCCAGTTCTTCGAATCCAGGCACTCCGAGTTTTCTCACGATGAAAACGTCAAGCGGCGCGTTCAGCCGTTTCGCGACTTCGTAGGCAACCGGGACACCTCCCCGGGGCAACCCCAGCACGATGACGTCATTCCGGTTCGCATAATTTCCGAGCTTTTCCGCAAGCAACCGTCCCGCTTCGGTTCGGTTAATGAAGGCTCGTTCCATGCTGCTGATCGCGCCGCTTCAAGTTGAAGCTAGCGCAGGAAATAGGGGCTCCACGTACTTACTTTAAGATTTCGCGCCTCAGTTCGCCGATGGGCGTGTTTAAGTGCGTTCGCTCGCGGCGATGAATTACGCAAGAGCGTTGATCGCTTCCAGCTTCACAATCCGCCTGCACAAATTGGACCCGCTATGACGGGGGCGAATATATCTGTAGCCACGCGCCGCGATCAGCCGCCAGGATTTCGATTGGGCCAGGGCGGGGGAGATGGAAGATCGAAGCGTTTTGTCTTCAGCTCGTCCTGAATCTCCTGGATGGCGCGATCGAGCTGTTGATCTTCGCCTTTAAATTCTTTGCCGGGATCATTATCGACGACGATGTCGGGATCAACCCCGTGACCTTCCACGATCCATTGTTTGCCGTCTTTGGAATAAATCGCGAACTCCGGTTTGAAGAATTGTCCGCCGTCGACAAGCGGCAACGATTCGCGAATGCCAGTTACGCCACCCCAGGTCCGTTTGCCGATGAGTTTGCCGAGTCCAAGCGCTTTGAAGCGAAACGGGAAAATGTCGCCATCGGAGGCAGAGAACTCGTTGATCAATGTCACCATCGGACCTGTGAACGTTTGAGCCGGGTCGGTTTGCGGCATGCCGTTGCGCGCGATGCCGATCATTACCAATGCGCGCCGCAATCGCTCAATTACGAGCGGCGAAACAAAGCCGCCGCCGTTGCCGCGAACATCAACTATGAGCGCGTGTTTCCGGATTTGTGGAAAGTAAAGCTTCGTGAACTCATTGAGGCCTGGCTGGCCCATATCCGGAATGTGCAGGTAACCAACCTGGCCGCCTGTTTTCTTCGTCACATAATCGATGTTTCTCTGCACCCAATCGATGTAATAAAGTGGCGCTTCGTCATCGATTGGCACAACCGTGACGTCACGCGCGCCGGCATCGGTCGGTTTGGAATTCACACGCAAGATCACTTGTTTGCCAGCAGTGCCGATGAGCGCGTCATAAATGTTTGGCAAACTCGAGACGGGCGTGTTGTTGATCGCCAGAATGTAATCGCCGGGCTTCACATTGGCGCCGATATCTGTAAGCGGTGAGCGCGTTTTCTTGTCCCAGTTTTCACCTGGTAAAATGCGGTCGATTCGATAGGCGTGCGTCGCCGGATCACGGGAAAGTTCCGCGCCCAGGAGGCCCAACTTGATGCGTGGAGTGTCAGGGCGTTCGCCACCGCCAACGTAAGCGTGGCCGATATTCAATTCGCCGATCAGTTCGCCTAACAAGTATGTAAGATCGTTGCGATGATTTACGAACGGCAAGAGCGGCGCGTACTTATCGCGCATGGCTTTCCAATCAACGCCGTCCATCGTTGGCGAAAAGAAGAAATCCCGCATTTGCCGCCAGCTTTCGAAGTAAATCTGACGCCACTCCGCACGGCGATCGAGCTGCATGTCGAGTCCCTGGATCTTGTGCTCGTGGTCCTTGGTCTCGATCTTGTCTTTGGGGAGGTCGATGATGGCGTAATCCTTTTTGATCTTCACCAGCATCTTTTTTCCGTCGAAAGTGATCTGATAGTTATTGACGTCGCCCAGCACGGTCTCCTTCCGGTCGTCGAGATTGTAGGCGCAGAGGTGCGATTTCTTGTCTTTGTCCGAGAATCCTTCTTCGTCGTCCTCGCCCACCTCATCGCCGGCGGTGCGGCGCAGATAGAAGATTCGGCCGTCATCAAGCATGCGAATATTGCGATAGTTACCGGGCGTGATTTCCAAACCAACGATCCGGTTCTGGATTCCATCGGTATCAATTTTTACTACGACCGGCTTTTTCGATTTTTCCTCCGGCTTTTTTTCGCCCGGACTTGCCTCCGGTTTCTTTTCTTCGGTTTGCTTCGCTTTTTCCTTTTCCCGCTTTTCTGCGGCCTTTCCTACTTCATCGCTCTTTGGCTCCAGCGGATTGGGAGTGTCTTTCGCCAGCGTTACGAGGTACACACGTTGCATATCGCGGTAAACGTTCGTGAATTCCTGATCGCCAAAAGTTGGTTTGAAATCGCGCGCGGATGCGAGCACCAGATATTTTCCATCATCGCTGAAGACCGGTTCGCCCGAACCGTACCAGCTGTCAGTGACTGCGGTCTGCTGTTTGTTCGCGAGCGAGTATAGATAGACGCGCGGCATATCGTTTTCTTCGGGGCGCGCCCAGGTAATCCACTGACTGTCGGGCGACCAGTTATAACCCAGGATCTCGCCGAATTTGTCCTGATCGACCTGAGTCACAGCTTTTGAGGCAACATCGACAAAGCGCAAGCGCTGCAACCTATCGCTCCATAACAGTTTCTTGCTGTCGGGTGACCATTTCGGTGCGTAATAATAGCTGTCGCCACCATTCGTGATCTGTTGCGGCTCGCCTTTGCCGTCCTGCGAACGCACGTACAGCTCGTTCTCGCCGGTCGCGTCCGAGTTGTACGCAATCCATTTTCCGTCAGGCGACCAAACCGCATCGCGTTCGTGTGCTCCCGAAGTTTTGCTCAGATTGCGAGGCGTCCCGTTCTTTGCCGGAACCGAAAAGAGATCACCGCGTGCAACGACAATCGTGCGCTCGCCATCAGGCGCGAGGTTTACAGATTCAACATGTTTGGCCGCATCGACCAGCCCACCGCGACCGCCGTCGAAGTCTTCCTTGATGTCGATCGGCACAGGCGCGGCCTGGCCGGTCGCCAGATCATACCGCCAGATGAGACCGGCTTGTTCAAAGACGATCGATTGTTTGCACATCGATGGGAACTTGATGTCGAAATCCGTGAAGTGCGTCAGCTGCTTTGTCTCTTTCGTTGCAAGATCTACAACGAAAAGATTCATCCGGTTATCGCGATCGGAGATGAAATAGATCTTGTTGTCCGGTCCCCACATCGGGCAGATGTCCTGGGCGGGATTGTTTGTTAGGTTTTCGGTCGCACCGGTTTTAAAATCGTAAAGCCAAATGTCATCCGCCATACCGCCGCGATAATGTTTCCAAGTGCGGAACTCGCGGAAGATGCGGTTGAATGCCATCTTTGAATCGTCTGGCGAAAATGAAACGAAGCCTCCGCGCGGCACCGGCAATTGTTGGGGCAATTCCGCGTCCAGACCTACGGCAAAAAGCGAGCCGACGAAATCGTCGAACGATCTCATGCGCGAGCGAAATACGACCAGTGGCTTGGTATTTTCCCATGCCATCACAATGTTGTTAGGACCCATGCGATCAGAAACGTCGTCGCGCCCCAGTGTGGCCGAAGTCGTCAAGCGTTTCGGGACGCCACCCTCGGCTGGCATAACGTAGACTTCTCTGTTGCCATCGTATTCCGAACTGAAGGCGATTTGGGTTCCGTCCGGCGAAAACCGTGAAAACGAAGTGTAGCCCGGGCCACTTGTTAGGCGGCGCGCCGTTCCGCCGTCTTTGCCGACCGTATAAAGCTGGCCTGCGTAACAGAAGACGATGTCGCGATCATTCGTGGTCGGAAAACGCAGTAGCCGCGTTGTCTTGGGCGGCGTTTGCGCCGAGGCAGTCGTCAACGAGCAAATGACAATCGCGATCGAAAGAGAAAAGATACGACAAAGCATATTCATAGAGTAAAAAGAGCAGAATCAGCAAAGTGCCGTTGAACCTATCGGATGCAACAGCGTTTTCTTTTTGAGGTAAGATGCCTCCAGCGAAGTGATCGGATTCAAATGATTCCACAATCAAAGACGTCGCTGACTGCCAATTTTGTCTAAGACCACGGGTCTAAACTTACTTAGCGTAAGGTCGTGCGCCACGAAGCCCCGCGCGGTAGACTGAACGATCGTCCATGGAATGGCTCACTGATTTGGATGCCTGGATCGGACTGTTAACATTAACAGTTCTCGAACTCGTCCTGGGCATCGACAACATCGTTTTCATCTCGATCCTGTCGGGGAAACTTCCTGCGCATCAGCAAAAGAAAGCGCGCTCTATCGGCCTCAGTCTGGCCATGATCATGCGGATCCTGCTGCTGCTTTCGATCACCTGGATCACGCGACTCACGCGCCCGCTTTTCGTCATTGGCGGTTTCGACGTCACCGGCCGCGCAATAATTCTGGTTGCCGGCGGATTATTTCTTCTGGTGAAAAGCACGCATGAAATTCACGACCGCATTGAAGGCGAGGACGAACATCGAAACGCGCGCGCCGTTGCCTCATTCTTCGCTGTGCTCGTGCAAATTATTCTCCTCGACCTCGTGTTTTCGCTTGATTCCGTGATCACTGCTGTCGGGATGGTCGATCAAGTTGCCATCATGATCATCGCTGTAATCGTGGCGGTGATCGTCATGATGGTTTTTGCTGGACCCGTAAGCGGCTTCGTCGAACGTCATCCAACGATCAAGATGCTCGCACTCAGCTTTCTCCTTCTCATCGGCGTGAACCTCATTGCCGAAGGTCTCGGGTTTCACATTCCGAGAGGCTACACCTATTTTGCGATGGCGTTCTCGCTGTTTGTCGAAATGCTCAACTTGAAAATTCGATCCCGAAAATCTGCGCAGCGCCCGCTACAGAGCCGGCGACTGCAAAAGGCGATCCACCGCATTAAGGCGCCAGATTGAATCCACGGCTGGCCGCTAGTCTGCGGCTTGCTTGGTTTCAGCAGTTTGAACTCGCACCATCATGAAATGTGGATGCGCACTTTCCCATACAAGCGCCTTTTGCCTGGTATCGAAGAATCGGTCGATGACGATCGCGTCCCGCTCAACCGAAGTTCGGCCTAACGAGCGAGCAGCCTTGCGCTTGACTACGTCCGGGCCGGTGTCTACGGCCCTGCACTCGCCGTCAGCAAAAAGAACTTTGCTGCCGTAAGGAATCTTTTTGGGATCTACAGCACAGTGGTCCTCACTTAGTCGTGCACCATTCCAGGCAGCACTCTTGCCTGAACCTTCGCCAGGCCAATAGACTGTGACGCGAGCGAGTGTCGTACGGTCGCTGGCGAACGGCTGACAAGCAAAACTCAAAACAAATCCAACTATTATGACTAACCGCTTCATTCCCTTCTCCGGTGATTCCCGTACGCTCATCCTGGAGCAGCGGATCAGCGAAACTGCGGGCAACAACCTCTATAATAAACTTCGGAACTGCGCAGCCATTTGGCCCTGCGAACGGTTATCAGCAGCGATTCGTTGCGTCATCAAGGCTTCCAGTCGACGGCATGTTCTTCCAGGTAGGCGTCGACTGCGCTGCCTATCGTCGGATAGAAGTCGGCGGCGCCAAAGCGATCGAATAGTTCGAAGCGTTTCAGCTTGTCCTTGACCGGATCCTTCATTTCTGCGAACCGCAACTCCACCCCAGATTCGCTTAAGCTGTGCTCGAGTTCGGCGAGCATGTCAGCCGAAGTCACGTCAATGCTGGTGACCGGTTCGGCTGTAACAATGATTCGCCGCACCGGACTCGGCGATTCTGCAAGGGCGTCGAGGATTCGCTGATGGAAAAGCTCGGCGTTCGCGAAGAAGAGAGGCGCGTCCCAACGAAACAACACCAGCCCGGGAATGCGACGGGCAGCGGGGTAACGCGTGACGTCGTGGTAGCCGCGAATACCATCGACTCGGCCGAGCACCGCGAAGTGCGGCCGCCAGCCGTCCCAAAGGAACTCGATGACCGCGATGACTATCGCGATGCCGATGCCGGGAATCACGCCGAACACGGCAACGCCTACAAAGCAGACAATCGACAGCCAGAATTCCCATTGCTGAATGCGGAAGATCCGACGCAAGTCTGCGAATTCGAACAAGCCAATGGCAGCGGCGATTACGACCGCTGCAAGCGCGCTGCTCGGCAGATCCTTCAGAAGATTGGGTGCGAACATTAAGAGGAGCGCGACCGCGACGGCGCCCACAACGCCGGTGAGCTGCGTCTTCGATCCTGCCGCTTCCGCGACCGGTGTGCGTGATGAGCTGCTGCTGATCGGGAATCCTTGAAAAAGGCCGGCTGCGAGATTCGCAGCGCCGAGGCCGATCATCTCCTGATTCGGATCGACCGGCGTGCGCATCTTGGCGGCGTACGTCCGCGACAGGACGCTCGTGTCCGCGAACGCCACCATGGCGACAGCACATCCACCGATTATGACATCATTGAGATGGGCAAAATTGATTATCGGCAATGCAAACGAAGGCAGTCCCTGCGGCAGCGGACCGAGAACTTTTACGCCGGCGGTAACGTCGAGGTTCAGTACACCGACGACGATAGTCGCGGCGACGACTGCGAGCAGAAGGCCCGGGATGCGCTTGTAGGGCTTGAGCAAGAGGATTGCTGCGAGCGTGCCGGCGCCGACTGCGAATGACGTCCAGTTCACCTGTCCCGCCGAGAATGCCTTCGGTGATGCGCGCGAGGTCGCGCAATGGTCCTGCGCCTTTGATTGAGAAACCCAAGAAGCTTTGGTAGCTGGCTGATCAACACTGTCAGCGCGATGCCGTTCATGTAGCCATAGCGGATGGGCTTGGAGAGTAGCTCCGTGACGAACCCTAGGCGCAGCATACCAATCAAGACGCACACCAGACCCGAGACCACCGCCATCATGCTCGCGAGGGCTACCGCACGCATGGCGTCGCCACCCGAGAGAGGGAGCACGACCGCCAGAATCACTGGAGCGAGAGCCGAATCCGGCCCCAGCACCAGGATGCGGCTGGGACCAAAGAGCGCGTAAGCGAGCAGCGGCACGATCGTGGCATACAGCCCATAAATTCCGGGAACGCCGGAAGCCAACGCATAAGCGATGCCGACCGGCACCAGCATAGTAGCCAGCACGAGACCAGCCATCAGATCGCGGGGAAACCATGCGGCTTGGTACTCGCTTAGGATCTGAAGTCCCGGTAGCCAACGCTTCCAACGGCTCATGGTGAGTGGTTCCTGTTCGCGATTATTCGAAATGGTTGTGTCGGATACAAATCCATTTAGCGACCAACTGCCGATGATTCACTAGAAACTGGCGGAAGGATTGGATTCGAACCCATTGTTTACAATCAGCTCCAACGCGGGAAACCAACTCCTTGGCTTCTTTACTTGTGACCGCGTGAGTGAATAGTTCGATCTTATCTACGTCACTGAGTTTCAAGGGAAGTGAAAACGGTCTGGCGCGTCTTTGTTTATCTAAAACGCTATCCAATGCTCGCGTTCGCGACGCTGGCTTGCGCGGTCATGGGCACGCTCATGATGGTCGTTCCACCTGCGGCGACCAAATATATTCTCAACGAAGTCATCGATGGTCACCACCACGAACGTTTGGTTCCGCTGCTTATTCTCGTGGGTTTTGCCATGCTAGTTCAACGAGGCCTGGATTATCTTCGGCTGTTGCTCAACAACACCTTCGAGCAAAAAGTCATTTTCGATCTGCGCCGCGATCTGTATTCGCACATTCAAACTCTGCCACTCCGCTGGTTTGATAATCGCCCCACCGGCGATCTAATGACGCGGATTCTGGAGGACGTGAGTTCGGTCGAGCGCGTCCTCATAGACGGCATCGAGAAAGGCACGGTGGCGATATTGCAGATCGTAGTGGTGGTGGGGGGAATGTTTTACCTCAGTACAAAACTGGCGTTGGTCGCGCTCGCGCCGGTGCCGTTGCTGGCCGGCGGAGCGCTTTGGTATACACTCACGGCGCACCGGCGATATCGGCTGCACCGCCAGGCCGCGTCAGCGATGAATTCGCTCCTGCACGACAACCTTTCCGGCATTCGTCAGATCAAGAGTTTTGTGCGCGAGCCTGAGGAAAATCGTCGCTTCAACAAAGAAAGTGACGAGTTGCGGCGTGCCACCTTCGTCGTCACGCGCGTGTGGGCACTTTACCATTCTGCAATGTATTTGTTCGGATCGCTCGGAGTGCTGCTGGTGGTGGCGGTGGGGGCGCGCGATATTTTGTCAGGCGCTTTGCAGTTGGGGGATTTTGGCGCCTTTCTTGTGCTTGCGAGTTTTCTCTACGAGCCAGTGGGGAAACTGCATGAACTCAATCAGCTGGTGCAGGCAGGACGCGCCGCGGGCGAACGCGTCTTCGAAATTCTCGATTCAGAAGGAGAGTCGAAGGGTGGAGAAACGATTGGTGATACAGTACGTGGCGAGATCGAGTTCCGGGACGTCAGTTTCAGCTACTCCGGCGAGCTGCCGACGCTGAGTGAGATTTCATTTCGTGTACGCCCGGGTGAGACGGTCGCGCTTGTCGGAACGACGGGCTCGGGAAAATCCACGGTCATCAATCTACTCACACGCTTCTACGAGTTCGATAGCGGGGAGATTTTAGTCGACGGAAGTCCGATTCGTGATTTCAACATTCGTGCATTACGACAACAGATCGGCATGGTGACGCAGGAATGCTTTTTGTTTAACGGCACCATCCGCGAGAATCTGCAAATTGGGAAGCCTGACGCCACGGATGAAGAACTACTGGAGGCAGCGGCGGTGGCAAACGCGCGTCCCTTTATTGATCGGCTGCCGAATGGATTGAGCAGCGTTGTTGGGGAGCGCGGAGTAAAGTTGAGTGTAGGCGAAAAGCAGCGGCTTTCGATTGCGCGAGCGCTCTTGAAGGATCCGCCAATTTTGATTTTGGATGAAGCGACGGCGAGCGTGGACATGACGACGGAGCGCCTGATCCAGGAAGCGCTGGAGACTCTGATGTTCGACCGTACTTCAATCGTGATCGCGCACCGGCTTTCCACTGTCATGCACGCAGACCAGATTCTCGTGCTTGATCACGGCCGTATCGTCGAGCGCGGAACCCACGAGCAACTGCTAGCGCTGGGTGGGAAATACGCGGGGTTGTGCGAAAAAAATTTGCTCGAAACGTCGGAAGGCGCCCCGACCATAAAGCGTGCCCGCCTTCCTCAAGGCGCCACGTTCCTCGCAGAGGCTGCACTCAAGATCGCGAATGCGTCGACATCCATCTGGCGGCGAGCGAAGCGGCGATTCCCTCGCGGCGCGCCGGCAAACGAAAAAAAACTTGCGTTGCTGCGCAGAAGCGAATGACGCAGCGCTTGTGTGATCACTTTGAAAAGCGGCTTGGCGGAAGGGGTGGGATTATTCCCACCAGTCGTAAAGCGTTGAAAATCAATGGGCGAATTCGCTGCGATGTGGTACAGGATTACCTTATAAGTGTGCCATTAGGCAAGCGTGATCTACTCGGAAGTGGTTCGGTTTCCGGAAAGGCGGTAATGCTGTAGCAACGACACGTACGAGCCGTTAGTGCGCGGTGCGTTGGTCTGGGAAGAAACGCTTCCAGACTGCTTCGTAGGGATCACCGGCTTTGCTTTCGGGATACTTCCTCCGCACATCTTCCAGCGTCATCAAAGAGCCATCCTGACTGGGATCGGATGCGCTCACTGCGCTGGCAATGTCTGCCAGCCATGGAGGCGCAGGTTTTTCTTCGAATGTTTCAGGTGCGACCTCGTGCGGCCTGATACACCGCACTGACGTCGATGAGGCGCATGGTATCTAACACATTCACCAATCCGCCTGATAAAATCAGCATTCGTTGGCCATCCGAACTGAACTGTGCAATTCCGATTGACCCGCGGAAGACGACGGGCTCGGCGGGCTCTTGCGTTCGCGCACCCTTTGCGACTTCAACTCGACCGTAGAGCGATTGCGCCACGAGACGCCTGGCAAAGTCGCCCGGTCCAACGACTATGTCGCATGAACTGATCGCGAAACGTCGGTGGAGGGATCGGTGTGACTTTTCCGTTACGCAGATCGAGGGTTCGGATGCCGCTCCAACTCGTTAGGGTAAGTTGATCGTCGCCGGGACCGAAGGCGACGCTCATTTGGTTGGAAATCCTCGGATAATTGAATTGAATCCTTCCGTGTCCCAGGTATCACCTCGAGATCATCTGCGCCGATGAAACTTACCTTGCGCAGCGCCGGCCTGCCGGGTCCACAGAGACTACGGCGATGCCGGTGCGGTAGACAGCGAAGGCAAGCGCCACAATTTTCATGCTGTTGAGTTTGTTCGATCTGCTCGACGAGTTCTTGAAAAGTGTTTCCCTTCACCTCGAAAAAGGCACATTCGGCCTCGTTCGAGGCGCGTATTGATAAGGACAACCCGATCTGATTCGGGAGACCAGGCAAAGTTGATCATGCGGGAACCTCGAAGCCGCTGAATTTCCAGTCCTCGCCCGCAGACTCGTATGTTCGATTTCTGCATCGACCATCGCCAGATCTGAATTTTGCATGCCTCGTGGTCGCTGGCGACGGTACTCCGACGGCCACTCCCTGCTGAGGCGAGCCTTGCGCAGCAGCTTCCGCGTTTGCGACCGACGCGAGCGTCGGAGGGATAATGAACAGCCATTGCCCGTCGGGACTGAAGGAGGCGAAGCCCGGTTGCACGATCTGCTGAGCGTTGCTCGGTTTCGGCTTTTCAAATAACGATCGGGTACGGGTGACATTGAGCGTCCTCCATTCCAGAACAAGAGCTGACCATCGCCCGCCACAGCGAAGATTTCGTTGTTGCTTCCTCCCGGAGCGAAGGTCGCTGCCAGCAATGCATCTCGCCGATAGCGCACCTCCGACGCAGCCGGCGGACACCAAACATGCTGCAAGCAATAAATTGCCAGCCATCTTTGCTGCTTCGATATCCTGAGCGATTCAAGTTCAGAGCAAGCGCGAGATTCCGGAGCGCAGTGACGTCTTTAATCGGATCATCCGTCCGGTTACCCAAAGCTGCCTTCGCGCTTTTCTCTGAGAATTCTGACCCTTCTCGACGAGGGTCTGACGCTCCTGTCCAGCTGCGCGGCAGTTTGTTGCCAACGCTTCCGCTTCTCGTTTATGACATAGCCGAGGGCTGCGAGGGCGAGAATCAGCAATTATCCCGAAGACGAAGACCGTGACGCCGAAAATTCGTTCCCGCTTGCGCTTCTGCAGCAGAAGCTTTACCCGTTCGCTCTCGGCCTTACGCAGTAGTTCCTCCTCACGAGCGCGCTGCCTCTCGGCCTTACGCAGTAGTTCCTCCTCACGAGCGCGCTCAGCTTCATCCTCGCTTTCTTGAATAAACCCGAGCGCCTCATTCCACATTCCCGCGGGGACATATCGGCGAGCCCATTGCAGGGAGCTTCTTTTTTTCCAATCCGCGATCCGAATTAGATCCTGCTCACCGAGTAACCCCCCTCTGCCTCTGCGGCGATCGTTCGCCTGTTTAACAAGAGAACGGAGTTCATCGGCGTCATAGCGCTCCTGCACCAGCCAGTCATTGGCAAAAAGATCCCATTGGCGCAGCAATGCTTCGTGGCTGACGTCAAGTTCCGTTTCAGAGGACAGTTCCTCGTTCTGGGCTGGAAGTAGAAAATTTCGGTCATCGTCTTGAAAGAGGCGAATGACTTCCTCGATCTCCGTGATACTGGCCCCAGTGACCGCTTCAACTTCCGCGATCTTGGGACGACGGCGTGTGATTTGACCATCGGGCGAAACGTCGCAGAGCAGCAGGAAGAGATGCCGGGCGATGTCAGCTTTGCGTTTATCGTTCGCAATCGTTGCCCAAGCCGCATCGGCGTGAAGGGACAAAGCGTTTTCGATGCCGCCCGCCTTCCGGTAATCGTCTTCGCCTACCGTAAGGGCACTGTCATCACCGTTCGCACGCTTTAGTGCGAATTTCCAAGTGCGCATCAGCGCATGTTGAAGGAGCGGAAGTTGATCGGGCCGATCACCGGCGTCGTTGATGATGCGGTTCACTAGTCCCGGCTCGAATGTGAACGGGCGAAATGCGGCATTGGTCACTTCACCCGGCCGCCGAATCGCTTCCTCCATCTGCCCACGATCGAGCCGGGGGACTAGGAACTGGCTGCGGCTTACCGCTTCTGGCAAGCCTAGGAAGGCCTCACAGTTTCCGATGAAGTCAGACCGCATAGTTAGAATCACCCAGACTCGCGCCTCAGGATCTGATGAACAGCGCAGGAGCATTCTCACAAAAGCGGCAGCTTCATCGCGGGAGGCGACATCGTCGCGGCTCGCGTTCGTCAGTCGAAAAGCAAAAAGCTCCTCGAACTGGTCTACTACGACCATGACGTTTCTCTTCGGAGATATGCCGGATGATGTTAGCGCTTCCAGCAGACCGCGGTCCGTTTGTCGGAGCGTTGGGACACAACTCATCTCATCAGCGTTTAGCGGCGAATTGCTTGAAGTCGCCTCTTTCTCATCGAGACGGGTAGCGCGCTGAAGCTCGTGGGCCAGACGCTGATAAGGTTGGGAGCCGGGCTTGAAAATCAACGACAGCCAACTGGTGGAACCAAGGAGAAAGCCCTCGTGAATGGCCGGTAACAGGCCGGCACGAACCAGAGAGGATTTTCCCGATCCGCTTGAACCAACGACGGCCACAAAGCGGTGATCTTCCAATTGGCGTAGCATGGCACCAACCTGCGCCTCCCGCCCAAAAAACAGGGGCTGATCCTCGGCCCTGAACGGCCGAAGACCGGGATATGGCATCACCAACCCCGCATTCGGCAAATTCATTGAGCAACCCTTCTGACCTCGGCAAAGAAATCTTCGAGATTCGTCGGCGCGTCGCCAAGAATGCGGTGCAACTTCAGCGGCGTGGATCGCAACAGACGGGCCCAGGACGGTGCCGGCGGGGGCCAATAGACCAACGCAACCGGCGGCCGACGATTCGCGTCTTTTTGCTTCAACTGAATCTGCCGGCACTGCTCCATAAATTCGCGTGGCGATTGATCGTCGTTCTTGAGTGCGGCAGCGTCGCACACCACCAGGAAGCCATGGCACGATTCCGCCTGGTACTTGACGTCAAAGGTTTCCCCGGGCCGCAATTGGTAGTGATCGATGTGCTCGTTCTCGTAGATCCACTGGAAGACTTTTTCCCAAAGGGCGTCGGAATTTTCGGAGCGGAACGCCACAAAAATCAGCGGCGGAGTGTCTGGGTTCGGCGATCGCTCGCGCCTTTGTGCAAGCACGTCCAATTTCTTTTCCAAGTGTGCCTTGAAGTCTTCGAAACCGCAGGCGATGACGTCCGAGGCTGTGAGAAATTCCCGGTGCGTGCTCTCGATCTTCGCGAGATTGATGTCCGAACTGCGGTACCGAAACCGAACGATCGGAAGCGTGGCGGCTAGCTCGCTTTGGATTCGATCGAAGTCTCCTCGTTTCGAAGGGTGAGGTCCGAGCAACTGCACGAAGGCAAGGCACTGCCGCAAGTCCGCTTCAAGCCGGGCTTGAAATTCGCTCGAGGGATAGGGTTCGGAGGGCAAGACCGACCATCCGAGGTCCGCTTAGAAATGCCCGCATGCGATTCTGAGGGTCTTCCATATCGGGCGTACATTCCGCGAGATACACGAAACGCGGTGGAGAACTGGAGGGGGGCTCTGCATCAGGCACGATCAAACGGAGCCGATTAACGATAAGTTCCGCTGTATGTTCAGCAGGCCTCTGCCGGACGTCGGGGCAGATCGTATTAAAAAGGATGCCAGCGACCTCGCCATCCCCCACGCGCAGGGGAAGGATGCGGTCAGCGTCCTTTTTATCTTTCGAAGTCCGAAGCTGCATGTTGCGAGCCCGAATTGCGTCGTGCTCCGCGAGCGTCCAAGGCTTGCCTCCGTAGCGCTCAGAAACGCAGACGATCACCAATTCGGACTGAGCGTAAATCTCCTGAAGCTTTGTGTCAGAAGCAGACCCTGCTAAATAGTGTTCAAACCACTCGTCAAAGAAAACAGTTCCCCGACCGACACGCTTTTCGACGGTCTCTGCTATGGAGCGAACAAGGTCGCGCTGTTCCCCGGCAAAGGAGAACGCAACGAGAAACTTTTCCGGGATGGTACGAGCTGACATCAGTTCGGGGGACGCCGTTAAAGACGCACCGAACAAACAAAATTAGCTACCGACCACGAAAAAGAATGTCAATAATTTTCGCTTACAATTGAACAGCGGAAGGGGTGGGATTCGAACCCACGGTGGGTTTCCCCACGCTCGATTTCGAGTCGAGTGCCTTAAACCGGACTCAGCCACCCTTCCTTAAGGAGAGAAGAAAACGCCGGACGTCGAACGTCCAACATCCAACTTCGAATGCAACTCTCTTCGGCATGGGCGGTCAGCGTTGCGCGTTGGACGTTGAGCCGTTTTGTTGGACCTACCAGGTTGGCCTGCGCCGACCTGTCTGGCAGACAAGATTTTCTGCCTCACCAAGCAAAAAAATGTAACAATTTAAATCTTGCCATGTCCGGCAGGCTGACTGCATCTTGTATGTCCACACGGACAGCCACGCTATTACTTGTTGTTGACCGCTGTTCACAGGTTTTTGGCGCCGCTGTTCACCAGTATTCCCAACTTATTCCAAAACCTCAACCCCTCCCACATCGCCATGATTCAACTCAAACCTGGAATTCCGCCTGCTTCGCTAAGTAAACCGACCCATTCCGCTGCACGCCGAAAGAACAAGATGGAGAGGAAAAAAACCGGTGGCTTGCGTTTCAAACGTGTCTTCAGCGATGCTGCGGTCGCGCCATTTGATCAGATCGAATGGGAGCGACGCACCGCCGAGATCACTGACGATGGCGGGAAGGTCATTTTTAAGCAGGAAGACATTGAGGTTCCGAAGAATTGGAGCCCGCTCGCTACGAAAATCGCCGTGTCGAAGTATTTCTACGGCGACATTGCCAACGGGACCAACCCGTACAAAGGCGGAAGAGAAACTTCGGTGCGGCAGTTAATTCACCGGGTCACCCGCACGCTCACCGATTGTGGAATCGCGGATAATTACTTCGCAGATGCGGATGCCGCCGAAACTTTTTATGACGAGCTTGACCTGGCTGTGCTTGAACCAGCACGGCGCCTTCAATTCGCCGGTTTGGTTCAACGTAGGGTTGTATCATCAGTACGGCATCGGCAAAGGCGCGGGTGCGGGAAATTATTTTTACAATCGCGAAACGGGCAAAGCGGAACGCGCCGCTTCGCAATACGAGTACCCGCAGGGCAGCGCCTGCTTCATACAAAGCGTGGGTGACACGATGGAGGACATCATGCGCCTGGCGACCAGCGAAGCGATGCTGTTCAAGTACGGCAGCGGCACCGGCACGGATCTTTCGTCGCTTCGATCGACGCGGGAAAAATTGAGCGGTGGCGGAAAACCGAGCGGACCTCTCTCGTTTCTGAAAGTTTACGATCAGATTGCGAACGTGGTGAAGAGCGGCGGCAAAACACGCCGCGCGGCCAAGATGAACACGCTGAAGGATTGGCATCCCGACATCGAAGAATTCATCGACGCGAAACAGAAGGAAGAAAAGAAGGCGTGGGCGCTGATCGAACAGGGTTACGACGGCAGTTACAATGGCGACGCCTACGGCTCGGTGATGTATCAGAATGAAAATGTCAGCGTCCGGGTAAGCGACGAGTTCATGGATGCAGCTCTAGAGGGCCACGAATGGTGGACACGTCGTGTTACCGACGGCAGGCCGTGCGAGAAAAAAGATGCGCGCGCACTGCTGCGCAAAATTGCCGAGGGCACATGGATCTGCGGCGATCCGGGCCTGCAGTTCGACACCACCATCCACAAGTGGCATACCTGCAAAGGCACGGATCGACAAAATTCTACAAATCCGTGCAGCGAATATCTGTTCCTCGACAATACAGCATGCAATCTCGCTTCGTTGAATTTGATGAAGTTCAAGACCGCTGACGGCGATTTTGACGTCGAACGGTTCAAAGCTGCGGTGCGGATTTTCATCACCGCGCAGGAAATCATCGTCGATAACGCCAGTTATCCCATCAGGGAGATTGCGGAGAACTCACACATCTTTCGGACGCTTGGTCTGGGTTACGCAAACCTTGGATCGCTAATCATGAGCTACGGCTATGGCTACGACAGCGTGGAAGGCCGGGCGCTTTGTGGCGCGATCACGTCGATCATGACTGGCGAAGCCTACGCGCAGAGCGCGCGCATGGCGCGGGGGATGGGGCCGTTTCCAGGCTATCGCGATTCGAGTGCCAGCGGTGTAGCGAAGCCCGTCGCAAAGGACAACGTCGCTCCAATGTTGGAAGTGATCGAGCTGCATCGCTGCGCGGTGCACCAAATCCCGGATGCAAAGGAGTTCGCGCATCTGAAAGAGGATGCCGCAAGCACCTGGGACAGCGCGGCGGAGGTCGGAAAACGCCATGGTTTTCGCAACGCTCAGGTAACGGTACTGGCGCCCACGGGCACGATCAGCTTCCTGATGGATTGCGATACCACTGGCATCGAACCGGACATTGCACTCGTGAAGTACAAGCTGCTGGCCGGCGGAGGGATGCTCAAAATCGTCAACCAAACCATCAAACCAGCCTTGGAAAAACTCAGTTACAGTTCGGATGAGATCGAGCGTATCGTGGCGCATATCGACGCCTTCGACACGATCGAGGATGTGATCGATTCCGACGGCACCAGGATTTCATCCGGATTGAAGGCGGAGCATTTGCCGATCTTTGATTGCGCTTTCAAGCCGTTCAAAGGCGAGCGCTCGCTGCATTACCTCGCACACCTGAAAATGATGGCGGCTGCGCAACCATTTCTTAGCGGCGCTATTTCCAAGACGGTTAATCTGCCGGAAGCAGCCAGCGTGGACGACATCATGAACACGTATGTCGAAGGCTGGCGGCTTGGTCTGAAATCGGTTGCGATCTATCGCGAAGGCTCGAAGCGTTCTGCCCCTCTCAACACGCGCAAGACTAAAGACATGGGCACGGCAGCCGCTGGTGCTGAGGGCGAGACGATCGGAATTGAAGGCCGCATTCTCGAACTGGAACATGAACTCGCGACGCTACGAAGGCAGCTCGATCAGCCCGTGCGCCATCGGATGCCGGACACGCGGACGTCGTTGACACACAAATTCGAAATCGCCGGACACGAAGGCTACATCACTGTCGGCTTGTACGAGGATGGCCAGCCAGGCGAGCTTTTCATCACGATGTCAAAGGAGGGTAGCACCATCGGCGGTTTGATGGATACCGTCGGCACGCTCACTTCGATTGCACTTCAATACGGCGTGCCACTCGAGAGTTTGGTGAAAAAATTTGCGTATCAACGGTTCGAACCGAGCGGGTTCACAAAAAATCCGGACATTCGTCATGCGACCAGCATTACGGATTACGTGTTCCGCTGGCTGGCGTGCCAGTTCATCAAAGGCTACAAAGAAGCGACCTCACCGAATCGCACGCAACCCGATCTACCGCTCAAAGAAATTCCCGACATCGAAAAGAAAGCACTGAATCGACCGGTCACCGATCTCGCCCGCACAGGCGATAAGGAGGTGATCGACGTTATCACTGGTCATCCCTCCAATCATGGAAACGGTGGAGCGTCTGGCACCGGAAACGGCAATGGCAATGGCAATTCATCAGACCGGGTAACAGTAGCGCTCGGCAGTATCTTCATGGGCATCACCTGTTCCGTCTGCGGCAGCGACAAAGTCATTCGCGCCGGTGCGTGCGGCGTCTGCACCGAATGCGGTACAAGCCAGGGATGCAGCTGACGACGGTCTCCGGTGACTTAGCCGCAACACAAATTCGGAGTCTCGACGCCTTGGGATTGCAAGGCGTGGCTGCACCTGATTGGACATGCGAGCACGCACGGCTACAATTCGTCGCCGCTTTTCAATTGAATGAACAAACTCGACGCAGAGCGACAGAAAGAGATTCAACAGGCTGAGGAATTGCTCTTTACGGGGCCCCAGGCACTGGGATTTGCGAAAGGCCTTTTTCAAGGGCATTTCGTCTCGGATTGGGTGATGCCGTATCCGCGTATCCCGGAGGGGCAGCAGGGCGAGCTGGATCAAATTCTTATTGAACTTCGCAAATTTCTGGATGCGGATCTCGATGCTGCGGAGATCGATCGGCAGGCGGATATTCCGCGCAGTGTGATCGATGGTTTGGGACGCGTCGGCGTGCTCGGCATGACAGCGCCAAAGGAATATGGCGGACACGGCTTCTCTCAGATGGCCAACTGCAAGGTGCTGGAAGAAATCGGACGACGTTGCGCGTCGACGTCAGTTTTTGTAAACGCGCATCACTCCATCGGGATCCGGGCGTTACTGTTGTTTGGCACGCACGAACAAAAACAGAAATGGCTTCCTAAATTAGTAACTGGCGAGCAACTCGGTGCGTTCGCGCTCACCGAGAAGGAAGCCGGATCGGACGCGGCAAACGTGCAGATGCAAGCGCGCCCCAGCGAGGATGGCTCCCATTTCATTTTGAATGGCGAAAAGCGGTACATCACGAACGCCGCGATTGCGCACGAGCTCACAGTGATGGCGCGCACTCCTGTGCCAGGCTCGGACAAAAGCGCTGTCACCGCGTTTCTGGTGACGCCGGACATGCCAGGTTTCGAAATGCTCGAAGCGCGGATGCCGAAGACGGGAATCAAGGGCACGGCCACAGGACGGTTCGCGTTGCGCGACGTAAAAGTGCCAAAAGAAAATGTTCTCGGCCCTTTAGGCAAAGGCCTGAAGGTCGCGCTAACGGTGCTCGATTTTGGACGTACCACGTTCGGCGCGTGCTGCACAGGAGCAGCCAAAACCTGTTTGGAATTAGCTGTCGCGCACGCGAACACCCGCAGGCAATTCAACAAGACGCTGGGCGAATTCGAGCTGGTGAAAAAGAAAATCGCCCGGATCGCGGCTGACGCTTATGCCATGGAAGCGATGACCACGGTCACGGCGGCGTTCATCGATCGCGGGCTTGAGGATTACATGCTTGAGACGGCGATGTTAAAGGTGTTCACGACAGAACTGCTCTGGGAGTGCATCAACGACGTGTTTCAGATTTACGGCGGCTCGGCGTACTTCACCGATCTCCCGTTGGAGCGAATGTTGCGCGACGCGCGGATCAACCAAATCGGCGAAGGCGCAAATGAAGTGCTGACTTCATTTATCGCGCTCGTCGGAATGCGAGGGCCAGGAATGGAGTTCAAAGAAATTTACGACACTATGATGAAGCCATCGCGCGATGGAATGAGCAAAGCCTGGACGGCCGGCAAGAACAGACTGAGCGCGACAATTCGTGTGCCTGACGTGCCTGTGCAAAGCGAACAGCTTCGGGCTCAGGCGCGGCAACTCGGCCGTTTAATCAGGAATTTCAATTTTGCCGTTAATCGCGCATTGGTCACATATCGCGAGCCGATTCTGGAAATGCAGCTTATCCAGGAACGGATTGCGAACGCGGCGATGGATCTGTTTGCTTCAACGTGTGTGCTGAGTCGCATCGACGGCGAGATCCAGTTTGCAGGCCGAAACGGCAATACAGCATCGCCGGATCACTCGGCAGCAAATTTGTTTTTGCGTCAATCGTTCCGTCGGATCCGCGGTTTCCTCGCTGGGCTGACCGATAATGACGACAAATCCGTGATTGCGGCGGCAAAATCCTACCTAACGAGCCATACCGCCGAGTCGGCCGCGTAGACGCTTTTGAGGACCCTGCTTTAAATTTCGCCGCACGATTCAGGCTGAATCTCAGTGACGTGCTGGCGTCAGCAAAAATACAATCTCCTTCCGTGCTGCCGTGCCGGCAGCACGGAATCACTCACAAGCATCGCCAGGCTCTATTATTATCTGCCTGGGCGACGACCGTAAATGTCCATGTGGTGAGCAGTGGTCGGAATTGCAGAGAGACGATCGCATCGCTGCGGAATGCGCGAGTCACCCGCTACCACGTAACAAATTTTCTTTGTTTCCTTGGCAGGCAGTGGCTGCGATGGCAGCGCTACTACATTCTTGCTTGGATCAGCGAATGCTGATGCGCAGAATGCAATGGCGAAGATCCCAATGGCAAATCGGACCGACCAGCCGCACCCGCGACTCAGTCTAGTTCCTTTTCCCATGCAGTGACTTTCAGTCCCCCTTGAATTTAGGCAAGCTTAATCCCAGGCCCACTTCGCATTTTTGGGCCAGTCCAGTTTTGTCGCCGCCGAAGAAGGCCTCAGTCGGTCCAAAGGAAATGTTCGAGACGAATATTGTTGAGGCGCGCTTTGGCTTCCTCGCTTCGGCCGCCTCCGGCTACGACGAGCTTGTCATAGATCGCGACGGCAGATTCCCACTTCGAATCTTCCTCCAACAATCGCGCCGCATTGAATCCTGCCTTGTAATACCAGAACAGCTCGCGTCGCTCACCGGGCCGTGATTCGTCCTCCAGAATTTTGTAGAAGGTTGCCAGCGCGCCGGGTCGATCGCCTTTTTTCTCGAGACATAATCCTTTTTTGAACAGCGCCTGATTACGCCAATGAATCGACCCATCCTTATCGGCAGCCAATTGGTCGTAGGCCTCAATGGCACGTTGATAGTTACTCGGGTCGGTTGCGCCAGCCTCGAAGAAAATGTCGCCCTTCCCGCAAAGCGCCTCGCGTTTTTCGGATGCGCCGGCGTCACTTTTCAGCACCTCATCGTACAAGGCCAGGGCGTCTTTAGGTTTCCCAAGCTTGCGCTCGATCACCGCTTGTTCGTTGCGCGCAGCCCAGCGCATCGCGCCTTTTTTTTGCACTACTTCATCAAACAAAACGAGCGCCCGATCCAGAGTATGCTCGCTCATGCTCGACATCGCTGATTCTGCCGCGAAGAATAGTGCTTTTTCCGCCAGCGGATCATTCTGTTGCGCGATAATTTCAAACTGTGTCTGCGCATTTGCGAAATCCTGACGACGATAATAAAGCTCTGCCAACTTCATTCGTACTTCGCGAGCAAATTGCGACTGGCCATGCTGCTCGAGAAATCGCTTTGCGAGCTCAATGACTTTTGAGTCGTCGCCGCCTCCTGCTTCTTCCACCCAGATGCGGAGATAATCGGCGCGTTCGGCGGCTGCAGCGGTTGGCGTGGACTCCACTGCATGGTCCAGGTCTTTTCGCGATTCATCCAGCCGCGGCGGTGAGGAATGAAACGCCAACTCGGCCAGACCTACCCAAGCCTCTGACACCCGCGGATTCTTGGGAAAATCGCGAATAAATCGTTGCAAGGAGGGCGCAGCTTTTTTGTCGTCTTTGGCAGCCTGCATTAAACCTTCCTCCAACTGCAAATCGGCACGCGATTGTTCGTCGCCGCCCTGTTTTTCCAGTTGGTTGTAATCAGCGATGAAACGAACGTGATTACCGACCTGCAACCAGCCGCTGGATGCGTTAAATAGCGCGGCTTTCGCCCAACGCGAATCGCGCTGCGCGATTTGTTCGAAACCCGCCGTTGCGGTATCGAATTGCTTCGCCAAATAGTGCGCTTGGGCAGACAGAAAATCGATTCGCGTCAACAGGGTAGGGTCGGGCCGCAGAAAGCGCGCATCGTCGAGGATAGCTATCGCCTCATCAAAGCGCCTGTCCTCAATTTCAAATTCGGCAAACTCTAGAAGAGCAGGAGCAATGGCTGGCGATTTGATTTCTGTTTCGCGAAGGTCTGTAAGTAACTGGCGTGCCCGTTCTCTGTGGCCTGCGCGAATCTCCAGGCGCGCAAGATACCAGCGCGCAAATGTTCGCCGCGGCTGTTCCGGCCTTCGTACCCATTTTTCCAGTTCATTGCGCGACGGCTTGTGTTCGGCGCGATAAAGCTCGTCGAGCTTTGCGAATATCAACGGGAGGTCGGCGTCTGTGTAATTGCGATCGATAAAACGCTCGAGTACGTCATCTCCGGTCTCCGGCGTTTTGAGCTGTAAATGCGCTTCGGCGATGCCGAAGAGCGCGGCTAACAGAACAGGATGTGGCGTTCCCTCCGGCCGCTTTAGAATCGCCTCAAACATTCCGATCGCTCGTTCAGGCCGATGCGAAATCAGTTCGAGGCGGCCGCGTAACACACGACGCTCGCGGCGTTCTGAAACGGAGACTGGTTGCAACTGCTCTAAAAACCGGCGTGCCTCCGGAGCGTTGCCCAATTCAATGTATAACTCAGCTGCTCGCAGCTGCGCTCGCGTGCCCCATTCTTTATCACGGGCTATGAGAATGAATTTCTCCAAAGCCTCCTGGCGTCTTCCTAACGCGCGTAACGTGTCGCCTGCTCCTAAAACTGCCGCTTTTTGAAACGGCGAATTGTCGTTACTCAGTCCGTCGTAAAGCGGCAGGGCGTCGGACCACCGGTGAAGACTGGCCAGGGCCTGGGCGCGCCAGAATTTCGCCCATGGCAAATCACGCAACCTTGCGTCGGTCAGCAGAACAAGGGTGTCTTCTGGTTCGTTGGCGGCGACCTGTGCTTCCGCAAGTTTTTCGGCGACGGCGCGCCATTCTTGTTCTGGCAGATTTTTGTTTAGCAGCGCCTGCAACCGCGTGACTGCCACTTCCGGTACGCCTCCTGAGAGTGGCGCGGTGGCCTGTGCCATTTCAGCCGAGATATCTGCGCGGGCGACTGGACTGGATACCCCGATCAGACATGTGAGCGTTAAGCGTCCGATGTGTCTCATCTTCTCTCCAGCATTGCCTTTAAGTATTGCGCGGTATGGCTGCCTGGAACAGTGGCGACCTTCTCAGGCGCGCCCGATCCCACCACTTCTCCGCCATGTTCGCCACCTTCAGGGCCCAAATCGATGATCCAGTCGGCGCATTTGATCATCTCAAGGTTGTGCTCAATCACCACGATGGTGTTGCCCGCGTTGCGGAGTTTCATTAACACCTCCAACAATTTTTCAATATCGGCGAAATGCAGGCCGGTCGTCGGTTCATCGAGAATGTAAACAGTGCGACCGGTCGCTTTCTTGGCAAGCTCGGTGGCAAGTTTGACGCGCTGCGCTTCGCCGCCGGAAAGCGTCGTTCCCGCTTGGCCGAGTCGCAGGTAACCCAAGCCGACGTCGAGTAGTGAATTGAGCTTCTCTGCGATAGTCGGCACATTGCGGAAGAACCGCGCAGCTTCGTCCACAGTTAAACCGAGTACATCTGCAATATTCTTACCTTTGTAGGTGATCTCAAGAGTCTCGCGATTGTAGCGCTTCCCTCGGCAAACTTCGCATTCGACGTAAACGTCGGGCAGGAAGTGCATCTCGATTTTAATCAGCCCTCCGCCCTCGCAATTTTCGCAACGGCCGCCTTTGACATTGAAACTGAACCGACCTGCGTCGTAACCGCGAATGCGGGCCGCGGGCAGTTGCGCGAACAGGTCGCGTATCGGGGCAAACGCGCCGGTATATGTGACCGGATTCGACCGTGGTGTCCGGCCAATCGGGCTTTGGTCGATCACAACGACTTTGTCGATCTGTTCCAGTCCGCGAATCCCTTTGTGAGCGCCCGGCTTATCTTTTGAATTATAGAAATGCCGGAAAAGAGCGCGTCGCAAGATGTCGTCCACCAAGGTCGACTTACCGCTGCCGGAAACACCAGTCACACACGTTAGGCAACCGAGAGGAAATGAGACATCAATTGTTTTCAGGTTGTTTTCACTTGCGCCTGCTACTGTAAGCCAGCCGTCGGGTCGCGGCTGAGTCCGCTGTTTGGGAACCGCTATGTGTGCCCGGCCGGAAAGATAATCCCCGGTCAAAGAATTTTTCGCGCGCGCGATGTCCTCGAGAGTTCCCTGGGCCACAATCTCGCCGCCTCGCGGCCCCGCACCGGGCCCAAGATCAAAAATGTGGTCGGCAGCCCTGATCGTTTCTTCATCGTGCTCGACTACGATGACGGAATTCCCGAGATCGCGAAGTTTTCGCAACGTTCCCAGCAAACGCGAATTGTCGCGCTGGTGAAGACCGA
This sequence comes from uncultured Verrucomicrobiae bacterium, assembly GCA_963804875.1. Lineage (GTDB taxonomy): Bacteria > Verrucomicrobiota > Verrucomicrobiia > Chthoniobacterales > UBA10450 > Udaeobacter. The sequence continues at coordinate 315,428 of CAWDRX010000012.1, forward strand.
TGCTGGGTTCATCGAGAATGTAGAGCACGCCCGCCAGACCAGAGCCGATCTGTGTCGCGAGACGTATCCGTTGCGCCTCGCCGCCAGAAAGTGTGCCGCTTTCGCGATTCAATGTGAGATAGCCGAGCCCGACCTCCGCGAGAAATTGCAGGCGAGAGCGAATTTCGCGAACAACGTCTATTACGATGGTTTGCTGCTGCTGGCTGAGATCGAGAGAGCCAACGAATCTCAGCGCGTCTTCCACCGTTTGCTGGCTGAACTGATGGATGTTCAATTCCCGGCCGTTCTGGGCCTTGATTGTAATGGCAAGAATTTCCGGTTTGAGTCTTGCGCCGCGGCAGACCTTGCATGTCTCGCGGGTCATGAATGCTCGAATCCGATTCCGCGTAAACTCGCTCTCGGTTTGCTCATAAAGTCGCTGCATCTGAGGCACGAGTCCCTCGAAGGGTTTTGTGATTTTCTTTTCGCCGTTGCCGCCAAACTGCATTTCAATCGGCTCATCGTTCGTGCCGAAGTAAAGCACCGCTTTGAATGTTTCAGGCAAATCCGCGAACGGAACTTCTTCGTTCACGTTGAAATGTTTGATTAGCGCGTCCTGCAGATGGCGATAGTAGACTCGCATGCGTTTTGCGCCGCGACGCCACGGTGTGATTGCTCCTTCGGCCAGCGTTTTGGTCTGGTCGGAGATCATCAACTCCGGATCGACCACCAATTGCGTTCCCAAACCATGGCAAGCCGGGCAGGCACCGAGGTGGCTGTTGAAAGAAAAATGTCTCGGCGTTAGTTCGCCTAAATTGAATCCAGTTTCAGCGTTCCCGTAATCCGTGGAGTAGCGGCATTCAGACCAATTGTCGCCGGCAGCGATTGTTTGGCACAAAACGACAATGCGATTGCCGCCCCATTTGAGAGCCGTTTCAATCGAGTCTGTCAGCCGCACACGAATGCCATCGCGGACGACCAACCGATCGACCACTGCTTCAATCGTGTGCCGCTCGCCTTTCTTAAGCCGGATTGGCTCGGTGCGATCCAGTTCGTTCATCTGCCCATCAATGCGCGCACGGACGAATCCTTCACGCTTCAATTTTTCCAGCACATCCCGAAACTCACCGGGCTGGTTCTCAATCAACGGCGCCAGCACAACGATTTTGCTGCCCGGTTGGTACGCCAGTACTTGATCGACAATTTGCTGAGGCGTTTGTCGGCGGAGCGGCCGGCCGGTGAGGGGATCGTGCGGTTGACCCACTGCTGAAAAGAGGACCCGCAGGTAATCATAAATTTCAGTAGTGGTGGCGATTGTAGATCGTGGGTTTGCCCCCGCGCTGCGCTGCTCTATAGCGATGGCCGGCGACAAGCCTTCGATAAAATCGACGTCCGGCTTTTCCATTTTATCGAGGAACTGCCGCGCATAAGCGGAAAGGCTCTCGACGTAACGGCGTTGCCCTTCTGCATAAAGCGTATCAAAAGCGAGAGAGGATTTCCCCGAGCCGCTTAAACCGGTGATGACTACCAGCTTCTCCCGTGGAATCTCGACGTGAAGGTTCTTGAGATTGTGCTGGCGGGCGCCGCTAATTTTGATCGTCTGTGCAGGCATTCTGGCGAGAGATGTCGAACCAATAAGTTAATCACAAACTGCCCCTTTCTCCAACGAGATTGCGCCGCGAGAGTTGTGTAGGGCAACGATGTTACGAATTCAGCGCCAAGTCTTGTTCCGAGGCTATTTGAGCCACAAAAAGACGCGGCGTTTAAGGGGAAAATTCATCAACTTCAATTCGCCTGTCGCATGTCAGGCGATTGAATCACCTTCGCTTCGAATTCGGTGAGCGAGATAATGTAATCGACGTGTGCGATCTGCTCCGGCGTGAGTTTATTCAATTTGTCGATCCCGATTTGGAGGGAATGATCATTCCAAACCAAAGAAGCGATGAACAACGGATGCCATTTGTTTTGGAATAGCTGCTCTTTCGGCTTGAGGAGCACTGTGCTACGGGGCGCTGGCTGCAGACGCAGGGAATCGAATGCCGCGATGACGTGGCTCACTTTTTGACCAACCGCGAGCATGTTTGGCACTGTGCCAAGTCGATGATTTTCCCACCGCGTAAAGACTGCTAGTAATACTGCAAACACAGAGACCATACCGATTCGCGCAACCCGACTGGGACTCGTCCGATTGGTCACAAAGACAATCAAATCACATGCAGCTCTCGCACCGATCGTTGCCCATCCAAAAAGCAGGAGGTACAGGCATCCGCCGCTTCGAATCGGGAGAAGAAACGCAATCGGTAAAGGAACTATCACCACCCAAAAAGCCATGAGCCAAAGCATTCGATCTCGTCGCAGAAACGCATAAATGAAAACGACCGTCCACAAAAGTAATAGGACCGTTGGAGTGATCGTTTCGGGGGCGTATAACAACTCTCCAACGAACCGTGTGTTGGATGTAACAAAGTTATTCCACGAATAGGTGGGGTGATAAGCATCAAATCTTGTAACGGAGCCGCTGCCATAGATCTTGCTGTAGACGTAAATTGCGGTAATAACGCCCGCGATCAAAGCCGGAGCTGCACAGTGCCAGGCCCAGGAAAGAAGTGCATCCCAACTAGGCCAACGCGGTAGTTTCAAAAGCTCGTAAAGCAAAACGATGACGGGAAGTGTAACTGCCATTTCCTTGCTGTTGAGTGCGCAAATATATAACAACAGAAATAGCAGCAGCTGCAACGGACGAAGGGGCGTGTTGTTGTTACGGATATGGACGTAGTAGGTCAATGCAGCTAAATAAAACAGACCGCATAACACGTCGTAAATAAACGCTCCAACGAATACCAGATTTGCTACGTATGGATGGTAACAGAAAGCGAGGACTGCGAGGAACGCGACCGAGCGGGACGAGGCAAGAAGTCGGGTCAGATAGTAGGCGAGAGGGATCGACAGAGTGAGGATGCTAATTTGAACGATTCGATAGGGGAAAGGATTCAACCCGAAGAAATGGTAAAGGGGTAAATAGTAAAGCGCGCCTCCCGGTCGATAGTTTGGTGTCCAGAACTTAGCGAGCGCGAAGAGTGATTGAACCGGGCCGACATACCAATACGTCCAGAGGTTCATCATCTCGTCTTCACGAAATCCTCCGTGTCGCGCGGGAAGCGCGAAATACAGGAAGTAGGCGATTAGAACAACGACACAAATTGCATCAAGCCGCGAGTAGCGATGGATCCTTTCTATCGTCCTATCCTGCATGTGATTCGAAGGCATGGGATCGGTCACACAATTGCCTAAACGAATTTGGTAGCGGCTACTATCCTCTTGCGCTGACTCCGGGGTTGAAAGCCTGGCCTGTTTGGAATTGGGAACCAAGACCAACACTAAATCATGCGCATGCCCGTCCTCCAACCGGCTCGCGATAACGACCAGTGAAAATTCACGGAGCCCGATCCCATTTCGGCGTTACTCGATGTACCTCCCGTACAAACAAGTCCATAATATGCTGCACCGCAGCACCTGTTACGTGCCTTAGATCGGGCTCCCATGCCGCTTCACGATTGGAGTTCTGGACGATTTCGTAACTTGGAAAATAATCTACGTTCTCGTGCGCAGCAGCCCACTCCTCAGCGACGGTTCGCAACAGGGATTTTCCGTACGCGTTGGCCGCTACCACGTCCATCTTTGAAAACGTCGCCATCAGGGGCACGGGAGAAACGGTAATTACGATGCGAATATCAGGGTGGCCATACCGGGTCAGCAATGCGTGTATGGATTCGAGACTGTCCCAGTTTTCAACGAAGCTGGTGAGGTGAAACTCGTAGCGATCTGGATCAGGCTTTAACACCGACCGGATCGGAGTGGAATTAGTGTAGACGCCGGTTTTGCAATCGCGCCATGCTTCCACCAGACCCAATGTTATAATCAAACCGCGGCACTGCGCGACTCGCTTTGCGACTGTTTGCATCAATGCACGACGATTGAGCGTTTCCGAAAATCCGGCCAGCTCGAGGGTGGGAGTACAATGTGGATCAAACCAAGTGCTCTCCGTGACTTGGAAAATTGAGTCAGCAGGAAAAGCTGCTTCGGGATCCAGCGCCCACCGGAGTTCATTCAAGATTGAAAACGTGTTGTACTTATTGGTGAAACCGAGGCCGGTTACCTCCTTGTTCACTGGCTGAAGCTCAACGAACTCCGGTGCCATACTCTCAACTGTTACGCCGCGCCCAGTGAGTGCGTGTTCAATTCCACGGGCGAAACACGATCCAATGGCGTAAAATTTGTCGTCTCGTTCGAATCTGAACTTAGGCCTGATTTGCGGCGTAAACCATGTTTGGCGCAGCCGCTGAAAAGCGGTACTGGCCAACCTTATCCTCGGCATTAAGTCCTGCCTTGTACCAGCGGTTCGCGCGGTTCTCCAGCCAGTTGTGGTTCACTTCAGCGCTTCCGGCGACGTAGATCGATCGCATGTGGCCTCCTATCCAAGCACAGCGTAAGCTTTTCTCCAGAAGGAATCAGCAGGCGCGAGAGGAGTTTGAATCTGGAAGGACAGCGGCGAAATTTTCGCATGGCGACGGCTATCGCGATCCAAGCTTTCAATAAGGCTGATAGCGTTCTCGGCACATTGGAGTCCATCGTCCGGGCTCGCGGCTCAAAGGATTATGATCTTTTCGTTCTCCAGGACGGATGTTCCGGATCGAACCAGACACAGAAATATTGTGCGGCCTGGGCCGAGACGAGTCAGGCACTTAAGTCATGGATTTCTAAGAACAGAGACCACTTTGCGGCGGTTCATTTTGAAAACTCGGACCAAAATAATGGGCCATATCAAACCGCCGAACGGCTGATAACGTGGGCATTGGAAACAAGCAACTCGGTAATCTTCTCGGAGGATGATGTGATCTTTGAAGGTGACGCCATGGAATGGTTTGAGAGGGCGCTGGCCCATCCGATGTTCTTGCGGCCGGAGGTGTGGGCAATCGCGGGCGAATCGAGGTTTTTTGATTCTTATCGACACGTTCCGTCGAACACGGATATCCGCCGCGCTTTGGAGGTAGCGCATACTGAAAACCTGATTGATCGATTTGTTTACCTTGATTTTCTACCATCGAGTTGCTTTGCCACTAACCGAGATAAGTGGGCTGAATTTGGTAAGACGAGAGGAACGACAAGGGGCGACCGAGCGGTGGTAGATCGCTGTTTGGCGGAAGGGAAAGTTTGTTTCTGGCCTGTCATAGGGAGGTGCCGTGATACGGGAATGCATCACCCCCTTGGATTCAGCGTTCGCTGGAAAGGGCTTCATCATACGGCATTCAAAAACAGCTATGTCGTTTCTGGAATGTTGAATTCCGCAGCGGGTAACCTGACCGAACTGGGCGCTACTCAAAAAAATGCGCTACTCAGCGAGTTCACGAGGCGCTGGGAGTTATTGAACGCGTAGCAACGACAGATTGGCTGATGTCGTGCTGCCTTACTGAGCAAGCAAATAAATTGCGACGAGCGTGAGCAGAAAATAGGGGACCAGCACTGCCGCGCCCGCATATTCTTTCGCGATTCGCTGTCCAAAAAATAGTGCCGCGATGGCTGCGGCCGATACGATTGCGCCATAGAACGCGACCGCCGAATCGTTCAATAAAACTACGAGCACACAGCCGACCGCGCTGAGCGCACCCGCGGCTACCTCCACGATCGTGATGCAGATCAGCAGCGCGGGAACGATTCCAGCCAGTGGACTCTTCGCGAAATGTCCTTTCAGCCACTCAAAATTTCCGCGGCGATCGACGATTTTATCAATCCCCGATTGCAGGAACAAAATTGCGAGAAAAGCGGAAGTGAAAATCTGCATCAAATACACTGCCTGGGAGATGTGCGTAACTGCAATCATTAGCGCAGCTTAGCGGAAACCGCGGGGATTTGTCGATGCCGTGGTGCCCTCGCGACAAAAAAACAGGGACGCGGTTACCCGCGTCCCTGTTTGGTAGAACTACTTAGCGATTACGATTCTTACGGACCAACGTGAGCGTAGTACCCGAAGTGCAGATCGTTGTTCCCACCATCAAGATTGACCCAGCCCTGCACTGTGGTGCCTTGAGGCGCACTGACGGTTACCGTCAGCGTTGTCGAACCGTTCGCCGGTACCGTTACACTGGCCGGTACGGTGATCGCGGGATCGCCGCCGCTCAAGGTTCCAGCGTTCCATTGGCTTGGGACCGTTCCGCCGAAGGTACTCGGCGTAAACTTTGTCGTGGACACGTTGAACGTCTCATCGGTGCCTGTCGGGTTGCTTAGTGTAATGGTAACCGAAGACGGACGACCAGCGGTCACACGACCGAAGCTCGCCGAAGCCGGATCCATCCATGTTGTTGCATCCGCAGCTACGGAGAGGTTCTGACGTCCTGCACCCTGCAATGTCGGGCCGACGTCGTGTGTGCCGGTGATGGCGTCCTTGACCACCAAATCAGCGTGGTTGACGAGCGCCGACTTAACCTGCGCGGGCGACCAGTCTGGATGTAGTTGGAGAAGCACGGCTGATCCGCCGGCGATGTGCGGCGTTGCCATCGATGTGCCGGTAAAGAACGCCCATCCTGAACCATCACCGGGCATCCGGCTGGCTTACCCACGCACGTGATCGAACTGAGAACGTTTACGGCGACCGAGGCGACGTCGGGCTTAACGGCAAAATCGACGAGGGTTGGGCCCTGGCTGCTGTTGCTGTATGCAATATCTGCATTTGCCGGAGTGACGAATTCCTGGAATGTCGCGCTTGCTGAAGCAGTGGTTTCTCCGGATGCCCGCAACGCTGCTCCATTATCCTTACTAATCTGAACTGCAGGAATATCATCGTCGAAACCTGCCGTCCGGGCCATTGCGATTGGGTCTCCAGCCACGTTATTGATGATGACAACACCAATTGCACCTGCCGCTTTGGCATTCGCGACTTTCTGACTGAAGACGCACGAGCCGCGGTCGATGATTGCTACCTTGCCGGCTGCGCCGGGATCGACGCTGGCGCAACCGTCGGAGTGAGTATCGAAAAGATCAAAGGAGCCGTCAGGCAATGGATCGAAGTCACCCACCGCCGCCCCAATCGTGGTTCCGCCGCCAGCTGGATAGGTAAACGGCTGTCCGACGAAATGGTCGTTTGTGCTCCCTCCGACGGTGATGATCTTGCGCGCGCGGCCTGGAGACTCAAGCGTACCTTGTCCCGGACCGCTGTTACCAGCTGCTACAGCCACTACAAGTCCGGCTTCGACAGCGTTGTCGAGACCATGGGCAAGCAGGTCATTATTACCGTGATAGCTCCCACCCAGGGATAGATTGAGAACATCCATGCCGTCCTCAATTGCCGCATCAACGGCGTTCAAGATATCTTCACTGCGAGCGTCGGTTACGTCGCCCGGGAAAACGTTGTAGTTACCAAGCCAGGCCCCTGGCGCGATGCCCGACATGTCATCGATGCTGACTCCGTTCGACACGGCAGTCTTGCCCGTAACTCCAGCCGCAATGCCGGCGGTGTGTGTTCCGTGATCCTGGATCGCCTGGGCATCGAAGTCGTGCTGGTTATTCTTATTAAAGAAAACCTTCGCTACGATAACTTTCTCCGAGACGTACTTGCAGTCCTGATCCTCATGATTCGAGGCGCTATCAGCCTTGTCGCACTTTGGAAAACCTTCCGGATAGCTGAAGCCGCTTGGGTCAAAGAAAGGATGTGTATTATCAATACCCGAATCGATGTCGCCGATCTTGATCCCGGCGCCGGCAGTTGCTCTGCCGCCCGCCGCAGTCCAGGCGCCAGACGCGTTGATAATCTTATAGCTCTCGCTCAGGGTAGGATGGTAAAGCACATTGTATTCAGCGCTCTGCACCATTGGTGCGGCTGCAATTGTCGCCAATGGCGTTCCATTGAGTTGCACCGCTAAGGCATTGAGTGAGACGTCGTACTCGCCCGTAACCCTTGCTCTGGGCGCATTTGATCGCAGCCATTGTTTGAATTGGTTGCGCTTCTGATTGAGTTGTGCGCGGTACGATCTTACCGACTGGCTCTTGAAGTCGATCTTTCTGACCGTGCTGTGGCTTGGTGTCGGGATTCGTACTTATTGGATCACCTTTGAGTTCCACGATGGCACTCGTGTTATCCATGTCAGGACCTCGTCTACGGGCGTCAGCGTTTGCATTCGGTCGAGACGAACCGCCTACACCAAATGCGACAACGCCTAAGCCAATAGCAGAGAATATCAGCATTGTTGTGAGTATTTTTTTCATGTATTTTAGAGTCCGCGACTGTCCTGACCGAGGTATGATTGTCAACCGTATTTTCGATACTATTTCCCCCTAGGAGAAAGGCTTGCCCTTAACTAGGTGGAGCATACCGGTTTGCTTGCTCTGTCAGTCGTTACCGACTGCGTCAGCGAAGGCAGCATCGCCGTGTTTTAAATCCAATTCGCTTTCGGCCGACGTGCCAAACACGCGTGCTCGTTTGTCATCGAATTCCCCTTCCCAACGAGCGACCACGATCGTTGCCAGGCAATTGCCGATCAGGTTTACACATGTGCGCCCCATGTCCATCAGTTCATCAACGCCAAAGATCACCGCTACGCCAATCGGCCCCAGGCCAGCGGGCAGGAAGCTATTTACGGTGGCGAGCAAAATCACGAGCGACGCGCGCGGAACGGCGGCCACCCCTTTTGATGTGATCATTAGCGTTAGCACCATCAGGATCTGGCGGTCCCATCCCATATGTTGACCGGTCGTGGCTTCAGCCGCCTGCGCCACGAACACCGACGCCAGGGCCAGATAAAGTGTCGAACCGTCGAGGTTGAACGAATAACCGGTCGGCATCACGAAACCGACAATGTGGCGGGGCACGCCAAAACGTTCCATTGATTCCATGGCTTTAGGCAGGGCGGACTCACTGCTCGTTGTCGCAAATGCCAGCGCGGCCGGTGCGCGCACAGCGGCCACGAATTTTCGCAACGGCACGCGGGCGATTAAGATGACCACTCCAAAAACGACAACTACGAAAATAATGAGTGCCAGGTAGAGCGACAGCACCAGGGTCCCCAGATTTTTCAACACACCCAAACCCTGTGTGCCGATAGTGTGGGCCATCGCTGCGCCCACGCCGATTGGCGCGAACATCATTACATAGTTCGTGAACTTGAACATCACTTGGGAAAGGCTCTCCATCGCGCGAACAATCGGTTTCCCTTTTTCACCAATCGCCGAGACCGCGATCGCGAAGAGCACGCTGAACGTCACGATTTGCAAAACATCGCCGCGAACCATCGCTTGAATGATGCTGGACGGAAATGCGTGGACGATCGTTTCGACAAAGGACTGCGGATGCGTCTGCTCGATCGATTGGATGCCGGATGTGTTTGTTGCATCGAGAGTCACCCCGATGCCAGGTTTGGTGAGATTCACAACGGCCAGGCCGATGAACAGCGCGGCTGTGGTGACGATCTCGAAATAGATCAGCGCCTTAATTCCCATGCGCCCCACCTTCTTGAGGGCACCGGCACCCGCGATTCCGACCACAATGGTTGAAAACACGAGCGGCGCGATGATCGATTTGATCAGGTTAATGAAAATATCGCGCAAAAAATAAACCGCATTGCCCCAATCGGGCCGCAGCCATCCAATCACGCCGCCGACGACAAGCCCGATCATGATCTGCACCGTCAATGAAGGGCGATACCACGGCTTACGCCTCGATTGAGGAGTCATCCCGGTGGTATTAGCACAAAGAGAAATTCAAAACAGCACGCGTTTCACGTTGACCGGGTTGCGAATGGCTTTGCCTTGTCCAAAGCGGCGCGGCAGTGTCCGCACTCCAAGACATGGGCGCCAATTCCATATCCTGTCTGCGCTTGCGTTTTGAAGTGTGCTCGCCGCGGCGAGCGCTTTCAATCGATTAAACGTCGATTGATCTCGCCGTAGGCGTCGATTCTGCGGTCTCGCAAAAATGGCCAGTGCGTTCGCTGCTCGTTAACACGAGCCCAATCGATCTCCGCCGCCACAATCTCTTCTTTATCAATCGAACCTTTCGCGATCATTTCGCCGTCCGGCCCGCACAGGAAACTTTGGCCCCAAAATTCTATGCCGTCTCCACCCGCGGGGGCTTCGTGACCGATGCGGTTTGCTACCGCGACGTAGCAACCGTTGGCGATCGCATGACCTCGCTGAATGGTTTCCCACGCGGAATGCTGAGCCTTTCCAAATTCCTTTTTCTCGCTTGGATGCCAACCGATTGCCGTTGGATAAAAAATAATTTCTGCGCCGCGCAACGCGGTCAGTCTCGCGGCCTCCGGATACCATTGGTCCCAGCAAACGCAGACGCCGATCTTGCCGCGGGCAGTCTCCCACGCTTTAAATCCGAGATCGCCCGGGGCGAAGTAAAACTTTTCGTGATACAACGGATCATCGGGAATATGCATTTTGCGATATTTACCGAGCAATTTTCCGTCCGAGTCAATGATTGCAGCGGTGTTGTGATAAAGGCCCGCGCTGCGTTTCTCGAAAAGCGATGCAATGATTACGGTGCCGGTTTCACGAGCGACTTCTCCGAGTGCAGCGGTTGATTTTCCCGGTATCGCTTCGGCCAGATCGAAATTCTTATGATCCTCCACCTGGCAAAAGTATTGCGACCGGAAAAGCTCCGGCAGGCAGACAATCTCTGCGCCTTGTCGCGCAGCATCGCGAACAAATTCGATGGCGCGCCCGAGATTCTTCTCCGGTTCCGCGCCGCAGCGCATCTGGATTAATCCAACCTTTGTCATGTCGAGAGGAGTCGAGACATCTCTCGATTCTCTGAAAACAGCAACAGCAAGAGATTCCTCGACTTCGCTCGGAATGACAAGAGCGTGACCAGTCGCTATTTCACCGAACCAGCCGGAACGATTTTGATGCTCTCGATCACCACGCGTTTGGTGGGTTTGCTCGGTTCGCCCATGCTATTCCTGGTCACCTCAATCTCACCGATTTTCTCCAGCACATCCTGTCCCTTAATTAGTTTACCAAATGTCGTGTATTGATGGTCGAGCCGATGCACCGGGCCGAGGCAGATGAAGAATTGCGAACCAGCGGAGTCCGGATCCTGTGAGCGCGCCATCGAAATCACGCCAAGGTCATGGCTGTGGTCGTTGAACTCTGCCTTGATGTTGTAACCGGGGCCGCCTTGCCCATAGCTGTTCTCTTTTGCCGGGTCTTTCGAATTCGGATCGCCGCCTTGGATCATGAATCCTTTGACGATCCGGTGGAAAGTCGTGCCGTCGTAAAAACCCTGGCGCGCCAGTTTTTTGAAATTTTCAACCGTGTTTGGTGCGGCATCAGTCCAAAACTGTATCACCATGTCGCCTTCGCTCGTCTTGATTACGGCAACTTCGTTCGATGAATTTGTTGGAGTTGTTTTCGGTTTCTCTTCTTCTTCAGTCGCAAAAACCGCCGAGGCTATTAACAGCATCAACAACGTTAAATATTTCATTGTTCTCTGTAGTGGCAGTGTCGGAACCCCGCAAATCGCCATCTATTAATTCATGGGCGGTCGCAGACCGCCGCTACAATGATATTCCTGCAAGCTGCGCACCTGGATTTTTCGTTTTTGCAGTGAGCGGATTCCATTCGCGCTGGCCAGTGCGGCGCGAACCGTGGTCATAATGGGAATTTTTGCCGCGAGCGCCGCGTTGCGAATGACCACTTCATGTTCGCGCGGAATCTTGCCGCTCGGTGTGTTGATAATGAAATTGATGTCTCCGTTCTTGATCCGGTCGAGCACGTTCGGACGTCCCTCGTGAATTTTGAAGACCTTGGTTACTTTGATTTTCGCGTTGGTCAGCGCTTCCGCTGTTCCGCTGGTCGAAACAATTTCGAAACCTAGTTTCGAAAATTCGCTGGCGACGGGAATGATCGCTTCCTTATCGGCGTCCTTGACGCTGACAAAGACTCTCCCGCCTTTTGGCAAAGGAGGCGGCGCAGCCATCTGTGATTTGGCGTATGCCAGACCGAGATCGACGTCGATGCCCATGACTTCGCCGGTCGATTTCATCTCCGGCCCGAGCGAAATATCCAAACCCTCGTAGCGCAAAAACGGAAACACCGCTTCTTTCACGGAAAAATGTTTCGGCACGACTTCCTTCGTGAATCCGAGTTCGCGCAATGAAATTCCCGTCATCACTTTAGCGGCCAGTTTTGCCAGCGGCACGCCGATCGCCTTGCTGACAAACGGCACAGTACGCGAAGCGCGCGGATTCACTTCGAGCACATAAACTTCGTCGCCTTTCACGGCGAATTGTACGTTCATCAAACCGCGCACCTTCAGCTCGCGCGCCATCGCTTTCGTCGCGAACGAAATTTCGTCCAGCACTTTTCGCGATAGTGAGAAGGTCGGTACCACGCATGCGCTGTCACCGCTGTGGATGCCCGCTTCCTCGATGTGCTCCATGATTGCGCCGATGACGGTTGTTTCGCCATCCGAGATGCAATCGACATCGACCTCAATAGCTTCCTCAAGAAATCGATCGATGAGCACCGGACGGTCAGGCGTTACTTCAATGGCATTTGTCATGTAACGTCTAAGATCTGTCTCGGTATAGACGAGTTCCATCGCGCGCCCGCCCAGAACGAAGCTTGGCCTAACGAGCACGGGATACCCAATTTTTTTCGCGATCGCCACGGCCTCTTTGGTGCTCGTGGCCGATCCATTGGGAGTTTGGCGCAGGCCGAGTTTGTCCAGCATCGCTGCGAATAACTTTCGGTCCTCCGCCGTTTCGATGCTTTCGGTTTGCGTTCCAAGAATAGGGACGCCTGCCGCTTGCAATCCACTGGCCAGATTCAACGGCGTTTGGCCGCCAAACTGGACAATCACGCCTTCCGGTTGTTCCTGATCGTAGATGTTGAGCACGTCCTCGAGCGTGAGTGGTTCGAAATAAAGTTTGTCGCTCGTGTCGTAGTCCGTCGAAACTGTTTCTGGATTTGAGTTCACCATGATGGTCTCGAATCCGAGCTCGCGCAGCGCAAACGCGGCGTGCACACAGCAGTAATCAAATTCAATGCCCTGGCCGATCCGGTTAGGACCGCCACCCAGAATCATGATCTTGCGTTTGTCGCTCTCGCGCCGCTCGTTTTCGTCGCCGTACGTCGAATAGTAATAAGGCGTGTACGCTTCGAACTCCGCCGCACAGGTATCCACGAGGCGGTAGGTCGGTATGACTGTCTCCGCTTTTCTATTGGATCGAATCGCGTTTTCCGAAGCGCTTCGCGCGACCGCCAGTTGTCGGTCTGAAAACCCGAATTTCTTCGCGCGCAAGAATGTTTTTGTCTCCAAGCATCCGGTTTCTGTAACGATCTCTGCGATGTTCCGCAAAAACCACCGATCGATCTTTGTAAGCTCGTAAACTTCATCGATTGACGCGCCTTTTTGGAATGCCTGCGCGATGTAAAAGATTCGCTCCGCATTCGGGATCGCCAGCTTCAGGCGCAGTGTTTCGAGGTCGACATCCTTGTCGGCACCGTCGCCTAACAAGCCGAAGCGTTTGATCTCGAGGCTGCGCAGGGCTTTTTGCAGGGACTCTTTGAACGTGCGCCCAATCGCCATTGCTTCGCCGACGCTTTTCATCCGCGTCGTGAGCGTGGCATCTGCTTGCGGAAATTTTTCAAACGTGAACCGCGGCACCTTGACCACGCAGTAATCGATCGTGGGCTCAAAGCAGGCCGGCGTTTCGCGCGTGATGTCGTTTTTGATTTCGTCGAGCGTGTAGCCGACCGCGAGTTTGGCCGCGATTTTTGCAATTGGAAAGCCGGTCGCTTTGGACGCCAGCGCACTGGAACGCGACACGCGCGGGTTCATTTCAATCACCACCATGCGCCCTGTTTCAGGATGAACAGCGAACTGAATGTTGGATCCACCGGTCTCGACACCAATTTCACGGATCACCGCGAACGCGGCATCGCGCATCATTTGGTATTCCTTGTCGGTAAGCGTTTGCACAGGCGCAACTGTGATGGAATCGCCGGTGTGCACGCCCATGGGATCGAAATTCTCGATCGAACAAACGACCACGCAGTTGTCCATCCGATCGCGCATGACTTCCATCTCGAACTCTTTCCAGCCGACGAGCGATTCTTCGATCAACACTTCGCGCACTGGCGAAAGATCCAGGCCGTGCGCAGCGATCTCATCCAGTTCTTCGCGATGTACGCGATCCCGCCGCCAGCGCCGCCCAGAGTAAACGCCGGACGAATGATTAGCGGAAACGTTCCGATCTCGGCCACGATGCGATCAAGATCCGCAAGTGAACGCGCTATACCGGAGTGCGGCACCTCCAGACCGATACGAAGCATCGCTTCCTTGAACAATTGGCGATCTTCGCCTTTTGCGATCGCCTGGGCATTCGCCCCGATTAATTTCACGCCGTGTCGCGCCAGTGCTCCGTTACGATTTAATTCCATTGCGGCGTTGAGCGCCGTCTGGCCACCGAGAGTAGGCAGAATCGCGTCCGGTTTCTCGCGCTCCATGATCGCCTCGATCACCTCAGGCGTGATGGGCTCGACGTACGTGCGATCAGCAAATTCCGGATCGGTCATGATGGTAGCTGGGTTCGAATTCACCAGCACGACCTCGTAGCCTTCTTCGCGCAGCGCCTTGCACGCCTGCACCCCGGAATAATCAAATTCGCAGCCCTGCCCGATCACGATTGGACCGGAGCCGATGAGAAGAATTTTCTTAAGCTCGTTATTCCGCGGCATCTGCGCCAGCGGGGATGGTAAACGAAATTACGCGAAGGTCACGCGGGAAACGCAAATTGGTATCCTGCATCTTGGATTACGCGGACGATTGGCGCCTGACTTCCTTCGCCGGGCTAAAGTGTCCCGAGATGCTTGCTCACAACGTGCCCGGTTTTGATGTCGCTTGGATCGGACGCAGTGCCCTGCACTGTCGCCTCCACCACATCTGGCGCTTGGAGTTGGAAAGTCGGCTTAATCACCGGCCCGATCGCGTCATCGAGCTGGGCGAAATTATTCTTTTTCCGGCTGTAAAAATACGTGTTCCAGTGCCAGGGCGAATGCCCGCCGGAGCTCTGTGTGCTAAACACGAAGAAATTTGAGTCGGGCGTCCACGCAGAATGGACAACGCTGCGGCCTTGGTCGCCTTTTGGCGAACCGAAGTTGCGGGAGGCGACCAGCTTGCCTGACGTATCGCGAATCTCGACCCGCGATTCGTTGAGCGGTGCGGGGAATTTACCGACCTCAACTACACACGCGCGCAATTGATGGTCAGGCGAATCGGTCCCTGGACATCCGAAGTTTGCTGGTTGTGGCGTCTGGTTTGCGCAGGAAGCGAGCGTGATCGCACCGAAGAGCGAAATAGCCGGACACGCGATTTTCATCCAGCTTGTATTTTTGCATCTCGCGGACGCCGAATGGCAATCAAAATCGCGGTGAGAATCAATGTTCCGTGTGATGTTCCTACGCGACCATGCGCTGTCGGTCGAGATAGACTTTGCAGATGCTTTTGATGCGGGTGAGCACGTAATAGACAGTCTGGCTGCGAACTCGCACCAGTTCGCTGCCGACGATGCGCGTCACAAAGTCGCTCGGCAAATCCAAGATCTCCTGCGGTGTCGAGCCGTCGAGCCCCTTGCAAAGAATCGCTGTCATCGCGCGAGTAAGCGTCTGAACTTCCGGGCCCAGGGTCATGCGAATGTGTGCCTTACCCTCTTCGTCGACGTGCAGATAAACGCCAACTGTGTCGGTGCACTCTTCGTCTTTGCGAACATCGACGAGATCAAAATTCTCGCCTTCACGGGGTTCCTGCTTTTTCGCATTGTCTGAATACGAAACCAGTGTCTCGCGCCGCTCATCTTCCGGCAGCGATTCAAAAAGATTGATGATCTTGCCTAATTTATCAGGGTACATCGCTCGCAAAATCTATCCGGTGATCTGGTTCCTGTCATTCGCTCGAAAAGAGCCTGCCACGCCCCAGCCTTGGCGAGGGCAGGAGGAATCGCTTGCCCTCCGCAACATGTTTGGCTAATTGCGCCATGAAAACTCCGATTAAAGTGGCTGTGACCGGCGCTGCCGGGCACATCGGTTACGCGCTTCTGTTTCGCATCGCCTCCGGACAAATGTTCGGACTGGATCAACCGCTTCGACTCCATTTGATTGAGATTCCTGCTGTGATTGGCGCGCTCGAAGGCGTGGTTATGGAATTGGACGATTGCGCGTTCCCGCTCCTGGAATCTGTGACACCGACAGCTGATCTCGATGAAGGTTTTCGCGATGTGAATTGGGCGTTGCTGGTCGGAAGCGTGCCGCGCAAGGCAGGTATGGAACGGAAAGACCTGCTTGGGATCAATGGCAAGATTTTCATCGGGCAAGGCCAGGCAATCCAAAAAAATGCTGCGGCCGACGTGCGCGTGCTTGTGGTCGGGAATCCGTGCAACACCAATTGTCTGATCGCAATGAACAACGCGAAGGAAATTCCGAGCGACCGCTGGTTTGCCATGACTCGACTGGACGAAAACCGAGCCCGCGCGCAGCTCGCGCATAAAGCCGGTGTAAGCATCCGCGCAGTCACGAACATGACCATCTGGGGAAATCATTCTTCGACGCAGTATCCAGATTTCTACAACGCCAGAATCGACGGTCGTCCCGCGAACGAAGTGATCGAAGACGAAAAGTGGCTAAAAGGAGACTTCATCGCCGCTGTGCAACAGCGCGGCGCGGCGGTGATCAAAGCACGTGGCCTTTCTTCCGCCGGCTCAGCCGCCAACGCAGTCATCGACACGGTAGTTTCGCTTACTACCGATACGCCAGCGAATGATTGGCATAGCGTCGCGGTTTTTTCGGATGGCAGTTACGCCGTCGAGAAAGGATTGATCTCGTCATTCCCGGTCCGTGTGCGCGGCGGAAAATGGGAAATTGTGCAGGGACTGCCGATCAACGATTTCAGCCGCTCGAAAATCGAGGCCTCAGTCGCGGAGCTAAAGGAAGAGAAATCGCTGGTTAGCGAACTACTGTAGGGCATTTGACTCTCTGCTCCGGCTCACTCGCCCTGATGGGCTGTCCGTAGATGTCGGTCGCGCGCGCGGCTCCGTTCTGTGAAAAGGCGAGGATCGGACGGCCTTATTGTCGTCGGCCAACGATGGTGAAAAGCGTGTGCGCCCGCCCTCGGTGATACTGCTCATGCTTTGAACATCCCGATGCCGCGAAACCCATGACTGCTAGGAATTGATTGAACAATTGGGTGCTGAAATGCCACCACGTGTGCCAGATGAAATTTTCTGCCGTCGGAGCCAGGCGGCAGACTGGTGTTCCTTCCAGTTCTGGATAGAACTTGTCCACAATGATGAGCGTCTTTGCTCTTCGCGCACATTGCTCGACGATCCGAAGCGGATCGCGACAATGGAGCAGCACTGCTGCCATGACAGCAACGTCGAATTCTCCTAACGTCGCCGGCAAATTGTAAGCATCACCATAGTGAACCTTCGCTTTGGATTTCATGGCGGCATGACCGAGCCAGTAGGAGTTCTTCAGCTGTTGCATCACAATCCCACGGGGACCGAACACTTCTTGCAATCGTGTCTCGGGATACGGAACAAAATCCCAGCCGTGCTCGTCTGTGACCTCGACGGAGACCACGTCGGCGCCGCGCTTCTCCATCTCGAATGTTAAAAAACCGCTGGCAGGACCAATTTCCAAAACGCGTTGACCAGCAAAATCGACGTTGCCCAGATACTGATCTACTCGGCCACGCAAATCCCAATCTTTCCCCTCGATGACTCCGTGACCCGGGAGTTCCATCGTGTGGTAAAAATAACAGTCTGCGAGATCCCGCACCTTGCGCGGGCTCGCAAAAATTTGCTCGTCAGTCACGGCTGATGCTTTTGGCTGAGCGCTCTTTCGAGGCGTGCGTTCCAGTTGAGACGCGCGTCTTTGAACCAACTCGAATCAAAGTTTCGCGCAGCAAAAAGCGCCCAGGTCTGGCGCGGATGCTTCCAATCCAGAATTTCGAACCTAAGATTCACGTCTTTGGCTGCGCGTTCTAGTGTAGCTGGCTGGTAATTCACGCAGTCGGGATAAATCCAGCCTGTTTTCGCGCAATCCTGCTCGCCGACCAGGAATGTCGCAACCAGCGCTCCGTCATGAGCAAGTGAACGCGAAATGGCGGATAACCAACCCTTGATCAGGTCGATACCGCAATGACTGAAGATCGATTGGGCCAGCACGAAATCGAACGAGATTTTCGCCTTCGCAATCACATCCGGTGAATCGGAAAAAAAGAAAGTTGGCCGTTTGATTTGAACCAACGTTTCGCCCAGCTCCCGCCTGATTCCTTCTTCGACCAACCATTTGTTAGGCTCGACGCCAAAATATTTCTCCCGGTTCAGATACGGAATTAAAACCCGTCCCATCCGAAGCGAACCGCAACCGACATCAAGCAGGGAATGATGCTGGCGGAGACCAAGCGTGGTCAGGAGATTGAACGCCATTGCGGCGATCAAGTCGTAATCTTCCGGCGGACCGACATAAGCGCGATACTGCGGGTCGCCTGGTTTAAGGCCGAGGCCAAGATCTTCCTGATCGTTTGAAGGCATTTCGATTTTTAGTCCAACGATCTCAACGTGACTCGGTCGAAAGTTTTCAGCGCGTCTTGAGGTTTATCGGGAAATCCGACCACGCCGCGGGACCGGTCGAATTGATAGATCCGAGTCGCAGGCCGTTGACGGAACGGAAACGCCCTGAGTTTATCGCCATCGAGTGCGTCCGTTGCGCCCGGGACCCTGCATGCTTTCACTGCCAAATTATATAAGTCGCTCCTGATCGCGGGCGACGAATTAACGCAGTTCGACAACTCGCTAGGATCCTTTTTCCGATTGAAGAGCTGTTCACGTCCGCCGTTTGCCATGAAAATGTATTTCCATTCGTCTGTCAGGACCATGATTTTGAAATCCTGTGAACCGGGAACTTCGACCATCCCGACGAGATGTTGGCGCGGAGCGAATTCGCCTCGTAGCATTTTGAGAACATCAATGCCCTCGCGCATCTCGCATGCGCCTGCAGCTCCGGTCGCAATCCCAAAAAGGTCCGCCAGGCTGATCAATTCGGTTCGACTAGTTGCGGCGGGTAGCGCGACCGGCCAACTGAGCAGCACAGGGATGCGACAGGCCGCCTCGAAGAAGTTTTGTTTCTGCCAGCCGTGATGGTCGCCCAGCAGATCGCCGTGGTCGGAAAAAAAACAGATGAGAACGTTCTCGGAATTCGGTCGCGCTTCGACTGCATCGAGAATTCGTCCGAGACAATAATCCAAATAAGTGATCTCGCCGTAGTAACGCGCCTTCACCACTTTCGTGAGGGCCGGGTTGATGGCGTCCGCCCAAATGGCGTGACGCATGAAAGGAATTTCTTCGTCCAGGTGATCTTCCTCGATTTTGCCGAGGGCTGGTTCCGGCAATCGATCGGGATTGTACATCCGGTTGAAGGGAATCGGCGGTGCGAGTGGCGGATGCGGCCCGACGAACGACACAAATCCGAAAAAAGGCCGCGAATCATCTGACTTTGCGATCTCCTCAATCACACGATCAGCCGTCCACCATTCTCCGCCTAGATTCGCTGGAAGCGGGCTACGTTGCGGAAGATAAAACATCTCTGTCCGTTCTGCCATTGGTTGCTCGAGGAAATCAAACGCCGGATGCTCCCGCGCCAGCCACGAACCGTAGTCATCTCCTTCGCGATTTGGCGGGTGATAAGTTTCTTCGCAGCGCCATATTGTTTCGAAACCCAAGTCTTCGTTCCACGGGGTCGTATGAAATTTGCCGACTCCAAAAGTTCGATAGCCAAGTCGCGACATTGTTCGGCCAAGGTAGGCGCCGCAACGCGCTTCCATCTCAGCAGCTTGCTCCGCCACAGCGCTTGCCTTCGCATTACTGAAAACCCGGGTTGTCGCAGGTTCGCACCCGGTGCGGATCGTGTAGCGCGCAGCGACGCAAACCGGGCAGGTCGCGTATGCGTTCGAAAAACTGATTCCTCTTCGCACCAGCCGATCCATGTTCGGCGTGTAAATGTGCGAGTTCCCAAGCGCAGCGATCGTGTCGAACCGCTGCTGGTCCGTCATGATGAACAAAATGTCAGGCCGGCTCATGTATCATTCTGATCCCGCAGTCGCGGGAGAAAATCGCGGCTCAATTTTTCATCAATTCTCTGAACAGAAAACAGGCTAGAGATTTCTCGCTCTGCTCAACATGACAGCACCATCGATGATGTAAGTCCTTATACGTCCGTTAACTCGCGTCCCGTAAGGCGCTGAAACGCCTCGACATACTTGGCCGAACTTTTTTCGATCACTTCCTTCGGCAGACGCGGGGCGGGGGGGGTTTTGTCCCAATCGAGCGTCTCCAGATAATCGCGGACGAATTGTTTGTCGAAGCTCGGCGGGCTTTGCCCGACCGTGTACTGGTCCTTCGGCCAGAAGCGGGAAGAATCCGGGGTGAGACATTCGTCGATCAAAAGCAAATCTTCATCCACAGTGCCGAACTCAAACTTCGTGTCTGCCACGATGATCCCGCACTGATCGGCGTGATCGCGGCCGCGCGAATAAATTTCCAGGCTCAGGGCCTTCACGCGTTCAGCCACGTCTTTGCCGAGAATTTCGGTGCATCGTGCCATGTCGATGTTCTCGTCGTGTCCTGTTTCGGCTTTCGTGGCCGGCGTGAAAATTGGCTCGGGCAATTTGGACGCCAGCTTCAGTCCCGCGGGCAATTTAATCCCGCAAACGCTCTGCGATTCCTGATATTCCTTCCAACCTGAACCAGCCAGATAACCCCGCACTACGCATTCAACCGGCAGCGGCCTGGTCTTCTTTACGATCATCGAACGCCCGGCGAGCTGTTCGCGGAACGGCTGCAATTCTTTTGGGAACTCGTCGAACGTTGCCGTGACAAAGTGGTTCCGGATATTGTCGAATCGCTCGAACCAGAAGGCGGAAATCTGATTGAGCACTGCGCCTTTGTACGGAAGCGGATCGGGAAGAATCACGTCGAATGCGGAGATTCGGTCCGTGACGACAAAAAGCAGTGTTTCGCCAAGATCGAAGACCTCGCGCACCTTGCCGCTGCGCAGTTTTTTGATTCCGGGAAGATCGATTGAGGATTGCGGAGATGTTTGCATATAAGAGACAGCGAACGTTCAACGTTTGCTGCCGAGCGTCTAGTAAAAACGACGAGCGACTGCAACTGGCCTGCAAGAATCAACCATGCAGATCGAAACAACGCTGCATATCGTAGACTCGATAGCCGTTGGACTCGAATGCCGGTTGATCGCGAAAGTCGGCTGGCCAGACATTGGTATCGTCTGGGTGAGCCACGTACCAGCGGATTGCCGTTTCGCGAACGCTGCGCTGTAAATCTGAAATGTTTTCGGCCTGTTGCAGTCTTTGCAATTTTCCGAGCTGCTCCTGGTAGCCAGATTCTCGGAAGGCTTTGCTTTGTCGTGTCCACTCATCAACCCTCGCTGCGAATGACGGCCGATCGGTTAATCCTCCAACGATAAGGAGCTTATCCAGCTGTGAATCCTGAACGATCGCGCCGGCGGGAGGTTGATTTCTGATATAACGAGCGCAGTCGATCAGGCCGCGATCAACGTGAACGTTGGAACGCACGTTACCTACGGATCCTTTGCCACGCTGTAACCCCGAGCCGTAACAAACTGGAACCAGTGTTAAAATGATCGCGCTGACCACAACCACTCGGGTCCAGGGTTGCGGACGACGGGCTGCGAAGATCGAAAACAAGCGGCCAGTAGCGAGCGTTCCTACCAGCCAGTAAACCCACACGAACGGACGATGTATGAACTCATGTGCATTATCCGAAGTGCCGGTTCCACCCATCCCAAAAGTCATCAATACGAGGATCGCTATCGCAGCCACTGAAACTCCCTCAGGTGCCTGCCAGATTTTGCGCTGCGCGACGACGAGCCAAACGAATGGAGCGATGACTGCAAAGATCCCGAGGGAATCAACCAGTAGTAACCCGATGGCTTGCGGTAAATGTGAAGGAAACGGATGAACATCGTTGAAAGCCCGGTACCAACTCTCGACAGGCGTGCCGACTGCCATCTTTGCCAGCACCTGCCAATACCAAACGCTTCCGGAGAGATCGAAGCGAACGTTCGGCCCGACATAAAAACGGTTCGCCAACGGAAGCAGACCCACTCCGATAGCGACGCAGCCGCCAAGAATTAGCCATTGCCATCGCTTGCGCGGCGGCCACCCCACGATT
Organism: uncultured Verrucomicrobiae bacterium; assembly: GCA_963804875.1. Taxonomy (GTDB): domain Bacteria; phylum Verrucomicrobiota; class Verrucomicrobiia; order Chthoniobacterales; family UBA10450; genus Udaeobacter. The sequence continues at coordinate 337,672 of CAWDRX010000012.1, forward strand.
GCAAAGGAAACCAGGAGCGGAAAAGCCGCGGCAAAGATCTGAATCTTAAAGAAAACAACAAGCGCCCCTGTTACTACTCCTGACGCTATCAACGCGCGGCGTCCTTCGCGGACCCCTTGGGCAATGAGCATCAGGGCTATTCCGGCGACTGCGACACCATACAAACCTCCGGGAGCTGCGTGCTGGAGCCAAAAATACCCATACGTGGGATGGGCAACGTTCAAAAGGCAGGCGTCAGGTAACAGGAAAGTAGCGACTAATGCTGCAAGTCCTGCGGCTTGACTCCAAAACGCTCGACCCAAAGCGTAGCTGGCTAATCCGGTGAGAAACGATCCGAACGGTGCCCAAAAGCCCACGACTGTCGCATAAGCTGGGAGAGATCCCGCTTTAGCCAAACATATCGGGATAGAGTAGCTCGCGTAGTGGTAGAAGATCGTCGGAAAGCCCTTCCACTCGTAGTTGCCAACTTGAAACAGAGTTTCGCTTCCCAAACTGCGCGCCACAAAAGTGGCATGAATGAAAAAATCCGACCACGGCTTGAAAATCACAGTGCCGTTAACGGGAGTTGTGGGAAAAATCAGATCTTGAGACCAGCCGGTTGCCGCAACGAGAGAGACAATCACACTTAGCAGTCCTACAGCGGAAAGCGGATCGCGTCGGCGCGGTGCAAGAAGTTTGGGAATACTCGCGACTGCGACCAGAAGCACGATCAGGAGAATCCACAGCGAGAGTGGCACGAAGAACTTCCAACTCATCACCGCGACTGAAACAACGGTAACTCCCAACAGGAAATCGAGCGCGAAAAAGGAGGGAAAACGCAGACCAGCAGTGACAATCGCGCCGGCTCTTAGCAGAACCCATGGTAGCGCGAATAGAAATACTACAGAACCAAAGCTGAGGCTCTTACTCGCGAGTGTTATCCAGACAATAAGGAAGACGGATATGATAAGACAGGCCAGAAATCCGTACCTGTCGAAGCCCCGTGCGGCTTGCTGCTTTTGCTCGCCCGCATTCGCCAGCTGCTCAGTAGGACTCATCGCGGCCGTTCAAGCATCGCCTGTTTAGCAGCGAAACGCCCGCACTGCATCGATTACCTGGCTCTGCTCCGAACCGCTCATTCCATTGAAAAACGGAAAACGCAAAAGCCGATCGGATAAATCTTCTGTAACCGGAAAATCGCCCTGCCGTCCATCAAAACGCAGGCCCATTGGCGACAAATGCAGTGGCAGATAATGAAAAACGGCAAGAATCCCTAGGCCTGCGAGATGTGAGATCAATGCCTGCCTTGCTTCAAAGGAGGGCATGATGACATAAAACATGTGGTAACTTTGTTCGCATTCGGATGGGGCGACAGGGAGCCGGACGTTGTTAGTATCGGCCCAAGCGGCCAGCTCACGAGAGTAGGTTTCCCAAATTTCTCGTCGCCTGGACTGAATCTGATCGCGGTGTTCGAGCTGTGCCCGGAGGAACGCTGCAAGCAGGTCCGAGGGCAGATAGCTCGACCCAATGTCTACCCACGTGTACCTGTCCACTTCGCCGCGGAAAAATCGGCTTCGATCGGTTCCCTTTTCCCGAAGTATTTCGGCGCGCTCGTTAAACTTTGCGTCATTGATCAGCAGCGCGCCGCCTTCTCCACACGAGAAATTCTTAGTCTCGTGGAAGCTTAAAGTAGCCAACTCACCGAAGGTACCGAGGTTTCGGCCGCGATATTTTCCATAAAGGCCGTGTGCGTTATCCTCGACCACTGCGATCGCGTGGCGGCGCGCGATCGACATCACGGTGTCCATTTCGCATCCGACGCCTGCATAATGCACCAGAAAAATGGCTTTCGTGCGTTTGGTAATGCTTTGCTCGATCTGGTTCTCATCAATGTTGAGCGTGTCCGCGCGAACATCCACAAAGACAGGTCTGGCGCCACGCAAGACAAACGCATTTAGCGCAGAAGGAAAAGTGAAAGCGGGAACAATTACCTCGTCGCCGGCCCCGAGGTTCAGAAGCAGCGCAGCCATTTCCAAAGCATGCGTGCAGGATGTTGTGAGCAGCGCCTTCTGAACGCCAAGTGAACGCTCCAAGAGGCGGTGGCACTCAGCAGTGAAGGGGCCGTCACCGGAAAACTTCGGCGCTGCCATCGCGGCTCGGACGTAGTCCAGTTCACTGCCGGTCGTGAACGGACGATTGAAAGGAATTTGGATCACGACGAGCCCAAGGGTCTCCGACCGATCAATAAAAGCGATCCTCCCACAGGGAAAGAAAGCCCTTTTTCTATCAGCAATCGCTCGAGTTTTAAAATGTTCTCCAAAATCTTGTTAAGCGCCGGGCTGATTTCAAGTTCGCGCCAGGGTTGGAACTCCTGATCGCGCTTTTGTTGCACCCGCGACCAAACCATAAGCGGAAACAACAACGAATTGAAAGAAGTGATTCGCTTGATTTCGAAGCCAACCGCCTCAACCTTTTGGCGTAATTCAGCGCAGCTGTACCGTCGTTGATGCATTGCGTGTTCGTCACTCGCGCTCCACAGATAACGCTGTTGCGGCACAGTAACCAACAATCCACCGCCTGGCCGCGTGGCATCGAAGATTTGTGCCAGTGCCCTGTTATCTTCGACGAGGTGCTCCAGCACATCGAATGCTCCAACGACATCAAATTCGCATTCAAACGGAATCGAGCGGGCATCCATCTGATAAAACTCCGCTTCGGGCAAACGTGCCTTGGCAAAGGCAAGTCCATCCACAAAAATTTCGCTGCCCACGAGGCGCATCCCCGGGAAGGTCTTGCGAATCCCTTCAAGAACGAAGCCGGTGCCGCAGCCAACCTCAAAGAAATTCTTTGCATCCGGAAAATATTTGCCGAGCGCCCACTGAATGAGTTGATTGCGCACCCGAAACCAGAAATGTGCTTGCTCAATGGCGGCGAGCCTCGGGAAATACTCTGCTTTGTAGCCGACGTCCGGCACGTCTTCGGCAAATTGAAACACCTGATCGCGCAAAGTCGGACGAAAGTGGCACACGGGACATGTCCAATCGTCGCTTTCGAAGCGAACCTCGCATGCGATGCATCGTCTCATTTTCCTTCAGCCGCTAAATATCACTTTTCGCATTCAAGAACGATGGTGACATATGGGATTCGCAGCGGGTTCGTGTTCACCCGTGCATCGAGCTTATTGAAAATGTTTTCTGCAAGCCGGCGGTACTCTTCCTCTGTTCGGATGCTGCGACCGCGGTCAACCGACATGATGTATTTGGAAAATGCACCCTGGTTTGGGATCCAACACGCCTCATGACAGATGAATCGTCCCTTAGCCTTCAGCGCGTCATAAGCGAACTGAAGACAATCCACTGCTTCTTCATCGTCTAGGTGATGTAAGAGCCCGAACGCCATCACAATGTCCGCGTTTGCAAATCGCGACGCGTCTTGGAATGATTTCGTGTCGCCGACTAAAAAAGTCCCCTTGCTGCCGTAAGTTCTCCTGGCAAAGGCGATATAGTCTGGATTGGTGTCGATCCCAATGTAATCCACATCCGGAAGGTAATTGAGCACTTGCGCGGAGCCGCAACCGATATCGATTACTTTGTCACCGGCTTTCGCGCGAACATGACTCTGAATGAGGTTGCGTCGCAAAACGTTTCCCCCAACGGCAGCAGAAAACACGTTGTATACCGACGGCACCTTTAGCCAGCCTAACAACCCGGAATCACTTTGCATATTCGAAGCCCTGAAATCGCATTAATGCTAGATGTCTACGAAAAGTAGAGCACGCGCGCGGTTTCACTAACCACGCTGAGGTAAGCGACCGGTCAGCCGGCGAGCCATTTGTGAAAAGAATGTCTTACTCCGGCAATCTTCCAGCCCAGCTTTAGCTTTGTTCGACCAACAGGGAAGTGACTGACGTGTGCTGGCCCGTCGAGGTGCGTCGCGAATTTTTGCGTCAATCGCATGCCTTCAAAAGTGAGCGTCGTATAAACCCCTCGTCCAAAAAAATCCGGATGAATAGCTGCGAGCGTGCAATGCGCGATGTCGAAAGAATGTTTCGCTTCCAGTGCAGACGCCTTTTTCCACACCGAATAACCAGCGATTTGATCGTTAACCTCAGCGATCAGGATCCAATCTGCTGCACCGGTAAATGACGAATGCACCCACTGCTGATATACCTTCGTGCCCGTGCCAGCGGGCATTTTGGGATCTGAGTTGTATCTGCCGAAATGTTTGGCAAAGGCTGTTTCAGTCAGCGTAAGCAGTTCAGGCAAATCTTCCGGACTTGCCAATCGCACGTGCAATCCATTGAACCGTTCTGGCGTACTGATTGTGTCGAGAGGGGTCCGCGAAAAATCGAAGAAAAAATCGAGAAGCGTATCCATGAGCAAAAAGCCATGGCGCTCGAGCGCGTGAATCGCCGCAAATTGAAGTGCCTGAACTTTGCATGTCACAAGATGGACGCCACGACCGGCGGCATGCCGTAGCACTTCATCAAGCAGTTGATCGAGCACACGTGGGTCTTCCTCGCCCGTTGCCACAAAATACTTAATGATGGCCACTGGTTCCCCGACGACTTTCGTGTCCCACGGCGAATCGCCGTACAGCACTAGACCTTTGATGCGATCGTCGCCATACGATGCGAACGCCGTGGAGCATTCATTTTCCAGTTCCTGAGCGATATCGTCCAGCCAATAGCCCTCCACCTGATCGGGACTTAAATAGGACAAATGAGACAATGGCTTTTGTGTGAAGAGCGGCAGCGCTCTCTGGAGTTCACCGGTGCCCCTCAGATCAAATCGCGCGATCATCGGGCGATTATCGCAAGCCTCTTGGTTCGTCGCTAAGGCTTCGAACGATGTACGCTGGGCGATTCATCGTCCGAAAGTGGATGCGGGCGAGGTATTCCCCTATGACACCCAATGCGAAGAGCTGAGCGCCTGAAAAGATGGCGGTGATCGACGCCAGAAACGGGAATCCCGGAATGCTGCCTTCAAAAAAGTAACGGCTCACAACATAAACGAAAATCGCAATGCCAAACAATGTGCATCCGAATCCAATCAGGCTGGCAAGCTGCAGCGGCGCCGTGCTAAAGCCGGTCATCATGTTCAATGCGTGACGTAAAAGGGTCGTGAATCGATAGTTCGACGCGCCGCAATAACGCTTTTGGAAAGGAACTCGTGTTGCAGCGTAACGCGTTGTTGCCCATGTAAGCAGCACATCGACGGAAACAAACGGTGTGTGATAATCGGCAAATGCCTCGCGCAGTTGTGTGCGGAAAACACGGAACGCGCTCACGTTTTTCGCCACTTCGCTGCCAACGGCCATCCGCAGTGCAAGGCGTGTGATGCGCGATGCGAGCGCGCGCATCAGCCCGTTATACTCTGCGGTCGGCACGCCATAAACCACATCGAAGCCTTCATCCAATCGCGCCAGCAGTCGCGGGATCTCTTCGGGTGGCTGTTGCAAGTCGTCATCCATCGTTACGATCACATCGTATTTTGCCGCCCGAATGCCACAGAGAAGAGCATTATGCTGGCCGTAGTTGCGCATCAGATTGAAACCACGCACTGCCGGCGAGTGCGAAGAAAGTTCGGAGATGATGTCCCAGCTCCGGTCCTTGCTGCCATCGTTGACCAAGATGATCTCGTGCTCCACCGCAATTTGCGGCAAAACTTCGCCTAGACGACGGCATAATTCCGCAACGGAACCCTCGCCGTTGTAAACTGGTGTCACTACGGAAATGGAACGTCGCTCGCGACCTTGCAACGGTGCGTCCATCTTCAGCAAAGTGTCCGAAAATTATTGGATAAACGGGATTTCGTCAAAGTGCGTCTTGCCGGCGCACCATTTGCCTTGCCAGCCGGTGTGCTAGATGACCTAGTTTGTTCGAGTTCGCGCTAGATGTAGTTCAGTTATGCAACTGGTTTTCGGCACCTGCGTCTTTTTTATCGCCGTCGTTTTGCTGGGATACGTACCAGGCAAGCTCCTATTAGCCCTATTGCGGCGAACGTTGAGCCGGCTGGAAGATGTCACGCTGGCTTGTTTTCTGGGCCTCATCGTGAGCGGGCTTGTTTATTGGCTCACTATCTTTGCCCATCAGTCACACCTCTTTTTCATTTGGCCGATCGTTAGTGGAGCAGTCTTTATTTGCCTTCAGGGTCGCGCGACAAGATTACTGTTGCGCCGGCCGGGGAACGCCGAAGTCTCCGACAAACAAATCACGAAACCCGGCTACGACAGGTCTCTTTTAGTGTTCACCGGAATTGTCGCGCTTGGAGTGATCGCTCTGGCTTTTCTGCCGATTTATTACACGAACCTGACCTCGCGAGCGGACGGCACGATGCGTGTATATCCGGTGTCTGACGTTCTTTTTCATATCGCGGTCGCCAACGAATTGACGCACACCATTCCGCCCCAAGCTCCGCACTTTTCAGGTCACCCGCTGGTTTATCACTACGCAATGGATCTGGTGGTCGCAATGTTTGCCCAAGCAACGGGACTAAGCACGGTCGACCTGACAGTGCGTTTTGTTCCAACTCTATTGCTTGTCCTCTCAATGCTGAGTGTTTTTTGTTTCTCCAGAATTTGGCTTGGCTCGGGTTACTTCGGTGCTCTCGTGGTCTTTCTCGTTTTTTTTGGCGAAGATTTGTCGTTTATTCCCGGCTTGCTTCTTGGCGAAAACGTTGATTGGTCCCTTCGCTATTTCAGCGTGCCGCCCGCAGCCTTCGCCCTGTTTTACAGCAATCCAATCCTTCCGGCGGTGGGTCTCTTGTTTGCCGGTTTGATTAGTTTGCGGCGCTACTTGAGTGAAGCCGGCGGCGCCTGGCTCTTCCTCACGGCTCTCTTCTTTGCTGCGCTGGTCGAAGTTAAAATTTTTACTGCGGCGCAGCTTATGGCCAGCGTCGGATTTGCCGCTGTTGTCTATCTTGTTTTTTTCCGGAATACCCGTTTGATCAAAATCGCGATGTGCACCGCTGCTCTGGCAATACCATTAATCCGCTCGGTTTTTCTTCAGAACAAAAGTGCGGCAAATATGGTCACCAAGTTCGAGCCAGGGCTTTATGTGTCCCAGGCGATGGAGGCGATCGGAATGAAAGATTGGTCGACTGGCTGGATGGCTTTCGCTGGCGTCGCATTGCCAGTTTATCTCATCGGTTCGCTTGGATTGCGGCTTATTGGAGTGCCTGCGCTTTTCAATGCGATATTTCGTCCAAACCCAACATCTGCGCTGCGGTTCGTTTTGGCAGTCTTTGTGGTGATCGGCACCTTAATCGCACTGATGTTCAGCATTACGCCCGCCGGATGGACATTTAGGTACAATCCCGTCAGCGGCACTTTTCTCGTCCAAAGCAAATATGTCGCGTGGATCTTTGCAGTTGAAGTTCTTCAAAGTTTGTATCGGTGGACTGTTGCCCGACATGTCCCCTCGGCGTTGGCAGCGACGGGAATGGTGGCGATTGCCACAGGGCTGAGTGTGCCCTCAACGCTGCAGCACTTCCTGTTTTGGCGAAACCCGAGTCATTACTTCGGGCAGGGGAAGCAATTCGGTAACGAGCTACAAGATTACGACCGCGAAACTTTGGGTGTTGTCGACTTTGTGAGGAAGGATGCGGCGCTGGGAGATGTTGTATTGCCCGGGGACAATCTGCTCGCACCGATCCATGCGCTTACAAAATGTCGCGTGCCGCTCGGCTATTTTGCTTTTGCGGCAGTTGCACGAAGCGACTACATGCAAAGGCAGACTGCTGAAAAGAAGTTTTGGGCGGCCTGGCGTCAGGGAAACATTCAAGAGGAGTTTTTGCGCGAAGCCAACGTCCGCTACATCGTCGTGCGTAAGTCAACTGATCATCTGCCAGCAGCAACTCCCGCCGCTATTTCCAACGTGTTTGAAAATTCCAAGTTCGCTGTCTTCAAGGTGGACCCGCAGCGACTGATCGAAACAGTTCCCATAACCCCGTAGACTCGAGCCGCGGTTTGAGACCGCGCGAACGTTTTTCTGTCATGGCAGGCATCGTCATCAAACCGCGGGCGCGACTTTTGCACGGACACGACTGGGTGTTTTCGAGCGAAGTGCTTAAAGTTTTTGGAAAACCCGCGGATGGCGATGTGATCTCGCTCAAGGATGGCAAAGATCGTTTGATTGGCAGCGCTATTTACAATTCGAAATCGCAAATCGTTGCCCGCCGTTTCTCCCGGCGAAGGCAGGACCTGGATCAAGAATTTTTTCGGCGGCGCATTGAGCAGGCTTCCGAGTACCAGGGACCGGCGAAACATTGATGCAAAGCTACGCCGCGTGGTGTGGAGCGAAAGCGACGGTCTTCCGGGCGTTATCATCGATCGTTATGGGGACACCTTCGCCCTGCAAACGCTTACCCTGGCGATGGACATCCGAAAGGATCTGATCACGACCGCAATGGTCGATCTGTTCGGCGACAACATCGCTATTATCGAGCGAAACGACGCGCCAATACGCAAAGCAGAGGGAATGGAATTACGGAGCGGTGTTCTGCACGGAACTCCGTCGCTAATCGTGATCGAAGTCGCGGGCGTTAAGCTTGAAGTCGATTTTTTGCGTGGGCACAAAACCGGTTTGTATTTGGATCAAAAGTACACTTACGGAATTGTTGCCGAACACGCGCGCGGTCGGCGTGTCCTGGATTGCTTTACAAATCAGGGCGCATTTGCCTTGGCGTGTGCGCGCGCGGGCGCAACGGAAGTTACCGGTATCGAAGAAAATTCGGAGAACATTGCCACTGCGAAACGAAACGCTGCGCACAACGACCTAAATGTGGATTGGGTGCAGCAGGATGTGTTTCAATTTCTCCGCGGCGCTGAAAAAGCAGGCGGACAGTATGATTTAATTGTGCTCGATCCGCCTTCGTTTACGAGGACGAAGAGCGGCGTGCGCGATGCGCTACGCGGTTATCGGGAGCTGCAGATGCGTGCGTTCAAGCTCTTATCGAAAGATGGCTTGCTGGCGACCTTCTCCTGCTCCCATCACGTAGATGACGCGGCATTTTTGCAATCAATCACGGATGCGCTTGTGGACGCGAGGCGCTCCGCGCGTCTGTTGCGAAGGCTGGAGCAAGCGCCGGATCATCCGGTTCTGCCAACAATTCCAGAGACCGAATATTTCAGAGGTTGCCTTTTGGAAATGATGCCGGGGCGCTGACGCTTGAAATGTCTTCCAGACCCGAGCACGCCAGCACGCTCGATGCCCACCCGGGCTTTCTCAATGCAACTCGCGAGATGGCAAGCCATTCACGGAAATGCCACCGATTGCGCCTGCTTTAGCATATGGGGCGGAATACCGCGCATGACCGGATCTTCATCGCGGCAACGTTCGGCGAGCAAACGCCAATGATCTGGCAACTGACCAGACGGTAGCTCTTTTTCCAGCAACTCCAGTAGTTGATAATCGTTCTGAAAAGATGGGTAAATGCGCCCCGCTGTTGGACGCAACAGATCTTCACGCCATTCTTGGAGCAACGCGCGTGGAGTGTCGCCGCCATAAACGGTAACTTCCACTTGTCCGAAATCTTGAATACGTGCCTCGCGGCCGCATAAGCTGTCTTGCCCACTATCATCCGAGGCACCGATCACAATCTGATCGCGCCCAAAACGTCTGTTCATCTCAGCGGCCTCCGCAGGTGTAAACGGTGGGAGCAGGCGCGTTCGCCCTGTTACGTAAAAGACCCTGCCCGGCGCGGGCTCATCAAGTTTATTGCTGACTTTGTTAACGTATTTGTTGGGCAGCAGAATACGATCTTCAAGATGGTCGAAGAATTGCGAAAGTGTGAACCCGACCATCCATCCAGTAACGATCACATCGTCTTTCTGCATTTGCGCATGCAGAAACCTGGCCACCTCCGCGAATGGCCATCGTGTCTGGTGGAGAAATTGCGCATTAATGGAGGGCGTCCAACACGCAACAATCAGCACTGTGAGACCCCACGTTGCAATTGCAGCCCATGGTACCCGAATGTGTCTTGTGATCCAGTCAACTCCTTCGGCTATTATGATTAGAAGCAGAGGCAGAGAGAAGATGAGATAACGCGCGAACCCCCCCGCATCGATAGCAATTCCTTGCAAGGACATGAGAATCGGGCCGACGATGATCGCGCCGCACAGCAGAAGAAGCGGTTGCTTGTTTCGTGCTGCCGACCAACAGCCAGCGAAGAGTAATAGAACAGACAAAAACGCCGCGTAACTATTACCCATGTATATGGTAAAGACCCGTGGGATATATCCTATGCTCGTTGGCGGGGTATAGCCTCCACCCCACTCTTTGCTAACCCTCGCCATGTCGGGGAGGAGACGCCAGTATGCTAAACCGACGATGATCGCCACTCCGGCCAAGGGAATCCACAGAGTCCTGGACTCCCAGAGAAACCTTCTGCTACCCGAAAGGCTTTGAACAATCAGCAACAAGACCAGGAATGCGACGACGTAAATGGCTTGCAAATGTGCGAGTAGCAAGAAGAGCACTGCAGCAGCACATCGCACCCCGTTCCACCACCCTGGCCACTGACTCCAATGAAAAAATTCATTGATTGCCAGGAGACTGAATCCGGTCAGAAGTGAATAGGCGCGAATCGTCGGACCAAGCATGACCAGGTAAGGGTTGAACGCCGCCGAGTGGCAGCGACCAGGGCGGTGCGCGTCGAACCGGTCAACTTAAGCGCCAGCGACGCAGTTAGCGGAATTACCGCGATAGCTGCTCCGATCGGTAAGAGAGTTAATCGCCAATCGGTTGCTCCACAAAGTGAGGCGACTCCCTTCTCGACCAAGATGAAATAATTCATCGTCAGCCAAATGCGAAAATGCGTCAGGATATAGGTCGGCGTTTCTTTCAAATACCTGAGCGTCCCAATTTCGTCTCCGAGAAATATTCGACCGTGTTGAAGAGCAACCAACAGGATCAAGGAACAGAGACATATCACTCCCAAAAAAAGACGTTCGCCCCGTGACAGATGCCGCGAGCTCAGGTTTGAGTAAACGACATCTAACCACGTTCGGCGTTGATGTGTAGTGCTTGCGCTACGTACAGGAATCGAACATGAAGCTTTAAGCAATCTAACGTGCGATTGCTTTGGTTCAGCGTGAATGAGCTTGGTGCCGTGAGGTTAAGCTATAGAGGCGAGTTGTTGTTGGGCGCTTGAGTTTGCGGTTTTCTCTGGCCGCTTCAAGTTTTTTGTCTCGAGCGGCGACGATCATTTTATCATGTCCGGCCACAGCGGCGCTGAGATTCAAGTTGCAGCAAATTTCTCCTCCAAAAATTTTGCGCGCCATCGATGGAAATCTCTGGAATTCTCGAAGGAGCCATTTAATATCCGCTACGACGAATTGGACGGCGACGCGATTGTCATGGCAGAAAAACCCCGACCGCTTGAACAAATGCTCGACCTGACTGAGGAAGAGCCGTCTGCCGAGCATCTGGATAATCAGGTGCAAAAGGCGCAGGAGCAGCTGCTCCAACTCAAGCGCCAGCAGGAGCAGATCGAAAAACAAAAACGCGAACTGGAAGAGCTGAGCCGGCGTCAGGACGAATTGGAACAGGGCCGCGGGGAAATGACTGATAAACTGACGCGTGCGATGGTTGTGCTCGAACGCGAAGGATACAACGCGCAAAGCAGGCTGGAGCAAATCCGCGTGGCTCGCGAAAGTTTCGCGCAACATTTGGAGTTGGTCGAAGCAATCGATCCGAGGAACTGGGACCCGGCGGATTTGCACAAGGAACTGAGCCGCGCGTTGAGCACTGTAGACGACGCTCGCACGGAATACAACGAGCACCGCAGCCGGTTACAAGCAGCGAGCGGCGGTAATGGTGATCAGTCGTTGCCGGATACAGCGCCAGGTGTTCACGAAAATACCGATGGGCGCTCATTTTCCGAATGGATGCAGATCGGCCTCGCGCTCACTTTGCCGCTCATCATTTTTGGCGGTATTGCCATCGCTGTTTTTGCCTGGTTGGCGAGCCGGTGATGTCGATGTTTCGGCGTAAGCGCAAACCGGCTCCGCCGCTTCACCGCAAGCAACAAGAGATAGCGCAACAAGAGGCGCAATTGCGCGAGAAGGTTGAAAGTCTTCAGCGCATCGTCACACAATCGCGGGCGCCTGCGCAGACCAAACCTTCAAAGCGAAAGCCGGACGACAACGCGTCAAACAATTTTGGCGAGAAACGATTTCATGTGTCGATTGCAATGGAGGCGCCGCAGCTATTTGACACTGACCAAAGGCGCCGGCGCCCTCGTGCGCTGCGAAAAGAGCGACGGCAGGGACAGATCATCTTTCTGATTCTTTTGGTCGCGTTAGCATTCGCGGTCATGTGGCTCATCAGCCATTTCCACCCCTGAGCGCCTGGCATGGCCGGAACCTCGGATTTAGATGTTGTGTACGTGGCCAGATTGGCGCGGATCAATCTGACAGACGACGAGGCAAAAATCTTCCAGAAGCAACTCGATGACGTGCTGAAGTACGTCGAAAAACTTCGCGAAGTGAACGTCACAGACGTTGACGCTGCCGCACACACGCTTCCGGTTTTTGATGTGTTCCGCGATGATGTGCCGAGCGAGTGGTTCACGGCGGATCAGGCGTTGAGCAATGCGCCTCGACAGGCGAATGGCCTCTTTGTCGTCCCGAAAGTGGTGGAATGACCGGGAATGATTTGCCGGCGCTGAACATCGCCGATTTGCAATTGCTGTTGCGTCGCCGCGAAGTGTCGTCACGCGAAGTGATCAATGCTTTGCGAGAACGCATTGAAGCGATTGACCCGGATGTGGGCGCGTATCTTTCGCTCGATTTGGATACTGCATATAAAGAGGCGGAACACGCCAACGTCGATCTTCCTCTCGGCGGAATTCCGATTGCAATCAAAGACATCATTAACGTGATGGGTCAGCGGTGCACGTGCGCGTCAAAAATCCTGAACGGATATCGTGCGCCGTACGACGCCACAGTGGTTCGAAAATTACGCGCAGCAGGCGCGATTCCATTTGGCAAAACCAACCTCGACGAATTCGCCATGGGCTCGTCCACGGAAAATTCGGCATTGAAATCGACGCGCAACCCCTGGGACTTGTCATGTGTGCCTGGAGGATCCAGTGGCGGTTCGGCAGCAGCAGTTGCCGCGGATGAGGCCTTCGTGGCCCTCGGCTCGGACACTGGCGGTTCGATTCGGCAACCGGCTGCGATGTGCGGGGTGATTGGTCTCAAGCCAACTTACGGACGGGTTTCGCGCTTCGGCCTTGTGGCGTTTGCATCTTCGCTGGATCAAATTGGACCGGTCACAAAGACCGCGCGTGACGCTGCGTTGGTCATGAACGCTATCGCGGGTCATGATGCGCAGGATTCCACATCGCTTAACGAGCCCGTGCCGAATTACGGCGCGAGCCTCGGGAGAGATTTGCGCGGTGTCCGGTTGGGCGTGCCGAAGGAATACATGATCGAAGGAATCGATCCGCAGGTGCGAGCAGCAGTCGATGCCGCAGCGAAACAGCTCAATTCCCTCGGGGCCGAGATTGTCGAGGTCTCATTGCCCAGCACTGAATATGCGGTCGCGGTTTATTACATTATTGCCACTGCGGAAGCTTCGGCGAACCTCGCTCGCTTCGACGGCGTGCGTTACGGGTTTCGTGCTGAAAATCCCAAAGACGTTCTCGATCTCTACGGCCGCACGCGTGAAGAAGGTTTTGGGTCGGAAGTGAAACGGCGGATCATTCTTGGCACTTACGTTTTAAGCTCCGGTTACTACGATGCCTATTATTTACGCGCGCAAAAAGTGCGCGAACTGATTCGCCGTGATTTCGACAGCGCTTTCGAGAAGGTGGATGCTTTAATTTCACCGACGTCCCCAGTTGCAGCGTTCAAGATAGGCGAACGCGTTGCCGATCCGTTGCAAATGTATCTCGCCGACATCTTCACCATCGCGGCCAACCTTGCCGGTATTTGTGGAATCAGCGTCCCATGCGGTTTTGCCGAACTGGATGGACAACGTCTGCCGATTGGTCTGCAGTTGTTAGGCAAACCCCTGGACGAAGCGCGTATTTTACAAATCGCGCACGCCTACGAGCAAAGCACAGACTGGCACAAAGCGCGTCCGCCAATCGCGTCCAGCTTGCAGAGAGGATAGACCTTGCGGAGCCGCATGCCGGAGCTCAATTGGCGCGCCGCTCTTTGATCGATTGCAAAATTTCAGCGACGGCTTCGCCGCTCGGTTTGGCGCCAAGATTGCCTTTGCCGTGGACGTGTACGCTTACGGCATCGGCTTCCATGTCGCGCTTTCCGATCACGTGCATCGTGTGCACTTTCATTTGCTCAGCGCGCTGGATTTTGCCGTTGATCTTGTCGGCGCTCTCATCGATTTCCGCGCGTACCTGATGAGCGCGCAGTTCGTTCAGAATCGATCGGGCATACTCGAGTAGCTTCGAGTCGTCGCCAATCGTGAGGATACGCACCTGCTCCGGTGACAACCAGAGCGGGAAATTTCCGGCGTAGTGCTCGATCAAAAATCCGATGAAACGTTCGTGGGTTCCAAGGGGCGCGCGATGAATACAGATTGGAATCTTATCGACGTTATCGCGGTCTTTGTAACGAAGATTGAAACTGCGCGGTTGCGCAAAATCGACCTGGTTGGTGGCGAGCGTGAACTCGCGCCCGATCACGCTCCACACCTGCACGTCGATTTTTGGTCCGTAAAACGCGGCTTCGTTAGGCACTTCGACATAATCAATGCCGGAATTGTTTAATACGTTCCGTGTCATCTCCTCCGTCTGCTTCCAAAGCTCCGGTTCATCGACAAATTTTTGGCCAAGCTTGGATGGATCGTGTGTCGAAAAACGCATCAAATATTTCCCGATCCCGAAAAGCTTGAAATAATTCAGGTACATTTCGTTTACCGCGTTGAACTCGTCCTCGAACTGTTCCGGCGTCATGTAGAGGTGTGCATCGTTCATGTGCAGCAAGCGCACACGCATGAGCCCAAACAATTCACCACTCTTTTCGTAGCGATAACACGTTCCGTACTCCGCCAGTCGCAACGGCAGATCGCGATAGCTTCGCGGAAGTGAGGCGAACAATTTGTGATGATGCGGACAATTCATCGCTTTGAGGTAATAGCGATCTGTCGGTAACTCCGATCGGATCTTGTCCGCTTTGGAAAGAATTTCGTCCAGTGCGGCGCTAGTTAATGGCTTTTCGAGAAGTTCCCGGAACAATTCCGGGCGATGCAGTGGCCGACTCGGCTCTGCGCTTTCTGCAACGAGTTCCATCGGTGGAAACATCGACTCAGCATAGTAGGGAAGGTGACCGCTCTTTAGATACAGGCTTTCGCGCGCAATGTGCGGTGTGAGAACGCGGTGATAACCAGCGGCGAATTCAGTTTCTTTCGCCAGCTTTTCCAGTTCTTCGGCGATAACGGCGCCCCGAGGCAGAAACATTGGCAAGCCCGGTCCTACATCATCGTCGAAAACAAACAGCTCCAGTTCCCGTCCGAGTTTGCGATGGTCGCGTTTTTTCGCTTCCTCGAGCATCGCGAAGTAATCGTCGAGTTCCTTCCTGGTTTTGAAGGCGGTGCCGTAAACTCTCTGAAGCTGCGGATTTTTTTCGTCGCCCTTGTAATACGCGCTGGCGACGTTGGTCAGCTTGAACGCCCCTATGTTCCCCGTGCGCATGACGTGCGGCCCGGCGCAGAGATCGATGAAGTCGCCGTTGCGATAGAGTGAGATTTTTTCGTCGGAAGGAATGTTTTCGATGATGTCGAGTTTGAACTTGCTTGGCTCGTGTCTCTCGCCCAGTGCCGCGAGCCGGCCTTGCTTTCCGAGTTCGAGCGCTTCGTCGCGTGAAACTTCGACCTTCTCGAACGGATGGTTCGCTTTGATTTCTCTCTTCATCTCGGCCTCGATCTGGTCGAAATCATCCGGTGAAATGCGATGGGGAAGGTCTACATCGTAATAAAAACCGTTTTCCACCGGCGGGCCCGCAGCAAACTGCGCTTCCGGCCAGATTTTAAGAATGGCCGTTGCCAAAACATGCGAAGCCGAATGGCGAAGCCGTTCGAGATCCGTCATCTGCGCACGCTGTTCCAAAGTCTTGCGTTCCTCATTCATTGAAGGGCGTGAAAATTAACCACGAAGCACACGAAAGAAAGGAATTTGCTCCCAAAGATGGCGCCACCCTCTGTCACACAATTGTAACTTGGCAGTTGTCGCGCTTCTCTCTATAGCTGCGAGCAGTTGAATTTGGTCTATGAATCCTGCCGAGCTCTTTCGTCAAGAAAGTAACACGGTGCAATTGGCGGCCGGTGATTTCCTGTTCCGGGAAGGTGAGAAAGGCGAGAAGATGTACGTGTTATTGGAAGGGGAAGTCGACATATTCCTCGGCGATTTTGTGTTGGAAACGGCGGGCCCGGGCGCGCTGCTCGGTGAGATGGCGCTGATTGATGACACTCCCCGCACCGCCAATGCCGTCGCGAAGACTCCCGCCAAGCTAGCGCCAATCGACCGGCGCCGTTTTCACTTTCTTGTTCAGCAGACGCCGCATTTCGCGACGCATGTGATGAAAATTCTGGCCAATCGCCTGCGTCACATGAATGCAGTGACGGCTGTGCGATAACCAGTCCGAAATAGACGCAGCGGCTCTTTCGCAGCCGCGCATGCGGCGGTATCCTTCAGCGAATGCGAATCGTCGCGCACTATCTGCTCTTTGCCGCGATCGCTACAGCCGGTTGCGGTCAACAGACCCCGACATCTGCCGATTTCGCAGCGCAGCGGCAGCGGATGGTCGAACAACAGTTGAAGCCACGCGGTATCAAGGACGAACGCGTGCTCGCAGCGATGACGAAAGTGCCGCGCGAGGAGTTTATCCCCTTGGATTCGCGAGCCGACGCCTACGAAGACGGGCCGCTGCCGATCGGTTACGATCAGACTATTTCACAGCCGTATGTCGTTGCTTTCATGACAGAACAATTGCGACCGAAACAAAACGATCGCGTTTTAGAAATCGGAAGCGGTTCAGGTTATCAGGCGGCGATTTTAGCGGAGTTGACTGGCAGAGGTTTACACGGTGGAGATCGTCCCTCCGCTGGGTAAAACCGCCGAAACCACATTGCAACGCCTGGGTTACAAGAACGTGCATATCAAGGTCGGCGACGGTTACAAGGGCTGGCCCGAACAGGCGCCGTTTGATGCGATCATCGTGACCTGCGCGCCGGAGAAGGTTCCGCAACCGCTTGTCGATCAACTGGAAGAGGGTGGACGCATGGTCATTCCGGTCGGTGAACGATTCGCCCAGCAGTTGCATCTGTTCGAAAAGAAGAACGGGCAGTTGAAAGAAAGCGTTACGCTGCCTGTTCGCTTTGTGCCGATGCTGCGCGAAGGGCAAAAGCAATAAACTGGAGCCGCTTCGCTATGCGAAGCGCGGAACAAACGCGGGGCGTGCACTCAAAACGCCGTTCGCAGGGCGGCGGCTGCTAAAGCTATTTAACCGCGGCTAGTTTCTTTAGATCAACACGCTTGATCCACTCTTGCAATTCAATGGGCTCCTGGTTTTGCAGCTCTATCTGGACAAAATAACGACCAGCGATCATTACCCACAGCGCGGCATGCTTGGTGTCCTTTTCGAACGTCTCGAAACCGGGATTGCCTTCGATGGTCACAGATTTGGCGTAACCCTCGCTGGTGTCGCTATTGCTCTTCCACGCTTCTGTCGTCGCGCTCACGTAATCAGGGTTTGAAACGGAATCGAGAATGCTGATCGCGACGCTTGGCGCTTTTTCTCCTTCGCCCTTGTGATAATCACGATGCACGTTCGTGATTTTGAATCCGCCGACGTCTTCGGTCGAGCCCTCCGGCTTATCTGCAGTCCAACCCGACGGCGGTTCCGGAAGAATCGCCAGTAACTTTTGATAATCTATGGCCTCAGGCACGAGAATCGGCTCGTTCTGCGCGCGTACTGTGCCGATTTCAAGCGCGGCAACCAGCGCGAGCGCAAAAAATCCGGCGCGTACCGGAAAACAAACATGACCCGTTGATTTCATGTGTGCGCGTCCTGCGCGATTACTCTAACCGATTGACTTTACCTCGCCTGTCAAGACGCTTGCGAGATGCGCTCGGGAGCAACGCATTTTGTTTTCACCAGGAACACTTTTTGGTGGACGCAGTCGTATCCAGAGTTTGCCGCGCACCTGACGAATAACGCGACACTGATCAAAGCGACGCCTGAATTTGAGATTTACACGCTGGCCACCGGAGCCAGGTGAGAGCCGGCGTCGCTCGCGCTGCAATTTTTCAAGCGTGTCATTCCGAGCGAAGTCGAGGAATCTCTCGCTATTAATAGTCAGAGATGTCTCGCCTTCGCTCGAAATGACAATATCGGATAATTCAAGACCGCGGCGTCAGCTTGGGTTGTTTGACGCGACGATGCTTGTGATGGGCGGCATCGTAGGCGCTGGCATTTTTGCCAATCCTTCAGAGGTAGCCCACCGAGTGCATACGTCTTTTTTGATTCTCGGCGTCTGGGTGTTGGGTGGCTTGCTGGCGATGTGCGGCGCATTCATTTGGGCTGAACTGGCGACACGTCTGCCCGGAGCGGCCGGCGGGCAATACGTCTACCTTCGCGAGGCATATCATCCTGCGGTCGCGTTCGTGTATGGATGGGGACTGCTTCTGGTTACGCAGACTGGCGGCATGGCCGCAGTCGCGGTGATTTTCGCTTCGTACTTTCGTGAGCTCACAGGTGTTATGTGGAATGAAAGCGCCATCGCGTCCATGACACTGCTGATTTTGGCTGTGATTAACTGTTTTGGCGCGCGCGCGGGCAGCAACGTGCAGAGCTCTCTCATGTTGCTAAAAATTGGGGCAATCGCGTCGCTGGTGATTATTGGCTTTGCTGCCGGAGGTCATGCCCCGGAGACATCCAAACCCGCGCTCGAAACCCCGTTTTCATTCGATGTTCTCAAAAGCATCGGCGCGGCGATGGTCCCAATCGCTTTCGCGTACGGCGGCTGGCAGACGGCCACTTTTGTCGCCGCGGAAATCCGCGATCCGCGCCGCGACCTCTCGCGCGGCTTGTTGTTAGGTGTCGCTGGCGTAGTGGCGCTCTATCTTGCAGTAAACTTCGCGTGTTTGCGCGTGCTCGGTCCAGCCGGACTCGATGCAACCACAACGCCTGCCTCTAATCTCATGCGCATCGCGCTGGGCGAAAGTGGCGCCCACTGGATCGCGCTCGCTATTACAATTTCCGCTCTCGGTTTCCTTAGCCAAAGCATGCTTACTGCTCCGCGGGTCTATTATGCGATGGCGCGCGACGGACTTTTCTTTTCTAGCGTGGGGAAGCTGTTCGGAAGAGCCGAGGCGCCGGTAGTTGCAATTATTCTTCAGGGATTCGCCGCAATAGCGATCGCCTGTTCCGGCACGTATGGCGAGATTTTAAATTTTGAAGTCACAGTCGATTTCATCTTTTTTGCAGTGACGGCAGCGGCGCTGTTTGTTTTGCGCCGGCGCGGAATCGGATCGGACTCCGTAACTTACCGGGTCCCCGGTCATCCGTTTACGACCATGTTGTTCGTACTATCGTGCGCGGCCATTGTGCTCAGCGCCATCATCGCTTCACCTCGAAACAGCGGGATAGCTCTGTGCATTATGCTGGCCGGGCTGCCAGTTTATTGTTTTTGGAGCAAAGTGAGACGAGCACATTTATGAGACACAAGCATTCCGATTACATGCAGTGGTCCAAGACGCAGAGCCGTGCGCGGTTCAATCTCGCGACGAGTGGCGTCGCCTCATTTCCTCTGCGCGAGTTGCCGGTTGATCTGAAGGAGCTCGAAATCAACGGTGACGACAGCTACGGGTATGCGCCGTTGCAGCAAGCCATCGCTGCGCATCACGGCGTCGATCCGGACTGCGTCGTGGAATCTGCAGGCACTTCGATGGCGAACCATCTCGCCATGGCCGCGATCCTCGAAGCCGGCGACGAAGTTTTAATCGAGTATCCGGCGTACGGACCCATTCTCGATATCGCGCATTATTTGGAAGGCAACGTGAAACGCTTTCGGCGCCGTGAAGAAAACGGATGGGCGATCGATCCGGCAGAGGTTCGCCGTTGTGTCACGCCGAAGACGCGTCTTATTGTGATCACAAACCTTCACAATCCGACGAGCGCGCTTACGCCGGAACCGGTCCTGCGGGAAATCGGCGACATCGCGCGAAGCATCGGCGCGCTCGTGTTAGTGGATGAAGTTTATCTCGACGCGGTTTACGAGAACACGCCGCGAACATCATTTCATCTCGGGCCGGAATTCGTCGTGACGAGCAGCCTAACGAAGATATACGGGGTGAGCGGACTTCGCTGCGGATGGATTCTGACGCAGCCTGAGCTCGCGTGGCAGATGCGCCGCTTAAATGATCTTTACAGCGCGACGCCCGTTCATCCCGGGGAACTGCTGAGCGTTGCTGCGTTCAGGAATCTCAGTCTTCTTCGAGAAAGAGCGCGCTGGATCGTTGATGCCGATCGCAAATTGCTCCGCGATTTTCTGAAGCAACAATCAAACATTTGTGCGGTCTCGACAGAGTGCGGCACCACCTCATTCCCACGATTACTCAGTGGGAGCACAGAGGCTTTTCTCGAGCGCCTGCGAGCGGAATTCGACACCTCGGCAGTCCCAGGTCGGTTCTTCGAAATGCCCGATCACTTCCGCCTCGGCATGGGCGTGAACACGGAAATGTTTGCTGAGGGATTGGATCGCATCAGGCGCGCACTCACGAGCTCTTAGCTCAGGGCGATTGACCTTAAACATCAATGCTACTGGGAGCGAGTCGAAGTCGTGCGTTGTGTGTACTAGCTTCAGCCAACTTGTAGCTAAGGGCGAGGCTGCGGATTAGGCCGTGACCTTGGCGATGGCAGAGGTCTTGGTGTTGCAGTGGGTGTTGCCGTCGGGTTAGGCGTTGGCGTAGGAGCTCCCTGTGCGCAGTATCTCCCACCGCTGCTGGCGAAAGAGCCCCCGCCGACTTCTCCACCCCAGACGATCATTTCACGGCCAGTCCATAGTGCCGTGTGATATTGTCGGCCAGAAGGCGCGTCGATGGTGCTGGTGTCTATCCAACTGTCCATGATGGGATCGTATCTGCCGCCAGTATCAAAGAACACGAAGGAGTGCGACTCACCGCCTCCACCCCAGACGATCATTTGCTTCCCTGTCCATACTGCTGTGTGACCCGCTCGGGCGCTGGGCGCACTTGCCATGCTAGTCGCGTGCCAGACGTCGGTGATCGGATTGTATCTTCCGCCAGTGTTCTCGTACGAAAAAATACCGTTTCTGCCACCCCAGACGATCATTTCGCTGCCTGTCCATATTGCACTTTGAGTGTCCCGGCCAGAGGGTGCGTTATTCGTAGTTATAGCTGCCCAGCTATTGGTGCTAGGATTGTATTTTCCGCCAGTGTTCAAAAACTGGAAGTTGTCACCTTCTCCGCCCCAGACAATCATCTCGCTTCCAGTCCAGATGGCAGTGTGCCCGTCTCTTTCGGTCGGGACATTACTAACGCCAATAGTCCTCCAGGTATCTGTACTGGCATTGTAAGCGCCGCCGTTGTTTAACAAGTTGAAGCCATTGAATCCGCCCCACACAATCATCTCGCTCCCACTCCACACTGCTGTATGGCCGCTGCGAGTCTCTGGAGCGTTCGTAGTACCCGTTAGTGTCCAACTATTCGTGGCGGGGTTGTATCTGCCACCGGTCTTCAAGTGCACGATTCCGTCGAATCCACCCCAAACGATCATTTCACTTCCGGTCCATACGGCGGTGTGCGAACCTCTTGCGCTAAGCGCAACATTGGTGCTGGTAGCTGTCCAATTGTCCGTGCTCGGATCGTACGTCGCACCAGTGCCGTGACTTGGAATCGGGGTTGCAGTCGGAGTTGGGCTTGGCGTCGGAGTGCTTCCAAGAATTCCGTTGTGAGATTTGTGTCTCGCCTTAAGAACTTGTCTAGCGTCGGGGATCAGCCGGCCGCCAGCATCCCCGCCCCAGACGATCATTTCGCTGCCAGTCCATACTGCAGTGTGCCAGTCTCTCGCCGTGGGTACGTTCTCGGTCGTGGTGGCCGTCCAGTTATCAGTGCTCGGATTGTCACCTCCCCCCGGTATTAAGGTCATCACCCGGCCCGTGTCCGCCGCCTCCCCAGACAATCATTTCACTCCCAGTCCACACAGCGCTATGCAGGAGTCGGCCATCCGGGGCGTTGGTTGTACTCGTATTTATCCAATTATTCGCGACAGGATTGTATCTTCCTCCCGTATTCGGAAGCGCGAAGTTTCCATCCCCTCCACCCCAGACAATCATTTCATTCCCAGTCCACACGGCAGTGTGATAAATGCGGGCCGATGGCACGTTAGCGGTGCTGGTCGATGTCCAGCTGTTCGTGCTCGGATTATATCTCCCGCCTGTCGAGTAGAACTGGATGTAATCGATGGCAGTTCCGCCCCACACGACCATCTCAGTTCCTGTCCAAACCGCTGTGTGCTCGACTCGCGCCACAGGTGCGTTGACCGTGCTCGTCGGCACCCAACTGTTTGTGCCTGGATTGTACCTGCCACCGGTGCCTAAAGCTGCATTGTAATTACGCCCACCCCAGGCGACCATTTCACTGCCGGTCCACACTGCTGTATGAATGGCGCGGGCAGCCGGCGCATTAGCAGTGCTAGTAGCCGTCCAACTATCCGTGTTGGGATTGTATCTCCCACCAGTGTCAAACACGGTGTTACCATCAAAACCATTCCAGCCGCCCCAAATGATCATTTCGCTGCCAGTCCATACGGCCGTGTGATCTTGTCGAGCAGTCGGTGCATTGCTCGTGCTCGTAACTGTCCAAGTATTGGTAACTGGACTGTACCTGCCTCCGGTGTTAAAATTGGTGCTGTTATCCGTCCCGCCCCAGACAATCATTTCAGTGCCAGTCCATATGGCGGTGTGACCTTCTCGACCAGAAGGCGCATTAATAGTGCTTGTCGGTGTCCAGTTATCCGTAGCTGGGTTGTACCGTCCGCCGCCGCTGGCGCCGGTGGTATCAAAAACGCCGCCCCAGATGATCATTTCAGTGCCAGTCCACACAGCCCTGGGACTTTTCCGACCATCAGGCGGACCATTAGTAGGTGTCCAAGAGTCCTCGACACATCCGGTCCCATTTGATATTACAGGCATCACATAACCATCGCTCGGAACTGTTACTTCCTTGGGAGTATCATCCGCTCTCTGTTTTAGATCGACTTCAAGCGTTTGGTCGTAGGCGTTGCGGTTAGTTACTAACCGCTCTACCAACAGCGGCCGGGCGAGACATTCCGCGATAACAAACGGATCGTTTCCGAGCGCTTCAAAAAGCTCACGTAACACCTCTGGCTGTTTGGTATGGCGGGCCATGCGATTCATCTCAGCCTGTAACTGTTTGGCATTGATCGGTCGTTGGCAGTAATCCTCCACCGTCTGTGATTTACGCAGGTAATCCGCGACTTTTTTTTCCAGCTGCGCCTGAGAGATTACGGCATCGAGCGATGGCTTGGCATCGGGCCGCTCCTTCGGCCAGATTCGGTGTCGCCAGTGAACGTTCTCGATTGCACGCTGATATGCGACCCGTTCCGCGAAAGTGAGCGTCGTCTGAGAGACTCCTTTTGGTGGTTCCGCACCGAAGAATCCTAATACCGTCGTTCCCAAAACCCAGGCGGCAACGGCCCAAAGAAGGAGAGTGAACAAAACCCGCAAAGGAGACAAACCAGATTGTGCCGTGGATTTTGTTTTCATCGAAAGGCTACGGGCGCGGTGTTGGACTGGGACGAGACCGGCGCCGGGGCTGCACTTCAAATGAGCCGATATCAACGCGGCCGTTGAATACGCGAACGAAAGGATCGCCCCGCTGGTCGTACAGAGGTGGCGGAGTAAAATTTGGATCGCCTGCGTCGATAGCGGGGCTGCCTCGCAACAAAGCGTGAGTCAACGTTGGGGCGCCATTATTCTGCAAAGGACCAAGAAGTGGGTCGGTGTTAATCTGATCGCCCGGTCCGTTTAAGAAGCCGCCGCCATCGTCGCTGCTCACATTGTATCCGTGCGAGATCAGCGTGCCTCCGTCGATAGCGATGTTAGGACCCGACACGCCGGCCTTCACGACGGTATTCCCGATTTCCAGAGCAGCGTTGACAGAAATTCCGCCACCTCTGTTGTCGCTGAGGGTGCTGTTACTAATTGCGCCGCCACCAACCATACCGCCACCGGATAAAGACGCGTAATTGCCGCTGAGAGTGCTGTTGCTGAAGGTTACATTGCCTGCAATCCCGCCTCCTTGCCCCCACGGCTGACCATCATGACCGCCAATCGCTCCATTGCCGCTAATGGTACTGTTGTTGATGATTAACGTGCCGATGCTTTCGATACCACCGCCACCCATATAGGCTTGATTGTTGCTGATTGTGCTGTTGATAATCGTCAACACGCCATCGTTAAGGATGCCGCCGCCATCGCCAAACGCGAAGGGATCAGGTACACCAGCGAGGTTGTTAGTTACGACACTGTTGCCAATAGTCAGCGTGCCGAAGGCATTGAAGATGCCGCCACCCGCACCACCACCGGTGGGGAACCCATTGAAAGCCGCGGTGTTGTTTTCGACGGTGCTGTTCGTCAGCGACAGTGTTGCGGAACCGCCATCGTCAGCATTATTGTAGATACCTCCCCCACCAGTCAGCATGATTGCCGCTGACAGTGCTGTTGAGAATCGTCAAGGTAGCACTGCCTCCCGAACCATCGTTGTAAACTCCGCCACCGTATTCGCCGAAGTTGTTCTGCACCACGCAGCTTTCTATCGTGAGAATGCCGTGATCATTCAAGATTCCGCCGCCACCCTCCTGATCACCGTTACCACCACTGATGGTGAGACCAGCGACGGTGGCGGTGACGTCCGGCATAACATGCACGATACGGAAGGTTGTATTTGAAGACCGTAATAGCCCCAGCAGATTCGATCCTGGTCCGTTGATAGTGATGCTTTTGCTCAATCACAAGCTCTCCAGTCGTTAGGCCTATGTTTCGGCGATTTAGCAAGGAATCGAACTGGATGGTGTCGCCGTTGGGCGTCGGCAAGGCCTGGCGCAATGATCCCGGACCGCTGTCGTGGGTGTTAGTTACGGTGATAATGTTTGCATAGGCGCTAGTGTTGAGTGCACAAACAAGGACCGCACAAACGCATGCGCTTAGACGGGACAAAGGAAAATGAACTACGCGCTTGTTTTGCATCAAGAAAAACTATGGACGCGGTGCTGGCGAATGGCGAGGCCGCGGAGTTGGCGTAGCTCTGACCGGAGGGCAGGGCTGTGTCGCGAACAGCCTACTGCATCTGTGCCGGTATACCAGTCATGCCATGACGGGAAGATCGTGAAGTCATACGGACAGCTATCCGGCGATACAGGCAGACACCTTATCATGCTATAGCCGGGCTCGTTGTTGCATGCGAAGCTGAGCCGCCCACTAGCACTGACTGTCACCGCACTGAAGGTCTGGTCATACAGTACGAATGGGAATGGCAGAGTGACCAGCGTGCCGCAGTCGGCGCAGTGATTACCGATGTCGATAGTGCCGGGAACAATAGGGTCACTGGCTGGGGTTATGATGTATTGGCAAGATGCACCTTCTGCGCCGTCGCCGGCGATTACAATACCAATAGGGTGACTCGACGCCGGCGAATTCAGTTCGGCATGGTGCGGGCGTCCTGCAGCCAGCCTTGCGAAAAGCGCGACAAAGAAAACGAACACTCCAAGCGAAATGCACAGGGTCAAGAACCCGCCTTCGCCGAGGCTACGTGGGGAAGGAGCGGACGCCGAAATTCTCCGGGTGCTCGCGGCCCGATGTGGGAGTCGAGCGGTGCGTTTCTCTTTCATGGGCGTGGAGTCCCTTGAGGCTTGGATTTTTACGTGAACTCGATGCCCGCTGTCGAGTCTATTTGTCGATGTCGCATTCGGTGTGGGACGTCGCAGCAGTTTGCTTCCGTTCTCGGGTCATCGACAATCACCATGTAAATGAAAACCGCTGACAATTTCCAGATTCGTCCGGCCCGTGTGAAAGACGTCCCGATCATTCTGCAACTGATTCGCGATTTGGCTACGTATGAGCGCGCACCGGACGAAGTAATCGCGACCGAGGAGCAGCTCGTCGACGTGTTATTCGGTGAACGGCCTGTAGCGGAAGTGCTTCTTGCCTTCGAAAGGGAATCGCCAGTCGGGTTTGCGGTTTACTTTTACAATTTTTCAACCTGGATCGGGCGGCCCGGACTTTATCTTGAAGATTTGTTCGTGAAGCCGGACGAGCGCGGGAAAGGTTATGGTCGCGCCCTGCTTGTAGAGCTTGCAAAGATTGCGCGCGATCGCGGTTGCGGCCGGATGGAATGGGCGGTGCTCGATTGGAATGAACCTGCGATCAAATTTTATCGCGCGCTCGGAGCGCAGCCTATGCATGAGTGGACCGTGTTTCGATTGACTCGCGATGAGATCGCCAGCCTGGCGAACTCCGAATAGGTTTAGTACGAGCAAACTTCAGAATGGCGCAGGCAACTACAAAGATCGAGGACTACGCTTTTCTTAGCGACACGCAAACGGGCGCGCTGGTGAGTCGCGACGGCTGCGTCGATTGGCTGTGTTTTCCCCGGTTCGATTCCGGCGCATGCTTTGCATCGCTGCTCGGAGAGAAGAAGAATGGGCACTGGCGCTTCTTCCCTGCCGAAGAGGTAACAGCAGTACGCCGCCGTTATCGTGGCGAAACGCTCATCCTCGAAACAGAATTGGAAACGAAAAGTGGCGCAGTGCGCCTGATTGATTTCATGCCGCCGCGCGGCGAGAACCCGGACATCGTTCGCATCATCGAAGGCCTGCGCGGAAAAGTCTCGATGAAGATGGAACTGATCATCCGCTTCGATTACGGGAACATCGTGCCGTGGGTGCGGCGGCGTAAGCGCTTCGACGGACTCGAAGCAGTCGCTGGTCCTGATGCCTTGATCTTACGAACACCGGTTAAGACCCACGGGGAAGATTTAACTACGATGGCCGAATTCACGGTGACCAAAGGCGACCGCGTACCCTTTGTGCTTACATGGTTCGCCTCCCACACGGATCCACCACAAAAAATCAATCCCGAACATGCGTTGCGCGACACGGAAGTATTTTGGTGCGATTGGGCGAAACAATTTCGCAGCGACGGAAAATGGCGCGATGCGGTGGTGAGGTCATTGATCACGCTCAAGGGATTGACTTATGCGCCTACTGGCGGCTTGGTGGCGGCGCTTACCACGTCCTTGCCCGAACAAATTGGTGGTGTGCGCAACTGGGACTACCGCTTCTGCTGGCTGCGAGATGCGGCGCTGATCCTGCTCGTACTATTGCGCGCGGGGTATCTAGAGGAAGCCACTTCCTGGCGTCAATGGCTACTGCGCGCCATAGCGGGGAGCCCGGCACAGATGCAAACGATCTATGGCGTGAGCGGGGAACGCCGACTGATTGAATATGAGGTCCCCTGGTTATCCGGATATGAAAATTCGCGGCCAGTGCGGGTCGGCAACGCTGCTTCCAACCAATTTCAACTCGACGTGTATGGCGAAGTGCTGGCGGCTGTATGGCAGGGCGATCGGGCCGGAATCAAAATGACTGAGCCCGACTGGTCGCTCATGGTTGCGATAATGAAATTCCTTGAGTCGCATTGGCAGGAGCCGGATGAAGGGATCTGGGAGGTCCGCGGTGGCCGGCAGCAGTTCACTCACTCAAAAGTGATGGCCTGGCTGGCATTCGATCGCGCGATCAAGCTGGTCGAGAACTGCAGCTGCGCAGCCTACGAGAACCTCAATCATTGGCAAAAGATCCGCGACCAAATTCACGCCGAAGTTTGCGAACGGGGCTACAACCCGAAGAAGAAAGCTTTCACGCAGGTTTACGGGTCTGATGCGCTGGACGCGAGCCTGCTTACAATGCCGCTCGGCGGGTTTTTGCCGGTCACTGACGAACGTGTTCGCGGCACGATTGAAGCAATTGAACGCGAATTAATGGAGGATGGTTTCGTTCTACGCTACCGGCCACAGGAAACGGGCGTGGATGGATTGCCAGGCACTGAAGGAGTATTTCTTCCGTGCTCATTTTGGCTGGCGGATTGCTGGCACCTGCTCGGCCGGAAAAAAGAAGCACGCGAATTGTTCGAACGTTTGCTCGATGTGCGCAACGATCTTGGGCTGCTGTCGGAGGAGTACGATCCGCGCGCAAAACGTCAGCTGGGAAATTTTCCGCAGGCTTTTTCGCACGTGGCGTTAATAAGTTGCGCCCGAATTCTGAGCGATGAAGACACAGGCCTGGCGCGAGCCGATTGAGGTCGGCCTGTGACCTGTGGATTGATATACCGGAGTGACGCGCCCTGCTGCGAACGGCTCACACGGCTATGGCTACAGCAGGCAATCGTGGTTGCGCCTAAGCGTTGCCTGCGGACACCAGGTGGCGAACTAAATCCTCGACCGCGACAATCCCGCGGATTTTGTTCTTGGGATCGACCACAGCGGCAAGACCGAGCCGTGCCCCGCGCAATTGCTGCATAACACGATAGGTAGGTTCATCGTCCCTAGTCGTGACAATCCGCCGTACATATTCGTGCAGCGGTTTGTCTCCGTTTGGTTCGAGGAGGATGTCGAGAACGTTAATCAATCCGACCGGTTGCCCGTCTTGTGCGACGAGGGGCAAACGATCAAGACCAGTGGAAGCGCTGAGCTCGAGCGCTTCCTGTGTTGACGCGCCGAAACGTAGCGCGGCAACCTTTGCCGAGGGGACCATGACGTCGCAAATTTTGGAGCCGCGAAAGTCGACGACGCTGTGAATCATTGCACGTTCGGTCGCAGTAAGAGCACCATCACGCTCGCTTTCGGTTGTGATTTGTTTCAGCTCGTCGCGCGCGGCGAAAAGGTGCCCGCGTTTACGGGCGTGACCTGGCAAAAGTAGCTTGCCCAGTCGCGCACCGAGCTCGAGGAGCGGCGAAAATAAAATCGACGTGGTCTCGAGAACACCTGCAAGCCGCACG
Source organism: uncultured Verrucomicrobiae bacterium (assembly GCA_963804875.1). Taxonomy (GTDB): domain Bacteria; phylum Verrucomicrobiota; class Verrucomicrobiia; order Chthoniobacterales; family UBA10450; genus Udaeobacter. Next base: position 366,716 of record CAWDRX010000012.1, read on the forward strand.
AGCGCGCGAAATGGAAATCGCCGGAACAACGATTTTGGCAGAACCGACAAAACAAGTAAATAAACCGGAAGCGCAATGGCCAAGGCGACCAGAAATCCGGCGTAGCCGTACCACTGGAACAATTGACTGGTCAGCAAAAGGAGAGCGACGATGTCCGCCGCGTTCGTGACGAGTAGAACCGTCGCTAATAACCGTTCAGGGCGTTTGAGCAGACGATTCAACCGCAACGCTGCAGGCACGCGGCGCTTCACATTTTGCCGCAATCGCACAGGATCGATCGACAACAGACCGCTTTCGATTCCGTTGAAGAAAAATGAAAAGATCCAGCAGCAAACAATGATGATAATCGCGGCCGTCATGCCGCCTCCTCGAATGCATTTGTGGTTTTCTCCAGCAGCACCTCTTCAATTCTCTTGCGCCCCGCCCGACGCACAGTGATCGCAAGTCCGGGGATCTCGAGTTTCGTCCCGGAGGGCGGCATATAACCCAGACGCGTGAAAATAAATCCACCGATGGTGTCGATTCCTTCGGCGTCTATTTGAAAGCCAAGGTGTTCAGCCAAATCGTCCAGACGCGCGTTGCCGCTCACGAGAAATTTGCCGTCGCCAAGCGGCTCGATGTAAAACTCCGAACCATCTCGTGGCACGTTGCCGCTCAGAATTTCCTCGACCAAATCCTCCATGGTGATGATCCCTTCGGTACCGCCGAACTCGTCAATCACGACGCCCATCCCCTGCGGATGCGTCAGAAAAAGCTTCAACAATTCCAGCGCGCGCATTGTTTCTGGGATGAACGACGGGGCGATCAGTTTCTCTGTGTAATGCTCCGACGGATCGAGCAGGAACAATTTTACGTCGATGATGCCGAGGAGTTGATCGGCAGTATCGGCATAAACGGGGACGCGCCGATGCCGTTTCTTCTTTAGACGCGCGATTGCTTCCTCGTTAGTTAAGTCATCCGGCAGCATGAAACTGTCCACCCGCGGCGTCATACAATCCTTTGCCGTTCGGTCGCCCAGCTTGATAATTTCCTGGATCATCTCCGCTTCGCCTTGGTACAGAGTGCCTTCCTCCTCACCGATTTGAAGCAATGTTCCCAATTCCTCGTCGCTTAGGCGCTGTCGGCTGCGGAGATGCGCTGGCGTTAAACGATCGATCACATAATCGCTTACCGACTCGAGTCCGCGGCCGATGCGATCGAGAAACGGCATCGCGATTTGCAAGGTGAAAGCGCCGATGGTTGAAAGCTTCGAGGGCGCCGCGAGCGCTACTAATTTCGGTACCAGATCGCAGAGCAACACCACGATGGCAAAGATCAGAATGCCGGCCAGCCATTGCGGGATGCGCCCGGCCAAAGGGCCTTCCCAGAGGAAGAAAAGACACAACACTACCAGAAGCACGTTGACCAATCCGTCTCCCAGGAGCAGCACGTTCAAAACGCGGCGCGGATTCTCGCGGAAAAGCTGTATGAAATTCGTAAGCCCGGCATGGTTTTGTTCGAGCCGGCGCAGTTGATGCGGCTTTAGCAAAGAAAGTGCTGTCTCCACCCTGGAAAAAAGCGCGGAGCAGAAGATCAAAACGGCGATGCTGCCGAGCACAATGGCCAGCGTGAGGGCACTCATTTTTGCGGCACCAAACCCGGCGCGCCTTGCGTGGCCGTTCCGGCGCGAACGACAGGGGAGGGTTGAAGAGGCCCCTCCGAAGAGTTGGTGGTTTGTGGTTTGCTCATCCTCTGAGCCGAAAGCAAATTAATGCTCCCGATGAACAAACGCGAGAGGATTTCACAGTGGCTGGCTGACGCCACTGGTGAAAATGCGAATCCGGACCAGGCAGAGGCGGAAAAGCACCCGTATTACCTCGCCTTTTTTCACTGCTGGAACGAACAGCAGTACTACGAGGCGCACGATGTTTTGGAACAGCTTTGGCTCAACACCAAAACGCGGGATGCCGACTTCTTCAAAGGGTTGATCCAGGCGGCCGGCGCGTTCGTCCATCTTCAAAAGCACTTCGAACATCCGCTGCACGCCAAGCACAGCAGGCGCTTGTCTCCCGCGGTACGGTTGTTTCGGCTGGCAGAGAAAAACCTGGCAACCTTCGCACCTTGGCACCACGCGCTGGATGTTGCCGCGCTTTGCCAACTTTTGAGCCGATACGCCGATGAGATTGTCGCCTCGGAGTACACAATCAATCCCTGGTCGCCGAAAAGCGCGCCGAAGTTGAAACTCCTGTAGCCACCGGCCTGCGGCCGGTTTTCAGTTTACGATCTTAACAAGCGAGACGGCCCACAGGGCCGTGGCTACAGTTTTGGCAGAGCTGAGAGGTCCCACGCCGCCCCTACCTCGTGAAGATCAATTTGATTCCCGCAATGACCAGCACTGTCGCGAGGCAAAGCGAAATTACGCGGACCGCAAAACGCCGGCTCCCCAGATGGGAGCCGATGATGCCACCGATGATTGCAGCCGTTGCGAGAATGAATCCGAGCGACGGAATGGTGCGGACTTTTGTGAAGTAGCCAATCAATCCTGCGATCGAGTTCACCCAGATGAACAGGGCAGAGACGGCCGCGGCTTGGCGAATGGGAGCCCAGCGACAAAAAAGCAGGACCGGCGTGAGGAAAATTCCGCCTCCAGTTCCGGTCAATCCTGCCAGAAACCCGAGTGCTGCGCCCACGCCTACCGCGACCGGCTGCGACGGAGGAGATGTATGCGGCGGATCGCTACGACGAACCAGTAGTCGCGCTGCGGAAAACAGCAGCACAACACCAATAAGAATTCTCAGAACCGACGCAGATGGCTGCAAATAGCCACCGAGATACGCCGCTGGAATGGACAGCACCGCGAATGGCCAAAACAACTTCCACGAGAAATAACCGGCCCGCCAAAACTGGAATGTGCCGATAGACGCGACCAAGATGTTAAGCACCAGCGCGGTTGGCCGAATAACCATCGGCGCTATACCGAACAACGTCATTGTCGCGATGTAACCTGACGCCCCGGCATGACCGACCGACGAGTAGAGCAAGGCGATTACTCCGATCGCGAGGAAAAGCAGGATTAAATGCGTGCTATCCATGTTGCGTCATGTCGAGCGGGGTCGAGACATCTCCTTCATGAGAATTCTTGCGCCCTGTTAAAAGCAGCAAGAGATTCCTCGACTTCGCTCGGAATGACAAGACTGTCCTCGTCGAGCATGACAACCTGCTTCCGCTTTGGGATTCTGGCGTTAGTGTGGTTGGTGACAGCAAGTCATAACGATGCTGGCCCGACACCGGTTGAAGCGCGGCGCTCGGATAGCGCTGCTACAAAAGTGAGCGAGCGCACTAACCGTTTGGGCCGTGAGAAGTCGCCGTATCTTCTCCAGCACGCACATAATCCCGTCGATTGGTATCCGTGGGGCGACGAAGCGTTTGCAAAGGCGCGCCGGGAAAACAAACCGATCTTTCTCTCAGTCGGCTATTCCACGTGTCACTGGTGTCATGTTATGGCGCATGAATCGTTCGAAAACGAAGAGGTGGCCGCGATCATGAATCGCGAGTTCGTAAACATCAAAGTGGACCGGGAAGAACGTCCGGATGTCGACCGCGTTTACATGACATTCGTGCAAGCGACAACTGGCAGCGGCGGCTGGCCGATGAGTGTTTGGTTAACGCCGGATCTGAAGCCATTTGTCGGCGGAACGTATTTTCCACCGGAGGAGCGATATGGTCAGCCAGCCTTCGCAAAGGTGCTGGAGCGGATCGCAACAGCCTGGAAGGAAGATCACGATAGAATAGTGGAGCAAGGGAGCAAAATTGTTGAGGCGCTTCGCGAGTCCCAATCAGCCGCACCCGGCGAAGGCAAAATCGACGGCTCAGTTTCAGATGCCGCCTATAAGCAGATCGATCGTGGTTATGACCCGAAGGAAGGCGGATTCGGCACTGCGCCGAAATTTCCCAGGCCAGTCACGCTTAATTTCCTCACGCGATTTTACGCACGCGATCCCAAGAGCGATGCCGGTAAACACGCCCTCGACATGGCGCTGTTTACGCTGCGCAAAATGGCAGCGGGCGGAATGCACGATCACATCGGCGGCGGGTTTCATCGTTACTCGGTCGATCGTTACTGGCACGTGCCGCACTTCGAGAAGATGCTTTACGACCAGGCGCAGCTCGCGGCCGCCTATCTCGACGCGTTCCAAATCACAAGGGATAAGCAGTACCGAATCAGTCGCGCGCGATATCCTCGATTACGTCGCTCGCGACATGACATCGAAAGAAGGCGGCTTTTTCTCGGCCGAGGACGCTGACAGCCCTCTACCCGTAGCGGCGGTTCATGACCGCCGGGGCGAATCAGATCCCGGCGCTCACAGTGCGCCGCTACAGAAGACCGCCGAAGGCGCGTTCTATGTCTGGACAAAAAAAGAAATCGACGATGCACTCGGAGATTCGGCCGAGGTTTTCGATTTTCATTACGGCGTCCAGGCGCACGGCAACGCACCGGAAGGAAGCGACCCGCACGATGAATTCCGCGGGAAAAACATTCTAATTGAGCGCCACACAATTGCTGAGACCGCTCAACATTTTAAGAAGAGCGAAGGGGAGATTGCGAAGCTGCTCACGGGATCGCGTGAGAAATTGTTTGCGATCCGAGTTCAACGTCCGCGGCCCCACCTGGATGACAAAATCATTTCCGCTTGGAACGGTTTGATGATTTCCGCTTACGCGCGGGCCGCGCAAGCAATCGATGATCCGCGCTATCTCGAGATCGCAACGCGTTCTGCAAATTTTGTGCGGACGAAGTTATACGACCCATCGCGCAAGATTTTGTATCGCAGTTACCGGGACGGCCGAAGCAATATCGAAGGATTCGCTGACGACTACGCCTTAGTCGTTCAGGGTCTGCTCGATCTCTACGAAGCATCGTTCGATGTCATATGGCTGAAGCTCGCGATCGAATTGCAGCAGACGCAGGACGGCCTGTTTTTCGACGAGAAAAACGGCGGTTACTTCAGTAATAGTGGCCGGGATGAAAGCGTGTTCGTCCGGATGAAAGACGATAATGACGGTGCCGAGCCTGCTGCGAGTTCTGTCGCGGCCCTCAATCTGCTCCGGTTATCGCAGATCTATGACGACCCAAAGATCGCTGAACGCGCAAAAAACACGATCGCTGCATTTGGAGCGATTCTTTCGCAGTTCCCCAGCGGAATGCCGCAGATACTCGTTGCCGTCGAAAACTCGTTAGGCAAGCCGCGCCAGATCGTGATCGCGGGAAAAAAGAATTCGCCAGAAACCAAAGCGTTACTCAAGGAAGTTTATCGGCATTTTCTCCCGAACACGATTGTGATTCTCGCCGATGCGAATGACGGGCAGAAATATTTGGGCGAGAAAAACGAAGCGATCCGTGCGATGGCACCGGTCGACGGCAAATCAACTGCTTACGTCTGCGAAAATTTCACCTGTAAAGCGCCCGTTACTACCCTAAAAGAGCTCAGCGACTTGCTGAAGCTGTAAGATCCGATTGAGCGCTCGTTAGGCGACGCGGCCGCAGCAGTTCTTATATTTTTTCCCGCTGCCGCAAGGACAAGGTTCGTTGCGACCGACCTTCGGCAATGATCGGCGAATTGGCAGATCGATCGCTACTCCCCCGTCGTCGGCGCCATCTCCGTCACCGTCTCCACCCACCGCGGCCATCGCGCCGACGGGATGGCGGATGCGCCCGTCGGCTGTTGCCGTCGGCGCGGTTGGCCCTTCTTCGCGCAGGAGAAACTGCGGCAGCGTTGCGAGGAAATTCTCGAACGCCTGCAGATTGGAAGTGCTGCGGAACAGATTGTTCAGGACTTCATTCTTAATGTTCGCCATCAATTCGACAAACATGTCGTACGCTTCGGTCTTGTATTCGATGAGCGGATCCTTCTGCGCGTAACCGCGGAGATAAACGCCTTCGCGCAGGGCGTCCATGGCGTAAAGGTGCTCCTGCCACAGGCGATCGATCGCGTTCAGAATAATGTAACGCTCCAGGCTTTTTACGGCACTCGGCTCTTCGTGACTCGACTTGCGCTCGTAGGCGCTCTTGATCTTTTCGATCAGGAACTTCGTGTTTTCATCGGCAGTCCGGGTTTCAAATTGCGCTTTCTCCTTGGTCAGCCCCAGGGGAAACGTCGTGTTTACCCAATTGATGAGTCCCGTGTAATTCGGTTCCTCGCCATTGAAATATTCTTTCACTCTTACCGGCACGGCTTCATCGATCACTTCGTAGATGTGTGTGCGCGGTTCCTCGGAATCGATGACTTCATTGCGCCAGGTGTAAACGACCTCGCGCTGCATGTTCATCACGTCGTCAAAATCGAGCGTCCGCTTGCGGACGAGATAGTTACGTTGCTCGACACGCTTTTGCGCCGTCTCCACCGACTTGTTCAGCCAGCGATGCTCAAGCTCCTGACCTTCTTCAAGGCCAAAGCGCTCCATGATTCTTGTCATGCGATCGGCAGCGCCGAAGTTCCGCATCAAATCGTCCTCAAAACTTACGTAAAACCGTGATGCGCCGGGGTCGCCCTGACGTGCACAGCGTCCGCGTAATTGCCGGTCGATCCGGCGCGCCTCGTGTCGCTCGGTGCCGACCACCATTAGTCCACCGACTTCTATGACGCCCGGCCCAAGCTTAATGTCCGTACCGCGCCCGGCCATGTTGGTTGAAATCGTCACGGTACCGGGTTGTCCGGCCCGCGCCACGATCTCGGCTTCCTGCATGTGGAACTTTGCGTTCAAAACGTTGTGCGGAATCTTCTCACGTTTCAGCATTCGACTGAGCAACTCGGAGGCTTCCACGCTCACACTGCCGACGAGGACAGGCTGATTTTTCGCGTGAGCTTCTCTGATCTCCTTAATGACCGCGTTGTATTTTTCGCGACGCGTTTTGTAGATGCGATCGTTGCTATCTGTCCGCCGCACCGGCCGATTCGTCGGAATCATGTTCACGTCCAGCTTGTAGATATCGTGAAACTCGGCCGCTTCGGTTTCGGCTGTACCGGTCATTCCTGCCAGTTTTCGATAAAGCCTGAAATAATTTTGAATCGTGATCGTTGCCAATGTTTGGGTCTCACGATCGATCTGGACGCCTTCCTTAGCTTCCACTGCCTGATGCAATCCATCGCTCCACCGCCGGCCGGGCATTTTGCGGCCAGTGAATTCGTCGACAATCACGACCTTATTATCTTCGAGGACGTACTGGACATCTTTCTCGAAGAGGCAGTAGGCGCGAAGTAGCTGCGAGATGTTGTGGATCCGCTCGGCCTGCGCGTCGCAGTGTTGCTGGCGCTCGGTTTTTTTCTTATCTTTCTCTTCCGGCGAAAGCGTTTCGTCGAGATCGATCTCAGTGAATTCGTTAATTAGATCGGGCAAAACAAATGCGTTCGGATCATCGGGATTGAGAAAGCTACGGCCCTGCTCCGAGAGATCGGATTCGTTCGATTTCTCGTCGATGGTGAAGAACAATTCTTCCTTGAGCGCAAACAGTTCTTCTTTGCGAGTGTCCTGAAAAAAGGAAAGCTCAGCTTTGTCGACAGCGCGGCGCTTGTCAGGGTCCTCCATCATGCGCAAAAGCTGCTTATTGCGCGGTTGACCGAGTTTCACCTTGAACATGAGACGACCGCCCATCTCGACGTCGCCCTGCTCAAATTTCTCGATCGCTTCGCTCGCTACGCGGTTGCAAAGCATGTTTTGCTTCCGCACCAACTGCTCGATGAGCGGTTTCCATTTGTCGTATTGATGCGTGGAAATCGTCGCAGGTCCGCTGATGATGAGCGGTGTCCGCGCTTCATCGATGAGAATCGAATCGACTTCGTCGACGATGGCGTAGCAATAGCCGCGCTGAACCTGTTGTTCGCGCGTCGTGGCCATACCGTTGTCGCGCAGATAATCGAAGCCGAACTCGCTGTTCGTGCCGTAGGTGATGTCCATTGCGTACTGCTTGCGACGGACATCGGGTTCCTGATCATGTTCAATGCAGCCGACGGTTAGCCCGAGAAAACCGTAAAGTTGTCCCATCCATTCCGCATCGCGCCGGGCCAGGTAATCGTTGACCGTCACCAGGTGCGCGCCGCGGCCGGTGAGCGCATTCAGGTAAAGCGGCAACGTGGCGACCAGGGTTTTACCTTCGCCGGTCGCCATCTCCGCGATTCGGCCTCTGTGCAAAACGATACCGCCAAGCAATTGCACGTCGAAGTGCACCATGTCCCAAACCATCGGCTGATCGCATACCGTGAAGCTGTGTCCCCGATCCTTGAGCCGGCGTGCGGCGTTTTTCACCACCGCAAACGCTTCCGGCAAAATTTCATCCAGCTTTTTCCACTGCTCTTGCAGATCCGAAATCTTCGAGATCTCTTCCTTCCAGCTTGCAGTTTTTGCCCGCAACTCTTCGTCCGACAAGCTCTTGAGCTGCTCGTCGAACTCGTTGATTTGGCGAACAGTCGGCGTAAAGCGCCTGAGCTCGCGCTGATTTTTCGATCCTAAAATTTTCTTTAAAATCCAAGCAACCATTTGAACCCGTAATATCGGTCAGATTTCCTCCACTATCAATCTGTAGCCAGGGCTCTGTGGACCGTCGGGGGTTTAAGAAAAAATTCATACCGGCCATAGGCCGGTGGCTACACCCGGTCGTTGCATGCTTACTTCTGCACTCGCCGATAATCTCTGCGCCGGAAGTATTTTTCCAGCCAGACATAGAGGCAAATGAAGAGATGCCGGCTGCCCATTTCCTTGATTTTTAGTTTGGCAGTCCCGGTGTCCCGTCCGCGCCACGTGATGAGGATGGTCACCCAGGAGTACCCGCGAACGATTGCTTTGAGCGGGATTTCGATCGTCATCCTCAACGCCGCAGAGTGACACAAACCGCGACCGCTGGAAGCGCGACTTAGTACAGTTTCGGATTTAACCGAACTTTCCCGGTAAATCGACTGCTCTCCGCAATAGCCGCAGGTAATGGCTCCGCGAAATTTGGATCCCGCCAAACTGCTGCAGATGAGGCGTGAGCCACTGCGTGTCGAGCAGGACAAACTTGCGCGCGCGCAAATGTTCCACCAGCGCCACGAGCGCAATCTTCGATGCATCGGTCACGCGATGAAACATTGATTCGCCAAAGAACGCGCCGCCGACAGCGACGCCGTACAGGCCGCCGGCGAGTTGATTTTCGTTCCAAGCCTCAACGGAATGAGCATGACCGAGCTCATGTAATCGCGCGTAGCTGTCGATGATGTCGCGGTTGATCCAGGTATTTTCGCGTTCCGCGCAAGCCTGGATTACTGCGGAAAAGGACTTGTTGATTGTAATTTCAAAGGGTTTTTTCCGAGCAAGGCGGCGCAGTGCGTGAGGCACATGAAAATCCTCCAATGGCAAGATGGCGCGAGGATCGGGTGAAAACCATTCAATCGAATCGTTGTTCATCGCCATCGGAAAGACACCGAGCCGGTAGCCTTGAATTAAAAGATCGGGGTCGATCATGTTCAAATCGTCACGCGAAGCGCTGTTATCCTGTCATGTTAAGCGAAGCGACACATCTCTGAATTTACGGCCAGGGGCATCGACTGGACCAATCAGAGATTGAAAGCGTGGCCTGGCGGACTTTCTTCGCTGCGTTGCAGCTTCGCTTCGCTCAGAATGAGAGACTCCTGTATTCGGCCCTTCAACTATTCAACTCCTTGCAATGAAATCGGTGCTTCATAAAATGAGCAGATGAAGCCCCTTGCAATTCCGCTCGCAATCGCATTGCTGGCCTTGAGCGGTTGCGCGGATCCGCTCGAACAACGCAGCGGGCAGGAAATGCAAGAGCAGTTCGGGCGCGGCGTCACTGGTCAGGGAACGCTCGGGCCAATGGAGCGGGCAGGGGCACCCGGTGATCCCGCAGCGGAGCACAGCGTGCCGCAAACGCATCCGTAGAATGTGAAGACCTCAGAACGATCAGCGCACTCTAAAATTTTAATCCTGGATTTCGGGTCACAGTACACGCAGGTCATCGCGCGGCGGATTCGGGAATGCCAGGTGTATTCGGAGATCATTCCTTTCAATACACCGGCTGCTGAAATCGCGGTGATGCAACCCAAAGGACTGATTCTTTCTGGCGGGCCGGCCAGCGTGTACGATAAAGGCGCTCCACAAGTCGATCCGGGAATCTTTTCGTTGGGCGTTCCAATATTGGGCATTTGTTACGGGTTAATGCTGATGGCGCATCATCTTGACGGCAGTGTTGTTTTCACGGGGCGACGTGAATATGGGGCCGGGGTGTTGCAGATGGCGAATCGATCGGAACTCTTCAAAGGATTAGGCAGTCAGCTCGATGTTTGGAATAGCCACGGCGATGAAGTAACGGCGTTGCCGAAAGGTTTTCACGTCATCGGGACGACCGATGGTTGCGATTTCGCCGCCGTGGAGGATCCGCAACGCAAACTTTACGGCCTGCAATTTCATCCCGAAGTCGCGCATACACCGCGAGGCAAGGAGATCCTGCAAAACTTCGTTTATCACATTTGCAACTGCACGATGGACTGGACGATGGGCTCATTCATCGAAGAAGCTTGCGCACGCGTCCGCAGGCAGGTCGGCGACGATAAAGTTGTGCTCGGTTTGAGCGGCGGCGTCGATTCGTCAGTGACAGCCGCCCTTTTGCATAAAGCCATAGGCGATCAGCTCACGTGCATTTTCGTAAATAACGGTCTGCTGCGCGCGCGCGAAGAAGAAATCGTGCAGCGGGTTTTCGGCGAAAATTTCCACATCAAACTGAAATACGTCGACGCCTCGGAACGGTTCCTATCGAAACTACGCGGCGTTACCGATCCGGAGGAGAAACGCAAAATCATCGGCAACGAGTTCATTCGCGTATTCGAAGACGCCATCGTCGATCTCGCAAAGACTGACGACGGATCGCCGGTTTCCGATCACAAGTTTCGCTTTCTCGCACAAGGAACGCTCTACCCCGACGTAATCGAAAGCGTGTCGATTGCAGGGAATCCCGCGCAAGTTATCAAGAGCCATCACAACGTCGGTGGATTGCCGGACAAAATGCATTTCGAATTGGTTGAACCGGTGCGGCAATTGTTCAAAGACGAGGTGCGCCAGGCAGGCCTGCAACTTGGTTTGCCGAAAGAGATTGTTTATCGTCAACCATTTCCCGGACCTGGTCTTGCGGTTCGCATTCTGGGCGAGGTTACGCCTGAGCGATTGGCGATTCTGCGCGATGCAGACACGATCGTACAAAGCGAAATGGAAGCTGCCGACTGGTATTACAAAGTCTGGCAATCATTTGCCGTCTTGCTTCCGGTCCAATCCGTTGGCGTCATGGGGGACCAACGCACCTATGAAAACACCATCGCGCTGCGGATCGTTGAGAGCCAGGACGGGATGACTGCAGACTGGGTGCGCATCCCTTACGAATTACTCGCGCGCATCTCCAATCGCATCTGCAACGAAGTCAAAGGCATTAACCGGGTGGTGTTCGATATCTCCAGCAAGCCACCCAGCACCATCGAGTGGGAGTGAATGTTATTTGCGGTTGCCGATTTCGATTGGGCAATTGAGAGAGGCGCTCTCAACCAACTTGCGTGATAGCGCTCATAAACTCCGGGAAATCCCTGCCGTTCTGAGCTGCGCGATTGAGCGCGTCGAGGCGCGAGTCCATCGCGGCTTCGGGCAGGGCGACTCGATGTGAGTAGCCGTCGTTTGAAAAGACGATTTCGTCCCATTGAATGGACGAGATTTGGTCATTGAAACGCGCCACCGCGCGGCCGCGGAAAAACGCCCGTGTGGTTTCCGGCGGATTAAAGATCGCAGCCTTGATTTCGTCCTCGGCAGTAACGCGGCGCATGAGACCTTTACGCAACAATTCGTAGTACAACCCGCGATCCAGATCGAGATTGTGATACTCGAGGTCAATCGATTGCAGCCATGGATCGCTCCAGGACAGCTTCTCGTCCTGTTGCAGCGCATCCAACAGAAATTTTTTGGCTGACCAGTCGACGCGATCTCGCGTTGACATCGGGTCTCGCTCGAGATCGTTCAACACATTTTCCCATTCTGATAATATCCAGGCGTGTTCGTCATCTGGCGGATCACGCCACAGCTTCCTCGCACCGCTCAAATAAATTCGTTGCACGTCAATCGCAGAAATTTTTCGGCCGTCCTTCAATTCGATGATCCAATCAAAAGTTTGATCGCGACTGATGGATTTGTTAGCATCGACCGGTTGGGCGATTTCCAGCTCTGGCGCAATGCCGCGCTCGATCAGATCTAGCACAAGGGCGGTGGTTCCAATCTTCATCGCGCTGGCCCATTCGCTCATGTTGGAATCGCCGAGGATCACATGAAACCGGCGGTAGCGACTCGCGTCTACATGCGGTTCGTCGCGTGTATTGACTAGCGGACGACGATTCATCGTATCGATGCTTACCACGACGCTGAAAAAATCGGCACGTTGCGAAATTTGAAAGATTCCGGGATCCCCCTGGCTGCTTTCGCCTTCAATTCCCATTTTCCCCGCGCCGCAGAAAATTTGGCGAGTGACCAGAAATGGCAGAATACCGGCAACGATCCGATCCCACGGGATGTCGCGGGTCATCAGGTAATTGTCATGGCAACCGTAGCTGTGCCCGGCAAAATCAGTGTTGTTCTTATAAAGGCGGACCTCGTAGCCGGGCGGCAATTTTAGATTTCGGCGTCGTGCACATTCCGCAAGGATGCGCTCGCCTGCTTTATCCTGAGCAGCGATCTGCTGGAGAGTTGTACATTCCGGCGTTGAATATTCAGGATGCGCGTGATCGTTGTAAAACCGCGCTCCGTTTGAAAGCACGAGGTCGCTTTTTATTTCCTCGAAACTCAGCGGACGACGTTTGTCGATCTCGTAGTAAGCGGATTCGTCGGTATCCTGAAGTAATTCCCGGGCGCGAAATCCGCGTGCGTCGAGATGGGGATCTTCAAGATCATAATCCCATTTCATCAGCGCGCCGTGATCGGTGTAACGGCGCACCAGTTCGATCGATTCGGCCACAACATCCACCGTCTCCGCCCCGGACAGGGTGATGCCGTACTCCGTCTCCAGCCCAAAGACGCGTTTCATGTCAGCCCATTTCGTTATCCTAGCGACCTTGCCAGCGATCGTTCACGCGGATCGTCGCGAAATATTTTATCGAACTCTCCCACGGTGGGTGGATTTCTGGTAGCAGCGGGGGTTCCGCCATATACGTGGGAAGCGTCAGCTTCTCCTACAGTCTGGAATCACCGTTTCCATGCGCATTAGATTACTGACGTTGCGCGGAGCCGTGCATCCGACACTGGCCTAACCGGTGAAATCTTCACGACGTTTTCCGGATCGTAGTCGATCAGTTTGAGCCAATCCTCGGTGATGTCCGTGCCCGGGAAAATGTCGTTCTCCGCGTACTCCGCATTGAAGGCGAGTTGCAAATCCGTTTCCCGAAGTCCTTCATCCTGTTGAGTCCCGATGGCCCGTTTAATCGCGATCGCCTTCGCGCGCTCTACAATCGAGGCGATCATTGCGCCGCTGATGAGATCGCTTCGGTAAAGCGTTTCTTTGCGACCGCTGCGCAAGGTCACTTCCAAAAATTTATTTTCATCGCGGCGGGCGAACTGCCAGTCGACAAAGCGCTCGATTAACCGTTCGATGGACGCTCCAATCCCATCCGCCTCCTTCGCAAGCACTCCGTCGTATGGCAGATTGTCGGTGAGATAGATGCGATAAATTTCGCGCGTTCCCTCCTTGTCCGGACGATTGACTTTGATTTTTCGATCGATCCGCCCCGGACGCAAAATTGCGGGATCAATCAAATCTGCGCGATTCGAAGCAAGAATAATGACAACGTCATTGAGCGAATCGATTCCGTCCATCTCCGAGCAGAACATTGGCACCAGCGTTGATAAAATGTTCGAATGTCGCGATGCGCGTCGCGTGCCGAGGATCGATTCTGCTTCGTCGATAAAAAGGAACGGCATAAAACCTTCCTTTCGTTTCTCGCGCGCAGTGGAAAAAATTTCGCGGACCATTCGCTCCGACTCGCCTACCCACATGTTAAGGATCTCCGGACCCTTCACGTGCATGAAGTATTCGCTCATTTCAGTCCCGGTCTTTTCGCCGAGTTGCTTCGTTAGATTGAAGGCAGTCGCTTTGCCAATGAGCGTCTTCCCACAGCCCGGCGGCCCGTAAAGCAGAAAACCTTTCGGGGTAGCGTGTTGGAATCTTTTGAAAAGATCCGGATGCAAAAGCGGCAGCTCGATCGCGTCCTTAATTGCCTGCAGCGCCGTTTCCTGGCCGCCGACTTTTTCCCACGGCAGCTCGGGGACGGTGTCGAGATAGTATTCGTCCGATTTCGTGCTGGAGAGCATCTCCAACGCCATGCGGTAATTGGAATCAACGCGGACTTCGTCGCCCGATTTCAAGTTAGTGTGAGCAAGTTCTGAAGAGCGCTGCAGCACCATCGAATGCAAACCGTGCTCCGAGCCTACACGCAATCGGTCTTTGCCTATGACCTCGGTAATTTTTGTCACCGGACCGGCTGTCTCGAATCCCAAATCGCCGACAATAACGAATGCTTCGTTGACTAAAACGCGCGTGCCTTTTTTTAATCTCGTTAGCGGGATGCGCGGATCGACGTTGCAATAATAATCGGCGCCGCCAACGACGATGTGCGCTGTTTCCTTTGAAGTGGCGCCCAGGAAGGTGCCGATTCGATTTGCCGGAGCAGTAACTTTTTTGACGACCTCCTCCAGCTTCTCAATCATCCGCCGCGCCTCGATCATCGTTTCCTGTTGATCAAGGATTTGCGGCCGCAGTTGCAACAATTCACGCCGAACCGGATCGCCCGGCGGCAGCGATCCGATCACTCGATCGAATGAATCAAGAAAATTTTCCGGACCCGAGTCCCCTTCGCCCTGCAATCCCTCGCTGCGCTCGTCGCTCATTATGGTTTGGGTCAATCCGCCGAACCGAGTTAATTATACCGTCATCAGTCGTGTTCGCAATGTTCGACGCTACGGCTTTCCAAAATGTTCAACCAATCGCGACCAACAAGGTCGCGGAAATCCCAACTTCCAATTCCAAAAGACGAAAGATTTTGACGCAAAGCTGATACTGTTACTTGCAAGCCGATGTGACATTTCCAGATTGAACGTTGTTTGAGATTTGGAACTTGGAGGTTGGGAACTTCCCGAGCGGTCTTCCTTTCGAAACACAGCGCGCCCGCGAGTTGCAGGTGCACGACCACACCGCTAGGTTCGGTTTTGCTCGGGAGCCTTAGCTCAATTGGTTAGAGCGCCGCCCTGTCACGGCGGAGGTTGCGGGTTCGAGCCCCGTAGGCTCCGCTCCTAGAAATAGGAGCGACCAGCAATTTCGGGGCAGATTCGGGAAAAACTTATGTCATTCCGCAAGACAGCGGGCCTACCGCCGATCCGGATCGCCGTACCCTACCTCACGCTGCAATGAGATGATCACAGTCCCGATCCGAATTACCTTATCTTCACGCCCAGTGGTTTTGCCGCGGGGTCAGAATGCCGCGCTCATTAGGTTCGCATGTCCGACGTGTGGCCAGCACCTTTCCGCGACCCCCGACCAAATCAGCATGTCCGCACCGTGCCCAGTCTGCAATGGCGTAGTCACAGTTCCGATCCAAAGTACCTTACCTCCACGACCCCTGCCTTTGTCGGAGCCTCAGAATCCGCGCAAAACCGCCGGATGGGGTCTTGGCCTGCAAGTAATCGGGATGCTGGTCTGCTGGATTGTAGTCGGCGGTGCAATCGTTGGCATTCCACTTCGCTGGACTGTACTCGGTGCAATCGTTGGCATTCCACTTCTCATCGTTGGCAGACGCATAACGATAGGAACGTTCATTTGCCACTGCGGGAATAAGATGACCAACGACACCAAAATCTGTCCTACTTGCGGAGCACAATTTCCGTGATCGCAGCCATTGTGTCGTGGCGGACTTGGCCGCAGATTATGGTTCGAATTCCTCCCTCACCGTTTGCCTAGTAACGGCGCTGCAGAGCTCGGAAAGTTAAAGTAAAACTTAAAGTGTTTGCCCTTGGGTCACCCAGCGGTTCGAACTCCGTAGGCTCCGGATTGTTGTTTAGTCTGCATCATTCGTGGAAAAATTTTCTATCGTTTTTCTGTCGATCCACGTCCCAGCGTGTGCGCCG
This sequence comes from uncultured Verrucomicrobiae bacterium, assembly GCA_963804875.1. Taxonomy (GTDB): domain Bacteria; phylum Verrucomicrobiota; class Verrucomicrobiia; order Chthoniobacterales; family UBA10450; genus Udaeobacter. The sequence continues at coordinate 382,880 of CAWDRX010000012.1, forward strand.
AGGAAAGGGCGACAGCTTTTGTGAAATTGAAATCGTGATTTGATCCGGCAAGATGCCGGCAGAATTGCGCGGCTTCTAAAGCAAAGCTCGACAAGACTCTGCTCGTCCAGATCTCTTATTAGTTCATTCGTCTGAACAGACTTCGGGCGTATTTTTGTTGCGGCCGGTCGCCACTGCTGGAAATAGAGCGGGTTTGCGCTAAACTGGGCGCAGCCCTTTTCCCCAGGTGCAAAACAACGAAGACTATGTGCTCGGCGTTCTCCAGGACGGAGGACTCGTCACACCCAACCAAATCGATGGGGCGCGCTCGCGTCTGAACGGCGAGCCCGGTGTGCTCGACGTTTTAATTAACGACGGCTCGCTGTCGGAGATCGACGTCTCGCGCACGCTTGCAGCGCAAGCGCACATGGATTGGATCGACATCTCCACGATGATCATCCCGCCACAGGTCATCAACGAGATCCGGGGAGAGGATGCCCGGCGTTTCAAAGTGATCCCTGTCGCGTTTGGTGAAAGCGGCCTCGTCGTCGCAGTCGGCAATCCGTTAGACATCGATACCATCGACAGTTTGGGTTTTCTCCTCCAACGCGAGCTGGAACTGGTTTGCACGAGTCCAAAAAAAATTCGGGAAGCGCTGATCAAATACTACGGCACGGCCGATGAAGCAGCCGACGTCCTGCAAAAGCAGATTGGAGAGGAGATCGATCTTGGGCTGGAAATTGGCGATAGCACGGAAGGGGGCCCAATCAATGAAGCAGACGCCCCGATTGTCCGCCTTGTGTCGATGTTGCTAATCGAGGCGCATCGCGCGGGCGCGAGCGACATTCACCTCGAACCAATGGACAAAAAATTCCGAGTCCGGTTTCGGATCGATGGTGTGCTGCAGGAAATGCAATCGCCGCCGAAACGTCTGCAGTCAGCCATTATCAGCCGCCTCAAGATCATGACCGGCTCAATGAGTATCGCGGAGAAACGCCTGCCACAGGATGGCAGAATCCAGGTGAGAATTAAAAAGAAGCCCATCGACCTTCGCGTCTCCACGATGCCGACAAATCACGGCGAGAGTATGGTTTTGCGAATTCTCGATAAATCCAGCCTGAAGCTTGGATTACCGGAGCTCGGATTTCTTTCGGACGACCAGGAAAGCTTCGAGCGCCTCATTAGATTGGCCGATGGCATCGTCCTTGTGACCGGACCCACTGGTTCTGGAAAAACGACCACGCTTTACGCTTGTCTCAATTACATCAACAAACCCGACCGCAAAATCATCACGGTTGAGGAACCGATCGAATATCAGATGACCGGTATCAATCAGGTGCAGGTGAACACGGAGATCGGCATGACGTTTCCGGCCGCTTTGCGCTCGATCCTGCGTCAGGCACCTAACGTCATCATGATCGGTGAAATTCGCGATCTCGAGACTGCAAGCATCGCGACCAACGCGAGTCTCACGGGCCATTTGGTTTTCAGTACGCTGCACACGAATGACGCGCCTTCGTCTGTCGCCCGTTTGATCGATCTCGGTGTGCAACCGTTTCTGGTCGCATCTTCGGTACGCGCAGTGATGGCGCAAAGGTTGATTCGTCGTTTGTGCAGCCACTGCAAACAGCCAGCCGAACTTACGGATACCGAGTTGCGAGCGCTTGGAATTGAGCCGGGTCAGCTCTTGGAAGCACAAGTCATGAGGCCAGTCGGGTGCGAGCTATGCCGTCAAATTGGCTATAAAGGGCGAATGGGCATATTCGAAATTTTTGTGATCGACGATGAAGTGCGTCACATGATCAACAAGCGCACCTCGACTTTTATCCTGCGGCAACGAGCTCGCGAACTAGGCATGCGAACGTTACGCGAGGATGGCGTGCGCAAGGTATTGGCCGGTCTGACTTCTGCCGACGAGGTCATCTCCGTTACCGTGGGTGACGTGAGCTGAGACCCAACGTTGTTAAAATCGTGAATCGTAAAGGCGTCAAATGACCGAAAAACAGCTCGCCGAATTTTTTGTCGAACAGCGCGTGCTACAACCTTCGCAGGCGGACGATGTGTTGAGCGAAGTGGAGTTGAACGGCAAAACCGTCGCACAGGCAATGATTGATGGCGGCTTCATCGATGAGCCGAGCTTTTATGAAACGATTGCCAATGGCCTTGGCACCGAATTTCTGGATTTGACCGAGCGCGAAATTGCGCCGGAGGTTTTACGACTCATTCCCACCGGTCTGGCGCGGTTGCACGGCGCGCTGCCAATTGATATGACCGAGAGTTCGCTGCGGGTAGCGCTGGTGGATCCCTTTGATTTGCATATCGCTGAGGACCTGCGCTTCGCACTTGGCAAAGACATTCAGGTAGTCGTTTCGCCGCCCGAGCAAATCGATGAGTTGATCAAGCAGTATTACGGCACCGACACGACGAGCATGGAGGAAGTCCTCAAGCAGCTCGGCGAAGCGGGTGAAGCGTTGCAATTGCGCGAAACCGACGGTGATGCTGCGGTTGAAGCAGAGGCGAATGCGACGCCGATCATTCGTTTCGTCGATCTCATTCTTTATCAGGCGATTCAGGACCGAGCGAGCGACATTCACTTCGAGCCGTTTGAAAACGAGTTCAAAATCCGTTACCGCGTCGACGGCGCGCTTTACGAAATGTCACCGCCTCCCCGGCATCTGGCGTTGCCGGTGATTTCGCGAGTGAAAGTCATGGCGAACATGAACATCGCGGAACGGCGACTGCCGCAGGATGGCCGTATACAAAAGAACATCGCCGGGCGCAGTGTTGACCTCCGAGTTTCGACCTTGCCAACCCAATTCGGCGAAAGCCTCGTGCTGCGCGTGCTGGATCGCAGCATCGTCAATCTGGATCTCGAAGCGCTTGGGATGCCTGGTTACATCTACAATTTTCTGCTCGAAATGATCGAGCGGCCAAATGGCATTTTCATCGCCACCGGGCCGACCGGCTCGGGAAAAACGACGACGCTTTATTCCTGTTTGCGCAAGGTCAATACGATCGATTCGAAGCTGATCACTGCGGAGGAACCAGTCGAATACGACTTGGAGGGCATCGTTCAGGTGCCGGTGAACGATGCCATCGGGTTGACGTTTGCACGCGTGTTGCGGCATTTTCTACGCCAGGACCCAGATCGCATTATGGTTGGCGAGACACGCGATCTCGAGACGGCGCAAATTGCTATCCAGGCTTCGCTCACGGGTCATCTGGTCTTTACGACGCTACACACGAACGATGCGCCAGGCGCGATTACGCGCTTAATCGACATGGGCGTGGAACCGTTTCTTATTTCATCAACGCTGGAAGCCGTGCTTGGTCAGCGGTTGTTGCGGAGCATCTGTGGTCATTGCCGTGCGCCGTACTTACCGAGCGACTCGCTGCTGGCGGAACTCGGTATCTCGCGCCGCGACGTTGGCGAGAAACAATTCTTCTACGGCAAAGGTTGCGACACATGTAACAACACTGGCTACAAAGGACGAAAAGGAATTTACGAGCTTCTAAGGATCACGGACCCAATCCGTGAACTCATCAACGAGCGCGCCCCTACGGTGACGATCAAACAAAAGGCAATCGAGCTTGGAATGACTACGCTGCGCCAGGACGGTTTGCGCAGCATCTTTGCAGGCGACACGACGATTGAGGAAGTGATCAGATACACGTAGGGCATGATCAATCAGTGATGCTCGACATAACCCGCTGACCCAGTTAAAATACGCGCCCATGCCACGATTTAACTACGTAGCTCTCGACGCCCGGGGACAGGAAGCGTCTGGGTTACTCGAAGCCGTTTCGAGCAGCGCGGCCATCAGTCAACTGCGCCAGGCCGGTTATTTCCCGACAAGCGTCATCGAGGAGGCGATAGCTGGCCGCGACGGTAAGGAACCTCGTCAGCGGACAGCAAAGGCTGCGCGTACGACCAAGTCGGGCGCCAAGAAGGGCATCGTTCTTTTCCAGCGCAGAAAAGTTAAATCAAAAGTCCTGATGATCTTTACCCGCCAGCTAGCGACGCTGATTGATTCGGGCTTGCCGCTGCTGAGAAGCTTAAATGTTCTGGAAAAACAGGAACGGGACAAGGTGCTGAAAAAAACAATCAACAAGCTCGCCGACGCTGTGCAAAGCGGCAGCACGTTCTCCGATGCGTTGGCAGCGCATCCGAAGATATTCAACGATTTGTACGTCAACATGATCAAGGCCGGCGAGGTCGGCGGCGTGCTCGAGTTAGTGCTGACCCGGCTCTCGGAATTTCAGGAAAAGGCCGCCAAGATTAAGAACAAGGTGATCTCGGCCATGGTTTATCCGGTCATCGTGATGACGATGGCGGTGGGAATTCTATGTTTCCTCCTCGTGTTTATTGTGCCGCGGTTTGAAGTAATTTTTCACGATCTGCTCGGCGACAAACCACTGCCACCGGTGACCCGGTTCGTTCTTGGTGTCAGCGGCGCAATGAAAGAACACGGTCTGATTTTGCTCGGGGTCGTGGTGCTGATTGTGGTCCTGTACAACTTTCTCGGCCGCACTCGTAAAGGGCGACTTGCCATCGACATTTTTAAACTGCGTATGCCGCTCTTCGGCAATTTGAATCGCAAAACGGCAATCTCCCGTTTCGCGCGCACACTTGGAACACTGGTCACAAGCGGTGTTCCGATTTTGCAGGCCTTAAATATCACACGGGAGACAGCGGGCAATTCCGCCATCGCTCAGGCAATCGCACGGGTGCACGACAGCGTGAAAGAAGGAGAATCGATTGTACAACCAATGGAAGCCAGCAAAGCGTTCCCACCAATGGTTGTCAGCATGGTCGATGTGGGCGAGGAAACCGGCAAACTCCCCGAAATGCTTCTAAAGGTCGCCGACGTCTTTGATGACGAGGTCGACAACGCAGTGGCCGCACTAACGTCAATGCTCGAACCGATCATGATTGTGTTTCTCGCCGTGATCGTCGGCACGATCGTGCTTGCTCTCTTCACGCCGCTCATCAGCATCATCACGGGCTTGCAACAACAAACGTGACCCGCAACAGCGAAATGACCAATCACGAATAACGAATGATGAAAGAAGTTTTCCCCGGAACGTGCAGAGGCGTTTGTATCAAGCGCGTAACGAATTTGAACGGCGCTTGGCACAAGCGCCGCTACAACGCGTTTACCCTCATCGAGCTCATCGTTGTCGTTGGCATCATCATCGTTCTTTCCGGATTGGTCTTAAGCACGGTTGGCTACGCGCGAAAGAAAGGCGCTCGGGCCCGGGCAGAAACCGAAATCGCTGCGATGTCCGCAGCGTGCGAAAATTATAAGGCGGACAATGCGGTTTATCCAAGGGATAGCGGTAGTGGCAGTACGGACGGCCTCGATCCTTCGACAACCGGAATGCCACGCCACTTACCAAATGCCGTGTCGCTACATATACGGGGAAATTTCGGGACGCATCGCAACTTCGACGGAACGCCTGACACGAACGCACGTCCATACATGGCGTTCAAAGAAACTTCGCTTCTAAGAGCCGACATGTCGAACCCACCAAGTTCTGGGAACGCAAGTAACTGCAATCCGCGATCCATTTGGCAATAGCTTACGGGTATTCGACTACTGAAAGCATCCGGCGGAGCGAAAGGTTACAATCCAACATTTGATTTGTGGAGTATTGCGGACGGTGCCGCCGGAACCGATCAGACCAAGTGGATTAAAAACTGGTAAGGCAACGGCGTCTGACACAGACGCCCTACAATCTACGAATGGTTGAGAATTAGCCTTCGGTGGTGCGTACCACGACTTCGACACGTCGATTAGGACTTTGCTCTTCGATTGAGCCATTCGCCGAAGCGCGGAATTTCGTCGCGCCGAAACCGTGTGCCTGGACTTGCGCGGGGTTGATTCCCGTTACTTCTACCAAATAGCGCTTTACGCTGTCGGCGCGGCGCTGGCTAAGATTAAGATTGTATTCAAATGTGCCGAATGAATCCGTGTAACCCTCAACGGAAAATGTCGCTCTAGGATTGCGCTGAATAAGCGTGCCTAACTTTTGCAGTTGTCCGATCGCGCTTGATTGCAGTACATCGCTGTCATACTCGAAAAGCTGATCGTCCGGCAGACGCAATTTTGTGCCCGATCCGAGCGGACCTTTTTGCGCCAGCAATTGGTCCAAATCGCTGAAGCCCGGTGCGTGTCCTTTATTGGGACCGGCGCTGTCGCCTGGCAGCTTGCTTGTGAACGTGTTTGGACGCTTGATCGCCGTGCTGGTAGCCAGCTCTGTCCCGCTAAGAGCGGGCTGCGGACGACCGGACACCGAGTTGTTGTTCAGCAACGATTGCTCATGCACCGCATTTGGATCACTGGAAAGGGTTTGCGCCGTAGAGCGCTCAATCTCGTTGAGCACAGAATTAACGTCCGGCTGGTCCACTTTCGGTTGGTCGGGCAAGACATCGCGCATGTCATCGGGCAGCGCCGTGCTCGCTTGAACTTCCTCTAGCAATTTGTCGAATGATTTCTTCTCGTCCGGCAGTTGGACGTCTGCGTTGTCAGGATTCGGTTTCGCGGCCGGATCGATTTGATCGGGTACCTGCTCTTATCCAGGTTCGAATCTAGAACCCGCTTCACTTTGAACGTGGGCGTCTGCTCGTTTGGGGCGAACACCGCGGCGGCAGAGGCGAACTGGGTGCGATAAAAATAAGTGCACAGCGCGAAATGTATCGCCAGGGATACGATTAGCCCCAGCCAGAGCCAATTGCGCTCCTTGCTCCCCGTCATCAGACCCTCAGTCTCGAAGCGGTCGAGCTCGTCGAAATCGGAAGCTCTCATGCGGTTGCAAACATATCACAGTTCACTTCGCGAGCCATGGTCAGTAGCAACTCATTGTCTTAGTAACACCGGACTTCAGCCCGGTGTTGCGCTCGCTGACAGCGATTTAGTTAAGGGGAAGCTGTGAAATTTGGTCGCTGCCCTTGGTTCGCTCGATAAATGCACGTGCAGCACGGCGTATTTCCTCTGCTACACGCGCTTCAGCGGAAACAAATTTCGGAGTGAACCACGGAAACAATCCAATCAAATCGTGGGTGACAAGAATTTGTCCGTCGCAATGCTCGCCCGAACCGATGCCGATCGTTGGGATCCGGATTGTATTGGTGATCTGCCTGGCGACATCGGCCAGGACAATCTCGAGCACCACTGAAAATGCTCCGGCCTCTTCAACCGCGAGGGCGTCTGCCAGCAGCGCTTCAATTTCAGATGGAGTGCGGCCCTTTATTCGGTAGCCGCCTTGCTCGCGCACACTCTGTGGCAACATGCCGATATGCGCCATGAATGGTATTCCTTCCTGGGTGATCGCCTCGATCTGCGCAACATGACTCGCACCACCTTCGAGCTTCACGGCCTGGGCACCGGCATCGACAAGTTTTTTTGCGGTTTCCAGCGCTTGCTTCGGGGTGTCGTAAGTGTGAATCGGCATATCCGCGACGAGTAACGCCTGTTTAACCCCACGTGCTGCCGCTCGCGTGTGGTGCAACATTTCGTCCAGCGTGACATCCGCGGTGTCTTGATAACCCAGTACGACCATGCCCACAGAGTCGCCCACGAGAATGATGTTGATGCCACTTTCATCAAGCAAACGCGCAGTGGGATAGTCGTACGCAGTCAGCGCGGTGATCTTCTCACCGCATTGCTTCATCTGGCAAAAGTCTTTCATACTCAGACTCGTCGGAAGATCAGCCGCGAATGTCAGAACGCAAGCCGTCAGGAAAAGCGGCGCCGCAGTGCCGCACTCCAAACGCCTGCCTCTTAATTGCGCCAGATGAGTCGGCCACGTTTCCCGTGCGGCAGTGCGCTGCTGCTTAGAATGTTCCAATCCTACCAGTGGCCAGCAGAGAAAATTGCATCGCCGGACTGTTCAGCGTCCACGAGCAATTCCTGAATGGTTTCTTCTGACCTGGCAAAATCAGATCTGGACGAATATCGGCCAGTGGCCGAAGCACAAACTCTCTTAAGTGCATGCGCGGATGCGGCAGCTGTAAGCGCTCGTCGTTAATCTGTTGATCTCCGCAGTAGAGCAGATCGAGATCAATGGTTCGCGAAAGATTCCGTCGATGATCCCGTTTGCGGCCTAATGTCTCCTCGATTTGAATGAATTGTTCGAGCAAACGCACGGGGTTGCCTTCATACTCAAATTCAACAACCGCATTCAAAAATTTGTCGGCTTTAGGTTCGCAACCGACCGGTTCGGTCTCGTAAACAGCGGAAGAAAGAACGGGTGGCTTTACATTTGCGAGATCGAAAATTGCCTTTCGAGCCAAGCTCAAATTTTTGAGTCGGTCGCCAATATTCGAGCCGAGTCCCACCGCCGTTCTCATTTGCTTGCGTTTTGCTGAGCGAAGTCGAGACGTCTCGCGATGAAACTCAAGAGTGGCGCAATGGGATGGAGAGCCTGGCCTCGCCCCGAAAGCTTTCGGGCCTTCGTTGCAGCCTCGACTACGATCGGAATTACAAACCAATTATAACCCCAGAACATGCTGCATCGAGTAGAGCCCCGGCGGCTTGTTGATGATCCATTTCGCCGCGCGTAATGCGCCTAACGCAAAAATTCCGCGACTCGCTGCGCGATGGCTTAGCTCCAAAGATTCGCCGGGTCCGCTGAAAACTATGGCATGTTCGCCGACCACGTCACCCTCGCGGATTGATTGAATTGGCACTTCGCTCTTTCGGACCGATTTCAAAACCCCAGCCAACGTTTTGGCTGTCCCGCTCGGCGCATCTTTTTTCATTTTGTGATGCGTTTCAACGATCTCAGGTTTGAAATCCGAGCTGAGCAATTCGGCAGCTTTTTGCGTCAGCCAAAAGAGCACATTGACTCCCACGCTGAAATTAGATGCCAAAACGATCGGTACCGCTTGCGCGCTGGTTTCAATTGTTTTGCGTTGCTGCTGAGAGTGGCCAGTCGTCCCGATTACGAGCGCTTTTCCGTACTGTGACGCAACGCGGCAGATTTCATCGATGCTATCGGCCTGGCTGAAATCGATTGCCACATCACAGTTTTTTATGGCTGGTTCGATGGAATCGCCCAGATCGCATTGCGCAGCGATTTGAATTTCCGGATCGTTCTCCGCAAGTTCGCGAATAGTTTTTCCCATGCGTCCGGCGGCACCGATGAGCAATGCGCGCACGGGAGAATCCTTCATAGCTGCGCAGTTTATACGTTGTAGTGTCCGCTGTCCTTAGCGGACTTCACTGCGCTCCATTGCGCATCGTATTCTGCCCTGAGGAGCGCGCGCCGCTACAACAGATGCGAGCTATTGCCTCGATTCGAAGTCTGCCAGTGTCTTACGCAGGCGTGCCTGGTTCGCTTCGCTCATCTCGCATAGTGGCAAGCGAACTTCAGCTGCCATTGCGCCGCGCCAGCCGAGCGCTGTCTTCACGGGCACTGGATTAGGCTCAATGAACAAATCTTTGAAGAGCGGCAGCAGTTTCCTGTGTAATTTTTCCGCCGATTTCAGATCGCCTGATTCGCAGGCGCGGACGACCGCGGACACTTCAGACGGGAACAAATTCGAGGCCACGCTCACAACACCGACAGCTCCCACGGCCATAAACGGGAGCGTTAGCGAATCGTCACCGCTCAAGATCGTGAACGCATCAGGCAAATACCGGCGCAACTCACCGATGCGCTCCACGCTACCGCTGGCTTCTTTAATCGACACGATGTTGCGGCACTCTTTGGCCAGGCGCGCGACGGTCTCCGGAACGATGTCCACGCCACAACGTCCAGGGATGTTGTAGAGCATGATCGGCAGCGACGTGGCATCGGCGATCGCTTTGAAATGGCGGAAGAGTCCTTCCTGGCTCGGCTTGTTGTAATACGGCGCGACGAGCAGGGCGGCGTCGACTCCAAGCTTCCTCGGCCAGTTTCGTTTGGGCAATGGCGTGCTCTGTGGAGTTCGAACCTGTTCCCGCAAGCACCAGGGAACGCTTGTTCGCCTTCGCAACAGCGACACGAATCACTTGTTCTCGTTCTTCATGGGAGAGCGTTGGCGACTCCCCAGTCGTGCCAATCGCGACGATCCCAGTGATACCTGCCGCGATTTGTGTTTCGATCAGCTGCTCGAATGCAGAAATGTCGATGCCGCCGTCGCGAAATGGCGTGACTAATGCAGTGAAGGTGCCGCGAAACATATTTACAACTGAATTGTCATGTCGAGCTAAGGCGATACATCTCTAAATGATCCAAATTATAAGATTCCGACTTCGCTTGGAATTACAGAACACCAAGCTCGCGGAATTCAAATCGCGATCGTTCCTTCAAATACGAACTCCGCTGGTCCGGTGAGTGTGACGTTACGAAACTGATTCTGAGTTCTTTCAAAGGTGACGTGTAATTCGTTTCCGCCGCGCGCGAGGACAGTCACTGGTCCTTCACAATCTTCGTTGGCGGCGAAAATGAGCGCGCTGGCGACTATTCCCGTGCCGCAGGCGAGCGTTTCGTCTTCTACGCCGCGTTCGTAAGTGCGGATGGCGATTTTATTGGGGCCGCGTTTTTCAATAAAGTTCACGTTCGCGCCACTTGGTGAAAACATTTTGTGATTACGAATCGCTGCGCCCTCGCGCTGGACATCAGCATCATCGATTTTCGCAACGGGGATCACCACATGCGGGACTCCGCTGTTGATGAAATGAACCGTCTTGTTTTCAGCCGCCATGGGTAAGTCCACGTTGAGTCGCAAATCAGCGGGGTCGGTCATTCGAAGGGTGACTAAGTCGTTTTTCAATTCCGCGGAAATCACGCCGGCCGGTGTTTCAAAAGAGACTTTTGTTTTCTGTCCGCCGACTTTGTTTGCAAACCGCGCGAAGCAACGCGCGCCGTTACCGCACATTTCCGCTTCTCCGCCATCAGCGTTGAAGTAGCGCATCCGAAAATCCGCACGGTTTGTTGGCTTTTCGAGTAAGAGAACACCGTCGGCGCCGATGCCTCGATGGCGATCACACAATTGCGCGATTTGGTTACGATCCAAATCAATGCTGCCTGTCCTGTTATCAAACAGGATAAAATCGTTTCCGGCGCCATTCATTTTCGTGAAGCGCAGCATGCATTTCGTTTACCACACGTCCGGCCACAACGCGAACGCAGCGCCAGTCGTTTCGCGCGTGCCGTTGCGAGATCATGTTTCGGTGTTTACTTATGCCCCGGTGAACAAGTTTTTTGTATGCTTCCTCACGGGGTTTATTGGTATCGCGCCACAGTTTTCTTTCGCCGGCGACTGCAACGATCTTGTCCTGGAGCAGGTCCGGAAGATGCCGAAAGGCGGTAGTTACTCAGTTTCGCATTTTGCAAAGATTCGCCTGCAAACGTCGGCACATTTTGAGTCGGGAAAATTTTTTATCATTCCTTCAGGACCGAGTTTCTGTTCGGGTGCGACGTATTTGGTTTTTATCAAAACGATCGAGGCTTTGCGCGAACGTGATCAGCTTCGTCTGGACTATGGCACGCTTGAGCGCCTCATTATTCGCGACCAGCACGATGGAGAAGGCGTCTGGGGCCGCTGGAATGCAAATGGCCCGGGTACAGCGCGTTTATTTCACGAGCTTCGGCTCGGTCGAAACTTCGACAATATCGATCAAGCCAAGCCTGGTGACTTCATGAAAATTTTCTGGTCACGTGCGGTGGGAAGAAACGAGCACGGACACTCCACGATCTTTCTGGGAATGGAAAATCGGCCGGATGGTCAATACGTTCGATACTGGTCGAGTAATGTTCCCTCGGGCTATGGCGAGAAGAGCGTGCCGCGAAGCAAGATCGCGTACGCACTTTTCTCGCGTCTTGAAACGCCGGGCAATTTGGAGCGAGTCACAAGCGCGCCTTTGGTTGACACGTATCTGGCCTCTCTTCTCCGAAGCCGCTCCAGTATTACAGAGGCTGGGGCGAAGTGCGGACTGTAGAGGCCTGCTGCTAATGCGTCGTTCGGCGCAACAGCTTCGATAGGCGCGTAGCAAATACAACAGCGGAATGCGCTTGCCTTTCGAAAGCCTCGTCTCTAGAACGGGGGGATGCTTCTCCAAACCTTAAAACGCCATTGGTGGGTTCCAGTTTTACGGGGGGTCGCTGCAATTATCTTCGGTGTAATCGCGTTTACGCATCCGGTTATGGCTGCTGCGACATTGGTTCTGTTCTTTGGAGCCTGGGTCTTGATTGACGGTATTTTTCGCATCGTAGGTGCGGTCGGTCATCGTGACTCAGATCCGGACTGGGTATTCAACCTGATCATAGGAATCCTCGGAGTCATCGTCGGCTTGATGACATTCCACGCGCCGGGTGTAACCGCGCTTGCGCTGGTTATTTACATCGCTGCCTGGGCTTTGATGGTCGGTGTAACTGAAATTGCGCTGGCAATCAAAATGCGGCGGGAGATCAAAGGCGAGTGGTTTCTGATTCTGATGGGCCTGGCTTCGATCATTTTCGCGGGTCTTCTCTTCTGGAATCCACTCGCTGGAGCTGCGGCTTTGATTTGGATTATCGCCTGGTACGCGGTGATCATGGGCGTTCTGGCAATTGTTTTTGGTATTCGTTTGCGCAGTTTGCCAGCGTCGCCAGCCGCAAAGGGATAAGAACTCGGTTCAAGGGGTGGGCTAGGGGAAAATTGAGGTTTTTGCGATTTGCCAAACACAGTTTCGTGGACGCGTTTTTTTGCGCGACCAAACACATTATTGCCGGTTTGTTGAAGGGGATACGGCTCAATACCAACGACCGAGCGATTATTGTACGCGCTGGAATATGACCATTCCCCTCTCACGCCTCGAGTTTTCAACAGCGAGGAGAACCCTCCCTATTTCCGAGGATCATTAAATGAAAAAGGCTTCCACGGTTGCGGCTGCGCGAGAACGAAATCGCGCGCCATTTAACGGAACTGACTTCGACACCAGTCAACTGCTTGCAGCATTGATGGCGTTTAAGCGCGGTGATTTTTCCGCACGACTGCCGGAGGATTGGAAAGGCGTCTCGGGCAAGATCGCCGATACCTTTAACTCGGTGATCGAAACAAATGAGCGTTTGGCGCGCGAACTGGACCGCATCGGTCGTGTCGTGGGCAAGGAAGGTCGCATTACACAACGTGTCTCGATTGGTGAAATGACCAACTCCTGGGCGGACGCGATTGTGTCGATCAACGACTTGATTGGCGATCTCGTGCGGCCTACCAGCGAGATGGCGCGAGTCATCGGCGCCGTCGCAAAGGGCGATTTGTCTGAAACAATGGCGACCGAGATCGAAGGCCGCCCGCTGAAGGGTGAATTTTTGCACACGGCCAAAACCGTGAACGCAATGGTCGGGCAGTTGGGCGCTTTCGCTTCGGAAGTGACGCGCGTCGCGCGCGAGGTTGGGACCGAAGGGAAACTGGGCGGCCAGGCGAGGGTCAAAGGCGTTGCTGGTACTTGGAAGGATTTGACGGAAAACGTGAATCTCATGGCGTCGAATCTCACTTCGCAAGTGCGCAACATCGCTGCAGTCACCACTGCCGTTGCAAATGGGGATCTTGCGAAAAAAATCACTGTCGATGTTCGGGGGGAATTGCTCGAACTAAAGGACACCATCAACAAGATGGTGGACCAGTTGCGTTCGTTTGCCTCGGAGGTTACGCGCGTCGCGCGCGAGGTCGGCACGGAAGGAAGACTTGGTGGCCAGGCGAAAGTGGAAGGTGTTTCAGGGACGTGGAAGGATCTGACTGAATCGGTGAATTCGATGGCGTCGAATCTCACGTCGCAGGTCCGCAACATCGCGGCGGTCACGACGGCCGTGGCCAACGGAGATCTGTCGAAGAAGATCACAGTCAAGGTTAAAGGCGAAATCCTGGAGTTGAAAAATGTGATCAACACGATGGTGGATCAGCTCTCGTCCTTCGCCTCAGAGGTGACGCGCGTGGCGCGCGAAGTTGGGACGGAAGGAAAACTTGGGGGCCAGGCTGCTGTCGAAGGAGTCGCCGGAACATGGAAAGACCTGACTGACTCAGTGAATTCAATGGCGTCGAATTTAACGGCCCAGGTCCGAAATATTGCCGACGTCACTACCGCAGTGGCTAAAGGTGACTTGTCCAAAAAGATCACCGTTGATGTGCGCGGTGAAATCTTGGAACTCAAAGACACGATCAATACGATGGTCGATCAACTCCGCTCGTTTGCCGCGGAAGTTACTCGCGTGGCTCGCGAGGTCGGCACTGAAGGGAAACTGGGCGGTCAGGCCGACGTCAAGGGCGTTGCCGGCACATGGAAGGATCTGACTGATTCCGTGAATTTCATGGCTTCCAACCTAACGACACAAGTGCGCAACATCGCTGCCGTCACCACTGCGGTCGCCACTGGCGACCTCAGCAAGAAAATTACTGTGAACGTAAAGGGCGAAATCCTTGAATTAAAAAACACGGTGAACACGATGGTCGATCAGTTGTCGTCGTTCGCCGATGAAGTCACTCGCGTAGCGCGCGAGGTAGGCATGGAAGGAAAACTGGGTGGCCAGGCCGTGGTGAAAGGGGTCTCCGGGACTTGGAAGGACCTTACCGATAACGTCAACTTTATGGCCTCTAACCTGACGGATCAGGTGCGGGGCATCGCCAAAGTCGTGACGGCCGTCGCCAACGGCGACTTAAAACGAAAACTTTTTCTCGAAGCCAAAGGCGAAATCGCGGAACTGGCCGAGACGATCAACAACATGATTGATACGCTGGCAACTTTTGCCGATCAGGTCACAACTGTCGCGCGTGAGGTGGGCGTCGAAGGGAAACTTGGCGGCCAGGGCAACGTGCCGGGCGCCGCGGGTACATGGCGCGATTTGACCGATAATGTGAATCGATTGGCAGCAAATCTGACTACGCAACTTCGCGCGATTGCTGATGTCGCTACGGCAGTCACCAAGGGCGATCTGACGCGATCAATTCAGGTCGAAGCCCAGGGCGAGGTCGCATCCGTCAAAGAATTGATCAATGAAATGATCCGAAATCTGCGGGACACGACGTTCCGAAACGAGGAGCAGGACTGGCTTAAGACTAACCTAACTAGATTCACCCGACTACTGCAGGGAGAACGCGATTTTCTCACCGTTGGTAAACTGATTTTGTCGGAACTGGCGCCGCTGGTTTCGGCGCAGCAAGGTGCATTGTACATGATTGATACGCCGAACGGCGAGTCGGAACTCAATCTACTTGCAACCTATGCTCAACACGACGGGATCGTTGCAAAAAAGCGTTTCAACGTGGGAGAAGGATTAGTGGGACAAGCAGCTTTGGAAAAACGGCGCATCCTTTTAACTGATGTGCCGATAAGTTACACGAAGATAAGTTCCGGCCTGGGTGAGTTTCACCCGATGAACGTCGTGGTACTGCCGATCCTTTTTGAAGGCGAAGTCAAAGCAGTGATGGAACTTTCCTCAGTCGAACGATTCAGTCGCGCGCACCAGGCATTCCTGGACCAGTTGACCGAGAGCATAGGCATCGTGCTCAATACGATCGAAGCAAGCACACGAACCGAAAACCTTCTCAAACAATCGCAGTTACTGGCGACCGAGCTACAAAAAACCAATCTGGAGCTGGAAGAGAAGGCGCGCTCGAACCTGGCCAAGGATCAGTTCCTGGCCATGCTGAGTCACGAGTTGCGCACGCCGCTCACGCCAGTGCTTGCTACTGCTCTCGAGTTAGAGAATGAGCCGGACGTTCGTCAGGACGTTCGCGAATCGCTGCAAATGATTCGTCGCAATGTGGAATTGGAAGCGCGACTCATCGATGACTTGCTGGATCTGACGCGTATCGATCGAGGCAAGGTGCAGCTCAACTTTGAAATCGTTGATGCAGATACGTTGCTGCAAAGCGCTCTCGAAATCTGCCAGGCGGAAATCAATCGAAAACATCTGAGGCCGTCACTGAACCTCAGTGCGAAAAGAGTGCACATGCGAGCAGACCCGGCGCGACTGCAGCAGATCTTCTGGAACTTGATCAACAACGCGGTGAAATTTACGCCACAGAACGGCCAGATCACGATTACGACCACCAACGATTCAGACGGAAAATTGCGTGTCGAGATTGCAGATACCGGGATGGGAATTGAGCCGGAGGAGTTGCCGAAAATTTTTGATGCCTTCGAACAAGGCGGTCGAACTCAATCAGGAGGGTTGGGCCTTGGACTCGCGATCAGCAAAACTCTTGTTGAAGCGCATAAAGGAACGATCACTGCGCAAAGCGCCGGACAAAACAAGGGCTCGAACTTTGTCCTGGTCTTTCCCACGAGCGAAAAAGTGGAGACGCAGATTGCCCCGGCGTTGTCGCCCAGGTTGGCCGAACGCCAGCCCATGCGGATTCTGTTAGTCGAAGATCACGAAGACACGAACCGTTCCCTTACAAGTCTTCTTCGGCGGCGAGGTTATCACGTTCAATCAGCACTCACTTTTCAATCTGCCCTTGAGCTGAGCGCGAAAGAGAAATTTGACGTGCTCATCAGCGATTTGGGTTTACCGGACGGGAGCGGAATCGATTTGATCCAGAAGCTCGTCTCAAGACCGCCTCTCGGAATTGCCCTGACCGGTTTCGGGATGGAACAAGACATCCGCAAAAGCCGCGAAGTAGGTTTCCAGCATCATCTGGTCAAACCGATCGACCTGAACAAGCTCGATTCGATCATTCAAGAAGGAACCGCATCGTTACCCGGCGTGTAGACAATTTACGATCCGAAATGTTCGTGACGTTTGATGAAGATTTTCGTCCAATCATACTTAGATGACATCTTTGCGAGTTCTTCATTTTGAGGGTCTCGTGTTGCTCCTTGGATCAGTTGCATCGGCATCTGGTCAAACGGTGGGAGAGCTTATGAAGAAAGACCCTAACTTTCGGATTTACGCGGTGACTTTCGGTGTCATAGCCACGAGCAATTCGACACCGCCAGTGGTTCGACCGATCGAGGTGGGGACACCCCGAAATGAACGGGACAAGAGTGGGCACCCGCGGAAGATTGATATCCCGGACGCATGGATGAAAGCAGCGAAGAAGAAGATTCAGGCAGACCCTCCAAAGCCTAAGATGAAAGATGGGAAGCCGGTCGAGATCTTCACATATTTCTTTTACGTTCCCGATAATCCCAATGTCGTGGTCGTCGACTTGGACAAACCGCTCGACAAGCAACCATGACAGCTAAGCGCTATGCTGGTTGCCAAGCATGGCGCACCAAACGCTGTCAGCAATGCAATCGGATACGTGCAGCATTACAGCCGGTCACGTGAGGTCGTTATTCGCTTTTACGATGACGCTGATAGCATGATCGAGACGCACGAGCACACACGCGATTCCACAACGCCGTAAAGTATTGTCGCGGAAAATGGCTGGAGACAATCGAAGCCTAATTGAGTTTGGGTACTACCGCGAGAGCCTTCAGCGTTTTGAGTACTTCATCGTCGGAGTCTCTCTGGCGCTATGCGCGTACGTCGGCCACACGCTGCACGCTGAGAAGTTCACGTTCTTGTCGACTTACACGATTGAAGTCGTCTCGCTCGCGCTGCTTATTCTTTCTGCAGGCATCGGCTTAAAGCGTATTGAATCACTGGTTCAAATCAGTCGCTGGAATGGTCATCTACTCGACGCCATAGAAAAGCGAGGAGCAGTCATGGCGGCAAAACCCAATTCCGAAGGACTGATTGTCGTAAAATATCCGGGTAGGCTTCTAACGATGGAAGCAGCAGCAAATTGG
The DNA here is from genome assembly GCA_963804875.1 of uncultured Verrucomicrobiae bacterium. Lineage (GTDB taxonomy): Bacteria > Verrucomicrobiota > Verrucomicrobiia > Chthoniobacterales > UBA10450 > Udaeobacter. The sequence continues at coordinate 400,564 of CAWDRX010000012.1, forward strand.
ATATGCGAATTAAATGACAGGATTCCTGTTCTGCATCACATGATAGAGAATGCAACAACCAGGGCCGATACTCTATACAAATGGCGCAATAGGTTGCTTCTAGTTAGCTTGTGCGGCTTAGTTTTGTCGAAAGTTCTCACGCCGTATCTCCATTCGTAACGAGCGTTCGAGTTCCAGAAAGGCAGTCAGTTTTTCATCGCCGACGGCCCGTCCGAAAGAGATTTCAATTGCTGATCGCGCCATCCTGCCTTGGCTTGTCTCTGTCTCATTGGGTGACCTAACGAGTAAGGGTGAAACAGCGCTAACAATTACCGCACCGCATTTGTTGTCCGAGCGCTTAGTGGCGTTTCACTTGAAGGACCGGACGGTCATCACAAGGTCGCGAGAACTAGTTTATCGAAATGGTGCCGTTCAGCGCGCATATGATTGTGCCGGTGACGAAGTTGCCTGTCCCGTCGAACATCCCCGAGCCGGTGGCCGTGGCAAATCGCCCGGTGCCACCCGTCACGACGTAGGTCCCGATGCCATGATAGATCCCTGGCGCAATCGGGCATAACTGCATGGTGATGGCGGTCATGAGCTTGTCCCCGTTGGCTGCAGTGAAGGTGTCTTGCATCTCGGCTGCGAAGCCAGTCTCATTACCACAGCTCGGCTGGCCGACGATCGTTAGGTCCCCTTCACTCCTGATTCTACCCATCAGAGTAGCATTGCCGATCCCGGTCGTCGCCGCGCTCTGGCCCGTGAAAGTTATAGTGCCCTCGTCCCCAAATCGGAAGGGCAGATTTTGCGACGCGCTCGCGTTCGTGACACTGAGCGCCATTGCGGTGAGAAGTAGCAGAATTGTTGAGTTTTTGGAGTGAGTGAGTGCATTCATGGTTCTTTCTTGCTTTCCTTTCGCCCCGCCGAGTTGTCGTTCGTATTTTGCGGGTCCGGACGAGACGAAGAACTCAGCGCTGGAAAGTCCTCCGCCTGATTCGAATCCGTAAACGATGTGCTTACCTAAGAAGAAACACCTAGGTCAAGGAAGATTTGCCATCTTCACTGGTCGTTAGGAACGACTACGAACGATAGCCAAGACCACGACCGCGAGGAGAACGATTCCCGCAACAAAGAACTTTATGGTGCCAGCGCTCTGCCCAAGTACCGAGTTCACCTGCCACTCCCTTCAGCCTGCCGATGTGGGAAGCCTTGCCCGGCGATAGCTACCTTTCCGCCCCCAACACTCTGGGCAGCCCCATCCTTTTTCGTCCCTAATGCGCTTGCATCACCTTCACGCTGTACCGCGATTGGTGTCGATTGAGCGTAATGAAACTTTTCCTGAACGTCTTTAGATAGTTCAGAGAAATAAACTTTAGAAATTCCGGTTTTACTTTTAAGCACAATTCCGTCCCCTTCCACGCGGGTGATCGTGACGTCGTGGTATTCCTTCCCGGCGATGGTTTTGAAATCCTCGGCCAGCACAACCGACGTCAAGAGTGTTGCCAGTATGGCCAAGTGAACGTGCCAGCCCTCCACGCGACGAATTCTGCCCTCTTACTTCTACCCACCGCAATGATAAAATCACACGTAAATCGTTAGCAGTGACGCGGACTTGTCGTTGGTAACAGTGAAAATTGGACGTTCGACATCGACTGTTCGATGTTTCGCGCGTTGGGCCTGTAGCTCAGCGGTTAGAGCAGGGGACTCATAATTCAAGAACGACTTTTTGTGCACGTTTTCACTACGTTGCACAGCTTGCGGATGCGAGGTGTTTCGGCCATTCAGCATTCGCAGCGCGTTACGCAGAGTTGCGCCGTTTTGCAGCCAAAAATCTTTAGACCGTAGAAAACGACCGTGAAAAGTTCAGCGAATCGTTACATCGCTGCGGGAATGCTACGCCCTGTGATTGCATCGGCTGATTGCAACCGATTGCACGGAGCGTTTGCGTCTATGGTTTAATCTAGCGCGATCCTTCGTGCGTTTACGCCCTATCCTCGCCAGTCTCTACGTTCAGAGAATTGATGTTGAGCGTGTTCAGCGTGAAGTGGCTGTATGGATTATCGTCCTTTAAGCCGAAGGTGCGCCTGGCAACCTTGTCGAGTTTCTCGATCTGATCGACGAAGTTGAGGATTTCGGGACCGTCCATTGCCTCAATGTGATCGACACCACGCTCTGAGACCCCCGCCATGCGCTTTAGATGACGCTGGCCGCGCTCCGCTAAGGTTGCCGCTACGGCTTCAACCGGAGTGACGGCAAGTGCGGGATTCTCGCGTTTTACCAGCGCCTTTGCGTTTTGAATCTCGCGTGTCCAGCCTTCGCGCTTTGCTCGTGCGAGTACCGTGCCCTCTGGGATACCCATGTTGCGGGCGATTTCACGCAAACCGATTCCCGAAGCATAGGCTGTTTTAATCTGCTCCCAACGCTCTGAGGAAATTCTGCTGCGGGTCGCTCGCTTCGCTAGTGGCAGTTGACCGTTGTCTGACTGGATCATGTTCGTGTGAACATTTACGCTTACCTAACAGAAAAAGCAAAGCGATCGGTATGACGATCATCGAAGTCAGACCATGCAGGAACGGCTTGGCAAGTGTATGAGGCTCCCGGTGTTGCCCCGCAGTTCCCGGAGAAACATCGGAGGAACCGCCGTCGATCGCGGATTCTTCGCAGCTTTATCGACGCAGAGTCAAAACAAATTTCATTCATGCTGAGGCTTGTGTAAGGGACGTCGGAATACTTTACGATTTTCATACTGGGAAGCACGGCTTCTCGAAATTGCATCGTCATGCTAAGGCCCAAACGGATAATTGGTTATAACGCTTCTCGAACAACCTCTCTCTTTGGCACTGGATTTGCTGCCTTGCCGGTGGATACACAGGTGGCCCATGCCCTTTGCAAGATAAATCGGGCGCACTGGTATCGAGTATGGTCGTTTGAAAATCGCATTTTCCATTTCTTCGCTTGTCGCTGCAAGTTTGTGGAGTGCAATTGTTCCAACAAACGCGCAGGTCAATGTTACGCAGTATCACAACCAAGGTTCGCGTGATGGCCTTTATATCGATTCGGCCTTCACACAATCGGCTGCCGCGAACCTGGTGCGCGACTTAAACTTTGATGGCACGATTGTAGGCAACGTTTACGCGCAGCCGCTTTACATCGAGGGCGGTCCAAACGGCCCAATGATCATTGCGGTAACCGAAGCGAATAACGTGTATGCGCTCGACGCTGTGAACGGCACCATCATTTGGCGGCTAAATGTAGGCGATCCAGTGCCGGAAGCCGATCTCAGCTGCACTGAGGTTGGTTCCCAGGGGATGCTCGCCACGCCTGTTGTCGATTCTGCTTCACGGGCGCTTTTTTTGAACGCAATGGTCACGCCCGATGGCGGCGCGACCATCAAACATTACATCCTTTCGCTGAACGTGGACACGGGCGCCATCAATCCGGGCTGGCCTATTGACGTGGAGGTTACCGCTTCATACCACGGGTTCAACTTTATTCCAGCGATCCAACAACAACGAGCGGCGCTCGCAATCGTGGGCAACATTCTCTATGTGCCGTATGGGAGCATGAAGGATTGCAACCACTGGCATGGCTGGCTGGTGGGAGTGCCGATAAATAATCCAGCCAGCGTAACAGCATGGGCTGCCACTCCATTTGACGGCGGCGGGATATGGGCCGTCGGCGGCGTCGCCAGTGACGGCACCAATCCGTTCGTTGCGACCGGTAACACAACCGGAACTGGAGGGAACTGGAGCGGCGGCGAAGCAGTGATTCGTTTTCAACCGGGCCCGATTTTCAGCGGCAATTCTACCGATTACTGGGCGCCTACCAATTGGTTATCACTTGATCAAAGCGGCAATGAGATCGGTGGCTCTGGTCCATTACTGGTGGACGTGCCGGGCGCGACACCGTCCAGGCTCATCGTCGCGCTGGGCAAAGATGGCAACGCATACTTGCTTAATCGGGACAATCTTGGTGGGATCAGCGCGCCGCTGTCCTCGTCGCATGTTTCAAACCTGATCGTCCAGGCAGCAGCCACGTATCGGACTAACCAGGGCACGTATGTTGCTTTTCGCGCCAGCAGCAGCACACTGGCGACTTTTCGCATTACTGCAACCAGTCCGCCCACCATCAACTCTCCCATATGGAGTGTGACCCAGAACGGATGCGGCTCACCGTTCGTGACCTCTACGGATGGGACTAATAACATGATCGTCTGGGTTGTAGGCACCGACGGCGATCAGCGCTTACATGGTTACGACGGAGATACGGGTGCTGTTGTTTATGGTGGTGGCGGCGCGAACGAATTGATGGCGGGGACACACAAGTGGAGCACTACCGGCATCGTTGCCCGCGGGCGCATCTACATTGCCACTGACAACAAAGTCTATGCTTTTAAGCTGCCGGGAGCAACGCCTACACCTACCCCAACGGCGACGCCCACTGTCACACCAACTGGGACTCCACCATCACCGACACCTACTGCGACTGCTATACCCACCGCAACTGCGACGGCCACGCCCACTGCGACTGCGACGCCAACTTCCACTGCAACGTCCACGCCGACCCCGACTGGCACCCCTGGTAACGGACTACTAAGCAATCTGTATGCTTACTACAAGATGGATGAGGCAAGCGGAAGCGCGCTGGACGCAACCGCTGGCGGCAGGAACCTGGCAAACTTCGGTAATCCCATTACTTCCTCAGCAGGCATCATAAATACCGCGCGAGCTTTCCCAGGGTCAGGCGGTGCCAGTCTTTTCGCTTCCAATTCCAGTAGTTTTTCTCCGGGAAGCAATTCATTCTCGTTTTCGTTCTGGGTAAATTTTTCTCCGACTGCGGGAGGCGACTACGAAGGGTTGCTCGCCAAGGGCGTAGTTGGCCCAAGTAATGTTGAGTGGCTGGTGTACCGCCATGGCGACAACAAGCTGCGCTTTAGCGTAAGCCCAAATGGATCGACTCTGACAACAGTGACATCGGCAAGTACGCTCTCCACGGGAACCTGGTATTTCGTGGCGGGAGAATGGGACGGAGCGAACATCAAGCTTTCAGTAAATGGAGCAACTTTCCAGGCGACCTCTTTTTCAGGCACAATTCATTCCAACACTAATCCTTTCGACATCGGACTAATAAGCGGGTCGGGCAACCCGCTGGATGGCCGTATTGACGAAGTAGGAATTTGGATGGGTCGGGCGCTGACTCAGACGGAGGTTAGTCAACTATACAATGGCGGCGCTGGACTTCCCTTTAGTTCTTTCGGAAACACAGGCACTCCGACACCAACTCCGACCACAACTCCAACTGCTACTGCAACTGCCACGCCTACAGCGACAGCGACTGCGACTGCGACTGCTACTCCAACGGCCACACCAACTGGGACTCCACCATCACCGACACCTACTGCGACTGCTGCACCCACCGCAACTGCGACGGCCACGCCCACTGCGACTGCGACGCCAACTTCCACTGCAACGTCCACGCCGACCCCGACTGGCACCCCTGGTAACGGACTACTAAGCAATCTGTATGCTTACTACAAGATGGATGAGGCAAGCGGAAGCGCGCTGGACGCAACCGCTGGCGGCAGGAACCTGGCAAACTTCGGTAATCCCATTACTTCTAATCCTGGCATCATCAACACCGCGCGCCAATGGCCTGGGGGCAGCGCGGCTTACTTTGTCGACACTACTAATGGTGATTTCCAGCCGGGAGCCAATCACCTTTCATTTTCATTCTGGGTTAGGTACGATTCGTTTGCGGGTGGTGACACGGGGCTGCTCTCCAAGTTCTCTATTCCGCCATACTGGCAATGGATTGTGTTTTCGGCCTCCGGTTCGCACAAGGTGTCCATAGCATGTAGCGCAGACGGAACTACGGCAACTGTCCTTAACTGGTCTGTTGCCGCTACGACTGGCACCTGGTATCACGTTGCAGGTGGTTGGGACGGAACCAATCTCTGGTTAAAGGTTAACAACGCCACACGACAGACCACAGCGTTTGCCGGTCCTATTTTCACCAGTATTGAATGGTTTAAACTGGGTCACGAAGATGGCAGCGGCTCACCATTTAATGGGCGGATAGACGAGTGTGCAATCTGGATAGGGAAAGATCTTTCTGACGCTGATGTAACTCTACTATACAATGGCGGCGCTGGGTTGCCTTACGACTCATTCGGCGCAACTGGAACTCCAACACCAACCCCGACTGCGACGGCAACCGCCACGTTCACGCCTACACCAACGCCGACAGCTACGCCTACCGCAACTCCTACAGCAACACCTACGGCTACTGCAACGCCGACGCCGACACCTACGCCAACCGTGACACCCATTGCGACGGCAACACCAACTGCTACCGCGACACCAACTCCAACTCCGACGGCCACTGCGACTCCTAGCGCTACGCCTACCCCCACGCCGGGCCAGATCACACTCGGCGCGCGTGGCTACAAAGTGCAGGGTTTGCAAACGGTGGACCTCTCATGGACCGGGGCGACTTCGAGCAGCATCGACGTTTACCGCAACGGCGTGTTGATCGTTACGGTTCCAAACAACGGTTTCTACACGGATCACCCCAATGGCCGCGGCCATGCTACCTATACCTATAAGGTATGCGAAGCCGGCACAGGTAACTGCTCTAATCAAGTTACTGTGAATTTTTGAGATTTCGGGACCCACTCTTAAGCGGGGAACTCGCACAACCGTACGCAGTTCCCGCTAAGACGATCAACGTAACAGCACGGCTGTCCACCATTGCAGGGCGAGAAGCGACTGATTTTCCGTTTCCCTGACGAATGGGCCGAAGCCATGCAGCGTCCCCCACACCGCGATCGCGGACAGGATGAAAATTTCCCGTGGCAGTTTCGCGTTGCGTAAAGCGGAAGGCAGTCCAAATCACAACCGGTCCGCAAATTAAAACGATTGGATAATTTTGGGCGGAAACGCCAGGCCATCCGCCAAAGACCACCCCGCTTAACAGCACCAGCAACCTTTAAAAGGCAAGCAAATCACTGGCGCCGATTATTACAGTAACGGAAAAGGCGTACTGGGACGTTGGCCGGGCACCCAAGGATCAATCCAACGGGAGAAGGCACCTTCGCGGCTACGCCGCTTGGGAAATTCACCCGATGATGCAAGTCGAAGTGATCCAATGAAGCATTGGGAGATCATCGCTGACAAATCTCAGCAAAGGCCGGTTGGAGTTGGGGCTGCGTCTCAGCTATAGATTCTGAAGGGCGGACAATCTGGATTGCTGACGCGCATCGCGACGACGGAAAGCGTTTCATTGTGCACGCGGATGAAAAACTCAGCGCGTTTGTCGAGCTTGAACGTCAGGTGTTAACGGTGACGTTATATCTCGAATCCATTCAATGACAGTAATTGAAATTAGACCATTCCAAAACCGCTGCCAGGTGTATGAGGGTTTCGCTATGCAGCCCGTGTTCTTAGGTCAAGAGTGGGCAATTGATTACGCAACGGGCCGTGCTTGCTTCGGCTTCGGCGAGATTCGCATTCTGGATTGAGGTCGTTAGGAACTTCACCGCACACTTTCCGTAGAAAGGTTAAAGGGCCCGTTCTGCCTTTTCACCTGAGCATTCCCATGAACAGCATTTCTGTTTCGTTCTATCTGCAAAAGGAGCCGGTCGTGTGTCCGCAATGTGGATCAACAGTCCGCGTCGCTCGCGACCTTTGTCTGAGGTGTATGCTTTTGCTAGGCATTGCTGCCTGTGGCGACACCAATGAGATGCTGAGGGACGCGATTAGGAAGATCGATGTTCAGGACGCCGAGCACTTTGTCGGCGGAACTTGGTCCGACATTTCGCGTAGTAAGGAGTACAAGTGAGAGCACGCCCCAGACGGACCGGCAATGTGCCGAAAAGCTCACCTTTTGATGTTTTGGTCGCGTGTTACTATCCGGCTGTTTACAGCTTCGCTTCTCGGTTGACTGATGACCCTCGGGAAGCAATTGCGCTAACCCGCGACGCATTCAATAGCACGCGAAAGCAACTACGGAGTTGTTGCGATGACAACGTGTTTGCCTCAATCCTAATATCCGCAGTAATCCGAGCAGGTCTGACCGCCCGCTTGAGTTGAGCCTCGGGCGATACTCACTTTGTGCAGAGCGTCTATATTCGTTTCTTTTGCGCTCATATCGCAGGCATTAGGTTTTGCGACCGCTTTTTCCTGTCCAAAGCCGCGGCGTCGTTTAGCAGCGAAATGACTAGGCCTGCACCGCCAAATAGTTCTGAATAATTAGTAAAGCTGAACCCGCCTGTGCTTGGGCGCGAGAATCACTGAACGTCTAGTTTCATAACCGGATGAATTTCCCACACCGCGTAGTCGGGCATGTATTTGCGACGGTTCCCCTGATCTTTCGGTGCGTGGCCTACGTCCCAATACGCTTTCCCAATAACTGTAATGATAGGGGATTGACCGAATTTGAGTGTTTTCGAAGTGCCAGTGTGAAAAGGAAACCGTGTGGGAGTCCAACTAAGAACGGTTGTGCGAACCTCACACCACTGCGGTTTTGCAGGTACTTCACAGACAACGACCCCGGGCTTGTCACCAGTTACATCGTGCAGCGCAATATGTAAGTCGCCATCTTCCTCAACTTTCAGTTCAACAACGCGGCCTGTAAGGGCAATCCATTTGTTTTCGATTCCGGTGCGTTCTGATTGCATCGTTAAAGCCGCATCGGGGCTGGGCTAACCGAACATTTCGGATGGTGTGACGGCTTGAATTGCGCTCGCGTCTGTCGGCGGAAGCGAGGGATCGGTTTTGACTGACCACCGGCCCTCGCCGTGAGCATCATGACAGTCACACGGCGAATCACAGGTGACTGTCTCCGGGGCTGCCGCTGCCGTGCTGCAAACCAATGCGGCAATTATGAGTGTTGTCGGATACCTCATTCCGGTCTGTTCATATCATTTTAACGTTGCCGTGTGGAGCACGAAAAGTTGTTGACTCTCTCCCGCCGAGAACGGCACGATCAGGACGCGTCAAGTCTGCCAGCAGCGATAACCGCCCCCTGACATTCTTCCCGCTGGGAAAACTGCGAAGGGTTCACTCGCAAAGAACCATCAATCGAAAACAACGACTAAATCATGAAAATGTTCAGATTGCTCATTGCATTCACGCTTATCTGCTTCGCGCTTTCGCCCGAAGCACACGCGGTTGTTCCCCCGCCCGATGGAGGCTATCCCAACTTCACCACTGCGGAGGGGGACAACGCTCTTAAGGCTTCTCACCACCGGCACTGGGAATACAGCAGTTGGTACTTTTTCGTTGTTTAGCGTCTCCACCGGTAACTTCAATACCGCTGTTGGCGCTGGATCGCTTGATCTTAACCTCGGGGATTCAAATACAGCCGTTGGCGCTGCAGCGCTTTTGCTTAATACTTTCGGCGAACAAAACACAGCTGTGGGAACAGCTGCACTTGAATTTAACGGTGCGTTTGGCAATGAAAACACGGCTGTTGGAGCCTTCGCGCTTTATAGCAACGTCAGCGGCGGTGCCAACACGGCCATAGGTGCTCAGGCGCTTCATTACAACACGAGTGGTTACGGAACGCGGCCATCGGGTTTGAGGCGCTTTATCACAACACCAGCGGCTATGACAACACGGCTACCGGTGCTGACGCGCTCCTTTACAACAGCACCGGCACCGGCAACACGGCCAATGGCTCTAACGCACTCTCATTGAACACCGGCGATGGCAACACGGCCATCGGCAATCATGCGCTAATTGGCGGCGCGGGCAACTACAATACCGCGACTGGGGGTTTTGCGCTCAACACGAACGGCGATGGCTATTACAACACAGCTAACGGTTATGCCGCGCTCACCACCAATGCAGGTGGCTACAGTAACACGGCCACTGGTCTCGATGCCCTTTTTTACAACACAACTGGCCACGAGAATACCGCCACGGGTGTGCTCGCGCTCTCGGATAACACCACTGGCCAGGATAACACAGCAGATGGTATAAACGCACTTCAAAGCAATGTCACCGGAAGCAACAACACGGCTGTTGGTGCGAATGCACTACTGAATACTGCTGGTTCAAGTAACGTCGGATTGGGTGTTGACGCGGGGAGCGCCCTTACTACCGGTGATGGCAATGTATGTATCGGTGCGGCGGTTGGCGGGGTTGCTGGCGAGAGCAACACCACACGCATCCGAAACATTTACTCCTCCGTTGCGTCTGGCCGAGCAGTTTACGTCGATTCAGACGATAAGATCGGCACACTCGCTTCTACTCGGCGTGTCAAAGACAACATCAAACCGATGGATAAGGCCAGTGAATCAGTTCTTGCGCTCAAGCCGGTCAGCTTCCGTTACAAGAAAGAAATCGATGCTTCTGGCACTCCACAGTTCGGCTTGATTGCCGAGGAAGTTGCCAACATCAATGCCGATTTGGTGACGCGAGATGCCGAAGGTAAACCCGAAACGGTTCGCTACGACGCCGTCAATGCGATGTTGCTCAACGAGTTTCTCAAAGAGCATCGCAGAAACGACGAGCAGCAGGCAACGATTACGCGTCAGCAAAAGCAAATTCAGGCGCTTACTGCGGGCCTACAGAAAGTGAGCGCACAGCTTGAATTGAACAAACCTGCGCCGCAAACCGTTAAGAACAACGACTAACGGTCTCAAATTCGTGAAGTATTGGGAAATCATCGCTGACAGACTCAGCAAGGCCGGATGGAGCTTGGGCTGGGTCTCAGCCATTGATGTGGAGGGGCGCACAATCTGGATTGTTGACGCGCATCGCGACGACGGAAAGCGTTTCGTTGTGGAGCGGATGAAAAGCTGACTGCGTTTCTCGAACTGCAAGCAAACGGGCGGCGTCTGGCCTCAGCAAAGGGACAAAGCGAGATTTGCGTGAACAATCACAAGAAAACGCGCACGTTGTGCCTCCGCTTTGTTGCGCAAAAGCTATCACTCGGATTTCTGAGTAGTTTGGCCGTTTGCGACCTGCTCCCGATACAGTGACGGAGGCCCAGCAGCGCGCTCCAGCGCGTTGACGAACTCGCCAAATTCTTCGCTGAACCAATGCGAACGCGACCGCCACCATGCTTGGATTCCAGGGTATGCGATAATATCGCGCATCGGCGCTTCGAAACCGCGCCACACTCGCGGATCCAAGTGTCCTTCCAGCTTCTGGTAATACATGTCTTCGAAGATGCGAAACAGGTGATCGATGAGGGCGTTAAAACGCGGTAAATCGCCGCCCTCGATTGATTCGTAATCGGTCACTCCTCTATGCCATAGTTCTCCCATTTGCGGATTCCCTGCCAGCCCCTGAAGAAAAACATTGAAGGCGTCCGACATCGATCGCATCGAGGCGAGTCGCGTCTGCCGCGCGTTGCTGCGCACCTGCAACGCAAGGTAGATTACCGAAATCACCACCGCGGTCGCGCCGATAATTTGCCCCAGAGCGCTGATTGCTTCCCAATTCATGAGATGTGGATGCTATTGATCTAACGAGATATGGATGGAATTTTTCCGTAGTTTTTTCCGGAATTATTCTGTCTATCCACCTGCTTGCTGGGGAGGAGTCCGACGAAAGCGGAGTCATTGGCAATCGTTAGCGGGGAGTGCGGCGCGATGCGAGCAAAAACTTATCACTCTTTGAACTCGCCCTTGTGCTCGTGCGTTTCGGTCACGTTGCCGATTGCATCGTAGACGCGAATCACGGCGTCATGTGAACGGCTGCTGTGCATCGCGTAGCCGATTGCATGATCCGGCGTGTCGTACCACAGCCGACCGAATAGGAGCGCATCGGAAATCAGATCGACGCCGCGTTTATCTTTACTGGGCGTATTTCGTAAACGTCTTCCGAGCTAGTCATCACGCCCGGCCCGGGGTTCGCTCCATCGACTTGGTTAGGCCGATTAGTGACAATAGTGAAGATGTGTCGATTGAATATCCCGCCTGTTTCAAAACTTTTGCGACTTTTATGGCCTCGTTGCGAAAGTCGCCAATTCTCTCGTAGAGCATTCCTTGAGTGTATCTGAAATTCGATATCTCGTTGACACATCTCTTTTACATATTATATTTATGTATGAATAAAACGATTGAATCTTTGCTCGAAAATCCTGTACCTCTCTATAGACGGGACCTTCACGCTGCAGTAGGCGGTCAAACGCAGAGCGGGATTTCACCATCAGCTCGGGAACCCGTAGTGTTGCTTTTCTCCGACCGCGTCTCAGGACCCTTGCACGGTTACATTGATGAATGGGGTGAGGATGGATTTTATCATTACACAGGAGAGGGGCAGCTGGGCGACCAAGTAATGGCGCGGGGAAACAAGGCAATCCGTGATCACAGCGCCTATGGTCGTGAACTCCACCTCTTTAAAAGTGGCGGAAAAGGGAAACCTGTTTCCTACGAAGGCCAATTCAGTTATGTGGACCACTACGACAAAGATGCCCCTGAAACCGGTGGGGGCCCAATTCGACGAGTCTTGGTCTTCCGCTTGCGTCCAGTAGGTCAAACCGCCCCCCCCAAGGCGGGAGGCGTGAAAAAAGCCGAAAAAACTTCGGTCGATGAGGTGCCTATTGAGGCTTCAAATACAGAGAAGCACTTCGTTGATCCTTCAGGGGAGCGGTATGAGGCGGAAAGGAAAGAAGCAAAACTCGTGGCAGATTTTGTTCTTTGGAGTCTCGGCGAGGGACGGGAATTCAACCGATTAAAGATCGTTCTCGAAGGCGAAGGGATCCCAATTTTTTCGGATCTTTACTGCAAAGACGACAAGCAACTTATTGAGGCAAAGGGAACTGTTTCACGGGACGCAATAAGGATGGCCATCGGTCAAATCTATGATTATCGCCGGTTCGCGGACGTCGGCACTTCCTTAGCTATTTTACTTCCAGAGCTTCCTCGCCCAGACCTAATTGAACTGATCCGATCTGCGGGAATCACGATTATTTATCGCAGCAACTCAGGCTTCGCGACCAAGACCTAAGTGCCAGCTTGGGCTGGGTCTCAGCTATTGATTCTGAAGGGCGAACGATCTGGATCGTTGACGCTCATGGCTACGGGAAGCGTTTCATCGTACGCGCCGATGAAATCTTGAGTGCGTTCGTGGAAATGGAGAGAGCGATACATGAGTTCGCGGTTGGTTTGACCTTGAATTTCCAAACGAGAACCGAGAAGTGCTTCGCTAGTGTCAGATCACGTAGCCGCTGATTGCCGTGAAAAACCAGTAGCCACCCGCGTCGACGAACTAAAGGTAAACCCTGAACCAAGGACTCGATTTCGAGCAGGAACTAATTGTTACCAACGACAAGTTGCTGGTCCTCGTCTCGTAATCCCCTTTTACGATGCAGTGGGCAACGTGATCGAAACGCACGAACACAAAGGCGATTTCAAATGAGCCTAGCCGCAACCTGTTCAGCAACCTACTAAATCTGCTTTTCTTAGACTAGCCCCATCGTGGCAAGTGTCGGCTCATCAATTGCCGATGTGACCGCCAATCCGTTATCGGCTTGGAAATTTGCGATGGCTTCCCGGGTCATTGGCCCAAGGACCCCATCGATGGGTCCATCGTAGTAACCAGCACTCGCGCTTTGGTGAACTCATGTAAACTGCCCCGCAAAATTCTGTCTTGACATTGTCCCGCCGCCGGCGGCAGCATCAGAGCTGCGCCAAGTTGTTTGGGCGTCTCCCCAAAAGAGCTCCACCTGACCCTCTTTCCGCTGGGTAACCCGCGGGCGAACGGCTCGCTCGCACCAGAGCCAGGAATTTTTTCCAAATGCGAAAGATTTTTCAAACTTCGGCAACCCTCAAACTCCATTTTTGAAAAAGAAATCCACTTCACATGAAAAAGAAATCCACTTCAAAATCCGCGTTCTTTAACCTTCGCGCTTTAATTGCTTTGGTTCTTTGCCTTTTCGGCGTCTTTGTGGCGCTGGTTGGTTCTGGTGCATTCGCCCAGACCAAAGGCACCAGGGCCTCTCAACAACCTGCTCGGTCCAATACACGCCAGGACGCTCCCGGCACACAGAGACCTGACGTGGTGCAAATGGTCGGTCCGGTTATGATGAACCAGGATTTGCGAAGCATTCCTTATGTTCCGGCCAGAAAAGAACACGAGGAGAGACGTCTGACACGTTATGTGCCCCTGAATACCGGGCAGACAAGCGCCCCATCAGGATACAGAATCTCTGGCCTGAAGTATGTCCAAGCACTGCTCAAAAATCTATTGCGCCCAACTCCGACCATGCCGGGGCCACTGCTGACATTTGAGGGGATAGGCGATTTATGCGGTTGTCAGCCCTCTGACAGCGAGGGTGATGTCGGCCCGAACCATTACGTCGAAGCGATCAACGAATCGTTCAAGATTTTTGACAAGAGCGGAAACACCCTGGCGGGCCCGATCGGTTACGACACATTTTTTGCCCCTTTAACAGGGACACCTTGTGGCAGCAACCAAAATGACGGTGACCCATTTGTTATGTACGATCAACAGGCAGATCGCTGGGTGATGAGCGATTTCGCTTTTCCCTCGTTTCCGGGCAGCTCATTCTGGGAGTGCATTGCTGTGTCGCAGAGCCCCGACCCAGTGGCGGGCCCTTGGGCCTTCTACGCCATACAGGTGGACCCGGCGAACCCGACATGGCTGGGCGATTATCCGAAGCTCGCGATCTGGAACGATGGCGGGACGCAAAACGCCTATTTCCTGATGATGAACCTGTTTGCCAGTTTTACTGAGTTTGATGGTGTCCGCGCCTATGCGCTCGACCGCGCCAGCATGCTAGCGGGTGGTCCGGCTAACGCGATCGGGTTTACACTCGGTCTCGCTGGCGTGGGCGATTCCTATAGCTTTGTTGCCGCGAACTTTCGCACCGGCGATCCGCCACCTGCGGGGAGGGATGAAATGGTGCTGGCTGTCGACGCGACCATTCCCGGGGCAGTCTTGACCCAGGTGCACGCCCGGTTGTTTCATGTCGATTTTGCCAACCCGGGAAACGCCACTTTCGGTGTAGGTGCCGACCACACTCCGAATGCCGAGATTACAGTCAACCCGTTCGTTCAAGCATGGACTGCTCAGACATATGACCTTGTGCCCCAGCAGGGAACGTCGGTAAAACTGGATACTTTGGGCGATAAGATCATGACACCGGTTGTTTACCAGAACCGCAATGGGACAGAATCGTTGTGGGCGGACCAGACCACAATGCTGAATTTCCCGAACGGGCCGACTGTTGTTACCTGGTATCAATTCGATGTTACGGGGGGCAATTTTCCAGCTACCCCTGTGCAACAGCAAGATTGGAGCAATGGCAACGACGGATTATGGCGCTGGATGCCCAGCATAGCCGTGGATCAAAGCGGCAACACCGCCATAGGCTACTCCACTTCCAATACGACAATTGTCCCTTCTATTCGGTACGCCGGACGTCTTGAAAGTGATCCCCCGAGCAACCTTGCGCAGGGAGAAGGCATCATGTGGCCTGGAGTCGGACCCCAGACTAGCGGCCCGCGCTGGGGTGATTATACCAGGACAGAAGTCGATCCCTCCAACGGCATGGACTTCTGGCATATCAACCAATATGCCCAAGACGGCGACTGGCACACACGCATCGGTAAGTTCAACTTCCAAGGCGGCGGCGTAAGCCCAACGCCGACCCCTACCGCTACACCGGCTTCTTGCAGTTGGGCGGCGGGACCGAGTATGCCAAGTGTCGGAACCCGCATGGCGGGTGTCTTTTTCCCAGGCAACGGCAAGTTTTACGCCATGGGCGGACGCAGTTCGGATGCTCCGGGCAGCGAGTTCACTCACCCCTTTGAGTATGACCCAGTCGGTAACAGTTGGACCATCAAATCAGCCACTTATCCGGACAATCAGGTTAACAACATGGCCTGCGCAGTAATGAACCAGGGCGGAACGGACTACATCTATTGCGTAGGCGGCTCGGAGGTTGCTACCCAAACGGCCACCGGGCGGGTTTTCCGTTATGACCCGATTACTGACACCATCAGCACCGTGCCTGCTAACTGGCCTTCAGGCGACCAGAACTTTGTTCCTGGCGGCTTCTCAGTGTTTAACAATAACATGTACATTCTGGGCGGCTTTGAGATAAATGTGGTCATGGACGATAACATCTGGCAGTTCGACCCGGTCGCGCTGCAGTGGACCCATAAGAACGCGCACTTGCCGACGCAGCTCGGTTACATTCCGCAGGCTACCATCGGCAACCTTATTTACACCGGCGGCGGCAGCACCTATGACGGTACCCTCCTTCATGATAGCAACATCTCACTGGTTTACGATCCGGTGGCCGATACCATCGGTAACATTGCTTCGATACCGCGGGCCACGGCTGAAACGCGAGGGCTAAACTTCTGCAACACGATGTACGTAATGGGTGGCGGCAGAGAGGCTCCCAATCCGTCGAACGAGGTGGACATCTACGATCCTGTGGCGAACAGCTGGTCGGTTGGCACACCGTTCGTCGAACCGAGACGCAACTTCCCGACCGATACTAACGGCACCGACCACATCTGGCTGGCAGGCGGTTATGGAGCCGACGGTGTTACAGTCTTGGACTCGATGGAAATCTTCACTTGCTCGGTGAGTCCTTGTGGGTCGCCTTCGCCTACGCCCACGACAACGGGGACGCCTACTGCAACGGCGACGCCTACTGCTACCGCGGCGCCAAGGTCTACTCCTTCACCACGGCCGCGTCCCACACCGCCGCCTCGGCCGTAAGGCCAATGCCGTAGCCTCAAGAAACCGCCGGTTTGCGTAGGCGCACATCGTAAACGTGTGCATGGATGGACGATTTTGCCATTGGCTTCATTTTCTTTCGCTGGGTAATTGCTTTTCCTCCGGCTGAGATACCGTGCGTGCCGTTGCGACTCTTTACTTTTCGGAGGTCGGCGTGGCCTTGGCGTCGCCGGCGCTGTCCTCTGTAGCCTTTTCCGGTTCGTAACATTTCGACCGGTTTGTAAAGAGACACTGAACACGAGGACGGGCGGCCCCCGGCGCTCCCCAGGCGCAACTCCTGACATGAAATCACTTGCGCAGTGTTCGCGGCTGACCGTCGCGTCGGACTTTGTGATCAAGTGATTTAAGATCAAATAGTTTCCTCGGGGTACAGCGCGATGTTACGGCTTTCGCTACCGATCGCCGCTCAAATTCTTTCGACGTCGCAACGGATATTGAGTCCGCAGAATTACTTCTCGATTAGCTGATAGTACTTATCGAATAAAAGGTCGTGGCGACACCGACCACGACTTTCGTCATTCTTGTACACGTTGGGATTTTCCATCGTTCCACATACCAAGCTCTGCACAAACGCAGCGGACAAACACTCCGCAGAGGATTTTAGTCGGGTCTCTGCCTGCTCGCTTCAAACAACTTCTCCGAAAACCAACGGACGATTGAAGGGTTAACGTTCACTTGTGCCTTTTTCTTCGACGGATAGAAGTTCGAACCGGTTTTCAGATACCCTTACCTTGTAATTTGTTTCCGCCACGCCGGTGCTCGATTTTTCAGACTTCGGATTGCGTACAGTTATAGTGGACCTTGGCGGACAACATGAAGACGTTGGATTGCTCTTTGCTGATGAGCTGCGGCTCCGTAAGAACGTGGAAGTGCGAATTCGCGAGCACCGAAGCGCAAGGGAGCGCCGGCGTTATGTTGACATTCTTGCCTTAGTTACAATTTTCCGCTAGACGAAGTGGAAGTATGAAGATTCACCCACTATTTTTCTATCTGTCGGTCCCACTGTTTTTTGCTACCGGAGTTCTAGCGACATCGAACTACGAATATGGCACCGATGAATACGTCACAATCGCCAAAGGAATTTCTCCCAATGGGAAATATGCGATCACTGCGCATGGCGAAGGTGAATTGGGCGACGAGAATTTCCATCTCTTTTTGACTGATGCAGTGGCTGGCAAGAAACTTGCCGTTCTTAAGGAGATCGTTGACGTATTGGATACTGGCGCGGGTGCGTTTTGCGCGAAGTGGTCGAAAGATTCAGACAAAGTTGTGATCATCTACAGGGTTGACAGACGCACACTGGACGCCGCTTCTTATCGCATATCGGACGGCCAGGCTCGTCTTGTCGAAGGTCCCACCGAGGTTACGAGCGAGGAACAAACTTCATATTGGCGTGACCAGTGCAGCGACTCCAAGCCCAGCGAAAAGATTTTTGGCACTCCAAAAGCGCATTAATTACCCCGGCTCCGCTCAGCACGATTTTCTGCGGCATTCGTACTGCAACACGATTCACACGTATTGCCGACATCCAGCGCTGTCGCAGCGATAAGGCCAAGCACGACTATCGGGCCGATCTCTTAGCAGCAATTCTTCTGACCAACTCAGCATTTCCGGCGGCAAGCTTTTCGGCTTCATCGAGGGATTCTCCTGAATCCTGCTCGATGCAGCGTTCGATGTACTCACGCACGCTGGTCCTGGAGTTAGGGCTGATCGTTCGGTCCGGACGAGCCATTACGAACCAACGCCCAAAACGCGACCAGAAGTCGTCACCTTTTAGCGCGAACAATTCTCTGCGCAGCTCTACGACGGTCTTTTTCGCGTCTACCAGCGCACCTTGGTTATTGAATTGTTTTGCTCCCACGGCCTCAGCAAGGTCCGGCACCCAAAGTGGCAGCGGTCGATCAAGATCGATCGCGATATCCCATATTCGCCATTCACCCGCGGATTTTGTGAGAAGCCATCGACCATTCGCACTGAGGCTCGCGGATTCGATCTCCTTCTTATGGAGTAACGGCTCGGATACCAGCTTGCCGCTTTCGACATCCCAGATCCGGACGGTCTTATCCCGAGATGCGGTCACGACCCTCCGCCCGTCAGGACTGAAACACGCAGCTACCACGGGGCCGTCATGTTGCAAAGGCTCAGTTACTGGTTTGCCGCTCTGTGTTTCCCAGACCCGAGCTGTGCCATCATAGGATGCAGTGGCAATGCAATGTCCGTCCAGGCTGAAGCTCACGGCTGCAACGCCTTTTTCATGGCGTAGCGGCTCGCCCAATGGCTTACCACTTTCCACATCCCACACCCGTGCCGTTCTATCTTGAGATGCAGTGGCGATGAGCCGACCATCCGGGCTGAAAGTCGCCGATTCGACTTGTTCATCATGTCGAGGCGATTTGGTCGACAGTTCGCCAGTTTCTGCATTCCATACCCGCGCCATCTCATCTCCGGCGACGGTCAGGATGCGGCGTCCGTCGCGGCTGAAACTTGCTGCCACGACGATACTGTCATGTAGCAAAGGCTTTCCTACTGGCTTCCCGCTGAACGTGTCCCAGACCCGCGCTGTGTGATCTACGGAAGCAGTGACGATCCGCCGCCCGTCAGGGCTGAAGTTTATTGCTTTAACGTCCTTCTCATGGCGAAAGGGCTGGCCTAACACTTTGCCGGTCTTCGTGTCCCAGACCCGCGCGGTGTTATCGGCGGATGCGGTGGCAATTAGACCCCCATCGGGACTGACACTTGCTAATTCAACTATGACGTCATGAGGCAACGGTTCGCCCATTGGTTTGCCGCTCTCCACATCCCACATCCGTGCCATACCTCCGTCTCCCTCACCCGCGTATCTGACGCTCGCCAGTCACAATAAACTGTCCGTTGGCGCTAAAGCCCGCCACTCTGACTTCACTGGTTTCACGGCGCAACGGCTCGCCTTGCGGCATTCCGTTTTCTATCTGCCACAAACATGCTGTGTTATCTCGAGATCCGGTGACGATTAACCGCCCGTCAGGACTGAACCTCGCCATGTTGACCGGCGCATTATGGCGCAGCGGTTCGCCCATTGGTTTACCGGTCTTCACATCCCACATCTGCGCCATGTTACCTGATGTCGTAACAAAGAAGTGTCCGTCGAGGCTAAAACTCGCCTCATCGACATCACCGTCGTGACGCAGCGGTTCGCCTAAAGCCTGGGCACTCTTAACCTCCCAGATCTGCGCTGTGTTATCAATGGATTCGGCGGCGAACCACTCTAGGTGTTTCTCCCTTCGCAGTGACTTGGATACGGTGACGACAAGCCCACCATCTGGACTGAAGCTAGCTGAACGAACAGGGCTGTCAGTGCCATGGTGTAATGGAGCGCCCAACGGTTTGCCGCTCCGCACGTCCCATATACGTGCCGTCATGTCGCGGGAAGCGGTGACGATCAGTCGCCCGTCAGGACTGAAGCGTGCTGAATAGACCTCTCCCTCATGTCGCAGGGGCTGGCCGACTAGCCTGCCGGTCGCCGCCTCCCAAATCCGCGCGGTGCTATCTGATGATGCTGTGGCGATCAGTCTGCCATCGGGACTGAAGCTTGCCGAAAGAACTGAGTTCCTATGAAGCAATGGTTCGCCCATCGGGTTCCCACTTTCTGCGTCCCAAATTCGGACCGTGTTATCATCAGACGCAGTCACGATCAAATGACCGTCAGGACTAAACTTTGCCGAATGGACTGGACCCTGATGACGCAACGGTTCGCCCACTGCGTTTCCACTTTGCGCTTCCCATACCTGGGCTGTGCTATCCGAAGATGCAGTCACGACACGCCGCCCATCAGGACTGAAGCTCGCTGCTTCAATAATACCGCCGTGTTGCAATGGCTTGCCAAGCAGGCTCCCGTTCTCTGCATCCCAAACGCGCGCGGTATGATTGGAAATGGTGATTACATACCGCCCATCGTTGCTGAAGCTCACGGCCGTAACCGAATCATCGTGACGCAATGATTCTGATTGTGGCAAAGACCATGAGTGATGCCTCAATAGAGAAATCAGATACTCCTTCGGGCCAGTAGCATTCGGTTGCGTTCGCAAAGCACGAGCGAGATGTGCGAGAACTCGCGGATCCACGGTCTCGGTGTTTTGCCGATAGAGCACGGCAAGATCAAAATCGGCCTGCACAGACGTGTTCTTCGCCTTGGTCTCCTGATTTACGGCTTCTTGTTTCTGGCGATTCGCTTCCTTCCGCTGTAGTTCCGCTCTGATGGCCTGCCAGATGGCGACGGAGGAAACACCTAGCAAGACTAAACAGGCGCCGAGAAGAACTCTGATGCGAATCTGACTCTGTCGGACATGCTGGAACCCTTTCCGCAGTTCGCGAACTACTTCCGGCGGAGCTTCGTACGGAATTGTGCCGTCCTGTTGAAGCGGCTGGGTGATCTTAAGAAGCTCCGCGGGAATGAACGGAAACAGCGGTGATTCAGCGTACTTCTGTGGATTGAGTGAATCTCCGATTTCAATTGGAATGATTCGCCTACCAGTGGATTGAAAGGCTGTCAGTTCTTTCAGCACCGGCGAACTTTGGTGAACCTTCGGCGTCGCAACGAGTATGAGTTGTTTCGTCTTTCTTAGAGCTCTGCGGCCAAGCAAAGTCCAGTTATCGCCGCGTGCGTAATCTTCCTCATCAAGGAAAACCGTGAACCCTTGCGCCTTTAGCCTTTCATAGACGCTATGAGCGTATTTGCTGCCGTCAGCCCAGGTGTACGAAACAAAGAAATCATACCCAAAAATCACATCGACTAACCGCCCTACGATGTTCTGAAAGGCCATGCTTTAGGACGACTCGGAGGATTCAGTCGCTGACTGCCGAATTATGCATGAGGGCTTGGTCATAGAGCCGATCGCGGCAAAAGAATTCAGCCTCATCGCGCACGATAGAAGGACGCTAATAGATTTGAATTGTTTCAATGTTCACCACCCGCCGCAGCGATAGCTTCAAGGAGAACTCTCAACGGGATCAAGACAAAACGAACTTGGATTGTTTTGAATCGCTCGAACGCATTATTCGGGTAAGGGCCACCGTCGCCTTAGACAGACGAAATAAAAATGTGGGCTGGGGAGGGAATTCGCACTTCTTCGAGAATTGTTCGTGCAACACCGAAAGCAATAATCGTAACATGCTCCGCGTATGCCCCCGCGCCCCGCATTTCTTTCGAGGTGTAGTTCATCTTTAGACGAGTCGAGATGAACGAAGAAGCAATAGCTCTAAGCGAGTATCAGCCGCGGTTGCTGATCTACGTCGTGTGGCATCCGGCATTCGAGCGTGGACAAACACTTGCGGAAAATATCTATGCGCATTTCTCACGCGATCCGGGGCGGACGAATGCGCGGGGAATTGGCATTCCTGTTTTCTTTCGATCCGCGGCAGACGGCGGCGGGAGGACGTCGCCCCCACCAATCACCGTTGATGCCGCGCAACACACGGCGATCATTGTGCTGGTCGATCCGCAGATGATTATTGCCGACGGCTGGGATAAGTATGTCGAGGACCTATGGAACCAAGCGCGTGTGGCGCCAGACCGGCATCGGCTTTTCCCTGTCGCGTTTGACGACACCGCGTATCAACTAAGTGCGCAGATCAGCGCGGTGAATTACATCCGCCTGCAAGGTCAGAGCGCCGAAGCCGGACCCGGTTTCCTCCTCAACCGTCTCACGAACGAACTGGGCCGTCTACTAACGCAACGCCCGACTCTCGCGAACGTCGAGAATGAGGAGACGAAGGGGGCGAGTCCACCGAAAATGCGGCTTTTCATCAGCCACGCCAAACTTGATGGCGAGAAGACGGCTTTAGTGCTGCGCGATTACATTCACAAAAATCTCGCGCTCGATACGTTCTTTGACGCCATCGACATCGCGGCGGGATTTAGCTTCGAGAATGAGATTAATGCCGGGATCGACACCGCAGCCTTCGCGGTCGTGCACACCGATGCATATGCGTCACGCGTCTGGTGCCAGCACGAAGTTATTCGAGCGAAGCGGCATGGCCGTCCTATCGTGGTGGTACACGCTATCGAGGAGGGCGAGGCGCGGTCGTTCCCTTATATCGGCAATGTGCCGACGATCCGCTGGCAAGCGGCGGAGCCGGCTCGGCTGGAAGCTGTTGTAGGTCTCGTGCTGCGCGAGGTGCTTCGCACGGAATATTTCCAACAACACTTTGATGATCTTAAAAAACTGTTCGACGTGCCCGACACAGTGCGCGCGCTTCCTCGCGCGCCCGAATTGCTGACCTGCTTGGCGTTGCGCGCAGAGAGCGACGAAGTGCCTTATTTCGTCTATCCAGATCCGCCACTTGCCAAGCAAGAGCTCGATCTCCTCGCCGAACTCGACCCGAAGCTGGGGCTGACAACGCCAACGCTGCTTTTCGCGAAGCCCTCTCAGCCCCTGGCCCTGGCCGGACAAGATTTGGAGAAAGCGGCGGCTAACTGGCGAATCGGACTTTCGATTTCAGACAGCGCTGATTTGCCGATGCGTGGTTTCGGCCCGGCGCATCTGCGCGATGCGGCATCGGAATTTGCGCGGTTCCTTCTGGCGGCGGGAGCAACCCTGGCCTATGGCGGTGACTTGCGGCAGGGCGGTTTCACTGAAGTGCTGTTCGAACTGCTCACAGCGTATCGCGCGATCTCGGGAGAAGCAGTGGACGCCATCCAATCGTACCTCGCGTGGCCGATCTATCTCGATCTCGACGCCACTCAGCGCGCGCGATTGAAGAACACAGCCCGCTTCCATCCCATCGAGCCTCCCGCGAATCTCGGGATCAGCGCCGCCGGGATCACGTCGGCAAAGCAGGTACCTCCAACTACGGCCGAGAACCGCGTCGCCTGGGCGCGCAGCCTTACCGCCATGCGCGAATGCATGAACGCGGAAATTCATGCGCGCCTTTTGCTGGGCGGTCAGGCGCGCGGACTCGGCAAATATCCCGGTCTCGCCGAGGAAGCGCTGCTCGCCTTGCGCGCCGGCAAGCCGGTTTATCTCATAGGCGTTTTCGGCGGCTGCGCGGAAGCCGTCATCGAAGCACTCCGCGGAAACAAGCCCGCGGCACTCACCATAGATTACCAGGCAGCCGAAGACGTGCCGCGCGCCGCAATCGAACTCTACAATTCTCAGCTCCCGCCCGGCGCCGAACCGATCGACTACAAAGTGCTCACCGCGGAGCTCGAGGGATTCGGCATTGCCGGATTGAATAACGGTCTCGATGCCGCGGAGAATGAACGCCTTTTGACCACAATGAATTTGCCGGAAATGATCGCACTGGTCTTGCGTGGTGTAAGCCGATTGGGCAAGCCACCCGTCCTAGCAAGGTGAAACCGTTCGCCGGCAGATTTAAGCATTAGTCACGGCCCTTTGCTGAAAAATTCCGGACGAGAATTGATCTTACAAGATTCCCGTACCGATCAAGCGCGACCCTGCGCCCCCCGGGTGCCGCCCTCACTGTTCACAGGAGCATGATGCAACGGGGCAGGGGATGGTCGAACCCCTCAAACTTTCGACTTAGCAACGGAGGTTTAGTCCGTGGAATCGCTCCAAAGCACATATAGCGCTCACCCCAACGGACTTTGAGTCCATCGCAAGTCGCAAGTGACTTTGAATCAGCTGATTTAAGAATACAGCAGTTAACCTCGCTGATGCGCTAGGTGCTATTTAATAGGTGACCGAAAATCCCCGTGATAGAGGGTCCCTAGAGCGCCTGGTTCGGGACGATAATCGAGTAATTTTCTCACTTTATCCCCAATTTGCCCTGACGTGCTCAACGCTAGGTAAAACGCCAAATCGGCGTAATCTCACGATTCACTCAAATAATGCCCAAAATTTTCCAAGAGTGGATAAACGAGTGGATAAAGATTCCGGGCCGCGCGCCCGAATTAGGCAGATGCGCTGGACCCAAAATCCGTTGCTACGCTAGGTAGTGATGTTGCCGTCTCCATTTCGTCTCCACTTTTGGGAAGCACTTCTCCCACGCACAGGATCGCGCCAGCCGTGCCGATAGTTCTTGCGCTGGGGAAAAATCGGCTACACGCACGCGCCTTTTGTGGCGCGTATTTGACACCGTACTTGATGAACTGGACACGATATGAGTTACCTCAAGGCAGCGTGCCAATACTGTAAAGGCCACATCGAATATCCGTCTGGGCTTGCCGGACAATCTATTGAATGTCCTCACTGCAAACAGACGCTGACATTGCCGCCGCCGCCGATACCACCGCCGCTACCTGTCATCAATCGCGCTGGAGCGTGAATGTTTGTCCGCTCTGCAACGCCCGTTCTCGTTAGTGATGACCTCAATCCATCTCGAAATGGAACGAACCCCGCCCACGCTTCGCCGAATTACGCTGGAATCGCCGAAGATTGCCGGATGATCGACGATCCGGCGCTGATGTCATCAGCGATCCCTGCACGCTTTACGGCACACGGCGCAGTGTGAATTGAATAGCGGCTAGTCACATTATGGACATTCGATTTGATTGCGCATCCGAAAATCGCGAAATTTTCCCGACCCATGATTCAATATACAAGGACGCTCGTGCACTATGCCTCGCCTATGACACCGGTCGCCCGTGCCGGGGCTTGTTTGTATCGCAAAGGTTTATCGGTCGAAAAGGCTGTCCTCGACATGAGCCTTTGCCTATTCAAACGGATCGTCGCAATATCATGGTCAAGGCGCTACCAGACTCCAGCCTAATGGTAGAATTGGGCCGTTAGCAGAGCTGAGGAAAACGTTATTGTCGAGGTACCAGATAGCTGTGCTGCGAGTGCTAGGATTAAACAGAAGGTAATCGAGGTTGCCATCTCTGTTGAAATCGGCAGTGCCAGTGAGAGTGTAGCCGGGGGATACCGTGGGCCCAAAGGCGGCACCGGTCACAGTCACTCCTGATAAATACACGATCACAGTTTGGCGCGTAACCGAGTTGAACAGCGTATAATCTGGGTGGCCATCGCCGTTAAAATCGGCTACTGCCACGAGGCTCCAGCCGGCCGGAAGAGTTAGGCCGTTAGCAGAGCTGACGAAAACGTTGTCGTTAAGATACCATACCTCGGTTTGATGCGTCCCGGTGTTGTAAAGCACATAGTCCGGGTAACCGTCGCCGTTAAAGTCGGTTGCCGCCACAAGTTGCCAGCCGCTGGGAAGGGTCGGCGCAAGTGCGGCACCAATGACTGTTGGTCCTGATAAATATGCTATCACAGTCTGGTGAGTCGCAGGGATAAACAAAACGTAATCTGGATGGCCGTCGCGGTTGAAGTCCGCCACATTCGCCACCGTCCAGCCCGCAGGAAGAGTCGCACCAAGGGCTGCGCCGATCACGGCATTGTTATTCAAATACACAATCGCTGTTTGATGGCTGCCTCCGTTGTAAAGCAAGAAGTCGGGGTAGCTATCTCCATTGAAATCAGTTTGAGGCAGCGTGACGCCGCTGATCTGGATCGTGAAAGACACAGATCCCGCCCGGGCAGTATCGATGAGATTAAGGGTGATGATTGTCCCCGCAGGCGGAGCCATGTTGCCGCCGGCCACATTGAAGAGCAATTGAAAGGTGTGCGAATCTCCAGGTGGGAGGAAACTAACGGAGACGTTTTCGGGTGCTTCCAGGCGGATTTCCATTGTAGGTGGTAAACTCGGGGACGGTAAAATCGAGAGGGTCACATTTTGGTTGTGATCCGCTTAGATTGCGCACGGTTGCATCAAACTCAGCCACGTGGCCGGGCTCAACGACAGGATTTGGGGTGGTGATTGTGTATTCGATCTGCGGCGCAGCATAGACCGCGCGAGTGTCGCTCGCCCTGGCGACGTTTCCGCTGTCGTCAGTTAAGGTAGCATTCACCGGTCCCAGCGGTGTGTCAGGATCGCGCCGCCTGAAACGTGACATGTAGCTGGGTGTCATCTCCTGCGGCCAACGTGCCCAACGTCCAGTTTACCACTCCATCAATGAGTGTACCTCCTCCATCTGCGGAGACGAAAGTTGCTCCCGCGGAACAGGTGCGCTCAGCGTTACGCCATTACGCGCAGTGGCGCTGACATTTGCGCAAGTCAGGGTGTAAGTGAAGGTCTCTCCCGGAGCAACGGTGCCCTGCTCAGTCGATAACTGTAGGTTGAGCGGCGGCATCGTTCGCACGACGACCCCACGGGAAACAGAGCCCGCCCGGGCAGTATCGATAAGGTTGAGCCCAATCGTTGTGCCATCAGGCGGAGCGGTGTTTCCGCCAGCCACGCTGAAGAGCAACCGGAAGGTATACGAAGCTCCAGGTGGGAAGGTTACTAACGGAGACGTTTTCGTGTGTTCCAGGCGGATGTCCATTGTAGGTGGTAAACTCGGGGACGGTAAAATACGAGGCGTCACATTCTGGTTGTGATCCGCTCAGATTGCGCACGGTTGCATCAAATTCCAGAACGTGTCCCGGCTTGGCCGGATCAGTCGGAGCAGTTATGATGTATTGGATTTGTGGCGCGACATAGATTGCTCGTGTATCGCTGGCCTGGGCGATTATGACGCCGCCCTCAGATAAGGTAGCGTTCACCTCTGCCAAACTGGTGTTGACGGTCGCCTGAAAAGTTACATGCAGTTGTCGATTGGCTCCCACCGGCAAAGTGCCCAAGTTCCAGTTCACCGTTCCGCCGTTTAGGGTGCCTCCGCCATCTGCGGAGACAAAAGTTGCTCCCACCGGAACCGATGCGCTTAGCGTTACGTCATTGCGAGGCGCCGCGCTAATATTTGCGCAAGTAAGTGTGTAGGTGAAGTTCTCTCCCGGGGCAACGGTACCTTGCTCGGTCGACAGCTGCAGATTGAGTGGTGGCGTCCTTTGGACGACAGCGCTCCGGGGAGGGACCATTACGCCGCGATCTTGGTCCGTTAGCCTTAACTCGATCGGGGTGCCGTCAGGCGGAGCGGTGTTGCCGCCATCCACATTGAAGAGCAATCTGGAAGGTGTATGAAGCGCCAGGTGGGAGGATAACTAACGGAGACGTTTTCGGGCGTTCCAGGTGGATGTCCATGGTAGGTCGTATAGTCGGGGACAACAAAGTGAAGGGTTACATTTTGATTTGATCCGCTCAGATTGCGCACGGTTGCGTCAAATTCCAGAACGTGTCCCGGCTTGACCGGATCATTTTGGGTTGTCAGCGCGTAATCGATCTCGGGGTTACCTGCATACGCCTGGACTGCTTGCAGGAGTGCAGCAGTTACGATGATCAGAGATAAGGAATGATGCTTCATAAGTTCTGGTGGTTTTGTTTGGTTCTGCTTTCGGTGGATGTTTGTGCTCTGCTATCCCAATCCCGAAACTCTGAGGTGAAGTTCCCGAAAATTCTTGGTCATCTGAACTTTTCAGAGACGAATTAGACGAATGACCACGAATCTGATGACGTTGCTGAATGGGTTTCGGTCAATCGTGCATATCCGTGACCTAGGCGTCGTGCCTTAAGAGCAATTCCGATTTTCAAGGAAAAAGCTTGCCAAAAGAATTCGTGATAAAAGAGAATAGAGGGCAGTGAACATCGAGCTGGCAGAAACGGCTGACCACAGCCCGGGGCGGTTCGGTACGACGCGCTGGAGCGTAGTGATCTCCTGCGCCGATTCAGGAATAGAAAGCGCCGCAGCGCGTAATGCCTTAAGCCAGTTATGCCAGACGTATTGGCGGCCAATCTTCGCCTACCTCTGTCGCCGCGGTTACACGACCCAAGATTCAGAGGACCTCACACAAGAATTTTTTTGTAGCCTCCTCCAAGGCCCTCTGTTAAAGCGCGCCGACCCGGAGCGCGGTCGTTTTCGTTCGCTGCTGCTTAAGGCCCTGCAAGATTTCCTTCGGCACGCAACTGAAAAGCTGGAGGCGCGCAAACGTGGTGGCGGAGTGAAATTTGTTTCCTGGCACGATTGGATGGCTGAAGCGCCGTCACAATTGTCAATATCGGCGCACGCGCTCAATTCCTGGTCACCGGAACAACTGTTCGATTTGCGCTGGGCTGCAACAGTAGTCGAACAAGCGCTCCGGCGTCTGCGGGAGGAATGCGAAAGCAAAAGCCGGCTTAGACTGTTTGAAACCTTGAGTCTTTATCTAACCACGGAGCGCGCAGACGTTTCCTATCCCGATATAGCAGCGACTTTAGGAATAACGGAGTCGGCCGTAAAAAAACAGCTTCACAATTTACGACGGCGTTATCGTTGGCTGATATGCGAGGAAGTCGCGCAGACCGTCGAAGATCCAAGAGAGGTCGAAAGCGAAATTCGGTATCTGTGCGCGACACTGGCTGTCGGTACTGAGGCAGCATAAGTGGGGACGGACATGAAATCACCGTCCCCAAGAAGCGACATAGCCGACATAGGATTCGGTGACATGTCAGTGTTTGCAAAGGGCCGAGGTGTCGCTGCCGTGCTGAACTCTGGGAATTCGTGTGCGTTGATGTCCTTTGGTGTCTAACGTGAATCTACAAGGCCTGTCTGGTTCGGTGGCGCGTGTGACTGAAAACGCCGCGAAGTGTCGCGAATGCGGCGGGAGCACGCGGTGGGGCCATGGGCTTTGCCTGAACTGCACGTTGCAAGAGGGACTGAATGCCAATCGCGAGGCATCTCGCGAGGCTTTCGAGGTGATTCTGGCTGAAGATAACGTCCATGACACGCACTGGCGGGTTGGCAATTACGAGATTCTGGAGGAAATCGGACGTGGCGGAATGGGCGTGATTTATCGGGCGCGTCAGCGCCATTCGCGTAGGATCGTTGCCCTCAAGCGAATAGTCTCGTATCACGCCGATTCACGCGAAACGCTCGCGCGTTTCCGGCGTGAAGCCGAAGCTGCCGCTAGTCTTGATCACCCCAACATTCTTCCGATCTACGAAGTAGGCGAAACCGAGCAAGGCATCCCCTACTTCAGTATGAAATACGCTCCGGGCGGATCGCTCCAGGAGATCGGGCCGGCTTTGCGAGACGCTCCGCGCCAGATCGTGCGTCTGCTCGCCAAAGTTACTCGCGCTGTAGAGTACTCGCACAGCGAAGGCCTTCTCCACCGCGATCTAAAACCCGGTAACGTCCTGCTCGACGGGCACGGGGAGCCCTTAGTTAGTGACTTTGGGCTGGCAAAATGGCTCGACACATCCACTGATCTCACGAGAACCCTCACGATCTTCGGCACGCCTGGTTACATCGCGCCTGAGCAAGCCAAAAGCTCGCGCGTGCAACTTACACCCGCGGCGGATATCTATAGCCTCGGAGCGATCCTGTTCGATCTGTTGACCGGCCGGCCGCCATTCCTGGGTGAACACGCGTTGGCCGTGATCCAACAGGCCTCGGAAAAAGAAGCCCCAAAGCTGCGATCTGTTCTCCCTTCGCTCGATCGCGATCTGGAAACGATCTGCGCAAAATGCCTCGGGCGGGAACCACGAGCGCGCTATCAATCTGCCGGTGCTCTGGCCGACGACTTGGAACGATGGCTGAAAGGCCGGCCGATCGTTGCTCGGCCTGTTCTGCCACCGGTGCAGATCTGGCGCTGGTTGAAGCGAAACCCAAAACTGGCCGCAGCCACGATCGCCGCGCTGGTTTTTGCAACCGCGGCTGTTTTCTTTTCTTTACTCA
Source organism: uncultured Verrucomicrobiae bacterium (assembly GCA_963804875.1). Taxonomy (GTDB): domain Bacteria; phylum Verrucomicrobiota; class Verrucomicrobiia; order Chthoniobacterales; family UBA10450; genus Udaeobacter. Next base: position 430,855 of record CAWDRX010000012.1, read on the forward strand.
AAGAACTTCCCCGCTAGCAATGCTCCCTACTAAAAGCATCGCCGTCCTGCCTTTCGAAAACTTAAGTGACAAGGAGAACATTTATTTCACGCAGGGAATCCAGGATGAGATTCTCACCGACCTGGCCGACATTGCGGATCTAAGAGTGATCAGCCGGACGTCCGTGATGCAATACGAACCCGGAATAGCTCACGATGCCCGCGCCATTGGCCAGACTCTCGGGGTGAACTACCTCATCGAAGGCAGCGTGCAACGCGCCAGCTGGTAAGGTGCGGGTCAACGCCCAACTGATCAATGCCCGCAACGATGCTCACGTCTGGGCGCGCACCTATGATGGTGATTTGGCGGACGTCTTCGCTATTCAAAGCCAAATCGCCAAAGCCATCGCCGGTGCACTTGAGGCCAAACTTTCTCCACGTGAAAAAGCGGCAATCGAGCAAGCCCCGACGGTCGACGTGGTAGCTTTCGATCTTTATAGTCACGCCAAGACACTGAATCTTTCCATTACCTACACTGCCGCCGTTCGACAGATGCTATTGCAAGCGGCTGATCTGTTGACCCAGGCGCTGGCGCGCGATGCATCGTTCTTCCAAGCTGAGTGCCTGCTCGCCGATATCCAGACCGAAATATACTTGCTTGGAATCGATCGCTCGTCGGAGCGGCTCTCAATGGCTCAAAAGGCTGTGGATGCTGCGACACGTTTACAGCGTGATGCCGGAGAGGTACACCTCATACGCGCTCAATACCTTTTTCGTTGCCATCTCGATTACGCCGGCGCGCTTCGTGAGTTGCAAATCGCAGGCGAAACTTTGCATAACAGCCCTCGTTTGTTTGAGCTGACCGGATACATTCGTCGGCGGCAAGGGTACCTTGAGGAAGGCTTGCAGTATTACGAGCACGCCCTCAAGTTTGATCCCAGTAACATCGCGCTCTTGCATCAGACCGCGATGTCGTACTATCTGCTGCGACGCTACTCCGATGTCATCGCGGTACTCGATCGCGCACTCAGCATCAGGCCTCACGATGCGGAAACAGAAGTTACGCGTGCCTCTGCAGAACTGAGTTGGAAGGGCGACACCGGTCCTATGCACCGGGTCATCGACGCGATTCGCAAAAATCAACCGACAAAACTCCCAAGCGTTGCTGATACTTGGCTGGTAGCCGCTTTGGCCGAACGGAATCCGAACGATGCCGAAAGCGCTCTGGTAGCGCTTGGTGACGGAACCTTCGGTACAAACTCAGTGCAGCTTAGTCACAAATTCGGCGAAGGATTGCTTGCGCGCATGATCAACGACGACGCCAGAGCCCGTGCAGCTTTCATGGCTGCGCGTTTGGAGCAAGAGAAAGTGGTCAAAGCACAGCCCGACTATGGCCCTGCCTGGTGCATCCTCGGACTCATCGACGCAGCATTGGGAAGAAAAAATGAGGCATTGCGCGAAGGGCGACGCGCTATCGAGTTGCTACCCGTGACGACGGATGCGATCAACGGTGCGAACATGATTGAGTATTTCGCCATCACCGCAGCCTTGGTGGGGGAGAAAGAACTCGCATGCGAACAGTTGGAGATAGCTGAACGTCTTCCCGCTGGCTGGTTCTCTAGCTACGGGCTATTGAAGCTGAGTCCCGTCTGGGACCCTCTTCGAGGTGATCCGCGGTTCGAAAAAATCGTCGCCTCACTTGCCCCACAAATCTAACTTCCTTGAAAGGGCGCATGCCGTGGACAAATGTGCAACGAAGCTTTGCTCTCGCTAGCATTTCGCTGCCTCCTCCTTAGTTATGCGTTGCAACTGCGACCTCTTGTTGCCGCAGCTGTGTGACACGCTGCGCAACTGCGTTGAGCCTAAATACAAGCTCCGGCTCTGCTTCAGTCGCGCCCGTTGGCGTACGCCTTCTCGCCCAGCCGCAGATCGGCCTTCGGCAAATCCACGCGCTGCAGCTTGAGCCGATACAACTCTCTCCGGAGCAGGTGTGCAATGACAGCTATCTTTTCGAGCGACTGGTTCGATGAGTTTCGCGACCCTGCATTAGCAGACATAAGTTACAAGCTAATCTGGATCCTGCGCGACATCACTGAGAGCCGCCGCACGGCGCAATCTCTTCTTTGGTACCTCGGATCATGGTGTAGGCTGTTCCATCACGGCTATCCCGGTAGACGAACTTCTTGTCAGTTAAGGTGACAATTTCACCCCCGTTAAACTTGCCGTCTTTAACTGACCAATGGGATTTTGACGTCCCCGGACATATATACATGATTCCGTCGGCGGCGATGTGCCAGCCATGGTGCCCAGTACTCCAGTAGCCAATTAGCTTCTGTTTGATCTCGGCGACGGACATCTTTTCGCCAGCCGCAGAGAAACCGGTGATGGATAAGAGCAGACTTAAGGTTGTTAGCGTTTAATTTCATACATCGGTTCCAGTCAGATCGGGTGATACTGTTCATGGGCTGAGTTCTTTGGGTTCAGTGGCGGCGCGGCACGATTTGCGAAGTTTGACGTCGATTCGCATGGTTGGGCGCATAGCTTAGCTTCGCGGCAAACGATTTAATTTATCAACAACTTTGCCGAGCGTCACCCTCACCTGTTTGGTCGGCGGTTCCTCCCCCGCCGTCGAAGGAGCCTGATCATCAGAAACCGTCAGCACCGCAATGTCTGGTGACTCAAAGTGGAAGTTCGGGGCGAGGACATTTCCGAACACATCCTCAAGGTCGCCCCTGAAGCTATGGTCGCCTGCACAATAGACGAAGGTCGCATAATGCCATCCTCCGTGCGCTCCGCGAGAAAGGCTCGTGGTGAACAACAAGAATTGTGAGTCGGGACTCCAGTGAGCGCACTGAAGGAAGCAGCCGAGAATGGCACTTGATGCAAGAATTTGCCCCGGCTTGCCGTCTCGCGTGGGCCGGAACACAGTAATCTTGAGCTCATCACAAGCGCGGCAGTTCTGGTCGGGGTTTTGCACGAAACGGATCGTCGCCAACAGCTTCTGGTCTGGCGACGCTTCGCTCCAGACGCTCTTTGGGTTGGATGTGCAGCCAGGAGAGCCAGTCTGAGCTTGGGCAGGCGCAATCGGCTGTGACAGAGTTGCTACAGGTTGTTTCTTGCTTGCTTCGGCTTTGCCAGCCTTCAAGTCCAGCTTGCCCGATATCTCCTCGCCAGATTGGCCGCTGCCGTTTTTACTTGTCTGCTCTTTTTGCGAGGCAATCTGGATAGCTCCACTCTTGTCACTGGCGAGTATCAGTGTCTCTTGTGCAATGCCTGACGCATGTTTGTTGGTCTGCGGGTTACTCGCATCATAGCTCGCCGAGAAAATGACCTTTTGCCGTGAAGGCCCGATTGAGGTTGTTGTGACCGGCCCGGCCAAACTCCAGTGTCTCACCGGCCAGCGCTCGAAGTATTCCTCCGCCTGCTTCCTTAAGGCAGCGTTACTGATTACACCGCTGTTCGTGTAATCGACGCGGTCGGCGTAAAGAGCGGCGACCGCGTCAACATCCGTCCCTGAGTATGCCTGGACAAATGCCTCCGCGATAGATTCGGGAGAAACTTCACCTTTGTTTTGGTTAGAAGATTGTTCGTTTTGCGCAGCCTGTATGCTCGGTTGTGTGACAGCAACTTTCTTCGCACCGGGCCTCTTCGGCTCCGCTTGCGTCTCCTTCAGCTTCTCTTCGTCAGCGGGCATATGCCACAGCCGCCAATTTTGTTCGTAATCGGCAATCGCTCCGCGCAAGTCGCCGCGTGCGCGGCGAATGTCGCCACGCCTGCGATGCGGTGCCGAGGCAGTATGTATTGATCGCTGATCGCGGTGGTGTAATCAGCGAGGGCGCCATCAATATCGCCCTTCGACTCTTTGGCGTAGCACGCGTCGAATAAAGCTCGTAGTGCTCCGGCAATAGCTTTTTGCTTCCGAGTGCATCGATCTGCTTGTCACACAGCGCAATGGCCTTGTCGTACTCGGCCATGGCATCCGCTGGCGTCCCCCTGCTCATTCCGCCATTTACCGATTTGGATGTAATCGCTCGCGCTCGACCGCAGCTCAGCCGCGCGTGTGTAATCGGCCATGGCGTCTTCGAAATCACCGTGCTGTTTTTTGCCACCGGCCCGTGTGTAGTAGGCGTTGGCATTGTTAGGATCCATTGCGACGAGCTGATCGTAGGCGGTGAGCGCACCAGCCCAGTCGCCGTGATCCTGCTTCAACCTCGCCATACGCTCACAGGCTTCGGCTCGACGCGCCGGCTGGTGTTCGACAGCCTGCTTGAGATCATCGATAGCGCCTTGGAAATCGCCTTTCTGCTCCTTCTCGTAGGCGCGGCCGATGTAGTTCGTCTGGGCCGCAGAGCGAAGCTTGATATCGCTGGTCGATTTGACCCTGATTTGCGGTGTGCCTTCCGATGATTCGACCAATCCGGTGACGGCGACTTCCACGCCGTCGACGCTTTCCGGATCCAGCTCCGGCCCCGAAGCGTCGTTCGGCAGCACGATCCACAGCTTCGCCTTGCGCAGATCACAACCGCCAACAATCAAATCAACATGGCGGCGGCCGTGGTCGATACAGTCGATCGTCCCAACCAAGACAGCTCTCTCGCCAATGTGCTTTTTCGCCTCGGCGGCGGTGTACTCCTGCACGCCAGCTTTCAAGGGTTTAACGCTCGTTTGATCCGCGCCGGGCCGTTGTGATTCGAGCTGTTGCACCAGTTGCGCATACTTGTGCGTATCGGGATGATCCTGCCCGAAAACTTGCTCAGCTGCGTTCGCCGCCTTGCGGGCAAATTGCATCGCTTCTTCCGCTTTATTCTGGCGGGCCAGTTGATTAGCGAACGCGTACCACGATGAAATTGTGCTGGGATGGTCCGCGCCGAGGACTTTCTCCTCGAGCGCAATGACTTCGCGGCATTGAGCATCGGCTTCACCAAATTTTTCCTGCTCGCTTAGCACGCCGGCGAGTGCCATGCGGCTACTTAACGTAGCGGGATGCTCCGGGCCGAGCACCTTCGTTTCAATTTTGATTACGTCTCGAAGCTGCGTTTCGGCATCGGCGAAACGCATTTGTTGAGCAAGGGCAAAGCCGATGTTGTTGCGCACACCTAATGTGTCGGGATGCTCCGGACCAAGCACACGCTCTTCGATCCCCAACAGATCCCGAAAACCTGCCTCCGCCTCCGCATGCCTACCCTGATTGCCTACCGTAACGAACAGATTCCTTCGGGTGCGAAGGGTCTCAGGATGTTTCGGGCCGAGCACCCGCTCTTCAACTGTGATCAATTCGCGGAATTGCTTTTCCGCCTCGACGTACTTCTTTTGTCGGTTCAGCGCAAGCGCCAGATTGTTGCGGCTCTTCAACGTTTCCGGATTCTCGGGACCTAAAACTTTGCTTCGAAGCTCCAAAACACGCCGGTGCTCAGATTCTGCGTCGGCATGTTTTCCTTCGTCATCGAGCGCGTTAGCGAGGCCATTCTCACTTGCCAGCGTCTCCGGGTCCTGCGCACCGAGTAATCGTTCTTCCACCGCGATCAACTTGCGAAACTCTGCTTCGGCATCTCGGTACCGGCCCTGTCTCCAGAGCGCATAGGCTAGCCGATTGCGGCTGCGCAAAGTATCAGGATTCTCAGGACCAAAAGCGTTCGCGCGGGCATCGAGCGCGCCCTGCAGAACGGCCGCGGCCTCACGATATTGCCCCTGATCGATCAACACATCTGCGATGGCGTGCTGAATTTCCGCCCATTGACCAGGCTCGCGTTCTCGATTAGTCAGCTCGGCGGCCTCGCGAAGGTGCGCCATGGCTGAGGCGTAATCGATTCGCTTCTGCGCGGCAAATCCGGCCAGCTTGAGCGCGCGAATCACGTCGGCATTGTTCGGCGACATCGCGGTCCTGGCTTGTGCAGCTGCCTGTAGCGCCATGCGCTCCGCTTCGGCGTAGTCACTAGCGACATAAGCAGCATTCGCTCGTTCGGAAAGCGTTGCCGAAGGGGCGTCTTTCAATTGTTCTGCTGCTTGAGGGAGCTTCTGGCGTAGCAATGCGACGCCGATATTCATCTGCTTGCCCAATTGCTCGTACACCTGGTCCCGCACCGAGCCAGACTCAGTTTGCGCTTCACGAATTTTCCCCTCGACCTGCATGTATTGCATGATCCCCTCATGCAGCCGCGCCATCTGTTCGCTCATTGTGGCGACTGCTTGCTTTGTCTCGGATGCCCCGAAATCGTTTGCGCGGCGCTGGTGAAAAACCCAGTAACCAATTCCGAGCATAGCCGCAGCCACGATGGAGGTTGCTACCAGGAGAGTTTTACGTCGGTCGCGGCTAGCTCTAGCTTGTTCGCGTTTTGCTTGCCTAATCTTCTCGGGAATCTCAGCGTTCCCAAAGTTGCTGCCGTAAAAGTTGACCAGTGAAATTCGTACCCCGTGCTTTACTTCGCATTCGCCCAACTCGTGCAGGTAAGGCCGCCAGCGCGCATAATGCTCGAGATCTTCGGCGACATGCTTGGAAAGCAGAATATGACCGGCATCACCGCAATCCATTACGCGTTGCGCAATATTGATTCCCGCTCCGGCAATGTTTGCACGATTGTTAACGTCGGTAACCAGGTTAACAGGGCCGCTGTGGATCCCCATCCGCAGTCGTAGTTGCGGATAGCCGTTAACCGCTTGGGCAATCTCGAGCCCGCATTGCGCGGGCGCTTCCGCACTATCACGAAAAACCAGCGCGACGCCGTCCCCCGTCGGTAATGAGACTAATTTGCCGTGTTCTTCCGCAAGTCGGACCTGTTCGCTTCCGGCGACAACCTCTTTCAGTTGCCGAATTAGCTCACTCTGTTCTCCTATGAGCAATTTCGAGTAACCGACGATGTCGGTAAACAAGACATGGCCTATCTCGAATTTCGGGTCGGTTGCAGCTTCCTCGGACATGAGACCCGAGAAGGTATCAAATACTTACGAAACGTAAAAGTCTTCTGTTCCCGCGGACTAGCACCGGCCGCAAATGCACCAACGCAGCCGATGAGTTCTGTTCGTGGCAAAGAATTTGTCTATCATTGGAAACAGCGGCAATTAATGCATTGTTGTCGACTCTGTGACTGAACGTGATTGGATCCGCAGACATGTTTAGGCGACTGGCAATCGGTAAATGCTGCCGCAAACTCGTTTCACTAGAGGAGCCTAAAAATAATTCTTGCAAGTCAAGTCGATGGTTTGGTAAGAAGCCAAACGTGCGTGTGAAACCTCTGGCATTGAGCGCGGTTTCCATTCTCGTTGCTGCAGCTGTGTGGTCGAACAGCTGTTTTGCGCAAATTCCAGGGCTGCCGCAGCTTCCATTTCCGAATTGGGGCTCAGGAGCTGCTCATGCAGCAGCAGCAGCGGCAGTGGCCGGTGCGGTTGTTTACATCATCCAGCAGCGCGAGGCCAGCGAACGGCAAAAGCAGATTGCCGAAGAGCGTGCCCGCCGCGCTTACGCTAACATGTCAGCCAACCGCAAGGCACAGTTAAAAGCGAAGAAGGTGCGCTACATCGCAGTCGATACTGAAAAAAATGCGAAGACCTCACCGCAAGCGAAAAAAAGCGTAATGGTGTGGGATACCGACAAACAGGAGATCGCGAACGATAACGTTTACGATGTCCAAAAATCGCCCCAGGTCGGTCAGACTGCAAAGTTCGATCGATATTCAGCAGAGTACGTGGGGTCGGGATCATAAAAGAGCGACGAGCCCGGCCTGTCGCTGCTGCCAGTCGCAGGCGATCTTTTCACAGACTCTGACACTCACGTCGTTCGCGCTGGTAGGATAGAAACGGTAACATCAAGTGGTGAAATTTTCGCCAGTGAGGAGTTTGCCGCGTTGAGCGCAGCAGAGGAAGTGACCGCATTCAACTGTGATTTTATTGGCACGACGGATCTGCCCAAACGGTATGATTCGGTTCGACTCTATAGCTTAGGGCGCGCGTCGTTCATGCCGACAGATTGAAGACACGCTCAACCGCACGACTCCGTCCCTAAGCTGTAAGGCGGTTGACTAGTGAGTAAATGGACCTTCAGCAATGCTAGACGAGTAGTGCAAGCTGGAGGCAGGTACCGAACGGCCGCGGTCGCAAAAACTCCAGATCCGAAGCGCCATGGCGGCCTGCTTTCGTGCGGAGGGTATCTGGTTGACGCAAGTCGATATAAATCCCGAGAAACTCCCACTGCTTGTCACGGAATGCTTTGGCAATCCATTCGCCACTTTCAAGATCCATTCCATTCGCGATGAACCAGCGAATAATTGCAGGATCGCGCGACCAGAAGACTTCGTTAGGATCAATCGCGCTTAACATCGCCCCCGTATTCTCAAAGCAATTCGATGATATCCAAGTTGCGATCAATTACCGCTCGCAGGAGCGCCTCATTTTTTCCTCCTGGCTTACGTCGGCCTTCAGCAGCCTTCAACTAGGCTGTGAAAGCCAGACTTAATCGCAATGCGCAGAGGAGAAGTTGTGAAATGCCGTTCCGCCAGTCGATATCGTCGGCCGGTCCTGATCCATTCTTGAACTGCGAAGAGTTTGCCTGCGCTACAGAGCGCACATAACTCCGTCAGGTCGTCTGGCACTGCTTGTCGGCGAGGCATTTGTCTCGGGAGACTTTTGGGGGGCTCGACCATAGATTTTCGAAAGGCAGGTGTTACTCTAAGAACAAAAAGTAAACGCGTTCGGGGCCGGCAAGGTTCTGTAGCAACGGCGTAGCACCACGCATCGAAACGTGTGATTCAAAGTCACTCGCGTTTGCTGGAATTTGCTAGAAACTCAATGACACGTTACGGAATACGCTACCCATCGCGGCGACTGCCAGTTTTGATCTTAGAAACACGGGCATCGAAAAACATTTGTATTTCGATGGGTGTTGCCAAACGTCAGCAATGCTAGGTGAGGCGACCGCGAAAAATCGAGGGGGATTTCCGATAGCCTTCGCGATCTCCGGCATGGGTAACCGGTCATACGCCGGACAAGTATATTTCTCGCCACTTACGGTAGTTGAGCTGCTCGCCACGAAAGTTGGTTAAACCGGGATACGAGTTGTCAAAAAAATTTAACCAACAAAATCGAGGTTGCAGCCGTTTGTCCGGCGGTCCCACGTACGCTATGCGCGCCGCGCTTTCACGCGGCGCCCTATCGAGAACTCCGGAGCAAGCGAGCAATTTCAAAGAGTGGTCAACAAAAGCCGTCACGCGGTAAAGCGTGACGGCCCATTGCAAGTTGCTGCTGTGGGGGCAACAGCAAGAGGGTTTATTTGAGCTGGAAACTGCCGCTGCCAACGACTTCGCCGTCGATCACGATCTCAATCCGAGATGGTGCCAACGAGGGCAAAGCAGCCGATGCCATCGGTTTCATCGAGGAAGAGTGCCGCTCCCGCGAAGGTCCCGCCACCCGTTGCTCCGGAGAAGCGGCCAGTGCCACCCGTGACGGTGTAATCGCCGGAGAAAATAACTCCGCCCTCTACGTTGATATTGCCACCAGGCTGAACAACCAACGCTAGGATGAGGGTGTCTCCGTTGGCTGCCGTCAGTGTATAGGTAGCGCTGCCGCTGCCGTCTAGCAGGTTACCAATCTGATCGTCGGTAAACGCTCTGGTCTTACCCATGTGCGTTGCCTGTCCCTGCCCATTGACTGTGACGTGGAGAATCGGGAACTCTAGGACAGTCTCGAATTGAGTGATGAAGTCCGCGTGGAACGGCCGTTCGGTGCTGGCTTGGGCTGCCGGAGGCGCGAACGCGAGCAGGCTGACCGTCGCGAGTAGAAGCGCGAGTGACGCGAGATGCGCGCCATTCGAGGATTTGAGGTTGGTTCTTGTTTTCATTTTGTTGATTCCTTTCATTTTGTTTCTTGTTGAGGCGGGTTTGTTGAACTGCATTAACTAGCAATCCAGTTCCGCACGGAACGAGGAACCATCCTCACGAGGCGCGATTAAATTGCCGCCTCACTTCGGCTGACTCGGGGCTCCAGTTGGATCTGGAAATCGCGCAAAACGGTGTCTCAGCGAAGGTCCAGCCCCTGCGGCTTATTCAGCCGTGCCGAAGGTAAGTTGAAACGTCGGATGACGTAATCGAGGACAACTCTATCAGCATTCCCGACAGCCGCATATTATACCTTGGTATAATGCGTTTAGAAACGCAGGAGCATGCGCAGGCCAGCGCGGAGCCGGTAACCGTACGTCAGACGAGACCTTATAAACCAAGGTCTAATAGCGCGACTGCACAGAGCAGGTTATTCTTCGCCCCAATTACCTCCCAGAACTTTCTTTGATCGCATCAGCCGTCACGCCCCCATCTCCTCCAGCGTGGCGGCTTTTTGTTTGCCTCAAGCTCCCCATTCTTTGAAATCTCCCTTGTGCTCGTGCGTTTCGATCACGTTGCCTGTTTCATCATGAACGCGAATTACAGCCTCACGTGAGCGGCTGCGAACTTTGGAAATCCCAATTTCTGTTCTGGTATTCTCGGAGGCCAAAGGCATATAAATGTCAGCTAGAGGTGCGGACGTATATGAAACCATCCGTTCGAGATCTTGAACAGGCCTTATCCATTCGGCGGCAAATTAATGCGTTGGAGAAACGCCTTGCCGTAATCCTACGAGGTTCGATTGCGAAACCGAAAGCGCGGAGGCGGCCGTACGAATACGACCACCACTACGGCTTGACTCTTAGCGGAACAAAAAAGAAGGGCATCGGAAATTAGATCGACGCCGCGATGATCTTTACGCGGTCTGCTTCGTAAACGTGTTGTGAGCCGCTCATCGCGCCCAGCGAATAACTGCAACTGATGCCGCTCCTGCGATGATCGGAACGCTGATCCCTGACCCGTAGGCGGTTCCACCGTATGCTGTGGCGCTTGCAGTGGAATACGTGCCGACTTGACTAGTGCCGTGGCGCATCACGATGATCGCGTCCGCGCCGAGTTGCGTAAGCCTGCGCTACCGACGCGCAACTGCTCCCATCAACCGCTCCCATTCGTCCAAACTCCCTCGAAAACCCAGCTCGCAGGCTGTGTCGAAACTCAGCCGTGCGTTGGTCTCGCGACGCTTCCCGCTCTTCGTATCGTTCGCATTCCGATATTGACGGCGTGAAATGAAGATGTGTGACGCCAGCGGGTCCTGTTCAGCGCGTATGGTTTCGACAACCTCTTCCACTTCACGAATCGCCTTGGTAAGCTTCTCCAAAGCCTCGTGAAGCTGCCGTGAACGCATCCTGTTCACTTGAACGTATCCGCAATAAAGGTCAATATTTCGTCCCTTGATTTGGACTTCTGGCGCGGATCGCCACGATGGAAAAACCTAACGCCGGGCAGGCGTTAAAATCCTTCCCGCGAACGGACAGCCTGTGAAAGACGTGGCGCTGTGAGAGGAATTCGAATTCGCGGTTCGCCCTTGCGGTCATTTGGCCGAAAAACAAAGCCCGCTACGTTCACCAACTATCTCCGAGACGTGCCCCAAAATAAAGCACCGCTGGTCTAAAATTGGGGCCAGCCCGGGCCTGTGATGAACTTAAGCTAGCTTCCCTAAGAATAGCTGTTTTGTGGATTAAGAGACAATCTTCTGCAGTAAACGCTTCTCGTTTAACAATATACGCAGAAACCGTCTACCTTTTATTCCTGTTGTGGAGATTTGGCACGAATATTGGTAACAAAAAGAACCACAACGTGAATGCACCGAAGCATAAAAAAAATGCGCCCGTCGGAGCCCCCGCGTCCAGCAGGGCCCAAACCCACAATGGGATAGGGTGAGGGCAAAAAAGGGCCAATCGAGTTAAATGACCAAACTAAGTTCGATCTCGCGCGGGTGCTGCTTGTCTCCATTTTTCAGTCGGAGCTTCTCAATGGATCCGCAATCCAAAAATATCTACGTAATCCAGTCGGTTTGGCGCCGACTGAAGAAGGGGCGAATCAAAGCTCCTGACCCGGCCGAGTCGCACACTCGATAGGCATTGAGAGGCGGCTGTTCCACCCCAGAACAATCCCTGAAAACCTCGCTTCAGCTTGGCAGATTGACCTCGTGGTCGCAAACCTGGAGTTGGGGCTGCGTTTCGCCCATTGATCGTGAGGGGCGGACACTCTGGATTATTGACGCACATCATGACTATGGAAAGCGTTTCGTTTTGCGTGTCGATGAAAAGCTGACTGCGTTTATGAAACTGGAAACGGCGATTCGGGACTGGGCGATCCTGTTAAGGGTAACCGTGAGCGAATGGCTCGCCCAACAACATGAAAGAAAGCGATGAATGAATCAGAGACATGCTATGAAAGCGGAGGAGAGGAACCGCCTCCCGAAAGCCAGCCGTGGACCATGGAATACGTGGCTCGCCTGTTCATTGAGGGAGGTGGATTTCAAGGAATAGCCAATACTCACAACGCCGCGCTTAAGCGTGTGAAGGCTGAAACAGAGGTCGCATCTGATTTGGTATTGAATTCCCACGGTAGCTGCCTCACTAAACATCATATCTGCATTGCCCAGAACATGAACCCCCAAGGCACAACCCTTCTAAACTACGAGATAGACGGATGAGCGCCCTGCGGATCTTTTGCGCGGGGGCGGGGTCATAAACGTGCATAAAAGCCAGCCGCTAGCGTTTCGCTGGATGTTTTGCCTTCCGGGCGGTCACGCGTTTGCTGCGTCGCACTAAGGATGAGTGCGGTCGTGGCGCACCAGTGATCTGCTCGGGCTTGCCACGTATGATCGCCGCAATTCGCAGCTTGAATTCTTCAACGGTTTCAACTCGGGACTGTTCGTTCACTGGTTAAGTATTAGTTCGACGCCGCGATGATCTTCGCGCGGGCGGATTTCGTAAACGTCGATGCTCGTAGGCAGGTCTGACATCCCCTTAGGGCCTAGGACTAAGGTCCTATATGGGAATTCGTCGGGAGAACTGTCAAACCTCAAAATAGGAAGGCGTTTATGAAAAAGAGCAAAAACTACGTCATGACCTCACCCACGACCCTTACGCAAAGCGGACTGCTGGCTGTGTTGCTCCAACGGCAGCGCCTAAGAGTGATCGAGTTGGCCCGGCGTCGCACACGCCACGAGCAGCTGCGTGCCGTGTTTTGGAACTGTTGGCACGCGCTCCACGGCGTCACCGTTCGTCGCCTATTCCGGCGAAGTTTTGGAGGAACCGTTCCGCGGCACACTTGAATCTTTCATCAAGGCAATGGCGATGGCTCACCAAGTTCACACCTACATCGAGCTTCGGCAACAGATTCACGACGACCTGCGGATCCAGCATCCCGAATGGGTACAGCCAAATGGCGAGTCCCCCTTGTGTGATTCTTGCGAGGCGCGCCTGACGGAAATGTTGGACACTTTGACGCGAAGAGGATCCAACGAATGGAAGACTGATACCGTTCGGCAAACCATTCGCGAAGGAATTGCTTGATGAAAGCACGCCCGAAGAGCGGACGCTGGCGAATGCCGAAGCCCAAATGCAGATCGCAAACGTCGAGCAGACGTTCGGGAGCATTGTGGCCGGAAACGGGCGATGCTGATGAATCTGCTAAGGCTAAAGAAATTGATCGCCTTCTCCTGTCATCGCTGAGGTATTGGCAGGTTGAACGCGATCTAATTGAACAACGTATGGCGCAATTGCCTCGCGCTAGGACGAGGTTCAATCGATCACTTTAACGGTCAAAGATGTGGGTGCGCGTGAAGGACTGGAAAATCATCGCTGACAATCTCAGCAAAGCCGGTTGGAGTTGGGGGTGCGTCTCAGCGATTGATTTCAGCGGGTGAACAGATGTCAAGAGTCCCTATTCCGCCAACCAGCTTCGCGTCTGCTCGAAGTCGTTAGGCGGAAAAAACTTGACTGGTGCGCGGCGGACCCATGCTCCGGCAAAAGAGAGCGCAGGAGTTTCCCAACGGGGCTCGGCGACGATGGCGATCTTGGAAATCTTGTCGGCATGCGACAAGATAAAATCGAGATCATTCCAATCCGCGCCGGGCTCCCAGCCTTCGAAGCCCTCAAGAATTACAAGCAAGCGAGGTTTCGATCCGATGTCCATATTACGGGCGAGTGCGCTTTGCTCTGCGTTAAATTCGGATCGTTTCAAAATGCCGCTGATGCGTAGCACAAAAATGTCGTCAGCCTGGTATTGGATTTGAGCTGGCATAATCGCGTCTTTATCTACTTGCTTTTATTTTTTCAAAAACCACCGCTGCTCATCGGATCACCCAGGCCGGACTTCGTAAACGTGTCGAGAGCTAGTCACCACGACGATTCATATCATTTTGTCATTGCCGTGTGGAGAACAAAAAGTTGTTGACTCCTTCCCGCCCGGAACAGCACGACGACGGCTTGCGTTAAGTCTGCCGGCAGCTATAAACCGCCCCTGACATTCTTCCCGCTCGGGAAACTGCGAAGGGTTCACTCGCAAGAAACCATCAATAAAAACAAGGATTAAATCATGAAAATCTTCAGATTGTTCGTTGCATTCACACTTATCTGCTTCGCGCTTTCACCAGTAGCGTACGCGGTTGTTCCCGCGCCGGATGGAGGGTATCCCAGCTTCACCACGGCAGAAGGAGCAAACGCTCTGCAAAACCTTACCACTGGGGTTGGCAACACAGCAACTGGTTGGCATTCGCTGTTTGCCAACACTGCTGGAAACTTGAACACGGGCATTGGCGCTGGGGCGCTCCTTTTTAACACCGGAGACAACAATACGGCCACTGGCGCACTGGCGCTTTTAAGTAACACCGGCGGGTTCTATAACACTGCCGACGGCGCGTTCGCCCTTTTGAGCAACACCACCGGGAGCGGCAACACGGGCAGTGGATACCAGGCGCTCTATTCCAACCAAACGGGCGCCAACAACGCTGCCTATGGTTATGTCTCGCTTTACAACAACACGGCGAGCTTCAACACCGCGTTTGGCTCTCAGACGCTCGTCTATAACACGAACGGCGGCCAAAACACGGCCACCGGTTACCAGGCGCTGGTCTTCAACACGACGGGCGCCTACAATACCGCCAGCGGATACCAGGCGCTCTACTCCAATACGATTGGCAACGAAAATACCGCGAGCGGCGAAGGGGCCCTCCACTCCAACCAGTCGGGCAGCAACAACACGGCCGTTGGTGCTGGCGCGCTCGGGTCCAACACCACCGGTTCGCTAAACACGGCATTGGGCGATGCGGCCGGCTCTAACATCACTGCGGCCAACAACGTCATCTGCATCGGCGGGCAAATCCTTGGAGCGGATGTGAGCAACACCACTTGGATTGGCAACGTCTACGGTGTGACCACACAAAGCGGCACTACAGCGCCAGTCGTTGTGTCCGATGGCGGTCAGCTTGGCACGGTCGCCTCCTCGGAACGGTTCAAGAAGGACATTGTCACCATGGAAAAAGCCAGTGAAGCAGTCCTGTCACTCCGACCAGTCACATTCCACTACAAGACGGACACGAAAGGCATACCGCAATTTGGTTTGATTGCCGAAGAAGTAGCAAAGGTGAATGCCACGCTAGTGCTACCCGATAAGGAAGGAAAACCATACACCGTGCGCTACGACGCGGTGAACGCGATGTTGCTTAATGAGTTCCTCAAGGAGCACCGCAGAAACGACGAGCAGCAGGCAACGATTACGCGGCTGTCGAAGCAGATTGAGGCACTGACTGTGGGCCTACAGAAAGTGAGCGCACAGTTCGAAGTGAATAAGCCCGCATCGCAAGTGGCGGAGAACAATCAGTAAACGCAGCCTTGCCTGTGAAGGACTGGGAAATCCTTGCTGACAATCTCAGCAAAGCAGGATTCAGTTGGGGCTGTGAGTCAGCGATTGATTCTCTCGGGCGTATAATCTGGATTGTTGACGCGCAGGGTGACTACGGAAAGCGTTTCATCGTGCACGCAGATGAAAAGCTCACTGCGTTTGTGGAACTGGAGAGGGCAATTTACGAGTTCGCGGTAGATGCAATATCGTAAAACTTCACCACTCTTTGAAATCGCCCGCGTGTTCGTGCGTTTCGATCACGTTGCGCGCTTCATCGTAAAACGCGAATTACGGCATGTGATCGGCTGCTCTCAAAACAAAGTTTAATATACTAAGGTCTAATAGCGCGACCGGCTTAAGCAGCCTATTCTCCGCTCCAATTTCCCCCAGAGCATGCTCACTAGTTTTTCCAAGCCGGAACTCCGGCGTACCCGGCATGCCTCCACTGAAGGAAAAGCTATGACTGAAGCAGAGACATGCTTTGAAAGTCGAGGAACCGCTTCCCGGAAGCCAGCCGTGGACCATGGAATACGTGGCTCGCCTGTTCACTGAAGGAGGTGGATTTCAGGGCATAGCCGATACCCACAACGCCGCACTGCTCGCGCTAAGTTGTTTAGATTGCTGACGCGCACCGAGATGACGGAAGGCGCTTTATTGTGCGTGCCGACGAGATACTCAGCGCGTTTGTTGAGCTCGAACGTGAGGTGCTAACCGTGACGTTTTACCTCGAATCCATTCAATGACGGTGACAACCATCGCGTTCAAGGAGGCAACTCGAATGCTCTAAGTGCCTATTGCGAGTAGTGTCTGCTTGGCGAAGCTGCGCGGATTCACGGCTGCTTTTCCTCGCAGAGCTTTTGGAAAGCGGGATCGCCGCGTAACGAATCCCAGAGTGGATCGAGCCTTAAAAGTGCCGACGTCATGGGCGGCGGACTGTAAAGCCAGCCACCATATGGCGTTTGTAACAATCGCGTCAGAGTTGCGATCGCACGGGTATTCTCGCCCGTTATCGTCTCAACTAGCGCCAGGTTCTCTTCGAAAGCGGGTCCAGACAGCCGATCTTTGTTGCTCGGAGAAAGCGTGATTGCGCGCTGCGCTTCGTTGAGGGCTGATTCCTTCTCGTCGAGCAAGGCGTAAGCCACAGCCAGCGCTGCCGCCACGAAGGCGTTGTCTGGCTGCTCCTTCCTGAGCGGCTCAATCGTGTTGCGTGCTTGTTCAGCGAAAGCTTTGGCTTGAGTGGTGTCGCCAGCGACGCGGTAGACCAACGCGTTCCCCAACTGTTTAGTGCCCTTGTCGATCCCGGAAACAAGGCGGAGTCGATATTGGTTGGCTTGCGCCCACTGGGTGGCCTCAGTGAGATTTCGTTCAAGTCTCCATTGGGTCGCCTTGATGCGAATGGCCATGTCCGAATTCGTATCTGCGTTTACCTGCGCAAGTAATTTAGCGGCTTCGTGCAGATTACCTTGGGCCTGGTAAATGCTGGCCTTTAACGCAATTAGAGACGCTTCATTAGGAAGAATATCCAGTGCCCGATCGTAGAGGTTTTCCGCTGCCGGAAATTGTCGAAGCGCCGCGTATGTAAATGCCACTTCAGTAAGTAAGGTCGTATTTCGCGGATTGAGGGCGAGGCCCCGTTCCCAATAGGCAATACTTTCATCCCAATGTCCCTCGCTTCGCGCAATTGCTGCGAGCGCGTATAAGACCTCGCTGTTACCCGGCAATTTCTTGCTGACGCGTTCGAAGGTGGCTTTGGCCAGCCCGGCATCGCGCAGCACCCAATATTGATAATAGCCGGTGAAGAGCAGGGTTTCGGGTGTGTTAGGTTGTAGTCTCTGCGCATTTTCCAAAGCTGCCTTTGCAGCATCGCGGCGAGCGGCAGTCGTGTCGCGACGATTAGCGTAAAGAAGCGCGTGCACACCGGAAAGGCGCGCCCAAGCGAGCGCAAAATTCGGATCAAGCCGCACTGCCAGGTCATAAAAATCGATGGCTTTGAACAGGGCATCGCTCGATAAGTTGCCGCGCGCTTCAAAAGTCAGCCCGCGTAAATAAGCATCGTAAGCTTCCGGATTGTTTGTGGGGTTGGCAGCCAAAGCTTGCTCTTCACGACCGGTCAGCTTTGCTTGCAACGATTCTGCTATTCCTTTCGCGATCTCACTCTCGACGACAAAGATATCACTTAACTTCCGATCATACATCTCGGCCCAGAGCTGCGAGCCAGTTTGCACGTTAACCAAGTGAACATTGACCCTCACCTGATTGCCTGCCTTCTGGACGCTACCCTCAAGGATGTTCGCTACACCAAGCTGCTTCGCGATTTCTGCGAGATTGCCCTGTTCGCTTTGATATCCCTGGGTTGAAGTGCGCGAAATCACTTTCAAATCCTCGATCTTGGCGAGGCGCGTCAGGACTTCTTCCTGGATGCCATCGGCGAAATAAGCGTTATCCGGATCGCTGCTTAAGTTTTGAAAAGGCAAGACCGCGACGGATTTATCGATCTTATCTTTGACGGCTCGTGGCAATAGAAAAAATCCAGCTGAAGCAGAGATGATGATAGCCAAGGCGATAAGCAAAATGAGATTTCGTCTCCGATGAATTCCTCGTGTTGGTGTGCCCTGGATGCCTTGCGGCGTGATGTCGTATGCCCAGGCGAGTATAAGCGCGATCGGGAATCCGATTAGTAAAAGCACAATCACGAGTCGCAAAGTCCAATTCGGCAATTCCCATGCTGGAAACGCCGCCGATGCCATTTGAATCAGGAATCCCGCGGCGACGATGTAAGCCGCGGCGACACGATAAACCTTTCGTCGCTGCAACTCCTCGAAGAAGCTGCTCATCATATCTGCCCGTAATCTGGCTTCTCGTGTTCGGCAGGCAAATGGAAGCCAGCGGAGAAAGGTTGAAACAGTCGATTATCTGGCATAAGTGCCATTCATCAAAGATTGGCGACACGCGAAGATGGAACGGTTGGCCTGAAAGTTTTCAAGACCTGCAAAAACTGATTCGGACATTGACGAATACGAAAAGCTTCCAGCTGTGGAGCGAAAGCGCTTTATGGAATGCTCGGAGTGCGGAGAGATCTTAAGTTTGGATGAACTCCTGCTTCGCGTCGCTCACAAGCACGGGGCATTCCGTATGCGGAACTCCTGAAAGACTTGAACAGTCGTCGCGGATCTCATCGTGCCCTGATCGTATCATTTTTCCGTTGCTGTATGGAGATCAAAAGATGCAGAATCCACGGCCATGAACCCTCAGAAAGCGACCATCGCAATTCTAGCCGCGCTGTTTGCTACCTCACTCGCGTTCCCGAGTAAACTCTTTTTTCTCGTGCTGATCTACCTATGAAAACGGGCCTGTAGCTCAGCGGTTAGAGCAGGGGACTCATAATTCAAGCCTAACGAGTTGCGTGCGCTTTCGCTGCGTTGCACAGTGTTGCGGATGCTAGGGCTTTCGCCAAGCTCGCATTCGCACGGCGTTGCGTGGAATTGCACCGTTTTGCACCAAAATTTTGCGCGACCGTAGAATAGACCGTAGAAAAATTAGGCAGAGCCGGCGGCAACGCAATCGGATACGCGCAGGAGCCTAATAAATCATCCGGGCACCCCCCAGCGAACGGCAGTGCGTCGGAAATTGGATCGACGGCGACGGGAAAACGCTTCGTTGTGAACGCCGATGAAAGGTTGACTGCGTTTTTGGAACTGAAATAGCAGCTTATCCGCACGCGGCAGAATGTAGGATGGAGCCTTGTAAAAGTGTGGGGCCAGACCCTAATATTTTCTATTGACACTGCGTTGGGTTTTCCCGCAGCATTGCACTCGCGCTAAGTCCGTTAGGCGTCTCCCAAGAGCTCCACCTGACCCCCTTCCCGCAGGGTCAACCGCGACGAGGGCCTCTCGTCGCAAAAGTGAAATGTACCTATGAAAACTAACAATAAAATTAGGGCCTACATTCTTCGCGGCAGTACGGGTGCGCTGCTCTTGTCATGTATGCTTGTCGCCCTCTGCTTGGCGATTAATCTGCCTGGGCAAGCACCCAAGGCTATTCCTCCGCACGACGGGGCCTTCTTTGGCGCGAGCAGAACATTGAGTTTCGCCGAGCGCGTAGCATATCAAACAGCAATCGAAGACGTTTACTGGCGTCATCGGATCTGGCCAAAAGAGCGTCATGATCCCAAGCCATTGCTCAATGCGGTGATGTCTCAGGCGCAGCTGGAGAGAAAAGTGGAGAACTATCTGCGCAACTCGCAGATGTTGGAGGATCACTGGCAACGGCCGCTTTCTGCTGACCAATTGCAAGTCGAGATGGAGCGGATGGCGAGCCACACCCAACAGCCCGAGGTCCTCGGCGAGATCTTTGCCGCGCTTGGGAATGATCCTTTCGTCATCGCCGAATGCCTGGCCCGGGCAACGCTAGCCGAACGTCTGCTAACGGAGTTGAAGGCACACAACCAAAAGCTTTACGGCGAGTTGAACCGACACGTTAACTCTCAAACGGAAGCGCAAGCAACGGGAACGATGGCGGCAGGGAGATCGGACTACGTGCTGCCGGGAATAGCTGGCCAGTCGGGCGGCTGCATCGATGACACCTGGATAGCCACCGCCGCTAACCATCCCGATCCCCGAAGCGGTCACACAGCGGTGTGGACAGGCAGCGAAATGATCGTCTGGGGAGGCAACACCCGCCCCCTTCCGAATGCTGGCGAGAGATACAATCCGAGCACCGATAGTTGGACCGCGACCAGCGTGGTCAACGCGCCCGACACACGAGCGTATCACACCGCCGTGTGGACTGGAACTGAAATGATCGTTTGGGGCGGATACCTCTACCCCGACGTTGTAAACACCGGCGGAAGATACAATCCGAGCACGGATAGTTGGACAGCTACCACCACGACCAATGCGCCCTCGCCCCAAGCCAAACCCACTGCCGTGTGGACCGGCAGTCATATGATCGTTTGGGGTGGATTGAACCCCGGAAGTTATGATCCTAGCACAAATAGTTGGACAGCCATTAGCACGACCAATGCCCCTACTTACCGACAAGAGCACACTGCCGTATGGACCGGCACCAAAATGATCGTGTGGGGCGGGGACGACGGCAGCGGCTTGGTAAATACCGGCGGGCGATACGATCCTGTCACGGACACTTGGACCGCGACCAGTTTGGTCAGCGCGCCTTCCCCGCGCAAATGGCACACGGCAGTCTGGGACAGCGCCCACAACCAAATGATCGTATGGGGCGGATTCAACTATCTCCAGGATCTAAACACCGGTGGGAGATATGATCCCAGCACCGACAGTTGGACCCCAACCATTAGCACCAGCGCGCCGGTTGGCCGGAATCTTCACACGGCAGTCTGGGACAATAGCCACAATCAAATGATAGTTTGGGGCGGTTGCATTGGAGGGTCCGACTGTACCTCCGAGACGAGCACGGGCGGTAGGTACGATCCCAGCAGCGATAGTTGGACGCCCACCGGCCTAACAGGCGTGCCGGATGTTCGAGCCTATCACGCGGCAGTTTGGACCGGCAGCGAAATGATCGTTTGGGGCGGTTGCACGGGACCCTTTTGCAGGTCCGAGGTGAACACGGGCGGAAGGTACGATCCCAGCAGCGATAGTTGGACGCCCACCGGCACGATCTCGTCCAACGTGCCCACTGCACGATCCGGTCACACCGCAGTCTGGACAGGCAGCGAAATGATCATTTGGGGCAGCGGGAACACCGGCGGCAGATATGATCCGACAACCGATAGCTGGTCAGCTACCAGTCTCAACGGTGTGCCGAGTGGCCGGGCGGCTCACACGGCGGTGTGGACCGGGACTGAAATGATCGTCTGGGGTGGATTTAATAATGGCAACTTGATTAGGACCGGCGGAAGGTACAATCCAAGCACTGACAGTTGGACATCAACGAGCATCACCAACGCGCCTGCTGCCCGAGGCAGTCACACGGCAGTGTGGTCCGACAGCGAAATGATTATCTGGGGCGGATGTACCGCCGTCGGTTTCGGCTGTACAAACTTTGCGAACACCGGCGGAAGGTACAACCCGAGCACGGATAGCTGGACAGTCACCAGCATCACCAATGCTCCCACTGGCCGATGGGAGCACACTGCGGTGTGGACTGGCGCGGAAATGATCGTTTGGGGTGGAGGTGGTAACGTTAACACAGGCGGGAGGTACGATCCTAGCATGGACAGTTGGACAGGGACCAGCACGATCAATGCTCCCACTGGCCGATCCGGTCATTCCACAGTGTGGACGGGCAACGAAATGATCGTTTGGGGCGGGGATGGTAACGTTAACACCGGTGGGAGATACAATCCCGGCACGGACAGTTGGACAGCCACTAGCACGACCAATGCTCCCAGTGGCCGACAAGAGCACACGGCGGTGTGGACCGGCACTGAAATGATCGTCTGGGGCGGATCTAATTATGATGGCGCCTTTTACACCGGCGGTAGGTACAACCCCAGCATCGACACCTGGATGCCTACGGGCACCACCGGTGTGCCGACTGACCGGGGGGAGCACACGGCGGTGTGGACCGGCAGCGAAATGATCGTCTGGGGCGGAATTATCCACCGCGAAAGTACTAATGCCGGAGGTACTAACACCGGCGGGATATACTGCGCCGCTGGAGGGGGTCCGACACCTACGCCAACGGCAACTGCGACAACAAGTGCAACTGCAACAGCGACGGCCACTGCATCTACAACTGCTACAGCAACGCCTGTTGCTACGCCTAGAGTCACGCCAACTCCACGGACTCGACCTACTGCGGCACCACGCCCGTAGATCGTCTTGTTAAGCATCTAACCGTAAAACTGCTCGATGTTAGTGCCCAATTGCTTTTGGGGTTGGTCACACAATAATTCGCATGATTAAATATGTGAGAAATCGGGCCTGTAGCTCAGCGGCAGAGCAGGGGACTCATAATCCCTTGGTCCCAGGTTCGAATCCTGGCGGGCCCATTTTAACTTTCGATTTTCGATCGTCGATTTGCGATTCTCCGTCTTGTGCGACGCGTCGGACGTTTTGCGTTAATCGTTTTTGAGATTGCGCTCCTCACCGCCTTAATCGCGGTGACGCGGTGTGCGAATTATCAAGACGTTTTTGTCGGCGGGAATGTTTACTTCGTTGATGCAGATTGTTACGCGCGGATGACGCGCGCGCAGATGGTCATGCAAAAGCCGGGATTGGTCATCCGGCATCATGCGTTTGAGAATTTTCCACAGGGAGCGACGCCGCACACGACCGCGCCGCTGGATTATATGATCGTCGGCTTGTCGTTTTTGCTGAATCCGTTCACAGGACATCCACTCGATCTCGCCGGCGCGTTTGTTTCGCCATTGCTTGGGTTGCTTGGCGCCTGGTTCCTCTGGTGGTGGTCAAAGCGAATGAAATTCCGGTATCGCTGGGCAATGCTGATGTTATACGCAATCAGCCCCATCCTCGTTCACGGTACGCAGCTTGGCAGGCCGGATCATCAGTCGTTGCTGATCATACTGGTTGCGATGGCAATCTGCGCCGACTGGGGTTCGCAAACTTTACAATCCGCCAGTGACGCGAAAATTTGGTGGCTCACCAGCGCTGTTGCTTGGGCGCTGGCGATTTGGGTGTCGGCTTACGAGCCGGTGGTGCTGTTTCTGATAGTCACGGCCATGGCCTGTCTGTCGAATCTGCGCGCGGTTTTTGCTCGTGATCGTCGTGCGAGATGGATCTTGTTTGCAGGAATAATTGCCATCGCATTCGCAGTCGAACGGCGTGTACCGTCATTTCCAGTCATTCAGTCCAATGGCCATTTTAAAGAATGGGCGAGCACAATCGGGGAACTCGCGCACGTCTCACCGCTAAATTCAGTCTGGTTGAATTGGTGCGGGTATCTGCTGTTAATCACGCCGATTCTAATCTGGATGAGTGTTCGCATGTCGTTGAACGGCGCGCTCTCGCCACGGCGAACAGTCTTTGATCGCGCCGCGTCCATTTATTTCCTTCTCGTTGCCACCTATTTCCTCACGGCCTGGCAGGCGCGCTGGGGATACTTTTTTGTTTTGATCTTTGCTCTCGCGCTTCCGGCTTTGCTCGCGCCGATTAGATCAAGCGCCGGGGTCTGGATTGCGTTCGTACTATCGCTGTTTCCGATTTTGCGAGACTGGGACGACGGGCTCTGGCCAAACGAAGAGCAATTGGGCCGGCGAATGGAAAAGCGGATTGAGTCGGCGCAAGTTCGCGATCTTGCGCTCATATTGCAATCCAAAGAAGTGCATCCATTTCTTGCACTGTGGTGGCTTTCGCCATCGATCGCTTATTGGTCCGGGCAGCCCGGAGTGGCAGGAAGCTCACATGAAAGCCTCGAAGGGATTGATGAGAGCGCGCGTTTTTTCCTTTCCGAAAATTCGCAAGAAGAGCGCGAGATTCTTGAGAAACGCCACGTGGTGTGGGTTTTCGCTTACGATTCCGACCGCGTAGCGCAAAATTCCGGAGCCGTCCTGAACGAGCCTGTTCCTTTGCAACCGCTTTGTCGTCTCTTAGATCGAACGCCCAGCCAGGCGCCGCCGTTTCTCATTCTCTCTGCACAAACCGCAGCCTGCAAACTCTACCGGGTGAATGTTGAGCGATAGCGAGAAAAAACTTTTCACTCGCAAAAGAGAATCCGTTGACAGGCATCCGTGAGTGCCACATTACTAACGGATGCTCAAAAGATTCGTACCGCAAAGACCGGCACCCCCGATTCGAGAAGAACCGCAGAATCCGGTTCCAGATGAAACCCGGCATTTTGCGAGTCGCGAAGAGGCACCACCAAAACCAACCATAATCGATAATCCAAATCCAAAACCAAATCCTATGGCAGACCACGGAGGCAAAGACATCCTCTCGAGCGATGTCGAAATCAAAGGCTCGATCAAGTTCCAAAAAGAACTGCTCATTGACGGCAAAGTCGAAGGCGACATCAACTCAGATGGCGTTTTGACAGTCGGTGAAAACGCTGAGATTCGGGGTGAGATCAAAACCAAATCGATCACCGTCTATGGCAAGGTGCACGGCAATATCACTGTTGCCGAGCGCTGCGAGCTGAAATCCAAATGCGTGTTGCAGGGAGACCTTAAGGCAGCGCGTCTTGTGATTGAAGAAGGGGCAACCTTTATCGGCAAATCGGAAGTTACCACCGGAGCCATTTCTGCGAAGGCCGCGCTTCGTCCTGAAGTTGTGCGCTCCAACGAGCCGATCAAGGCGGCGGCATTCGGAGTGCGAGCGTAAAAGAAAGGTTTCGGCAAGCATACAGTGGCAAGTCCATCGCCTGTAAAAGTCAGTGCGGAATGTCCGCACTGCGGCTTCAAGCAGATGGAATACGCGGCGGCCAAGAGTTCGATCTGCCGCCAGTGCGGCCGCTCTTTTACTCCGTTCGCACCAAAGCCTGGTCTGAAGCTCCGGACGGCCGAAGAGCCGGCTGCACCGGAGACTTCCTCATCTATCTTTGGCAAACTGGAGGATTTCTGGAAGCGGCAAAGCAGTGCAGTCGTCGAGTGTTTCGAGTGTAAACGCAAACAGCAGGTTTCTGGCGCCGCCACGTCGACGATCTGTCCGTCCTGTAGTGCACACATCGACTTGCGGGATTACAAGATCACCAGCGGATTCAGTCGAAGCATTCGCACACGCGGCAACGTGCACCTTTCCGGCAAAGGTGATCTCGCCAGCAGTAGCGTGGAATGCCAAGCAGCTTTGATCGAAGGCAGGCTACGCGGCAATCTGCATTGCGATACAGCAACAATTAATTATTCAGGGAAAATACCCGGTCGCATCAGCGCGCGACTCGTGGTTGTTGAACGCAAAGCTGACATTCACTGTTTTCGAACGCTGCGCGCCGAGCAGATCGAAATCAAAGGCAGGATGTCTGGAGAGATTATCGCTCAATCAGTGACCGTCCATAGAAAGGGTTCACTTGAGGGTGATGTCACAGCAAGGGCAATCAGTGTGGAGAAAGGTGGGATGTTTTCGGGACAACTCGCCATCGGAAAGATCGGGTTGGCCCAGGGAGAATTGCTCGCGGAACAAAAACCAACTGCTTCGCGCCCGACGGATTCCAGTTTTCAAGACGCCGTCGCGCGGCCGTTGCCGGCTACATAGCAACAATCGGCTTCATGCGAAGACTGCATCCACGCAGTCCTTACCTGAAACTCGGCGGATACGTTCACCTGCCGCGTTTGATCGATAAGGCCAGACTGCACCGCAAAGGGTTGCTCGACGGTTACAACTACAAAACCATTGGGTTCGACAAGCATTTGCTCGCATTTCTCAAAATCGATGGCGACGCTTTTGAAGAGATCGCCAATAAACTGGACGATGATCAGGCAATTCTCGATTGGGTACAGAAAAATGGAGAGCAACATCCGTCGGAAGCGATCGAGCAATGGAACGAGGCCATGATGTTACGCCATCCTGATACTGCAGCAAAAAAGGCGCGGTTCCTGCATTTTCTCAAGGAAGCCGGCGGCGACGGACGCAAAGATATTCGGACTTATTTCGATCTGATTGAGTTTGATGAAGGAAGACTGAAATAAGAGGCGTGATTCGTTGCATCAGTGTGAACCGATTCGACGATTCACGATTTAACGCGGCGCACGCAGAATTTTGTCGGCGTTCTCGAGCGTTTCCTTGCTTCCGATATCGAGCCAGTGGCCTTTGATCTGGAACGTCTTCACCGGTTTGCGGGTGTAGAGCCACTGCACAAAACGGCCTGGCTGATCCGCATTGTTTCCGGCAGCCAGATACGTTCTCAAAAGCGAGAGAATCGCCGGCGAGTAATAATACAGGGCGATCGCGGCGAGAGTCCCCTGGGGTTTTTTCGGTTTCTCTTCAAACCGGGTGATAATTCCTTCGGCATCAACTGACACATTGCCATACTTCTTGATGGCTTCACTGTCGCCAACGTCGTACGCGGCGACGGTTACGTCGGTCTTCTTCGCGTAATCCACGAAATCCGCGAGCGGAGTGGTGAACACATTGTCGCCGGCGGCAATTAACAATCCAGTCTGGGAAAGGTTCTCCTGTGTGACGACGAAATTGATGTCCCCAATGGCGCCCAGCTTGTCGTCATCGCCGGTGGAACCGTCGTTAATGACCCTGATTTTGAATTCGGGATGACGCTTTTGATAGACCTGACTCCACGCTTGGAAATCGGCTGCGAATTTGTCGTTGGTCACGACGTAAATCGTTTCCAAATCGAGAATGCCGACGAGATTATCCGCCAGCCATTCGATGATCGGCTTGCCGCCGACCACGAGCAGCGGTTTCGCCTTATTCAGCGTCAGTGGGTAAAGGCGGGTCGCGTATCCGGCGGCCAGTATCAAAACGTTCATGAGATCAAAAGAGTTCGCAGCAAAACACAAAAACGCTCGTGTCTTCTCTATGGTTTCGGCGAGCCTTGCAGAATCGTATCTTTCAAGTGTTGCTGAACGGTCCGGATCCGCTGCGAGTCGGTAATCTTCGCATGGCTGGCGCCGTCAACGACGTAGAGAGTGTCGATCGCTGCGCCAGCCTGGGTATTAATTCGAGAGAGCGGTACCAAGACATTTTCGCGATCGAGGCAGCTCAGCACATCATATAGCAGACCAATCCGGTCCGGGGCTTGGAACTCAACGAGTGTATAAGTCGGATGCGTTTTGTTGTCGATCGCGATGCGAGTCGGGAACTCAATTCCCACCGCAGTTTGACGGCTCGAGCGTTTCGCCTTTTCGATGGATGGGTCAAAGTCGAAGCTCTCGTCCTCGAGTGCTCGGCGCAACGTTTGCTCGACAAGCTCGAAATCGCGGGGATTGGAAACGGGTTGGGCTTTCGTGTCGCAGACGCGAAAAACTCCCAGCACCGTGTTGTCGGCGCGCGGAAAAACATCCGCGCTTAAAATGTTGAGCGGCACGACGGAAAATGAGCCGGCTATTTTTGCCAGGAGCCGTACGCGATCCCAGGTGCAGAACGTCATGACCGTGTGGCCGTGCTCGGGGACGATCTTCCATTTCACAGCGGGAGCGAGCGGAAACTCCTTTGCGTTGGACGCGTTTTCCAAAAAAGACCGGAACAGCTTCACGTGCTCGATGATCTCCGGCACGCCAGTCGCTCGAAAGTAGTGATCGGGCATGTATTCGAAATGGGCTTCAATTTCCTCCGCGTAGTCCGGTGAAAGTTTCTCCGCAACGGAGGCACGCAGACTTTCGCGCGCGATTCTGGTTTGTTCGTAATAAGACTTTCGGTCGGAAAGATAACGCGAGGTCCGGTGAAACAAATGCCACACCAGCGATTCTTTCCAGTCTGACCACGCTTCGGCGCTTGTGCCCTGGCCGTCAGCGAGAGTAAGCAACATCAGCGCGTCGAGGTTTCTCTGGTCTTTCACAGTCTGCGCAAATTCCAATACGGTTGAGGGATCATCGAGGTTCCGTTGCTGCGCCATTGTGGATAAGGTGAGGTGATGATCGACGAGCCGTATCAGCGATTTGCGTTGGTCGGAAGACAATTGCAGACGCGTCCCAACACGCTGCGCGAACAGAGCGCTGGCTTCAGAGTGCGGCCGGCCCACAGCCTTGCCACTGTCGTGCAGCAGAAGTGCGAGATAGAGAACTAATGGATCGGCAAGTTGCTCAAACAACTTGCGATAATGAATCAGCTTCGAATCGTTTGTCTCCGCTAATGCATCAAGTTTGTCGATACACACGAGCGTGTGCTCGTCGGCGGTATATCGGTGCAAGAACTCGTGCTGTACAAGACATGTGAGTTGTCCGAATTCGGGGATATACCGACCAAGAAAGTCAACCCGATGCATCATCCGGAGGATGCGTCCCACTTTGCCTTTCTGGGACAAGATCGATGTAAAGATCGCGCGTGGTCCGCGGGCGTATTGATACGTTCTGGTTACATGGCGGAGGTTTCTGCTCAACAGGTCCTCCAGTTCCGGGCTAAGATCGAGGTCACGCTCCTGTGCTAGTTGAAATGCGCGCATCATCTTCTCAGGGTCGTTGCGAAAAACATCACGCTCTGCCGGATACAGTTGTTTATTTCGAACAAAGAAGGAATCGCCAATCGGAGTCTTGTGGCCTTTTGTTAACGGGAGAAAACTGAAAAGAGCGCGGGTCTTGCTCGTCACGTGTCCGGTGACGAACTGTTCCGTAATTCGCTCTGTCACCCGCAGAATATTTCGCGTGTGATGATAGCAATCCCGCATGAGTGCCTCGCTACGAAGCTGGCCTTTTCGAGGCAAATATCCCAGGCGCGCTGCGATTTGGTCCTGTAGATTCATATGCAGGATGTCGGTGGCGCGCCCGGTCGCGTAATGCAAGTCTGTACGCAAGCGTAGAAGAAAATCGTACGCCCGCTCGATCCGGCGCTGGTCGCTTTCACTCAGCCAGTCTTTCCCGACGAGTTGGTTTGTGCTTAGCGAGCCCTCTTTGAAGTACGTAATCCAAAGCAGATTTTGATAGTCGCGCAGTCCGCCACAGCCGCTCTTAAGGTTGGGCTCCTGCAGGTAAACGCTGTCGCCGAATTTTTTGTGCCGGGCGACTTGGTCCTCCATGCGCAGCTCGACGTAGTCGCGTTCGTGGCCTGCGACGCATTTGGAACGAAATTGTTTCCGAAATTCTTTCGCCAGCTCTCGGTTGCCGGCGAGAAACCGCGCCTCCAGCATCGCAGTCTTTGTGTGCATGTCACTGTTGGCCTGCGCAATGGCTTCCTTAATCGAACGCGTGGAGTGTCCAACTTTGAATCCGCTATCCCACAACAGATAAAGGATCTGGTTCACCATCTCCTCCAAGTGGGGCGAAACTTCGGCCCGCTGTTTGTGCAACAGCATAACATCAACGTCGCTGAACGGATTGAGCTCACCCCGGCCATATCCGCCAAGAGCAATCAGGGCCAGAGGAGCTTCGCCATTTCCCCGCGCTGCTGCTGACGCTGCACCGCCAAAAACGTATCGCAACAAAACATCAACCAGTTCCGCTCGGTGCGCGCAAATCTCGCGTCCACCTCCGCCAGCCTGGTGCCTCAGACGCAACCGGTGCTCCTCAACCTTCAGAAATTTTTTGTATAGAGGTAGGACTTCGGTGGGACGCTGGGTGCCTGTGGGCGCGAGGCGGCTTTCGGCATGCGCCAAAACTTTCTCCAGCTCTCGAGATGCTTTCATCGGTCCGTGTTGGAGAACAATTTAGAATCGCAAATCCAAAAGCCAAAATCTGCGTATGCTGCGTTACTTTCAGCGCCACGGCGGCTGGCACGATTTGAACTTTGCTAAGAACAGCAAATGCTGTAGGGCAATTCAGTATTTTAGAAACGACATGACTGGCGTCGGCTCGAGTCGTTTTCGGCCTTCAAGGAATTCCAGCTCGATGAGAAACTGCGCTTCGAGTAATTGCCCGCCTGCTTTTTGAATCAGGATGGCGGCGGCTGAAGAAGTTCCACCAGTCGCAAGCAAATCATCGATCAGCACGACTCGCTCACCTGCTGTCAAGCCGTCGGTGTGCATTTCTACTTCCGCCTCGCCGTATTCCAACGAGTACTTCGCGATTGCAGTCCTGTATGGAAGCTTTCCGCGTTTGCGAATCGGCACAAATCCAACTCCGAGTTCATAGGCAACAGCCGATCCAAAAACAAAACCACGCGCATCGATCCCAACGATTTTGTCAACCTCTCTCCCGCGACAGCGCTCCAAAAAGAGGTCGATTGAGGCCCGAAACAAGTCCGGGTCGCTCAGCACGGGCGTGATGTCCTTAAACATGATGCCTTTTTTCGGGAAATCGGGCACATCACGCACCGCTGCCCGAAGCCTTTCAACTATTGCAGAATCCATCGGCGCGAACGCTAGCGGAGTGCAGTCGAAGGTCAATCGGGGGTTGCGATGCCACCAACCGGGACATTGATGATTCCAGAGGAACCTTTGAGAAGTGAGTAAGCCTTTGGCTAGACAAGGTTCCGGCCGTAGCCGGGGATCGGCATACGGCCGGTAACCTAACGATGAGTGATCAGGGGAATTGCCGCGTTACTGTACCTTATCGATGTTGATGGTCGCGTTATCTCCGGCAGCGAGCGTAAGAGCCACACCGCTAACAACCAGTTGAATTGTGTCGCCAGCGTTGGCTTGAAACGTGACCTGATCAGTCAGAGGAACGCCTGCGAGGACGAGCCCGGCGGTGGGCCCAACACCGACACCGTTTACTTGCACCCGAACACCACCCAAAAGCGACACGGCTGCAGTCCGCAGTGTATAGGTCACGCGGTAAACACCATCGGCGTTCGCAGTGAATGTTGTATCATTGGTCTTGCTGATCGCCGTGCCGACAATTAGTGCCGCCTGATTGAACGCCACGGCGCCGCCTACACCGATCACGACCGTGCCATTGTTGTAATCGAACAAAATCGCTGCCAACCCGCCAGCAGGAATTCCTCCTATATACGCCTTTGTGTGGATTGCCGGGTCGCCGATTCGGATAGTGTTTGACTCGCCAGCCACACCGACATTGCCGATATAGATATTGTTACTGCCCGTCGTAGCCTCGCTGCCAGCACCGCAGCCTACTGCGATATTTTCATCGCCGGTAGTGTTCATGAGGAGCGCGGCCTGACCAACCGCTACGTTGCAGTCGCCGCTAATGTTGCTAATTAACGTATCACCACCGAGGGCGGAGTTACGGTTGCCGGTATCGTTGTTGTACAACGTAAAATAGCCGACACCAGTATTGTCGTCGCCGGCGCTGTTGAAAACCATCGCGCCCGCTCCATTTGCGGTGTTCCTCGTGCCATTTGTATTCAGGATAAGGGCCGCGACGCCACTGGCCGTATTCGCCTCGCCCGTATTGAGAGCCAGGGTTCCAGCGCCAAGGCCGGTGTTATAGCTGGCACTTGTGACGCTGAAAAGTGAATACCAGCCAAACGCACTGTTTCCTACCCCGCTTGTGAGGTTCTTAACGGCATTCAGACCCTCTGCTGTGGTGAATCCGGGATACCCCCCGTCCGGTGGTGGATTAACGTCCGTCGCCGCGTGAGCCATTTGAGAAAATGCCAAACTGGCGGGGACCAATACACTTAAGATTAACTTTATGGTTTTAGTTCTGGTGGATGTTTTCATATATGTTGGGGCGACCTTCTGCCAAAAACGATTAGACTTTGTCAATGTAAAAATTAGAAACTCATCGGCGTTATAACGCGGTGAATGCCGTGGTGGTGAAGCGCTTTTCTAAGGGAATCTCCTTAGGTGTAGCGTGTTACGCAGATTTGGCCGGTTTGACTAAAAGCATCGAGAAAAAACTGCGAGATCCAAAAGCATCAGTGGTCGCGTACTTAGGGGCTGAAGACCAAGGGCATTGCCAAGTTGGGATGCCAACCTACAATAAGTTTTCCCAGTGGAGCGTTATTTTCTCATTGCTTCGACGTTCTGTTTTCTCGCCGCGGTTGTACACACCGTCATCGAGTTTCGTACGAAAGTGTTTCGCTCGATGCGATTCAATTTCTTCGCCATTGGATTGGGTTTTATTTTTCAGACGGCGTTCTTGTGGATTCGAGGCCAGGAATTGGGACGTTGTCCGATTACGAATCTGTTTGAGGTTTTTGTCTTTCTCGCCTGGTCGGTGGCGTTGGTCTACATGCTGGTAGGACCGGCGTATCGGCTCTCCCTGATGGGAGCGTTCACTGCGCCACTGGTATTATTGTTGCAAGGTTTTGCCTTGATCTTGCCAATCGATACTCGGCGCCCGGTGACAGTCCCTGCGAATTCCTGGCTTGAGTTTCATGCATCAATGTCGCTCGTGGCCTATGGTGCGTTCGCACTCGCTTGCATAGCGGGTGTGATGTACCTGCTGCAGGAGCGCCAACTGAAAACGCACCAGTTGCATTCGATCTTTCATCATTTGCCGCCGCTGACCAACCTCTTCGCCGCGATCACGCGTCTGCTCTGGTGGGGTTTTGCGCTTTACACCGTGGGAATCGTAAGTGGTTTTTTCACCGGTCATCCATTACCCCGCATTCAAGTGGTAGCTGCGATTGCGTTGTGGGTGCTTTACGCGGCAATCCTGCAGGCCCGCCATCTAATGTGGCTCGCGCCAAAACGTGTGGCCGCATTATGCATTGTTGGCTTCAGCGCTGCTCTGGCGCTTCTGTGGGGAATTACATTCACCGCGGAACTGCATCACCTGCCATGAACTTGTTCTGCATCGGATTGAGCCATCACACCGCCAACGTGGCAACTCGGGAACAGTTTGCGGGCAACGCCACAGCCGAATCCCTTGCGCGTGCGGCCGGTTGTGCAGAAGCATTGTTGTTAACGACGTGCAATCGGGTGGAGGTTTACGCAGTCGCAGACAAACGGATTTCCACGGACGAAATTGCACGTTGTCTCATGGCAGAAACGAGTCGCGATCAGGACAGTAGCGCGCCTCCGTTTTATCGTTACGAGGACAACAAGTGCGTCCAGCATCTCTTCCGAGTCGCGTCGGGCCTCGACTCGATGGTCGTGGGCGAAAGCGAGATATTGGGACAGGCAAAGAAAGCATACGAATCGGCCAGAACATCGGGAGCTGTCGGTCCGTATTTGCATCGTTTATTTCAACGCGCGTTTCGAGTGGCGAAACAGGTGCGCACGCATACAGACATTGCGCGCGGCGCGGTGTCTGTCGGGTCCGTGGCGGTAGAATTAGCTCAACGAATTTTTGGCAAATTAAGCGAATGCAAAGTGCTTGTGCTTGGCGCGGGCGAGACCAGCGAGCGCACCACGCGTGCGCTTGTCTCGCGTGGTGTCACTGACCTTCGGGTGAGCAATCGCTCTCTGGATCGCGCGCGCGAGCTGGCACGAACCGTAGGCGGGTATGCCGTGCCGTTCGATGATTGGGTGACGCAATGCCGCGAGATAGACATTCTGCTCACGTCAACAGCATCGGAAACAACATTGCTGACATCCGAGATACTCGCGCCGATGTTGCGGGAGCGCCTGGATCGTCCGCTCTTCATCATCGATATCGCCGTGCCGCGGGACGTCGATCCCGGCGTGAATGAATTGGAGGGCGTTTATCTTTACGACGTCGATTCCATTCGCTCCGTTGCGGAACAATCGCTCGCACTTCGACGGCAGCAGGTAGCTGCCGCCGAAGGGATCATTGCCGGTCATGTCACTGAATTTTTCGATTCGATCTCACGCGGGTTGAATCGTCTCTCAAGGGCGCCCGATCATCCCTCCCTCGGTGAAAATCCGCTCCGCGCATCAGAGCTTTAGAGGAACGCTGACAGCTTCCCCTTGGAAAGTATCGCGCGTACATTCCCGCGATGATTGCCAAAATTACTCTGGGCACGCGGGGTAGCGAGCTTGCGCGCGCACAGACTCTGCTGGTTGAGAAGGCAATTCGAAGCGCGCACCCGAACGTCACAATCGAGACCAAAATCATCGCAACACGCGGCGATAACGCCAAAGTTGTCGATGTCCATGCTGGTCGAAAAGGATTGTTCACGGCGGAAATCGAGCGAGCACTCCTGGCCGGGGAGGTGAATGTCGCGGTTCATAGCGCGAAGGATCTGCCGAGCCAAACCAGCATTCGAGCACAAATCTCGGCGGTTCTTCCACGGGCTTCGATCGATGACGTGCTGATTTCGAAACACTCCGGCGGTCTCGCTGCTCTTCCCTCCGGCGCGACAGTGGCGACCGGCAGCGTGCGAAGGCAACGTCAGCTGCATTGGAAACGCGAAGACCTCAAAGTCGTCGATCTTCGCGGTAATGTACCAACCCGATTACGCAAACTCACCGAGAATGTGTGGGACGGCATTGTGTTAGCCCGCGCGGGGCTGGAGCGCCTGGGCTTTTCGGCAATTCAAACCGAAATCGGCTTCGAAGGCGGGAAATTATTTCTTGAGATTCTTCCCTCCGAAATTTTTCTACCAGCGGGCGGTCAGGGAATCATTGCCCTCCAAATTCGCGCTGCTGACCAAAACACAAGCGCGCTTCTAGCGGCGGTGAACGATCCCGAAACGTTGCTTTGTCTGCAGGCAGAGCGAGAATTTCTGGCTCAATTGCACGGTGATTGCAATTCTCCGGTCGGCGTGCATGCGACGATCAGAAATGGAACGATGAAAGTGTGCGCGCAAGTGTTCGAAGGTGAATCGCCGATGCCGCGGCAAGCTGAAGTGGAGGGGCGTCCCGGCGAAGAGGACGTACTAGCGGCAGAATTGCTGCGAAAAATCGGGCAAGACTGAGATCATGAGCAAGACCGAAAGCAAAAAAGGGAAAGTTTATTTAGTTGGCGCCGGGCCAGGTGATCTTGGTCTCGTGACATTGCGCGCAAAGGAATGTATCGAGAACGCCGACGTCATCGTTTACGATCATTTGGCAAATCCTGACGCGCTTGGCTGGGCGCGAGACGATGCAGAAATCATTTATGCTGGCAAAAAACCTGGTGAAAGCGCGACTCAGCAGGAAATCACCTCGCTTCTGATCGAGAAAGCACGCGAAGGAAAGCAAATCGTTCGGTTAAAAGGCGGCGATCCATTCGTATTCGGTCGAGGCGCAGAAGAAGCGCAGGAGATCAGCAATGCGGGAATCCCATTTGAAATTGTGCCAGGGATTACCTCGGCTATCGCGGGGCCGGCCTATGCGGGCATCCCAGTGACGCACCGGGCGCACAACTCACATGTGACATTCTTCACCGGCCACGAAGATCCAACGAAAATGGAAAGCGCAATCGATTATGCGGCGCTGGCCAAACTTGGCGGCACACAAGTGATGCTTATGGGCGTCGAGCGGCTCGGAGCCGTGACAAGTGAAATGCTAAAGCACGGCGTGCGCGGCGACTTGCCTGTAGCGTTAATTCGGTGGGCCACAACGGGCCAACAGGAAACACTCACAGGCACGCTTTCGGATGTTGCGCAAAAAGCTGCCGAGAACAGTTTTGAAGCGCCCGCCGTGGCGGTGTTTGGCGACGTCGTATCGTTGCGCGACGGGCTAAATTGGTACGAGAAACGCCCGCTTCTTCGGAAGCGAATCGTGGTTACGCGAACACGAAAACAGGCGAGCGCGTTAAGCAACAAGCTGCGTGCCCTTGGTGCGCATGTCATCGAACTGCCGACAATCCGCATCGAGCCGCCGAGCAACTTGCGGGAATTCGCTGAACTGGTGCAGGACGCGCACGGCTACGATTGGATCGTGTTCACGAGCGCAAACGGCGTCGACGCGTTCTTTGATATTTTCTTCAAGCTTTACGATGATGCCCGTGAAATCGGCGGATTGCGCATCGCCGCGATCGGACCGGCCACGGCACAACGCGTGAAAGATTTTCATCTGCATGTCGATCTTCAGCCGGAAGAATTCGTCGCCGAAGCAGTCGTCCGCGAATTCAGGAAACAAGGAAGCATCGAAAACGAGCGCATCCTCGTAGTGCACGCGGAGAAGGCGCGCGACGTTTTGCCCAAAGAACTTTCGGCAGCAGGCGCGATCGTGGACGAAGCTCTCGCGTACCGGACCGTGCCCGAGACCCGCGACATTAGCGGCGCGCAACGGCAACTCGCCCAGGGTGGTGCCGACCTGATCACTTTCACGAGTTCGTCAACAGTCGAAAATTTTCTAACGCTCGGTCTGCCGTGGCCAAAGGGAATGCGCGTGGCCAGCATTGGCCCAATCACGTCAGAGACAATCCGCGATCACGGACTCAACGTCGATGTCGAAGCACGCCGGCACGATATTGACGGTTTGGTGCAGGCGATCAGAGAGCTTTTTGCTCGTTGAATGCGTTAAACAGTTACATCGTTACAACGATTTTCCCCAGGCTCCCTCTTTGTAATCGTTGTAACTTTTGTAACTGTCTCAGGCGTTGAATCGAAACTTCATTCGGCCGCGCTTGGCGTTGGCTCTCGCCTTACGGCGATGCTTTTGCGAAGGCGTCTCGAACGCGCGCAAACGGCGGACTTCCTCGAGAATGCCCTCGGAGTCCAGCTTGTTTTTCAACCGCTTCAATGCGCGATCGACCGGTTCACCTTTGCGCACAATCACTTCTGGCATCAATAATCACTCCCCTCGCTTTGTAAAATACTGCAAGTTGGTGACCGGGAGAGTACTCGGCTGAGACCTGCCCGTCAAATATCGCTAAA
Source organism: uncultured Verrucomicrobiae bacterium (assembly GCA_963804875.1). Taxonomy (GTDB): domain Bacteria; phylum Verrucomicrobiota; class Verrucomicrobiia; order Chthoniobacterales; family UBA10450; genus Udaeobacter. Next base: position 467,647 of record CAWDRX010000012.1, read on the forward strand.
TCAGGTATTTTAACGTTGATTTCGTAAATTTTTCGCCCTTTTGGCCCCCTATCGGCACACCTGAAGACTCTCAAGCGCATTCGCGATTGTATTTAATTCTCTTTTCAATAAAAAATCACACGCTGCTCGTCTGTTGACGTTCAATTGAGGTGGCAAGGTAAAATCCATTATGCAGGACGCGCTTACTCCGATGATGCAGCAGTACCAGCGGTTGCGTAAAAGCATTCCTCCGGACACGCTCCTGCTGTTTCGGCTGGGCGATTTCTACGAGATGTTTTTCGATGACGCAAAAGAAGCATCAGCTCTGCTGAATGTTGCGCTAACCAAGCGGAACAACGTGCCGATGTGCGGTGTGCCATATCATGCCGCGCAGGGGTACATTCGAAAGCTCATCGAAGCCGGCAGGCGTGTGGCCGTTTGTGATCAGATGAGTGAGCCGCAACCCGGTCGCAAGATTGTCGATCGCGAAGTCACGCAAATCATCAGCGCGGGAACCGTGAGCGAATTAAGCTGGCTCGATGCGAAGCGTGCGAACTATCTTGGGGCGATTTATGCCGATGGCGACGCATTCGGTTTCGCGTACGCGGATCTCAGCACCGGTGAATTCCGACTGACAGAGGCCCAGGATCGACAATCGCTGCGGGATGAAATCGCGCGTGTTTCGCCTGCCGAATTGTTGGTCAGCTCTGAGCAGAAAGCGCAGACTGCCGAAATCGATCAATCGCTGGAGTACGACAGTTACGCGTTTATGCCGGAACAGGCGATCTTTACCCTGTGCGAACATTTCAAGGTCAAATCTCTCGATGGCTTCGGGTGTACACAGATGCCTGCGGCAGTCGCTGCAGCCGGGGCAATCGTCCATTATTTGAAGCATCAACTGCGGCGCAAGATCGACCATCTCACTTCGTTGCGCTGCGATGCGCCGGCAGACTACGTCCTGCTGGACTCCGCCACGCAGGCCAACCTGGAGCTGGTCGAATCACGTGGCCCGCGCGACGCGAATCTGCTGAGTGTCCTTGACCGTACCATCACGCCGATGGGCGCACGCAAATTGCGCTCGTGGATTTTGCAGCCGTTACGGAATCTCGCTGAACTGCAACGACGTCAGCAAATGATTGGTCACCTTTTACAGGAGTCGGATCTGCTGGGATCGCTTCGCGCGGAGTTAAAGTCGATTCGGGATATCGAGCGCGCTGCTGGACGGCTGAGCCAGGCTTCTGGGAACGCGCGGGATCTTGTGGCGCTAAAGACCTCCCTTCAGCAAATCCCCGCGCTTAAGCGTGAACTCGGCAAACTCATTGAGCGGATCGAGTTTGGCAGGGCGCGACCAGAGACCGCTCGCCCCGGCGAGGGCACGGCGAGTGTTGCCGAGCCCGGTGTCGGCGAGTCCGCTCTACCAGCGCATCTGCAGCACGCGATTCGCGAGATGCCGGAGCTCGGTGAGAAACTGGCCAACGCACTGTTGGATGATCCGCCACTAGCGCTGAAAGAGGGCGGCATTTTTCGTGACGGTCACGATGCAGACCTCGACGCGCTCCGCCGGGCCTCACGCGAGGGAAAAAGTTGGATCAGTCATTTACAAGAGCGCGAGAGCGCAGCGACAGGGATCAAGTCACTCAAGGTCCGTTACAATTCCGTTTTCGGTTACTTTATCGAAATCACAAAATCGAACCTCGCGAACGTGCCCGCGCATTATACGAGGAAGCAAACCACCGTGGGCGGCGAACGCTTCATCACGCCGGAGCTAAAGGAGATGGAAGCAAAAGTTCTTGGCGCGGACGACCGCGCCCAGAACCTCGAGTACCAACTGTTCCAGAAATTGCGCGACGAGACCTTGCGTGAGATCGAGCCAATCCAGCAGACCGCGGACGCGATCGCGGTGCTCGACGTCCTGTGTGCGCTGGCCGAAACCGCGCGACTGTTTCGCTATTGCCGGCCAGAGCTAAGCGATTCACTCCGGCTCGTCATCAGAGATGGGCGCCATCCGGTGCTGGATCAAAATCTTGTCGACGAAAAATTTGTGCCTAACGACACAGAGCTGGACGGCGAGAATATTCGCATGGCCATTGTGACAGGGCCAAACATGGCCGGTAAATCGACCTATATCCGCCAGGTCGCACTGATCGTGTTGATGGCTCAAATTGGCAGCTTTGTCCCGGCGGAGAGCGCCGAAGTCGGCTTAGTCGATCGCATTTTCACCAGGGTAGGGGCTAGCGACGATATAACCCGGGGGCAATCCACCTTCATGGTGGAGATGAACGAAACAGCGAACATCATCAACAACGCCACTGAGCGGTCGTTAGTCATTCTTGACGAGATCGGCCGCGGCACATCCACTTTCGACGGCCTTTCCATCGCGTGGAGCGTCGCCGAATTTCTTTACGATAAGATCAAAGCGCGCAGTCTGTTTGCCACGCATTATCACGAGCTGACCAAACTCGCCGAGGACCGCAAAGGCGTTTGCAATCTGAATGTCGCTGTGCGCGAATGGAACGAGCAGATCATTTTTCTCCGCAAAATCATCCCTGGCGGCGCCGACAAGAGTTACGGCATACAGGTGGCGCGTCTCGCCGGCTTGCCCAAAGAAATCCTCGATCGAGCGAAAGAAATTCTTGCCCATTTGGAAAGTTCCGGCCGCGCTGAGGCAAAACCGAAGCGGCGAGGAAGAAAATCGGCGGGGCCGATGCCGCAATCGCAGAAGCCGCAACTGGATTTGTTGTGAACGATAGTTTTTCGCGAACTGACTCGAGTCATCTCTTTCGCGCGCTAACGCAAGCACCTCGTTTTGTGATAAGCTGGAAAATATGGCCGTCAGAACCGAGAAGGAACTGAGCGAATCGCTGCGGGCGCTTTGGCTCAAGGCGGTCAGCGCCATCGAGCTGCGCAATCTGGGTTACGCCATTTCTCTCCTTCAGGAAATTCTTAAGCAGGAGCCCGAGTTTCTCACGGGACGCCAACTTCTGCGCCGTACCGAGGTTACCAAAAGCAAATCGGCTAAGAAGAGTTTTTTCCACATTTCGACAGCGCCTATTGGGGTGATGAAAGCGCAACGAGAGATCAAAAAAGACCCGAAACGTGCTGTTGAAATCTTGGAGGGTGTTTTGGAAGGGGACCCGTATAATCGCCAGGCCAATTTGCTTTTGAAGGAAGCGGCGCTGGCGGCGGGTTGGTCCGAAATCGCAGTTTTCGCGTTGCGCACTTTACTCGAAGAGAATCCGCGCGACGTGAAAGTGCTGAATGAGCTGGGACGTTTGTATCACGAGCTTGGGGACCACGAAAACGAGGTGGAAATCTACAATCAACTCAACACGATCGACCCGCTTGATGCGCAATCGCTGCGTCTCGGCAAGGACGCTTCGGCGCGCGCTTCGATGAAGAGAGGTGGCTGGACGGAGGCCGAAAGTTATCGCGACCTGATAAAGGATAAGGATGAAGCCATTTCGCTCGAACAGCAAAGCCGGATCCGCCTCACTGGGGAAGCGCTTGATCAACAGATCGCGGAAACTTACGCGCGTCACCAGGCGGAACCGGAAAACGTGGACTCTGCGCGCCGGCTCGGCGCTTTAAGCGAGCAAAAGGACGACTTCGAGTCGGCCATCCGCTGGTACCAGTATGCTGCTGATCTCGCTAAAGGAGCGGATACTGGACTGCTTCGAAGGATTTCCGATTTGAAAATCAAATGCTTGGAACGCGAGATCACTGCACACGAGGAATTCCTGTCGACACACGCTGCACGAGACGAAGTGTACGCGGAAAAGTCCCGGCAACTGCGCACAGCCAAAGTCAGCCGCGCAGAAATCCTGATTGCGGATGCCCAGGACCATGTGAAACGGAATCCGACTGATCTACAACTCCGGTTTGAACTGGGGACCAACCTTTTCCATGCCGGACGTTTTCGTGAGGCTGTGCCGGAACTGCAACGCGCGCGGCAAAATCCGCACGCGCGTTTGAAAGCCATGAACGTGCTGGGTTGCTGTTATGGCGAGCTTGGCATGCTCGATCTGGCAATGAAACAACTGGAGGAAGCCTCACGGGAAATCGTGTCCATGAACGAGATGAAGAAAGAGATCGTGTACAATCTCGGCTTGGTTTACGAGCGAGTGGGTGATCAGGAAAAGGCTCTCGCTTGTATGAAGCAACTTTACGAAGTGGATTATGGTTACCGTGACGTGGCCCAGCGCGTCGAAAGCTCGTATTAGCGGAATATTTCTTGAGTCTGAGTTAACCCGTTAACAACGAACGAGCCGTAATTCTCTCGCGTCCAACGAGCCGGTCGCTTTCGATTGGTAGTTGATGCTGGGATTGTTCCCTGCAGTTCAGTCAAAAAAAGCCATGAAAACCAAAATTAACGCTGTTTCGCAGTTGTATATCATTGCCCTTTTAATCGGGACAATCAGCCTGGCCGGAGCGGTCAGAGCCGCCGACACCAATGCAACCGCCGACGGTTCGTCATTAAGTGAGAAGGATAAGACTTTCATGAAGAAGGCCGCGAAAGGTGGGATGATGGAAGTCGCGATGGGACAGGTAGCTGAACAGAAAGCTCAAAGCGAGGATGTGAAATCATTCGGCAAACGAATGGTGACCGATCACAGCAAGGCCAACGATGAACTTAAGGCGATCGCTTCGAAAAAAGGAGTCCAACTTCCAAGCAAAGAGCACAGTGTTAAATGGACTTCAGACAAAGCCTACATGGATATGATGGTGAAAGACCACGAAAAGGATCTGGCTGAATTCAAAGGGGAAGCCAGCGGCGGGAGCGATCCCGACTTGAAGAAGTTCGCCGATGACACAGCTAAAATGGTTCAGGATCACTTGGATCTTGCGAAAGAAACTCAAGGCAAGCTGAAGTAAGACACGCGGTCGGAAACGCGCGTCTCTACAATACGTCGCAGGGCCAAACAAAACGCGCGGACATTTCTGTCCGCGCGTGATAAATCACAGTGCCCGTCGAGCTTAAGCTTCGACCGGCAGTTCCACATCCACCGGACGCTCTTTCTTCGCCAGCGCACGGCGCAGTTTGGAAAGCGCAATATTTTGCAGCTGGCGAATGCGCTCTCGGGTAACACCAAATTTTTTCCCTACCTCCTCGAGCGTCTTGGGCTTACCGCCGTCCAGGCCGAAACGCTGGAAAATGATCTTCTTTTCGCGGTCATCCAAAACGTCCAACAGCCCACCGACTTCGTTACGGAGATTCTTATCCCGCAACAGCTCGAATGGCGTCTGGGCCTCCTCATCGCCGACGATTTCGCCAAACTCGGTCGAATCGTCGTCGCTGATCGGTGCATCGAGTGAAGCGGGCCGAATCGAGACGGTCTTCAGCTGAGAAACTTTCCCGCTTGCAATGCCGATCTCGTCGCCGAGCTCTTCATCGGTCGGTTCGCGACCGAGTTCTTCGCTCATCTGCAGCGACACGCGACGCATCTTGGAAATTTTGTCGACAAGGTGCACGGGCAACCGGATGGTTTTGCTCTGGTTGGCCAGTGCTCGCTTGATGGACTGTTTAATCCACCATGCAGCGTAAGTACTTAGCTTTCCGCCCTTTGCGGGATCGAAACGCTCCACCGCCTTCATGAGGCCGATGTTGCCTTCCGAGATCAGATCCAGCAGCGGCAGACCAAGGTTTGCATAGTCATGCGCGATTTTGACAACCAAACGCAAGTTGGACCGGATCATCAGTGCGCGAGCCTCGCGATCCCCCTTTTTGATCTTAGCCGCGAGTTCAATCTCCTGCTCCGGAGTCAACAGCGGGATTTGCCCGATTTCGCGCAGGTAAATCTTTATTCCTGTATCGCTATCTTCAGCAGCCATATAACTCTTTTTCATTGTTCATCCGGGGGGCTAGGTTCGACAACTTCCCGTACACTGTATTCGTCGACCCCTTATCGATCACGCGTTGTAGCATCCGAGAAAGTATTTAACAAGGTTAAATATTCGAATTTGTGACATTGATTGGATGCCTGTCGTTCAAAATTTTTTCTAAGGGTTTTTCTGGCCGATAAATACGGGGTTGTCCGACACATTCCTTGATATTTGACAATACTTTCCGACGTCCGTTGCATCTAACTTCGGACGGATATTTGGCGCTTTTCGACGCAGCGATTTTCTGCAACTCTGCCGCTGCATGCTGGCGAAAATCTACTCCGCAGCGGTGTACGGCGTGGACGCCTACGAGGTGGAAATCGAGGTGAACGGCGCAGGCGGCGACCCGGTCATTGTCATTGTCGGACTTCCAGACGCGGCGGTAAAAGAGAGCCGCGACCGCGTCACGACTGCGATTTCCAATAGCGGATACTACTGGCCGCGCGGACGGACCACCATAAATCTCGCGCCAGCAGACATTAAAAAAGAAGGACCGAGCTTCGACTTACCGATTGCGCTTGGAATGATTGCCGTGACCGAGGAACTCGACAGTTCACCGTTCGAAAATTTCAGTTTTGTTGGCGAATTGGCTCTCGACGGTTCCGTCCGGCCCGTCAAAGGCGTGTTGCCGGTCGCGCTTGAGGCGCGCCGCCGCGGCAAACGCGCCTTGTTCGTGCCCGAAGCCAATGCGCTCGAAGCCGCGATGGTTGACAAGATCGACATATACGGCGTCCAGAATTTGCGGCAGACGTTCGCCTTTCTGCGCGGCGAAATTGTGCTTCTTCCGACGCGCGCAGATCTAAGCAAGTTCTTCGCAGCGCACCAAAGTTTCGACGTCGATTTCAGCGACGTAAAAGGCCAGGGTCACGTAAAACGCGCGATCGAGGTAGCTGTCGCCGGCGGTCACAACGCCCTGATGATCGGGCCGCCTGGTTCGGGCAAATCCATGATTGCCAAACGCATCCCAACAATCATCCCGCCGCTCACGCTCGATGAAGCGATCGAGACGACAAAGATTCATAGCATCGCCGGGTTGCTCGACACCGAACAATCCTTTGTGTCGACGCGACCTTTTCGGCCGCCGCATCACACCATCAGCGACATCGGGCTGCTTGGAGGAGGCGCATTTCCAAATCCGGGAGAGGTTACTCTCGCGCATAATGGCGTGCTATTCCTGGATGAATTGCCGGAGTTCAAACGATCGGCATTAGAAGTGATGCGTCAGCCGCTCGAGGACGGGAAAGTCACTGTGTCGCGCGCGGCAGGAAGCGTCACTTTTCCCTCCGAGTTCATGCTGGTGGCAGCAATGAACCCATGTCCGTGCGGTTACTTCGGCGATCTGAAACGCGAATGCCGCTGCGGCCCAGTCCAGGTGCAGCGTTACCGCCAGCGCATCTCCGGCCCGCTGCTCGATCGCATCGATTTGCACATTGAAGTGCCTGCTGTGGAATATCGCGACGTCGCCAGCGAACGCGCTGAAGAAACTTCCGCTACTATTCGCGAGCGCATCGCGCGAGCCAGAGAACGACAGCGGGAACGATTTCGCAATGAGGTGAAAGTAAATTGCAACGCTCGCATGGCCACGCGCCAGTTGAAACAACACTGTAAGTTGAGCCAGGACTCCCAGGAATTGATTCGTGTGGCCATGAGTGAATTAAATCTCAGCGCCCGCGCCTACGATCGGATCCTCAAAGTCTCGCGCACCATCGCTGATCTTGACGGAAAACAGGAGATTGTGCCCGAGCACGTCAGCGAAGCCATCCAATATCGCACCTTCGATCGGACCCTTTGGGTCTAAGGCGCAAATCATTTCGCGACGCCGTGGAGTCAGCAATATGTTCGCGTGTCGAAGGGAATAGCCACTGATAGGATTCGGCCGTGCGATTGGGTGCTGTTTACCGACTTTGTCCATTATTTACTGCGTTCCTGATGCTCAACAGCTGCAGCACAGGGGATCATCGCGTGCTCGAAGAGGTTGTCGAAAAGGTTTATCCAATCGAACCCGACGCGAATGTAAGCATTCAGAATCGCGACGGCGCCGTCTCGGTTTATGGCTCAAATAATAACGAGATGCGGGTGCGATGCGTTAAGAGAGCCTACAGCCACGAACGTCTTAACCAGATCGCCATGGATATCTCCACGAAATCTGGCGGCGCTTCAGTCACCACGAAATTTCCTCCTCAACCGAGGTGGGCGTTTTCCGATCGGTCAGGTACGGTCGATTACATTATTATCGTCCCTGCAACTGCCAGAATTTCGGCTCTCGACCTCAACGCAGGCGAAGTTTTGCTGGAAGCGATGCGCGGCCCAGAAGTGCGCGCACGGGTAAACGACGGCCGGATTTTTTCCCGCAACTGTTTCACAAACCTGGATCTTACAATGAAACGCGGCACGCTTACGGTCACGTACGATTGGTGGGAACAGCAAAAATTCTCCGCGCAGGTAAACGTGGGACTGGGAAACGCTTGGGTATTCCTGCCCACGGAAGCCGCCTTTCGTCTCATCGCCTATGCAGAGGATGGGAAGATTGCTAACGACTTCAATAATGTTCCGTTGGTCTCGAATTCTTCTGCACGTGAAATGAAAATCGATCAGATAGTCAATGGCGGAGGACCTGCGGCAATCACAGTGCAAATCGCAAAAGGAGATATCAAGATCGGCGAGGCCAACCCGTGAGAGGAATTTTTCAGCGGGACAAATTTGAAATTTAGAATTTAGAATCTGAAATTCAAAACCATGCCTTCGTTCGACATCGTTTCAGAAGTGGACAATCAGGAGATCGATAACGCGTTAAATCAGGCGCGCAAAGAGCTTGCCACCCGGTTCGATTTAAAGGACGCGAAAACCGAGATCATTCCAGAACCGGACAAAATCACTTTGATCGCCGACGATGGCACACATTTGAAAGCGCTTCGGGAAATCGTCATCGGCAAGCTTTCCAGGCGCGGCGTGGATTTGCGGAATGTCGAACAGGAAGAACCCGCAATATCATCCGTCGGACATGCCCGGCAGGAATTGAAAATCAAGCAAGGCCTGGAAGGGGACAAAGCCAAAGAAATTATCCAGGCGATCAAATCCCAGGGGTTCAAAGTCCAGAGTCAATTGCAGGACCGGCAAATTCGAGTCACAGGTAAAAAGAAAGACGAACTACAAACCGTCATTCAGTTCGTGCGCGGTCGAGACTTCGGCGTCGCAACAAACTTCAAGAATTTTAGGGATTGACCACTCTTAGCGTGCTCTAACGAGAACAGTTCAGCCACCGCTGGGGGCAGCGCACTTTGCCGCGGAGTTTAATGTTGAAGTTATAGAAAAGCTACACATCGGAGCGGCCAGCGGTTGGCTGGAGCGCTTGGTTAGACCCATTACTAGTCAGGCGGACCCATCTCAGTTCGGAACTCGAGAGATTTGTATTTTTCGAGAATGTTCTTAGGAATTCGCGGGAACTTGAGACGGCGGATGACTCTGACAACCAATTGATCAAGGAGCTTGTTCGGAGGAATGGTGATCACTCTGATTTCGCTCGGGTGTCCAGCAGCGTCTATCTGAAATGAGAACTTCTTCGTTATGTTCCCGAGCTCACGATGCTTCGCAAGCTCCGGCATCAGTGCGCCGGCAACGATTCGAGTGACCTCGGCCATGTACGTATCAACTGCGGGCTGCAGCGAGTCGGCGCTTGCGTGAGTCGCTAGCGCGCAAATGCACGCGAACAGAATCGGTGCAGCTCGTTTGGCATGCATAGGTCTAACGAGACACAAGATCAGCGACCGCGCGACCTGAGACGCGATCAACGGAGGCAACGGGTAAATGGCAAATGCTCATGAAGTTGGATCGTAGGCTATCTCGTGGTTCGCTGCATCGCTTGGTTAGACGAATATCGTGGAAAATTTTCCGATATTTCTCGACCATCTTCCCCGATCTTAATGCTCGCTGGCCGACGATCTACGAGCGAGCACTTAACCGTCCAAATGCCTTTTTTGAATGTGACTTGATACGGCGCTTTGGTGTGCGAATCGGAACGAATCCACAGAACATACTGTGCGAAGTCAATCGCTGCTTTCTCGTCTCGGATTCGTAGCTGCTCCCAAAACTCTTTCTCGCACAATGAGCAGTAGTGCACGGTGGTCTTCTCCTGAAAAATTCCACCGCGGTGAAATGCGACATGCTGTGGGATATGATTCGGGCAATGCTCTTCTGCGAGATAGTAATAGGGATATCCAGCCTGATGAACGAGGTAAATTTTATCTCCGTGCGTAGGCGCTTGCCATGCGTGAAGGGAAACAAGCGGGATCTGGTGTTTCGCGCAGAGTGTTTGGCCAGACGCTGACTTGATGGTCGCGCCTTCCTTGTATGTCGTCTCGCACGCGGTGAGAAAAGCCGCGATCAGCAGCAGATAGCGCATTCGTCTAACGAGAAGGAGATAAGCCACGGCACGGTGTCGTTGCAAACACGCTGAACTTATTTCGATGTGCGGCCGTTGGCTTCATCGATTGGTTAGGTCTGGGGCACATCAAGAAGTAAGGATAACTCGGCCGCTTTCGATCGAACCAGGAAGAATGAACCATCGGCCGTTCTTTTTCTGGACTTTGAAGGTCGTAATAGGATCACCGCTGGTCGAAGGATTTCCCGAGGCTATTTCGGGTTCGTCGGGTCGTTCAATGGTGATGAAATGCACGGGCTTCCTAATGTCGCTGCGGTCGCGGGCGAGCTTGCACAATCTGGCGGACATCGTCGAGCGTGAGATGCGTCGAGTAGGCTCCAGTGAAGTGCATGCCGGGATGAGCGAAGCGGACAGCGGTAGAGACCGGTTCGGTAGACTGCCATCCAATGAGCACCAAAACTGCCATCGATAGCAACCGGCATAGACCTAACGAGAAGTAGACGAAGATTCGTAAAGAATCACGAAGATTTCTTCGTCTAATTCGCAACCGCTGGATGAAGTCCAATCAAAGCCAGCATTCGGCCGGTTTTTCCTTTTTCGGCGCGGTAGGAGTAGTAGCGGTCCAAATTGCAGGCCGTGCAGATCCCCGGATCGTGGATTTCTTGAACGCCGAGCGCGCGACATTGGCGGGTGATTTCGGCGGCGAAATCGACTTCGTAGTGGGGTGGGCGAATGCAGGGACTGAGTTGCACGATCATATTCGCTGGATCGGAATCGAAGCGTTCAACCATTTGGCGGATCGCATTTGTAACCACGCCAAGCTCGGTGCCTTTGCGTCCGGAATGCACGAGGCCAATCGCAGGCGTTTTTGGATCTACAATGTAAACCGCGCAACAATCCGCGACGTAAATGCCCAACGCGACACCGCGTTGATTGGTGATGATGCCATCGCAGGCGGGAAACTCGCGACCTAAAGGGGGCGCCGACTCTATCTCAGTTAGCACTGCTATCTTGTTTCCATGAACTTGTTGCGCGGTGAATAGCGGCCAACCGCCAAAGCCGATTGTTTTTCGAATTTCCTCGTGTGCGGCATCAAGCCGCTGAAGTACCTCAGCTTTCCCGGCCGAGACGTCGATTCCAGGAATTCGTTGCGCGAAAACGTGACGACAGATTTTGATCGCGTTTAGCGCGGGAAATTGTTCGAACGGCAAATCCATTATTATGCTGGCAGTCTAAGCTCCAACATCCTCGGCCGCTGTCATCCTGAGCGAAGCGAAGGATCTCGGGTTAATTTTCTGTCGAGCGCGGAGAGAACTATCCAAGATGTTCGCTGTGCTCAACATGACCTCCGCAGCCGCCGCCGCGCGCTGGCCGACGCTCTCTGGAAGTTGAACGTCGTTACTTCGAGCTTGTCCTCCGCGTCGTCGTGGTAGTAACGCGTTCTTCGCCGGTCTCCTTCGGATCGCCCATCGCATCCACGTCGCTGCCAGTGTAGTAGGTTTTTGTGGTCGTGGCGCGCGGCCTGAGGTTGGCAAACATTTCTGTGTAAGTGCTCTGCGCACCAGTGGCGCGATCGAATTCTGCCAGCGATGAGTTATATCCAAACAGCGCTTGCAGACGTGTTGATTGCGCTGTGAGCAATTGCACTGTCGCGTTCAGTACATCCAACTGAACTCCGGCGCCCGCGTCGAGGCGCGCTTTGGCCAGACGCACTGCTTCGTCAGCCAGCTCCACGTTTTTCTCCTGGCTTTGGATCAGCTCGCGGTTCTGTTGCAAGTTTGAATACGCCTGCTGTATCTCCAACTCGACTTGTCGAACGTCGTCGTCGTAAGTGATTTTTGCTTCGGAAAGAAGTGCGCGTTGCTGGATAACCTGACCGGCGATCGCGCCGCTGTCCCAGATTGGCATGCTGCCCTGGACCAGTGCGGTCCAACCTTTTGAAATATCATGCCAGCTTGAGTTGATCGGTGAGCTGACCCATTCGCCGCCGCCGGTTGTGGTGAAAGTGGGAAGATATTGCCCTGCTGCCGCGCGCACTTGTTGGAGCTGGTTCAATACGTTTGCCCGAGCTTGTTTCAGGAACGCTCGTCGCTCTTTCCCCATTTCGATGGCATCGGCGAGCTCAATAGGGCGCGGGATGTACGGCATTTCACCAATCACTTCCAGTGGCGGGCTATCACCACGTCGCCGCTGGAAATCGAGGCCGAGAGTTTTTGCCAACTGCAACTTCGATATGCGCAAGTTGTTCTGGGCAGCAATCAGTTGCGGGATTTGATTATGCAGCTGCACGTCCGCCTGCAGCACGTTGAACCTTGGAACTGTTCCCGCTTCAAACCGGTTTTGCTGGTCTTTCAACTGAGCTTCCAAAAGACGCACGTTTTCCTCGTTCACCTTCACCAGGTCGCGATTGACGATGATCTGGTAAAACTGGGTTTTTACTGTGGCGATGAGTTGATCCAGGACGTTGCGGAAGGAGAAGTAAGCGCCGTCGCGTTGAAAAAAAGTGCCCCGGATCTGATTGAAGGTTGTGCCGTTAAAAATCAGCTGCGTCCCGGTAACACTAATTGCGTAAGAGATATCGCTCTGTTCAACATTCCTGACAGGGATTGGCGTTGCTGCAGCTAGGGGTGTGCGAGCATCCCCGACTTGCGACGCCGGCACCCCTTCCATCAGGGCCGCGGCGGTTCCGGTGGACGGCGTAAAACCCGTCGTCGGACTCGTGTTGCCCAAAACGCGGGCGCCGGTCAGGTTTGGATCGACCCATTGGAAATTGGCGTTCGCGTTGATCTGCGGCAGTGCCTGCGCGCGCACCTGAATAATCACGCCTCTACTTCGTTTGATCTCCTGCTCTGCATTGAGAAGGGTTGGATTGCGCTGCACCGCCGTCAGGATGGCTTGGCTCAGCGTAAAGGTAGGCACAGCAGCTTCTGATACTCTTCGTGTCCGAGATGTTGTTTCACTGTATCGACCCTCGGTGCCGGCAAAACCCGGCTGGACGAAAAGAGCGAAGGTCGCAACAATCCCGAGACCAAATAAAAATTTTCTCATACAACCTTAGCGATTAGACGCGGAAAAGCCGGCCTTTGGATTCAACGCAGTCTCATAGCACCCTCGCCAGCCAAAGCAAAATCATTTCGACTGACAATAGTCGTAAATTTTGCTGTAAATGTGCAGCCACGCCCTTTGCTCGTCTGGTGTCAGGTGATTGAGTATTTTCATAACGTTGCCAACCATTTCCTCACGAATTCGGCGGACGAGAGCGGAACCCTTCTGTGTGATACAGACCATCACTTTGCGACGGTCATCTCGCGCGGCGGAACGCGTCACGTAACGAAGGTTCTCCAAGCGCGCAACGAGACCGCTCGCTGCAGCCGTAGTGTGGCCCATTTTCTTCGCGATCTCCGACATGCTGAGCACTTCCTTGCGGTCGAGAACTGCGAGAAGAAAGAATTGCGGGAAGGATACATTGCCTGGCGCGAGTTCCTTGGACAGGTGCAGCAGAAAACAGCGCTGCATTTCCAAAATGACGTGGGAAAGACGTTCAGCATCCGCACGAGTTTGATCCGTCGGAGTTCGTGCAAACGCGGTAACCGGTCCCGTGTTCAAGGGGATAAAACTAGAAACGCGCGCCTAATCTGTCAATTCTGGTCGGCCATAACGAAATCCTGAGGAGCCAGTGATGTGATTCTGAGCGCAGCCGAAGCTGTAACGCAGCCGACGAAGTGCGCGAGGCCAGGCTTTCATTCTCTGACTCTATCGGACCCTCGGAAGTGGCCCGAGCTGTTTGAGAGCCTGGCATACCTCACATTGGTTGCCGCGCTCTGCTCAACATGACGGCGTCGCTGCCCACTCAGTCCCAGATTTGAACATCAACAATCTGGCCTGCTTTTAACACCTGACCGACTGCGACCCGGAGGAGCGCGTTTGCCTGGCTCAAACCAAAAAGCGCATGGGACTCCTGCCGACCTATCGGCGTGAAGTTTCCGTGTTCGAGTTTCCCGCGGATGTAGTGCGGTCGATCGCCGTCGTTCGTTAGGTCAACAGTCAACTTCGCTGAAAACTGCGGGAGGTCGAGGTTCGTTGCGCCCATCATTCTCAAGATCGCGGGCCGAACGAACTGCAAAAACGTCACAAAGGCGGACACGGGATTTCGGGCAGCCCAAACACGAAGCACTCGCCGACATGGCCGAACAGAAATGGCTTTCCCGGTTTAACAGCCACGCGCCAGATTTCGATCTTTGCGCCGGCTTTGCACAACGCTTCTTTCACTAAATCATGTTCGCCGACCGAAACGCCGCCGCTGATGATGAGGACGTGATTTTTTATTTCGCGTTTGATCGCGTTGTCTAAAGACTCGGCGATCATCGCGACAATTTTCCACAACTGCGTCGCCGACGCCGCACCCCTTTAGGAGGGCGTTCAGCAACGCGGAATTGCTGTCGTAAATTTGGCCTGGCTGAAGTTCTTCGCCGGTTGCACCAGCTCGTCACCGGTGGAAATGACTGCTGCACTTGGCTTGCCGCCAACGATGGCATCAGCAAAACCCTGGGAAGCCAGTAAGCCAATGGTCCCCGCCTGGATGCGACCGCCTTTTCTTAGGATCATTTGCCCTTCCGCCAAATCGCAGCCACGCCGGCGGACGAATTCGCCCGCTTCGACATCCACATTCAAGGAGATTTCAGTGCCGTTGCGCGTCACATCCTCCTGCATGACGATCGCGTCTGCTCCCTGCGGAACGGGCGCGCCGGTGAAAATTCGGGCCGCTTCGTCGCCACTGACTCGCAGGTTTCGATCTGGGCCGGCAGGCTGCTCTCCAATCACGCGCAGCCGCCCACCTTTTTTGCAGGAACTGGCCACGACTGCGTAGCCGTCCATCGCCGAATTATCGAATGCGGGCAGAGGCAGCCGGGCGAAATAATCCCGGGCGAAAAACAATCGATCACGTCCGCGAGCGAAACCACCCTTTCGTCCAGAGGACTGACTTTCTCCAAGATCTGCCTGCGCGCTTCTTCTTCGCTCATCACGAGTAGATTTGATCAATTGGCTATTGGAAATTGGCAACTCTGATGAAATCGTGAGCACGCGGCGAGGTCGCTGTCGGCAACTCCAAATTGCAGATTGGAAAGCCAAATTCTTCGCAATATTCTCGCTCTGTATTGGTGAGGTGGCTGAGTGGTCGAAAGCAGCGCTTTGCTAAAGCGCCGAAAGACATTCCCTCCAGAATTTTCCCATCTCGCCCTCTCTCTTCAATTCCAAACCCGCGAGGCAATTACACCCAACGAGACGACGCGCCAGCTCCTTATCGCTCGTCTTTAGCGAACGCTTTAGTTGCTTGCCGCCAATTGAAAACCGCGCAAAATAAACGCCAGCTTGTTCCGTTAGAGACATTCGCCGACCTTGCGTAGCGGATTGGATTTGATCGTTCTTTCTGACAATCTTGGACATGAAGCGAAAGCGACTGTTGGTTGAATTCTCGATTATTGCCGCCGTGATTGTTTTTGGCTGGAACAAGCCTTTCAAAGATTGGGTGGACCAGGCGAACAGAAATATAACGCATGCGTGGGACAGCCTTGCGCGGTAAAGACGGATTTCATATTGGGAGTGAATGTCTTACTAAATGGACTTACAATTCCCAATTCTCAGCGACAACAAATAGTTGTAACGCGTTATTATAGATCAATTTGGTGAGGTGGCTGAGTGGTCGAAAGCAGCGCTTTGCTAAAGCGCCGTAGCCCAAAAGGCTACCGAGGGTTCGAATCCCTCCCTCACCGTTTCCCTCGTAGGACAGGGCTGAAGCTGGTATTGCATAACAGATTAGCATAACAAGTCCATTGGTTTCCGGCTGCGTTCGTCGTTGTTGGCTGATGTCGTTCGCCTATAATCAAGCGGGCTGAACGCCTGAAATGAGCCTTCTTTTTTCTGCCGTCCACACCGATTCGAGGCCATGTCCCCCAACAACCCCCCGCCTCGTATGAACAGGGGCCGAAATTTTTCCCGATGAAAAACAAGCGCCCCGTGCCGATTTCTCCCGAGCGAAACACTCCGCCCGGGTGCACGCCGTTCCTTCTACTGAAACCCATTAAGGAAATTCCAAAGACGCACGCGGTATGGCGGGTCTAATCGCGACCGTGTATTCACCAGAAGAAGGACTAGGGCCCGTAGGAGACGCCCTCGGGCTCTTTTTTGCCGCTGT